>CAWBIN010000019.1:0-177600 GCA_963788955.1 uncultured Alphaproteobacteria bacterium | reverse complement strand
TAGGCCTGTGTACTCATAAATTGGGATGGCGGACTGGACGCGTTTGATGTCTCCTTGTCCCCCAACAGCGGCTCCGGAGCGGACATCGCAGCAGGTCCGAAGTAGGCCACAGCGGAAATCCCTGGCGCGCGTCCAGGGTCCATCAATTGCCTCTGATTTTGGACAGCGCGTCCTTTGCGTAAATGCCAACCAGAGCTTCATTCTGGAGTGCCACGAGCGCAGGTATCGCAGCTCGTGCCGGAGGCCCGATCTTTCCCAGCGCCTCGATGGCCTCCCGGCGGAGATATTCAACCTTAAGCGCTTCAACCAGAGCCGGAACGGCTTGTACTGCCGCTGGTCCAAACCAGCCCAGTCGCTTCGTTGCGTATTGCTGGGAAAAGGGATTGCCGGTCTCAAGCTCTGCTTCCAGGCTCGCAACGGTGACGTCCAGCGGCAGCGCAGCGATACGGACACCATCATTCAGGCGCTCCCGGACGCTTGCGTGTTCATAATCCCATTTGAACGAGAGGTGTAAGGTGTCGGGAAGGTTTTCGAGCCCTTTCTGGTCTACACCCGGTCGGAACTTCAGTAGCATTTGTCTCGCTTCTTCCCGGCGACCGAGCTGCGCCAGCACGGAACTGAGAGGTAGAAAGAGCGCAGTTGCGTCTGGGTTTCGCCTGACGCCTTCTCCGAACACCTCAGCCGCTTGTTTCAGATCGCCCATTGCAAAAAGCGCCAATCCACGAGCGAGAACGTAGTGGCTTGGATAGTTCGGGTTGAGCCGCATGGCGGTTGCGACGAAATTCAGCGCCTCGGCAGGTTCGCCTGAGATCGTCAGCGCCCAAGCCATTGCGATATGTGCCTCGGGGTCGTTGGGATCCAATGCAATCGCTCGACCGGCATTCCTGCGTGCGTCTTCGGCCAGACCTTGATATGCGTCCCGCAATGCCTCGACCGTATAAGACAGTGACGTTGGATATTTCTTGGCCAGCTCTACGTAATCGTGAGCTCCCCACCAGAAATATGGTTCGTCCCTACCGAGTTCTTTACCCCAGAGTGACTTAACGACGCGGAAGTAGGCCAGCGCCAGGGCGGCATAAGCTCGCCCATATTCGGGATCAAGTTCGGTTGCTTTTTTCAAGGAAGTGATGGCGGCAGCTGTGTCCTTTGCGTTGTAACGGAGATAAAGGCTCCAACCCTCTTCGAAAGCTTCCTTGGCTGCAATGTTGTCCGGCTTGGCGCGGGCAATTTCCGTTTTTGCGGTGGTGGTGAGATTGACCTTCAACGCTTCGACGATCTTTGCGACAAAAACGTCCTGGACCGCAAAAATATCGGCGACGTTTCCATCGAACCTGTCCGCCCACACATGCCCGCCGGTGAGGGCATCGATGAGCTGGGCGTTGACTCGCACCTGCTCGCCGGCGCGCCGCACGCTCCCCTCGAGAACGTAACGCACGCCAAGTTCTTCGGCGACCTGGCTGATTTTTACCGGCTTGCCGCGGTAAACGAATGTCGAGTTTCGCGCGATCACGAACAGGCCGGAAACCTTGGAAAGGTCGGTGATCAAGTCATCGGTCATGCCGTCGGTAAAGTGTCTCCTGCCCCGCCTCGTCGGACATGTTGGTGAACGGCAACACAGCGATCGATGGCTTGTCGGGTAGCGGGAGCGCCATTCTTGCCTTGCGAGGCCACCTCGACCGGCGGTCCTGAACCGTCCCCGACCACCTTCCAAAGCGCTACACCTCCGGCGATCAGGATCAGCGCCGTCGCCGCGACTGTCAGCCGGCGCCACTCGACATGACGTTTGCGTTTTGCTGGAACTGTCCCGGACGCGGCGCGTGCCCGCGGGCCTACCCGATACAGGCGAACAGGTTTTTCGATGTTCTTGAGCTTGTTGTTCACCCAAAAATTCGAACTCAAAATCCAGCTTTCTCTCGACCTGATCGAATGCCGTTCCCGAAATCAGGACGCCCCCGGGTTCGGCCAATCCTTCCAGTCTCGCCGCGACATTCACGCCGTCGCCATAGATGTCCTGCCCTTCGACAATCACATCGCCAAGGTTTACGCCAATGCGGAATTCGAGCTGTTTTTCCTTCGGCAGTTCGGCGTTGCACTCCGCCATCGTCCGCTGGATTTCGACGGCGCAACCGACCGCATCGACCACGCTGGAGAATTCTATCAGCGCGCCATCGCCCATGAGCTTTACGATGCGCCCTTTATGAGCGGCAATTTTCGGATCGATCAGATTCTCGCGGGTGCTCTTGAGGCGTGCCAAAGTATCCGCCTCGTCAGCCTCCATAAGGCGGCTGTAGCCAACGACGTCGGCGGCGAGAATTGCCGCAAGCCTGCGCTCCATGCTTCGGCTCCGGACGTAGGGCACCGGTCGCATCATGATAGAAGGGTATCGCTTCATATTTTCAAGGACTTAGCAGAACGCCGCAGGCCAAATAGAGAGATTGGTCTGCGATTTGGTCTGTGGAAGCGCAAGATCTTTGGTCGGCATCCGAGGCATCACCCGCGGGAGGTGGAATGGCCCGCAACGGGTCCCGCACTACTCGTGGGCGACAACACCAATTTGGCGGTTAGCCGATCACGTCTCCGTTCCCAGGTCGAGCAGGTAGTCGACGCCGAGTTCATCTCCGCAATTCTGGACGGAAAATCGCTACGCACTTTTCCTGGCGTTGCTCTAGCCACAGTGCATCGTGCTGTTGTCGCCACTCTGGAATTGTGCGAGTTGGCGACCGGTCCTTTCGTCCGCCGCAATCGCCAGACGGTGGTCACCGCACTGCCGCAAAAGAGGCGCAACATTTCCCGATCGGCTGATGATTGGAGGAATGATAGATGAGGCGCGAGGTAGTTCTTGGCGTATTGACTGCGGCCAATTTGGTTTTGCTCTTGGGGATCGGGTTGACGCAAGTTTTGCCGGCGACCGCACAGGGCGGCATGGGCATCCTTCGCGGCAGCGCCTTCGAGCTCGTGGACCCCCGGGGGCGGGTGCGCGCCAGCCTGTCCATCCAGCCCGAGGTCGAAGGGGCGAGCGAAACCGTGCTGTTCCGGCTGATCCACCCCAACGGCCAGCCCTCGGTAAAGATCAGTGCTTCGATGACCGGAGCGGGCTTAAGCTTCGTCGGCGGCGACGACGAGAGCTACATTATCCTCGAAGCGGACGGGCCTGAAAGCCGGCTCAAGATGGTGGAGCAGGGCGGGCGCGAGCACCTGGTCTCGCCCTAGCCGCCGCGAAAGGATAGCTGCCGCACGCAGCCTCTCCCTGCTGCGCCACTGTCGCGGCGAAGGCCTCGGCCTCGGCCTCCGATCGGTCGAAGACAGAGCGAACGAGATCGACGACAAACTCCCACTGGGTCTGGTCGTCATTGTGAATGACAAGCTGCAAATCGGCTGCCTCGGCGGGATTATTGTGCAATGAGATGGCTCACTTCTCGGGCTGCTGCTGACCAACAATATCTGCGTCTCCTTGCATGAATTGTTAACGACTTGACCCTTCCATGGCGCACCTCGTTGACATATATGCAAACAAGATATATGTATCTTGCATATTAGAGTGAGGGCGCACCAATGGACGAGACGGATTTCCTCAGGGGTTACGACCCGAACGCGTTCCAGCGGCCGTCGATGGCAGTCGACCTGGTCCTGCTGGGGGTGCGGAATGGAAAGCCTGCCGTCCTGTTGCTCAAGCGCGATCAGCAGCCGTATCAGGGCCGGTGGGCGCTGCCGGGCGGCTTCGTCGGCATCGACGAGACGCTTGACGCCGCCGCCGCGCGGGTGCTCCGCCAGAAGGCCGGGATCGGCCACGCTTACCTCGAGCAGCTCTACACGTTCGGTGCGGTCGATCGTGATCCGCGCATGCGCATCATCAGCGTCGCCTATCTCGCGCTGCTCACCGAGACGGCCTTCGACGCCGCGCTGCAGGCGATGCCTGCCCTGCTGCCGGCCGCGATCCAGGTGCCGTGGTCCGGCGAGGCCGGCGGCCCGTGTAAGCGTTGTGTCGCCGGAAAACGGGGCGCTGACGCTCGCCTTCGACCATGCCGATATCCTGGCGATCGGCGGTGCAGCGGCTGCGCGGCAAGCTCGACTATTCGGATGTCGGCTTCGCGCTCCTGCCCGAACTGTTCACGCTGCGCCAGCTGCAGGATGTGCATGAGGCAATTCTCGGCACGTCGCTCAACAAGCCGGCCTTCCGCCGCCGCCATGCTCGACAAGGGCTGGCTTGCTGCCACGGGCGCCCATGAGGCAGGCACGGCCTATCGCCCGGCGGAGCTTTACCGTTTTCAACGTCCGTAACCGATTGAGGGAGAAACCATCATGGCTACGATCCGCAACTTTCGGCTTCATCGCCCAGCTTCGCAGCGAGGCAAGCAGCCATATCATCCGCTATCGCAACGGCCGCGTGCTGCAAAGCGGCCGCGGCCTGGTCTTCTGGTTCGCGCCGGCAACCGCCAGCATCGCCGAAGTGCCGATGGACGACCGCGAGATGACGCTGTTCGTCAAGGGCCGCAGCCAGGACTTCCAGACCGTCACCGTGCAGGGCACTGTCGGCTGGCACGTCGTCGATCCGCAACGGCTGGCCGAACGCGTCGACTTCAGCATCGACCTGAGAACCGGCAGAACGCATGGCGAGCCGATCGAGACGATACGAGGCGCGGCATTGCCGGCATCGCCAATCAGGCGGCGCGCAATATCTGGGGCAGGCGCCGGTGCGCGGACTGCTCGATGCCGGCCTCGCGCCCTTGCGCGAGCGGCTGCAGGCGGTGGTTGCCGCCGATCCGGCGCTGGCGGACATCGGCGTCGCCGCCGTCACGGTACGGCTCACCAACCTCGCTCCGACAAGCGAGCTCGATCGCGCGCTTGCAGACGCCGACCTTCGAGGCGCTGCAGCAGAAGGCCGACCAGGCGACCTTCGAGCGGCGCGCGCTCGCCGTCGAGAAGGAGCGCGCCATCGCCGAGAACGAACTGGCCAACCAGACGAGCTGGCGCGGCGCGAGAAGCTGCTTGATCGCCGAAGAGGCCGAGAATGCGCGCAACCGCGCCACCGGCGTGGCGGAAGCGCAGCAGGTGGAGGCGGCGGCCGAGGCCGAGCGTATCCGCGCCGTCGAAGGCGCCAGGGCCGAGGCGGAGCGGCAGCGCATCGCGATCTACCGCGACCTGCCGCCGGCCAGTGCTGCTCGGCCTCGCCGCCCGCGAGCTCGCCGGCAAGCTGGAGAAGATCGAGCATGTCAACGTCGACGCCCGACCTGCTCGCCACCGTGCTCGGCGAATTCCGCAAGGGCCCGGCACTCGTCGATGCCGCGCTGAAGGGGGGCGATCGATGGCGACGAACACGTCCCCGCGCGCGTCTTCGTCACGCGCGAGACCGACTACGAGCCTCTGCTCGCGCGCCACGCGCACGCGCGAGCAGGCGCGCTTCTTCCTGCGAGACGCGCGGCCAGCAGCATCGAGGATGTCGAGGCGCGCCACCAGCCTTCCACGCGGTCCTGCAGGCGGCCCGCGCGGCCGTGCCCGCGGACTGGCGGCAGGCTGCTGGTGCGAGCGCGCCGATTTCGACCGCTTCCTGTTCGGCCGCGACGACGTCGTCGTCGCCGGTCGGGCAGGACGGGCTGGTCGCCAACGTCGCCAAATATCTCGCCGGCCAGCCGGTGCTCGGCGTCAATCCGGACGCCGGATCTCTATGACGGCGTGCTGGTGCGCATCGCGCCGGCAGGCTGGCGCAGGCTGCTGGCCGCCGAGCTCGCTGGCGACGCGGCGTCGAGCGCCGCACCATGGTCGAGGCCGAGCTCGACGACGGCGAGCCGCTGCTCGCGCTCAACGAGATCTTCGTCGGCCACCGCAGCCACCAGTCGGCGCGCTACCGGATCGAGGTCGGCGGGCGAAGCGGAAGACCATTCGTCCAGCGGCCTCATCGTCGCCTCCGGCACCGGCGCGACCGGCTGGGCGCGCTCGATCATGGACGCAACGCAGCTCGATCTGGCGCTTGCGCCGGAGGAGCACGCGGTCGGCTTTTCGTGCGCGAGCCCTTTCCAAGCGTCGCCACGGCCACCAGGCTGCGCGCCGGAAAGATCACCGAAGGCGCCTCTTCTGATCACCTCGCGGCATGAACGAAGGCGGCGTGATTTTCGCCGACGGCATCGAGCAGGACTTTATTGCCTTTGACTGGGGCAGGCGTGTGCGACTGTTGCCGGCCTCCCGAGTGCTGCGTCTTGTTGTCGACCAGTGAGCAGGCCAGAGGGGAGAACCCTCCCAGGGCAACCATCTAATCTTCGATCGGCCGGATATCCGCATCGGTGACGCAATAGGGCGCGTAGCGGAAATCGCGGATCGCGATCACTTGCTCGTCCAGCCACTCGACCAGCATGAAGCCGCGCACCGCGCCGTCAGGCGTCTGCGGATCACGGATCAGGACCGCCGGCTGGCCTTCGACAAAGCCCAGCGACAACGCCCAGTCGCTGGCGCGGTCGTAATTGCCGAAATAGGTCGAGGCCTGCGCCTTGCCGCTGAGGCGGGTGCGGTTGACGACCTCAAGCTGGATATCCTCGGCGATCAGCGCCCTGACCGCATCGAAGTCGCGCGCGTTGAACAGGTCGACATAGCGGCGCAGGCGCCGCTCGTCGTCGGCATCGAGCCTCGGCATGACCGTCTCCTCCGATGCCAGCGCTCTCAACTCGCCCCGGCCGCGATGCAGTGCCGCCTTGGTGGCAGCCAGCGTCGCGCCCGTCACCTGGCAGGTCTCGGAGAGGCTGAGGCCGAGCACATCGACGAGGATCACGGCGCTGCGCTGCGCCACCGAAAGCTGCATGAAGCTGCGCAGGCTGGCCGCAGCGGCGAGCCTTGCGTCGGCACCGGCGGAAGGATCCTCTATCGTCGTCATGTCGGCCTCGGTCATGCGCGACCGCTCCCGCTGGCGCCGGCGCAGATGGTCCTGCGCGGCATTGTGGGCGATGCGAAACAGCCATTGCTCGGGACGTTCAACCACGGCGTTGCCGTCGAGCGCCTGCAGCGCCTTCAGCATCGTCTCCTGCACGATGTCCTCGCCGTCGATCACCGAGCCCGACATGCGGGCGCAGTAGCGATGCAGCTTCGGGCGCAGTCCGGCAAGCATCGCCTCCAGTGCCGCGCGGTCGAGTTTTTGTGTGCTCATTGTCCTCGTTCTCCGCGTGGCTGGTCCTGACGCCATACCGGCACCCGTGGTCAGGCCGGCATAACCTCATCGGCATCCGTCAGCATACGATAGTTGCCGACGATTTTTGCCGCCGATCTGCTGAGTGGCCCGGAGCGCCGCTCTGCGTGATCGGCGCTGAACGCCTTGAAGGCATCGAGCCCGGTAAGAGCGGAACTGTCCGTGTTCTGGCCGACGAGATGGACGAACTCGCCAGTCTCCAGCTCCAGCACCAGATAGCGCACGGATTGCGGCTTCGTTTCGTCGAGCGCCTCGAACACCTTCGCCACCAGCGCCCGGTTCTCGGCGATGCTGGCGTCTTTCACGCCGTAGCGGATGAGATTGTAGCCCATTGTTGTCTCCTGATTGGTGGGTCTGCACGAGAAAGACGTTGCGCATCGCCAAAAAGATTCTCGGCATCCCGCGAATCTTTTAGATCGTCTCCGTCGTCTTTCATCGGTCGAGGCCGCGCCGCGGTCTCTGTGATGAGGAGAGACATCATGCATATCCAGTTTGCCGAACTTCCCGTGTTCGACCAGGACCGCGCCAAGGCGTTCTACACCGGTCACCTTGCCTGCCAGCTCATAGCCGATCAGCCGATGGGCGACAGTGGCTGGCGTTGGATCGAGCTGGCATTTCCCCATGAGGTCACCAACCTGCATTTCGTCAGGCGGGCGAATGCAGCGCCAAGCACGGAACCGGTGCTGGTCCTGGTCGACGACAATGTCGAACAGACGACCGCGGCCCTGAAGGCGCGTGGCGTCGAGATCGTCACCGAGCCGCAGGAAGCACCGTGGCAGCCGGGCCGCACCGTCGCCGAATTCCGCGACAGCGAAGGCAACCGCATGGTCCTTGCCAGCCGATAATCTGGCGGCGGCATGCCCTCGCATCGCGTCGTCGGATCTCGGGTCAACCACTCCCCGCCACGACGCGCCCGAAGTCGGTACACAAGGCAGTCATCCGCGTTTTTAACCCCCAAGCTGCTGCAGCTTGCGACAGGCACGCTTCCTGCCTTCTCTGCAGTTTTGGCGACATTGCTCCTTATTGCCATCCCTGCATCGTCCAACGGCTTCCGGTTTAGCAGGTGCGGTCGTTTCCGCTGAACGATTGGCGGGAGGCTTGTTGATAGGCAACGAGGCTTGCGGCTTACGACTGACTTTCTTTGGCAGGTTTTTCTTGCGTGGCGGCGCAGGTGCCTCGAACTTAGCAATTCGGCTCTTAGCAATTTGGATGAATGCACCATTCGGAAATGCCGCTAGATAAGCACGATACATCGAGACATCGGATGTATCCTTGATCGATCTCCAAAATTCGAGTTCTGTCGCCGTATTGATGTCTGGCTCATGGAGTGCTGACGGAGACTGATTCGATGCGGCATCTGGGTTGAATGAGAATCCTGGCTCCACCAAGGACGAGTTGCTCCAGGGGACCTGCCTGCCAGAAGTCGCATTCATGACGTCTAACCGGACGCGACGCATAAGAATTTCAATGTCGATTGAAGGAGTCTTCATGCGCTTCACAAGAGAGTCTGCAAAAGGGCTATGATTGGCGGCTCCATCGAGAGCCACATTGCCGGGCTGTGTTGCAAAGCCGATAAAGACTCCCCTGCCAGCATCCAAGGCTCCCAGCCCCTTTCCTATTGCAAGGCCGCGACTTTGACTCTGTCCATTTAATTGCTTGACGAAAGGATTGTCCCGACACGCATCGAGAAGGACGATGGCGGTATTTTCCTCGGCCGTCATGGCTGAAATAATATCTTGCAAGCGCTCAGCTTCTAGAGCCAAGTCCGCCGGACGTTGAAGTGCGGCATCGACAGGCAATAGGTAGTTTTCTCCGTTCGCTTGGAGCCCGTGTCCGGCGTAGTAAAAAGGGAGACGTCACCCGGCTGCAAGTTTCGCCTGAATTTTCCGATGAGTTCCCTAAACGTTGACGCGTCAGCATCCAGGCCAAGGGTAACCTCAAAACCCATCTCCTCCAAAACTCGAGCGATCGCATTCGCGTCATTCACCCCGTTGCCGAGCGATGGCGCATAGCGGTAGGCAGAGTTGCCGATAACAAGTGCATGTCTCTGGTTGCGCTGGCCGATTTCGACCTGTGAGGATGCCGGTGTCGACAATCCTGCCAGAAAAAGAAGGCACGCGCACAACAAGCAAATCTTGGACATTGCGACGTTCCCGAGTAACGAAGAATATTAGCATTTGTTAAAGCGCGTGGGTACCCACCGTATGAGACGGTCTTGCTTAGGAAAGTATTCAAACTTGCCGGAGGCGGCTCATTGCGAAGTCTCCGGGCGTCGTAATGCTTTTTCGGGGATCGACTTCGTCGAGGAAGAATCAATTGCTGGAATGATGCAGCATATGAGGTGCCACCGACTTCACGAGCGTGTAGCAACACCGTTCTATCGTTCAGACCACCGCACCAGCAGCCGCCCGCCCCGCGCTGCGGCCCGAGAAGATACAGCCGCCGAGGAAGGTGCCTTCCAGCGCGGCATAGCCATGCATGCCGCCGCCGCCGAAGCCGGCGGCTTCACCGACCGCATAGAGCCCTTCGACGGGCTGGCCGTCGGCGCCGAGAACACGGCTGTCGAGGTCGGTCTGCAGGCCGCCCAGCGTCTTGCGGGTGAGGATGTTGAGGCGCACCGCGATCAGCGGCCCGTTTGCCGGATCGAGCATCTTGTGCGGCTTGGCCGTGCGGATCAGCCTGTCGCCGAGATAGGCGCGCGCGCCGCGCAAAGCGGTGATCTGCATGTCCTTGGAGAACGGATTGTCGAGCTGCATGTCGCGGGCACGGATCTCGCGCTCGACCTGGGCCAGTTCGAGCAGCGGCTCGCCGCCGGCCAGCGCATTCATGCGGGCCACCAGCGCCGGCAATTCGGCCTCGACGATAAAATCCTCGCCCTTTTCCATGAACGCCTTCACCGGACCCGGAATGCCTGATGTGGCGCGCCCCAGCACTTGCCGCCAGCTCTTGTTCGTCAGGTCCGGGTTCTGCTCGGAGCCCGACAGCGCGAACTCCTTCTGGATGATCCTCTGGGTCAGGACGAACCAGGAATAGTCGTAGCCGGTGCTCATGATGTGCCTGAGCGTGCCCAGCGTATCGAAGCCCGGATAGAGCGGCACCGGCAGGCGCTTGCCGCGCGCGTCGAGCCACAGCGAGGACGGGCCGGGCAGGATGCGGATGCCATGGTCGGTCCAGATCGGCGTCCCAGTTCTGGATGCCCTCGGTATAGTGCCACATGCGGTCGCGGTTGATGAGGCTGCCGCCGGCCTGCTCGGTGATCGCCAGCATGCGGCCGTCGACATGGTCGGGAACGCCGGTGATCATGCGCTTCGGCGGCGCGCCCAGCCGCTGCGGCCAGTTCTTGCGCACCAGATCGTGGATTGGCGCCGATGCCGCCGGAGGCGACGATCACCGCCTGCGCCTTGAGCTCGAAATCGCCTGACAATCGTCGCGCGAACTCGTGCGGCCGCGCTCGACTAGTGCTCGGCTCCAGGATCTCGCCGCGCACGCCAGTCGACGCGCCGCCCGACCGCGTCAGCTCGTTGACGCGGTGGCGGAACCTGAAGCTGATCAGACCCGCGCTTCTCGGCCTCGCGCACGCGCCGGACGAAAGGTTCGAGCACGCCGGGGCCGGTGCCCCAGGTGATGTGGAAGCGTGGCACCGAATTGCCGTGGCCGATGCGCCATACGCCGCCGCGCTCGGCCCAGCCGACGACCGGGAAGAAGCGTCATGCCCCGCTGCATGCAGCCAGGAGCGCTTCTCGCCGGCGGCGAAGGCGACATAGGCCTCGGCCCACTTGCGCGGCCAGTGATCCTCCGGCCGGTCGAAGCCGGCGGTGCCCAGCCAGTCCTCGAGCGCCAGATCGTGCGAATCGCGGATGCGCAGCCGCCGCTGCTCGGGCGAATCGACGAGGAACAGGCCGCCGAACGACCAGAACGCCTGGCCGCCCAGCGACTGCTCCGGCTCCTGGTCGACGATGATGGTTTTCTTGCCGGCCTCGGCCAGCTCCGCCGCCGCAACGAGGCCCGCCAGCCCCGCGCCGACAATGATCACATCCGCATCGTCAGCCATCTTTTTCTCCCCCCAAGGCTTTAGAAAAGTATCAGACGTTCTCCCAGCCGTCCTTGCCGCCGGCACGGAAGATGGCGTCGATGACCTTCTGGTTAAGCACCGATTCCTCCAGCGTGAAGACGCGCTCCTTGCCGCCTTGGGCCGCGCGCGCGAAAGTCTCGACCTCCAGCCTGTATTGCCGCGTGCCGGGGAAGCGGAAGACTTGGGCTTCCGTGTGGTTCTGGTTGTGCAACTCGATGCGGTGATGGTCGTAGAGCCCGGCATTGAACGGCGAGAACACCTCGATGAAACCCTTCTCGCCGTGGAACACCATCACCTGCCGGGCCGCCATCTGCGTCGACAGGTAGAAGGACAATTCGAAATCGCCGAAATCGGCTCGGATCGAGGAGTAGATGTCGGTGCCGAAAGTCTTGTCGCGCTCGATCGTCGCCTGCACGCGCAACGGCTCCTTGCCGGTCGAAAAGCGCGTCGACACCGTCGGATAGACGCCGATGTCTGGCAGCGCGCCGCCGCCGAGATCGAGCTGGTTGCGCATGTTCTTGGGGTCGACATTGTAGTAGGAGAACGCGCCCTGCACATGGCGCAGCCGCCCGATGGCGCCGCTGGCGATGAGGTCGCGCACCTTGATCCATTGCGGGTGGTAGATGACCATGAAGGCCTCGCAGACCAGCACCTTCTTGGCCTCGCGCAGCTTGATCAGCGATGCAATGTCCTTGGCGTCGAGCGCCAGCGGCTTCTCGACCAGCACATGCTTGCCGGCCTCGATGGCCTTGGCCGTCCATTCGACATGCTGCGAGGTCGGCAGCGGGATATAGACGCCGTCGATGTCCTTGGAAGCCAACAGCTCCTCATAGGAGCCGAAGGCATGCGGCGCGCCGAAACGGTCGGCCAGCGCTCGGGCCTTCGACAGGTCGCGGCTGGCGATCGCCGACAGCACGCCGTTCTCCGCCTCGACGATCGCCGGCAACAATTGCTCGCGGCCGATCTTGGCCGTCGACAAAACACCCCATCGGAACATCCGGCTTCTCCATCTCTAATTTGCAGGCGTCGAGGTTTGCCCGAAATCGATGGAAAAGCCAATGCGGGAGACCCTGAGTACCTCGCCTCACGAAGTGAGGACAGGTGGCCCGGTTCTGCGATCGTTCAGCCCCTTCTCCCTGTCAGCGTCATGTCGAAGTTGACGACGTTGGAATAGATCGGCGTGCCGACATCCATGCCGTAGCGCGACCTGAGCACCTTGCCGGTGACATGGAATTTGATCGTGCCACCCTTGAGACCGCCGAGTTCGGCGGTGAATTTTTCGGCGAATGTCTTGCCGCGCGCCGTCAACTGGCCGGTGACCAAAGCCGTCGTGTCGCTGGTGCGTTTGACACTTGTCGAGCGGAACTGGATTTCCGGGCTGTTGGCCGCGTCGAACACCGCGTCGGAGCGCAGGAAGGCATCGATGCGGTTCTGGCCGGTGCCGACGCTCTCCGGATAGATGGTGAGATTGACAGCGGAGCGCCCGACATCGCTTTGTCGATGCGGATCGTACCCTTGAAACGGGCGAAGGCGCCGTCGAGCCCGCCGCCGCCGGCCTTGCCGATGGTGAAGCGGATGCTTGAAGCGCCCGGGCTGATCGTATAGCTGCCGGCGGCGTCGCTCAGCGCCACCGCGGCGAAAACAGGCATGGCAAGACAAGCGGCGAAAGCCGCCAATCCGAGGATGCGTGCATACATGGGTTTTTTCCTTCTGGAGACACGCACTGTCTGCGTCCTCGCCCCCATGAACGTATCAGCCGCCCGTCCTATTCCATCTCTTGATCTGACGAAGGTGTGATCATGCGAACGAGCACGCTGTCGCGCAGCCAGAAATGATGCCGCAGCGCAGCCAGCGCATGCAGGACGACAAGCGCGATGCCGGCATAGGCAAGATACCAGTGCGCCGCTGCCCAGATGTTCTCCGCCGCGTCCGACATGGCAAGCGGGAGGTTCGGCATGACGAACAGGTTGAACGGCATGCTGGGGATTTCCAGCACCGACACCGAGACCAGCGCCCAGCCGGAAAGCGGCAAGGCAAGCTGGAACGCGTAGAGCGCAAAATGCGCGAGCGGCGCCGTCCGCCGCTCCAAGGCTCCGACCGAGCGTGGCAGCGCCGGCGCCGCATTGCCGAGCCGCCAGGCGATGCGCAGGATCACCAGGCCGAGCAGCAGAAAGCCGAAGGATTTGTGCAGCTGGATCAGCTCGAAGGCGGTGCGCTGGCTCTCGATTCGCACCATGATGAAGCCGAGCGCGAACTGGCCGATGAAGATCAACGCGATCAGCCAATGCAGCGCGATCGCCGCCCAGCCATAGCGGTTCGTGTTGTTGGTGATCATTGTCGCCATGGCCACTCAACGATTGCCGGATCATTTTTCGTCCGGTCAACCACTCACCTTGAAGAAGTCGACGAAGGCGCGCAATGCCGGCCGCATCTGCCGCCGGCTCGGATAATAGACGAAGAAGCCGTCGAAGGTCGGGCACCAGTCCTCAAGCACGCGGATCAGCCTGCGGTCGCCGATGGCATCGCGAACATAGTCCTCGAACACGAAGGCAAGCCCAGCGCCGTCGATCGCGGCCTGGGCGATCAGATGTCCTCGTCGAGGATCAGCGGCCCTTGCGCGGCAAACTCGATCTCTTCCCCGCCCTTCTCGAATTCCCAACGGTAGAGGATGCCGCTGGAGAAGCGGAAGCGGATGCAGCGGTGATCTGCGAGATCGCGCGGGTGACGCGGTCTGGGCATGGTCGCGAAATAGGACGGCGCGGCGACGACGGCGCCGCGAATGTCGGGCCCGATGCGCACCGCGATCATGTCGCGCTGCAGGCTTTCGCCGAGCCGCACGCCGGCATCGAAGCCGCCTTCGACCACATCGGTGAAGCGATCCTCGATGACGATCTCCAGCACGATGTCGGGATAGGCCTGGGCAAAGGCGCCAAGCCGGGGCGTCAGCGCAAGATGCGCGGCCGTGCGCGGCACGGTCAGCCGGAGATTGCCGGCCGGCCGGTCGCGTGCCTCGACCGCCGATTCCAGCGCGAGATCGATCTCAGAGAGTGCCGGCCGAGCCGCTCCAGCAGCTGCGCTCCCTCTTCAGTTGGCGCGACGCTGCGCGTGCTGCGCGCCAGAAGCCGCACGCCGAGCCGCGCCTCCAGGCTGGACACCGCGTGGCTGACCGCCGAAGGCGCAATCGCCAGCTCCCTGGCCGCGCCGCGAAAGCTGCCGCATTGGGCGACGGTTGCCAGCACCGCCAGCTGGGAAAGGTGAGCTCGGTTCATTGATCTATCTTTTAGAGCAACCCGTGCAATCAAGAGCCGATTATCGAACGTGAAGCAAGGCGCTATCTCTCCGGCATCGCAAACAAGCAAACAAAGGAGAAGCGTGATGCAAACCCGCAAGCTAGGCACGGAACTGAACGTCTCGCCTGTCGGCCTCGGCTGCATGGGCATGAGCCATGCCTATGGCGGCCAGGAAGAGCAGGACGCGATCCGCACGCTGCATCGCGCCGTCGAGCTCGGCGTCACCTTCTTCGACACGGCCGAGGTCTATGGCCCGTTACGAGAACGAAATCCTGCTCGGCAAGGCGCTGAAGCCGTTCCGGGACAAGGTGATGATCGCCACCAAGTTCGGCTTCAGGATCGCTCGAGCAAGACGCCGGCATCGACGCCATGGCCGGCGTCGACAGCCGGCCCGAGCACGTCAGGGCGGTGGCCGAAGCGTCGCTGAAGCGGCTGGGCACCGATGTCATCGACCTCTTCTACCAGCACCGCGTCGACCCCCAGGTGCCGATCGAGGACACCGTCGGCGCCATGGCCGAGCTGGTGCGCGAGGGCAAGGTGCGCGCGCTCGGCCTGTCGGAGGCGAGCGCCGCCACCATCCGCCGGGCCCATGCCGTCCATCCGATTTCGGCGCTGCAGAGCGAATATTCGCTGTGGACCCGCGATCCGGAAGGCGAAGTCCTCGACACCTGCCGCGAACTCGGCATCGGCTTCGTGCCGTTCAGCCCGCTCGGCCGCGGCTTCCTGACCGGCAAGATCCAGAAGCCGGAGGATTTCGGCGACGACGATTTCCGGCGCACGCTTGCCGCGCTTCAGGCCGAGAACATGGCCGCCAACGCCGCGCTCGTCGCCACGCTGGAGGAGATGGCGGCGGACAAGGGCGTGACGGCGGCACAGCTGGCGCTTGCCTGGGTGATCCACCAGGGCGATTTCATCGTGCCCATCCCCGGCGCGCGCAAAATCAGCCATCTGGAGCAGAACATCGCGGCGGCGGATATCGAGCTGAGCAAGGCCGAGGTGGCGGCCATCGGCGACGCGCTCTCGCCGGACAAGGTCGTCGGCAAGCGCTACACCGAAGAGTTGCTGGCGCTGGTGAATAGGTGAGCGTGATCATTGGGTGATTAGAAAAGAGGGGCGCTTAGGCGCCCCCTTTTTCGATGGCTTTGCGGCTCGGAAGGTTGCGAGACGTCGGCGGGACATTTCTGGATTCGGCATCACCGAGCCAAGCGTTAGGGCATAGCGGTCCTACCACGGCACAACAGCAATCTCCGGCCAGTTCTCCCTGGCTCTCGCACCCTTCGCCTCATGTGTGCGCCGGTTATCCATCGCCCGGTTCGGCGTGATGCGGAACGAGAAAATATCGTCGAGCCCGAACGGCGCCACGAGGTCAAGCAGCCCATCCGCATCGTATCGGACACCCACCGCATGGGTCTTCGAAGCGAAATGGCGAACTGAATCGCTGGAACTCGTATACTGCGGGCAGGGCTGCCCGAACTTGGCCGGATACCACAGATGCACCCGCGCCTGGTTGCGCACTTCGACTGGCAGCGTCAGCCCCTCGAAATGCCGCGCCGCCCGGCGAATGACCGCGTCTTCGGCCTCGTAGGACAGATCCGTGTCGTCGAAATAGAACAGGTCGACATCCTTGATCCCATAGCCGGACGGCTTGCCGGTCAAATGGTTCCAGACGGAATTGTAGAGCGCGCCGGACACCACCAGCCAGTCCGGCAGGTCAAGCTGGCGTGCCCGCGCCAACGCTTCGGCAAGCAGCGGTTCAGCCGCGACGATGTCGAGAAACGCGCCGCGCTGTTCTTCGAAAGGAAGGCCGGCATAGCGAAGATGGTCCATCGCCCTTTGGAGAGCGATTCGCCACCTGTCGGCAATCCTCAGAAGCAATTCCAGGAAAAGTGCGTAGCGGTTTTCCGTCCGGAATTGCGAAAAAGGCAAAATGCGTAGGGCGGCGTTAGCCGCTCTACGCCCTCAGCACGCCACCCGTCTGCTTGCCGACATTCTCGACGATGCGCTTGGCCAGCGCCTCGAAATCCTCGTCGGTCAACGTCTTTTCGACCGGCTGGATCGCCACCTCGATGGCGATCGACTTCTTGGCGGCACCGAGCGACGCGCCTTCGAAGATGTCGAACACCGAGACGCCGGTGATCAGCTTCTTGTCGGCGGCCAAAGCCGCGCGCACCAGCGTGCCGGCTTCGACCCCTCTGTCGACGACGAAGGCGAAATCGCGCTTCACCGCCTGGAAGGCGGAGAGCTCCAGCTTCGGCTTGGTCCGCGTCGGCTTGGCCTTCGGCTCCGGCACGGCATCGACGAACACTTCGAAGCCGCACAGCGGGCCGGAGACATCCAGCGCCTCCAGCGTCTTCGGATGGAATTCGCCGAACGTACCCAACACGACTTTTGGCCCGAGCTTGATCGTGCCGGAGCGGCCGGGATGGTACCAGTCCGGGCCGCCGGCCTCGACCTGCAGCCGCTCGACCGGCGCGCCGCAGGCTTCGAGTGCGGCGATCGCATCGGCCTTGGCGTCGAACACGCCGACCGGGCCTGAATTGCCAGCCCAGTTGCGGCCGGAGCCGTCGAGCTTGGCGGTGCCGCGGCGCACGCCGGCGGCGACGCGCCGCTGCTGGTCGGCGCCGTCGCCCTCATAGGTGCCCGACACTTCGAACAGCGCTACGTCGCCAATGCCCTTGTCGGCGTTGCGCTGCGCGGCCGCGATCAGGCCGGGCAGCAGCGACGGCCGCATGTCGGACATGTCGGCGGCGATCGGGTTGGCGAGCTTCAGCGCCGTCTGGCCGCCGCCGAACAGTTCGGCGTGCTTGGCTGGAATGAACGACCAGGTGACGGCCTCCATCATGCCGCGCACGGCCAGCGCCCGCTTGGCCGTGCGGGTGCGGATCTGCAGCGTGGTCAGGATTTTGGAATTGACCGCGTCGTGCGACCCAAGCGGCTGCGGCACGATGTTGTCGACGCCGTGGATGCGCATGACTTCCTCGACCAGGTCGGCCTTGCCGTCGACATCCGGCCGCCAGGACGGAACCTTCACGTCGACGACCTCGCCCGAACCCTGCGGCTCGAAGCCGAGGCGCGACAGGATGTCGAGGCTTTCCGCCCTGGGCACTTCGATGCCGGTCAGCCGCTTCACTTCCGACAGTGGGAAGGCAACGATCTTCGGCTTGTGTCCGCTATAGACGGTCACCTCCATCTCCGTCGGCGTGCCGCCGCAGAAATCGAGCACAAGTTTCGTCGCCAGCTCGACGCCAGGCACCATGAATTCCGGGTCGACGCCGCGCTCGAAACGGTAGCGTGCATCGGTGATGATGCCGAGCGTGCGGCCGGTGCGCGCGGTGGTGATCGGGTCCCAAAGCGCGGATTCGATCAACACGTCGGTGGTGTTCTCGTCGCAGCCCGAATGCTCGCCGCCCATGATGCCGGCGATCGATTCGACGCCGTCCTCGTCGGCGATGACGCACATTTCCGGGGTCAGCGTGTATTCGCGATCGTCGAGCGCCTGCACCTTCTCGCCGTCGCGTGCCCGCCGGACGGTCAGATTGCCGTTGACCTTTTTCGCATCGAACACATGCAGCGGCCGGCCGCGGTCGAAGGTGACGTAATTGGTGATGTCGACCAGCGCGCTGATCGGCCTGAGCCCGATGGCGATCAGCCGTTGCTGCAGCCATTTCGGCGACGGGCCGTTCTTGACGCCGCGCACCAGCCGCAGCGCGAAGCCGGGGCAAAGCTCCGGCGCTTCGATCGTCACCTTCATCGGGCACATGCCGCTGCCGGCATGCGGCATGATCGCGCCGCCGACGAGGCGACCGAGCCCGCTCGCGGCGAGATCGCGGGCGATGCCGTAGACGCTGGTCGCGTCCGGCCGGTTCGGCGTCAGGTTGATCTCGATCACCGGATCGTCGAGATGCGCATAGGCGGCGAAGCTGGTACCGACAGGCGCATCGGCGGGCAGGTCGATGATGCCGTGATGCTCGTCCGACAGCTCCAGCTCGCGCTCCGAGCACATCATGCCGTGGCTCTCGACGCCGCGGATCTTGCCGACCGTCAGCGTCACGTCGATGCCGGGAACATAGGTGCCGGGCGCCGCGAAGGCGCCGATCAGGCCCGCACGGGCGTTCGGCGCGCCGCAGACGACCTGAATGGGAGCCTTGCCGTCGCCGGTGTCGACGGTCAGCACGCGCAGCCGGTCGGCATCGGGATGCTGCACCGCCGTCAGCACCTTAGCAATGACGAAGGGTTTCAGGCCGGCCTTGTCATCGACATGTTCGACTTCGAGGCCGATCGAGGTCAGCCGCTCGACGATTTCCGTCAGCGAAGCGTCGGTCTCGAGGTGATCCTTGAGCCAGGAGAGGGTGAATTTCATGACTGTGTTCCGTCTTGGTTGGACGACGATGGTCTCGGCACGCTGGTCTTCAGGTGTCTCGGCAAGTCGTCCGGCATATGCAGGAAAGGGAGTTGTTCGAGCACATGGGCATGGTGCGTCGGTTTGAAATAGGCCGGCATGTCCATGGCGCCGAGCATGAAATAGATGTGGTCTTCCAGCCGCTCGTCGACATAGGCGATCGGCGAGCCACAGATGCCGCAGAACGAGCGCGTCACCGGCCCGTTCTCGTACATCTTCAGCGCCTTGCCGGTGAAGGCGACCTGTTCGGTCAGGAAGCCGACAAAGGCCGACACCGGCGCGCCGCTCGCCCGCCGGCAATCGCCGCAATGGCAATAGCTGACATGATGCGGTTCGGCCGAGGCCTCGAACCGCACTGCGCCGCAACGGCAGCCGCCAGTGTGGGGCGCTGTCATGCGCTTAGGCCCCCGAACAGCGTCGGCATGTCGAGCGGCCGGAAGCCGTAATGCGACAGCCAGCGCACGTCGGCATCGAAGAAGGCTCGCAGGTCCGGCATGCCGTATTTCAGCATGGCGATGCGGTCGATGCCCATGCCCCAGGCAAAACCCTGATATTCGTCGGGGTCGAGCCCGCCGGCGCGCAGCACGTTGGGATGCACCATGCCGCAACCGAGGATCTCCATCCAGTCGGAGCCTTCGCCGAAGCGCACTTCGCCGGGCCGCGATCGGTCGCACTGGATGTCGACCTCGAGGCTCGGTTCGGTGAACGGGAAGTAGGACGGGCGGAAGCGCATCTTGACGCTCGGCACCTCGAAGAAGGCCTTGCAGAACTCCTCCAGCACCCACTTCATGTTGGCGACGTTGGCCGACTTGTCGATCACCAGCCCCTCGACCTGATGGAACATCGGCGAGTGGGTGGCGTCCGAATCCTGGCGGTAGGTCTTGCCGGGGATGACGATGCGGATCGGCGGCTTCTGCCGCTCCATGGTGCGGATCTGCACCGGCGAGGTATGGGTGCGCAACAGCTTGCGCTCGCCCTTCTCGTCCGGTTGGAAGAAGAAGGTGTCGTGCATCTCGCGCGCCGGATGCCCCTCGGGGAAATTCAGTGCGGTGAAATTGTAGTAGTCGCTCTCGATATCCGGGCCTTCGGCGATGGCGAAGCCGAGGTCGCCGAAGATCGCCGCGATCTCGTCGATGACCTGGCTGATCGGATGGATGCGGCCGCGCTCGGCCGGCGACTGGCGCACCGGCAGCGTCACGTCGACCGTCTCGGCGGCGAGCCTTGCGGCGATCGCCACATCCTTTAGCTCGGCCTTGCGCTGGGTGAGCGCCTCGGTGACGCGGTTCTTCAGACCGTTGATCGCCGGTCCCTTCACCTGCCGCTCCTCGGCGCTCATCGCGCCCAGCGTCTTCAGCATTTCGGAGACCGAGCCCTTCTTGCCGAGCGCCGAAACGCGCACGGCTTCGATCGACGCCTCGTCGGCGGCCGAGGCGATGTCGGCCATTAGGGAATTTTCGAGAGTTTCCATGTCGCTCATGTTCCAGACCCGATTAGGCATAAGAAAAACCCGCGCCAGCCGTGCCAGCGCGGGTTCCCCAAATCAGAATTGCGAATGCTTGGGAAGCGCTGGTCTTAAGCGACAGCGCTTTCAAAAGCGTTCGGCGTGGTGTTCTTGAGGTATTCGAGCGCGACCTTTGCCTTGGCCACGAGAGCGGCGAACGCCTGCGGCTCGTGGATGGCCATGTCCGACAGGATCTTGCGGTCGATCTCGATGCCGGCCTTGTTGAGGCCGTCGATGAAGCGACCATAGGTCAGGCCGTGCTCGTGGGTCGCGGCGTTGATGCGCTGGATCCACAGCGCGCGGAACGAGCGCTTGCGGTTCTTGCGGTCGCGATAGGCGTACTGCAGCGACTTTTCCACCGCCTGCTTGGCGATGCGGATGGTGTTCTTGCGGCGGCCGTAGAAGCCCTTGGCGGCTTTCAGGACCTTCTTGTGCTTGGCGTGCGAGGTGACGCCTCTCTTTACGCGTGCCATGTCATGATCTCCTTAAAAGCAATTCCAGGAAAAATGCCCTGGCGGTTTTCCGTTCGGAATTGCGTAAAACAAATGCGTGTCCGGACCGAATGCCTTAGAGGCCGTTCGGCAGAAAATTCTTGATGACCTTCTTGCCATCCGGTTCAGCCAGAACCATCGTGCCGCGGGCATTTCGAATGAACTTGTTGGAACGCTTGATCATGCCGTGACGCTTGCCGGCCGCAGCCGACAGGACTTTACCCGTACCTGTGATCTTGAACCGCTTCTTGGCGGCCGATTTGGTCTTCATCTTGGGCATTTTGCTACTCCGTTTCTATGAGGTCCCTGTCGTGCCTTCGGCACTCCGCGCCTCTTGTTTTGTTCGCTTCGGGCCGACCAAAGCCCGAAAAGCAAATGAAACCGCCACGGCATGCCCTGCCGGGCGGTTTTCTTGGAACGGCGGTCCTATACGTCAAAGCAGGCTTGCGCGCAACACCTGCCGGGATGCGACGTTATGGCAGTCGGAACAGCACCGGCAGTATCCCTGACTGCTGCGCGCCATCGATGGTTTCGAAGACCGGCAGCGCCACCAGGAACACCAGGCCGTCGAGCAAAGTGGTCAACAGCAGGCGCGGCTTGAAGCTGCCGGTATCGCCTTCCTCATAAAGCGAAAGCTTCGGAAAGAAGCGCGGCACCTTCGCCAGATAGGCCTGGTATGGCGCGCCGAGGGCCTCCTTGAGGAATTTCTCCTCGCGCAGGATGACGATGTAGAAGGCGCCCGCGCAGAGCAGCCCAAAGCCGATCGTCGCCGTGATCGAGCCGATCTGCGCGCCGACGCCGGCGGCGGCGACGCTCGAGAAGACATAGAGCGGGTTGCGGGTGATCGAATAGGGGCCGCCGGTCACCACCTCGGAGGATTTGCGTCCGCCAATATAGAGCGTCGACCACAAGCGTCCGACGACGCCGAGGAAGATCAAAAGCACGCCGAACATTTCGATGGACTCATGCACCGGGGTGTCTGGTGGAAAGGTCGACTGCCCGAACAGGAGTGCTGCGAACAGGACGACGACGAGCACCGCAAGTACCATCCGGCGCGTGTGCTGGTAGTTGCCCAGCCCATATTTGAAGTCCTTGACGTCGGCAGGCTTTACTTCATTGACCATGTCGGAATCCGATCGTCGAGGGGTTCAGAGCTATCCTTGCTCCAGCCGGCGATTGCAGCGTCTGGACAAGAAAAGGCGTCCCGCCGATCGCCGGGACGCCCTGGGGTATGATTCAGGCGGATTTAAAGCGCGATGACCACGCTGAACTGATCGTGATCAGCGGGGTGCCAGCACCATCATCATCTGGCGGCCTTCAAGCTTCGGTTCCGCTTCGACCTTGGCGATCGGCGCCACTTCCTCGCGGACCTTGTTCAGAAGCTGCATGCCGAGTTCCATATGCGCCATCTCGCGGCCACGGAAGCGCAGCGTCAGCTTGACCTTGTCGCCTTCCTCGAAGAAGCGCCGCACGGCCTTCATCTTGGTCTCATAGTCGTGGCTGTCGATGTTCGGGCGCATCTTGATCTCCTTGATCTCGATGACCTTCTGGTTCTTGCGCGCCTCGGCCGCCTTCTTCTGATTGGCGTATTTCAGCTTGCCGAGATCGAGGATTTTGACGACAGGCGGTACCGCATTGGGCGATATCTCGACCAGATCGAGCCCGGCCTCTTCGGCTAGCAGCAATGCGTCGTTGATGGAAACGTCGCCGCGGTTCTGGCCTTCTGCGTCGATAAGCTGGACCCGGGGAACCCGGATGTCGCGGTTGGAGCGCGGCCCATCCTTGGTGGGCGCCGCTGCTTTGAAAGGTCTGCGAATGGTCGTGGTCTCCTTGAGCCGTTTCGTTCGGGGTTCTTCAGTTCGGATGTTCAGGACGCGCCAATGTGGTGAGCGCGCGGCGCAAGTCAATAGCACAGCCTTCTCAGGAAATCACCTGATCGCGAGCTTGCACCAAGCAAAGAAAGTTGCAGGCCGCTTTTCGTTGAACGCCCGGCTGTGCCAAAAGACCCGGCGTGAGGGAAAGCCATGACCGCCACTGCGCCTGAGTTTCTGGAAGTCGAGGGAACCGATATCGCCGTCAGACGCGCGCCGGGGGCTGCGCCAGGCGTCGTCTGGCTCGGCGGCTACAAATCCGACATGCTGGGCACCAAGGCCGAGACGCTGGCTGAGTGGACGGCAAAGGAAGGTCGCGCCTTCCTGCGCCACGACTATTCCGGCCACGGCGAATTGGGCGGCGCCTTTGCCGATGGCACCATTTCGAAATGGCTCGGGCAAAGCCTTGCCGTCTTCCGTCGTTTCACCAAGGGCAAGCAGGTCCTGGTCGGCTCCTCCATGGGCGCCTGGATCGCGTTGCGCATGATCCAGGAATTGCACAAGGCGGGTGACGACAGCATCGCCGGCCTGGTGCTGCTCGCTCCGGCGCCGGATTTCACCGCCGAGCTGGTCGAGCCGGTGCTGACCGAGGCGCAGAAGCGCGACCTGGCTGAGAAGGGGTTTTTCGAGGAACCGTCCGACTATTCGGCCGAGCCTTACATCTACATGCGCGCCTTGATCGAGGATGGCAGGAAGAACCTTGTCATGACCGGGCCGATCGACACCCATTGCCCGGTCCACATCCTGCAGGGCCTGGCCGATGCCGATGTGCCGTCGAGCCATGCGCTGAAGCTGGCCGCCTTGCTGCCGGCCGATGACGTGACGCTATCGCTCATCCCCGATGGCGACCACCGCCTGTCCCGACCCCAGGATCTCGACATGCTGCTGCGGGCAGTGGGCGACATGGTGCGGCGAGCAGGGTAGGCCATGCGCATTTCCATCCCGATATCCGCCTTTGTTGCGGCAATCGTCGGCTTTGGCGGCACGCTGGCCGTGGTCATCGCCGCCGCCAAGGCGGTCGGCGCCACCCAGGTCGAGACCGCGAGCTGGGTCACCGCACTGTGCCTGGCGATGACCATCGAGTGCCTGTGGCTGTCCTGGCGCACGAAAATGCCCGTCATCACCGCCTGGTCGACGCCGGGCCTGGCGCTGATCGCGGCATCGAGCGGCTTTACGATAAATGATGCGGTGGGCGCCTTCATCGTCACCGCCATCCTGTTGATCGCCACCGGCCTGTTCAAGCCGCTGACCCAGCTGATCGCCAGGATACCGGCCTCGGTCGCTTCCGGCATGCTGGCCGGCATCCTCGTCAGTTTCGCCACCGGCGCGGTCAAGACCATTCCCGCCGACCCCTGGCTGATCCTGCCGCTGATCGCGGACTTCTTTGTCATCCGCCTGTTCAACCCGGCGCTGTCGGTGCTGGCGGTGCTGATCGGCGGCGGCCTCGCCGCCTTCCTCACTGGCCGCGTCGGCGGCCTGCCGACGCCGGAACTGTCGACCCTGACGCTGATTGCGCCGCATTTCAGCGCCGCATCGATCATCGGGCTGGCTCTGCCGCTCTACCTCGTCACCATGGCCTCGCAGAACCTGTCCGGCCTCGCCGTGCTGAGGGCCGCCGGTTACCATCCCGAGCCTGGCCCGCTGATCGGCGTCACCGGCCTGTTCTCGCTGCTGTCGGCGCCATTCGGCGCCTCGACCACCAATCTGGCGGCGATCTCGGCGGCGATCTGCACCGGGCCGGATGTCCATCCCGACCCGGCCGAGCGCTGGAAAACTGGTCCCTTCTATGCACTGGCTTATTTCATCTTCGCCATCTTCGGCGCCTCGCTGGTGGCGATCTTCGCTGTCCTGCCGCAAAGCCTGATCGTGCTGGTCGCCGGCCTGGCGCTGATGGCGCCTTTGGCCAACGCGCTGTCGATAGCGCTTGAAGGAAGAGGGCGAGCGCATGGCCGCCACCGTCACCTTCGCCGTCACCGCTTCCGGGCTGACGCTGTTCGGCGTCGGCGCCGCGTTCTGGGGCCTGGTCGCCGGCCTGGCCGTGCTTTTCCTCGAAATGCTCAAAAAGAAATAAACATTTCAGCCCTTTGTCCGGTTTTGGCTGGATCTGTCTTGAATCGCCGTTTTCCCCATCCCATTTCGATTCCACGCAGCCGATCTGGCTGTCTCCAACGGAAGGACTGGGAGAAAATGAACACGACTGCATTGATCCGCCCGGCCTGGACGCCGGCGACCATCGCGTTGATGGTGATCGGCTTCATGGTGTTCTGGCCGCTCGGCTTCGCCATGCTCGCCTACATCATCTGGGGCGACCGGCTCGACGGCTTCAAGCGCGACGTCAACCGCGCCACGGACGGTATCTTCGCCGGCTGCCGCCGCGGGTCCGACAAGGCCGCGCGCTGGGGCCACGGCTCCGCCCGCACCGGCAACGTCGCTTTCGACGACTGGCGTGAAAAGGAGCTTGAGCGCCTCGCCGAAGAGCGCCGCAAGCTCGACGAGATGCTGAGCGAATTCGACGACTACGCTCGCGAATTGCGCCGCGCCAAGGACCAGGACGAGTTCGACCGCTTCATGGCGAACCGCAACAAGTCGACCGCCCCGACGACGACTGAGTCGAGCAAGTCGGCGACCACCAAGCGTGGCAAGGGTTCGAACCTGCTTGACGACTGAGGCCGCGCGACAGGTCTCGGCATGACAAACGGCGTCGCGCAAGCGGCGCCGTTTCTTTTTTGTTCTCTTTTCAGCTTCGCTCCACTGGCCGTTTCCCTCGAATCGCGTATCGTCCAGCCATGTCCTTCGGCTTCTTTCGCAACCTGACCAAGCCCAAGCCCTCGCCCGTCGTCGAGCGCGAGCATAGCGTCGCCGGCCGTACGCTGCCGCTCAAGATCGTCGAGAGCGCCAGGGCGCGGCGCCTCACGCTACGCATCGATTCCGGCGGTCAGGGCCTGCGCATCACCGTGCCGCCGGGGCTGCGCCGCGGCGAGGTCGAAAAATTCCTCGACCGTCACCAGGACTGGCTGGAGCAGCGGCTGGCCAAGGTTCCGACCCGTCCACAAGTACGACCCGGCATCAAGATCCCGGTGCGCGGCGTGGCCCACCGCATCGTCCATGAACCCGCCAAACGCGGCACCGTCACCGTGTCGCGCGACGAGCGCGGTCCGCTGCTGATCGTGCATGGCGAGCGCGTGCACCTGCCGCGCCGCATCGCCGATTTCCTCAAGCGCGAGGCCAAGCGCGAGATCGAGCGCCTGGTAACCAAGCATAGCGCGGCGATCGGCAAGCGCGCCAAGGCGATCCGCTTCAAGGACACGTCGAGCCGCTGGGGCTCCTGCACCTCCGACGGCAATCTGTCCTTCTCCTGGCGCATCATGATGGCGCCCACACCGGTCATAAACTACCTCGTCGCGCACGAGGTGGCGCATCTCAAGGAGATGAACCACGGGCCGAAATTCTGGAAATTGTGCGAACAGCTCTGCCCCGACACCGAGCGCTGCAAGGACTGGCTGAAGCGCAATGGCGGCGCGCTGCAGGCGATCGTGTTCGACTAGAGCAATTCCAGGAAAAGTGTGAAACGGTTTTCCGTCCGGAATTGCGAAAAAACAAAGAGATAGAGCGGTTCCGCGTTTCCTTGAAAATGATGAACCGCTCTAGCGCGTCCGGGCGGCGCTCGCCAGCCACTCAGTCATCATTCGCCGCGTTAAGCTCCTCCGGCCGCAAGCCCTCATCGCCCTGGCGCGGCCACGGCAGAAAATTCCGCTCAAAGGCATCGCCGCCGAAATAGTCCAGCGCGCGGTGCGCTTCGGCGCCATTGAAGGCGGCCTTGTCCATCAGATGCGCGATGACCTCGCGCGCCTGCGCGATCTTTTGCCTGAGTTGGGCAACGCTCTGGTCTGTCATGGTCGTTTGCTCCCGCCTGTAGTCCCTATAGGAAAGGTAGTGCTTTCCGGCCCGGCGGCAAACAGCATGCTTTTTCTCAACTTTTTTGCCGTTTCGTGCCAATCCCCGCGCCATGGCGCTCGACATCAAGATATGCGGGTTGAAGACCGATGAGGCACTGGCCGCGGCACTGGCCGGCGGCGCCAGCCATGTCGGTTTTATTTTCTTTGCCAAGAGCCCGCGCTACGTGGACCCGGCTGAAGCCGGTCGTCTGCGCCAGGCGGCGCGCGGCAAGGCCAGCGCGGTCGCCGTGACGGTCGATGCTGGGGATGCGTTCCTGGATGAGATGGTCGCGAAAATGAGCCCCGACATGCTGCAGCTCCACGGCTCGGAAACACCCGAGCGGGTTGTCGAAGTGAAGGCCCGCTACGGCCTACCGGTCATGAAGGCGCTGTCGCTCAGCGAGGCAGCGGATATCGAGCGGATAAAGCCCTTCATCGGCATCGCCGACCGCTTCCTGTTCGACGCCAAGCCGCCGAAAGGGTCGGAATTGCCGGGCGGCAACGGCGTCGCCTTCGACTGGCGCATTCTGGCCGGCCTTGACGCCGGCGTCGATTACATGCTTTCCGGTGGGCTCAACGCCGCCAATATCGGCGATGCCCTCCAGCTTGCCAATCCGCCCGCAATAGACATTTCGTCGGGCGTGGAAAGCGCGCCGGGCGTCAAGGAGCCGGCGCTGATCGAGCAGTTTTTCCGGGCCGTCAGGGCAGCACGCGACAACCGCGCCGCCTGAGCGTGCTCTAAACAAAGCATGCCCCGGAAAAGTGGGAACCGGTTTTCCGCCAAGGACATGCTCAAGACCAGATGCAGGAGATCGGCGATGGACAAGCCGGCGACACCCAATTCCTTCCGCACCGGACCCGACGAGCAGGGCATGTTCGGCATCTTTGGCGGCCGCTTCGTCGCCGAGACGCTGATGCCGCTGATCCTCGACCTGGAGCGGCACTGGAACGAGGTCAAGAACGATCCCGATTTCAAAGCCGAGCTGCAGAACCTGTCGACCCACTACGCCGGGCGGCCGTCAAAACTTTATTTCGCCGAAGGCCTGACGAAACATCTCGGCGGCGCCAAGGTCTACTTCAAGCGCGAAGACCTGAACCACACCGGTTCGCACAAGATCAACAACTGCCTCGGTCAGATCCTGCTCGCCAAGCGCATGGGCAAGAAGCGCATCATCGCCGAGACCGGCGCCGGCCAGCATGGTGTCGCCTCGGCCACGGTCGCGGCCCGCTTCGGCTATCCGTGCGTCGTCTACATGGGCGCCACCGACGTCGCCCGCCAAAGCCCCAACGTCTTCCGCATGAAGCTGCTCGGCGCCGAAGTCAGGCCGGTGACCGCCGGCCACGGCACGCTGAAGGACGCCATGAACGAAGCGCTGCGTGATTGGGTCACCAATGTCGAGGACACCTATTACCTGATCGGCACCGCCGCCGGTCCGCATCCCTATCCGGAGCTGGTGCGCGACTTCCAGTCGGTCATCGGGTCCGAGGCGCGCGCCCAGATCCTCGAGCAGGAAGGCCGGCTGCCCGACACCATCATCGCCTGCGTCGGCGGCGGTTCGAACGCCATCGGCATGTTCCATCCCTTCCTCGACGACAGGCAAGTCCGCATCATCGGCATCGAAGCCGGCGGTCGCGGCCTCGACGGCATCGAGCACTGCGCCTCGATGAGTGCCGGCGCGCCCGGCGTGCTGCATGGCAACCGCACCTATCTCTTGCAGAATGCCGACGGCCAGATCATGGATGGCCACTCCATCTCGGCCGGCCTCGACTATCCCGGCGTCGGCCCCGAGCATTCCTGGCTGCGCGACAGCGGCCGCGTCGAATATGTCCCCATCCTCGACGACGAGGCGCTGGAAGCGTTCCAGCTGACGACGCGCGTCGAAGGCATCATCCCGGCGCTGGAATTGGCCCATGCCATCGCGCATGCGGTCAAGATCGTGCCGGCCATGGACAAGGACCAGATCGTCATCGTCAACCTGTCCGGCCGCGGCGACAAGGACGTGCACACGGTGGCCTCGATGCTGGGCATGGAGATCTGATCATGACCACCCGCATCGACCGCCGCATGGCAAAACTGAAAACCGAAGGCCGTCCGGCTTTAGTCACCTATTTCATGAGCGGCGACCCGGACTACGTCACCGCCTTGTCGATCATGAAGGCGCTGCCGAAGGCAGGCGCCGATATCATTGAAATGGGCATGCCGTTTTCCGATCCGATGGCCGATGGCCCGGCGATCCAGGCGGCCGGCCTGCGCGCGCTGAAAGGCGGTCAGACGCTGGTCAAGACGCTGCAGATGGCGGCGGAATTCCGCACCGGCGACAACGAGACGCCGATCGTGCTGATGGGCTATTACAACCCGATCTACATCTACGGCGTCGACCGTTTCCTCAAGGACGCGATCGCCAGCGGCATCGACGGACTGATCGTCGTCGACCTGCCGCCGGAGATGGACGAGGAGCTCTGCATCCCGGCGCTGAAGGCCGGCATCAACTTCATCCGCCTGGCGACGCCGACCACCGACGACAAGCGCCTGCCCAAGGTGCTGCAGAACACCTCCGGCTTCGTCTACTATGTCTCGATGACCGGCATCACCGGCTCGGCTCTGGCCGACACCGGCAAGGTGGCGGCGGCCGTCAGGCGCATCAAGGGCCATACCGACCTGCCGGTCTGCGTCGGCTTCGGCGTCAAGACCGCCGAGCAGGCGCGCATTATCGGCGCCAATGCCGACGGCGTCGTCGTCGGCACCGCGATCGTCAATGCGGTGGCCAATGTGCTCGGGCCCAAGGGCGAAAAGACCGCCGATCCGGCCGAAGCGGTCGCCACTTTGGTCAGCGGGCTGTCGCAAGGCGTGCGCTCGGCCCGCCTTGCTGCCGCCGAATAATCTTCCTACCTCTTCGTCAGGACAGGAGCCGAAGCGATGAACTGGATCACCAATTACGTCCGCCCGAAGATCAATTCGATGCTCGGCCGCCGCACCGACATGCCCGAAAACCTCTGGATCAAGGATCCCGAGACCGGCGAGATGGTGTTCCACAAGGATCTGGAGCAGAACCAGTTCGTCATCCCGTCCTCCGGCCACCACATGAAGATCTCGGCCAAGGAGCGGCTGAAATTCTTCCTCGACGACGGCAGATACGAGACGCTCGAAAACCCCAAGGTCGTGCAGGATCCGCTGAAGTTCCGCGACGAGAAGCGCTACACCGACCGGCTGAAGGACGCCAAGGCCAAGACCGGGCTGGAAGACGCCATCGTCAATGCGCTGGGCAGCATCGACGGCCTCCCTGTGGTGGTCACGGTGCAGGATTTCGCCTTCATGGGCGGCTCGCTCGGCATGGCCGCCGGCGACGCCATTGTGCACGCCTTCGAGGTCGCCTTGCAGCGCAAGCGGCCGCTGATCCTGTTCGCTGCCTCCGGCGGCGCCCGCATGCAGGAAGGCATTCTGTCGCTGATGCAGTTGCCGCGCACCACGGTCGGCGTCGACCGGCTGAAGGAAGCCGGCCTGCCCTACATCGTCGTGCTCACCAACCCGACCACTGGCGGCGTCACCGCCTCCTACGCCATGCTGGGCGATGTCCATATTGCCGAGCCCGGCGCGCTGATCGGCTTTGCCGGGCCGCGCGTCATCGAGCAGACCATCCGCGAAAAACTGCCCGACGGCTTCCAGCGCGCCGAATATCTGATGGAGCACGGCATGGTCGACATGGTGGTGTCGCAGGCTCGAATTGCGCCAGACGATTTCGCGGCTGTTGAAGATGCTGCTCAAGATGCCGGAAGAGCAGAAGCCGCTGGAGCCGGAAATCCTGCCGCCGGCGCTTGCCCAGCCGGAAGCACGGCCGCAGGCCTGACGCGACATTCTTGGCCGCGAACCGCGATTGCGCGAGACTCCGCGCACGCTTAGGATTCCTTTATGACCACGCTTGCCGCCGACCGCGAAATCGAAGCCCTGATGGCGCTTCACCCGAAAGGCTTCGACCTTTCGCTCGACCGGATTTCGCGGCTGCTCGAACGGCTGGGCAACCCGCAGGACCGGCTGCCGCCGGTCATCCACATCGCCGGCACCAACGGCAAGGGCTCATGCGCGGCCTTCTCGCGAGCGCTGCTCGAAGCCGCCGGGCATCTTGTCCATGTGCACACCTCGCCGCATCTGGTGAACTGGCATGAGCGCTACCGTCTCGCGGCCGAGGGTGGCGGCAGGCTGGTCGACGATGAGATCTTTGCCGAGGCCATCGCCCGCGTCGCCAAGGCCAATGCAGGCCAGAAGATCACCGTCTTCGAGATCCTCACCGCCGTCACCTTCATCCTGTTTTCCGAACATCCTGCCGCCGCTGCCATCATCGAGGTCGGCCTCGGCGGCCGCTTCGACGCCACCAATGTCGTGGCCAGGCCGGCGGTGTCGGTGATCATGCCGGTCTCGCTCGACCACGAGGCCTATCTCGGCGACCGGGTCGAACTGATCGCCGCCGAAAAGGCCGGCATCATCAAGCCCGGCTGCCCAGTGGTCATCGGCGCCCAGGAAACCGAGACGGCGCTGCAGGTGCTGATCGAAACCGCCGAGCGGCTCGATTGCCCGACCTTCGTCTACGGCCAGGATTTCCTCGCCTACGAAGAAAACGGCCGCATGGTCTACCAGGACGAGGACGGCTTGATGGACCTGCCGCCACCGCGCCTGCCGGGGCGTCACCAGTTCGCCAATGCGGCGGCGGCGATCGCCGCGGTCAAGGCGGCGGGTTTCGAGATCAGCCATCGCGCCGCCGAGAAGGCGATGACCAGTGTCGCCTGGCCCGGCCGCATGCAAAAGCTGGCGCAGGGCCGGCTGGCGGAACTGGCGCCGAAGGGCGCCGACATCTGGCTCGACGGCGGCCACAATCCCGGCGCCGGCATCGTCGTCGCCGAGGCGCTGGCCGAGCAGGAGGACAAGAACCCGCGTCCGCTGTTCCTGATCTCCGGCATGATCAACACGAAGGACCAGAGCGGCTATTTCCGCGCCTTCAAGGGCCTCGCCCGCCATGTCTATACGGTGCCGGTGAGCATGAGCGATGCCGGCGTGCCGAATGACGAGCTGGCCATTCGCGCCGTCGAGGCCGGCCTGTCGGCCGAGCCGGTCAGCTCCGTCGCCAGCGCGCTGATGCTGCTGCGCGACACATGGGACGGCCCGCCGCCGCGCATCCTGATCGGCGGTTCATTGTACCTGGCCGGCGCCGTGTTGGCCGAGAACGGCACGCCGCCAGCCTGAGCGCCCGGCGACCACCGCAAGGAGCCAGTGATGATCAAGGTAAAGCAACTCGCTCACGCCTGTATTTTCGCGCATGATCTGGAAGCGACGCGAAGGTTCTACCGGGACGTGCTTGGCATGGACACCCAGTTCAATTTCCTGCGCGACGGCACGGTTTTCGGCTTCTACCTCAATTGCGGCGGTCGCAGCCATGTCGAGGTGTTCCAGAAAGACGAGGCCAGCTACAGCGAGCTGAACCAGATCAACCATTTCTGCCTTGAAGTGGAAAACATCGATGCGGCGATCGCCCACATAAGGGCGAAGGGCATCGACATCACGGCCAAGAAACATGCCTGCGACGATACCTGGCAGGCCTGGATCCGCGACCCCAACGGCGTGAAGATCGAGCTGTTCGAATACACCGAGAAAAGCGCGCAATTCGTTGGTGGCGATCGCATCGCCGACTGGTGATCGCGCCGCGGCCCGAGAGGCCTACTTCAGCTCGATCTCGATGAAGGCGTATTCGCCCTCATTGGCGTTGATCACGTCGTGCTCGACGCCCTCCTTGCGGAAATAGGGCGCACCCTTCTTCATTTCGGCGAAGGATTCGCCGTCCTTGGTCAGGAGCTTCACCTTGCCGTCCATCAGCGGCACGACGACATAGTCGTGGCCATGGCGGTGCCAGCCGGTGTTGTCGCCTGGCTGGAAGCGGTACTCGGTGACGATGACGCGCTCATTGTCGATGAAGACGGTGGCCTTGGCGGATCCGGTCATGGGGTTCTCCTGTCCTTTTCAAGCAGAAGACATGGAAGACCGTCGCGCGAGGGCCAGAGCACGTTGAGCGATGACGCCAAAGAAAAGCCCGGCGCGATGGCCGGGCTTGTCCTTCAAACATTTTGATTGGCTCAGGCGAGGTTGCCGTTGATCCAGTGCGACAGCGCGGTCTTCGGCGCGGCACCCACCTTGATGTCGGCGCGTTCGCCACCCTTGAAGATCATCAGCGTCGGGATCGAGCGTACGCCGAACTGCGCCGCCAGTTCCGGGTTCTCGTCGATGTTCAGCTTGGCGATCTTGACCTTGCTGCCGAGTTCGGTGGCGATCTCTTCGAGCGCCGGCGCGATCATCTTGCACGGGCCACACCATTCGGCCCAGAAATCAACCACGACCGGCTCCTTGGCGTTGAGCACATCGGCCTCGAAATTGCTCTTGTCGACCTTGACGGTGGCCATGCGGAAATCCTTTCGAAAATTCGGTTGCACCAAATGTGGTGGTTGTCGCGCCCTTCTTCAAGCAGTTCTTGTGTCACGCTCCCGTGAGTCGAGCAAGGGCATCGTCCATGACCGCCGCCGGCAGTTCAATCAGCCTTGGAGCCTCGGTAAACAGCAGTGCTGCCGAGACTTCGTGGCCGGGATAAAGCGGCTGAAGCAGCGCCCGATAGAGCGCGAGCTGCAGCACATAGGCCGGCGGCACCTCGGCAATCGTCGCCGGCGCCGGCCGGTTGGTCTTGTAGTCGACGATCGACACGCGGCCCGAGGTCACCGCCAGGCGGTCGATCTTGCCCGAGATGGAGCGTTTGCTGCCCTTCACCTCGAGGCTGCCCATGATCGAAACCTCGGCGCGCGATGACGAACCGAACAGCGGTGCGAAGCTCGGGTCGGCGAGGATCGAGAACACCGAGGCGAGCGCCCTGCCGCGCTCGGCTTCGGACCATTCGGCGCCAGCGCGCGCCAGATAACGCTCGGCCGCATCCCGGCGTTCGCCCTCGGCGATCCCGGGCAGCATCTGCAGCAGTTTGTGCAGCGCCAGCCCGCGCAAAACAGCAAAACCGGGCTCCGCCTCCGCATCCAGCACCGGTGAGCGCGTGTCGGCTACCGTTTCCTTGCCCTCGTCGATCAGTGCCGACGCGCCGGACGGCGACAGCGGCCGCGGCAGGTCCTCGTAAGGCGGCAGCGGCCGGAACAGGCTCTCCGGCAACGGCGTTAACTGCAGCGCCGGCCTGTTCTCTCCGCTTGCTGTGATGGCCATCGGCGGCAGCTTGGTCATGTGGAAGCGATGCACCGGCTCGCCGGTGGCGGGATGCTTGCGCTCAGTGCTTTCCGGCGCGCCGACCAGCGCGCGGCTGACGATCGAATGCCAGGTGCCTGTGCTTGGCGCGCGCTTGCCGTGATAGCCGCTGACGATCAGTCGGTCCTCGGCGCGCGTCATGCCGACATAGAGCAGCCGGCGGTACTCGTCGTCGGCGAGGTCGCGAGCACGCGCTGCTGCTGCCTTCGAAAAGCCGTTGGCGACGTCGCTGGCCGAGCGCCAGAGATAGCCCTTGCCGACAAAATGCTCGCCCGAACTCTTGAACGGCATCAGCCTCGGCAGATGCTGGTCGCTGAACGGCGCAGAGCCGCCATCGACCAGGAAGACAATTGGCGCCTCGAGGCCCTTGGCGGCGTGCACGGTCATGACGCGCACCTCGTCGCGGGTCTGGTCCATCTCGCGCTTGATCTCTGGGCCGGTGCTTTCCAGTGTCGCCAGGAAGGCCTCCAGCCCCGGCAGGCCGGTCCGTTCCTCGGCGAGACAAAAGCTCAGGAATTCGTCGATGATGTCACCGGCTTCCGGTCCGAGCCGCGCGATCATCCTCTTGCGCAGCCCGTCGCGGGCAAGTGCCGCGGCATAGAATTCGAACACCGGCTTGAACGCCGCTTCGTCCGACCAGGCATCGAGCCGGCTAACGATGGCGGCCAGCGCGGCGTCTTCGCCGGAATGCAGTCTCAGCGAGCCGATCAGCGACTGTCCCGATGGCCGTCCGCTTGCCAGCGCAAACAGCCGCTCCTCGGAAACATCGAAGATCGGGCTGCGCAGCACGGCGGCCAATGACAGGTCGTCTTCCGGCTGGATGAGGAAATGCCCGAGCGCGATCAGATCCTTGACCGCGATATGGCCGGGCAGGCTCAGCCGGTCGGCGCCGGCGACCGGGATCTGCCGGTTCTTCAGGCTGCGCGACAGCGCATGCACAAAGCGGTCGCGCTTGCGCACCAGCACCAATATGTCGCCGGCCGTCAGCTTCCGTCCCTTGCCTTCGATGGTCTCGCCGTCCCTGAGCCAGCTCTGGATCGTCGCCGCCACATGCTCGGCAACGCGCACAGCCGGCGCGCTGGCATGGTTGACGGGCAAGGTCCAGTCGTCGGGTTCGTCGACCGCATCGGCGCCGATCGACGGCCAGACCTCGACATAGCCCGGCGCATCGGTGCGGATCGCCTTGTGGCTCAGCGGGTCGGGATCATGGCTGATGCCGCGCCGTACGCCCGGTTCGGCGAAGACACGGTCGACGGCGGCCAGCACGTCGTCGGTCGAGCGGAACGACCAGGTCAGCTTGAGGTCGGCGAACGAGGCATCCGCGTCGCGCACGCGTCCGGCAAACAAAAGCCGGCTGTCGGCAAAGGAGTCCGGGGCGGCACCCTGGAAGGAATAGATCGACTGCTTCTCGTCGCCGACGGCAAACACCGTCCGCTGCGTGGTCTCGCGCTGACCGAGCCCGGCAAAGAATTCTTCCGTCAGCCGCTTCACCACCTCCCACTGGTCGGGACTGGTGTCCTGCGCCTCGTCGAGCAGGATATGGTCGATGCCCTGGTCGAGCTTGTATTGCACCCAGGGCCCGGCGTCGGGCCGCGCCAGCAGGCTGACCGTGCGGGTGATCAGATCGTTGAAATCGAGGAAGCCGCGGCCGCGCTTCAGCTGCTCGTAGCGCGCGATCAGCCAGCCGGCGATCGTCAGTGCGGCACACGTGCCTTCCAGCATCCGGAACAGCGCCAACCTGTCCGAAACCTCGGTTATGGCATTGACGGCCGCCAGATAGCGTTCTGGAAGGTCGGGCAGCCGGTCGAGCAGCGCCTTCTTGAACGCCTTTTGCTGGATCGTAGGGGTCACCGTCCGCCTTGAGGAAGGCCTTGCCGAGCATCTGCAGCCGGCGGATCGGATCCTTCTCGGCGAAGGCGGCGCGGGCATAGGGCAGCAAATTGTTCAAGACCGCGCGGGCGTCGGTGGCTTCGGCAGCATGGGCGAAGCCGGCAAAATAGTCGGGCAGGAAGCCCGGCAGCGGCCAGACGGAGGCGGCGATGCCTTCGGCTGTTTCGCCGGCGCGGAAACGGAATTCGTCGAACAGCGGCTGGAAGCCCGGCCCGCCACGGCCAAGCGCGCCGATGAAGGCGCGCAGGCCGTCGCGCTTGTGCACGATCTCGGCAAGCAGCGCGTCGAGACCGGCTTCGCCGCCGCGCTCCAGCACGGTGGCGAAGGCCTCTGCCAGTCCGGCCTCGCCGGCGGTGTGCCCGAAATCATGTCGCGTCGCGCGGCTGGCGAACAGCGACGCCTCCATCTGCGGGTCGAGCATTTCGAAATGCGCGGCGATGTTGGCTTCCAGCGGAAACTGGTGCAGCACCGATTCGCAGAAGGCGTGGATGGTCTGGATCTTCAGCCCGCCCGGCGTTTCCAGCGCCTCGGCGAACAGCCGCCGTGCCCGGCGCAGCGTGTCGCGATCGGCCCGACGGCCGTCCAGAGCTTCGATCCGTGTCCGCCAGCTCCGTCGTCGCCGAGCGCCGTCCATTCGGACAAGCGTCGAAAACACCCGGTTCGACATGTTGGCGGCGGCGGCGCGCGTGTAGGTCAGGCACAGGATCTTCGACGGATCGGTGCCGCGCAGCAACAGTCGGATGACGCGCTGCGCCAGCACATGGGTCTTGCCCGAGCCGGCATTGGCCGACACCCAGGCCGAATTCCGCGGGATCGGAAGCGAGCGCCTGGCTGGCGGCGGTGTCGCTCGGGATCGGGTAGGCCTTCTTCATGCCTCCCCCGCCTCGTCGTCGCTGTCGCCGCCAGCCGACCATTCGAGCACGCGCGCCAGATGGTCGTAGTCGCCGTCCGCCTCGCCCTCGCGGAAGGGCAGCGCGCGCGACAGATAGCCCGTCGTCGGGTCGGCATAGTGGAACAGCAGCTTTTCCAGCCGCGCCCAGGCCTCCTCGGCGAGATCAGACGGCGGTCCTCGGTCTTGCGGTTGTATTCGAGGATCAATTCCTCGAACACGTCGCCATTCGGCTTCAGCCTGACGAAGGCGAGCTGCGAGGGCTCGCGTACATCGAGCGTCTTGAAGGCGCCGCGCCGCAGCAGCGCGCCTTCCAGCGCCAGCTGCGGTGCCAGCAGCGTGTGCGCCTGCGCCTTCGATGGCGACGAGCCGGTCTTGTAGTCGAGAATGTCGGCCATGCCGCCGGCCAGCAGATCGACGCGGTCGGCATAGCCGGACAGCGTCACGCCGGTGCGGCCGACCGTGGTCTTTTCGGCCCGCGCCTCGGCATGGCGCCTTGCGACGGCGTCGGCGCGGCCGTGCTCCCATTCGATGATGTTGGCAGCAAGCTTTTCGAAGCGCGGCCACCACACCGCCTCGACATCGGGCGGCAGCGCCGCCTCGGCAAAGCAGATGCGGCCGGCTTCGATCAAGCCAGCGAGCGCGCCGGGCTCGCGCGGGTCGGCGCACGGCGCGAGAAACAGTGCAGGATGGCGTGGAACAGCGTGCCGCGCTCGGCCGCACCGGGATCGCGCATCAGCGGATCGAGCGGCATCAGGCCGAGGACCCGCCTGGCGTAGATCGCATAGGGATCGCGGCGCAGCGTCTCGATCTCGGTGACCGAGAAATGCTGCGGCCGGACGCCGACCGGCGGCTTCGGCTGCGGCCGTGGCGCGAAATGCCTGCGTCTCGCCGGCGTCGAGCGCGCCGCGCCCAGGCCAGCAATTCGTCGCCGCGCCGCGCATGGCGCTGCCGCATGCTCCTTGCCGACGAAGGTGGTCAGGCGCTGCAGCCAGCGCGACGGCGACCGCCGGTGCGTCGCCGGAGCGGGCGGAGCGCGTCAGCACGACCTTTCGCGCGCCCATCGCCATCTGGAAATCATGCGCGGCCAGGCCGATGCGCCGTTCCGGCGGTTCCAGGTCGATGCCGGTCTTCATCAGCCGCGACATGAAGCGGTCGGCTTCCGGCTTGCGCGGCCACACGCCTTCGTTGAGCCCGCCGACGACCAGCGTGTCGACGCTCTGCAGTCGCGCTTCCAGCGCGCCCCAGATGGCGATGCGGCGGTCGGCGCCTTGCGCCGGCTTGACCGTTTCCGGCGCGATCAGCGCCGCCATCACGTCCGGCCATTCGCCGGCCGCGAAGTCGAAGCGGCGCCGACGCCGCGACCAGGCCGCGCAGGAAGTTCGGCGAGCTTTTCGCCGGCGTCGCCGGCATAGAGGTCGGCCAGGCTGCCGTCCGCTGCCGCGGCCGAGCGTCTTCCAGCGCGACGACGGTCGCCCGCGCCAGCGTCGGCGAGATCTGCGTCGCGCTGCGTCGCGAAAGGCGAGCCAGCGGCGCCAGCGCCGCGACGAGGCGGCGCGAGCACTTCTCGCGCATGCTCGATGCCGCGCGCCGTCAGGCGCGCGAGCCAGAAGGGCGGCGCTGCTCGCCGCCAAGGCCGACGAGCCGCACCTCGAAGAGTTCGCCGAGCGACGCGACGTCGGGCCGGCCGGTGCCGCCGCGCAGCGCCACCAGTTCGACGATCTCCGCCGCGTGACGCACGCTCGCGCGCTCGAGGCCGAGCGCAGCAGCGGATGCTTGAGCAGCGCCAGCAGGCCGACCGGGTCGCCGGGCCGGAACACGGCCTCGCAGCAGCAGCTCGCAGCAGGCTGGCCGGCGGCGTGTCGGCCAGCGGCGTGCCGCCGGAATCGTCGGCGACGACGCCGAAGCGCAGCAGCTCGGCCGAGACGCGCCGCGCCAGCGTCGCGGTCGCCGGTGACCAGCGCGGCGCGTTGCGCCGGGCTGCTCGACGGCGCGCCGCGAGCGCGATGGCGATCGCCACCGCCTCGTCGCGCTCGCTGGCGGCCTCGACCAGCGTGACGCCGGCAAGCGCCGCGGCGATGTCGCGCATCGGTCGAAGGCCGGCGCGCGTCGTCGGCCCAGTCGTCGGTGGTCTCGGCCGGCCGCAGCGCCTCGCCGACCAGCGCGCGCGCGCAGCGCCAGCGGCTCGTCGCGGCGCCGATCTCCTCGACGTCGCCGCGCGAGCACGCCGATCCTGCCGAGCAGCTTCGCCAGGCCGTATTGCGGATGGCCGAGCACGGCCGGGCGCGGCGCCGGTCGCCGGCGAGCGCCGCCCAGGACGCGTCGTCGAGCGTCTCGGTCGAGGCCGGGCAGCACGACCGCGCCGTTGCGGCAGGCGCGGCGATCGCCGACAGCAGCTCGGCCGTCGCCGGGATCGAGCCGGTCGAGCCGGCGGCGATCACCGGCCCGGCCGGCGGATTGCGCTTCAGCCGCGCCGCCTCGGCCGGATCAGCGCGCTGCGATGCGCGGCCGGGTTGGAGCGCCCGCGCTCGGCGAGCAGTCTCGGCCAGTTGTCGGTGACGATGTCGAGGAAATCGAGCGTCACCTGCCACCAGCCGGCGAGGTCTGCCGGTCGACCAGCGCCGGCGAGCTTGGCCCAGTCCGCGCCCTCGGTCTCGATCTCGTCCATCAGCCGGGCGAGGTCGCGCGCCAGCCAGATCGCATCGGCGGCCGAGGCCGGCACGACCATCTCCTCGTCGAAGCGGCCGCGACATGCGCCGGCAGACGGCTCTTCCAGGCGCGCACCAGCGGCGCCAGCAGCAGCAGCCGCTCCATGCGCGCGCGATCGGCGGCGCCAGATCGAGCGTCGCCGGCGCTGCCTCGGCGTCGAAGGCGGCCTCGTCCTCGTCGAACTCGCCGAGCGGCCGGATCGACCGGCAGGATCGCCGAGCCGCCGCCGAGCACGTCGACGAAGACGCCGCGCAGCGCGCGCGCGGCGCGGCGGGTCGGCACGTAGATGGTGACGTCGGCCAGCGCCAGCGGATCGCCGTCGAGACGGAAATCCGGGACCAGGCGCCCGACAGCAGCGCCTCGGCCAGCGTCGGCAGGAACGGCGCGCCGGGCGGGATCGAGAAGACGCGCGGACGCGTGCGCCCGCTCATCGCCCTTCCGGCCAGCGCTGCGCGCGACCGCCACTTCCGCCTGCGGGATCGCGTCGGGCGTGCCGACAGTGATCCAGTGCCCGTCCATCCGCATGCCGAACAGCCGGCCCGCGGCGATCGCCGTGTCGAAATAGGCGGTTGAGCGAAAGCGGCCTCGCCGGCGCGCCTTCGAAGATGCGCGGATGGACGATCGCCGCGCCGGCATAGATCAGCCCGGCCGGATCGCCCTTCGAGCGCCGCAAGCGCGCCGTCCGGCGCCATCAGGAAATCCGTGCCGCCGCTGTGTCCGGTCGCGGAGTCGAGATCGGCAAGCATCAGCAGAATATCCATTTTCGCGCCATCCCATGCAAGGGCGAGGCGCGTCGAGGTTGGGCTGCGCCGCCGTCGATCCAGAACGTGTCGGCGTTGAGGATGTAGAAGGGCTCGCTTGCCGAGATCCGGCAGCGCCTTGACGATGCCGCCGGCCGAATCGAGCAGGCCGTCGCTCTCGTCGGAGATGACGATCTTCGGCGCGTGCGCTGTCGGCGACATGGGCGACGATCTGCTCGGGAAGATAATGGACGTTGACCACCGCCGTCTCGACGCCGGCCGCGGCGAGCCTGTCCAGGCCCCAGTCGAGCAGGGTCCTGCCGGCGATCTTCACCAGCGGCTTCGGCATCGTGTCGGTGATCGGCCGCATGCGCTTGCCGAGGCCGGCGGCAAGCACCATCGCGGTCTTGGGCGTTAGCGGTCACAGCGCGTCGTTCCTCCAGCAGGCCATGGCGCTACATAGAAGTCGCGCAATCCGGCAAGCGCCGGATGCGCCAGCGCCCGCCGCAGATATTCGCGGATGCGCGGCAGGTGCTTCAGATAGGCCGGCTTGCCGTCGCGCTCGCTCGAGCCGCACGAAAATGCCGAGGATCTTGGAGTTGCGCTGCGCCGCCATGATCGCATAGGCCTCGCCGAAGGCCTCCTCGTCGAAGGCACCGGCGGCGTGGCGCGCCGCGACATAGGCTCGACGCGTCTGCTTCTCGATCTCGGGCGGTACCGTGACGCGCGCATCCATGGCCAGCGAGGCGACGTCATAGGCGGAGGGGCCGATCAGCGCGTCCTGGAAATCGATGATGCCGAGGCGGTCGTGCCCGGACCGCTCGCCGCGCCAGATGATGTTCGGCGAATGGAAGTCGCGCAGCATCAGCGTGTCTTCGCTGGCCGCGAGCCGGTCGAGAGCCGCGTTCCATGCCCTGGCGAAGCCGGCGCGCAAGCGCATCGCTGGCCGGACCGCCGGTGATCATCGGCACATACCAGTCGACCAGCAGCTCGGCCTCGATCAGCATCGCGTCGCGGTCGAAGGGCGGCATGTCGTGGAAGATGCCGGGCGCGGCCTGCATCCGCTCGCGGCCAGGTCTTGCCGTGGATCATCGGCCAGCAGTTCGGCCGCCGCCGCGTAGCGTTCGGCGACCGGCTGGCCGTCGGCGTCCAGGAAATCCTTCCGAGCCGAGATCCTCGAGCAGCAGAAAACCCTGGTCGAGATCCTGCGGCATGGATTTCCGGCACGCAGACGCCGGCGTCGCCAGCAGCGCCTGTCGATGGCGACGAAGGCCGCGACGATCTGCGCGGTATGGGCGATCACGGCATAGGGCTTGCCGTCGCGCACCGGCGGACCGAGCACCAGCCGCGGCGAATTCATCAGCACGCGCGGCTGCTAGCCGGCGCGCGACACGTCTCATAGGAGCGCGCCGAGCGTCGCCGATGAAATGGCGGCGGCTCGCCTCGCCCCAGCCGGCCGAGTCGAGGAAATCGCGCATCGCCAGCGACCGGCCGACGCGCTCGAAGGCAGCGCCTGTGCCCCGACAGATGCGCGCGAGCCGGCCCTCGCCCTGATGCGACGAGCTCGATCCACGAGCGTGCCTGCCGGCAGCCGGTCGCCGGCCCGCTCCGGCCACTCGACCAGGGCGGCGCCCTTGCGCCAGCGCTTCGTCGAAGCCGAGTTCGTCCAGCTCGGATGGCGAAGACAGGCGGTAGAGGTCGAAATGCTGCACCGGCACGCGCGTGTCGTAGGTCTGCACCAGCGTGAAGGTCGGGCTCGGCACTTCGAGGGCCGGGTCGTCGGCCAGCGCCCGGATCAGCGCCCGGGCCAGCGTCGTCTTGCCGGCGCCGAGATCGCCCTTCAGCGCCAGCACGTCGCCGGGGCGCAGCGCCATGGCGAGATCCTCGCCGAGCCTTGCGGTCGCGGCCTCGTCGGCGAGGAAACGCTCCAGCCCGCCATGAAGCGCGCTACTCCGCCGCGGCGCGGATGCCCGAAGGCGCGTCGGGGAAAGTGCAGATGACCGTGGTGCCGCTGTCCCTGCCGGTCTCGATGCGGACGCTGCCGCCATGCAGTTCGACGAAGCTCTTGACGATCGACAGGCCAAGGCCGGCGCCGCGGCGGCGGCCGCCATTGGTCCGCGGCTCGAAGCGGCGGAACACCGTGTCGAGCACGTCCGGCGGCATGCCGGGGCCGTCGTCATGCACGGAGAATTCCACGCCGCTCGGCCAGCTGGCGGCAGGCCAGCGTGACCGTGCTGCCTCCGGCGCGTAGTTCGCGGCGTTGCTGAGCAGGTTGTAGAGGATCTGGCGGATGCGGGTCTCGTCGCCGTGGAAGCTTTTCGGCGCCGCCGCCGCATCGACCTTGAGCTTGATCGAATGCTCCTCCAGCCGCTCGGCGACCAGCTCGGCGGCTGCCGCGATGGTCTCGCTCGACGCTGACTTCGGAGATGTCGAGCTGCATGATGCCGGCATCGACGGTCGCGAGGTCGAGTATGTCGTTGACGATGGTGAGCAGCACCGAGGAGGACGAGCCGATATGCTCGACATATTCGCGCTGGCTTCGGCGTCAGCGGCCCGGTCGCCGGCAGCGACAGAAGCTCGGTGAAGCCGATGATGTTGGTCAGCGGCGAGCGCAGCTCGTAGGAGACGTGCTGCACGAAATCGTTCTTCAGCTGGTCGGCTTTCTGCAGCGCCTCGTTCTTGTCCTTCAGCGCCCGCTCGACGTTGACGCTGTCGGTGACGTCGACGAAGGTCATCATCACCTGGCCGTTGGGCAGATGGATGACGGCGTAGCGCAGCACGGTGCCGTTGGTCGAGTTCGGTCTGGCCATGGCGGTCGCGGCGCTCGTCGTCGAAGCCGGTGATTGCTGCGACGAACCCGCGCCCACGGGCTGTCCGTCGGCGCGCTGCGTCGCAGAGGTCGCGGATCGCCGCGATATGGACGTTCGGGCGCGACGACGTCCGGCTCAGCCCCCACAGCGCGACGAAGGCCGGGTTGGACAGGCCGATGCCGCCCGTCCGGCCCGAACACCGCAACACCTTCGGCAAGGTTGTCCAGCGTCTCGCCCTGAACCCGCACCGCCGTATTGTAGCGGCTTTCGAGGTCCATCTTCTCGGTCAGGTTCTCGAATACCCAGGTCGACGCCGCCCTTGGGCTGCGGGTTGGCGACGACGCGGATCGTCTGGCCGTCGGGCAGATGCCACCAATGCTCCTGCGACTCGACCGCGCGGTAGGCGCTGAGCAGGCTCTCCTTCCAGCGCCGCCACTCGGGCTGCTCGGCAATCTTGCCTTCGCTGCGCAGCCGGTCGAGCAACAGCGCATTGTCCGGGCGCGCTGTGCAGGAAGCCGCTGTCGAGATCCCACAGCTTCTGGAAGGCCTGGTTGAAGAAGCGCAGCTTCTCGTCGGTGTCGAAGATCGCGACCGCCGTATTGAGCTGGTCGAGCGTGTCGGCGTGGCTTCGGACCGTGCGCTCATATTCGCCGCGGATGGTTTCGGTGGCGCTGGTGTCGCAGGCAATGCCCGGCCGAGCCGTCGGTGCCGGCGAAATCGGTCACCGCGAACACACGACGGTCACCCTCGATCACCGTCGACAGCGTCTGTTCGAAGACCAGACGCGATTTGTGCTGTTCGGCGATCGTCTCGCGCGCCTGGCCGCCGAGGAATTCCTTGGCCTCGCGAACCGCGGTTTCAGCGTTCGGCGCCTCGACGGCTTCGGCATAGGCGCGGTTGACCCATTTCAGCCGCCCGTCGGCCGCGCGCAGCCACGCCGGCATCTTCAGTGCGTCGAGCAGGCCGAGCATGGTGTCGTAGTCGGCGCCGAGCCGCTGGTTCTCGATCTTGAGCCTTGCCTGGCTGCGCAGCGTTTCCGACAGCGAAACGAAACGCACCAGCACATGCGCCGCGCTCTTGCGGCCATAGACTTCTAGCGGCACGCCGGCCTGCGATTCGATGACGAGATCGAAAGCCTTCGCCTTTTCGCGCAGGGCGGTGATCGCGTGTTCGAGCGCCGCCGCCGAACGCGGCATCAGCCAGCGACCGAAGGCGAGGAAGGCCGCCCGGTCCTCGGGCGCGCCGCTCTCCACCGGCAAGGTTCCGAGAAGCTCGGGCTTCTTGTTCTCCGAGGTCCAGACGACCACGCGCTGGTCGCGCAGGTTGAGCAGCGCCTCGGAGCGCTGCAGCGCCGCGTTGACGTCGGCGATGCGGGTCCTGAGTTCGGCATTCTGCGCCGAGGTGCGGGCCCTTTCGCGGATCAGGAAAATGGCCGAGACGAGAGCCGCGCCCATGACGCCGGCGAACATGGCCATTTGCATGACCTCGACCGCGCTGACCCCCAGTCCGGCCTTTTGCGCGACATCGGGTTCGGCCTGCGCGGCAAACACAAGCAGCGGACCGGAAAGCACCGAGGTGGCAAGAAATGCCCCGATGCGGGCTCCGGGACGCGATGAAAGACGCCCGCCCGCGACGGCGGGGCCGGTTCTTGTCGAATCGTCATGGCCGCCGGAAACGGCCTGTCCCGCCTGACGCGGGTTTTCCCCCGGCATGTCTTGGTCCTCTTCGCCGCCTGAATGCAAGACCGCCCTGATGCGTGCGCCGTCCCTCGTCCCCGGACCGCGAATCACAACATAGCGCTTGCTGGAATCGGCGTGAAGAATCAATCGACGCAAAAATAAAACCGGGCGAAATGTCAATCGCCCGGCGTCAATATGTGGTAGGAATTTTCGCTTTGGTTAATAGCGGTAGTGTTCCGGCTTGAACGGCCCCTGCGGCGTCACGCCGATATAGGCAGCCTGTTCGCCGGACAGTTCGGTTAGCCGGGCACCGAGCTTGCCGAGATGCAGGCGCGCGACCTTTTCGTCGAGATGCTTCGGCAGCACGTAGACCTGGTTCTGGTACTGGCCAGGCTTGCTGTAGAGCTCGATCTGGGCCAGCACCTGGTTGGTGAACGAGGCCGACATGACGAAGCTCGGATGGCCGGTGGCGTTGCCGAGGTTGAGCAGGCGGCCTTCCGACAACAGGATCATCCGCTTGCCGTCCGGGAAGGTGATCATGTCGACCTGCGGCTTGACGTTGGTCCATTTCAGGTTGCGCAGCGACGCCACCTGGATCTCGTTGTCGAAGTGGCCGATATTGCCGACGATCACCATGTCCTTCATCGAACGCATGTGGTCGAGGGTGACGACGTCCTTGTTGCCGGTGGTCGTGATGATGATGTCGGCGGTGGGAGCGGCGTCCTCGAGCGTGACGACCTCGAAACCGTCCATCGCCGCCTGCAGCGCGCAGATCGGGTCGACCTCGGTGACCTTGACGCGGGCGCCGGCGCCCTTCAGCGAAGCCGATGAGCCCTTGCCGACGTCGCCATAGCCGCACACCACCGCGACCTTGCCGGCCATCATGGTATCGGTGCCGCGGCGGATGCCGTCGACCAGCGATTCCTTGCAACCATACTTGTTGTCGAATTTCGACTTGGTCACCGAATCGTTGACGTTGATCGCCGGGAACGGCAGCAGGCCCTTCTTCTGCAGCTGGTAGAGCCGGTTGACGCCGGTCGTCGTCTCTTCGGTGACGCCGCGGATCGCTTCCTTCTGCTTGGTGAAGAAGCCGGGCGAAGCCTTCAGCCGCTTCTTGATCTGCGCGAACAGGATCTCTTCCTCTTCGCTGCCCGGGTTGGACAGAACGTCCTCACCAGCTTCGGCGCGGGCGCCAATCAGGATGTACATGGTGGCATCGCCGCCATCGTCGAGGATCATGTTGGAGGTGCCGCCATCGGTCCACTGGAAGATCCGGTCGGTGTAGTCCCAGTAATCCTCGAGCGTCTCGCCCTTGATGGCGAACACCGGGATGCCGGCTTCGGCGATCGCCGCCGCCGCATGGTCCTGGGTCGAGAAGATGTTGCACGAGGCCCAGCGGATATCGGCGCCCAGCGCCTTCAGCGTTTCGATCAGCACCGCCGTCTGGATCGTCATGTGCAGCGAGCCGGTGATGCGCGCGCCCTTGAGCGGCTTCTTGTCGCCGAATTCCTCGCGGCAGGCCATCAGGCCCGGCATTTCCGTTTCGGCGATCTCGATTTCCTTGCGGCCCCAGCCGGCAAGCGAGATATCGGCGACCACATAGTCCTTGCTACCCGTCATGGCAGTGCTCCGGTGTGAATTGTCTGCGGCACGCGCCCGCGCCTGAAGGCGCATGGAGGGGCGCGAATTGCCGGCCTGACTAGCAGATCGGCCGCCAAACGACAATGGGATATAAAGAAATCTTTATTCGTGCATGTCCTTGCGGGGCGGCGTAGGCTCTTCCAGATAAGCCGCGGTCAGCTTTCCTCGCCGAAGCGCGAGGCGACCAGCTGCTCCAGCGCGTCCATCGCCTGCAAGGCTTGCGGCCCGCTGGCGGTGACGCGGATCGAATAACCGGGACTCGCCGCCAGCATCATCAGCCCCATGATCGACGTGCCGCCGACCTTGACGCCGTCCTTCTCGACATCGACCGTGGCGTCGAAACCGCTGGCGACCTGGACGAACTTCGCCGAGGCGCGCGCGTGCAGGCCACGCTGGTTGACGATCGGAAATTCGCGCACGACCTGGTCTTTCTCCGGCGACAGCGCGTTCATTTGCTGCTCAGGAGCTGGCTGGCCACGTTGATGTATTTGCGCCCAGCCGCCTGCGCCTCGTCGAGCGCGGCGGCCATGTTGTCGCCCTTGCGGATCGAGGAAAGCTTGATCAGCATCGGCAGGTTCATGCCGGCGATCACCTCGGTGCGGCCGGATTCCATCACCGAAATGGCAAGGTTGGAAGGCGTGCCGCCGAACATGTCGGTCAAAACGATGACGCCGGCCCCGGTGTCGACGCGCGCCACGGCGTCGACGATGTCGCTGCGGCGCTGCTCCATATCGTCATCGGCACCGATCGCCACGGTTTCGAAATTGTCTTGTGGCCCGACGACATGTTCCACGGCATGTCGGAACTCGGTGGCCAGTTGACCGTGCGTTACAAGCACGAGTCCGATCATTCGTTGGTGGCTCCCGTCATCGCCGCTTCACAGGCGCATTTTATGCTCGCCAGCCATTCCAGGCGGCGGGAGCGCTATCTTGTCGACGCGAGGCGCGTTGACAAGCCCAAAATTGCGCCGGCCCGGGCCATTTTGACGCATTGCAACAAAAAATCCGGACCGGATCATAAAAAAGGCGCGATGGACAACCGCGCCATCACTGCCGGCAAGGCGGTCGCGGCGTTGCGCTCGGCAAGGTCGATACGCGGCACCGGGCAGCCGGCGACCGGCTCGCTGATTTCCTCCTGGAAACGGGCCATCTCGGCCTTCGGCACCAGCCGCACATGCAGGTCGATCACGCCGCCCGCCTCGAACGGCAGCGGACGTGGAATGAACCCAGGCACTTCGGCGAGACCGGCGATGGTCGCCGGCACGCGGCAGACCAGCCGCCCCGCATGGCTTGAGGCAAGCAGCCTGTCGTCGCCGATCATGCGTGAAAACAGCCCCCGTGCGCGGCAATGGTCGAGCAGTATCAGGGCCAGCGTCGTCTTGCCGGCGCCCGACGGCCCGGTGATGAGGACGCCGCGCTCGCCGATCAGAATCGCGGTTCCGTGGATGTTTTCAGGCTTCGCGGCGGCATCGGGCATGAGCGTTTTCGGGCCGGTCAGCCTTCGGCCGGCAAGGTGACGACGAAGCGCGCGCCCTTGATCTCGCCGGGCTTGGTGCCAGGGATGTTCTCGGCCGTCAGCGTGCCGCCATGCGCCTCGACGATCTGCCGGCTGATCGACAGGCCGAGGCCCGAATTCTGGCCGAAGGCTTCGCCGGCCGGCCGGTCGGTGTAGAAGCGCTCGAAGATGCGGTCGATGTTGTCGGCCCGGATGCCGGGACCGTTGTCGTCGACGGTGACGATGTTGACCTTGCCGGCGCGCGTCAGCGAAATGGCGATGTGGCCATGGTCTTCCGGCACGAAGGAACGCGCATTCTCGATCAGATTGGTGATGACCTGGCCGATCCTGAGGTCGTGGCCGGTGACGAAATAGCCTTTGACGCCCTGCGGCAGCTTGGCGACCTTGAACTCGATCTCGACCGCCTTCTTGTTGCGCGTCGCCTCGCGCGACACGGCGACGAGATCTGTGATGAACTTCTTCAGGTCGACCGTTCCGGCGTCTTCGCGCGCGAGTTCCGCGTCCAGCCGGGAGGCGTCGGAAATGTCGGTGATCAGCCGGTCAAGCCGGCGGACATCGTGCTGGATGATCTCCATCAGACGCGCGCGGGAATTGTCATTCTTCGCCAAAGGTAGAGTCTCCACGGCGCTGCGCAACGACGTCAGCGGGTTCTTCAATTCATGCGAGACGTCGGCAGCGAAACTCTCGATCGCCTCGATGCGGGCATAGAGCGCATTGGTCATGTCGCGCACGGCGATCGAAAGATTGCCGATCTCATCCTGGCGGTCGGAAAAGTCGGGGATTTCCTCGCGGTTCTTGACGCCGCGCCGCACCCTGACGGCTGCGGCCGACAGCCGCCTGAGCGGATTGGCGATGGTCGAGGCAAGCAGCATCGACAGGATGGCGGTAACCAGTGCGGCGATGCCGAAGACGCGCAGGATCGCCTTGCGCTCGGCAGCGACGATCTTGTCGATGTCGCCGCCCTCGGTCGACAGCATCAGCACGCCAAGCACGGCACGGAAGCGCTGGATCGGCACGGCGACCGAAACGATCTGCTCACCCTGCTCGCTGATCCGCACGATGGTCGACGGGCTGCCGGTCAGCGCCTTGACCACTTCGGGGAAAGCCGCACCATTGCCGCCCGGCTGTTCGTGGTAGACCGGCAGGTCGGTGTTGCGGAAGAAGTCGAAGACGAATTTCTGCACCCGCTCAAGCAGGTCCGGTTCCTCTTCGTCGACCGGCGGCAGGTCGTAGCGCAGGATCTGGCCGCGCGAATAGAGATGGCGCGAATTGAGCAGCAGGTTGGCGTCGCGGTCGTAGATGCGGGCGCGCGTGCGCGTCGGCGAGATCAGCCTTCTCAGCACCGGCGCGACGCGCTCCGGATTGATCGGGAAATCCAGATTGTCGAGCTGGTCGGAGCCGGGTCCGAGGCTTTCGCCGGCCTGCAGCTCCAGCAGCTTTTCCGGATCGATGCTGATCGAATCGGTTTCGACCGTTGCCGACGCCGCGATCGCGCCGGCGATGATCTCGCCCTGCGTCATCAGGCTTTCGACACGGGCATCGATCAGCCCGTCGCGGAAGGTGTTGAGGTAGAGAATGCCGGTGACCAGGACGGCCAGCCCGGCAAGGTTGAGGAACAGGATGCGCCGGGTCAGGCTGGAAAAGATGTGATGGCCGAGGAAACGGCGCATCGGCACGGTGATCTTCGACAGGAATGCGGGCAGAATCCGCGACGGGCGCCTGGCAGCGCCCGCCCTTCTGCTCCGCTCTACGTCCACTGCCATCGAATAGCAGCTCCCGCTGAAATTTAAGCCTCGCGGAACCGGTATCCGACTCCGTAAAGGGTTTCGATCATCTCGAAGTCATCGTCGACGGCCTTGAACTTCTTGCGCAGCCGCTTGATGTGGCTGTCGATGGTGCGGTCGTCGACATAGACCTGCTCATCATAGGCCGAATCCATCAGCGCATCACGGCTTTTTACCACGCCGGGACGCTGCGCCAGCGAATGCAGGATCAGGAACTCGGTTACCGTCAGCGTCACCGGCTCGCCCTTCCAGGTGCAGGTGTGGCGCTCCTGGTCCATGACCAGCTGGCCGCGTTCCAGCGAGCGGGCCTGCTGGCTCGGCGCCTTGGCCGCCGCCTCGCGGGCGCTGGTCCGGCGCAGCACAGCGCGGACCCGCTCGACCAGAAGACGCTGCGAAAACGGTTTGCGGATGAAGTCGTCGGCGCCCATCTTGAGGCCGAACAGCTCGTCGATCTCGTCGTCCTTCGAGGTCAGGAAGATCACCGGCAGGTCGGATTTCTGGCGCATCCGGCGCAGCAGCTCCATGCCGTCCATGCGCGGCATCTTGATGTCGAGGATGGCGAGATTCGGCGGCCGCGCCGCCAGGCCTTCCAGCGCTGACGCCCCATCCGTATAGGTCTCGACGCGGTAGCCCTCCGATTCGAGGGCAATCGACACCGAAGTCAGAATGTTGCGGTCGTCATCGACAAGCGCGATTGTTGCCATTTCAAGCGGCTCCCTCATGAGCTGTCCCTTCTTTCGTAGAGAAGGGGCTTTTGCAGGACAAATTAGGTACAAAATGTGGCATAGGCTCCGCCCGCTGTCACGGACGGTGTACCGGCGGCCACTATCGCACCCCTACGCGGATTGGACGATCGACGACTGCCAATCCTTTGGGCAACCATCAGGCTTTTTTGCACATATAAACGATTTAAACAACTTTCAAAATTTTTAAATCGATTAATGATTTGATATCATTCGTGTTTTCTGGTTCTGACCGTCTCGGCCTCCTTCGCGAGGCACCGGTAATTCACCGGCCAGGACGCGGCAAATCACAGAAGGGACACTTGATGTCGGAAGCCGGCAAACGCAATCCCGCATGCAAGATCGATCTCGAGACCACCGGTATGGTGCGCTATAATTTTGGCGCCGCGGCACTCTACGAGGAGGCGATCGGCCGCGGCGAGGCCCGGCTCACCGCCCATGGCGCGCTCGTCGCCGAGACTGGCCAGCACACCGGCCGTTCGCCCAAGGACAAATTCGTCGTCCGCGACGCGACGACCGCGCCGCATGTCTGGTGGGACAACAACAAGGCGATTTCGCCGGCTGAGTTCGACACGCTGCTTGCCGATTTCCGCACCCATGCGGCAGACAAGGACCTCTATGTCCAGGATCTGGTCGGCGGCGCCGATGCGGAGTTGAAGCTGCCGACCAGGGTCATCACCGAATTCGCCTGGCATTCGCTGTTCATCCGCAATCTGCTGATCCGCCCTGAAGCCGACGAGCTCGAGCATTTCGTACCCGAAATGACGATCATCGACCTGCCGTCCTTCCGCGCCGATCCGGCCCGCCACGGTACCCGCACCGAGACGGTGATCGCGGTCGATCTCACGCGCAAGATCGTGCTGATCGGCGGCACCTCCTATGCCGGCGAGATGAAGAAGTCGGTCTTCACCATGCTCAACTACCTGCTGCCGGCGAAAGGCGTGATGCCGATGCATTGCTCGGCCAATGAAGGACCGGCCGGCGACGCGGCGGTGTTCTTCGGCCTGTCGGGCACCGGCAAGACGACGCTGTCGGCCGATCCCTCGCGCACGCTGATCGGCGACGACGAGCATGGCTGGGGGCCGCACGGCATCTTCAATTTCGAGGGCGGCTGCTACGCCAAGACGATCAGGCTTTCGGCCGAGGCCGAGCCGGAGATCTTCGCCACCACGCGGCGCTTCGGCACCGTGCTGGAGAATGTCGTGCTCGGCGCCGACCGCGTGCCGGATTTCGACGACGGCAGCCTCACCGAAAACACGCGCTGCGCCTACCCGCTCGACTTCATCCCCAACGCCAGCAAGACGGGCCGCGCCAGCCATCCCAGGAATATCATCATGCTGACCGCCGACGCCTTCGGCGTGATGCCGCCGATCGCCAGGCTGACGCCGGCGCAGGCGATGTACCATTTCCTCTCCGGCTACACGGCCAAGGTGGCCGGCACCGAAAAGGGCGTCATCGAACCGGAAGCGACGTTCTCGACCTGCTTCGGCGCGCCGTTCATGCCGCGCCATCCGTCGGAATACGGCAATCTGCTGCGCGAACTGATCGCCGGCCACGACGCCGATTGCTGGCTGGTCAACACCGGCTGGACCGGCGGCGCCCATGGCACCGGCCGCCGCATGCCGATCAAGGTGACGCGGGCGCTGCTCGCAGCCGCACTCGACGGCTCGCTGAAATCGGCCGATTTCCGCACCGACGCCAATTTCGGTTTCGCGGTGCCGGTGGCGGTTGCCGGCATCGACGCCACCATTCTCGATCCCCGTTCGACCTGGGCCGACAAGCCGGCCTATGACCGGCAGGCGGCAAGGCTGGTCGGCATGTTCGCCACCAATTTCGAGAAGTTCGAGCCCCATGTCGATGCAACGATCATGGGCGCCGCGCCGCGCCTGCAGGAAGCCGCGGAATAGCTCTTTCGGCATCCGCTTGCGTATCGAGACCCGGCTTCGGTCGGGTCTTTTCTTTTTTGTCCCGCCGCGTCATGACTGCGGCATGAATGCCGACGAGAAAATCATCATTGCCGACGAGGCGACGATCCATCCGGGCGACCTGCACGAGGATTTCATCCGCTCGTCCGGCCCAGGCGGCCAGAATGTCAACAAGGTGGCGACCGCGGTGCAGTTGCGCTTCGACGCCGCCAACGCGCAGGGCCTGTCGGAGCGCGTGCGCGAAAGAACCATAAAACTCGCCGGCCAGCGCGCCACCAAGGACGGTGTCGTCGTCATCGAGGCGGGGCGCTTCCGCACGCAGGAGCAGAACCGGGCGGACGCACGCGCCAGGCTGACGGCGCTGGTCGCCAAGGCGGCCGAGCCGCCACCGCCGCCGCGCAAGAAGACCAGGCCGTCGAAGGGCGCCGTCGAGCGCAGGCTGAAAACCAAGGCTGGGCGCTCCACGGTGAAGAAGCTGCGCGGCCGCGTCGGTGACGACTGAGGTTGCTTTGCCCGGCGAAAGCGGCTTTCGGGTCGCCGGTTTCTTCTGAGGATGGCATTCTCCGCCGGACAAACCGGATGAGGCGGAAACTCTGATGCTCGTTTTGCCCAAAGGCGTGCGCCATATGCCCGGCTACCTGCCGCGTGCCGCGCAGGAGGCGCTGGTCGAAGAGATCAGGAAGGTGGTGCAGGCGGCACCCTTGTTCGTGCCGGCCATGCCGCGCACCGGCAAGGAGATGAGCGTGCGCATGACCAATTGCGGTCCGCTTGGCTGGGTCACCGACAAAGAGCAAGGCTATCGCTATCAAGCGGCGCATCCGGCGACCGGATTGCCTTGGCCGCCGATCCCGGACGCATTGCTGCAATTATGGCAAGAGGTCGCGGCTTATCCGCATCCGCCGCAGGCCTGTCTCGTCAATTTCTATTCGAGCGATGCCAAGATGGGTTTGCACCAGGACCGCGACGAGGCGGATTTCTCCGCCCCCGTCGTCTCCGTGTCATTGGGCGACGACTGCCTGTTCCGTGTCGGCCAGACGACGCGCGACGGCGGCACCAGATCGTTCAGGCTGAAGAGCGGCGATGTCGTCGTGCTCGGCGGCGAGGGCCGCCTCTGCTTCCATGGCGTCGACCGGATTTATCCGTCGACCTCGGCGCTGCTCAAGAAAGGCGGCCGGATCAATCTGACGCTGCGGCGGGTGACGCTGCCGGCGTGATCGCCCGGCGCTGGGGGCGCCTCGGGCGCGGACACTGCGCTTACCTTGAAGTGTGTTCGGTACCGAGTCTGGAGGGTGGAAACCCTATTGCTGCGCAGATAGACGGTGACTGTCGGCTCGCGATGCAGGATCTCGTATTGCTGCAGCACAAGCGCGATCCGCGGATCGTGCAGCATGAGAGCGTCCCAGAGCGGCCCGGTCCCGGCGCTGTAAAGCACGATGTCCGGTTTCTTGGCGGCGATCTCCGATGCCAATTGCCCGATGATGTCGTCGCGGATGGCTTCCAGCCGGTGCCGCTGCCCGGGATCATCGATGCTGGCGGCGAGCAGGTTGGCGTTGTAGACGGCCCAGGCTGCGGGATAGCGCGAGACGAAGTGGCCATTGACCAGCCTGGCGAGGGGGTGGGCTACCTGCAGCCGGGCTGCAAGCGACGTGATCGTCGGCTTTGGGCCGATGCGCTGGATCGAGGCGACGGACCGCTCGATTGCCCCGTTGTCGGCGGTTAGGAAAAGCCGCTGGATGCCGGCCGAGGTCTGCAATATGAGGAAGCCGCCAAGGGCGGCGGCGAGCCAGCCGACCGGCTTCACGCGGCCATTGTCGCCCGCGCGCAGCAATTGCACGCCAAAGGCGAAAATGCCGAGAACCATCATAGGCAAGGCATGATTTGGCCAGCCCTTGCCCATGATCAGGAAGGCTGGAACGAAGCCGAGCGCGGCCAGCAGCAGGATTTTGGCGTCCCAATGCATCTGCCTGAAACCGCCGGCCAGCAGCACCGTCGCCGCCGCGAAAAAGAACAGCAATCGTGGCCAGGTCTTGAGCAGAGTCAGGAAGGGCGCGCGCGCCGGCAGATAGACGTCTCGCAGAAACGGCAGGATCTCGGTCAGGAACGTCGTCTGGCAAATCACGACATAGGCGATGTAGAGCGCAACGATTGCGGCGCCGACGATGTTTTCGAAGACGAACAGCGGTTTCAGGGATCGGCGCTGGAATGCCAGGCACATGGCGGGCAAGGCAAAGGCCAGCGCGAAATGCGGCGGCTTGACCATGACCACGATGGCCGCGCAGACGCCCGCGACGACCTGTTCCCAATGCGTGCCAGCGGCAAACCCCGGCGCCCGCTGGCGAGCGCATTGTAGCGCGATCCAGGGCAGGATCGCGATCGTCGCGAAATGCTCGCGCTGGCCGAATTCGCCCGGGTGGAAGCAGACCAGGACAAAGAGCGCGGCCGGCAGCGCCCAAAGCGCGCGGGGCTGGCGATAGGCCGCATCGGCACGCGCCAGGATGCGGGCGGCGATGGCAAGGCTGGCCAGTCCGGCGCCGATCACGCCGAGGGCCAGCCACAGTTCGGCGCGGCCGCCGACCAGCCGTTCCAGAACCATGAACGGCATGTAGAGCCAGATAGAGAACGGCGGATTGACCTCCATGAGGTCGACGTTCAGCCGCTCGCCGTTCAGCAGCCGGTCGCAGACGACCAGTAGCCACGACACATCGACATTGGTCGGCACGACCACGAGCGCCAGCCATGCCGCGTAGGCGGCCACCGCCAGTGTCAGAGAGAGTGGCACCACCGTCAGCCAGAGGGGTCGCGTCGCCAGCGCCATGCCGGCCAGGGGCTTGTCGAACGGTTCAGCCCTAGACATGGCGGAACGCCCGGCGGCCGAGCGCGATGGAATTCGCCAAGACCGCGGCGATGCCGGTCATAACGACCGCAACGGCCGCGGGCAGGCCGAGCTTCTCGATGAGAAGGATCGGCAAGGTGATCGCCAGGCTCACCATGCCGTCTTGCGCCGAAGTCCCTCGGCCTCCTGAGGCGCGGTGGAGCGAACATAGACAGTGATCGCCGGCTCGGTGTGCAGCACATGATAGTCGCTCAAGACTGCGGCGATCCTCTTGTCGCTTAGCATGAGCGCATTCCAGGCGGGATCGGCTTCGGGGCCCGACAGCACGATATCGGGCTTCCTTGCCGATATCTCGGCGGCGAATTCGCCGATTGTCCGATCGCGGATGCTCTCCAGTCTCTGTTTCTGTTCGGGATCATCGGCGGTGCGCACAAGTTTTTCCGCCTTGGAGACCACCCACGCACCCGGGTGGCGCGATATGAATCTGCCATCGACCAACCGGGTCAGAGGGTGTGCCGCCTGCATCTGAGCGGCAATCGATATGATCGTGGGGTGCTCGATCGTGCCGCGGATTGCCGCGACCGATCGCTCGATCGGCCCGTTGTCCGCCGCCAACGCGATATACTGCGCTCTGACCGTCGTTTGCAGCACGAGTACGCAGCCGAAGATCAGCGCGGCCCTGCGCACGATCCCTGCCTTGTGAAAATCGCCAAACCGCAGGAGCTGAAGGCCTGACGCAAGTACCGTGATCGCCATCATCGGCAGCGCATGGTTCGGCCAGCCCTTGCCCATCAGCAGGAATGCAACGACCAGGCCGAGCGCGCTCGCCAGCAGGATCCTGGCGTCCCAGTGCACATGTCTCGCCCCGCCCATCGCGATGACGATTGCGGCGGACAGCAGCAGCACGACCTTTGGCCAGTTCGCCAGATTGTCGATGAACGGAGCGCGGATCGGCAGATAGACGTCCCCGAGAAGGGGCAGGATGTCGGTGAAGTAGGCGCGGTCAAAGATCGCAATGCAGGCGACATAGCTGACGGCGATCGCTGCGCCGATGAGGTTTTCCGTGACGAAGAGCGGTCTTGGGGAGCGCCGTTGAAATGCAAGGCACAGCGATGGCAGCATCAGGGCGAGCGCGAAGTGAGGCGGCTTGACCATGACCACGACAGCCGCACCCAGCCCGGCCAGGATGCGCTCGGCAAGCGATCCGGCGACGAAATCCGGCGTCCGCTGGCGCGCGCACTGCAACGCCAGCCAGGGCAAGATGCCGATCAGCGCGAATTGCTCGCGTTGACCAAACTGGTCCGGCAGGAAACACAGGATCATGAACACAGCAGCCGGCAATACCCATAGGACGCCAGGCTGCCGGTAGACCGGGTCGACGCGGACCAGAATTCGAGCGGAAACGAACAGGCTGGCCAAACCGAGACAGACGACCCCGAGCGTCAGCCAGAGTTCAGCACCTATGCCGGTCAGCTTTTCCAGGAGCATGAACGGCATGTAGAGCCAGATCGAAAACGGTGGGTTGGTCTCCAATATGTCGGTGTTCAGCCGCTCTCCCGCGAGCAGCCGATCGCACACGACCAGCAGCCACGACACATCTACATTGGTCGGCACGACGGCGATCGCCAGCCATGCGGCGTAGGCAGCTGCCGCCAATGACAGGAAAAGCGGCGCCACCGTCAGCCCGACGGGTCGCGACGACAGCTCCAGGCCCGCCAGGGGCCCGTCGAACGGCTCCGCGCTAGACATTGCGGAACACCCAGCGGCCGAGCACGATGTAGTTCACCAGCGGCACGGCGATGCAGGTCAGAACGACTGGAACGGCCGCGGGCATGCCGAGCTTCTCGGTGAGAAGGACCGGCAAAACGATGGCCGTCGCCAGACCTGTCGCGTTGAGCAGGAGAAAGCGCGGCAATTCGAAGGCGTGGGCGCCGGCCGACACGAAGGTGAAATATTTGTGTCCGGCATAGGAGAACAGCCCGGCGACCGCATAAGCGACGGCCGACGCCAGTGTCGCCGGCAATATGGCCGCCCCGGCGCCGCCGTGCGAAAGCAGCAAGGCGCAGGCGCCATAGATCAGCGTCGAGGCGCCGCCGATGACGGCGAAGCGCGAAATCCGGCCATAGCGGGGCATGTTCAGCATCTTGGGGGTCAGGCCGCCAGTCTGCCACCTTCGGGCGCCGCGTCGAAAGCCGCATCCTTGCCGAACACGGCCAGCAGCGACACGCCGAAAGGCAGTTCGGCATTCGGCACGATCCGGCTTTCCGCCGAAAACAGCGCCTTCATCGCGCTGTTGATCGGCTTCGGCGGCATTGCCTGTCCGGAGGCGGTGTTCGAGCGGCGCAGGCGATCGGCAAGGCGGGCAAGTGCCGCGACCGGAAACAGCGCCGCGTTGGTATAGCTCAGCTTCTCGATCCGGTATCCGGCCTGCTCGATGCGCGCCTTCAGCAGTTCGCGCGAATAGCGCCGCATGTGGTGCAGCCCGACATCGTGCTTGCTCCACAGCCATTGGTGCGCGGGAACCGTCAGCACGACCTTGCCGCCTGGCTTCAGCATGCGGCGGATCGTTGCCAGCGAGGCTTCGTCTTCGGCAACGTGTTCCAGCACGTCGAACAGGCAGATGAGGTCGAAGCCTTGCGACGTGACGGGCATGCCGTCGGGAAGGTGCCCGGCAAGGAAGTCGTGGCCGGTCTTCTCGCGGGCGATCTGGCGGGCAAGATCGTTCATCTCCACCGCCGTGACAGCGCCGAACTGTTCCAGCATCTGGATGTTGCCGCCGGTGCCGGCGCCGATCTCGAGGATATCGGCGTCGCCAGGCAGGCCGAGACCGCGGATGACCGCTTCGGCGATGGCGCGCCGCCCGCAGAACCACCAATGCTCGTCCTCGGTGGCCGCCATCTGTCGGTAGGCGTCGAGCTCCATCAGTCCGTCCCCTCATATGTGCGGCGCACGATGTAGATCGGGCGCTGTTTGATCTCGGCATAGACGCGACCGAGGTACTGACCGATGATGCCGATGCCGAGCAACTGGATGCCGCCGAGGAAGAGGACGCTGACCAGCAGCGAGGCATAGCCGGGCACGTCGATGCCGAACACCAGTGTCTTGGCGATGATCAGCAGGCCGTAGAGGAACGACAAGGCCGAGATCGTCGCGCCGACATAGGTCCAGATCTCGAGCGGCGCGGTCGAGAAGCTGGTGATGCCTTCGAGCGCGAAGTTCCACAGCCGCCAGCCCGAGAATTTCGATTGCCCGGCGATGCGCTGATCGCGCACATATTCGACCGTCGCGGTGCGGAAGCCGACCCAGGCGAACAGGCCCTTCATGAAGCGGCGCCGTTCAGGCAGGGAGCGCAGCGCCTCGATCACCTGCCGGTCGATCAGCCGGAAGTCGCCGACATCGTGCGGGATCTTCTGCTGCGCGATCCAGTTGTGGACGCGATAGAACATCGACGCCGAGCGCTGCTTGAGAAAGCTGTCGCTCGACCGGTTGGCGCGCTTGGCAAGCACGACCTCGAAACCCTCGCGCCATTTTTCGACGAGCAGCGGAATGACATGCGGCGGATCCTGCAGGTCGACATCCATGGGGATCGCGGCATCGGCATCGCAGCAGTCGAGACCGGCGGTGAGCGCCGCTTCCTTGCCGAAATTGCGCGACAGGTCGATCACCTGGATACGCCGATCGGTTCGCTGCGCCTCGATCAGCCTCTCGAGCGTCGCATCGCTGCTGCCGTCATTGATGAAGATGAATTCGAAGGCGATGCCGGCGTCCTTCAGCGGGTCGATGTTTTCACGCACGGCCGCCAGGAACGGAGCGATCGCTGCTTCCTCATTGTGCACCGGCACGATCAGCGCGACCGTGGCCGTCCCGCTCTTCGGGCTCGTTTCGCCGGCAGTGGCCGGTCGATCGATATGAAGGAATGGCGCGTTCATTGCCTGCCGAAGCCCGCGGATCAGGCCCCGACAATAGAAAAGCTCGGTTAAGATGACTTTAAGGAATGCCTCAAGATTTCACAGCTTCCTGAGAGCCACTTCCTCGACCAGGTGATTGGCGCCCTTGCGCAGGATGAGATCGGCCCGCGCCCGCGTCGGCAGGATGTTTTCGCGCAGGTTCTTCAGGTTGATGTTGGCCCACAGCCCTTCGGCGATGGCGCGCGCCGCGTCTTCCGAAAGCTGCGAATAGCGGTGGAAGAAGGAGTCCGGATTGCGGAAGGCGGTTTCGCGCAGCCGCATGAAGCGCTGCGATGTACCATTGGTGGATCAGCTCCTCATCGGCATCGATATAGATGGCGAAGTCGAAGAAGTCGGACAGGAACGGCACGATCTTGCCGTCCTTCGGCAACTTGCCCGGCTGCAGCACATTGATGCCTTCGAAGATCAGTATGTCCGGCCGGTCGATGGTGACGAATTCGCCGGGAATGACGTCATAGGTCAAATGCGAATAGACAGGCGCGCGGACATTGCGCTGCGCCGATTTGATGCCTGACAGGAACCTGAGCAGTGCGCCGACATCGTAGCTGTCGGGAAAGCCCTTGCGCTCCATCAGATTGTCGCGGCGCAGGACCTCGTTCGGCAGCAGGAAGCCGTCGGTGGTGATGAGATCGACCTTGGGGCTCGACGGCCAGCGCGCCAAAAGTTCCTTGAGCACGCGCGCCGTGGTCGATTTGCCGACCGCGACCGAGCCGGCAATGCCGATGATGAAGGGCGTCTTGACCACATCCTGGGCGTTGAAGAAGGCCTGGCGCTGCCGGAACAGCAGCTGGCTCGCCTCGACATGCGCCGAGAGCAGCCGCGACAGCGACAGATAGATGCGCTTGACCTCTTCGAGGTCGACCGGGTCGTTCAGCGAGCGCAGGCGGTTGATCTCGTCCTCGGTCAGCGTCAGCGGCGTGTCGGCGCGGAACTGTGACCATTGCTCGGCCGAGAAGAAACGATAGGGCGAATATTTCTCGGTCGGAGCAAGCTGGTCCATCGAGTTTCCTGCCCTCCTCGCGGTCAGCCCTTCGACCGGGATGCCTTTTCGGCGACGCCCGAGCGGCCGGTGCGGCCCTCGAGTTCTCTCAGCACGTCCTCCAGCGGAACCCCCGCGATGCCAAGGACGACAAGCCAATGATATATAAGATCGGCACTTTCCGAAACGAGGGCCTGCTTGTCGCCCTTCACGGCGGCGATTACCGTTTCGACCGCCTCTTCGCCGAGCTTCTGTGCCGCCTTGTCGATGCCCTTGGCGAACAGTTTTGCCGTCCACGAGTCCGGGTCGCCGGACCGGGCGCGTTCGCCGATGATCTTTTCCAGATCGGACAGTGAAAACTGAGCCATTTGCGCCGTTTAGAGCCGATTATCCAGGGAGTCCAGCCGCATGGGCAGCCCGGCACGGGCCATATGCGCCTTGGCCTGCGCGATCGTATAGGTGCCGAAATGGAAGATCGAGGCCGCCAGCACGGCCCCGGCATGGCCGTCGCGTATGCCTTCGACCAGATGATCGAGCGTGCCGACGCCGCCGGACGCGATGACCGGCGCGCGCACCGCGTCCGCAATGGCGCGGGTCAGCGCAATGTCGTAGCCGGCCTTGGTGCCGTCGCGGTCCATCGAGGTCAACAGGATCTCGCCGGCGCCGCGATCGACCATCTTCCGTGCGAAGTCGACGGCGTCGATGCCGGTCTTCTCGCGCCCGCCATGGGTGAAGATCTCCCAGCGGTCGGCCTCATTGGCCGCGGATACCTTCTTGGCGTCGATGGCGACGACGATGCACTGGTTGCCGAACTTGTCGGCGGCTTCGGCGACGAAATCCGGGTTCTTCACCGCCGCCGTGTTGATCGACACCTTGTCGGCGCCGGCCAGCAGCAGCTTGCGGATGTCGGCGACCTGGCGCACGCCGCCGCCGACGGTCAGCGGCATGAAACATTGTTCGGCGGTGCGGGCGACGACGTCGAAGATGGTCTCGCGGTTGTCCGACGACGCGGTGATGTCGAGAAAGCAGAGCTCGTCGGCGCCGGCCGCATCATAGGCCTTGGCCGCCTCGACCGGATCGCCGGCATCGACCAGGTCGACGAAATTGACGCCCTTGACGACGCGGCCGTTCTTGACGTCGAGACAGGGGATGACGCGGGCCTTCAGCATCAGCTTTTCTCCATCGTCGCCAGCAGGTCGACCAGCAACTGGCCGACCAGCGGCGGCACCTCGCCCTTGGCGTCGAAGGCCGGATCGTAGGCGGAGATGGTGAGGCCGACGAGCGGCAACGGTCCGGCCATGCCGCACATCGCCTGCCGCACCTGCTCCGGAGCCGGGCCGCCAGGAGTGGCGTAACGGTTGGCCTGCAGCACTTCGGGGTCGTGGACATCGAGATCGATGTGCATGTGGATGCGCTCGGCGCCGGTGTCCTTCAGCCTTTGCGCCGCGCCGGCCCAGTCCGGGCATTCGGTCCGGATGACCGGCAGCGTCTTCAGCAGTTGCTCTTCCGCAGGGTCGAGGTCGCGCGCGTTGACCAGCACGCAGCGGGCAGGATCGATCGCCTTGAAGCCGGGAATGGCCGCGCCGATCGGTCGCCAGCAAAGCCCGAGCACGGTCGCCAGCGCCATGCCGTCGAGAAAGCCGATGTCGAGGTTTCGGGCGTGTTGAGGTCGCCATGCTGGTCGGCCCAGATGATCGCATCGGCGCCTTCGCCGGCCACCGCGCCGGCGCTGGTCAGGCAATTGCCGGCAAGCACGATGGGAAACCGGCCACGGTCACAGGCGATGCGGACTTCGCCCGACACGGCGTTGCAGACGGCGAAGCCGGTTGCGATCTCGCGCTCCTGCTCGTCGCCCACCCTGCCGATGTCGTGACGTCAACGTCGTGCCCGGCAAGCGTTGAGCGCCTCCGACAGCCCGCCGGCAATCAACGCGTCCGGCCCCTGGCCGCATGCCGCCGTGATAGTGGCCGCTGTCATAGGACGCCAGGATGATCGAGATTTTCACGGCGTTGTCTCCGCCTGTCTTGCCGCTGCAGGATCGCCAGCGCCTCGGCCGGATCGATGCGCCCGTCATAGAGCGCGCGGCCGGAGATCGCGCCTTCGAGCTTCTTCGCGTCGGGCATGGTCATGCGCACGATGTCGGCGATCGAGGCGAGCCCGCCGGAGGCGATCACCGGGATCGACACCGCTTCGGCCAGGTCGATGGTGGCGTCCCAGTTGATGCCGGTCAAAACGCCGTCGCGGTCGATGTCGGTGTAGATGATGGCGGCGACGCCGGCGCCTTCGAATTTCTTCGCCAGTTCGATGACACCGAGGCTCGACGCCTCGGCCCAGCCTTCCACCGCCACCTTGCCGCCCTTGGCGTCGATGCCGACGGCGATCTTGCCCGGGAAGGCCCTGCAGGCCTGCCTGACCAGATCGGGATCGCGCACCGCAACCGTGCCGAGGATGACGCGGGCAAGCCCGCGGTCGAGCCAGTCCTCGATCTGCGCCAGCGTGCGGATGCCGCCGCCGAGCTGCACCGGGTTCTTCGTCGCCTTGAGGATGGCGCCGACCGCCGCGCTGTTGACGCTCTGGCCCTTGAAGGCGCCGTTGAGGTCGACGACGTGCAGCCACTCGAAGCCTTGCTCCTCGAAGGCTTTAGCCTGTGCGGCCGGATCGTCATTGTAGATCGTCGCGGTCGCCATATCGCCGTGCTTCAGGCGCACGCATTTGCCGTCCTTGAGGTCGATGGCGGGAAACAGGATCATCGTCAGGCGCCCTCGACGATGACGAAATGGCCGGTCGATGCCGCCAGCCGGTATTTCGAGGCTTCCTTGTATTCAGGCGATTCGTAGCAGGCGATCGCCGTCTCGTAGGACTCGAACTCGACCAGCACGTGGCGGTTTCCGGTCGGTCCCTCCGGGCTCACATAACGTCCGGCGCGCACGGGGAACTTCGCGCCATACTTGACGAAGGCCTTTGCATTGGCCTCGATGTACTGCTTGTAGACCTCGGGGTCGCGAACATCGATCATCGCCATCCAATAGCCCTTCTTGCTCATGGGTTAAGGCCTCCAGCGCAGGAAATTGGTGATCAAAGCGAGGCCGAGCGCCTGGCTCTTCTCGGGATGGAACTGCGTGCCGACGAGATTGTCGCGCGCGACTGCCGCCGTCACCGGGCCGCCATAGTCGGCAACCGCCAGCACCTCGTCGGCCTTCTTCGCATCGAGATGGTAGGAGTGGACGAAATAGGCGTGCAGTCCCTTGGTCCCGGTCGTGATGCCCGAAAACAGCGGATGCTTGCGCGTCAGCTCGATCGTGTTCCAGCCGATCTGCGGAATCTTCAGTGCCGGATCGGTGGGCGTGATCTCCTTGACGTCGCCGGCGATCCAGCCAAAACCTTTGGTCACGGTCTTTTCCAGACCACGCTCCGACATCAGCTGCATGCCGACGCAGATGCCGAGGAAGGGCCGGCCCTTGACGATCGCCACCTCTTCCACCGCGTCCCACATGCCGGCGACGGCCTTGAGGCCGGCCGCGCAGTCGGCATAGGCGCCGACGCCGGGCAGCACGATGCGGTCGGCGGTGCGCACGCGCTCGGCGTCGGCAGTCAGCTCGATCGCCGCCGCGATGCCCGCCTCATGCGCGGCGCGCTCGAAGGCCTTGGTGGCCGAGCGCAGATTGCCCGACCCGTAATCGATGATCGCTACCCGCATGTCAGGGCTTTCCGGGCGTGTGGGTCAAGCCCAACGCAATGCCGGTCTGGGGCGGCCGCGCCAGGGCGGCGTCCGGAACGATGCGCTGCATCGTCGCCTGCTCTTCCGCCATCGCTTCGGCCTCCAGCGCATCGCGCGTCTCGGCGTCGTCAAGCCTGTCGGCCGCGACGACGCCCCTTTCATGCCAGCCGCGGCGGCGCAGTGCGGCGATCCGCAACGCCTGCCCCTCCAGACCGATGTAAAGCGAGACCAGCAGCGACAGCAGCGAGCCGGCCCAGGCCAAGCCCCAGCTTTTCGCCAAGCATCGACAGGATGGCCATGACGACAAAGGCGAGTGCAGCCTCGACCCACAGCCGGTGCCAGGCGAGCCACAGCGGCGCCACCAGGAAGCCGAGCCAGGCAAATCCGTCGCGGACAAAGGTCACGTCGGCCTTCTCGCTGCGGCCTGGCGGTTCCATCACGACATAGATGGCCATCGCCTACCCTTTCAGAGATCCCTTGGTGGAGGGCACCGCATCCGGCTGGCGCGGGTCGCGTTCCAGCGCCGCGCGCAGCGCCCGCGCCACCGCCTTGAAGCAGGTCTCGGCGATGTGGTGGTTGTTGGCGCCGTAGTGATTGGTCACATGCAGCGTGATGCCGGCATTCTGCGCCAGCGCCTGGAAGAATTCGCGCACCAGTTCGGTGTCGAAGGTGCCGATCTTCGGCGACGAGAAGGCGACGTTCCAGACCAGGAACGGCCGGCCGGACACGTCGATCGCCGCGCGGGTCAGCGTCTCGTCCATGGCAAGATCGATCGAGGCATAGCGCATGATGCCGCGCCGCTCGCCGAGCGCCTTGGCCAGCGCCTGGCCGAGCGCGATGCCGGTGTCCTCGACCGTGTGGTGGTCGTCGATGTGCAGATCGCCCTTGGCCTTGACCGTCATGTCGATCAGCGAATGGCGCGACAGCTGGTCGAGCATATGGTCGAAGAAGCCGACGCCGGTCGCAATGTCGGATTTGCCCGGTGCCGTCGACATGGACCGATACGGAGATATCGGTTTCCTTGGTCTTGCGGCTGACTTCGGCGGAACGGGGCGACATGACCTCATCCTTGTCCAGGGTTTCACGCGCTTCCAAGCCCTCACACGCTTGAAAGCGAGAGCCTTCTAGCAGCATGATCCGGCGATTGCCAGTTGCCATGCGCGGCGCTATCGAGGCTTGCCGGAGGCCGGTTTGCAATCGCCTGACCCATGCATACATATGGCCGATCAAGTCACTCGTACCGCGCCGGATCGCCTTATCGGGATCGGCGCGAATCGGAGCAGAAAATGTCGAATGAACTGACCATGCACGCCACGACCATCGTGACGGTGCGCAAGGGCGGCAAGGTTGTGATCGCCGGCGACGGCCAGGTCAGCCTTGGCCAGACCATCATGAAGGGCAACGCCAAGAAGGTGCGCCGCATCGGCAAGGGCGGCAATGTCATTGCCGGTTTCGCCGGCGCCACCGCCGACGCCTTCACCCTTCTGGAGCGGCTTGAAGCCAAGCTCGAACAATATCCCGACCAGCTGACGCGCGCCTGCGTCGAGCTCGCCAAGGACTGGCGCACCGACCGCTATCTGCGCCGGCTGGAAGCCATGATGCTGGTGGCCGACAAGTCGGTTTCGCTGGCGCTGACCGGCACCGGCGACGTGCTCGAACCCGAACATGGCGTCATGGCCATCGGCTCCGGCGGCAATTACGCGCTGGCCGCCGCCCGCGCGCTGATGGACACCGACAAGGACGCCGAGGAGATCGCCCGCAAGGCGATGCAGATCGCGTCCGACATCTGCGTCTACACCAACAACAACTTCGTCATCGAAACGCTCGATGCCGCCTGAGCGGGCCAGACAGGGCGATGTGTACGATTTTCGGCCGGTGACCGAAAAGGACCTGCCGATGATCGCCGGCTGGCTGGCCGAGCCGCATGTCGCCGAATGGTGGGACGATCCCGACGAGGAAATCGCCGAGATCCGCGAGCATATCGACTCGATCTCGGTCGAGCCGCTGATCGTCGAGCTCGACGGCAAGCCGATCGCCTATCTGCAGAGCTACGATCCGCATCTGGAGGACGACCATCCCTATGCCGACCAGCCGTTCGGCACGCTGGGCATCGATCTGTCGATCGGCAGGCCGGAGCTGGTCGGCGTTGGCCATGGCTCGGCCATCGTGCGTCAGTTCGTCGAACAGCTGTTCGAGGAAGGCGCGCCGCGCGTCATCATCGATCCGCATCCGCACAACGCGCGCGCCATCCGCGCCTATGAGAAGGCCGGCTTCAGGGCGATCGGGCGCAGGCAATCGGAATATGGGGACGCCGTGCTGATGGCCGTCGATGCGGCCGATGGCGACGCGCAAGAGGGGCACTGACCAGATGAACACGATCGGCGAAGACAAGACGCTATCGGCCTATGAAGACAGCTGGCGGATGGGGCTTCTGCTCGTGCTGGCTCTGGTCATCTTCCAGGCCGGGGTCGCTCTACGGCATGGGTCATCCGCCGATCTGCACCTGCGGCTACGTGAAGCTCTGGCACGGCGTGGTGAACAGCTCCGAGAATTCCCAGCACATTTCCGACTGGTACACGCCTTCGCACATCATCCACGGCTTCCTGTTCTATGCGCTGGCGTGGTTCCTGTTTCCGCGCTCGCCGGTCGGGCTGCGGCTGGCGTTCGCCGTCCTCATCGAAGGCGGCTGGGAGCTCCTGGAAAACAGCCCCTTCATCATCGACCGCTATCGCGCCGGCACCATCTCGCTCGACTATTACGGCGACAGCATCATCAATTCCGTGTCCGATACGTTGCCATGGTGCTGGGATTTGTGATGGCGCGAAAGCTTCCTATATGGGTGATCGTCAGCCTTGCCGTCGATCTTCGAACTGGGCGTCGGCTACATCATCCGGGACAATCTGACGCTCAACGTGATCATGCTGCTGCATCCGTTCGAAGTCCATCCGGCAGTGGCAAAGTGGAATTTGAGTGATATGAGCACATTCTCTCCCGCGCGAAATCGTTTCGGAACTCGACCGCTTCATCATCGGCCAGAAGGACGCCAAGCGCGCCGTGGCCATCGCCTTGCGCAACCGCTGGCGCCGCCAGCAGCTCGAAGGCCAGATGCGCGAAGAGGTGATGCCGAAGAACATCCTGATGATCGGGCCGACCGGCGTCGGCAAGACCGAGATCTCGCGCCGCCTGGCGCGTCTCGCCGGTGCGCCCTTCGTCAAGGTCGAGGCGACCAAGTTCACCGAGGTCGGCTATGTCGGCCGCGACGTCGAGCAGATCATCCGCGACCTGGTCGAGATCGCCATCGGCCTGGTGCGCGAGAAGATGCGCGAGGACGTCAAGGCGCGCGCCCACCTCAATGCCGAGGAACGGGTGCTTGAAGCGCTGGTCGGCAAGACGGCAAGCCCGGCCACGCGCGATAGCTTCCGCAAGAAGCTGCGCGACGGCGAGCTCGACGACAAGGAGATCGAGGTCGAAGTGGCCGACACCGGCAGCGGCGGCATGCCCGGCTTCGAGATTCCCGGCATGCCGGGCGGCAATATCGGCGTCCTCAACATCAACGACATGCTGTCCAAGGCGATGGGCGGCCAGAGGACCAAGACACGCAAGACGACGGTGAAGGAGTCCTACGCGCTGCTGATCAACGACGAGTCCGACAAGCTGCTCGACCAGGACGAGGTGGTGCGCAGGGCGCTGGAATCGACCGAAAACGACGGCATCGTCTTCCTCGACGAGATCGACAAGATCGCGTCGCGCGAAGGCGGCATCGGCGCCGGCGTCTCCCGCGAAGGTGTGCAGCGCGACCTGCTGCCGCTTGTCGAGGGCACGACGGTGGCGACCAAATACGGACCGGTGAAGACCGACCACATCCTGTTCATCGCCTCGGGTGCGTTCCACGTCGCCAAGCCGTCGGACCTGCTGCCGGAACTGCAGGGCCGCCTGCCGATCCGCGTCGAACTGCGGGCGCTGGAGAAGGACGATTTCGTCCGCATCCTGACCGAGACCGAGGCCAGCCTGATCAAGCAGTATATCGCGCTGATGAAGACGGAAGGCGTCGAGCTCAGCTTCACCGATGACGCCATCGATTCGCTTGCCGGCATCGCCGTCGATCTCAACGCCAGCGTCGAGAACATCGGCGCCAGGCGCCTGCAGACGGTGATGGAGCGGGTGCTGGACGAGATTTCCTACGACGCGCCGGACCGCAACGGCACGTCGGTCACCATCGATGCCGCCTATGTGGAAAAGCATGTCGGCGACCTTTCCAGGAACACGGATTTGTCGCAGATTTATCCTGTAGAAGCGGCGCCGGGCACGGCTCCGCGGCGCAAGAACCAGGGTGTGGCCAAATGGAAGCATCTGGCCGCTTTCGTCCGGCGAGACGGGGCGGTTCTCTCGACTCTCCATTGGGCTTTACCTAGTTTGCCCGGCGACTTCACAGGCGGCGGTGCATGAAAAAACGCATACTTCTCCTTCTCGGCTTGGCGCTGGCGGCAGCGGTGGCCGCCGCCGATGCGGCGACGCTGGTACCGCCGGGAAACCGCCATGCCGAGCAGCCCGACATACCGGGCGCCTCGAGCCGCCGCACCCAGGCCACCAACACCACCTTCCAGGCCAAGTACCGCAAGGTCTATGCGCTGCTGCAGAACGACGCCGACCTTCGCGGCAAGATCAAGCAGCAGGCGGCGGCCTATGGCATCGATCCCATTCACATCGTCGGCGCCATCGTCGGCGAGCATACCTACAATGTCGATGCCTACGACCGGCTGCAGACCTATTACGTCAAGGCGATCTCCTATCTGTCGAGCAGGCTCTCCTTCGCCTATGAGGGCGAGGACATCACGGATTTCGTGCAACGGCCGGAATTCAAGAAATGCGCCGGCCTGACCGACAGCTACGATCTGTGGGAGTGCCGCGAGCAGGTGTGGAACCATGCCTTCCGCGGCAAGAGTGTGGGCGGCGAGAGCTTTCCCAACGACCGTTTCGGCGCCACCTTCTTCCAGCCCTATTATGCCGGCCAGACTTTCGGCCTTGGCCAGCTCAACCCGCTGACCGCGCTGCAGATGAGCGATCTCGTCGCACAAAGTGTCCGGCCTGCCCGAAGCTCGACGTCGCCGATCCGAACGGGGTCTACAAGACCATCATGGATCCGGACCTGACGCTTGCCTACGTAGCGGCGACGATCAGCAAATCGATCGATGCCTACAAGAGCATCGCCGGCTTCGACATTTCGGGCAATCCCGGCCTCACGGCGACGCTCTACAATGTCGGCAATCCCGAGCAGCGTGCCGAAGCGCTGAAGGCCGAGAACGACAAGCGCCGAGCCGCCGGCGAGCCCGAAAAGCTGCCCGAGGAAAATTATTATGGCTGGCTGGTCAACGACAAATTGTCTGAGCTGAAGGCGCTCTTCTAGAGCTGAGGGATAAGCCGCTCAGGTCTGGGATTCGAGGAACGCCTCGAACTTGCGCAATTCCTCGGTGTCCACCCCGACCATGTGCTGCGGTGCCGGATAGGCGCCGGACTGGATGTCGGCGGCATACTCGCTGAACGCTGCAATGCGCTCGCCCTGGATGCGGTCGAACTCCGCCGCCAGGTCGCGATAGCGTTTGGCATGCCGCGGATAGTGTCCGCGATGGGTGCCGAGCACATCTTCCGAGAACAGATACTGGGCATCGCAGCCGGCGCCGGCCCCCATCGAGATCATGATCAGCGGCGTGCGCCTGGAGATGGCGCTCGCCATTTCGGCCGGCACCACCTCGATCTCGGCGGCGAAGGCACCTGCCGCTTCCAGGTCCCTGACCTGCTTCCAGACGAAGGCAGCACTTTCGGCGGTCTTGCCCACCGCCTTGAACCCGCCCGTCCAGGTCGCATGCGCCGGGATCAGCCCGACATGGCCGCAGACCGGAATATGCTCGTCGCGCAGCCGCCGGATCGTCTGCAGGCTGGCCGAACAATACATGGCGTCGGCGCTCGCCGCGCGCAGCTTCACCGCCGTGCGTAAAATCTCGTCCGTGGTCGCGCCCATTTTGGACTGCTCGTCGCCGGGAATGGCAAAGCGGGTCGGTGCCGCATCGCGAAAGCGCGGGTCGAAGATCAGGTCGTAGGGGACGGAGATGATATCGATGCCGGCGCGCTCCGCGGCCTCGGCCTCTTCCAGCGAGAAGACCCTGAGCTTGGAAAGCTGCCGCTTGCCCTTCAGCGATTGCAGGTCGGCGACCGTCGGTCTGGTGCTCGGCATTTTCTTCCCCTCCTTGATTTCCGGACGGCGCGGCTCACGCTGCCAGCAGCGACTTCAGCTTGACCGTCTGTGAGCCGAGCGCCTCCGGCGCCGGCGTCGCCCGTTTGGCGATCAGCATTTCGGCCAGCCTGATGTCGCGGGCGACCGCATTGCCCGGCCCGATGCCGCTTGCCGCGACCAGACGGCCGTCCCCAGCCAGATGGAACAGGATAAAGGCGCCGTCTTCGAGGTCACGGCGCACGACGCTGTGCCCCTCGTCCGACAGCCCGGCGATCTGCAAGGTCAGGCCATATTGATCCGACCAGAACCACGGCACGGCGGCGTGGGCCTCGCCGGCGCCCAGCATGTTCCTGGCCGCCAGCGCGCCCTGCTCCTGCGCGTTGCGCCAGGCTTCCAGCCGCACCCGCCTTCCGCCATAGACGGCAAGCGGAAACGAGCAGCAGTCGCCGGCGGCAAAGATGTCCGGATCGCCGGTGCGAAGTTCGGCGTCGACGGCGATGCCGTTGTCGATGGTCAATCCCGCTTCGGCGGCAAGCCCGGTCACCGGCATCGCGCCGATGCCGATGATGGCGAGGTCGGCAACGACCTCCAGTCCGCCGGCAAGCGTGATGCGCACCTCGGCGCCGTCATCGGCGATGGCCGCGATGCCCTGGCCGGCGAGGATCGTCACGCCCTCGGCTTCGTGCTGCTTGTGGATAATCTCGGCGATCTCGGCGGGCACGCCACGCATCAGGATGCGCGGCTGCGCCTCGACGACGGTGACGGTTGCGCCGAGTTTGCGCGCCGAGGCGGCGAGTTCGAGACCGATGAAGCCGCCGCCGACGATTGCGACGCGGTTTCCGGCCCTGAGATGGGCGCGGATGGCCTTCGCGTCTTTGAAGGTCCTGAGATACACGCAGCGCGCTCCGAGGCCCGGCATCGGCAGCTTGCGCGGCAGCGAGCCGGTCGCCAGCAGCAACTTGTCGTACGGCAGCGCCGAGCCATCCGACAGGCGCACGACATGGGCGGCGCGGTCGATCGCCACGGCCTGGACCGAATGGATATGCCGGATCGACCGTTCGGCCAGGATTTCATCGCTGGTGATCGCCTTGATCGCGGGCGCCTCGCCGGTCATCGCCTCTTTCGACAGCGGCGGCCGCTCATAGGGCAGATGCGGCTCGTCGCCGACCAGCGTCACCGGACCTTCGAAGCCGAGATCGCGCAACGCGAGTGCTGCGCGTCCGCCGCATTCGCCGGCGCCGATGATGACCATTGCCTTTGTCATCACCGTCATCCGATCTGAATGAGGACTTTGCCGGCGTCGACCTTGACCGGATATGTCCTGAGGTTGACGCAGACCGGCGCGCCTCTCGCCGCCCCGGTCTTGTAGTTGAAGCGGCCATTGTGCTTCGGGCATTCGATGATGTCGTCCATCACCAGCCCGTCGGCCAGATGCACTTTTTCATGCGAGCAAAGCCCGTCCGTCGCGAAATACTCGTCGTCCGGGCTGCGGTAGATGGCGAAGGTGCGGCCGCCATGGTCGAACCGCATCACGTCCTCTTCATCGATATCCGCGGCCTCACAGGCCTCGACCCAGTCGCTCATTTGTTCCTCCGGAAAGTTGGATTGCTCTGCGCCCGTCAGGCCGGTCATTCAGCCGCGGCGATGGCGTTGTCGTTGTGCAATTCCTCGCGATACGGCCTGGCGGTCGGCGGCAGCTCGCGCCTGAGAAAATAGTCTTCGTTGCGCAACTGGCGCAGGAAGGCCGGGATCACTTCGCGGTAGCCGGCCAGGATCGACGGCGTCGGCGCCGGCAGATCGTGCTTGATCAGCTCATGCAGCCTGGGCAGCGCGTGATAGGGCACCATCGGGAACATGTGGTGTTCCACATGGTAGTTCATGTTCCAGTAGATGAAGCGGCTGATCGGGATTCATGTAGACGGTACGGCTGTTGAGCCGGTGATCGATGACATTGTCGGCCAACCCGCCATGCTGCAGGATGCCGGTCAACACATGGTGCCAAGCGCCGTAGAGCCGGGGCAGCCCGACCAGCATGAACGGCAGGAACGAGCCCATATAGAGCGCCAGCGCGATCGTCGCCGCATAGATCGCCAGCCAGATACGGGCGAAGAAGATCGCTCTTGGCTGTTCCTGCTCGGGCACATAGGTCTTTTCCTCGGCGCTGATGATGCCGGCCGCGTGGCGGAGCATGTCCTTCATGGCATGCCAGGCATCGAGGACGCCGACGAAGGCGAGGATGACGCGGATGAGGTCGGGGGGCCGCATGATGGCGATCTCGGGGTCGCGGCCGACGATGATAGTGTCGGTATGGTGGCGCGTATGGCTCCAGCGCCATGTCACCGGGTTGCGCATGATCATAAAGCAGGCGATCTGATAGATCGCGTCGTTCATCCACTGCGTGCGGAAGGCGGTGCCATGGCCGCATTCATGCCAGCGTGAATCGGTCGATGAGCCGTAGAGCGTGCCGTAGACGAAGAAGAAGGGCACGCACCACCAGGTTCCCCAGAACCAGGCGCCGCCGGCTCCGCTCAGGATGAGCACGCCGAGCCAGATGATGGTGTCGCGCATCGCCGGCCCGTCGGAGCGCTGCATCAGCTCCTTCATCTGCTTGCGCGGAACATCGGTGTGGTACCAATCGGCCGCCGCCAGCCCGTTCTCGACGGCCAGCTGCGTATCGCGGCCCACCAGGCTGTAGTCGCGCCTGGATGGCGTTGCAGACAGTGTTGCCGCCATTGGAAACCTCCACCAGCGCCTCGCGGTCCCTTCCCGGCGAATGCCAAGGGTATGACCGCAGGCGTCGGAATTTAAAATAGCGCCACTGGATGATAGGATCAATCTCACAAAGATAGTTTCTATCATTTCCCATCAAGATGATGTAAAAGGGTTCGACACATCAGAGGGCAGTCATGGCAAAACGGCCGACCATCACCGATCTGGCGCGCATCTCCGGCGTCAGCGTTGCCACTGTCGACCGGGTGCTGAACAACCGCCTGCCGGTGCGCGAGGAAACAGCGCGCCGTGTCTATGAGGCCGCGACCGGCATCGGCTATCACGCCGCCGGGCTGATCAAGCAGCGCATGCGCCAGGAACTGCCAGAATACCGCCTCGGCTTTCTGCTGCTGAGGGGCAATGATGTTTTCTACAGCGATTTCGCGCGGGAGCTCGAACTGGCGGTGTCGCAATCGCAGCGCTTCCGTGGCGTCGCGACCATCGACTTTGCCAGCTCGCTGGCCCCCGACGAGATCGCCGCCCAGATGCGCAAGCTGGCGGCGAAATCCAGGGCCATCGCCGTTGTCGGCCCGGACCATCCGACGTTGACGGCGGCCGTCGAGGCGCTGAAGGCGAGGGGGCAACCGGTCTTCTCTCTGCTGTCCGACTTTGCCGCTGGCATCCGCGAGGGCTATGTCGGGCTCGACAACCGCAAGGTCGGTCGCAGCGCGGCCTGGATGATCGCCAAGGCAGCGAGGAAGCCTGGCAAGGTCGCCCTGTTCGTCGGCAGCCATCGCTTCCATGGCCATGAGCTGCGCGAGATCGGCTTCAGGTCATTCTTCCGCGAGCATGCGCCGGAATTCACGGTGATGGAGACGCTGGTCAACCTGGAGGCCAACCAGGTGACCCATGATGCGATGATCGACCTTCTGGCCCGCTATCCGGATCTTGCCGGTTGCTACGTCGCCGGCGGCGGCATGGAAGGCGCGGTCTCGGCGCTCAGGGCGGCGAGGCCCGAAAACATGCCGGTGGTCGTCTGCAACGAGATCAACGCCGAATCGCGCGCGGCCCTCGCCGACAACATCCTCACCATGGTGATCTCCACGCCGCTGCCGGCGCTCTGCCGCGAGCTTGTCGGCCTGATGGCGCATGCCATCGAAACCGGCGCCGCCAATGCGCCGGGCCAGACCTTCCTGCCCTTCGACATCTATCTGCCGGAAAACATCTAGGCCAGCGAGCCGGTGCCCGGCACGGCGGGGCCTGTTTGGAATGATGGAACCCATCACCCTGATAGAATATTGCAACGCCCTGCCGCGAAAATCCGGCATCGGTTTTTGGAATCGCCCTTGACGGCCTCCCCCAAAATGGAATAAATATTTCACCAACTAGGCATTTTGGTCCTTTCGTTCCGGAACATCTGTTTCAAACAGAGGGCTTGGCGTTCCATCGCTGGGGAGACGCCATCCGGAGCAGGGGAGCAGGCGGGAGAGATTCCTCGGGAGATCGGGGATTCCGGGCGAGATCGGTGCAGCCGGACACCAATGTGTGGAGGAGAAATAAAATGAAGAAACTGATTTTGGGCGTCGCCTTTGCGGCGCTGATGAGTTCGTCGGCATTCGCGGCCAAGGTCGGCGTGTCGATGGCCAAGTTCGACGACAACTTCCTGACCGTGCTGCGCAACGGCATGATCGAGCAGGCCAAGGGCATGGACGGTGTCGAGCTGCAGGTCGAGGACGCGCAGAACGACGTTGCCAAGCAGCTTGACCAGATCAAGAACTTCGTCGCCTCTGGCGTCGACGCCATCATCGTCAACCCGGTCGACACCTCGGCCACCCAGGCGATGTCGGACGCGGCGGCCGCGGCCAAGGTCCCGCTGGTCTACGTCAACCGCGAACCGGTCAATGTCGACACGCTGCCGGAGAACCAGGCCTTCGTCGCCTCGAACGAGGCCGATTCCGGCACGCTCGAGACCAAGGAAGTCTGCCGCCTGTTCACCGAAGCCGGCAAGAAGGAAGCCAATGTCTATGTCATCATGGGCGAGCTTTCCAATCAGGCCGCGGTAATGCGCACCAAGGACATTGACGACGTGATCGCCACGCCGGAATGCAGCTTCATCAAGATCATCGACAAGCAGACGTCGAACTGGAACCGCGATGAGGCCCAGAACCTGATGACCAACTGGCTGTCGACCGGCAAGCCGTTCGACGGTGTCATCGCCAACAACGACGAAAGCGCCATCGGCGCCATCCAGGCGATGAAGGCCGCCAACATCGACATGAAGACGGTCGTCGTCGGCGGCGTCGACGCCACCCAGGACGCGCTGGCTGCGATGCAGGCGGGCGACCTTGACGCGACCGTGTTCCAGGACGCGGCCGGCCAGGGTGCCGGTGCCCTCGACGCGGCGCTGAAGCTGGCCAAGGGCGAGAAGGTCGAACGGAAGGTCTATATCCCCTTCCAGCTCGTCACGCCGGCCAACATCGACAAGTTCCTGAAGAAGAACTGAGCCAGGCGCTTCGCCAGAGCAATTCCAGGAAAAGTGTGAAACGGTTTTCCGTCCGGAATTGCGACTAAAGAGTAGAGCGGCGCATCAAATCAGAAAAACAGCGCCGCTCCTCACTTTCCTCCCGCCCCAGCGGGCGGGAGGATGAATGCGGCTGACGGAGGAAAAGACGTGGCACAGACATCTCATGGCATCGGTGGGCTCACCTATGATGCAAAAAAACGGGCATGGCCTGCCGAGTTCAACGTTTTCCTGGCGCTCGTCATCCTCGTCGGCGCTTTCGAACTGATTGGCCGGGTCTTTCTCGGCGACAGTTTCCTGTTCAACACCCGCGACAATGTCGATGCGATCTTCAACCAGCAGCGCCTCGAAATCATCATCCTGCAGGTGTCGATCGTCGGTATCATCGCCATCGGCGTGACGCAGGTGATCATCACCGGCGGCATCGACCTGTCCTCGGGCTCGGTCGTCGGCGCCACGGCGATGATTGCCATGAGCTTCGCCCAGGTGGCGACGGTCAACGGCAACCCGAACCCCAAGGCGATGTTCGTCGGCTGGACCGACCTGCCGGTGATCGTGCCGGTGCTGGTCGCGCATTGGCTGCGGCCTGCTGGCCGGCCTGGTCAATGGTGCCTTGATCGCCTACACGCGCATCCCGCCCTTCATCGCCACGCTCGGCATGATGGTCACCGGCGCGCGGCATCGCCAAATGGTGGTCGAAGGGACAGCCGATCTCGTTTCCGACCGAGAGTTTCGCCTGGCATATCGGCAAGGGCCTGATGGCCGGTCGTGCATCTTCATCTCGCTGGCGATCCTGTTCCAGCTGATCCTGACCTACACGCAAATACGGCAAGCACTGTTATGCGATCGGCTCCAATGAGGACGCCGCGCGCATGTCGGGCATCAAGATCGCCAACCACAAGATGCTCGTCTACGTCATCGCCAGCATCCTCGCCTCGCTCGCCGCCGTGGTGCTGTGTTCCAAGAACCTCACCGCCCAGTCCGGCATGGGCGTCATGTATGAACTCGACGCCATCGCCATGGCGGTCATCGGCGGCGTCTCGCTGTCGGGCGGCCGCGGCTCGATCATCGGCACGGTGATCGGCGCGCTGATCTTCGGCGTCATCATCTCCGGCTTCACCTTCCTGCGCCTCGACGCCTACTACCAGGAGATGGTCAAGGGCGTGATCATCGTCGGCGCGGTCGTTCTCGATCAATGGCGCCAGCGCCGCGCGCGCGATAGGAGCTTGACCATGCCGGACATCATTCTGAAGACCGAAAACCTGACCAAGCGCTATGGCGGCGTGCATGCGCTCGAAGGCGCCAACTTCGAGCTGCGCAAGGGCGAGCATGTCGCCATCATGGGCGACAACGGCGCCGGCAAATCGACCTTCGTGCGCCAGATCACCGGCGTCGAGCAGCGCACCGACGGCAAGATCTGGTTCGACGGCAAGGAAGTGAACTTCGCCGGCCCGATCGAGGCGCGCGAGGCGGGCATCGAGACGGTGTTCCAGAACCTGGCGCTCGCCGACGACCTCGACGTGCCGTCGAACCTGTTCCTCGGCCGCGAAAAGGTGCTGTTCAACCTCGGCCCGTTCTCGATCCTCGACCGCAAGTAGATGCGCAAGGCGACGAGGCCAGGCGCTGGATGCGCACGGCGGTGAAGATCCCCAACCTGTCCAACACCATCCGCCACATGTCGGGCGGCCAGCGCCAGTGCGTGGCGATCGCCCGGACCGCGACCTTCGCCTCGAAGCTGATCATCATGGACGAGCCGACGGCGGCCCTCGGCGTGCAGGAGACGGCGCAGGTCGAAAACATCATCCGCACGCTGAAGGAACACGGCGAGCCGCTGATCCTGATCAGCCACAACATGCGCCAGGTGTTCGACCTCGTCGACCGCATCGTGGTGTTCCGGCGCGGCCGCATCGTCGCCAATCTGCGCAAGCAGGACACCGACGGCAACGACATCGTCGCCTACATCACCGGCGCCAAGACCGGGGAGGCGGAACTTGCGGCAGCCTAGTATTGTTTGCGGCGGGCGGTAGCCTCTGGCAGCCCGCTGCACTCCTAAAATCATCCGCGCTCCGATGGGCGCGGAAACTCGTTCGAACCCATCCCCAAAGGAAATATCCATGACTCTCCGCTTCGCTCTTCTCGGTGCCGGCCGCATCGGCAAGGTCCACGCCCGCGCCGTCGGCTCCAACCCCGAGGCAAAACTGGTCGCCGTGGCGGACGCCTTCGAGAAGGCGGCGACGGAACTGGCGATCGGCCTACGGCGCCGAGGTGCGCACGCATCGAGGCCATCGAAAAGGCCAAGGACATCGACGCGGTCATCATCTGCACGCCGACCGACACCCATGCCGACCTGATCGAGCGCTTCGCCAAGGCCGGCAAGGCGATCTTCTGCGAGAAGCCGATCGACCTCAATGTCAAGCGCGTCGAAAAGTGCCTGGCCGTGGTCGACAAGGCCAAGGCCACGCTGATGGTCGGCTTCAACCGCCGCTTCGACCCGCATTTCGCCGCCGTGCGCAAGGCGATCGACGACGGCGCCATCGGCACGGTCGAGATGGTCACCATCACGTCGCGCGATCCCGGCGCGCCGCCGCTCGACTACATCAAGCGCTCGGGCGGCATCTTCCGCGACATGACCATCCACGATTTCGACATGGCGCGCTTCCTGCTCGGCGAGGAGCCGGTGGCGGTCAGCGCCCATGCCTCGGTGCTGGTCGACAAGAAGATCGGCGAGGCCGGCGATTTCGACTCGGTCAGCGTCATCCTCGAGACCGCTTCCGGCAAGCAGGCCGTCATCTCCAACTCGCGCCGCGCCACCTATGGCTACGACCAGCGCATCGAGGTGCATGGCTCGCAAGGGCATGGTCGCGGCCGAGAACCAGCGGCCGGTGTCGATCGAACTGGCCAATGAGAAGGGCTATACCCGCCCGCCGCTGCACGACTTCTTCATGACCCGCTACCTCGACGCCTACGCCAACGAGATCGCGGCCTTCATCGCCGCGGCAACGAAGGGCAAGAAGGCGGCACCCAGCGGAGCGGATGGGCTCGTGGCACTGAAGCTCGCCGATGCGGCATTGAAATCGGCAAAGTCGGGCAAGACCGTCCGCCTCGACTAAGGTGCGTTGATATTCAGGTGAGGCCACCTGACCTACATCTGAACACAGCTTGGGCCAATTGGTATCGAACACAGGAGCAGAGCGATGAACGGTTCAGCCGGTCGCAATTCGGAAACGCGCGCCATCGTCACCGGCGGCGCGCAAGGCATCGGCTTCGCCGTCGCCGAGGCGCTGGCCGATGAAGGCTGCCGCGCTTTGGCGCTGATCGGCCGCTCGCAGGAGAAGGGCGACAAGGCGGTCGCCCGCTTCAAGAAGAGCCGGCGTCGACGCGATCTTCATCAGCGCCGATGTCGCCAAGGTTGCCGACTGCAAGCGCGCCGTCGACACCGCGATCGCCCATTTCGGCACCGTCAACGCGCTGGTCAACGCCGCCGCCACCTCGGCGCGCGGCTCGCTGGTCGAGACCAGCGAAGAGCTTTTCGACACGATCTTCGCGACCAATGTGCGCGGGCCGTTCTTCCTGATGCAGGGCGCTGGTGGCGCATCTGCTGGCGCGCAAGGCGCCCGGCTCGATCGTCAACGTGCTGTCGATGTCGGCGCATGCCGGCCAGTCCTTCCTGACGCCCTATTCGACCAGCAAGGGCGCGCTGATGACGCTGACCAAGAATGTCGCCAACGCCTATCGCACCAATCGCATCCGCTGCAACGCGGTGCTGCCCGGCTGGATGGACACTGAAGGCGAGGATATCGTGCAGAAGAAATGGCACGGCGCCGCCGACGACTGGCTGGAGAAGGCCGAGGCCGGACAGCCGATGGGCCAATTGGTGAAGCCGGCGCAGCTTGCCCGGTTGATCAGCTATATGGTGAGCCCGCAGTCCGGCGTCATGACCGGATCCCTGGTCGACTACGACCAGAATGTCGCCGGCGCCGGCGCGGAGTAGTGACAAACGCCTCCGCTTCGACTATATGAGCCTCGATGATCAACCTGACCGCCAAATATTGGTACTTTAGCAGCTCGCTGGCGGCGGGAGGATTGCGCTCGATCTGAAGATTGCAGATCAAATCCGAACAAGCCGCCAGACCTGGCGGCTTTTTTGTTTCAGCCGGCAGGTCTCCTAAACCAGGAGCAGAAAGCCGTGTTGACCACCACAGACGATCTTCGGGTCACCGAAATCAAGGAACTGAGCACGCCGGACGAGGTGATGCGCGAGATACCGCGCACGCTGACGGCGACGCGCACCGTCGCCGCCTCGCGCAACGCCATCCACGCCATCCTGACGGGGGCCGACGATCGACTGCTTGTCATCGTCGGCCCTTGTTCCATCCACGATCCGGTCGCGGCCATGGACTACGCCAGCCGTCTGGCGGCGCTGCGCGAGGCCCTGTCCGACCGGCTCGAGATCGTCATGCGCGTCTATTTCGAGAAGCCGCGCACCACGGTCGGCTGGAAGGGCCTGATCAACGATCCCGACCTCGACGGCAGCTTCAACATCGACAAGGGGCTGCGGATGGCGCGCAACGTGCTCTCGGCCGTCAACAATCTCGGCCTGCCGGCGGCGACCGAGTTCCTCGACATGACCACGCCGCAATACATTGCCGACCTCGTCGCCTGGGGCGCGATCGGCGCGCGCACGACCGAGAGCCAGATCCATCGCGAGCTGGCATCGGGCCTGTCCTGCCCGGTCGGCTTCAAGAACGGCACCGACGGCAATTTGCGCATCGCCGCCGAGGCGGTGAAATCGGCCGCCCAGCCGCATCATTTCATGGCGGTGACCAAGGGCGGGCGCAGCGCGATCGCGACGACCACCGGCAACGAGGACTGCCACGTCATCCTGCGCGGCGGCATTCAGCCCAATTATGACGCGGCGAGCGTCGAGGCGGCCTCGGCGGAACTCGCCCGGATCGGCGTGGCACCCAGGCTGATGATCGATGTCAGCCATGCCAACCTCGAAGAAGCCGGAGAACCAGCCGAAGGTGGCGGCCGACGTGGCGAGCCAGGTCGCGGCGGGCGACGAGCGCATCATCGGCGTCATGATCGAGAGCAATCTCGTCGCCGGCCGCCAGGACGTCGTGCCCGGCAAGCCGCTCGTCTATGGCCAGAGCATCACCGATGGCTGCATCGACTGGGCAACCACCGAGACGGTGCTGCACGGCCTTGCCGGCGCCGTCGAGTGGCGCCGCTCGGCCCGCCGCGCCATGCTGGACAGCCGCCAGGGAGCCGCCTGACGCTGTTGAAACAGCCGCGCCGGAACCGGCGCGGCTGCCGCTATCGCACGTCGATCCAGCGCTTCTCCTCGAACGAGCGCGCCATCGCATGCACGGTGCGCTCGATCTCCAGGCCTTCGTCGAACTCGATGATCCGCGCCGGCTTGCCGGCAAGCCGCGGTCAGCAGTTCGCGGCATTCGATGATCTTGAGATCGTTGAAGCCGAGGCCGTGGCCGGGCGCCGGCATGAAAGCGTCGTAGGGCTTGTGGTGCGGCGCCACCAGTATGGTGCGGTAGCCCTGCTCGGTCGGCCGGTCGGCGGTGAGGTAGAGCTGGAATTCGTTCATCCGCTCCTGATCGTAGAGGATCGAGCCCTTCGAGCCGAAGATCTGGATGGCGATGCGGCCCTTGCGGCCCCAGGCCGAACGGTTGACCAGCAGCGTGCCGGCGACGCCGTTTTCGAGATGCATCAGCACGCTGGCGATGTCGTAGGTTTCGACCGCGCGGCGCCCGCCCGTCGCCAGTTTGCGGTCGGCATAGGGCTTGGCCATGTCGCACATGACGCGGCCGACGCGGCCGAACAGCACCTAGACCAGCGACAGCGGATGCACGGCGAAATCGTCGAGCGCGCCATAGCCGGAAGCCGCTTCGTGCTTCCAGAAGAACAGCGCTTCGGGGTCGGCCATGAAATCCTCGTCCATCTCGATGCGCAGATGGTTGACCTCGCCGATGATCTTCTCGTCGAGCAGCGCGCCGATGTGGCGGATCGCGGGGTTCTGGATGTAGTTGTAGCCGAGCGCGGCGACCTTGCCGGATTTCTTCGCCGCGGCCGCCATGCGCTTCGGCCTCGGCGAAGCCCGGCGCCATCGGCTTTTCGCACCACAGATGCTTGCCGGCCTCGAGGATGGCGATGGCCATTTCCGGGTGGAACTGGTTGGGCGTGGTCAGCGGAGACGACATCGACCTCGGGGTCGTTGACGACGGCGCGCCAGTCGCCGGAGCCTTTGGCGAAGCCGAACTCGCCGGCGCGCGCGTTTGGCGAGATCCGCATTGACCTCGCCGAGATGCACCAGCCTTGGCTTGGCGCACATCGGCGAAAGACGGTGCCGACGGCGCTCCAGGCAATGCGCATGGCACTTGCCCATGAAGCCCGTGCCGATAAGACCGACGCCGACCATCTCTGCATTCTCCACTGCGGTGAAAAATAGTCGTGGATGAATTAATCCATTTCGTTCGCAAATGGAATGTGTGACTCATTTTTTATGGCGTTCTTGCGCAGGCTCGCTATGATGATGCACAGAGGGAGCGTCGACAGATGAGCTTGGACGGAGCGACGATGGACGAACGGGTGCCCCGCGACTTCGAGACGCTGCGCGCGACGATCCTGGAGCGGCGCGCAGAGCCTGCCCAAGCGCATCGCCCAGATCGCCGCCTATGCGCTCGACAATCCCGACGATATCGCCTTCGGCACCGCCGCCAGCATCGCCGCTTCCGCCGGTGTTCAGCCTCGACCCTGATCCGCTTTGCCCAGCATCTCGGCTTCGACGGCTTCACCAGCCTGCAGCAGGTGTTTCGCGAGCGCCTGCGCGAGCGCAACTCCTCCTATGACGAACGGCTGCAGGCGCTGCGCGCCAAGGCCGAGGAGGGTGCCGGCCACCGCGCGATCTTCGACGGCTTCGTCGCCGCCGCCAGCACCTCGCTCAACGACATTTCGCGCACGCTCGACGAACCGCATCTCGAAGACGCGATCGTCGCTGCTGGCCAAGGCCGAGACCATCTATGTGCTCGCCAAGCGCCGCTCCTATCCGGTCGCGTCCTACATCGCCTATGCGCTGGGCAAGCTGAAGATCCGCAACCAGCTGATCGAATCGGCCGCCGGCCTGGACGCCGAAATGGTCGCGCTTCGCCACGCCGAACGGACGCCGTCATCGCCATCAGCTTCTCGCCCTATGCGCCGGCGACCATCGAGGAGGCGCGCGCCATCTCCGAGCAGGGCGTGCCGATCGTGGCCATCACCGACAGCTCGTTTTCGCCGCTGGCCCAGTTCGCCAAGGTCTGGTTCGAGGTCGCCGAGGCCGATTTCGCCGGCTTCCGCTCGCTGTCGGCCACCATGGCGCTGGCCATGGCGCTGACCGTCGCCGTCGGCGAAAAGCGGCGCGACCGGCCGCAAGCGCAAGGCCTGACAGCGACCTCGCACATTCAGGCAATTTCGGCAAAGGAATGCTCATTCCATATTGACTATGGATATGGAATTAATATTTCATATTGACGACTGCCACGCTGCCGCTCGCACAGTGTACCGCGCAACAATGACGTTGCTCGGGACGACAAGGCCGATGGGAGGTTCCAATGGGCGAAGCCGTGGACGCGAGACAGACGCCGCTCGACGTCATCACCATCGGCCGCGCCTCGGTCGATCTCTACGGCCAGCAGATCGGCTCGCGGCTGGAGGACATCGCCTCCTTCGCCAAATCGGTCGGCGGCTGCCCGGCCAACATCTCGGTCGGCACGGCCGGCTCGGCCTGAACTCGGCGCTGCTCACCCGCGTCGGCGACGAGCAGATGGGCCGCTTCATCCGCGAGCAGCTGCGGCGCGAAGGCGTCGACGTCGACGGCATCACCACCGACAAGGAGCGGCTGACGGCGCTGGTGCTGCTGTCGGTCGAGGACGAAGGCGTCTCGCCGATGATCTTCTATCGCACCGACTGCGCCGACATGGCGCTGGCGAAGGAGGACATCGACGAGGCCTTCATCGCCTCGGCGCGCGCCATCGTCGTCACCGGCACGCATTTCTCGCGGCCCAACAGCGAGGCCGCGCAGCGCAAGGCGATCCGCATCGCCAAGGCCAAGGGCGGCAAGGTGGTGTTCGACATCGACTACCGCCCCAACCTCTGGGGCCTTGCCGGCCATGCCGAAGGCTTCGAGCGCTATGTCAAATCCGACCGCGTCTCGGCGCAGCTGAAGACGGTGCTGCCCGACTGCGACCTGATCGTCGGCACCGAGGAAGAGATCATGATCGCCTCGGGCGCCGACGATCTGCCTGAGCGCGCTGAAGACCATCCGCGCGCTGTCCACGGCGACCATCGTGCTGAAGCGCGGCGCCATGGGCTGCATCGTCTATGACGGGCCGATCACCGACGATCTCGAGGACGGCATCGTCGGCAAGGGCTTCCCGATCGAGGTCTACAACGTGCTCGGCGCCGGCGACGCCTTCATGTCGGGCTTCCTGCGCGGCTGGCTGGGCGGCGAGAGCCATGCGACCGCGGCGACCTGGGCCAATGCCTGCGGCGCCTTCGCGGTGTCGCGCCTGCTCTGCGCGCCGGAATATCCGACCTGCGAGGAGCTGCAGTTCTTCCTCAAGCACGGCAGCAAGCATCGGGCGCTGCGCAAGGACGAGGCGATCAACCACATCCACTGGGCGACGACCCGCCGCGCGCGACATTCCCTCGCTGATGGCGCTCGCCATCGACCATCGCGTCCAGCTCGAGGACGTCGCGGCCAAGGCCGGCGCCGATCCGGCGCGCATCGCGCGACTTCAAGGTGCTGGCCGTCAAGGCGGCGGCGCAAGGTCGCCGACGGCCGCGCCGGCTACGGCATGCTGCTCGACGAGAAGTACGGCCGCGACGCGATGTTCGAATTCGCCCGCCATCAGCTTCGCCTGGCTCGGCCGCCCGGTCGAACTGCCGGGCTCGCGGCCGCTGCGCTTCGAGTTCTGCCAGGACATCGGCTCGCAGCTGGTCGAATGGCCGGTCGACCACTGCATCAAGTGCCTGTGCTTCTATCATCCCGACGATCCGGCGGAGCTGAAGGCGGAGCAGAGCGAGAAGCTGCGCGCGCTGTTCGAGGCCGCGCGCAAAGTCGGCCGCGAACTCCTGGTCGAGATCATCGCCGGCAAGCACGGCACGCTCGACGACACGACGATCCCGCGCGCGCTGGAGGAGCTCTATGACGCTCGGCATCAAGCCCGACTGGTGGAAGCTCGAGCCGCAGGCGTCGGCCGAGCGCCTGGGCGAAGATCGACGCGGTGATCGCAGAGCACGATCCATGGTGCCGCGGCGTCGTGCTGCTCGGGCTCGAAGCGCCGCAGGACGAGCTGGAGGCGGCCTTCGCCGCCACCGCCAAGGCGCCGATCGTCAAGGGCTTCGCCGTCGGCCGCACGATCTTCGCCGACGCCGCCGAACAGTGGCTTGGCCGGCAAGATGACGGACGACGAGGCGGTCGCCGACATGGCGGCGCGCTTCGAGGAGTTGACCGAGGCGTGGCTTGCCGCGCGCGGCCGCAAGGCGGCATAAGAAGAGCGGCAAGGACTGCGGAGGAAACGACATGACCAAGACCATCCGCCTGACGATGGCGCAGGCGCTGGCGCGCTTTCTGACGCCGGCAGATGACCGAGATCGACGGCAAGAAGGTGCCGATCTTCGGCGGCGTCTGGGCGATCTTCGGCCACGGCAATGTCGCCGGCATCGGCGAGGCGCTCTACCAGGTGCGCGACGAGCTGCCGACCTATCCGCGCCCACAACGAGCAGGGCATGGCGCATGCGGCGATCGCCTATGCCAAGGCGAGTTTCCGCCGCCGCTTCATGGCGGCGACCTCGTCGATCGGCCCCGGCGCGACCAACATGGTGACGGCGGCAGCGCTGGCGCATGTCAACCGCCTGCCGGTGCTGCTCCTGCCCGGCGACGTCTTCGCCAACCGCGTGCCCGATCCGGTGCTGCAGCAGGTCGAGGATTTCGGCGACGGCACGGTCGACGCGCCAACGACTGCTTCCGCCCGGTGTCGCGCTATTTCGACCGCATCACCCGGCCCGAGCAGATCATCCCGGCGCTGAACCGCGCCATGCAGGTGCTGACCGATCCGGCCGAATGCGGCCCGGTGACGCTGTCGCTCTGCCAGGACGTGCAGGCCGAGGCCTATCGACTATCCCGAAAGCTTCTTCGCCGAGCGCGTCTGGACGCCGCGCCGGCCGCAGCCCGGACGCGCGACGAACTGGCGGCGGCGGTGGCGGCGCTCAAGGCGGCGAAGAAGCCGGTGATCATCGCCGGCGGCGGCGTGCTCTATTCGGAGGCCTCGGACGAACTGGCGAAGCTTCGCCGAGGCGCACGGCATTCCGGTCTGGAGACCCAAGGCGGCAAGTCCTCGCTGCCGCGACGACCATCCGCTCAACATGGGCTCGGTCGGCGTCACCGGCTCCTCGGCCGCCAACCTGCTGGCCGAGGAGGCCGACGTCGTGCTCGCCGTCGGCACGCGGCTGCAGGATTTCACCACCGGCTCCTGGGCGCTGTTCAAGAATGCCGGCAAGACGCATCGTCGGCCTCAACGCGCAGCCTTTCGATGCCGGCAAGCACCGCGCGCTGCCGCTGGTCGCCGACGCCGGCCGAAGGGCTCGACGAACTCGGCGGCGGCGCTCGAAGGGCTGGAAGGCGCCGGCCGCCTGGACCGACAAGGCGGCCAAGCGGCAAGACGGACTGGCTGGGCGACGCCGCCAAGGTGACGACCCGACCAATGCCGCCTGCCCGTCCGACGCGCAGGTGATCGGCGCCGTGCAGCGCGCGCTGCGGCTCGAGCGTGACGCTGTCTGCTGCCGCCGGCGGCCTGCCGGGCGAGTTGCACAAGCTCTGGCAGGCCGGCGCGCCGGGCAGCTACCACATCGAATACGGCTTCTCGACCATGGGCTACGAGATCGCCGGCGGGCTCGGCGTCAAGCTGGCGCAAGCCCGACGAGGACGTCGTCGTCATGGTCGGCGACGGCTGCTACATGATGCTGAATTCCGAGATCGCCACCTCGGTGATGCTCGGCCTGAAGCTCACCATCGTGCGTGCTCGACAACCGCGGCTTTGGCTGCATCAACCGGCTGCAGATGGCGACCGGCGGCGCCAACTTCAACAATCTCTTGAAGGACTCGCGCCACGAGATCCTGCCCGACATCGACTTCGCCGCGCACGCCGCAAGTCGATGGGCGCGATCGCGCGACAAGGTCGCCTCGATCGCCGAGCTGGAAAGCGCGCTGCAGAAGGCCGAAGAAGAACGACCGGACCACGGTGCTCGTCATCGACACCGACCCGCTGATCTCGACCGATGCCGGCGGCCATTGGTGGGATGTCGCGGTGCCGGAAGTCTCGCGCGCGGCCGAGGTCAACGCGGCGCGCAAGGACTATGACGAAGAAGCGCGCAGATGCAGCCATCGGTGATTGAGCCTGCCGTCCATCCTTGCGGAAGGGGCAGCGGTCTGCAGCAAGCTCGGAAGTGAGCGATGACGATTGAAAGCCAAACTGGGCATGTCGCCCATCGCGTGGTGGAACGACGATCTTGCGGAACTCAGCGACGACGTGTCGCTGGAGGAATGCCTGCGCCAGTCGCGCTCGGCCGGCTTCACCGGCATGGAGAAGGGCCGCCGCTTCCCCAACGATCCCGACGTGATGCTGCCGATCCTGAAGGCGGCCGACGTGACGCTGTGCGGCGGCTGGTTCTCCGGCACGCTGGTCAACGAGGACATGGCGGCCAACAAGGACCGCATCCAGCCGATGATCGAGCTGTTCAAGGCGGTGAACGCGCCCTGCATCGTCTATGGCGAGGTCGGCCGCTCGATCCAGGGCGACCGCTCGAAGCCGCTGGCCACCAAGCCGAAGCTTTCCGACGACGAGATGAAGGCCTATGCGCAGGCGGCTCACCGAGTTCGGCGAATGGTGCGCCGAGCAGGGCATGCCGCTGTCCTATCACCACCACATGGCGGCGGTGGTCGAGACCGAGCCGGAGCTCGACGCCTTCATGCGCCATTCCGGCGAAGGCATTCCGCTGCTGCTCGATGCCGGGCATCTGGCCTTTGCCGGCGGCGACGTGCTGCGCGCCATCGACAACCACCACGAGCGCATCAACCATGTCCACGTGAAGGATGTGCGCATGGCCGTGATCGACGGGCTCGACCGCACCAAGCAGTCCTTCCTCGATGCCGTGGCGCTCGGCGCCTTCACCGTGCCGGGCGACGGCTCGCTGGATTTCGGCGCCATCGTGCAGAGGCTTCGCCGACCATGGCTATGAGGGCTGGTTCGTCGTCGAGGCCGAGCAGGACCCGAAGAAGAACCCGCCGCTCAAGATGGCGCAGGTCGGCCACAAGGAGCTGATGCGGGTGATGACGGCGGCCGGCTACACGGTCGAGACGCAGGGCTTCCCCAATGCTGAACGCTGGATTTCCGGCCGGCAGCCTATCTGAGGCCGTTGGTGAATCCGGATTGGCCCGATGAAAGATTACGAGCACCCGTTCTTCCGGCCGCTGTGGCGGCGCGTTGCCATCGTCGCGGTCTGCGCTGATCTGGTCGGTCATCGAGTTCGCCTCCGGCACGCCGTTCTGGGGCGTGATCGCGCTCGGCTTTGCCGGCTACGCCGTCTGGCAGTTCTTCTATCTCTACAAGCCGGCCGAAGAGGGCAAGGCACCGAGCCGAGCGCCGAACCGAAGGAGTAACCCAATGTCGAAGCTGCTCGTCAAAGCCGACAAGGGCCATGGCCGCGTCGCCCATGTGACGCCGAAAAGCGCCGGCTGGACCTATGTCGGCTTCGACCTGCATCGGCTGAAGCCCGGCGAAAGCGCCTCCGGGCAAGACCGGCGATCGCGAAGTCTGCCTGGTGTTCGTCACCGGCAAGGGCAAGGCAAGCGCCGGCGGCAAGGATCTCGGCCTGCTCGGCGAGCGCATGTCGCCCTTCGAGGGCAAGCCGTGGTCGGTCTATGTGCCCGAGGGGTCGGACTGGTCGGTGACCGCCGACACCGATCTCGAACTTGCCGTCTGCTCGGCGCCGGGCCTGGGCGGCGGCCTGCCGGTGCGCGTCATCGCGCCCGACGATCTCGGCCAGGAGATCCGCGGCAAGGGCACCAACACGCGCTACGTCACCAACATCCTGCCGGAAGGCAAGCCGGCCGATTCGCTGCTGGTGGTCGAGGTCATCACGCCCGGCGGCCACACTTCGAGCTATCCGCCGCACAAGCACGACCAGGACAACCTGCCGGCCGAATCCTATCTCGAGGAGACCTACTACCACCGCCTCAACCCGCCGCAGGGCTTTGCCTTCCAGCGCGTCTACACCGATGCCGACAGACGGCGCTCGCGCGCTCGACGAGGCGATGGCGATCGAGGATGGCGATGTCGTGCTGGTGCCCAAGGGCTATCACCCCTGCGCCGCCTGCCATGGCTACGACCTCTATTATCTCAACGTCATGGCCGGGCCGAAGCGGACGTGGAAGTTCCACAATGCGCCCGAGCACGAGTGGCTGATGAAGGCCTGATCGATCGGCCTTTCGGCTGAAGCTGTTGGTCCAGCACGGAAAAATCGTCGGCTAAGGACTTGCCGGCTCGATTTGCCATCGAAAACCCCCAAAAGCTTCGTCAATCCGTCATGCAAATCGCCTATGGCAGCGAGGCTGACGAGGATTTTCGATGCGCTACGCCATCTATTTCACCCCAAGGCAGGACGAGCCGCTGGCGCGGATCGCCGCCAACTGGCTCGGCCGCGACCCGTTCGGCGCGGCGACGCAGGCCGGTCGAGGCGGTTGGCGACCTGTCGGCGGCGGAAGTCGCCTTCCACACCGCCTCGGCGCGCCGCTACGGCTTCCATGCGACGCTGAAAGCGCCCTTCCGGCTGGCGCCCGAACGAGACGGAAGCCTCGCTGCGCGCCGCACTCGACGTCTTTGCCGAAGCGACGCCGCCAGTCACCATCCCGCGCCTCGTCGTCAGCCAGATCGACGGCTTCTTCGCGCTGGTGCCGGAAGCCCCGCTGCCGGCGCTCAACCGTTTTGCCGATGACGTCGTGCTCGGCTTCGACCGTTTCCGCGCGCCGCTGACCGAGGCCGAGATCGAGCGCCGCAGCCCCGATTCGCTGAAGCCGGCCGAGTTCCGCAACCTCTGCCAGTGGGGCTACCCCTATGTCTTCGAGACCTTTCGCTTCCACATGACGCTGTCCGGCCGGGCCGGGCCACAGGAAAGCCTCTCGTCTGCGCGCAGCAATCGACAGCCTGTTCGCGCGAGGTGCTGCAGCGGCCGGTGCTGGTGGATGCGCTGACGCTGTTTGTCGAAACCGAACCGGGCGCCCCGTTCATGGTGCTTTCCCATCATGCGCTCGGCCGCCGCGCGGCGAGAAAAACCGCCTGACCACGTCGCCTGAGAATCCAAGGACTGCCTGAAATGACCGCCGAGACCGTTCTCACCAATGCCCGCATCGTGCTTGCCGACGAGATCGTCGAGGGCTCGCTGCGTGCTGCGCGACGGCCTGATCGCCGGCATCGATCGCCGGCGCCGGCCGCACCGGCGAGGACATGGGCGGCGACTACGTCATCCCCGGCCTGGTCGAGCTGCACACCGACCATCTCGAAGGCCACTACGCGCCGCGGCCGAAGGTGCGCTGGAACCCGATCGCCGCCGTGCTTGCCCATGACGCGCAGGTGGCGACCGCCGGCATCACCACCGTGCTCGATGCCTTGCGCGTCGGCATGGACGAGGATGCCGACCTGACCTCCGACGACATCCGCAAGCTGGCCGACGCGATCGAGGACAGCGTCGAGCAGGACCGGCTGCGCGCCGATCACTTCATCCATCTGCGCTGCGAGGTTTCGGCGCCGGATTGCCTGCAGGCCTTCGCCAATTTCGATGGCGACGAACGGGTCAAGCTGGCATCGCTGATGGACCATGCGCCGGGCCAGCGCCAGTTCGTCAACCTCGAAACCTATGCCTATTACTACCAGCGCAAGCTGAAGCTGACCGATCGCGACTTCCGAGCTGTTCTGCGAAAAGCGGATGGCGCGAATCGGCGCATGAACTCGGGCCCGAACCGCGTCGTCATCGCCGCCGCCTGCCATGAGCGCGGCATCGTGCTGGCGAGCCATGACGACGCCACCGTCGGGCCATGTCGACGAGGCGATCGAGCAGGGCGTGCGCGTCGCCGAATTCCCGACCACCGCAGGAAGCCGCCGAGGCCTCGAAGGAGGCCGGGCTCGGCGTGCTGATGGGCGCGCCCAACGTCATGCGCGGCGCCTCGCATTCCGGCAATGTCTCGGCCCGCACGCTCGCCGGCGACGGCCTGCTCGACATCCTGTCGTCCGATTACATTCCGTTCAGCCTGATCCAGTCGGCCTTCTTCCTCGGCGATGTCGTCGAAGGCATTTCGCTGCCGCAGGCGGTGGCCATGGTGTCGAAGAACCCGGCCGAGGCCGTCGGCCTCAGCGACCGCGGCGTCATCGAACAGGGCCGCCGCGCCGATCTGGTGCGCGTGCGCGTCGACGACCATGTGCCGGTCGTGCGCACCGTCTGGCGCCAGGGACGCCGGGTCGCATGATGGTCTCGGCGTTGATCGAACGCGAACTGTCCACCGAGACCTTTCCGATCCGCAACGGCGTCTTCGTCGCCGTGGTCGGCCCGAGCGGCGCCGGCAAGGACACGGTGATCGGCTATGCCAAGGCGCTGTTTCGCCGACGAGACGCCGGCTGGAGTTCGTGCGCCGGGTCATCACCAGGCCGAGCGACGCGGCGAGCGAGGACCACGACACGCTGGCCGACGCGGCCTTTGTCGAGGCCGAGGCCGACGGCGCCTTCGCCATTGCCTGGGAGGCGCATGGCCTGCGCTATGGCATTCCGGCCGATGTCGACTGGTCGATCGCCAACGGCCATGTCGCGGTCGCCAATGTGTCGCGCGGCATCATCCCGGTGCTGCGCGACCGCTACGCCAACCTGGCCGTCGTCGAGATCACCGCCACGCCGGAAATCCTCGCCGAGCGGCTGGCCATGCGCGGCCGCGAATCGCGCGGCGAGGTGCTGGCCCGCCTGGCGCGCAGCGCCGTTGTCGCTCTGTCCGGCCCCGGCGTCACCTCGATCGACAATAGCGGCGCCGCGCGAAGCCGCCGGCGAGCGCTTCGCCGAAGTGCTGCGCAAGGCGATGGCGTTCTCCGACCTGTCCAGTCTTATATAGCGCTACTCCGCCGGCGCGCCGGCGACGTTCTTGCGCGTGGCGTCGATCATCTGCCGCCGTGCCCGGAACACGCCCCATTGCTGGTCGACCAGCACGCCGATCAGGATCACGCCGCCCATCACCGCGAAATTGAGCGAGGAGGGGATGCCGAGCAGATTGACCAGGTTCTGCAACTCCTGCAGCAGCACCGTGCCGAGGATGACGCCGATCAGCGAGCCTTCGCCGCCGCGCAGCGAGAAGCCGCCGAGCACGGCCGCCGCAATGGCGTAGAGCTCGTAGAACTGGCCGTGGCTGGCCGGCGAGATCGAGCGCGTGTACATGGCGAAATAGATCGCCGACAGCGCCGTCAGCACGCCGCAGATGACGTAGGCCGCCATGACGACGCGGCCGGTGCGGATGCCCGAATATTTCGCCGCCTCCTCGTTCTTGCCGATGGCGTAGAGATAGCGCCCGAACACCGAGCGGTGCAGCACCACCCACATGACGATGGAAATGACGATCAGCGCGATGAAGCTGTTCGGCACGCCATAGCTGCGGCCGGCGGTGAGGAATTCGAGGTCCGGGAAATTCTGGCCGAAGGCGAAGCCCGCCGTGCCATCGGCGGTGTAGAAGCGCGCCACGCCGCGATAGATCAAGAGGCCGCAGAGCGTCACGACGAAGGGCTGCAGCTTGAGCCGCGTGATCAGCCAGCCATGCACCAGGCCGATGATGGCGCCGAGCACGAGGATCAGCACGAAGGCCAGCGGCCATCCATATCGCGCACGGCGATGAAGTCGATGAACAGCGTCCCGAGCAGCGCAACCACCGAGCCGACCGACAATTCGATGCCGCCGGTGATGATGACGAAGGCCTGGCCGATCGACAGGATCCCGAACAGGCCGATCAGGTTCGAGGTGTTGGCAAGGTTGATCGGCAACAGGAAGCGCGGGTTGATGATCGCCACCACGGTGCCGACCACCAGGATCAGGATCAGCAGGCCGAGATCTTTCTTGCTCATCGTCTTCTCCCCATGCCGGACCGGCCCGTGCCGTAGTCCGGCTATTTGCCGGCTTGCCGACCGCCAGCAACAGCACGTTTTCCTGGCTGAATTCGTCCTTGTCGAGAATGCCCGAGATCTGGCCCTCATGCATGACGGCGATGCGGTCGGAGACGCCGATCACCTCCTCCATGTCGCTGGAGATCATCAGCACGGCGACGCCGGCATCGGCCAGCGCCCGCATCAGCCCGTAGATCTCGGCCTTGGCGCCGATGTCGATGCCGCGCGTCGGCTCGTCGAGGATCATCACCTTCGGGTTCATCGCCAGCCATTTGCCCAGCACCACCTTCTGCTGGTTGCCGCCCGACAGCGTGCCGGTGCGCGTCTGCACCGACGGCGCCTTGATGCCGAGATTGCTCTTCTGCTTCTCGGCGGTGGCGGTCTCGGCGCTTGCCGAGACCAGCGAGCGCTTGCGCATGCGCCGGCAGATTGGGCAGCGAGATGTTCTGCGCGATCGACAGATCGAGCAGGATGCCGGTCAGCTTGCGGTCCTCCGGCACCAGGAAGATGCCGCTGCGCGACGGCATCGGCGGCCGAGCCGAGCGCGAGCGGCTTGCCGTCGAGCTCGAGCGCTGCCGCCGAAGCGTCTCGTCGATGCCGAAGAGCACCCGCGCCAGCTCGGTGCGGCCGGAGCCGACAAGGCCGGCAAGGCCGAGGATTTCGCCATGCCTGACGTCGAGATCGACCGGCCGGTCGGGATAGGCGCGGGTGCGCACGGCCTTGGCCGACAGCGCACGCGCGCCCGGCGCCCGCGCCGCTTCGGCGGCCTTCTCGCGCTCCTTCAGCATGCGGCCGATCATCAGCTTGACCATCTGGTCGTGGTTGATGGCGCTTTTCGGCAAGGTGCCGGCGAGCATGCCGTCGCGCAGCACGACGACGCGGTCGGCGACGCGCTCGACCTCGTGCAGGCGGTGCGAGATGAAGATGACGCTGATGCCGTCGGCCTTCAGCGCCTTGATGACATCGAGCAGCTTGTCGGTTTCGGCGAGCGGCAGGCTCGATGTCGGCTCGTCGAGGATCACCAGCCGCGCCTTGATCGACAGCGCCTTGGCGATCTCGACCATCTGCTGCTGGGCCAGCGACAGCGATCGCCACCGGTGTGTCGGCGGAGAAATTGGCGCCGACCCGCTTCAGCAGCGGCGCCACCATGATCGCGCAGCTTGGCGCGGTCGACCAGCTTCAGCGGCCCGCCGCGCAGCGGCTCGCGGCCGAAGAAGATGTTGGCGGCAACGTCGAGGTTTTCGAACAGATTGAGTTCCTGGTGGACGAAGGCGATGCCGGACGCCGAGGCTGCGCTTCGACGGTGAGCCCGTCATGCGCGACGCCGTCGACGGTGATGGTGCCGCGTGTCCGGCCTGCGTCACGCCGCCGAGAATCTTCATCAGCGTCGATTTGCCGGCGCCGTTTTCGCCGACCAGGCCGATCACCTCGCCCGGCCTGACCTCCATCGAAAACCCGTCCAGCGCGACCACGCCGGGATAGGTCTTGCGCACGCTCTCCAGGCTCGAGGAACGGAGCGACCGTGGATGCAACGATGGATGTGTCGGAATAGTTCATCACGCCATGATTCATCGCGCTTGCCAGCAGCCGGTGAGCTTACAGACTGACGGGCCTGCGCAGGCCCGTCAATACGATCGCCGGCTCAAGGCGAGCCCCTGAGCCGGCGCAACTGTTCGTCGTCTTAGTTTCCGGACATCGCCTTCAGGTTGGCGGCATAGGCGTCGACATCGTCCTTGCCGATGATCTTGGTCGGGATGATGATCAGCCCATCGGCCGGAACGCCCGACTTGTCGCCCTTGAGATAGGCGGCCATCAGCTTCATGCCCTGATAGGCCCATTCGAAGGGCTGCTGCACGACGGTCGCCGCCACCGTGCCTTCCTTGACGCCGCCCAGCGTGATCGGATCGTCGTCGAAGCCGACGACGGTGATCTGGCCGAGCTTGCCGGCATCGCGCAGCGCTTCATAGATGCGCGGCGTGTTGTAGGAGTAGAAGCCGACCATGCAGGTGACGTCGGGGCTGGCAACCAGCGCGTCCTCGACATTCTTCTTGGCGCGGGCCTGGTCGATATCGTCGCCGCGCACGTCGATCAGTTCGATCTTGGTGCCGGCGAGCCCGTCCTTCATGCCCTGGATGCGCTCCTTGGCATTGTCGGCGCCGAGCAGGCCGACGAAGCCGAGGCACTTGCCGCCGTTCGGCATCGCCTTCTTGGCGATCTCCGCCGCCTGCTTGCCGGCATCGACGTTCGACGAGCCGATATAGGCGACACGCTTGGTCTGCGGGGCGTCGCTGTCGGTGGTGAACAGCGCCGTCTCAGAAGCGATCTTGTTCAGCCCGTCGGTCGAGGTCTTGGGGTCGACTGCCGACACCATGATCGCCTTGACGCCTGCGGTCACCAGATCGTCCATCAGCCGCTGCTGGATGGCGACCGACGACTGCTCGGGATATTTCAGCTCAAGATTGTAGTCGGGCAGCTCGCCCTGCGCCTTCTTCACGCCGGCTTCCGCCGCCTTCCAGAAGTCGGACGCGCCGTTGACGACGAAGGCCAGTGTCGGCTTGTCGTCGGCACGCGCGATAGCGCTCGCCGACAGGCCGAGAGCCAAGGCCGCGGCGGCGATGGATGCAGTACGGATCACAGATTTCATGTTCAACCTCCCTTTTGAAACTCATCGCTGATGTCTCGGCTGCGGCCCGGACGCCCTCCTCCTCAAGGGTCTGCCCAAAGGTCTGACAACTGAAAGAACGGCGCCAATCCAGCCGCGACCGAAACACTAGACACTCATTTGTCGTTCGTAAATAGTCCGATTTGTCTGACATTTTCGTGAGTGCGCGGCGGGCCTTTTCCGGCGGCAATCCGGACCGCGTGGCGCGCCACGCATTCGGGTCTCGTCGCCACCGGTCCGAGCCCGGATCGGTCGCGACGAGTTGACAGTAGAACGCTTACGACTATTAGTAAATAGTATTAGTAATGGCGTCTGGAAGCGACGCGCCGCGGGTCGGAGGAGGCCGGTGCCGCGGGAGCGTCAGGGAGGAAGGACGGCGCCGCCGCGATGGCTGCTGCCGCAGCGAAAGCTTGAGGAAATCACCATTTTTGCGGTCTCGACCAGTTGTTTTCGTCGCCATGCAGCGCTATTGGCACAGAACACTTCGCGTTTGATAATAATTATAATGCGTGCATCTCCGATCAATGCGCCTGATTGAAACCGCCTTGCCGTCGATGCCGGCCTAGACGGGCCGGGACTTTGGGAAACGATGCCGACATGAGCGAACCGACGGAACTGCGCGATCCCCCGGAGGCCTCCAGGCGTCGCAAGCCGTCCGGCCAGAGGTCCCAAGGGTCGCGTCACCATGACCGACATCGCCAGAGCCGCCGGCTGCTCGCAGGCGACGGTTTCCTTCGTGCTCAACAATTCGCCGGGCATCCGGCTGTCGCAGCAGACGCGCGACCGGGTGATCGAGGCGGCGCGGACGCTCGGCTATGCCGCGCCGGCCTTCTCCGCGCTTGCGCACGCCCGTCACCCCGTTCGAAGGCCTGGACGGCGTCATCGGCTTCGCCGTCGACCAGCTCGCCACCAGCCCCGAAGCGGTGGTCGCCATCGAAGGCGCGCGTCAGGCCTCGTGGAATGCCGGCAATGTGCTGCTGGTGGCGCAGACCATGGGCGACGCCGTCATGGAGCCGAGGGCGATCGCAGGCGCTCACCAGGCGCGGCATCTCGGCGCTGATCTACATGACCATCTTCACCCGCGAGATCACGGCGCCGGACTTCCTCTACGGCCTCGACATCCCGGTCATCCTGCTCAACTGCTATACGGCCGACTATGCTTTCCCCGCCGTGGTGCCCTCAGAGATCGCCGGCGGCCAGAGCTCGACCCGCCATCTGATCGGCCATGGCCACCGCCGCATCGCCACCATCACCGGCGAGCCCTGGATGCAGGCCGCGCAGGACCGGCTGAAGGGCTACCGCCGCGCGCTGGCGACCGCCGACATTCCCGTTCGATCCGGAACTGGTGGTCGAAGGCGACTGGTCGGCCAGTGCCGGCTATGCCGCGACCGTCAAGCTGCTGGCGCTGAAGGATCGCCCGACCGCCATCTTCTGCCAGAACGACCGCACCGCGATCGGCTGCTACGAGGCGCTGAAGGAGGCCGGCCTGCACATCCCGCAGGACATTTCCGTCGTCGGCTACGACGACGAGGAGATCGCCCGCCACCTGTTCCCGCCGCTGACGACATCGATCCTGCCGCACATGGCGATGGGCCAATGGGCGATCGAGCAGCTGGAAGCGCCGCCGGCGCCCGGACGCGGGCGCTATCCGATCACCAAGCTCGAATGTCCGCTGGTCGAGCGGGAATCGGTGGCGGTTGTGGCGTCACAAGCGCCGCGAGCGACGACGGCAGACTGATAGCCTGCCGCACCGGAGCCCCGGCCGCCGCCAGGCCTTCGCGCCCTACCCGCCGACCATCAGCTTGACGACCTCGTCGTGGTTGGTCTCGGCGATCTTGCGCTCGCCGGCCGTGGACGCCGCGGCGCAGCACGACGATGCGGTCGGAGACGGCGAAAATGTCCTGCAGATTGTGCGAGATGAAGATGACGCCGCGGCCCTGCGCCTTGAGCTGGTGGATCAGCGAGATCACCTTGCGCTGCTCGGGCACGCCGAGCGCCGCGGTCGGCTCGTCCATGATCAGGATCTGCGCGTTCCAGTAGATGGCGCGGCCGATCGCGACCGCCTGGCGCTGGCCGCCGGAGAAATTGCTGACCGGCGCGTCGAGCGCGGCTGACGTGGAAATCGAGCCGCGCCATGGTCTCGCTTGCGCGGCGTCCGCCATCGCCTTGCGGTCGAGCACCGGCAGGAAGCCGAACGCCTTGCGCATCGGCTCGCGGCCGAGGAAGATGTTGGCGCCGATCGACAGATTGTCGGCCAGCGCCAGGTCCTGGTAGATCGTCTCGATGCCCGTGTCGCGCGCCTCCTGCGGCGTCGAGAAGCTGACCGGCTCGCCCTCGAGCAGGATCTCGCCGGCGGTCGGCCGGATAGACGCCGGAGATCGCCTTGATCAGCGTCGACTTGCCGGCGCCGTTGTCGCCGGCGAGCGCCACCACCTCGCCCGGCCGCACGACCATGGAGAAGTCGTTCGAGCGCCCGCACGCCGCCGAAATGCTTGGAGAGGTCGCGGACCTCGAGGAGCGGGTCTGTGCCTGCGCTATTCATCCTGCGCGACCTCCGCTGAACCGGCGCTGCGCCTGGTCGATCAGCACCGAGATGATGATGACGACGCCGACGGCGATGAACTGCCAGAACGGCTCGACATTGACGAAGACCAGGCCGTACTGGATGACCGCGATGACCAGCGCGCCGGCGACCGTGCCGAGGATGGTGCCGGAGCCGCCGAACAGGCTGGCGCCGCCGATCACCACGGCCGCGACGCAGTCGAGCAGCAGCGGCTCGCCGGCCTGCGCCGCGCCGGCGGTGAAGCGCGCCGCATAGAGCACGCCGCCGAGGCCGGCGCAGCATCGCCGACAGCACGTAGAGGCGCAGCGATGTGCGGCTTGATGTCGATGCCGGCGCGCCGCGCCGCCTGCACATTGGCGCCGATGGCGTAGGTGTGCTGGCCGAACCGGGTCTGGCTGCAGCACGTAGTGCATCGACCAGCACGAAGACGGCGGTGATGATGCACGATGATAGGGCACGCCGAAGAACGCGGCCGTTGCCGAGCAGCGCGAACCAGGAGTTGCTGACCGGCACCGTCGTGCCGCCGGCGAGCAGGAAGGCGGCGCCGCGCGCCACGCCGTACATGCCGAGCGTGCCGATGAAGGGCGGCACCCGAGCCGCGAGATCAGCAGGCCGTTGATGACGCCGGGCACGCCGGCGACGAGCACGCGCAGCGAGAATGCCGACCAGCATGGCGAGCGGCAGCCGGCGATGGCGGCTCGCGCCATGTTGGTCGCGTGGGCCGCGACCACGGCGGCAAGGCCCATGATGAAGCCGAGCGAGAGGTCGATGCCGCCGGAGATGATGACGAAGGTCTGGCCGAGCGCCAGCAGCAGCGGCGCCACGGCGAAGATCGCGATCGACTGCACATTGAACGGGTTGAGGAAGAAGGTGGCGCCGAAGGCGAGCCGCGCCCAGACCTCGAAGACAGACGAGCAGGCCGGCGAGGAACAGCCAGGCGCGCAGCGTCGGCGATGCGCTGCGATCCAGGTCCTGGCCGGATCGGCGTGGTCCGCCTGCGGCGCGACATGCGTGTCGGCCTGGCGTTGGGGATGTTGACGTCATGACATGGTCTCCGATCCGCGGCGGCCGCCTCGAGCAGGGTCCAGGACGCAGGTCGCCTCCCGGCGACGCCGGAAGGAGACCTGGCGATCGGACTCACTCGGAATAGACGATACTTCGCGACGTTCGGGATCGTCGATGTTGGCCTTGTCCATGACCGTGAAGCCGGTGCCGATCGCGGTCGGGACCGACTGGCCGGTCAGGTGGGCGATAGGCCGCCACGACGCCGAAATAGCCGATCTCGGCCGGATGCTGGGCGATCGCGACGTCGACCAGGCCGGTCTTGATGTTGTCGACGATCGAGGTCGGCGCGTCGAAGGCGACGACCTTGACGGTGCCGGTCTGCCCGGCCTGCTGGACGCCGTTGGCGGCGCCGAGCGCGGAGAACAGGTTGGCGCCGAACACGCCGGCGAGGTCGGGATTGCGGGCGAACACCGCCTGCAGCTGCGAGGCGGCCTTGTTGGCGTCGTTGTCGTTGAACTGGGTCTCGAGCACCTGATGCTCGGGATAGTTGCCTCCATCTCGATCTTGAAGCCTTCCTCGCGCTGGTCGGTGGTCGAGATGCCGGGCTTGACGTTGGAGACGTAGACCTTGCCCTTGTCGCCGATCGCCGTGGCCAGCGCGCGCGCGGCGATCTCGCCGCCGAGGATGTTGTCGGAGGCGATGTAGGAGAGCGGGAAGTCGGCGTCGCCGGCGCCGGTCTGGTAGACGCCGGTGCCGATGAAGGTGTCGACGGTGATCACCGGGATGCCGGCATCGTCCGCCTTGCGCAGCGGCTCGACCAGCTGGACCTTGTCGGTCGGCGCGATCAGGATGGCGTCCGGCTTCCGGGCGATCACCGCGTCGAGCACGGGAACCTGCGTCACCGGGTTGAACTCCGGGCGCGCCCTGGAACACGAGCTCGACGCCGAGCGCATCGGCGGCCGCCTGCGGCGCCCTTGCGCATGGTGATGTAGAAGGCGTCGGTGGTCAGGCCGGGAATGAGCGCGATGGTGTACTTCTTGTCCTGCGCCTGACGCAGGCGCGACCAGCGCCGATGCCGAGATGGCGAGCGCCGCGAGCGCGGCAACGATCTTCTTCATGAATTCCTCCTCATGGTGTTGGCAGATATGCTGTGGACACTGGAATGGTCGTCGATCTCGGATCGTGACCAAGAAAACGGATTTCACCTGCCTGGCTGTTGCGGGCGGCTTTCCTCCCAAGCGCCCCTGTCGTCAGTCCAGCCAGTCGAAACCGGCCATTGTGATGTCAGCAGTCTCGTTCCCTGCCTCCGCAAGGTCGACAAAACCGCGCCGCCCGGCACGCATTCGTGCCGGGTTCGCAGAGTTGTAACACTTTGCTGAAATAAATTGCAAGCCGCTCTTTGGCGGGCCGAACCGCCGCAGTCTTCAAACCGGACATCACCTGTTCGCTCCGCAGAGCCCCGCCTTGGCGACTATCGCCCCAACCCGTCTACGGCACAACGGGTGATTTTCGCGGGCGCTATCGCGGCAACAGCGCTTCGAGGATGGCCTGCGCCGTCTTGGTGTCGGTGACGAGAGCATTGATCAGCTTGGCACGCGCGGCGCCGATGATGGCCGTCGCTTTTTCGGGTCCGGCGGCAACGCCGATCACCAGCGGAATGGCGCGCAGCTGGGCCGGCGACATGGCGATCATCCGGCTTTCCCCTTCCCAGGAGATCAGCGTGCCATCGGCGTCGAAATAGTGGCGAAGGACGTCTCCGGCCGCCTGGAACAGCGCCTGCTCGCTCAGCGTCGCCGCACTTGCCTCCGGCGGGTTGATGGCATGCGGCAGACCAACGCCGACGACCGCCACAGTCGGTCCGGTCCCAGAGGGCCACGCTGTCGCTGATCGCCGCATCGCCAAGGAAGACATCGCGCAATTCGGTCGACGGCAGATAGGGCGCATGGATGAAATGCGGCGTCCCGCCGAATTCCTCGGCGGCGAGCCGCACGAACTCGTTGATCTGGAAATGCGCCGCCTGCTGCTGCATGCCGCCGGTGGCTGCGACGGTGAGCACGCCGGGAATGCGCGGCAGGCCGGCGCGGATCACCTCACGGATGGCGCGCCCCCAGCCGATGGCCACGACCGAGCCGGCCGAAAGTTCCGCTTGCCTGAGCAGGCCGCCCAAGCGGGGCTGCCAGCGCCGTCAGCACGCCCGCAGCCGGCGTCTCGACGACGGCCGCGTCGCGCAGCCCCAGCCCCTCGATCAGCTGCGCGGTGACAGCTTCGGGCGTGACGAGATCGAGCACCTCGATGCGCACGATGCCTTCCGCCCGCGCCCGCTGCAGCAGGCGCGATATGGTGGCGGTCGACACTCCCAGCCGCCGCGCGATATCGACCTGCGACATCTCCGCCTCGTAGTGCAGCTTGGCGACCGTATGCAGCATCGTGCGCGACGCGGTCGCATCCTGGATGGGAGGAACAGACAGCTTGCAATTCCTTTCAGCAATGTGTTACAGACCTGCCGACCACGGGAGTTATCGCCCAAATTTGGCAAAGCCGCAACTTGGGCTCGCTTCCATATCGCGTCCCGAGGGCGCCAGGATCGGACAGAAAAAGACCATGACCAGGATGACCACCGCGGAGCTGCGCGGCTACCAGCAGATTTGCGGCAGGGACGGGGCTATGATGGCCATCGCCTGCGACCAGCGCGGCGGCATGCGCACCTTGCTGGCGTCGGACCCGGAGGAGCAGGCCAAGATCACCAACGACATGCTCGGCGACACCAAGGCCGACATCACCCGCTACCTCGCCAGCGAGGCTTCCTGCGTGCTGCTCGACCCGCTCTGCGCGGTGCCGCGTGTCGTCGACGAGGGCGTGCTGAACCGCGACACGGCGCTGCTCATCGGTCTCGACGCATCGGGCTTCGACGTCTCGCCCGACGGCTACCGCCTGTCGCGCCTCGTTCCCGGCATCAACGCCGCGCCGCGTGCGCGAGCTCGGCGGCACCGGCGGCAAGATCATGGTGTATCTCCGCGCCGACAAGCCCGAGGCCAACGAGCACAACATCGCCATCCTCGACCAGTGCATCGCCGACTTCGCGCAGGAGGACCTGCTGCTGGTCGTCGAGTTCCTCACCTACCAGCTCGAGGGCGAAAGCGCCGAAGACTACACCGCCAAAATCCCCTCGCTGATCGAAGAGGGCACGCGGATCTCGCTCGAGTGCGGGGCCAAGGTGCTCAAGCTTCCCTATCCCGGCACGCCGGACGCCTGCGCCAGGATCACCAAGCTGGCCGGCGACGTGCCATGGGCGGTGCTGTCGGCCGGCGTCAACCATTCGACCTTCCTCGGCCAGGTCGAGATCGCCATGATGAACGGCGCCTCGGGCGTCATTGCCGGCCGCTCGCTGTGGAAGGACTGCATCTCGCTCGACCGCGACGTCCAGCGCGAGAAGCTGAAAACCATCGCGGTGTCGAGATTGCGCGAGATCCAGGCGGTGATTGGCAATTACCGGCGCAAAGCCGCCTAAGGCATCCTGATCTTCAGGTGAGGCCGGCCTGCAAACGATGGCTTCCTGCGCTTCCGGTGCTCACATACTTAAAGTACGCTCCGCTCCGGTTCTCGGAAACCACCTTGTTTGGTCGCTTCGCGCCCGTCTTCGACTCCGGCGCGGCATGACCTGAATCTCAACAGGCCTTGGAGCGAAGTCGGACAAGCACGAGAAATCATGCGACAGAAATCGATGGTTATAGGGATCGATATCGGCGGCACCAATCTGCGTGCCGCCCGCATCTCCGCCACGGGCGAAATCCTCAAGCGCATTTCGGAGAAAAGCGCCCCCGATCCGGAGCTTGTGCTCGGCCGCATTGCCGACATGGTGCACCAGCTCGACTCTCCGGAAGTAGCAAGCATCGGCATCGGCGTTCCCGGCCGCGTCGATGCGCGGCGCGGCACTGTGCTCTCCGGCGGCTATGTCGACCTCGCTTCGGTAGCACTTGCGCAGCGGCTGGAAAGCATGGTGGGCAAGCCCGTTATCATCGACAATGACTGCAACATGGCACTGACAGCCGAAATGGTCCGGGGTGCCGCCAGCGGTCACGACAACATCGTCATGTTCACCATCGGCACCGGCATCGGCGGCGCGGTCGCCGAAGGTCGGCGCATCGTACGCGGCAAGGCAACGGCCGGGCAACTTGGCCATATCGCCGTCGACCTCAACGGCGAGATCTGCAAATGCGGCCGCCGCGGCTGCGTCGAAACCACCAGCTCCGGCACCGCCCTTGGCCGCCACATTATCAGCGCCGGTCTCGGCCCCGAAATCACGGTCGACCAGCTCTTTGCCCGCGACGCCGCCGGCGATGCGCTGGCGCGCGGCATACTGGACGCCTGGGCAAGGCCGCTGCGCGCCGCGATCGACACGGCGGTCGCCATGTTCAACCCGGACCTGGTGCTGCTTGGCGGCGGACTGGGCGGCGCGGCGCACAGGGCGCTCGCCAATGCGCCTGCTCTCGCCGCCTGGTACCAGGCTCCGGTGCAGCCGGCCCTGCTCGGCGATGACGCCGGCGTCATCGGCGCCGGCCTGCAGGCGCTTGCGGCCGAGGGCGCTGACACAGCGACCACGGGCGCGCGCCGGGTCATGACACCGGCCAAGACGGCACCTGCTCCAGCTTCACCCCTCTCCGTGCCCTCGGCACGGCGTGCCGTGCCTAACCGGCGCGCCGTGCTCGTCAACGGCATCCCCGCCTCAGGCAAAAGCACGGTCTCGCGCGGCATCGCCGAGCGCATGGGCTGGCCGCTGCTGGCGCTGGACACGATCAAGAACCCGTTTTTGGAAGTGCTCGGTGGCGGCGACCGCGAGTTCAACCGCACGCTCGGCCGCGCCAGCTACCAGGCAATCTGGTCGCTCGTCGGCGAGGCCCCGGCCGGCAGCACTTTTGTCGTCGATGCCTGGTTCGGCTTCCAGCCGCGCCAAGTGCTCGAGGATCATCTGAAGCGGGCCGGCGTCGTTGAGACCGCCGAGATCTGGTGTCATGCGCCGGGTGATATCCTGGCCGAACGCTATCGCGCCCGCCTCGACCAGCGCCTCCCTGGCCATCCGGGTGCTGCCTACATCCCAGAACTGATCGAGCTGGCCAAACGTGCCGAGCCGCTGCGCCGCGGCCCGCTCTTCGACGTCGACACGACGCAACCCATCGCCTTCGACACCATCACGGCATGGCTGCGCACGACGCTTCCGTCGTAGGCTGCACGAGGGTCTGTTGAGATTCAGGTCAAGCCGACTGAATACCAACAGACGCTAGAACCAGCGCTCCCGGCGCGGCTCGCTGGCGCCAAGCGCGAGACCCAGCAGAAGGCCCGCCGCCCCGCCCAGGATGAAAGCGGACGACACCGTGCCCGGATTGTCGTGAACGACACCCGATACCGACTGTGCCCTGCTGCGCAGCGCCTGCGCGGTGCGGGAGGCGCGCTCGGTGGCACTGTCATACCAGCCATTGGCCTCCTCGACCACCTCTTCGGCCCGCTCGGCCAGCGTCCGGTTGATCTTGCCGATCTCGCGCTTCAGCTGCGCGACCTGCTTTTCCAGGGCTTCCTGAGCTTCGCGCTGCGTCATCCTCGGCGCCGTGGATTCGTTCGGGTCGTCGGCCATTGTTGTCTCCTTTTGCTGAAGGGCATCTAGGGTCAACGGCGAGCCGCGGCGCAAGGTTCCCAACTGACAGGCTACAGCCCTCCGGGGACTTGGCCCCAGCCCCGACTGCCGGAGGTTTCAACACGGCCGGTTGCTGGAGGATGATCCCGAAAAGATCATGCGCCAGCACTGGGAGAGAGTCCCATCGCGATCAAATCGGGATGGGACGAGGATTGCTAGAACTCGTAGAAGACCCAGACACGCCGGCGATAGCACCGCCTGTGATAGCGGCCATAACGCCAATAGCGGCGGCAGACCCGTCTCCAGACGCGGCGCCTGCGGCGGCGATAATAGCGGCGATGCCAGCGGCGATGATAGACAGGCTCCAGGTCCGCCTGCGTGCCATCCTCGTCGAAAGGCTCCGTATCCGGCGCGCCGAGCTCATCGAGGATGCCGGGACCGGCATTCGGAACCCCGGCCACCGCATTGAGTGGTCGAACCGTGCTGGCAAGGGCCGCCGCCCCCGCAACGCCAAACATTGCCGTCAAGAATGATCGCCGATCCATCAAAACCTCCCGATCTCCAACCAGCGAAAACAAGGCTAGCAAAGGGGAGATAGCGCGCTGGAGGCGAAAGCCTAGGGGGCGGGCTTGGAGGACGGATTGGCGGGGCTGGCGGGAGCCTGATTGCTCTCTACCGCCTGGACTAGGCGCGCCGCGCAGTGACGCGATTGTAGAGCCACTGAAGAAAGGCATAGCCGCGCGGGCTGATGTCCAGCATGCGCAGCCTGCGGCGGATCCGGCGTTCAGCACGCACTAGCGCCTCTTCCTGCTGAGGAAAGTAAGGGCGTAACATCTCGAGTGCGGCGAGCTTGTCGGCGAGCATGCGTCTGGTTCCATAGAGAAGCGTCACGCTGTCGCGATGGATTCGATGTGCCGCCATGACGTCGTCGATGAATCCGACTTTGCCGCCGCGCGCCGTCAGGACATTCAAAAGCCAGGCGGCAGAGGCGACAGTCGTCGTTCGATACCATCCCGGCAACGCATCGAGCGCGGCTTTGCGAACCATCGTGGCGCTCTTGGGCGTAAAGTTGACGTTCAGCAACCGGTCGATGTCATAGACGGCATCGCCCACACCAGGTCGGACGGAAAGCTGGCGCGTTCCGTCTTCGCAGACATGCTCGACCCGGTGGGCGGAAATCGCGCATTCCGGGTGCGCATCCATGAACTCGACCTGCCTCTGCAGTTTGAACCGGTCCGTCCAATAGTCATCGCCATCGAGAAAGGCGACGTACTCGCCCTGAGCTGCGTCGATCGTTGCCATGACATTCGACAGGCCAAAGTCGCCGTAGTTCGACTTGGCGCGCAGCAGCTTCACGCGGTCCGGCGCGCCGGCGTGGATATCCTCGAGCACCTCCAGCGTGCCGTCCGTCGATGCGTCGTCGCCAACGATGACCTCGATGGGGAAACGGGTTTCCTGCCGAAGCGTACTTTCGACGGCCTGTCGGATGTAGTCGACTTGCTGGAACGTGACGACGGAGACCGAGAGTTTCATGCGACGGCGTCCGACTGCCTCGCACGCGGCAGATTGTACGACAGGCCAAGCGCGACCACGATCAGATGCGAAGCGAAAATCAGGCACATCGCAATGCCTGCGCCGGTCAGACCCAGCCGGGGGATGAGGGTGAAGGAGGTCGATACCGCGACCAGCGCGACGACGCCGTACTGAACCGCGAGCCACCAAAAGCGGCGCGATGCGACCATCCCGAACTTCAGCACGTCGGCGATGCATCGCAAGGTCGCGGCGCCGGCCAGCCATGCGAACAGGTTCCCCTGGGCGAACTCGGCCGTATAGACCAGGCCGAGGATCGCGTCACCGAACGCGGCCGCGATCGCGACGGCCAGCGTTCCGCATGCCGCTACGCTCAGGGCAAAACGTCCAAGCAGGCCGACGAAACGCGTGCGGTCACCCGCCGCATGATAGTGCGCGAGCCGGACGCTGACCGCTATTCCCATCGAGTTGACCACCCGGTTCGGCGACATCGCGAGCGCGGTCAGCGCGGCGAACAGGCCCAGCGCCGACAGGCCGAGCGCGCTTTCCACGACGAGCCGCGGCAGATAGACCGCGATCATCACCAGTATGGTGGCGATGGCGAGCGGAAGCGCTTGCAGGGCGAGCCCCTGAAGAGCGCCCCTGTCCCAGATTGGCCTGACCGCTTCCGAACTGCGCAGTTTTGCGCATCTGCGGCCCATGGGCACGTCGTAGAAAGCAAGGACCAGAAGTTGCGCAAGAAACTGGCCGAACACCGCGACAACAAGCGAGCCTGTGGTCCAGTAGCCGGCCGACAGGAACAGCAGCGAGAGCGGACCGAGCAGACAAAGCGAACGGCCGATGTAGTCCATCCGCTCGTTCGCCTGGAAGAGGCCGTGGACCATGTCGGAAACCAGCTCCATGCATCGGGTCAGCGCATAGAGGACGACGACCCAGATGACGACGGCGGAATTGGTCTGGAGAATCCCGCTCGCCACCATGAGCACCAGGGCGACGCCGGCGGCCACCAGCCGCAGCGCGAGATAGTTGCCGAAGAGATAGGGCCCACTTGTGCTGCTCGAGTGGATTTCGCGCAGACCCATCTTGGCCACCTCGCCGATCGGGATGCACAATGCCTGCGCGAGCGCATAGATGCCGACGGTCGTCGGGTCGGACAGCTTCGCCAGCAGCATGAGCGCGAGCCACATCGAAAGGGATGAGAACAGACGCCCGATAAAGACCGACCGGAAATTGCCAAGGATGGAGCGACGTCCGCCGTCCAAATGGTCTTGATCGGCGGCGATGTGCGGGGTGGCAAACATCAGTGTCCGGTGGCGACTGCGATCGGGGCGCGATAGGCGGGGAAGTATCCGACGTCCGGCGCGGCATCCCCGCAATGTGCGCACAGCAGCGCGCGGTAGGCGGACTTGTCCAGGATCCAGCGGCCGACCTTGAAATCGTGGCGGACCGAGGAGAACCGGGCCTTGAACGCGAAAAGCGAATCCTCGTGGCCCCCGCGACCTGCCCCCAGGTGCAATCGTGTCGCGCCCAGCGACCGGGCGATATCGGCGACGCCGTCGAGGAGGCCCTTGAGCGGCGACAGGGCGCGGAACTTCGCGTTCACCCCCGTAAGGTGCGCCTCCGCGATGTCGCCGCACACGGTGAGAAGCAGGATCGCTGCCGCTTCGCCCTCGACTTTCGCAACGGCTAGATGTCCGAGACTTCCAAGCGAGTCGCGCAGCGCCTCGAAGTAGCGGTCCGAGAACATGTAGCGCTCCGAGGCCTCGTTGTTGCGCATCGTCGCGCGGTAGAGCTCGGCGAAGGTCGGATACGTGGACCATTCGCTGTCCCGCTCCACCACGAGACCGGCACGCTCCGATTCCTTGATCTCCTGCCTCAGCACCTTCGGGTAGAGCCGGCGCCTGGTTTCGCGATCATGCGTCAGGTCGATAGAGACGCTGCGCCCAAGGTGAAGCACCTCTCCTCCCGGCGTCAATTCGTCGCCGTGGAAGCCCTCGCAGTGGCGCCAGTTCTGCAGCAGCGGATGAAACCGCGTGAACAGTGTGACGAGCTCTTGATCCGCCCAGGCAGCGCGGATCTCCGACCATGCCCTCGCCCGAAACGCGGTGTCGTCCAGTCCCAGCCCGACCGGACCGGTGTAGCCGTAGACCGAGTTTGCGTCGGTCCGGCCATCCTCGAACGAGGCGACGTACGGCCACGCCATGAACCGCTCGGGGGTGCCGTGAACGACCATCCACGCGCGCCCCTCGCCCATTCTCTCGGCGAAGGCATGATAGGCCGCACGGTGATAAAAATCGTGTGGTGCGCGGCCCAGCCATTCATCCCATGCAGGGTCGCTCGGCGAAAGCAGGACCGTCGGATCAGGCATGCTTCACGTTCCGCGCCTTGCCGGGCCAGATCTCGGGAAATATTTCCGGATCGGAATAGTCCGGCCTTCCCGCGCGATCGGGCCGACAGAGCTGGTCGTGCGGCAGGACGATTGCCATGCCATTTGCCGAGGTGAGCGGCTGGTAGGTGTTCGCCGCGTCCTGCATATGGACCGCCACGGCGAAGCGCGGGTGGGTCGCCCGGTTCGGAGCGCTCGCGTGCAGCGCCCGCATGTGGTGGAAGCTGACCTGCCCCTTCTTGAGCTGCATGGGTGTGATCAGGTGTTTCGGGATCGCCCGGCCCATCCGCTGTTCGATACTGTCGAGGTCCGGGTCGTTGAAACCACGCAGATGTTCACACTCCGGCCATAGATGGCTTCCGTCGATGACGTAGAGCGTGCCGTTCTTCACTTCTGCGTCGTGCAGCGGGATCCAGGCGGTCAGCATGCTCATTGAAGTGCAGGTGGACCAGTAGGAGTGGTCGGTGTGCCAGCCGACGGCCGTCGCGCCAACCGCACCGGCGGCGGGCGGCTTGTAGATCGCCTGGTCGTCGAAAAGCCTGATCGCCGGGGCTCGCGCCAGTCGGGCCGCGATCGCTCCCAGCACGGGCTGCATCACAAGCTCCCGTACACCGTCGTTCTGAAGCGAGCAGAATTCGTTGTTGCGGACGCCGTCGCCGTCACCGGGCCGCCAGTCGCTGAACTTCGCCTTGCGCGGCAGGGTTCGGTCGCGTTTACCGGCGTGGTATGCCTCGATCGCCAGCCGCACCGAGTCGAGCAGCGCGTCCGGGAGCACCCGGGGCGCTATGTGCCAGCCAGTCCTTTCGTAGCGCGCCACGTCCTCTTCGGTCGGCAGCAGTGCCTCGTCGACGAGTTCGCGACCGCGCAGGTTCATCTCGTTGGTCGTCATCCTCGGCTCCTTCGGTCCGCAATTTATTGGCGCAGAAACGGCGGCAAGCGCGGGTCGTGGCATTGAGTCAGCGCCGCACGAACCGCGGGCGCCTGCCGCACGATCGCCGCGATCCTGGATGTCAGCCGCTCCACCTCCGCTTCGCTGACTTGCATTCCGGTGGGCAGTACCATGACGCGCCTGGCGATCTCCTCGGTAACCGGCAGGGTTCGACCCGCCTGCGGAAAAAGGCCGGTGTAGGGCTGCATGCGATGGCAGCCTGGATAGAAGTAACGGCGGGCGACAACGTTCTCGAGGCGCAGCGCAGCGACGAGTTCATCACGGGTCAATCCGGCCGTGGCGGCGTCGATCTCGGTGACGATGTAGTGGTAGTTGTGCTGCTGGTTCATCCGCCGCGACATCAGGCTGATCCCGGGGATCGCCTGAAGGCCGGAGGCGTAGGCCGCATAGTTGCGCCGATTGTGCGCGATAATGGCATCCATCGCTTCGAGCGACGTCAGGCCCATGGCGGCCGATGCCTCGCTCATCTTCCCGTTGGTGCCGAGGTGCTTGACGGTGTCCTCGTCCGAGAACCCGAAATTCACCATCAGCCTTAGCCTTCCGGCGAGGTCACTGTCGTCGGTGACGATCGCGCCGCCTTCAAGGGCATGGACGCACTTGGTCGCGTGGAAGCTGAAGACCTCCGCGTCACCGTAGCCGCCGACCGCACGCTTTTTGGTGCCGCAGCCGAAGGCGTGCGCGGCGTCGAAGAGCAGTTTCAGGCCGTGGCGCTGCGCGATGTCCTCCAGCGCGTGCGTCGCACACGTGTTTCCCCACATATGTACGGCCAGGATACCCGTGGTACGCGATGTAATGGCAGCCTCGACGCTGTCGGGGTCGAGGCAGTGGGTCTTGGGGTTGATATCGCAGAATATGGGTCGCAGGCCCTGACGCCATAGGGCGTGCACGGTTGCCACGAAAGTGTACGAGGGAACGATGACGTCTCCCGCCATGCCCAATGCGCTGATGGCCAGCTCAAGGCCGACCGTTGCGTTGCAGGTGGCAATGCAATGACGGGTGCCGGCAATCCTCGCGACGCGCTCCTCGAACTCAAGCAGCATCGGACCGCGGTTTGTCAGGCGCCCGCTATCGAACATTCGGTCGATGCGACCCATGAAGGCGGCCCGATCGGGCATGTTGGGCCGCCCGACGAGCAGCATCTCCGCGAAGGCCGGCTTGGCACCCAGCAGAGCGACATCTGCGTTGCGTCCCGGGATCGCAAAGACCCTGGCAGACGCCGCACCGTCCACACGAGCAGAGTACCTTCGCCCAGGAGCCACCGGAACATGGGGCGCGATCATGTCCTGGTTGGAAATCGTGTGAGACGCCATGCAACAACCCCCCACCCAAGGAAGTTTACAAACTTCGATAGTCCCCGCAAAATGCCGAAAGTTCTCCTGGCCACTGTAGTTCTTGGGTTCAGGCGCGTTCTCGTTGCGTCAACAATTACTTGCGCGCGGCAAGGCGTCGGACCTCATTTTGTTATGGTTTCTAGTCTGTCCCAATTCCCCCTAACCTTAAACTTATCCTTTTAGCGTAGCCGGACTACCTCTGCCGCGACGACTCCTTAGCCTGGCGGCTGCAGACGTGATTTGCCAGCTGCCGTGCGGCGGCGCGTTGCAGCGACTTCGCTGTCCCGGATGCCCACCTCGTGGTTCTTTGCTTGCGTCTTCCCATACGCTAAAATCGGCCATGGGGATTGACCGAGATCGATATGCCTGGATCGACGATTTTTCGATCGTACTCAGACGTGATGCGATCCGGCGCAAGGCCGGCGATCCGGCTTTTGAATTCTACACCGGCTCCAAGATCGCGGCATCGTTTTGGCTCGCAATCGTGTCGTGTATTGCTGGGATGCTGGGCGGTCTCCTGCCAAGTGGCATCCTATGGTCGTCATTTATCTATCCAGCAGCGTGGCTGTTTGTTGTCGTTGGTGTTGGCTTCGCCGTCACATTGCTGACGATAAGGTTGGCGGGGCGTTCCATAGTCTTCCTTGCCGGCTGGTGCATCTTCTGGGGAATACTTACCGGCATAGTGGCAATGTGGGGGGCACAGCTTTCTTCTGCGGGTTGGGCCTACGGGATCGCGGGCGGCATCGGGTTCCTCGTCGGCATTACTGAAGGCCTCCTGGAACACGCCGACCTGGAAGGACATGACAGCCTTTACATGACCGGCACGATACTGGCGCCAACGAGCATCTGTCTCGCTGTTTGGCTCAATCGCCAGGATCTGGTTGGATTTGGGGGATTTCAGCAGGCCGCATTGACGGGAGCGATCGCTGCCTCCCTGTTCCTGGGGCCTGTCATGGCGCTTTACATGGCCAAGTGGAAGAGCAGGAGCGCCATTTTCCGCCGTGCCTCGGTTTACCTGCACCACGATGACTTTGTTGCGGAAGGCATCCGGCTGCTGAATATCGCGATCCGCCTGACGCCTGACGACGCCGTGCTGTTCGACAGGCGAGCGCTTGCACACGCACTCCATGGAGACGCAGCCTCTGCAGAGGTCGACTGGCACCAGCACAAGGTACTCAAAAAGGAAAGCCTGGCACCCGAAATTTCCCGAGGATGGGTGCACCTGCGCCGCGGCAGCCCCGAATTGGCTGCAACGGCTTTCGATAAGGCGCTGTCTGGCAAGGCGCGTCCGGCGTCGGCGATGGTGGGCCGATCGATATGCGCACTGCGGCTTGACCAACCTCAGCAGGCGATTGACATGCTTGGTAGACTGCCAAAGGGCGAACGGGACGCACGTAGCCTGACCTACCTTGCTCAAGCGCATTTCATGCTCGGACATTGGCAAGATGCCATAGGGGTCGCGACGGACGCGATTGAAGAGCTGGACTCTCCATATGGTTTGACATGGTTGGTTTGTGCCGAGGCGAACCTCGAACTCGGCAACAATGACCAGGCCATCTTGGGTTTTAACCGCGCATTGGAGAGGGACCAAGAATTGGGCATTGAGGAACGGGCGCTTGAAGGCCTGGAAAAGGTGGACGGTCCCGTCTTCGAGGAGGATGAACTCGAGGATTTCGAAAAAGCGCTGAGCAGCGGAAGCTAGCCGAAGAGATTCGAACTCCTGACCCCAAGATTCGTAGTTAAGCTTTGAAGAGTGTCGGCGCGCCAGCGTTGATCAGCTGACAACTCTGTTTCCGCTGGAACGCTATTATGTTCCAACTGCCCGACCGCCAATACCACCGCACGCATACGAGATCCGCCAAGCCCCTACAACGGATTGCTTCGTAAACCTGCTCGGGGTCCTCTCTGGTAGGCAGTGGTTCGCGCCAATAGAATGGCGCTTCGTTGAAGGGGGCGGCAGATGGGCCTGACGTGTAGCTTGCATCGTGCGTCAGAGGCTGAGATCAAGCGATTGCTTGCGGAGCCAGATGCGATAGCCGGCTTCCTTTACCCTGAAGACGGCTCGCTGCAGGTGAGAAAGGTCTGGCCGAGAGGGGTGCTCGGCTGGCTCTTGCGTCTGACGCCAATCACGATCGAAGAAGTGGTTCCCGACTCCAACGGCGGCGCGGCGATCCACCCGCCCGATCCGGATCGGAGTATCGACATCGACCGGGGCTGGCATGGCCTGCACTTTCTCTTCACCGGCACTGCCGACGAAGGCGACGAGCCCGCCTGCTACTTCGTGCGGGGTGGCCAGGATCTCGACGACGAGGGCCACGCACGGGCGCTACGACCCGATCAGGTTCGCCGCTTCGCGGTGTATCTCGATACGCTCACACCTGCCGAACTCGCCCGCCGTTACGATCCTGCGCGGATGACGGAGCTCGATATCTACCCCGGTGTGATCTGGACCCGGCCTTCCGCTCCAGACGAATCACCCCTCGCCTGGCTGACTGGCTGTTACGCCGAAGTGCAGCAATTCGTGAAGAAGGTGGCGGCTTCCGGTGAGGGGCTCGTCATCAACATTTCGTAACGTGGTTCGCGCAAGCTGCTCCGGAATGTTTGGAAGCGGGGTCAATTCTGGCCGCCGCACCATATCGCGCCGTAGCGTAGATTGGCGCACCCGACAGGCTTCGAACCTGTGACCTCTGCCTTCGGAGGGCAGCGCTCTATCCAGCTGAGCTACGGGTGCCTTCAGGATCGGCGATCTAGAAAATGAACCAGCCGGCGAACCGGCCCCCCCCGGCTTCTTAGCGGAAGCGGCGGCGCGGAGCGGCAGCTCGGGATTTGGGATGGCGATAGCGAACGTTTGTAGGAAGGCGTGAAGTCTCGATCTGACCCGAAGCTGAGCAGCCCTAGGCTCAGGAGCAAAACTCGCCTAACATGACAGCGAGCGTGCCCCACGTCTGGAGCTGGCATGCAGCGCAAGCTTGCAGCGATTCTTGCCGCCGACGTCGTTGGCTACAGCCGCCTTATGGAAGCGGACGAAGCGGATACTTTGGCACGCCTGAAGAGCACGCGCGAGAACCTGATCGATCCGAAAATCGCAGCTCACAATGGGCGAATCGTCAAGCTCATGGGCGATGGCACGCTGGTAGAGTTCCCGAGCGTTGTTGATGCAGTCGGCTGCGCCGTCGAAATCCAGCGGACGATGGCGGAGTGCAATGCCGAACTGCCGAAGGAAAAACAGCTCGAATTCCGCATTGGCATCAACCTTGGCGATATCATCATCGAAGGGCCGGACATCTATGGCGATGGGGTGAATGTCGCGGCGAGACTGGAAGGATTGGCGCCGACCGGGAGGCGTGCTGATTTCGGGAACGGCATTTGATCAGGTCGAGAGGAAGCTGGATTATGGGTTCGAGTTTTTGGGCGAACAGCGTGTCAAGAACATCGAGAAGCCCGTTCGCCTCTACCGAGTGGGCCCGCGCACCCCGGTTATCTCAGGAAGTCGCAAACCTGACGGAACGCGGCGGCGGATCGCAGTCGCGGCCACGGCATTGATTCTGATCGTCGCGGGGCTGGCGCTTTGGCAGCGCTTTGGTGACGATCTCGTTCAACCCGGTGACGTGGCCTCGCAAGCGAAGATGGCGTTGCCGCTGCCCGACAAGCCATCAATCGCCGTGTTGCCGTTCACCAACATGTCCGACGAAGCGGGGCAAGAAGCTTTCACCGACGGCATGACCGATGACTTGATCACCGACCTTTCCAAGGTTTCCGGCCTCTTCGTGATCGCGCGAAACTCGACATTCGTTTACCGCGGCAAGCCGGTAAAAATCAGCCAGGTCGCCGAAGAACTTGGCGTGCGTTACGTTCTCGAGGGGAGCGTACGGCGCGCCGGCGAGCAGGTGCGAGTCAACGCCCAGCTCATCGATGCCCTCACCGGCGGGCATGTGTGGGCGGACAGGTTCGATGGAAACGTCGCCGATATTTTTGCGGTCCAGGACGTTTTTGTCGCAAAGATCGTCGAAGCGTTGAAGGTCAATCTCACCACCACCGAAAAAACGGAAATTGCCCGCGCCAAGCCGGACAACATTGCAGCCAAGGAAGCTTTCGAAGAGGGTTGGAGCCTTTATCTCCGTTACAACGCAAAGGACACAGCTGCCGCCATCACTTCCTTGAAAAAAGCAACCGAACTTGATCCCGAATATGGGCGCGCTTATGCCGCCCTGGCGCTGGCCTACTTCCGCGTCGTTGAATTACTCTGGGGTAAAGAACTCGGTAGGGACGAACCATATTTCTGGTGGGGAGCTCACGATTACGTAGAGCTGGCCAAGAAATATCCAACGTCACTGTCTTATACGGTCGAGGCATTGCGAGACGCATATCAAGGTCTGGACCGAAGACGCACGCAGGAATGCCGGTCGAGCGATTGCATTGGATCCCAACGACCCTGAGGCACACATCGCAACGGCTTGGGCGCTGACGATCTCTGGCGAACCTGCCGAGGCGCTGAATTTCGTCGCGACCGCCATGCGGCTCAACCCGAACTATCCAAGCCACTACGTTCTCGCTCGTGGATTGGCGCTTTTTGCAATGGGCGATCTGAAACAAGCGGCTGAGGTGTTCGGAGAAGGCGTCAGGCGAAACCCAGACGCAACTGCGCTCTTTCTACCTCTCAGTTCCGTGCTGGCGCAGCTCGGTCGCCGGGAAGAAGCGAGGCAAATGCTGGAGAAGTTCCGGCCCGGCATAGGCCAGAAAGGCCTCGAAAACCTTCCCGACACCTTACACCTCTCGTTCAAATGGGATTATGAACACGCAAGCGTCCGGGAGCGCCTGAATGACGGTGTCCGTATCGCTGCGCTGCCGCTGGACGTCACCGTTGCGAGCCTGGAAGCAGAGCTTGAGACCGGCAATCCCTTTTCCCAGCTATACGCAACGAAGCGACTGGGCTGGTTTGGACCAGCGGCAGCACAAGCCGTTCCGGCTCTGGTTGAGGCGCTCAAGGTTGAGTATCTCCGCCGGGAGGCCATCGAGGCGCTGGGAAAGATCGGGCCTCCGGCACGAGCTGCGATACCTGCGCTCGTGGCACTCCAGAATGAAGCTCTGGTTGGCATTTACGCAAAGGACGCGCTGTCCAAAATCAGAGGCAATTGATGGACCCTGGACGCGCGCCAGGGATTTCCGCTTGTGGCCCAACTCGGACCTGCTGCGATGTCCGCTCCGGAGCCGCTGTTGGGGGACAAGGAGACATCAAACGCATCCGCCATCCCAATTTATGAGTACACGGCCTAGGCGAACCACCAGCGTTCGGCGATCTTCGTGCCGTCCATCGGCCAGTTCGACGCCACCTCGCCATGGGCGAGAGCCTTGGTGTGGGCATCGACATAGGAGTTGAAGACCAGGTTCACCAGCCCGCCGTCGTCATGCAGCAATTGCTGCATTTCGGCATACATGCCGGCACGCTTGGTATCGTCGGTCTCCGAGCGGGCGGCGACGAGCAGCTCATTAAAGCGCGGATTTTTCCAGAACGTTTCGTTCCACACCGCTTCCGCCGCATAGGCGGTGGTGAACATCCAGTCGCAACGTCGGCCGGCCGGCCCAGTAGGAGGCGAAGAACGGCTTCTTGAGCCAGACATTGTCCCAGTAGCCGTCATTGGGCTCCCTGATCACATTCAGGTTGAGCCCGGCCGCCCGGGCATGCTCCTGCCAGAGGAGAGCCGAGTCGGTCGCACCCGTGAACGCGGCATCCGCGACCGACAGGTCGAACTGGGTGTTCTCGGCCCCCGCCTTCTTGAGGAGGCTCTTGACCATGTCGGGGTCGTAGACGTGCTTCGGCTGCGGATCGATCGCGAACTTGACGGTCGGTGCGATCGGATTGTCGTTGCCGATGGCGCCGTGGCCGAGAAACACCTTCTGCACGATCTCGTCGCGATTGAGCGAGTATTTGATCGCATTGCGCACATCGGGATTGTCGAAGGGCGCCTTCTGGACGTTCATGACATAGACGTAGTGGCCGTAGCCCGTCGTCTCCAAGATCACGAGATCGGGGTTCTGCTTCAGAATGTCGAGCGTCTTCAGATCGCAGCGATCCATGTAGTGGACCTCGCCGGTGTTGAGCGCGTTGGTGCGCGCCGTCACATCGTTGATCGCCAGGCATTCGACACGGTCGAACCAGCCCTTGTCGGATTTGAAGTAGTTCGGGTTCTTGTTGAAGGTGGCGATGACGCCGGGCTCGAATTTCTCGAGCATATAGGGGCCGGTGCGGATGCCCGACTCCCAGTCGACGCCGCCCTCTTTCGCCGGCATTACCGGGATGTCCGATATGATGTAGGGGAAGTCGGCATTGCCGCCGTCGAGTTCGAACACCACCGTCTCGGCACCGTCGGCGACGACGTTATTGACCGAAGCCAAGATCGATTTCGCCACCGATCTCGTGCCCTCGATGGTGTGATGCCTGACCGAGACCACGACATCGTCGGCGGTAACCGTCTTGCCATTGTGAAAGGTGGCGCCTTTCCTCAGTTTGAACACCCACTTCTTGGCGCCGTCTGACGGCTCAAAGCTCTCGGCGAGGTCGGGGACCACGTTGCCCTTGGCATCGATCTCGGTCAGGCCGTTCGACAAGGTTCCCTGTAGCGCGGTGCTGGTGAACGGGTTGAGATAGATACCCGGGTCCATCGAATCGGTGGCGGCGCCATCGCCGATGCCGATCTTCAAGGTGCCGCCCTTCTTGGGCTCGGCGCGCACCGCCTGGACGAACATCGCATTGGCGGCCGTGGCGGTAAGGCCGGCGGCGAGCGCCAGCTGAACAAAGTCACGACGCGAAACCCTGCCTTTCGCGGCAAGCTTGGCGGCCGACTGCAGCTTCAATTCGAATTCCGTCATTTCCTGGTTTCTCCTTCAGATCCAGATGGAGAACGGGCATGTCCAAGAAAAGGAAACGAGGAGGCGCATCGCCTCACGAGATGAGCGGGTAACCTCTTCTGTTCGTTCTTGTTTAGTTACTCCGTCGCGGGCCAACGGTTTCGGCCCGCGGCAGATCATAGCGCGCCCGAGTGTGGCGGGCAAACAGCCGTCATCCGCCGCCAGTTCCCAAATGATCGCAGTTGGGGTCGGGGGCGGACAGTCAGCTTTCAGGACCTTGGAGATTGGATAGCCCAGTGCTTTCCCATGTCGCCGGTCAATCCGCCATGCCTGGATGGTGGTGGTGAACCACTGCGTCGAGGATCGTTTCATAGACGCGCCCGTCTCTCTTAACCAAGGCTCTGGCCTGCCGCATTAACCACATGCGCCGACAAGACGGAGCCAAAACCAATATGCGGGGTTTACCTGCATGGAACATTCTCAACACAGATTCTATTGCCACATCGAAGCCGGTGGAACCTGGGGCGTTTGGGACCGCATCACCAACAGGCCGGCGAGGTTGGGAGGATGCGATCTTCTCGGTTGCGCACCTCAGCGAGCCGAGGCTGCGGAAGGCGTTCTGGCGCGGATTTATGCCAACGGGTTGGAAGCGCTCGGCGTCCGCATGGCCGGGAAAGCTCTCTAGCGCCGTTTGTCGGCTGGCCGCCGTCCTACACCGGCATCCTGAGGGGCTCACCCCGTCTTTGTGCCCAGCGACCTTGGGCCCTCAGTCTCATATGAGAGATTGCTCATCTGCGATAAGATGCGTTTCAGAGCTGGGTTACTAGTCTCGCAGGGCCGGTGCAGTCGGGGTTTGGCTAGGGTGCTGCACCGGCCTTTTCACACGGGCTCGCCTCACGAACTGCTAATGAGCTTCTTGACCTGTTGACGGTCTTCCTCCGCCCACTGCGCCGGTCTTCCCCATGAGCGAGCGCGCCGTGCAACTCGACATGCTTCATCACTTCCGCCTCTGTCGCGGAAGACGCGCGCATCTTTCAGATTAGCGATTGCTAAATTTCGAGACAATTGGATTGCCGAGGCTTAACTGCCGCATGCCATGATCAGGCGGGTTTCCGACTGGAGATGGTGCGATGCGCGCTCGAACTTGGGTCAGGGATGTGCGGCTCGGCGAGGCCCTCGAACTGAAAAAACACATAGCTGCCCTCGAGCGAGAACTCATCGCGGAGACATCTGGCTCTGTCGGAATGTTGAAACTCGCCGAACTTGGCCAACAATTGCGTAGGCACAAATTTCGGTTGGAGGTGCTGGAGCGGTGCATATCCGGGCTCTCCGAACGAGCGCGGCCCGCGGAATTGGCTGGTGATGCACGAAAAGCGCCCGCGATCCGGGGATAAGAGGCAGTTCCGCCTGTTAGCAGCGGCCATGACGCAAGCAACCCGCGCCAGGTGAGGAAACGACGACGCTGGCTGCCACCGACACCGGAAAAGCAGCGGCTTCCGGTGCGCTCATCCAACTTTTCGGAAACGCCAATGTTCCATGCAAGAACCGGGATCTAGAAGACCGTATTATCGATGCAACATGAATGGTATAGTGGGATTAGGGCCTGAGCATTCCCTGATATTATGGCCCCCTGTCCTACGGGTGACCGGCGCCCCCCAAACCCCACCCCCAACGTCGGTCGCCCCGTCTTTTCCCGGCATTGTCTTTTCCCGGCATTTTGCTGGACGATGGTTTGATAGACGTCGAGATGTTGAGCTGGATGCTGTGCCGGCCAAGGCACTCATTGAGACTCTGGATCGATTTACTGCTTTGCGACCTGATCGCCATTCTTGACACGCAAAAAGGCCCTTCACATATTTGCCGGCGGCCGTCTGCGAAGACGCTGTTTTGAGGCCCAAGCACTCGTTCAGACTGTATGGAGGATCTCATGAACGACAGGACTTTTGATCGGCCCGTGTTGGTAAAGAATGGGCAGTTTTTGATCGAAGAGATTGGATGCCTGGCCGATGCCTTCGAGTTCCTTGGGGAGTGGCCAAAGAACCGCAGGGGACCGATTTATGACACCGCGTTTCGCGCCTGTCAGCGAGCCCATGATGGCCACATTCCACTTTCCGTCGCGCGCGACGCATTCGCTGGCTTCGCCAGATCGGCAAAGATCCTGGAAGACGTCTCTGCCGCAATGCCCTGGATGGCAGGAAAGACCGGCCGCGGTGGTGCAACGCCATAACGCACACCTCTATTGAGTCACCGGCGTCGTGGCAGGTTATGACGCCGGTGCATTTTACAGTTTGGTGCGGCACGCCCCCCCAGCGCGCAGATATCGGTAGCCGCTGGTCGTCATCCAGCGGGCGCGGGCGAGATGCATCGGCGCTGCTCCTTCTGACCAGATTGTGACTGGTCGCTTTGAGGAGCATTTCAAGGAATGAATCAGTCGCTCGAAACGCTTGCTGTATAAGGGTTTGAGATGGCGCACCCGACAGGATTCGAACCTGTGACCTCTGCCTTCGGAGGGCAGCGCTCTATCCAGCTGAGCTACGGGTGCCTTCAGGATCGGCGATCTTGAAAACGAACCAGCCGGTGAACCGGCCAGCCACGGCTTCTTAGCGGAAGCGGCGGCGGGCTTCAACGGGCAATTGGAGGAGCGCGGCCTCCTCGCGCAAGCCTGAAACGAAAAACCCGCCTTGGCGGCGGGTCGCTGGCGCAAATCAGCACCATGTCCAAATTTATAGCATAATTGCCGTCACCGGGCAACCGATCGCGAGCCCGCCGGTTCCGACCGCAACGGAGCAAGCGGCGGGTGCCTCTCACTCCCCCGCCTCGCTCTTCACCGCCCGCCTGCGCACGCTGCGCGGCGCCCGCTTCGCCTTCTTCGCACCCGTCAACTCATGCATGGCATCGAGCTGCATCTGCTGCATCTCGGCCAGCCGCGTCCATTGGCGCGAGATGAGGTAGTCGAGCTTCTCGTGCAGGTGCCGCACTTCCAGCTCGGCCTTCAGATTGACCCGGTAGTCGTTGAACGAGCGCAGGCGGTCTTTTGCTTCCTGCCGCCTCTGGCTCATCATGATCACCGGCGCCTGGATGGCGGCGATGCAGGAGAGCAGAAGGTTCAGGAGGATGAAGGGGTAGGGGTCGAAGGCGCTTGTCGCGCCCTCGATCAGATTGATGCCGATCCACACCAGCAGCACGCTCGCGAACGAGATCAGGAACCACCAGCTGCCGCCGAACGCGGCCATATTGTCGGAGACGCGGTCGGCGAATGACCTGTGCTCCTCGAACTCCTCTTCGCTGTTTTCGGAAATCGTGTCCTGCCTGGCGATGCTCTCCACCACCTGCCGGTCCAGCTCGGAGAATTCGCCGTGCTCCTGCTGCAGAAGCTCCTCCATGTAGCGCATGCGGTAGCGGCCGAGCTCCTCGCGGCTGATGCGGGCCCCTAGCGGCAGGTCCGGGTGATCGGCGCGGATCCGATCGGCGAGGCTCGGGCGCAGATCGTCGATGCGCACGAGGTCGCGCTTGCGGAATTTTCTGCCTGATATCGCCGACGGTTTCTTCTTCGGCTTTGCCCGGGATGCGCCGGGTGCGGCCGTCTCGGAGTCCGGCACGTCTGGCGTTTCGAGGTGCTCGTCCAAACTGTGATCGGCATCGCCGATGGTCGGCGCCTCGAAATACTCGCCGCCGCTGTCGTTGTCTGGCATCTTCTCGGGCGTCTTGGGGGCTGTGCTCATGCTGCGGCTCCTGCTGTCACGCTGGGCGAGAGGCCAAGGCGGCGGAGCATATCCACCGCTCGGGCGGATTCCCGCATCCCATGTCGGTCTTTTCAGGTCGAGGGGGGAGAAGCCGCGTAGTAGCGGCGCTGCGTTCGCGATCGCGCGAGAAGGTGCCCGCTGCCGGCCTGCGGTGCCGAACGTGCCTGCAGGTGCGAAGCTTCTATCCGGCCCTTCGCAGGCTCAGGGCGTTCGTCATTCGAAATGCCAGGCAAATTGGCTTTTCGTCCGCTACGCGGACCACGCCTCACTGCTGCACGAACATCAGCCGCGTCTTCGCATCCGCCACCGTTGGCGACAGGCTCCGCTGGATCAGCGCCTCGACATGGTCGTTGCGCTGGCGGGCGCTGTCGGCGCCCATCACCACGACGATCAGCTGGCGGCCGTCGGCGCTGTAGGAGGTCACGATGTTGAAGCCGGAGGCCCTGATATAGCCGGTCTTGATGCCGTCGACGCCGCGCACCCGGCCGAGCATGTCGTTGTGGCCGCGCACCAGCCGTCCGCGGAACATGAAGTCGCTTTCGGAGAAATAGTGGAAATGCTGCGGGAAGCGGTTGCGCAGCGCCATGCCCAGCACCGCCATGTCGCGCGCGCTCGTCATCTGGCCGCCGTCGGGCAGGCCCGACGCGTTGCGGAACACGGTGCTGGTCATGCCGAGCTGGCGCGCCTTGGCCGTCATCATGGCGGCGAACTGCTCCTCTGAGCCGCCGAGATATTCGCCGACCGCCACCGCCACGTCATTGGCCGATTTGACGACGATGGCGCGGATCGCGGAATCGACATCGATCGTCTCGCCGCGCCTGAAGCGCAGTTTGGTCGGCGGCTGCCTGGCGGCATTGTCGGAGACCGGGATCTGCGTTTCCTTGCTGACGCGGCCGCTCTCGAGCGCCTCGAACAGCAGATACAGCGTCATCATCTTGGTCAGCGAGGCCGGATAGCGCTGCGCCGTCGAGTTGACCTCGAAGAGCTGCTTGCCGGTCCTGGCATCGACGACGATCGCCGCATATTTCTGCGGTGCCGCCGGCACCGCCAGCACAGTCTCGGGCGGCGGCACCGTGGTGCAGCCGGCGACAAGCACCAGCAGCGCGAACGCGGCCATCAATTTCTGGATGAGCGGGAAGGGACGCTGATCGGACAAGGGCTGGACTGTTCTGAACGCGGCTGTTGCTGAGATGCGGCGAAGCTAACGTAACGCGCCTGCCGCGTCCATTTGGTTAACACCTGTAGTGACGCATTTGCCCAGGTTTCAGAAGCCGGCAGCGCCGGCTTCGGCAATTCCCCAAAAGACATCATCGCCCACGGACCCGGCATCCTCCCATAGCCCGCCCCGAAAACGCCTGCTTCCTCTCCTGTTTTGCTCACGGGGCCGCGCTGCTACAATGCGTGCGGCATTGGCTTGGGGGAACGACATGACGAGTGGAATGGAACTCGGCGCCAAGGCGCCGTCGCTTCTCAAGGCGTCGCTGGGCCGCACCGGCAAATGGGCCGGCAGCGTCGCGTTCGTCAGTGGCGCCGTTTCCGACGTGCTCAATCCGCTGGCGCCGTTTGCCGCCTATATCGCTTTGATCGCCGCTGTCGCGGCAGTCATCATCGCGATTGCCGTCGTGCTCAAGCTGGTGCTGGCGGCCAAGGCCGTGCCGGCGCTGATTTTCGCCACCAGCGCGGCGGCGGTCGCCGGCGGCGTCTACGGCCTGCAACAGCAGACCAATTCGCAGAACGGGGTGATCGCCAGCCTGGTGCCGGCGGTGGCCGAGCTGCAGCAGTCGATGGGCATCGTCGCCGAGAAGGTGGCCAAGATCGAGCAGACGGTCACGCAGACGCAAAAAACGGTCGAAGCGGTCAAGCAGTCGACCGACACGGTGGCGAAGCAGACAGAGGAGATTGCCGCCAACCAGCAGCAGCAGACCGCGCAAGGTGCGGAAACGCAAAAGACGGTCGAAGCGGTCAAGCAGACCACCGACACGCTGGCCGCCGGCCAGCAGCAGCAGGTGGCGCAGGCTGAAAAGCTGCAGGCGACGACCGAGCAGATCGCCGCCTCGATCGATACCATCGCCAAGGGCTTTGCCGCCCTTGCCGCGCAGGGCGGCACGATCGCCGACCCCAAGCGTCCCGATGAGTACTATCACAATGCCCGCGTCTACGAGCTGTCGGGCGACATGCTCAATGCACGGCGCTCCTATCTCGCCTTCGCCGGCTTCGATGTCGACGCCGTCGATCCCTACACGCGCTTTGCCACGCTGCTTCGGGTGCAGGACGGCAAGGCAGGCGCGCGCGAAGTGTTCGGCGCGCTTTCCGACAAGGGCAAGGCGCTGTCGATCAAGCTGGTCCATCTCATGCAGTTCGACGATGCCCAGCGCCTCGACAAGCTCAACGCCTTCATCGCGGCCCATGCCGATTTCGCCCCGGCCTATTTCCTTTTGGCGCAGGAGTTTTCCGAAGATCGCCTCGGCAGCCAGTCGCTGTCCGACAAGCGCAGCGAAGCCCAGGCGCTGACCAAATTCGTCGCCTATGAGAAGGACGGCGGGCTGCTCAAATATTTCGTCGACCAGAGGGAGCTTGCCGACTGGCTGGACCGCAGCCGCAGCCGGCTGGCAGCGCTTGGCGACGTGCTCGATCCTGCGCGTTCGCCCCGACGCTGACGCCGATGCGGTCGAACCAGGGCTGGTCGATGACCATCTCGCTGCCCGAGCCGGCAACCGCCATTTCCTGGCGCCTGGGCAACAGCGGCCCGTTCACCGACACCGGTTTCATGGCGATGAACGACCAGCGGACCGGCAAGCCGATGCCCAATCCGAGTTTTGAGCTGCCCGACAGCACCGCGGCCACCACGATCGGGATAAAATATCTCGATCTCCGCGGCCGCGAGACCGGCCCGTTCGACATCAGCTTCGATCCCGACGCCGCCCTCCAGCAAGGCGCGAAGCAGATCCTCGACCAGTTCTGGACGTCGTGGATCGCCTTCGACGCCAGCGGCAATCACGGCCTGGTCTATTTCTCGCAGATGCTGTCGTTCCGCTGCGCCATCAAACAGGTGCATTACGGCCTGAATGGTGCTGCGCTCGACAAGGAGATCAAGATGCCGCCTTGCGACAAGAAGGACCCTTACGCCATCCCCTATGACTACCAGCCCTATTTCAAGGTCGCCGACAGCGTGAAGTCGATGTCGGTGCAGGTCACCTACACAGATGGCACCAAGTCGCCGGTGAGGGAGTACAAGCGGCAGTAAGGGCGCCTACCCTCCCCGCAAGGCGAAGGGTGAAGTGATGCAAAATGCCTGCCATCATGCTTGCACAACCGGCGCCGACCGGGTTTTGCTCACGCCGGGCAGAATCGGCAGGTGGACATGGACACGCTCACGATCGGCGCAACGGGCATTTCGGTCTCGCTCGATCTCACGGTCGGCCACATCGCCGACATGGCGGTCGACATCGATGGCCGCCAGCTAAACCCATTGCATCGCGCGCCCTGGGTCGGCGCGCCGCGCGAAACGCTGCCGCCGAAAACCTGCCCGAGGGCACGGTGCGGCTATCAGGCGATTTCCTCTGCGCGCCGTTTTCGCGCAGCGACGTCGAGGAGGCGCCGCTGCATGGCTGGCCGGCCAACAGCCAGTGGGACGTCGTCGATAGCGGCGCCATCGCCGATGGCTGGCGCGCCACCTTCCGGCTGCGCCGCAAGGTCATGGGCGCCGCCGTCGACAAGGTGCTCACCCTGCGCGACGGCCACCCCTTCCTCTATCAGGAACATGTCTTCTCAGGCGGCGCCGGCGCCATTTCCGTCGCCCATCATCCGATGACGGCGATGCGCGATGGCGGCAGGCTCGCCTTTTCGCCCAAGCGCTTTGCCGCCACGCCCGACCGATCCGCTGGAGCCCGATCCGGCGCGTGGCCGCTTCATGCTCGCCTATCCCGCACGTTCCGCAGACCTGGCGCGGTTTCCGACCACCGACGGCGGAACGGCGGACCTCGGCGACTATCGCATGACGATCAGCTGCGCGAGGATTTCCTCACTTTGGTCGAGGCCGATCACGGCGGACCGGGCTGGACAGCGCTTGCACGGCGTGCCGAGCAGGATCTGGTGCTGGTGCTGAAGAACCCGGCCGAACTGCCGGTCACCATGCTGTGGTTCAGCAATGGCGGGCGCGACTATGCGCCCTGGAACGGCCGCCACCGCGGCGTGCTCGGCATCGAGGACGGCCGCGCCGCCGTCGGCCATGCCGCCTCGCTCGGCGACAACTGGCTGAAGCGTGAAGGCGTCGCGACGGCCTTCGCGCTTGCCGAAGGGCGCTCGGTGTCGTTCCGCCATGTCATCGGCGCCGTGCCCATGACCGGCGAGCCGCCGCGCGACATCGAAACCGCGCGCGACCGGATGCGCATCCTCGCCGCCGACGGCACGGCGAAGGAGATTGCCTTCGACAGCGACTTCCTGCGCATCGGCCGGTCCGTCCCAGCCTGAGGCGCTGGCGCCAATCCCGCGTTTGAAATTTCCGCCGACTGCCGCCAAGATGCGCCGATCACCCTGCGGAACATCCAGCCAGGAATGCCTCATGTCCGAAATCGCCCATCTCGCCGCCACCATCTTCAAGCGTGCCGGCAAGGCGCAGCGCTTCATCGTCGCCATCGCCGGCCCTCCCGGCGCCGGCAAGTCGACGCTGTCGGCCAGCCTTGCATGACCTGCTGCCGGAAGGATGCCTCGGAAGTCGTGCCGATGGACGGTTTCCACTATGACGACATCGTCCTCAACCAGCGCGGCCTTCGGCCGAGAAAAGGCGCGCCGGAAACCTTCGACTTTGCCGGCTTCGAAACGCTGTTGAAGCGCATCCGCTCGGGCGAGCCCGACATCGCCATCCCGGTGTTCGACCGCAGCATGGAACTGTCGCGCGCCGCCGCGGCAATCGTCGGCGCCGGCACCAAGTTCATCCTGGTCGAGGGCAACTATCTCCTGCTCGACGAGGAGCCATGGTCGAAGCTGGCGCCGCTGTTCGATTTCACCATCTTCGTCGACGTGCCGCGCGACGAGCTCGAACGCCGCTTGCTGGTGCGCTGGCACGGGCATGGCCGCTCCGATGAAGACGCCCGCGCCTGGATCGCGTCCAACGACATGCCCAACATCGACCGCGTGCTGGCGCGCCGGCGGCCCGCCGATCTTGTCATCGGCGATCACGGCGGATTTCAGCATTGTCTGGTCGGGGAACCTTAAGACTTTCCGGTCGTTATGCCCGAGACGGCATTTAGCTGTATCAGGGAAAATCCGATGGCAACCAGGACAGAAAACCCGCCAAGGGCAAGTCAGTTCAACCCAGGGCAACGCAGGCGAAAGCGGGTGCCGGCCCGGCGATCGCCGAGCGCTCGAAGGACGCCAAGCCTGCCTTCGGCAAGGCTGCGCCGAAGAAAGTGGTGGCCGGCAGCCGCGCCGAAAGCCGCCAAGGCCAGGAAGCCGGCGGCAAGCACCTCGAAGGGCGCCGTTCGCACGGCAGCCAGCGTTGCGGCCGGAGCGGTCGTCGCCACCGCGCGAGGCGCAGCGTCGCTTGCGGCCTCCGTCATCGGCAGGGGCGGATCCAAAGCCAAGGCAAAGTAGAGCTCCAGATCGACGGTCCGGCGTCCTTGCGGAAGCGCTCGCGCTCAGCCCCGTCGAGCGGGATGGTCAGGCCCTTCTGCACCGCGGGCCGCGCCAGGCCGCGCTCCAGCCATGCCGCGACGATGGGGAAATCGTCGAAGCCGACCAGTTCGCGCGCCTCGTAGAAGCCGATCAGATTGCGCACCCAGCCGAGCATCGAGATGTCGGCGATGGTGTAGTCGTCGTCCATGATCCATGTCCGGCCCTTGAGCCGCGTCTCCAGCACGCCGATCAGCCGCTGCGATTCGTCGCGGTAGCGCTCCAGCGGCCGCTTGTCGGCGATCTCGCGGCCGGCGAATTTGTTGAAGAAGCCGACCTGGCCGAAGATCGGCCCGATGCCGGCCATCTGGAAGAACACCCACTGGATCGTCTCGTAGCGCCGCGATCGGGTCGGCAGGGATCAGCTTGCCGGTCTTGTCGGCGAGATAGAGCAGGATGGCGCCGGATTCGAACAGGCCGATCGGCTTGCCGCCCGGGCCGTTCGGGATCGATGATCGCCGGAATCTTGCCGTTCGGGTTGAGCGACAGGAATTCCGGCGTCCAGCTCTCGTTCTTGCCGATGTTGACCGGATGCGCCTCGTAGGGCAGGCCGAGTTCCTCCAGCGCGATCGACATTTTCACGCCGTTCGGCGTCGGCAAGGAATAGAGCTGCAGGCGGTCGGGATGCTTGGCCGGCCAGCGCGTCGGTGATCGGAAAGGCGGACAGGTCGGTCATGGAAGGCTCCGGGATCGGAGATGGCGGCGACAGGCGCGAGTGGCGAGTTGCGAAGAATTAGAAGCAGGCGCCGACTGCCGATCAATCGATGGCCGGCAAAGTTCCGGCCAAATCGGTGCAGAACGGCCTCAGACCGCCTTGAAGGCCACGCACCGCATTGGTGCCGCCGAAGGCAAAGCCGTTGCTGATCGCGGCGCGCACCTTGCGCTCGCGGGCGACGTTCGGCGTCACGTCGAGATCGCAATCGGGGTCCGGCTCGCGGAAATTCGCCGTCGGCGGCACGATGCCTTCGCGGATCGCCATGACGCAGGCGATCATCTCCAGGGCGCCCGAGGCGCCCAGGCAATGCGCATGCATCGATTTGGTCGACGACACCGAGAGCTTGTCGGCGTGCTCGCCGAACACGCGCTTGATCGCCGCCGTCTCGATCTGGTCGTTGGCCTTGGTGCCGGTGCCATGCGCGTTGAGGTAGTCGATATCCTCCGGGTTGAGCCCGGCGTCGGCCAGGCAGGCGCGCATCGCCGCTGCCGGCCCTTCGACGGTCGGCGCGACGATGTCGGAGGCGTCGGCGGACAGGCCGGCGCCGGCGATCTCCGCCAGGATGGTGGCGCCGCGCGCCATGGCGTGCTCGTAGGTTTCCAGCACCGCCATGCCGGCGCCTTCGCCGAGGATCAGGCCCTGGCGGTCGGCCGAGAACGGCCGGCATGTGTCGGGCGACAGAACGCGCAGCGCCTCCCAGCCCTTCAGCACGCCCCACGACCAGCGGCGCGTCGGTGCCGCCGGCGACCATGACGTCGGCGCGGCCGAGCCGGATCTGGTCGACCGCCGAGGCAATCGCGTGGTTGGACGACGAGCAGGCGGAGGTGACGCCGAAGACCGGCCCGCGCAGGCCGAGATGCATGCTGACCTGGCCGGAGGCCGCGCCCGGCATGACTTTCGGCACCGTGAAGATGCCGGCGCGGTTCTTTTCCTCGATCAGGATCGCGCGATAGTTTTCCTCGATCGCCTCAAACGCCGCAGACGCCGACGCCGACGACGGTGCCCATGCGGTAGGTGTTGTCTGCATGCGACGGTCAATCCGGCAGTGCTGCATCGCCTCGCGCGCGGCAATCACCGCCAGCAGGCTGAAGCGGTCCATCGACACCAATCTGCTTGCGGTCGATGCCGTGCTCGGGCAGCGCCTTGATCTCGCAGCCGATCTTGACCTTCAAATCATGCAGCAGCGGATTGTCGATCGGGCCGATCGCCGAGCGGCCGGCGCGCATCTCGTTCCAGATTGCCGGCGCATCGGTGCCGAGCCCGCAGAGCCCGCCGATGCCGGTAATGACGACGCGCTTGCCGCATCCGGTCAGGCTTTTTTCGCGATCAGCGCGCGAACAGCCTCGACCATGTCGCCGACATTCTTCAGATTGCTCCAGGCATCGACCGTGTTCATCTCGATCTCGATGCCGTACTGCTTCCTCGAGATCGAAGATGATCTCGGTCAGTTCCAGGGAATGGATGCCAAGCGACGTCAATTCGGTATTGGTGGTGATCTCTTCGCCGCCAGGCTCGGCATGAGCCTTGATCTTGGCGATGATGTCCGTTGCCAGCTGGTCAGCCATTCGGTTCCTTCCCCAACTTTGTCGTTTCCCGACGCCGATTGATCAGCGCCGCTTTTGTCCCTGGACTGCAAACCGTCGCCGTCGCCTTAATACCCCGCCAGGCGCTGCATGACCGTTCCAAGGTGGCTCCCTCTATAGAAACCGAAACGCTGTCAAGCAACAAGCTATATCAACAAGCTACATATCGACAAAGCCAGCCGGAGTGCTTAACGTTGGGGCGTATGGACACGATTGCAACTATGGCTCGACCTCGGCGCCTGCCGGCCCAGCGCGTCGCGGGGCGGCCCGGCTTTGCATGCGGCGTCAGCGACGGCCGCACGCGCCTTCGGCGCCTCTATCAGGACGGAGCGGCCAAGATCCGCATGCCGGCCGTCGCGGCCGATCCGCTCGAAGCCGTGCTGATCAACACCGCCGGCGGCCTGACCGGCGGCGACCGTCTCGGCTGGGAGGTCGATGTCGGCGCCGGTGCCTCGGCCTCGATCACCACCCAGGCCTGCGAAAAGATCTATCGCGCGGCATCGCGACCGCGCCGAGGTGCGGGTGAGGCTGACCGTCGGCGCAGGCGGCCGCATCGCCTGGCTGCCGCAGGAAACCATCGTCTTCGACCGCGCGGCCTTTGCCCGAACGCTCGACGTCGAGCTTGCCGCAGGCGCCGAGGCGCTGCTGCTCGAGGCCACCGTCTTCGGCCGCCTGGCCATGGGCGAGCGCGCGACGCATGGCGATTTCCACGACCGCTGGCGGGTCCGCCAGGACGGCGCGCTCGTCCATGCCGAGGATTTCCGCATCGGACCGGATATTGCCGCCAGCGCTTGGCCGTGCGGCCGTCGCCGGCGGCGCCGTCGCGATGGCGACGGTGCTGCTGGTCTCGCCGCACGCCGAGGCGTTGCTCGACCCGGTCCGCGACATCATCGGCGACGAGGGCGACGCCAGCGCCTGGAGCGTGAAAGAATCTGGCAAGCTTCTTGCGAGGCTGTTTGCCGAGGACGGCTACCAGCTGCGCAAGCGGCTGGTTCCGCTTGTCGAACTGCTCAACGGGCGGGCAGGCCTGCCCAAATTATGGTCACTCTGAGTCTGCCACTCTGATGCTACCTCTCAGGAAAACGCATGAACCTGACGCCGCGGGAAAAGGACAAGCTGCTCATCGCCATGGCGGCGATCGTGGCGCGCAAGCGGCTCGAACGCGGCGTCAAGCTCAACCATCCGGAAGCGATCGCGCTGATCACCGATTTCGTCGTCGAGGGCGCCCGCGACGGCCGCTCGGTCGCCGAACTGATGGAGGCCGGCGCCCATGTCGTCACCCGCGCGCAGGTGATGGAAGGCATCGCCGAGATGATCCACGACGTCCAGGTCGAGGCGACGTTTCCCGACGGCACCAAGCTGGTGACCGTGCACGAACCGATACGGTGAGGAGGAAAACGATGCTCGAGCTGCGCCCCAACTGCGAATGCTGCGACAAGGACCTGCCGCCGGAGGCGGCGGATGCGCTGATCTGCACCTTCGAATGCACCTTCTGCGCCGACTGCGCGGAAAACGTGCTTGGCGGCGTCTGCCCGAACTGCGGCGGCAATTTTTCGGCGCGGCCGATCCGCCCGGCGGCGAAGCTGGAGAAATATCCGGCTTCGACCAAGCGCGTGCTCAAGGCCGAGGGCTGCGGTCCCCGCAAGGCCGCGTGATCGTAACGACCCTGTCAACTGAGAAGGTAGACCGATGATCTCAGCTTCGACCAAACGCACCACGCTCGCGGCGATCCTGCTGCTCGCCGCCGCCATGCCCGCCTATGCCCATGTCGGCATCGGCACCACCTCGTCCTTCACGGCCGGCTTCATGCATCCGCTGTCCGGCCTCGACCATATGACGGTGATGATCGCGGTCGGCCTGTGGGCGGCGCTCAAGGGCGGCAAGGCGATCTGGGCCTGGCCGGCTGGCCTTTGTCGGCGTCATGCTGGTCGGCGGCGCGCTCGGCATGCTGCATGTGCCGCTGCCCTTCGTCGAACCCGGCATCCTCGCCTCCGTCGTCGCGCTCGGGCCTGCTGGTGGCGCTGGCGGTCGATCTGCCGGTTTCGGCCGGCGTCGCCATCATCGGCTTGTTCGCGCTGTTCCACGGCCATGCCCATGGCACCGAAGTCGCCTGAAAACGCCGGTGGGCTTGAATATATGGCCGGCTTTGCCGTCGCCACCGCGCTCCTCCATGCCGACCGGCATCGCGGCTGGCCTCGGTCTTGGTATGCGCTTCCGCGGCCTTGCCCGTGCCGCCGGTGCCGGCCTGCGCGGCGGTCGGCGTCGGCCTCGTCTTCGGCGTTCTGTGAGGCCTCAGATGATCCCGGGCGAAGTCATCACCGCGAGCGGCGACATCGAGCTCAACAAGGGCCCGCCGACCGTGACGCTGAAAGTCGCCAACAGCGGCGACCGGCCGATCCAGGTCGGCAGCCACTACCATTTCTTCGAGACCAATGAGGGGCTGAATTTCGACCGCGACAAAGCGCGCGGCATGCGCCTCGACATCGCCGCCGGCACGGCGTGCGCTTCGAGCCGGGCCAGGAGCGCGACGTCACGCTGGTGCCGCTCGGCGGCAAGCGCGAGGTCTACGGCTTCCAGCAGAAGATCATGGGCAAGCTGTGAGATCGATGCGATGCAGTCGCCAAAAGTGCGAACGGTTTTGGGCAACGACATGCATGGAATCGAGCAGCGCTTTCGTTCAGCCCGACGGCTTGGCCGCCGCATAGATGACGACTTCCTCCGGACCGTCGAACTCGACCGCGAGAACGTCCTGCGGCAGCACGCGCCTGGAATCGATGGCATTGAACAGCATCGCGTTGGCCTCGATCTCCTTGCGCAGTTCCGCGATGTCGTCCTGATGCTGCTTGACCTTGGTCTCGATCGCCGGCGGCGGGCCGCCTTCGCTGCGCGCCGCGTCGGTCAGGAACACGATATCGACCTTGTCGAGCTTGGACGTCTTGCGCACGGTGCCGATGTTTTCGCGCGTCCGCTCGATCGCGGCGATGACCTTTCCGGCTTCGGTAGCTTGTCCTGCGCCTCTTCCTGCTTGACCTCCGAGCCGACGATCCGGTCGACGGTCTCCGGGCTTTCGAGGCCCTGCGCGTTGAGCTCGGCGTGGGGCCGGCCGCAGCGAGAAACGCCAGCGCGGCCATCGCTTGCAGCCATCTGGCGTCGGTGAAGGGGTGGTCGCCATCGCTCGCTCCAGACGGAACTCTTTTCGGCGACGCGGTTCAGCGCCAAAAAGACCGAAACGATCCCGCCCGGCGAAGGTTCCCTCTGCTGATAGTGGCGCGGCGGGCCGGGTGCCGGCCCGCCGCGGCCGCGTCGTCAGCTCGCCTTCTTGGTGATCAGGGTCAGCGCGCCATCGGTGCTCATGCTGGCGGCGATCACCTGCGCCGAGGTCAGCCCCTTGGCTTCGAGCGCCGACTTGACCTGGGCGTCGCGTCGATCGAGCTGCGCAGCTTCTGCAGGCCGGCCTCGCCGCGCTGGGCGATCACCTGGTTGACCTGCGTCTGCGTGGCCTCGGGCAGTTCCGTGATGTCGACGATGTTGACGCTCTGGATCGTCGGCGCGGCCGGCTGCGCGCCGGGCGCGGCGGGTGCTGCCGGCGGCTGAGCTGGGCTGTTGCTGCGCGGGCTGCTGCTGGGCGCTGGCCGCAGTCGCGAACGCCAGCGTGGCGGCGGCTGCAAGAACGTATCGTTTTGCGCATGGATTTTCCTTCCATCGATTTGGCAAACGGTCGTTTTGGGGTGACTCGCCCACCTCAACCGCCAAATGGGATCAGAAGGTGTCGCTCGAGCGGGTCATTGCGTGACCATTGGATGGCGGCAATGTGGGGCATCGGCTTCGCAGCCGACACCGTTTCGGGAGCAATTGCTGATGGCTAGAATTTCCCGCGCCGCCTATGCCGCAGATGTTCGGCCCGACCATCGGCGACAAGGTGCGGCTCGCCGACACCGAACTCTTCATCGAGGTCGAGAAGGATCTCACCATCTACGGCGAGGAGGTGAAATTCGGCGGCGGCAAGGTCATCCGCGACGGCATGGGCCAGAGCCAGGTGACGCGCGCCGAGGGCGCGGTCGACACCGTCATCACCAATGCGCTGATCGTCGACCACGACCGGCATCTACAAGGCCGATGTCGGCCTGAAGGACGGCCGCATCGCCGCCATCGGCAAGGCCGGCAATCCGGACACCCAGCCCGGCGTCACCATCATCATCGGCCCCGGCACCGAGATCATCGCCGGCGAGGGCAAGATCCTCACCGCCGGCGGCTTCGACGCGCATATCCACTTCATCTGCCCGCAGCAGATCGAGGAAGCGCTGATGTCGCGGCGTCACCACCATGCTCGGCGGCGGCACCGGCCCGGCGCACGGCACGCTCGCCACCACCTGCACGCCGGGGCCCTGGCACATCGGCGCGCATGATCCAGGCCTTCGACGCCTTCCCGATGAACATCGGCCTGTCCGGCAAGGGCAACGCCTCGCTGCCGGCCGCGCTGGAGGAGATGGTCCTGGCCGGCGCCTGCTCGCTGAAGCTGCACGAGGACTGGGGCACGACGCCGGCGGCCATCGACTGCTGCCTGTCGGTCGCCGACGACTACGACGTGCAGGTGATGATCCACACCGACACGCTGAACGAGATGCGGCTTCGTCGAGGACACCATCGCGCGCGATCAAGGGCCGCACCATCCACGCCTTCCACACCGAAGGCGCCGGCGGCGGCCACGCGCCCGACATCATCAAGGTCTGCGGCCTGCCCAACGTCATCCCGTCCTCGACCAACCCGACGCGGCCCTACACGGTCAACACGCTCGCCGAGCATCTCGACATGCTGATGGTCTGCCATCACCTGTCGCCGTCGATCCCCGAGGACGTCGCCTTCGCCGAAAGCCGCATCCGCAAGGAGACCATCGCGGCCGAGGACATCCTGCACGACATCGGCGCCTTCTCGATCATCTCCTCCGACAGCCAGGCCATGGGCCGCGTCGGCGAGGTGGCGATCCGCACCTGGCAGACCGCCGACAAGATGAAGCGCCAGCGCGGCCGCCTGCCGGAGGAGACCGGCGACAACGACAATTTCCGCGTCAAGCGCTACATCGCCAAATACACGATCAACCCGGCGATCGCGCATGGCCTGTCGCAAGGACATCGGCTCGATCGAGGTCGGCAAGCGCGCCGACCTCGTGCTGTGGAACCCGGCCTTCTTCGGCGTGAAGCCGGACATGGTGCTGCTCGGCGGCTCGATCGCCGCCGCGCCGATGGGCGACCCCAACGCCTCGATCCCGACGCCGCAGCCGATGCACTACCGCCCGATGTTCGGCGCCTACGGCAAGGCGCGTGACCAACTCGTCGGTCACCTTCGTCTCCAAGGCCGCGCTCGACGCCGGCCTGCAGCGGCAGGCTCGGCGTCGACAAGCAGCTGCGTCGCGGTCGAAAACACCCGCGGCGGCATCGGCAAGGCACTCGATGATGCTCAACGACGCCACGCCGCATGATCGAGGTCGACCCGGAGACCTACGAGGTCCGCGCCGACGGCGAGCTGCTGACCTGCGAGCCGGCGACCGTGCTGCCGATGGCGCAGCGGTATTTCCTGTTCTGAGCGCCGGCATTCGGCGACCGGGCAAAATCCGTTGCGGCCGAATTCCGACGCCGCAATATGCCGTCGACGCAGAAGCCGCATAGTGATCAGGCATGGCCACCGAAATAGCCTCTCGCCCACGACATCTTCCCGCATATCCGCATCGTCATGGGCATGGTGATCGGGCTCGGCGTCACCCGCCTTTTGTCGGGGCTCGCCCGCATCGTCCAGCATCCCGGCCAGTACAAGCTCTATCCCGTGCATCTGGCCTGGGTCGCGTCCATGCTGCTGCTGCTGGTGCATTTCTGGTGGTGGGAGTTCGGCCTCTACGCCATCGAGACCTGGACCTTCGGCAAGTACCTGTTCCTCATCTTCTATGCCATCACGCTGTTCCTGCTGTGCGCGCTGCTGTTTCCGGATTCGATGCTCGACTACACCAGCTACGAGGATTTCTTCTATTCGCGCCGCGGCTGGTTCTTCGGCCTGCTGGCGACGACCTATCTGCTCGACGTCGTCGACACGCTGCTGAAAGGGCCGGAGCATTTCGCCCGCTACGGCAATGAATATCTGTTCCGCACGCCGGTTTTCGTCGCGCTGTGCATTGCCGCCATCCTGGTGCGCGACCGCCGCTTCCACATCGCCTTCGTCGCCGGCACGCTGATCTATCAGGTATCGTTCATCCTGCGGCTCTTCGACACGATCGTCTGAGCGGGCGCGGATGGTCTAGGGTTCCCGGAGAAAGACAGGTTCAACCATGTACAAGGCCATCGGATCGCGCGGCTCCCGGGTCAGCCGCGTTCTCTGGATGCTCGAGGAACTCGGGCAGCCCTATGAATTCGTCGAGGTCAAATTGCGCTCGCCGGAAGCCTATGCGCTCAACCCGTCGGGCAAGGTGCCGATCCTGATCGACGGCGATCTGACGGTGACGGATTCGGCGGCGATCTGCGTCTATCTCGCCGACAAGCATGCCGACAAGGGCATGGGCGCCAATCCCGGTCTCGCCGGCCGCGCCGAGATGGATTCCTGGATGCATTTTGCCCAGTCGGAGTTCGAGGCGCCGCTGTGGAACAAAGTGCGCCACCGCTTCCTGCTGCCGAAGGAAGTGCGGGTCGATGTCGGCCCCGCCGCGGCCTATGACTTCGCCTCCGAGGTCAAGGCGCTGGACCGCCGGCTTGGCGACAAGCCGTTTGCGCTTGGCGACCGGTTTTCCGCCGTCGACGTGCTGTTGGGCGACATGGGCGGCTGGGCCCGCGCCGGCCGATTCCCGATCGAGTCCGAGCGCGTCAACGCCTATTTCGACCGCGTGCTGGCGCGGCCTGCCCGCGCGCGCGGCGCAGGCCAATGGCGGAGCCATGCGATGAAGCTCAACCTCAACACCGACTTCACCAAATTCCCGCGCGCCGTCTCGGTGCTGCCCGCCGGCAGCGCCGGAGCCGACCGCGCCTTCCGGCCGCGCCGTTCTCGCCCATGACGAGCGGCATCTGCGCCGCCGCGCCATCGAGCTTGCCGACGGCGAGCAAGGTGCTGGTCGACCTGCCGGAGCCCGTGCCTTGAACGATGGCGACCGGCTGGTGCTGGAGGACGGCCGCCATGTCGAGATCATCGCAGCGCCGGAAGAGGTCTACGACATCCGCGCCCGCGATGCCGTGCATCTGGCCGAACTCGCCTGGCATATCGGCAACCGCCATCTCGCGGCGAGCATCGAGGCCGGCCGCATCCTCATCCTGCGCGACCATGTCATCAAGGCGATGCTGGAAGGGCTCGGCGCCACGGTGACGCGACGTCTCCGAGCCGTTCAAACCGGTGCGCGGCGCCTATTCCGGCCATGGCACGGCCATGATCACGGTCATGCCCATGCCGAGGCGCATGCGCACAGCCATGCCGAAGCGCATTCCCACGCGCACAGCGCATTCCCATTCGCACAGCCATTCCCACGACGGGCATCACCACGATCATGACTGACCAGCCTTCCGGCATCGCTTTGCTGCGGCTGATGGCGTGGCTGTCGCCGGCCTTTCCGGTCGGCGGCTTTTCCTACAGCCACGGCCTCGAGCGCGCCGTGCATGACGGGCTGGTGGCCGACAGCGAAAGCCTCGCCGGCTGGCTGGAAACGCTGGTCGAGATGGGCTCGGGCTGGAACGACGCCGTGCTGTTCGCCGAGGCTGGCGCCGCGCCCGCGACGGCGGCGATCTCGACGAAATTGCCGATCTCGCCGAAGCGCTGGCCGGCTCGCGCGAGCGCCACACCGAAACCATGCTGCAAGGCGCCGCCTTCCTGAAAGCGGCGTCGGCCTGGCCCAATCCGGTGCTGGAGCGCCTGCCGGCCGAATGCGCCTATTGCGTCGCCGTCGGCGCCGTTGCCGGCGGCAACGGCATCGCGCTTCAGGACGCGCTGTCCGCCTTCCTGCAGGCCTTCTTCTCCAACCTCGTCCAGGCGGCGATCCGGCTCGGCGTCGTCGGCCAGAGCGGAGCGACCGCGCTGCTCGCCGGCTTCGAGCCGCTGGCGCTGGCGACGGCCGCGCGCGCCGCCGGCTCGACACTAGACGATCTCGGCGGCTGCGCCTTCGTCTCCGACGTCATGGCGATGAAGCACGAAACCCAGTATTCGCAGGCTGTTCCGCTCATGATCATCCTCGCCTTCGCGCTCTCGCTCGTCCTGCTGCTGATCACCGCGCTGCATGTCTATTGGGGCATTGGCGGCATCTGGCCGGGCAGGGACGCGGCCTCCTGCGCCCACGCCGTCGTCGGCTTTCGCGGCGTCGATGAGATGCCGTCGCCGTTTGCCAGTTTCGCCGTTGCCGCGTGCCTTGGCCTGGCAACGCTGTGGCCGCTGGCGCTCGTCGGCGTCTTTGCCTCGCCCTTTCCCAGGGAAGGCCTCGCCGCCACGTCGCTGCTCATCGGGCTGGTGTTCCTCGGCCGCGGCATTGCCGGCTTCACGCCCTGGTGGCGCCGGCTGGCGCCGGAACAGCCTTTCGCGCGGCTCGATGTCCGCTATTATTCGCCGCTGTGCCTGCTGATCGGGCTCGGCTTCGCCATCCTTGCCATCACGGAGTTTTCGGCATGACCCAGGCCAACGGCCCCCTTCGCATCGGCATCGGCGGTCCCGTCGGCTCCGGCAAGACGACGCTGACCGAAAAGCTCTGCAAGGCGCTGCGCGACGATTTCTCCATCGCCGTCGTCACCAACGACATCTACACCAAGGAAGACGCCATGATGCTGGCCCGGCTGCAGGCGCTGCCCGAGGACCGCATCGTCGGCGTCGAGACCGGCGGCTGCCCGCACACCGCCATCCGCGAGGATGCCTCGATCAACCTGCAGGCGATCGCCGAGCTGAACAAAAAATTCCCGGATCTCGACATCGTCTTCATCGAATCCGGCGGCGACAATCTCGCCGCCACCTTCTCGCCCGACCTTGCCGACCTGACGCTCTATGTCATCTCGGTCTGCCAGGGCGAGGAGATCCCGCGCAAGGGCGGCCCGGCGATCACCCGCTCCGATTTCCTGGTCATCAACAAGAGCGATCTCGCGCCCTATGTGAACGTCAACCTCGATGTCATGGAGAGCGACGCCGCCCGCATGCGCGGCAAGCGGCCCTTCGGCTTCACCGACCTGTCGCGCGGCAAGGGCCTGCAGGAGGTCATCGACTTCATCGTCGAGCATGGCGGGCTCGGCGTTGGTGCCGCCACAAGCACGGCCGCGTAGGGCAGACAGCCTGCATCAGACCGGGCCTGCACCAAACGAAACCGGTTGCGCGCCTGTCAGGCGCGCGGCATCCTCGCCTCTTTCACGGAGGATTCTCGATGAGCATTGCCCGCCTGCAGAAAGAAACGCTGACCAATCTGCCCTTCTACGAGGAGCGCGTCGATCTCGCCTGCGCCTTCCGCTGGACGGCGCGGCTCAACATGCATGAGGCGGTGGCCAATCATTTCTCGCTGGCCGTCAACGAGGACGGCACGCAAGTTCCTGATGAACCCCAACCAGGTGCATTTCTCGCGCATCAAGGCGAGCGACCTTCTGCTGATCGACGCCAACGATCCCGAGACGCTCTCCGGCCCCAATGCGCCCGACCCGACCGCCTGGGGCCTGCATGGCGCCATCCATCGCAACGTGCCGCATGCGCGCTGCGTCATGCATGTGCATTCGATCCACGCCACCGTGCTCGCCTCGCTCGCCAACTCGACCCTGCCGCCGATCGACCAGAACTCGGCGATGTTCTTCAACCGCCATGTCGTCGACGCCCATTATGGCGGGCTGGCCTTCGAGGAGGAGGGCGAGCGCTGCTCGCAGCTTCTCGACCGATCCCAAGGTCAAGGTCATGGTGATGGGCAATCACGGCGTGCTGGTCATCGGCGACACTGTCGCCGATGCCTTCAACCGCATGTTCTATTTCGAGCGCGCCGCCGAGACCTACATCAAGGCGCTGTGGACCGGCCGGCCGCTGCGCACGCTGTCCGACGCGATTGCCGAGAAGACGGCAAGCGAAATGGACGACTATCCCGGCCAGGCCGAACGCCATCTCAGCGAACTGAAGGCGATCCTCGACGAGCAGGAGCCGGTCTACCGGAACTGAGGACTATTTTCAAAGCCCGAGTTCCCGGCGCAGATCTTCGGCGCTGTTGATGACGACAGCGCCGGGCGGCCCTTCCATCGGCGCCTCCGGCCAGAAGATCGTCCGCATTCCCGCCGCCAGCCCGGCCATGGCGCCGGTGCAGCTGTCGTCGACCGCCACCGCGTCGGCGGGATCGACGCCGGCCAGCCAGGCGGCGCGCAGGAACGGCTCGGGATGCGGCTTGCCCTCGCGCACATCGTTGCGGCTGATCGTCTTCATGCCGGGATAGACGAGGCCGACCGCGCGCAGATTGGCGTCGACGATCAGCCGGTCGGAATTCGACACCACCGCCTGCTGCACGCCGCGTGTCGCGCAATTCGTTGAAGATTTCGATCGCGCCGGGGCGCGGCTTCAGCGTTTCGGCCATCGGCAGATAGTGGTCGTATTTGCGCATGATCCAGTCGTCGAAGGGCAGGTCGAGGCCGAACTCGTCGCGCAGCATCTCGTAGACCGGCCAGGCGGCGACGCCCAGCACCCGCTCATGCAGATCGGCCGGCGGCGCGATGCCGACGCTGCGCAGCGCCGCCACCAGGGCGGCCTCGTGCAGCGGCTCGCTGTCGACCAGCGTGCCGTCCATATCCCAGAAAACCGCTTTCGGCGTCATGCAAGGCTCCTTTTGTGATCCCCATAAAGCGTTTGTGTCGCGGAGATAAACCGTCGAACCCGCGATCCCCGGTATTCATGAGGCCGCAGCGTCTTCGCAGAGGTCTGGCTACACTGCCTGGCCCGGTCAGATGCATCAAACGGCGTAAGCAATTGCCCTTTGCGATAGACAATTGCGCATGGCGCCATTCCCTGCAAGACTAAAGCGCCCGCTCGCATACTGAGCGGGGCTTGGGAGGCAGGACGTGAATTCGCGGCAGGATGGCGGCAGCAACAGGCTGGACGACGCGGCGCGCGCCGGCTGGCTTTATTATGTTGCCGGCAACACGCAGGACCAGATCGCCGCCAAGCTCGGCATCTCGCGGCAGACGGCGCAGCGGCTGGTGTCGCTGGCGGTGTCGGAAGGGCTGATCAAGGTGCGCGTCGACCACCCGATCGCCAATTGCCTCGACCTCGCGGCGCGGCTGAAATCGCGCTTCGCGCTCGATCTGGTCGAAGTCGTGCCGAGCGACCCGACCTCGTCCTCGACCACGATCGGCATTGCCGAGGCGGCCGCCGCCGAGATCGAACGGCGGCTGCGCTCGCCGACGCCGATCGTCATGGCGATCGGCACCGGGCGCACGCTGAAGGCGGCGATCGAGCAGTTGCCGCCGATGGAATGCCCGCAGCACAAGGTGGTGTCGCTGACCGGCAACATCTCGCCCGACGGCTCGGCCGCCTTCTACAACGTCATCTTCACCATGGCCGACAGGGTCAAGGCGCGCTCCTTCCCGATGCCGCTGCCGGTCATCGCCTCCTCGCCGGAGGAGCGCGAGATGCTGCTCGCCCAGCCGATGATCCAGCCGACGCTGGCGCTTGCGGCGGAGGCCGACGTCACCTTCGTCGGCATCGGCGATCTCGGCCCGAAGGCGCCGCTCTACGAGGACGGCTTCATCTCGGAGAGCTGAACTGAAGGCGCTGCAGAAGGCCGGCGGCGTCGCCGAGATCGTCGGCTGGGTGTTCGACCGCGAAGGCCGCATGATCGAGGGCATCACCAACGACCGCGTGTCGTCGGCCGCCGCTGCCGTCGCGCGAAAAGTCGCTGGTCATTGCGCTGGCCATGGGCGAGCGCAAGCTGCCGGGCATCCTGGCCGCGGTGAACCGGCGGCTGGTCAACGGCCTCATCACCGACGAGCGGACCGCCGCGGCGCTGCTCGGCCGCCGCTGAGCTGTTCCGATAAAATCAGGCAAGGCCTATTTATGCCGCCCGTGAGGGTCGTTGCCATCGAGGAAACCCATGTCGCGCTGCAGATGCGGCGACAATTCCCTGATGTCGACATAGGCCCGCCGCTTTGCCGCGTCGCCAGCGCAAATCCGTGCGCCAGCCACGAAAACCAGCTCTGCGCTGGGCGTGAATAGCAGCTTTTCCTGTACCGTGGTCATGATCGTCAGCCTCCGCTATGTCTTGAACTGAGAGTGATCGTCGACACCAGATATCGGTCTGATCGGCCCCCGCTTCCAATCAAACGTCGATCATGACCCATAAGGAGGCCTTATGCCCGAACTCAAGCCACGACAGCTCTCCCAGCTCCCGCCGCTCGCAGGCGATCAGGGTGTTCGAAGCCGTCGCGCGGCATCTTTCCTTCACCAAGGCCGCCGAGGAGCTCGGCATGACCCAGGCCGCCGCGAGCTATCAGATCAAGCTGCTGGAGGAGCGCGTCGGCGCGCCGCTGTTCCTGCGCCGGCCGCGGCAGATCGTGCTGACCGAGGCCGGGCAGCGCCTGGCGCCCGCGGTCAGCGAGGCGTTCGCCCTGTTGAGCGGCGCCTATGCCGCCGCGCGCGGCGGCGCCGATGGCGTGCTTTGCGTCTCGACGCTGCTGACCTTTGCCTCGAACTGGCTGGCGCAGCATCTCGGCTCGTTCCAGCTCGCGCATCCGTCGCTGGCGGTTCGGCTCGACACGTCGAACCGGCTCGTCGATTTCGCCCGCGAGGACATCGACATCGCCATCCGCTCGGGCGGCGGCAAATGGCCGGGGGTGGAAGCGCACAAGCTGTCTCAATGCCGATTTCACACCGATGCTCAGCCCGAAGCTCGCGGCGAGCATCGGTGGCGTCAAGGAGCCGGCCGACCTGTTCGGCTGCCCATCCTCGATCCCAGCGACATCTGGTGGAGGGAATGGTTCGCCGCTGCCGGCGTGCCGGCGGACGAACTTGCCAGCACGTCCCGGCACCAGCATGGGCGCGCAGGCCTATGAGGCCAATGCGGCGATCGCCGGCCATGGCGTGGCGATCCTGACCAGGGCGCTGTTCAAGACCGAGCTTGCCGATGGCCGCCTGATCCAGCCCTTCGACCTGGTCGGCGACGACGGCCACGCCTACTGGCTGGTCTATCCCGAGGCGCGCCGCAACGTGCCGAAGATCCGCGCCTTCCGCGACTGGATTCTGGCCGAGATCGCCTGCCAGTAGGCAGCCGGTTTTCTCTGCGGCTCGTCGCCGGTATCCGCCGCTTCGCGGCCGCGACATCCATCGTCCTACGTCCTCAAGCGCCCCGGCGCCCGATGCCGCGCGGCATCGGCGTGCTGCGCTGCAGCATCGAATCCGGCTTGACATAATTAATGCCAAGTGAGTAATTGCTCACAGCCAAGGCAAATGCTCATCTTGGTTCATGGGAGGAATTTGATGAAACTTCGCACGCTCACTCTGGGCCTGTTGTCGGCCAGCGCTCTCGCGTTCGCCGCGCATGCCGAATCCATCACCATCGCCACCGTCAACAATGGCGACATGGTCCGCATGCAGAAGCTGACGGACGACTTCACCAAGGCGAACCCCGACATCACGCTCAACTGGGTCACGCTCGAAGAGAACGTGCTGCGCGAGCGCGTCACCACCGACATCGCCACCAAGGGCGGCCAGTATGACGTGATGACCATCGGCACCTATGAAGTTCCGATCTGGGCCAAGCAGAGCTGGCTGCTGCCGCTCGACAAGCTCGGCGACGACTACGACGCCAAGGACATCCTGCCGGCCATCGCCGGCGGCCTTTCGGTCGACGGCAAGCTCTATGCCGCGCCCTTCTACGGCGAAAGCTCCTTCGTCATGTACCGCAAGGACCTGATGGAGAAGGCCGGGCTGACCATGCCCGACGCCCCGACCTGGGACTTCATCAAGCAGGCCGCCGACAAGATGACCGACCGCGCCAATGGCGTGAACGGCGTCTGCCTGCGCGGCAAGGCCGGCTGGGGCGAGAACATGGCCTTCCTGACCGCCATGTCGAACTCCTTCGGCGCCCGCTGGTTCGACGAGAACTGGAAGCCGCAGTTCGACCAGCCGGAATGGAAGAACACGCTGCAGTTCTATGTCGACCTGATGAAGGCCGACGGTCCGGAGGGCGCCTCGTCCAACGGCTTCAACGAAAACCTGGCGCTGTTCCAGCAGGGCAAGTGCGGCATGTGGATCGACGCCACCGTCGCCGCATCCTTCGTCTCCGACCCGAAGAGCTCGACGGTCGCCGACAAGGTCGGCTATGCGCTGGCGCCCGACAACGGTCTCGGCAAGCGCGGCAACTGGCTGTGGGCCTGGTCGCTGGCCATTCCCGCCGGCACGCAGAAGGCTGACGCGGCCCAGAAGTTCGTCTCCTGGGCGACCAGCAAGCACTATGCCGAGCTCGTCGCCTCCAAGGAAGGCTGGGCCAACGTTCCTCCGGGCACGCGCACCTCGCTCTACGCCAATGCCGAGTACCAGAAGGCGGCTCCGTTCGCCAAGATGACGCTGGACTCCATCAACGCCGCCGACCCGACGCATCCGACCGTCAAGCCGGTGCCCTATGTCGGCGTCCAGTTCGTCGCCATCCCTGAGTTCCAGGGTCTCGGCACCACCGTCGGCCAGCTCTTCTCGGCGGCTCTCGCCGGCCAGTCGAGCGTCGACGATGCGCTCGAAGCAGGCCCAGGACGCCGCCACCGCGGCGATGACCGAAGGCGGTTATATCAAGTAAGGCTCCTCCCGGTGCCGAATGCCGGTCGCCCATCCTGGCCGGCAACGGGCCGCCCGAAATCCCAGTTCGGGCGGCCACCTTTCACACACTTGAAAATTCTGGTCTGACGCGACCTTGAAGGGTGACCGTCATGGCTACTCAGCAGACCCGTTCGCTTGCCCGCTTCATGATGGCGCCATCCGTGGTGCTGCTGTTGGTCTGGATGATCGTGCCGCTGGCCATGACGCTGTGGTTCTCCTTCCAGCAGTACAATCCGCTCAATCCGATCCGCGACGGCTTCGTCGGCTTCTCCAACTACGCGCTGTTCTATTCCAACCCGGCCTTCCTGCAGTCGATCCTCAACACGCTTGTCCTCGTCGGCAGCGTGCTGCTGATCACCGTGATCGGCGGCATCCTGCTGGCGCTGCTGCTCGACCAGCCGATGTGGGGACAGGGCATCGTGCGCATCCTCGTCATCTCGCCGTTCTTCGTCATGCCGCCGGTGGCGGCGCTGGTCTGGAAGAACATGATCATGCATCCGCAATATGGCGTCTTTGCCGACATTGCGCGCTTCTTCGGCGCTGCAGCCGATCGACTGGTTCGGGCAGCATCCGCTGTTGTCGATCATCATCATCGTCGCCTGGCAGTGGCTGCCGTTCGCGACGCTGATCCTGCTGACCGCGCTGCAGTCGCTCGACGGCGAGCAGAAGGAAGCCGCCGAGATGGACGGCGCCGGCTTCGTCAGCCGCTTCATCTATCTGACGCTGCCGCACATGTCGCGCGCCATCACCGTCGTCATCCTGATCCAGACGATCTTCCTGCTGTCGGTCTATGCCGAGATCCTGGTCACCACCAATGGCGGCCCGGGCTACGCCTCCACCAACCTGCCGTTCCTCGTCTACCAGAAGGCATTGCTGGAGTTCAAAATCGGCCAGGCATCCGCCGGCGGTGTCATCGCCGTCATCCTCGCCAACATCGTCGCCTTCTTCGTCATGCGCGCCGTCGGCAAGAACCTGGACAAGTAAGGGAGGATACGATGGCACGCGCAGTCACCACCCAGCACAAGATCGATTGCGACCGTCGCCGCCTGGATCGTCGCGCTGCTGATCTTCTTCCCGATCCTCTACACGATCATCACCTCGTTCAAGTCGGAGCAGGAGGCGATCCAGGGCTTCACCCTGATCCCGTCGGGGACGTTCGAGAGCTATACCGAGGTCCAGGCGCAGAGCGGCTACTTCAAGCCCTTCTTCAACTCGGTGATCCTCTCGGTCGGCTCGACCCTCCTGGCCCTGCTCGTCGCGGTCCCGGCGGCCTGGTCGATGGCGTTCTCGCCGACCAAGCGGACCAAGGACATCCTGATGTGGATGCTCTCCACCAAGATGATGCCGGCGGTCGCCGTGCTGTTCCCGATCTACCTGATCTTCCGCGACCTCGGCCTGCTCGACAGCCGCATCGGCCTGACGGTCATGCTGATGCTGATCAACCTGCCGATCGTGGTCTGGATGCTCTACACCTACTTCCGCGAAATCCCCGGCGAGATCCTGGAAGCCGCGCGCATGGACGGCGCCTCGCTGTGGGGCGAGATCGTCTACGTGCTGACGCCGATGGCGGTGCCGGGCATCGCCTCGACCATGCTGCTCAACATCATCCTGGCCTGGAACGAAGCGTTCTGGACGATCCGGCTGACCACCACCGACGCGGCGCCGCTGACCGCCTTCATCAGCTCGTTCTCCAGCCCGCAAGGCCTGTTCTGGGCCAAGCTGTCGGCGGCCTCGACGCTGGCGATCGCGCCGATCCTGATCATGGGCTGGTTCAGCCAGAAGCAGCTGGTGCGCGGCCTGACCTTCGGCGCCGTGAAGTAACGAAGCCGAAGCGACGAGAAACAACCCCTGGGGAGGAAACCATGGGAAACATCACGCTCAAGAACGTCTCCAAGTCCTTCGGAGCGACGGTCATCATTCCGGGCATCGACCTGGTCATCGAGGACGGCGAGTTCGTCGTCTTCGTCGGCCCGTCGGGCTGCGGCAAGTCCACGCTGCTGCGGCTGATCGCCGGGCTCGAGGACACCAGCGGCGGCACCATCAACATCGACGGCCGCGACGTCACCGGCGAGGCGCCGGCCAAGCGCAAGCTCGCCATGGTGTTCCAGTCCTATGCGCTCTACCCGCATATGACGGTGGCCAAGAACATCGCCTTCCCGCTGAAGATGGCGGGCGAGGACCAGGCGACGATCGACAAGAAGGTGAAGGACGCGGCCCGCGTGCTGAACCTCACCAACTATCTCGAGCGCCGGCCCGGCCAGCTCTCCGGCGGCCAGCGCCAGCGCGTCGCCATCGGCCGCGCCATCGTGCGCCAGCCCTCGGCCTTCCTGTTCGACGAGCCGCTGTCCAACCTCGACGCCGCGCTGCGCGGCACCATGCGGCTGGAGATCAGCGAACTGCACCACCAGCTCAAGACGACGATGATCTACGTCACCCACGACCAGGTCGAGGCCATGACCATGGCCGACAAGATCGTCGTGCTCAACGCCGGCAACATCGAGCAGGTCGGCTCGCCGATGGAGCTCTACAAGTCGCCGAAGAACCTCTTCGTCGCCGGCTTCATCGGCTCGCCGAAGATGAACCTGATCGAGGGCGCGCCGGCCGCCAAATACGGCGCCAAGACCATCGGCATCCGCCCCGAGCACATGAACATCTCGACCACGGCGGGCGACTGGAAGGCGACGGTCGGCGTTGCCGAGCATCTCGGCTCCGACACCTTCCTGCATGTCCAGGCCGACGGCGTCGGCCCGCTGACCGTGCGCGCCGACGGCGAAATCGCCGTCCGTCACGGCGACACCATCTACCTGACGCCCGGACAAGGCCAAGATGCATCGCTTCGGCGCCGACGGAAAGGCGATCTGACGCATGCGGCTGAAAGGCAAATCGGCGCTGATCACCGGCTCCGCGCGCGGCATCGGCAGCGCCTTCGCCGAAGCCTATGTCGCGCGAAGGCGCGACGGTCGCGATCGGCGACATCAACCTCGAGGCCGCCGAGAAGACGGCCGCGCGAGATCGGCGGCAGCGCCTATGCCGTGAAGCTCGACGTCACCGACCTGGCCTCGATCGAGGCGGCGGTGAAGGCGGTCGAGGCAAGGACCGGCGGGCTCGACATACTGATCAACAACGCCGCCCTGTTCGACCTGGCGCCGATCGTCGAGATCACCAAGGCGAGCTACGACAGGCTGTTCTCGGTCAACGTCGCCGGCACGCTGTTCATGCTGCAGGCCGCGGCCCGGTCGATGATCGCGCAGGGGCAAGGGCGGCAAGATCATCAACATGGCGAGCCAGGCCGGACGGCGCGGCGAGGCCGCTGGTCGCCGTCTACTGCGCCACCAAGGCCGCGGTCATCTCGCTGACCCAGTCGGCCGGGCTCGACCTGATCAAGCACCGCATCAACGTCAACGCGCATCGCGCCGGGCGTCGTCGACGGCGAGCATTGGGACCATGTCGATGCGCTGTTCGCCAAATACGAGAACCGGCCGAAGGGCGAGAAGAAGCGGCTGGTCGGCGAGGCGGTGCCTTACGGCCGCATGGGCACAGCCGGAGGACCTGACCGGCATGGCGGTGTTCCTGGCCAGCGACGACGCCGAATACATCGTCGCCCAGACCTACAATGTCGACGGCGGCCACTGGATGAGTTGACGGGATGAGCTGAGGGGGAGGCGCTCTCCCTTCCTCCGGGAGAAGACGCCGCGGGGCGGGGCGGCATGAATGCCAAGGCACGTGCCGCCCACGCACTCTCCTCAGAGGGTTGAGGGCGGAATTGTCAGGCCGGCAACGGTAAGCACCGGCAAAAGGGTAAAGCAGATGACCGTGAAACTCTCGTCCTCCATCCTCGCCAAGCTGCCCGCCAAGGTCGCCGGCCCGAAATACGACCGCGCCAGCGCTCAAGCCCGGCATCGTGCATTTCGGCGTCGGCAATTTCCATCGCTCGCACCAGGCCGTCTATCTCGACGATCTGTTCAATGCGGGCATTGGCCATGACTGGGCGCTGATCGGCGCCGGCGTCTTCGAGGGCGAGAAGGTCGGCCGCGACAAGCTGCAGGAGCAGGACTGGCTGACCACCGTGGTCGAGCAGGACTCCGGCCACATGAGCGCCCGCGTCACCGGCGTCATGATCGACTTCCTGACGCCCGGCGATGCCGACGGCGATCATCGAGCAGCTTGCCGATCCGGCGATCAGGATCGTCTCGCTGACCATCACCGAAGGCGGCTATTTCATCGATCCGGCCTCCGGCAAGTTCAACCCGACCCATCCCGACATCGTCGCCGACGCGCAGACCAGGCGCGACGCCGAAGACCGTGTTCGGCCTGATCCTCGCCGGGCTGATGCGCCGCCGCGACGACGGCATCGTGCCGTTCACCGTCATGTCCTGCGACAACATCCCCCACAACGGCCATGTCACCTCGGACGGCGTCATCGGCCTCGCCCGCCTGATCGACGAGGATCTCGCCAACTGGGTCAGCGACAACGTCGCCTTTCCGAACGGCATGGTCGACCGCATCACGCCGGCCACCACCGACCGCGAGCGCGGCATCCTGGCCAAGGAGTTCGGCCTCGAGGACAACTGGCCGGTGTTCTGCGAGCCGTTCAAGCAATGGGTGCTGGAGGACCATTTCACCGACGGCCGCCCGCCGCTGGAAAAGGTCGGCGTGCAGTTCGTCAAGGACGTCGCGCCCTACGAGCTGATGAAGATCCGCATCCTCAATGGCGGCCATGCGACGATCGCCTATCCGGCCGGGCTGATGGACATCCATTTCGTCCACGAGGCGATGCAGGAGCCGCTGGTGCGCGGCTTCCTCGCCAAGCTCGAGCACGACGAGATCATCCCGACCGTGCCGCCGGTGCCGGACACCGTGCTGGAGGACTATTACCAGCTCATCGAGCGCCGCTTCTCCAACCCGAAGATCGGCGACACCATCCGCCGGCTTTGCCTCGACGGCTCCAACCGCCAGCCGAAATTCATCATCCCGACCATCGCCGACCGGCTGAAGGCCGGCAAAGAGCGTCGCCGGGCTGGCGCTGGAATCGGCGCTCTGGTGCCGCTACTGCTTCGGCACCACCGACAGCGGCGCCGTCATCGAGCCCAACGATCCGAGCTGGGACCGGCTGCAGGCGACCGCGAAGGCGGCGAAGGACGAGCCAGCGCGCCTGGCTTGCCATGGAGGACATCTATGGCGATGTCGGCCGCTCGGCGGTCTTCGCCGAGGCCTTTGCCGCATGCGCTCAACGTGCTGTGGGCGAATGGCGCGCGCGCGACGCTGACGCGCTACATCGCCGGCAAGCTCTGACGCGACGAAGCCGCAATGACGCCCGAACTGGTCATCTTCGACTGTGACGGCGTGCTGGTCGACAGCGAGGCGCTGTCGGTCTCGGCTCTGCTCGGCATGATCGCGGCTGCCGGCGGCTCGGTCAGCGAGGATGCAGGCCTACGAGCATTTCCTCGGCAAGAGCATGAAGAGCGTGCGCGAGATCCTCGGCCGCGATTTCGCGCTCGACATCACCGACCGGCATCTGACCGACATGCGCGTCGAACTGATGCGCAAATTCCGCGAGGAGCTGAAGCCGATCCCCGGCGTCAGCGACATCCTGCCGAGGCTCGGCGTGCCGTGCTGCGTCGCCTCCTCGGGCACGCTCGAGCGCATCCGCTATGCGCTCGACGTCACCGGCCTGCTCGGCCTGCTCGAGCCGCATCTGTTCAGCGCCGCCATGGTCGCGAGAGGCAAGCCGGCGCCGGACCTTTTTCTCCACGCGGCCGCCAGCGATGCGGCGCCCATCCGCGCAAATTGCCTCGTCGTCGAGGACAGCCCGGCCGGCATCGCGGCGGCGCGGCGCGGCGGGCATGCGCGTCTTTGCCTTCACCGGCGGTTCGCATGCCGGCAACCCGGCCTTGAAAGCGCGGCTTGCGTCGAGTGAACCGGACTTTATATTCGCTGACATGCTGCAATTGCCCGATCTGATTGCAGGCCTGGGAGCGAGAGTAAAAGCATCTTGACGAACAGCTTCGTTTGCGCGGTCGATGTCGGCACCGGGAGCGCCCGCGCGGGCATTCTCGACACCGCCAGGCACCTTGCTCGGCCGCGCCGAGCACCCGATCGTCATGAACCAGCCGAAGGCCGATCACGCCGAGCACGATTCGCAGGATATCTGGTCGGCGGTGTGCATCGCCGTGCGCGCCGCGCGCGAAAAGGCCGGCGTGGCGGCAGCAAGACATTGTCGGCATCTCCTTCGACGCCACCTGCTCGCTGGTGGTGCGCGACAGGCAATGGCGGCCAGCTCAGCGTCTCGGTGACCGGCGAGCGGCGCTGGGACACCATCGTCTGGCTCGACCATCGCGCCATCGCCGAGGCCGACGAATGCACGGCAAGCGGCCATGCCGTGCTCGACTATATCGGCGGCGTCATGTCGCCGGAGATGGCGACGCCGAAGCTGATGTGGCTGAAGCGCAATCTGCCCGGAACATGGAATGAAGCCGGCTATCTATTCGACCTCACCGACTTCCTGACCTGGAAGGCGACCGGCTCGCTGGCGCGCTCGCAATGCACGCTGACCGCCAAATGGACCTATCTGGCGCATGAAGAAACCGGCTGGCGGCGCGATTTCTTCGAAACCGTCGGGCTTGGCGACCTTTTCGAGCACGGCAATCTGCCGGAGAAGGCAAGCCCGGTCGGCGCCGATATCGGCCCGCTCATCCGCGAGGCGGCGGCGGAGCTTGGCCTGACGCGAAAAATGCCGGGTCGGCGCCGGCGTCATCGACGCCTATGCCGGCGCGCTCGGCGTGCTCGGCGGCTTTGCCGGCGACGAGCAGAATATCAGCCGGCATCTGGCGCTGATCGCCGGCACCTCCACCTGCGTCATGGCGATGTCGCCCGACCCGCAGCCCTTCGCCGGCGTCTGGGGGCCGTACTATGGCGCGGCGCTGCCGGGCTCTGGCTGTCGGAAGGCGGCCAGTCGGCCACCGGCGCGCTGCTCGACCACATCATCCGCTGGCACGGCGCCGGCGGCGAGCCCGACGCCGCCATGCACGCCAGGATCGCCCGCCGCGTCGCCGAACTGCGCGCCGCCGAGGGCGACAAGTCTCGCGGCGAGGCTGCATGTGCTGCCGGATTTCCACGGCAACCGCTCGCCGCTCGCCGATCCGCATGCCGTCGGCGTCATCAGCGGGCTGACGCTGGATTCCTCCTTCGACAGCCTGTGCAAGCTCTACTGGCGCACCGCCGTCGGCATCGCGCTCGGCGTGCGCCATGTGCTGGAGGCGCTGAACGAGAACGGCTATTTGATCGACACGCTGCATGTCACCGGCGGCCACACCAAGAACCCGCTGCTGATGGAGCTCTATGCCGATGCCACCGGCTGCACGGTGGTCGAGCCGCTGGCCGACGAGGCGGTGCTGCTCGGCACCGGCATGGTCGCGGCGACCGCCGCCGGGCTTTTTCCCGACCTCAACGCCGCCTGCGTCGCCATGCAGCAAGGCGGCAGAAAGCGCGCCGCCGAACCCGGCCGCCGGCAGACCGCTTCGACCGCGACTACCGTATCTTCCTCGAGATGCACCGCCAGCGGCAGGCGCTGGACGAGATCAGCTAGGGCAATTCCAGGAAAAGTGTGAAGCGCTTTCCCTTGGGAATTGCGTCAAAACAAACAGATAGAGCGGTTCTGCATTCCGTGAAACGCTAATCCGCTCAAGCTCTGGCTCAATAGCTGCCCGCTCCTCCTCCCTTGCCTTCATGTCGCATTTCGTTCAATAGACGGCGCAAACGCCGCGAAACCGAGGGTTTTGCCGTTTTGCAATGCGGCTTCCGGCTCCGATGCCGACGCGCCGCAATCGGAAAGAGCAGGACAATGTCTGCGATCGAAGCCGGCGCTCGCGCGCCGGAAAACCTTTGGCGTCAGGAAATCACGGCGACGCTGGCGCTCGCCTGGCCGATGGTGCTGACCAACCTCGGCCAGACGGCCATGACCGCCACCGACGTCATGATGATGGGGCGGCTAGGGCCTGATACGCTGGCCAGCGGCGCACTGGGTGCCAATCTCTATTTCATGCCGCTGATCTTCGGCCTCGGCCTGATGCTGGCGACCTCGCCGATGATGGCGACCGAACTCGGCCGCCGCCGCCATTCCGTGCGCGACCTGCGCCGCACCGTGCGGCAGGGCCTGTGGCTGGCGATCCTGATCTCAATTCCGATCTGGATCGTGCTCTGGCACGGCGAGGCAATCCTGTTGGCCATGGGCCAGGAGCCGAGACTTGCGCATCAGGCGGGCATCTATCTGCGCTGGCTGGAATGGGCGGTGCTGCCGTTTTACGGCTATATCGTGCTGCGCTCTTTTATCTCGGCGCTGGAGCGGCCGGGCTGGGCGCTGATCATCGTCTTCGTCGCCGTCGCCTGCAACGCGTTCTTCAACTGGGTGTTCATGTTCGGCAATCTAGGGGTCACCTCGATGGGCATTGCCGGCTCCGGTCTCGCCACGACGCTCTCCAGCACGCTGATGTTTTGCGGCATGGCGGCGGTGGTGATGCTGGAGAAGAAGTTCCGCCGCTATCGTCTGTTCGGCCGCTTCTGGCGCGCCGACTGGCCGCGCTTCAATGGCCTGCTTCGGCTCGGCATGCCGATCGCCGGCCTCCTCGCCTTCGAGGTGACGATCTTCAACGCGGCAGCGCTTCTGATGGGCCTGATCGATGCGGATTCGCTGGCCGCTCATGCCATCGCCATCCAGATCGCCTCGATCTCCTTCATGGTGCCGCTCGGCCTCAACCAGGCGGTGACGGTGCGGGTCGGCCTTGCCCATGGCGCGGGCAATCCAGAAGGGGTTTCCCGCGCCGGCTGGACGGCCTTCGTCATCGGCGTCTCCTTCATGGCGCTGATGGGGCTGGTGATGATCTCTGGCCGCATCTGTTGATCAGCGCCTTCATCGATCTCGCCAATCCGGCCAACGCCAGGGTGATCGCGCTTGCCGTGTCGTTCCTGGCGTTTGCGGCACTGTTCCAGATCTTCGACGGCGCGCAGGCGGTTGCCGCCGGCATGCTGCGCGGCCTGCACGACACCAAGGTGCCGATGATCTATGCCGCGATCGGCTATTGGGGCATCGGCCTGCCGCTCGGCGTGCTGCTCGCCTTCCATTTCGGCTTCAACGGCGTCGGCATCTGGATAGGCCTATCGTCGGGCCTCGCCGTCGTGGCGGCAATGCTTCTGGCGCGCTGGCTACGGCGTGATCGGATCGCGCCGTCATTGGCATTCGTGCACTGAAACAGAAAGGCCGCCGGTTGCCCGACGGCCTTCTTCTTCGAGCGGGTTGCTCAGTTGCCGTCGGACGACATCGCGCCGAGCAGCCTGCGGATGTCGCCGAACCGCGCGATCGCGCCGAACACCAAGGCAGCCACCGCGACGAAGAACACCGACACCGAGGCCATGGTCGGTGTGTAGCCGTAGCGCAGCGCGTTGAAGATCTTGATCGGCAGCGTCTCGGTGGTGAAGCCGATCGTCATGTAGGCAACGATGTATTCGTTGAGCGACAGCACGAAGGCGAAGGCGTAGCCCGAAACCAAATAGGGCAGGATCAGCGGCAGCACCACCGTCTTCAAGACGGTGCGGTCGTCGGCGCCCATGGTGGCGGCGGCCTCGACCAGCGAGCGGTCGATAGAGGCAAAGCCCAGTGACAGCGTCACCAGCGGCAGTGTCACGAAGAAGATCGCGTGGCTGATGATGGCAGTGAAGAACTGGCCGAACAGCCCGACCGTTGCCCAGAAGCTGAGGAAGCCGAGCGCGGTGATAACGGGCGGCAGGATGAAAGGGGCGAGCCCCAGCACCTGAAAAATGTTCGCCCATGGCGCGATGCGCCGCCACAGGAACCAGGCCAGCGGCAGTGCGATGGCCACCGCGATCGCCGCCGAGCAGACGGCGAGCGTCACCGAATGGATCAGCGCCAGCCGCCATTCCGGGTCGGTGAAGATCTGTCCGTACCACGCCAGCGAGAAGCCGACCGGCGGGAAAGCCAGGTCCTGCTTCTCGTTGACCGAGACGCCGGCAACGACGATGAGCGGCGCCGCCAGGAACAGGGCGACGAGGCCGAAATAGAAGCGGCGAAGCCAGGTCTCGGTCATAGCGCGTTCTCCTTGCGTCCGACGAGCAGCGTCATTCCAACCAGCGCCAGCGAGATCAGCACCAGGAACACCGCCATCGCCGCCCCGAAAGGCATGTTGGACTGATAGATCGCCTGGTCGGTGATCAGCACCGACAGTGTCCAGTGTTGCGGCCGCCCGAGGATCTGCGGCAACAGATAGGAACCAAGCGCAAACACGAAGACCATGATCAGCGTTGCCACGATGGTGTTTCGGAGCGCCGGCGCCACGACGTTGAAGAAGGCCCGAACCGGCGAGGCGCCAAGCGTGCGCGCCGCCTCGAGCAGTGTCGGGTCGAGGCGCACGAGGGCGGGGTAGAGCACCAGGATGGTGTAGGGCAGCGCCTGGTAGACCATGCCGGTCAGCACCGCGCCGAAAGTCGGCAGCAGCGCCACCGGCTTGTCCATCAGCCCGATCGCCACGAATAGGTTGGTGATGCCCGCGGTGCGCGAAAACAGCGTCGACCAGGCAAAGCCGATGATGACCTCCGACAGCGACAGCACCGACAACAGCCCGACCAGCCACAGCGTCTGCACATGGCGCGGCCGCCTTGTCAAAAGATAGGTGAAGGGGAAGGCGATGGCGACGCAGCAGACGGCGACGAGCACCGCCAGCATTAGCGAAAAGCCGAGCACGCCGCCGAAGAACACGGACAGGAAGCGTGCATAATTGTCGAACACGAAATCCGGCGTGTAGAAGCCGGAGGGATTGCGCTTGAAGAAGCTCACCGCGATCATCGTCGAGAACGGCACGACGAAGAAGACGATCAGCATCAGCGCCGGAAAGAACAGCGGCGTGTAGTCGGCTATCGACTTTGGAGCTTCGCGTCTCATGAGCCGAGCACCACGCAGCTTGCGGGCGGCAGCGTGACGCCGACTTTGGCGCCGACCGGTACGTCGTGCCGCTCGCGCGGCGTTGTCACGGCGATGATGCTGGTGCCGCCGACCTCGACGAAGGTCTCGATGGTGCCGCCGAGATCGCGCACGAAACTGACCTCGCCGGTGATTGCCGATCCGCCGGGAGCGCCGAGATGCACGTCCTCGGGACGGATCGACACCGAGGCCTTGCTTTGCCCCGTCGGCATGGCGAGACCCGCAATGGCGGTGCCGAGGATGGTGGTGCGCCCGGCGCTGTCGACTTCGGCCGGCAACAAATTGGTGATGCCGATGAAGTCGGCGACGAAAGCGTCGGCCGGCTTGCGGTAGATCTCGATCGGCGGCGCTGCCTGCAGGATCTTGCCGTGGCCCATGACGACGACAAGGTCGGCCATGGTCATTGCTTCGCGTTGATCGTGGGTGACGACGATGGTGGTGATGCCGAGCCGCTGCTGCAACTGGCGCAGTTCCACCTGCATGGCCTCGCGCAATTTGGCGTCGAGCGCCGAGAGCGGCTCGTCGAGCAGGAACAGTTTAGGCGACAGCGCCAAGGCACGGGCGATCGCCACGCGCTGGCGCTGGCCGCCCGACAGTTTCGCCACCGGGCGATCGGCAAAGCCGGGCAGGTGGATCAGGCTCAGCAACTCGTCGACGCGTTTCTTCTGCTCTTCCTTCGAGGCGCCGCGAATGCGCAGCGCATAGGCGATGTTGTCTCCGACAGAAAGGTGCGGAAACAGCGCCAGCGACTGGAACACCATGCCGAGATTGCGCTTGTGCGTCGGCAGCGGCGTGATGTCCTCGCCGTCGAGCACGATGGCGCCGCTGGTCGGCTCCTCCAGCCCAGCAATCATGCGCAGCAGCGTGGTCTTGCCGCAACCCGATGGCCCGAGCAGGCACACGAAAGTGCCGTGCGGTACGTTGAGCTGGACATTGTCGACGGCGGCGAAGCTGCCGAATTTCTTGGTGATGGCGTTGATGTTCAATCCGGACATGGCTCACCCCTCTCAGGCATTGCACTGCAAGGGCCGCCGGAGGCTATCCGGCGGCCGGTCAGGTTGATGCAGGTCGGCTTAGCCGACGATCAGCTCGGTCCACTTCTGGTTGATCCAGTCGGCCTTCGACGTATAGATGTCGTAGCGCGGGATGATCGGCTCGATGTCCGACGACACCGCGGCGAACTCTTCCGGCTTGAGGTCGAGCACCTCTTTCTTGAGCGTCGGCGTCGTGCCGACCTTGCGCGACATGAGACCCTGCATCGAGGGTTGGCTCATATAGTCGATGAAGGCGTGCGCCTCGTCGACCTTGGTCGAGGCGCGCGACAGCACCCAATTGCCGGAATCCTGGATGCCGCCTTCCTTCGGGAAGGTCGAACGGACATGGAAGCCGTCGGCGGCCGCGAGCCCGGTGACGTCGTGATAATATTGGCCCATCGGGATCTCGCCCGACTTCAAGGCCTGCTCGAACTGCGCCTCGTCGCGGTACCAGAGGCGGACGTTCGGCTTGACCTCGGCGAGCTTTTCGAACGCCTTGTTCAGGCCGTCCTCGGTGTCGAGGGCGTTGGTACCGCCCATGAAGGTCTTGGCGGTCACTTCGAGCAGGAACGAGTTGGAGGCAAGCGCCAGCAGGCCAAGCTTGTCTTCATTGGCCTTGTCCCAGAGCGCCGCCCACGATGTCGGCGCGTCCTTGTAGACGTCGGTGTTGGTGACCAGCGTGATCCACCAGGCAACAGCCCCGATGCCGGCAACGCGGCCGTCCGGATACTTGTTGACGAAGCGGGGCAGCAGGTCGTTGTAGTGCTTGAATTTCGACGTATCGAGCGGCGTCCACAATTCGGTCGACTGGCCCTTTATCGTTGAGCCCTGCGACATCATCGAAAGGTCGGCCGGCGCCTGCCCTGCCTTGGCCGCCTGTTCGAGCTGCACCAGCCAGGCCTCGCCGGTCGGCTCGGCGACGGATTCCACCGCGATGCCGGTTGCCTTGGTGAAATCCGGGAAGACATGCTCGTCGAAGGATTTCTTGAAGTAGCCGCCATAGACGCCGACCTTCAGCGACTTGTCCTGCGCCCGCAGGATCGACGGCATGGCGAGCATGCCTGCCGTTGCCAGGCCGGCGCCAAGCACGCCGCGCCGTGTCAGGGATTTTCCGATCAGTCTGTTCATCTCGTTTCTCCTCAGTTGATGCCGGCTAACCGGCGGGTTCCCTTCACACACTGTTTCGCCGCCTGGCGTCAGTGGGCCGCCGCTCGTTGTTCGAGCGTGCGGGCGTATTGCGTCAGTGGAAAGCACATGACGAAGAAGATCAGCGCCACCAGCCCGTAGACCTTGAACGGCTCGAAGGTGGCGTTGTTGATGGCGTTGGATGTCCTGACCAGTTCCTCGAAGCCGATGATCGAGGTCAGCGCTGTCGATTTGATTAGCTGTACCAGGAAGCCGACGGTCGGCGCCCGGGTGATCGAGAATGCCTGCGGCAGGATGATCAGCCGCAGCTCCTGCAGATAGTGGAGGCCGAGGCTGGCGCCGGCATCCCACTGTCCCTGCGGCAACGCGGCGACGCCGCTGCGCCAGATCTCGGCCAGGTAGGCGCTGGCGAAGAAGGTGAGGCCGAGCACCGCCGCCGTCCACGGCTCGATGCGCAGGCCGAGCATCGGCAGGCCGAAGAACATCAGGAACAGCTGCATCAGCAGCGGCGTGCCCTGGAACAGCGCGATGTAGCCGGAAGCAATGCGCCGGCTCCACTTGTTTTTGGCGATCCTGAAGAACAGCACGACGAGGCCGACCAGCGCGCCGCCGACGAAAGCGGCAAGCGACAAAAGCACCGTCCAGCGCGCGGCGAGCAAGAGGTTGCGCAGAATATCCCAGAAGGTGAATTCGATCATGACACACCGGCTCCGAGAACGCGGCGCCCGCCTGACACCAGCAGCCGGCGCAGGCCCATCGACAGCGCCAGATAGACCATCGTCACCACGAAATAGGTTTCGAAGGCGCGGAAGGTGCGTGCCTGCAGCATGTCTGCCTCGTAGGTCAGTTCCCGCACGGCGATCTGCGACACGACGGCGGATTCCAGCATCATGATGACGACCTGGCTGGTCAGCGCCGGGTATATCACCTTCAGCGCCTGCGGCAGCACGATCTTGACGAACACCTGGCGTGGCCTGAGCCCGAGCGCCAGTGCTGCTTCCGTCTGTCCGCGCGGTACCGCGTCGAGCCCGGCGCCGACGATCTCGATTGTGTAGGCAGCCATGTTGAGCGTCATCGCCAGCATGGCGGCCAGGATCGGATCGAGCCTGACGCCGAGGCTGGGCAGGCCGAAGAAGATGAAGAACAGCTGCACCAGGAACGGCGTATTGCGCATCACCTCGACATAGACGCCGATCGCCCGCTTCAGCAGCAGCGGGCCGTTTCGCCGGCCGGCCGCGCCGAGGATGCTGAGCAGCGTTCCCACGAACGTGGTCACGACGATCAACAGCATCGTCGTGGCCGCGCCGCGCGCGATCGCGCCCACAGCCCCCGCAAGCCAGCCGAAGTCCAGGCTGTAGCCCATGACGATAGGTCCCGTCCGGAATTGCGTGGAAACAAATACTTAGAGCGGGTCGGCGGTTCATCAAAAGCTGAACCGCTCTAAGTATCAATGGCCCTGGATATCAATCCTTGAGGTTGTCGGGATTGAGCGGCGTCTTCAGCCAGGCCTTCGAGCTCTCATCCAGCTTGCCGTCGGCGAGCATCTTGGCGACCGCGTCGTTGACCGCCTGCTTCAGCCGGTCCTCGTTCTTGTTGAGGCCGATATGCGAAGGCGAGGTGAGCAACTGGAATTTCTGCTCCGGCTGCAGCGCGTCCTGCTTGGCCAGCACCTGGGCGCCGACATCGTTGCCGACCACCATCAACTGGGTCTGGCCGGAGATGAAGGCCTGGATGACGGCGTTGTAGTTGTCGAAGCGGCGGATGTCGGCCGAAGCCGGTGCAGCCTCGGTCAGCGACGTGTCCTCCAGCGTGCCGCGGTTGACGGCAATCGACTTGTCGGCGAGGTCTTCCTTGCCTTTGACCGCAAGGGCAGCTGGGCCGATGACGGCGATGTAGTACGGCGCATAGGCGGCGGCGAAATCGATCACCTGCTCGCGCTCCTTGGAGTAGCCGACGCTCATCAAAATATCGACGCGCTTGTCGGTCAGATACGGGATGCGGTTCTGGCCGGTGACGCTGACCAGGTTGAGCTTGACCTTCAGGGAATCGGCGATCGCCTGCGCCACGTCGATGTCATAGCCCTTGATGCTCATGTCGGCGCTGGCCGAGGAGAAGGGCGGGAAATCGGAGAAGATGCCGACATTGATGGCGCCGGCCTTGGTGATGTCGTCGACCGCGTCGGCATTGGCCTGCGTGGTGAAACCAAAGCCGGTCGCGCCGAGCATCAGCACGGCGGCGATGGATGATTTGAGCTTCATGTGAAAAGTCATTGTCGTTCCCCTGCTGGAAGCTTGTTTGTTTGAGGTCGGCCGCCGGCTCCAGCGCGGCGGCCGCCTTCGATTTGTCTAGTGTCAGGATCCCTTGCTCGTGATCGCCGGGCTGAACACCATCAGGCTCAGGATCTCGAACAGAATCTGCGCGCCGACATGAGCGGTGTTGGTGGTCGCGTCATATTGCGGCGCCACCTCGACGACGTCGCCGCCGACGATGTTGAGGCCCTTGAGGCCGCGCAGCAGTTCGAGCACCTCGCGCGTCGTCAGTCCGCCGATCTCCGGCGTGCCGGTGCCCGGCGCGAAGGCCGGATCGACGCTGTCGACGTCGAAGGAGATGTAGGTCGGGCCGTCGCCGACAATCTTGCGCGCCTTCTCGATGATGGCGGGGATGCCGAGGCCGGTCACCTCCTCGGCATGCACCACGGTCATGCCGGATTCGTAGCTGAACTCCCACAGATACTCGGCCGCGCCGCGGATGCCGATCTGGATGGTGCGCGACGGGTCGAGCACGCCGTCCAGCACCGCGTTGCGGAACGGCCCGCCGTGATGGAACTTGGTCAGGTCGAACAGGCCGCTGGTATCGCAGTGGGCGTCGATATGGATCATGCCGACCGGCGCCTTCTTGCCGACCGCCTTCAGGATCGGATGGCTGATCGAATGGTCGCCGCCGACTGAAAGCGGGATCACGCCGGCATCGACGATCTGGTGGGTGCGGCGCTCGATGTCGTCATGGCTGGTCTCCAGCCGGTAGCGGCTCTGGAATGGCACGTCGCCGATGTCGGCGACCCGAAGCTCATGCGTCGGCGCGCATTCCAGCACGTGGTTGTAGGGGCCGATGCGTTCGATGGCGCGCAGCGCCCTTGGCCCGAAGCGCGAGCCCGGCCGGTTGGTGACGCCGAGATCCATCGGCACGCCGATGATCGCCACCTGCAGGTCGCCGAAGTCCGGATTGTCGGCGGCAATTTCGCGATAGGGTGCTGCAAGGAAGGTCGGGATGCCGGAATAGGGCGCCAGCCGCGTGCCGCTCTTGGAAAAGATCTTGTCGGCGACCTTGCGGAATTTCGGGTCGAACATCTCGCCGCCATGGCCCTCGCCATATTTGCGACGCAACGCTTCGAGCTTGCCGCGATCATAACCCATGTCGGTCTCCTCCTGTCTGAACGATGACTCGAAAGGCCTCGGCGACGCTTGGCGAACTGACCACCATCCGGCCGGACCGCTGTCCCGCTCTGGCTGCCTTCGAATTTCACGTCTTGATGCTGCTCTGGTGCAAAGTGTCCGGCAGCTGGATTGAAAAATCAATTGATATTGTTAGTGTAATTACTGTGAGAAAATCTCACAATCAATTTGGCGCGCGATCTTGTCCGAAAACCGGCCCCGGGATCATGCCTAGCGAGTGCCGATGGCCAAGCGTCTGCCCCCGTTAAATCCGCTGCGCGCCTTCGAGGCGACGGCACGCCACGCCTCGCTGACCAAGGCGGCGACCGAGCTCAATGTCACGCACGGCGCCATCAGCCACCAGATCAAGGCGCTCGAGCAATCGCTCGGCGTCAAGCTGTTCGAGCGCGCCGGACAGCGGGTGAAACTCACGCCGCACGGCGCCGAGCTCTTGCCGGCGGTGTCGAGCGCCTTCGACGGCATCGCCGCCGCCACCCAGCGCATGACCAGGCCGGCCAGCGCCGGCACGCTCTCGGTCTCCTGCGTGCCGGCGCTGCTGCTTTTGTGGATGGCGCCCCGGCTCGGCAGCTTCATGTCGCAATACCCCGACATCAGGCTGACGCTTGTCCCGTCCAACGACGCCAGGGACATCCGCGCGCCGCATATCGATGTCTGCGTGCATTATGGCGACGGCAGCTGGAGCGACTGCTGGATGCGCAAATGGTCGGGTCTCGAGCTGTTCCCGGTGGTCAGCCCGACGCTGATCAACAATCGTCCGATCCGCACTGTCCGCGATCTCGCCGATCATGTCTTCCTGCACGGCGATGACGGCCGCGAGTGGCACACCTGGCTGGCCGCCGCCGACGGGCTGGATCTCGAGCGCGGCCGCCGCCACCATCTCGGCGATGCCCGCACGGCGACCGAAGCCGCGGTGCACGGCCATGGCGTGGCGCTTGGCGATTCCGTGACGGCAAGCACGCTGCTCGCCAGGGGCCTGCTGGTCGCGCCGTTCAGCCTGTCGGTGCCGGCGGTCGACGATTTCTACGTCGTCTGCCGCAATGAGATGCGCTCGGCGCCGATCGTGCAGCTGTTCATCGACTGGCTGTTTGCCGAGAAGGAACAGGCCGACGGCCGCGCCGACGCGCCGGTGGCCGGCCGCATCGGCATCCGCCGGAAGCGTCCGGCATTGCGGGTCATCGGCGCCAAGACCGTGTCCTGAGCTGGACTGGAGCGGTTTCTTTTTGTCAGGCCAGCCTGGAAAGCGGGCAGCGCTTTCAAAAATTCAATGCTAAGAGGCATTTGGCCAATGCATGTCGCCCAAAAGTGCGCAGCGGTTTTGGGAAAACGACATGCGTAGAACAAGGACTTGAAGCGCGTCGCCTGAATCCGTTTCAGAGCGAAGCGCTTCAAGAGCGAGCAGCGAAGGCGGCATCGAGATATGGCAAAGACCGATATAGCGCGGCGCGTCTACAATCACACTTGGAAGCTCGACCCAATCGTCCGCAGCCTGCTCGACACCGATTTCTACAAGCTTTTGATGTTGCAGATGATCTGGGGCATGTATCCCAAGGTCGACGCCACCTTCTCGCTGATCAACCGCACCACTTCGGTGCGCCTCGCCGACGAGATCGACGAAGGCGAGTTGCGCGACCAGCTCGACCACGCCCGCACCTTGCGCTTCTCCAAGAAGGAGATGATCTGGCTGGGCGGCAACAATTTCTACGGCCGCAAGCAGATCTTCGAACCGGAGTTCCTCGCCTGGCTCGAAGATTTCCAGCTGCCCGACTACGAGCTGTCCAAGCGCGACGGCCAGTATGAGCTCTCCTTCAGCGGCCCCTGGATGTACACCACGCTGTGGGAGATCCCGGCGCTGGCTATTATCAATGAACTCCGATCTCGCGCGGCCATGCGCGCCTTCGGCCCGTTTGCGCTCGATGTGCTCTATGCCCGCGCCAAGGCCAAGATGTGGGCCAAGACCGAGCGGCTGAAGGCCTTGCCCGGCATCCGTATCTCCGATTTCGGCACGCGCCGCCGCCATTCCTTCCTGTGGCAGCGCTGGTGCGTCGAGGCGCTCAAGGAAGGCATCGGCGAGGCCTTCACCGGCACCTCCAACGTGCTTCTGGCCATGGACAACGACCTCGAAGCGCTCGGCACCAACGCGCATGAACTGCCGATGGTGTTTGCAGCGCTCGCCAATTCCGAAAAGGAACTGAAACAGTCGCCCTACAAAGTGCTGCAGGACTGGCAGCGCTACTATGGCGGCAATCTCTTGATCGTGCTGCCCGACGCCTTCGGCACTGCCTCCTTCCTGCGCGACGCGCCGGACTGGGTCGCCGACTGGACCGGCTTCCGCCCCGACAGCGCGCCGCCGATCGAAGGCGGCGAGAAGATCATTTCCTGGTGGCGCGAGAGGGGCAAGGATCCGAGGCAGAAGCTGCTGATCTTCTCCGACGGGTTGGAGGTCGAGACCATCGAGGAGACCTACCGCCACTTCAAGGGCAAGGTGCGCATGTCCTTCGGCTGGGGCACCAACCTAACCAACGACTTTGAGGGCTGCGCGCCGACGGAGACCAACAGCCTCGACGCCATCTCGCTGGTCTGCAAGGTCACCGAGGCGAATGGCCGCCCGGCGGTCAAGCTGTCCGACAATCCGGCCAAGGCGACGGGGGACCTGAAGGAGATCGAGCGGTATCTCAGGATTTTCGGGGCGAAGGATCGCGTGGAGCAGCTGGTCAAGGTGTGAGGGGGTTCGGCGGCGTGTTCGCAAATGACATGATCGCCAAGTCGCATTCCTTCGCGCCCCCCTCTGTCCTGCCGGACATCTCCCCCACAAGGGGGGAGATTGCGATCTCATCTCCGCCTTCGCCAATTTTCGACGCTGCAAGGGAAGAGCCGGCGGCGAAACCGCCAATCTCCCTCCATGTGGGGGAGATGTCCGGCAGGACAGAGGGGGGCGCCGTAGAGCGCCGTCGTCACCGGTCAGCGCTTCTCCCGCCTGCCCTCACAATGCTTCCCACCCCCGCCTTCGCGCACGCCTCCGATCTCGGCCACGTCCTCCTTCTCCCGACCGGCTACTACATCGCCGGCGGTGCCTTGGCTGTCGCCGCGAGCTTCCTCGTCCTGGCCCTGTTGCCGCCCGCAGCCCTCGACCGCTTCTGGCGCCGGCGCTTGCCGCTCTTCGCCTTCGGCGACGGTTTTCGCACGATCACCAGCCTGATCTCCTTTGCCGGCTTTGCAATCCTGATCGCCGCCGGCCTGTCCGGCAGCCGCGATCCGCTCTCCAACCCGCTGCCTCTCGTCATATGGACGCTGCTGTGGGTGGGCTTGGCCATGTTGCAGGGGCTGCTCGGCGATCTCTGGTCGTGGCTCAATCCCTGGTATGGACCATGGCGTATCATCAGTCGCCTGATCGGGCGCGAAGACGAGGCGCAGGAAACGCGCCTGCCCGCATGGCTCGGCAGCTGGCCGGCCGTCATCCTGTTCTTCGCCTTCGCCTGGTTCGAGCTGATCGATCCGGCGCCCGACGATCCGGCGCGGCTGGCATTTGCCGCCGGCCTCTACTGGCTGCTGACCTTCATCGCCATGCTTGTTTTCGGCTATCGCGCCTGGAGCCGCCGCTGTGAGTTCCTGACGGTTTTCTTCGCCATGGTGGCGCGTTTCGCCCTCCTTGAGCGCAAGAAAGTCGAGCGCGATGAAGACGGCCGGCTCAATCTCTGCTGGCCGGGCGCGAAACTACTCGCGGCCGAGCCGCTGCCGGCAAGCGGCATCGCCTTCCTGCTGCTTGCCCTCTCATCGGTGTCTTTCGACGGCCTGTCCAAAACCTTTTTCTGGCTCGGCCTGTTCGGCATCAATCCGCTCGAATATCCGGGCCGCACGGCGCTGATCGGCGTCGGCAGTTTCGGCCTCGTGCTGACATTCGTGCTGCTGGCAGCGGCATTCCTGCTTGCCGTCGTGCTTGGCCAGCGCCTTGCCGCCAGCCGGCATACTCTTCGGTCAAGCGGCCGGCCTGCTGGTCTGGTCGATCGTGCCGATCGCGCTCGCCTATCATGTAGCCCATTATCTGACGGCGCTGCTGGTCGACGGCCAGTATGCGATTGCCGCGCTGTCCGACCCGTTTGCGCTCGGCTGGAACCTGTTTGGCACCTCTGACATGCAGATCGAAGCTGGCGTCGTTGCCGGTGCCGACTCGGCCTGGTGGCTGTGGAATCTGCAGGCCGGAATCATCATCGCCGGCCATATGCTCGCAGTGCTCGTCGCCCACGGTCTCGCCTGGCGGCTGCACCCGGTTCCGTCGCGTGCGGCACTCAGTCAATTGCCGCTCACCGTGCTGATGATCGCCTATACCGTCTTCGGCCTTTGGCTGCTTGCCACGCCGACAGCGGGATGACACAAGGCGACCACATCCCTTTCGGCAAAGCTCGCTTGCCACGTCGGGGCTTTGGTGATTTAGTTTGTACACATGCAATTTCGGTCCTCCTGCAAGGAGTGACCTGCCTCGTTACAGCCATTGGTCAAAACTCAAAAAAGGGGAACTGCCGTGACTGACAAGAATGGGTTTTTCGATCTCTCCAAAAGCACTCTTAGCCGCCGCACCGCACTGAAGGGCCTCGCCGCCGGCGCCGGCCTCGCGGTCGCTCCGGGCTTCGTCCGCTACAGCCAGGCGCAGAGCTCGGCGCCGGTCAAGATCGGCTTCCAGTCGCACCGCACCGGCATCGGCGCCGCCTATGGCCGCTGGTACGAGAAGACCACCGCTGCCGCTGTCAAGGCGATCAACGACGCCGGCGGCATCAACGGCCGCCCGGTCGAGGTGGTGATCGAGGACGACGGCACCGATCCCGCCCGCGGCGCCGAAGTGGTCGGCAAGTTTGCTACCCAGCACAAGACCGACATCGTCTTCGGCACGCTGTTCTCGCATGTCGTCATCGGCTCGGCGCCCGCTGCCGGCGAGGCCAAGATTCCCTACTTCGTCGTCAGCGAAGGCCATCACGTCGCTTCGACCAAGCTCAACCGCTACGTCTTCCAGCCCGGCATCACCGATGTGAAGAGCCAGATCCAGTCGATGGCGCCGTGGATCGCCGCCAATGCCGGCAAGAAGGTGACGCAGATATTCCCCGACTTCGCCTTCGGCTACGACCACCGCGACTACCTGCCGCCGGCACTGAAGGCTCAAGGCGCGGATGTCATCGCCCAGATCGCGATTCCGCCGACGGAATCCTCCTTCACCAAATACTTCCCGCAGATTCCGGCAGAAACCGAGGTGATTTACCACGTCATGGTCGGTCCGGCGGTGCTCACCTTCGTCAAGGAGCTCGGCGAGTTCTACGGCTCCAACCGGCCGCAGCTGTTCGGCTTCATGGATTCGCTGGAAGCCACCGACATCAACAGCCCCGGGCTGGAATTCCTCGACGGCAGCCATTTCTGGGAAGGTTCGCCGCGCTATGCGCAGCCGGACGATTCCGCCGCGCAGAAGGCCTACCGCGCTGCCGTCGGCATCGACGACAATGGTGCGGCTGTCGGCGATCCCAAGGATGTCTCCACCGCGTCGCACATGTTCGGCTGCTGGGAAACGCTCTACGTCGTCAAGAAGGCGATGGAAGATGCCGGCTACAAGGGGCCGGAAGATCGCGCCAAGCTGGTTGAGGCGACGGAGGCGCTGACCGAGTTCGCCGAGGGACCCGAGCACCCGCAGGGGCCGAAAACCTTCAACGGCAAGATCCACCAGTGTTTTGGTATCCAGAACATCTCCAAGGTCGAAGGCGGCAAGCTGAAGGTCGTCCACAAGACCAAGATCGAGGACGGCCTTTACGAGCCGGAGGGGGATTACACGACGCAGGCGCTGTGAGCGTTGACGTTTCACCGAGCGTGAGCGCCAAGCCACCCCCTTCTGTCCCGCCGGACCCGGCCCTCCGCTGTCGCTCCGGGCGTTCGTCGTTCGGAAAGCCAAGCAATTGGCTTTCCGTCCGCTGCGCGGACCACTTCTCACCCCCCTCAAGGGGCGCGATTGCGCTATCGCTGGGCGTGTAGCCGATGCACTTCGGTCCCCATCTCCTCCTTGCCGCCCTCGAAGGCCTCGTCACCTCCGCCGTGCTGGCGCTGACTGCGCTTGGCCTGTCGCTGGTGTTCGGCGTCATGCGCGTCGTCAACGTCGCCCATGGCGAGTTCTTCATGCTGGGCGCGGTGCTGGCCTGGGCGATCTCGACGGCGATCTCGGGCCACCCGGCGCTCGGCTTCCTGGCCGCGCTGGTGCTGGCGCCATTGATCGTCGGCGCCATTGCGCTCGTCGCCGAGCGGCTGGTGCTGCGCCGGCTCAATTACAATCCGGAAGCCACCATCGTCGCCACCATCGGCATGCTCTACATCATCCAGCAGTTGGCGCTGACCTTCTACGGTCCGGAGGCGCGGCCGGTGGAGCCGCCTTTCAGCTATCGCATCCTTCTGCCGTGGTTCGGCTACTCCGGCTACAAGCTGTCGGTCATCGCGGCCTCGGCACTTCTGCTCGTCGCGACATGGCTGGTGCTGACACGCACGAAGATCGGCCTTGTCATGCGCGCCACGCAGTATGACAGCGAGACGGCGCAGGCTTTCGGCATTCCGGTCGACCGCGTCTATGGCGGCGTCTTCGCGCTCGGCGCCATGCTGGCGGCCATCGCCGCGGTGCTGATCGTGCCGATCAGCCAGGCGCACTACCTGATGGGCCAGGATCCGCTGCTGCTATCCTTCATTGTCGTCATCATCGGCGGCCTGGGCTCGCTGCGCGGCACCGTCGTCGCCGCCGTGCTGATCGGCCTGTCGGACGGCATCATCTCGGTGTTCTTCTCGCCGACCCTGGCCAAGATCATCGCCACTTTCCTGGTCGCCATGGTGCTGGTGTTCCGGCCGCACGGCCTGTTCGGGACGGCGTCGCGATGACCGAAGCTTCGCCGGCAAAGCCCTATGCGCTGCATCTCGGCGTCATCGCCTTGCTGTTTGCGCTCAGCTTCGTCCTGCCGGACTATCATCACGGCCTGCTCGCCCGCATCATGGTGCTGGCGGTCTTCGCCATGGGCTACAACATGCTGTTCGGCTATGTCGGGCTGCTCAGCCTCGGCCACGCCATGTTCTTTTCCGCCGGGCTCTATGGCGCCGGGCTGACCGTCTATCATCTGGGCTGGAACGTGCCGGCCGCCTTCGCCGCCGGCCTTGCCTGCGGCGCGCTGCTGGCGCTGGTGATCGGCCTGCTGGCGCTGCGCACCACGGGTGTCGCCTTCATGATCGTCACCATGATGTTCGCGCAGGTGTTTTATCTCGTCATCCTCTATTTCGCGTCATGGACCGGCGGCGACCAGGGCCTGGTCGTTCAGCAAGCGGCGCGCGTCCTTGTCCTCGGCTCGGCGTCGCTCGACCTGACCAACCCGACCGTGCGCTACATGAGCGCGCTGGCATTGTTTTCGATCGTGCTGCTCATCACGCTTGCCATCGTCCGCTCCAGATATGGCCGCGTGCTGGTTGCCATCCGCGAGAACGAGGAGCGGACGAAGATGCTCGGCTACGACACCTTCTCCAACAAGCTCATCGCCGTCGTCGTCTCCGGCACCATCTGCGCGGCCTCGGGCGCCGCCTATGCGCTGCTGTTCGGCTATGTCGGCTCGAGCTTCGCCTCGGTGCAGTATTCCATCCTGCCGCTGCTCTGGGTGCTCTTCGGCGGTGCCGCCACCACGCTCGGTCCGCTGATCGGCACGCTGTTCATGTACTATGTCATCGACATCACCAGCGGCTTCACCTCCGCCTATCTGCTGATCGTCGGCATCGCGCTCATCCTGCTGGTGCTGTTCTTCCCGAAAGGCATTCTGGGCACCATCCGCCAGCGCTGGCTTGGGTGGCTGCCATGATGCCGCTGCTGACGACCAAGGGCCTGTCGCGCAGTTTCGGCGGTCTGCGTGCCGTCGACGGCGTCGACTTCGCAGCTGATGCCGGGCGAGATCCGCGCCGTCATCGGTCCCAACGGCGCCGGCAAGACCACCTTCGTCAGCCTGGTCAGCGGCCGCATCCAGCCCTCGTCAGGCATGATCGTCTTCGACGGCGCCGACATCACCAACCTGCCGGCCTATGCCCGGGTTCGCCTCGGCATCGCCTACACCTTCCAGATCACCAGCGTCTTTGCCAATCTTTCCGCCTACGACAATGTCGCGCTGCCGGTGCAGCGCACGCTGACCGATGGCCGCTCGAAGGGCGCTGTCCGAACCGGCGTCATGGCGGCACTCGAGCGCACCGGCCTCGCCGCCCGCGCCCACATGCCGGCCGGACAGCTCTCCTATGGCCATCAGCGCCTGCTCGAAGTGGCGATGGGCCTGGCGCTGAAGCCGCGCCTGCTGATCCTCGACGAGCCGACGCAAGGCCTGGCCGACAGCGAGATCGACAATTTCATTCAGCTGGTGCGCGAGATCGCCAAGAGCGCCACCGTGCTCTTGATCGAGCACAACATGCCGGTCGTCATGCAGCTTGCCGACCGCATCACCGTCTTCAACGCCGGCAGGATACTCGCCGAAGGCACGCCCGAGCCGATCCGCGCCAACGCCGAGGTGCAGCAAGCCTATCTGGGGACGACCCCATGATCGAAACACCGCCTGAGGCGCTGACCATCTCCGGGCTCGACTGCTTCTACGGCGAAGTCCAGGTGCTCTACGGCCTCGACCTCGTGCTGAACAAGGGCGAGGTGCTGTGCCTGTTCGGCCGCAACGGCGCCGGCAAGACGACGACGCTGAAGGCGATCATGGGCCTGGTTCCGGCAAACGCCGGTTCGATCAGGCTCGACGGCAAGGAATTGACCGGCCTGCCGGCGCATGAGGTGCCGAAAGCCGGCGTCGCCTATGTCCCGCAAGGCCGGCGGTTGTTTGCCGAGATGACGGTGGCCGAGAACATCGAGATCGGCCTGATGGCGCGCGCCAAGGGCAAGGCGACCCGCGAGAACGTGCTCGATCTCTTCCCGCTGCTGCGCCAGCGGTTGAGGCAACGCTCCGGCACCTTGTCCGGCGGCGAGCAGCAGATGCTGGCCATGGCCCGCGCGCTCTGTCTCGAACCGCAGGTGCTGCTGCTCGACGAGCCGACCGAAGGGCTGATGCCGTCGATGATCGCAAAGATCCGCGAAACGGTGGCGAAGCTGCGTGAACTCGGCGTCTCGACCATCCTGGTCGAGCAGCGCGTCGATGCCGTGCTGTCGGTCGCCGACCGCGTCTGCTTCATCGAAAACGGCCGCAACCGCGAGACCGTCGATGTAGAGGAGCTGCGCGCCGATCCTTCGGCCGTCCGCCGCTATGTCGGCGTCGGCTGATCAGCCAAAGAACAAAAAGCCGGCGATCAAAAATGTCGGGATCAGCACCAGTCCCGACCACGCCATGTAGCCGAAGAAGCCCGGCATCTTGAAGCCGCGATGCCTGGCGATGGCAAAGACCATGAAGTTCGGCGCGTTGCCGATATAGGTGTTGGCGCCCATGAAAACAGCGCCGGCCGAGATCGCGGCAAGCGTCGCGGCGGCTTCGGTCATCAGATGCTGTGCATCGCCGCCGGCGAGTTCGAAGAACACCAGATAGGTCGGCGCATTGTCGAGGAACGACGACAGCGCCCCGGTCAGCCAGAAATAGGCGAGGTCGTTGGGCTGGCCCGTGGGCGAGGTGACGAGCGCCACCAGCGGCGCCAGAGCGCCTTCGTGCCCGGCCCTGAGGATGGCGATGACCGGCACGATGCAGATGAAGATGCCGGCAAACAGTTTTGCGACTTCGGCGATCGGACCCCAGGTGAAGCCGTTCGCCTCGCGATGGCTCTTGTATGAGACGCGGAGCGACAGCAAGGCCAGCGCCAGGATGATGGCGTCGCGCACCAGGTTCTGCAGATCGAGCCCGATGCCAAGGATGGAAAGGCTGATACCCGGCTTCCAGCTGGCGGAAAGCAGGATCGCGCCGATCACGCCGGCCAGCAGCGGCAGATTGGCCAGGCCGCGAAGCCGCACAGTCGTATCCGGCGTCGGATCCTTGATCTTCGGCGCACCGCCTTCGCGGCGGTGCAGGACGATGTCGATCGCCAGGAAGACGATCAGCACCAGGCCGCCGACGAACAGCGTCACGCGCCAGAGATTGGTCGTCGTCCAGAAGAAATCGACGCCGCGCAGGAAGCCGACGAACAATGGCGGGTCGCCAAGCGGCGTCAGCGAGCCGCCGATGTTGGAGACCAGGAAAATGAAGAAGATGACGACATGGGCGTTGAACGGCCGGTTGTCATTGGCGCGCAGGATCGGCCGGATCAGGATCATCGAGGCGCCGGTGGTGCCGATGACCGAGGCGAGGATGGCGCCGATCAAGCAGCAGCCCGGCATTGACCTGCGGCGTGCCGTGGATGTTGCCGGCAAGCAGGATGCCGCCCGAGATCGTGTAGAGCGCAAACAAAAGGATGATGAAGGACATGTATTCGGTGAGCAGCGTGTGCAGCACCGCCTCGCTCGCCAGAGGGATACCGAATGCGATCGCCAGCGGCACCACCACCAGCGCCGCCCACAGTGCGGTGATCTTGCCATAGTGGTGTTCCCAGATGTGATGGAAGAGCAGCGGCCCGGTGGCGATCGACAGCAGCAGGCCGGCAAAGGGCAGCGCCCACCACAGCGACATGGTCGCGCCGGGCAATTCGTGGGCTTCCGCCGCGACGGCCAGTCCCGGAAACAGGAGGACGGCGACCGCCAAGGCGCCTGCCGCCAAAACCGTGGATAATCGTTTGAAGCCCCCTCGGTGCCTCACGGTCTAGTCCGAGGCCTGGTCTTCGAGCATCACGCCGGCTTCGCGCATCCGCTTCAGCATCGCCTCGACCGAGCCGTTGAGGTCGATGCCGCGGCAGGCGTCGAGCCGCACCGTCGTCTTGAAGCCTTGCTTGACCGCATCGAGCGCCGAAAAGGCGACGCAGAAATCGGTCGCCAGGCCGACCAGGGTCACCGTGTCGATGCCGCGCTCGTGCAGATAGCCGGCGAGCCCGGTCGGCGTCTTGTGGTCGTTCTCGAAGAAGGCCGAATAGCTGTCGATCGCCGGGCGGAATCCCTTGCGGATCACCAGCTCGGCCTTGGTCCAGGCCAGCCCCGAATGGAAATCCGAGCCCAGGCTGCCCTGGATGCAATGGTCCGGCCACAAGGTCTGCGGCCCATAGGGCATCTCGATCGTCGTGAAGGGCTGCGCGCCCGGATGGCTGGAGGCAAAGCTCGAATGGCCGGCGGGGTGCCAGTCCTGCGTCAGCACGACATGCTCGGCTCGCCGGATCAGATCGTTGACCAGCGGCACGATCTCGTCGCCGCCGTCGACCGCCAGCGCGCCGCCCGGACAGAAGTCGTTTTGCAGGTCGATGACAACAAGCGCTTCGTCGGCCATGGCGCCTCCTTCTTCTCGTCTCGGCTCGAGTGAAATACGCCGCCGATGCGACCGGACGCAGAAACTTGACCAGATGGCGGCCGCGTCAACCTCTGCGCCATAACAAATGCGTGCCGGCCCGCCGACGCGGCAGCAGTGCAAACTCTGGCTTTGACAATTCCCGCCAGCTTGATATCATTTGCATACGAATGAATTTGGCCGGTCCGGACGCCGGCAGGATCCGTCGGGAAGACCCCAGCTTTTCTGGGAAGGCCCATTTGTTTGGAAGGCAAGGCGTGATCCGTTACGCGAAACCCACCACGGTCGACGAGGCGCTCGCTCTGCTCGGCGAGGGCGCCTGGCGCATTCTTGCCGGCGGCACCGATTTCTATCCGGCGCAAGGCAGCCAAGCCGTTTCGCGACAATGTCCTCGACATCAACGGCCTGGCCGCGTTGCGCGGCATTGCCGAGACCGACACCCATTGGGTGGTCGGCGCGCGCACCACCTGGACCGATCTCGTCCGCCATCCCCTGCCGGCCGCCTTCGATGCGCTGAAGCAGGCCGCGCGCGAAGTCGGCTCCGTGCAGATCCAGAATGTCGCCTCCATCGCCGGCAATCTCTGCAACGCCTCGCCGGCCGCCGACGGCGTGCCGGGGCTGCTGGTGCTCGACGCCGAGGTCGAACTGCGCTCGGCGGCAGCGACGCGTCATCTGCCGCTGCCGGATTTCATCCTCGGCAACCGCCGCACGGCGCTTGCTGCCCGGCGAGATGGTCACCGCCATCCGCATCCCGAAACCCGCTGCTGCCGGCACCTCGGCCTTCGTCAAGCTCGGCGCGCGGCGCTATCTCGTCATCTCCATCGCCATGGTGGCGGCGCGCCTGTTCGTCGAGAACGGCATCGTCGCGGAAGCGGCCATTGCCGTCGGCTCCTGCTCGGCGGTCGCCAGGCGGCTCGCCGGCGTCGAAGCCGCGCTTGCGTGGCAAGCCTGCGGACCGTGCGCTCGCCGCTGCGGTCGCTGTCCGCGCCGATGGCCGAGCTGTCGCCGATCGACGATGTGCGCGGCAGCGCCGAATACCGGCGCGATGCGGCGCGCGAGATCGTCGCCCGCGCCGTGCTTGGCGCGCTCGACGCACGGCCGGTGGCGGCATGAGCAAGCTCGCCGACATGACAAAGCTCGGCCTGGCATGAGCGACCAGCCGGCATGAGCGCGCGCCGACATCGCCTTCGAGGTCAACGGCGCCGCCGTCTCGCGTCGACGTGCCACCGGTGCGCCGGCTCTCGTCGGTGCTGCGCGACGAGTTGCGGCTGACCGGCACCAAGGTCGGCTGCGACGCCGGCGACTGCGGCGCCTGCACGGTGCTGCGTCGACGGCGAACCGGTCTGCGCCTGCCTGATGCCGGCGGCCTCGGCGGCCGGCCGCGCGGTGACGCACGGTCGAAGGCCTCGCCAACGGCAAGCTGTCGGCGCTGCAGGCCTCGTTCCTCGAGCATGGCGCGGCGCAATGCGGCATCTGCACGCCCGGCCTGCTGGTCGCGGCGACCGCGCTGCTCGAACGCAATCCCAACCCGACCGAGGCGGAGGTGCAGGACGCGCTCGGCGGCGTGCTCTGCCGCTGCACCGGCTACCGCAAGATCATCGCGGCGGTGATGCGATGCCTCGCGCCACGTCGAGCGGCCTCGACCAGCCGCATGCCGCAATCCGGTTCATGCCGTCGGCGCCTCGCCGGTCCGCCTCGACGGCGTGCCCAAGGTCACCGGCGCGGAAAGATTCGGCGGCGACTCCTTCCCGGCCGATGCGCTGGCCGTGCTGGTGGTCCGCTCGCCGCACCATCACGCCCGCTTCACCTTCGGCGATCTCGACGCCTTGGCGCGGGCCCATCCCGGCATCGTCGGCGTCTTCACCGCGGCCGACATTCCCGGCAGCAACTGCTTCGGCGTCATCGCCGCCCTTCGCCGACCAGCCGGCGCTGGCCGAAGGCTTTGCGCGGTTTCGCGGCGAGGCCGTGGCGCTGGTCGCCGGCGAGCGCGAGGCGATCGCCGATCTCGACCTCGCGGATTTCCCGGTCCCCTGGACCGCGCTGCCGCATTTGCTGCAGCCCTGCGAGGCGCAGGCCGATGGCGCGCGCACTGATCCACGAGAACCGCGCCGGCAACCTGCTGACTCAGGGCTTTGTCGAACGCGGCGACCCGGAAGCGGCGCTCGCCGGCGCCGCCTGTCACCGTCTCCGGCGCGATCGACACCTCCTATGTCGAGCACGCCTATATCGAGCCGGAGGCCGGCTATGCCGAGATGGACGGCGACACGCTGGTCATCCTCGCCTGCACCCAGGCGCCCTACATGGACCGCGACGACACGGCCAAGGTGCTTGGCCTGCCGCCGGACAAGGTGCGCATCGTGCCGACCGCGACCGGCGGCGGCTTCGGCTCGAAGCTCGACGTCTCGCTGCAGCCGCTGATCGGCCTGGTCGCGCTGAAGACCGGCCGGCCGGCGGCGCTCGCCTATACCCGCGACGAATCGATGATGTCGACCACCAAGCGCCATCCCGCCGCGATGAAGGCGACCATCGGCGCCGATGCCGACGGCCGCGTCACCGGCATGGTCTTCGCCGGCGATTTCAACACCGGCGCCTATGCGAGCTGGGGCCCGACCGTCGCCAACCGCGTGCCGGTGCATGCCTCCGGCCCCTACGCGACGCCGAACTATCGCGCCGAAGGCCGCGCCATCCACACCAACGGCCCGATCTCCGGCGCCTTCCGCGGCTTCGGCGTGCCGCAGGCGACGATCATGCAGGAGACGCTCTACGACGAGCTCGCCGACAAGCTCGGCATCGACCGGCTCGAGTTCCGCCTGAAGAACTGCGCTTCGGAACGGCTCCGAGACGGTTACCGGCCAGAGGCTCGAATCCGGCGTCGGCATCGCCGACTGCCTCGAGGCGCTGCGAGCCGCACTGGACGCGCGCGCTGGCCGATGCCGAGGCGTTCAATGCCGGCAACGCGGCGCAGAAAGCGCGGCGTCGGCGTCGCCTCCTGCTGGTATGGCTGCGGCAACACCTCGCTGCCCAACCCGTCGACCATCAAGGTCGGCATCGTCGCCCGACGGCGAGGTCGTGCTGCACCAGGGCGCGGTCGATATCGGCCAGGGCTCCAACACGGTCATCGCGCAGATCTGCGCCGACGCGCTCGGCCTGCCGCTCGGCAACATTCCGGCTGAAGAGCGCCGACACCGCGATCACGCCCGGACGCCGGCAAGACCTCGGCCTCGCGCCAGACCTTCGTCACCGGCAAGGCGGCCGAGAAGGCCGGCCGCGCGCTTGCGCGAAAAGATCCTGCGCTTCGCCAATGTCTCGGAGAAGGCGGCGACTTGCGCTCGGACGGGGCAAGCCTGACCATCCGCGAGGGCGAGGCGACGCGGCGCATCGAGCTTGCCGACGCTGCCAGCCGACGCCGACGGCTTCGTCTTCGGCGCCGAGGAAACCTACGACCCGCCGACACTGCCGCTCGACGCCAAGGGCCAGGGCAAGCCTTACGCCGTCTATGGCTACGGCGCGCAGATCGCCGAGCTCGAGGTCGACATGAAGCTCGGCACGGTGAAGCTGATCAAGATCACCGCCGCGCACGATGTCGGCAAGGCGATCAACCCGCTGCTCGTCGAAGGCCAGATCGAGGGCGGCATCGCGCAAGGCATCGGCATGGCGCTGATGGAGGAATACATCCCCGGCCGCACCGAGAACCTGCACGACTACCTGATCCCGACCATCGGCGACGTGCCGCCGATCGAGACGATCCTGGTCGAGGTGCCCGACCCGGAAGGGCCGTTCGGCGCCAAGGGGCTGGGCGAGCATGTGCTGATCCCGACCGCGCCGGCGATCCTCAACGCCATCCGCCACGCCACCGGCGTGCTGGTCACCAAGGTGCCGGCGACGCCGACGCCGCGTGCTGGCGGCGATCCGCGCGAAGGAGGCACGCGCAATGAGCGAGCTCGCCGAACGCTTCGAAACCGCACGATCCCGGCGAGAAGCAGGTCGGCGGAGAAGATCCGCTGCGATGCCTGCCCGGTCATGTGCTACATCGCCGACGGCCGCACCGGCGCCTGCGACCGCTACGGCAATGTCGGCGGCCGCATCGTCCGGCTGATCCGCTGACCATCCTGCGACCACGCGGCCGAGACCGGCGGCGCGGTCGTGCCCTTCGCCGCCGAGGCGAGCTGGGACGGCGAGCTGGTCAACACCGGCCGCCGCTTCGTCACCGGCGATCGGCGCCGGCACCACCTATCCCGACTACAAGCCGGCGCCCTTCATCGTCAGCCAGGAGGTCGAGGGCGTCGACCTCGTCACCGTCGTGACCGAGGGCATCTTCTCCTATTGCGGCGTCAAGGTGAAGATCGACACCGACCGCCATCTCGGCCCCGAGACGGCGACCGTGCGCGCCGCAGGCGAGGCGGTCGGCCATGTCACCACCGGCGAATACGGCTCGCAGATGCTGTCGCTCGGCGGCGTGCATCACCTGACCGGCGGCTCGAAGGCGGAGGGCCGCGTCACCTGCGACACGCATGCTCGAGCTCTGCAACCGCAAGCCGGTGGAGCTCGACCATCGACGGCGGCGCCACGGTCATCGTGCAGGCCGGCCAGCCGCCGGTCATCGACGGCAAGCCCGAGCAGCGCATGCGCGTCGGCTGCGGCTCGGCCACCATCGGCATGTTCGCCACGCAATGGCGCGGGCTGGTCGACGAGGTGGTGGTGGTCGACGACCACATCACCGGCGTCGTCTCCGAGCACCAGGCCGGCAAGGTGCTCGGCTGGGAGGACACCGGCATAAAGATCGTCGGCCGCCGCTCGACGCCCGGCCGCTATTTCAAGGTCTCGGAGCCCGGGCCTCGGCTGGGGCGGCACCACGATTTCCGACCCGCTGTCGATCCTCGGCGACTGGAACGCCAAGAAGGGCGCCCGGCCCGGCCTGTCGCTGCTGATGGTCTCGACCACCGGCGAGCAGTTCGCCTATTACGAGCTCGACGACGACGCTGAAGCCGGTCGAAAAGCCGTTCCCGGAGCGGCTGCGGAAGTCGGTCGAGCTGATCGAGGAGAATTGCGAGCCGGCGCTGTGCACCGTGCTGTTCATCGGCGGCGCCGGCGGCTCGCTGCGGGCCGGCGTCGTCGACAACCCGGTCAACCTGACCCGCTCGGTGCAGGGCCTGAAGACCTACGTCACCTTCGGCGGCGCGCCGGTCTATGTCTGGCCGGGCGGCGGCATCACCCTCATGGTCGACGTCACGCGCGTGCCCGACAACGCGCTTCGGCTACGTGCCGACGCCGGCGTTGGTGGCGCCGATCGAGTTCACCATGCGCCGCGACGACTATGTCAGGCTCGGCGGCCACGAGGCCGAGATCCGCAGCGTCGACGACATTCTCGCCAATGGCGGCGAATACCTCAATCCGCGCCGCGGCACAGGCGCCGCCGGCAATCCCTGGCCGCCGCTGGCGATTGCGGCGCGCCGCGCGGGGGCCGGCCGATGAACGGCCCGCAGACGCCTGGCTGCCGGACGGCAGGCGGCTGCACCTCAATCATGGGCCGATCGACCTGATCGTCGAGGCGTTGGGCGCGCGGCGGAGATGCAGGCCGCCTATCGCCAGGCGGTCGCGCGCTTCCAGACCATCTTGAGGACTGGTCGACGAGCTGGCGGAGCTGCGCCGGCCGGCTGGCGCCGTTCCTTTTCGGCCATTTCGCCGGGCCGACGGCGCGGCGGATGGAAGCGGCGGT
>CAWBIN010000018.1:0-876292 GCA_963788955.1 uncultured Alphaproteobacteria bacterium | reverse complement strand
GCAGGCCGGTCCAGCGCGCCACGCTGCCAGGCAAGCAGGCCGACGAAGCAGCGAAGCAAAGGCGCCGCGGATCAGCATGACCTGCGCCATGTTCATCGATTCCGAGGAGAACTTGGTGATGGCGTCGTTGAGGGTGAAGCCGACCATGGCCACCACCATGAACAGCGCGCCGCGAAGATTTGGCGAAAGAGGCAAGGGCGGTCTACCGGTTGTGCTCTTGCGTCAGCACTGTAACGAAGCCTGTAGCAGCCGGCGGCAAGACAGCAACGTCAAAGGAATAGGCCACGGATTTCCACCCGTGGCCGCATACTCACTCAAAGAGCCGGTCAGACGATCAGGAGCCTCATTTCGGCGTCAGCACCTCGGTGCCGCTGCCGTCCTTGCCGGCGATCGTCCACAGGCCGTGCAGCGAGCCGTCATCCTCCACCTTGTAGACGACGAGGCCGATTTCCTTGCCCATGACGTAGCCGGCGGAGAAGGCATTGTCATTGCGCATGCAGATGCCGTCCGAGGACGAACCGCCCGTCTCCCAATGGATGGTGCAGGTGGTCTCGCTGGTCAGCGTGATGGTTGCCTCGCCACCATATTCCGAGCCGTCGAAATTGGTGCCGGCAACGGTGTAGGTGCCGCCGATTGACTGGGCTGCTGCCGGTACGGCTGCAAGCCCAAGCAATGCAAGAGAAAGAAGGAGTTTGCGCATGTCGTATTCCCCCAGTGAGCAAAGAACCGCTACAGGCGGAAGCTAGGCCCGAACACGCTTGCGGTAAATCCGCCGGCCGTTTGCGCATGAAGACTTTTTCTGGGATGTGGCCGAAAATGCTCAACGGCCCTTGAGGCTGCCGGCGATAGCGCCGACCAGCGGGTCGTATTTCGACTTTCAGGGCCGGCGGATAGTCGATCCAGACGGTGCGGATGACGCCGTCCTTGCCGAACAGACGCCGCTCGTAAAAGATCTTGCCTCCTTGAGCCCCGACAGCACCGCCCAGTCCTTGCCGGTCTTGCTGTAGCTGATCTTGTAGCCCGCCTCCTTGCTTGCCTTCTCGTCGGCGACAAAGCCTTTCGGCGTGTCGTCGTCGATGTTGAGGATGCCGGAGCAGATCAGGCTGGCGCCGTCGGCGCTGAGCCATTGCTGCCCGTCGCCATTGTCCGGCTCGGGCTGGCGGTCGGTGAAGATCTCGTCGGGAAAGGTGCAGACGGTGCCGAAGCGCGCATTGGTGTAGGTGAACGGCGCGGCGATGCGCTGCTTCGCCACGATCGAGCCAACGGCGATGCCAAACCAGGAGAAAGGCGCTTCATTCGATGCCTCCAGCCAACTATAGCGGAGGCACTCTTGCACCAATCCCGAGAAAAAATCAGCCGCCGGTGACGCTCATATGCCGCGAGACCGAGGGGCGGCTGGTGCGGCGGTCGATGATGAAATCGTGGCCCTTCGGCTTGCGGCCGATCGCCTCGTCGATGGCGTCGGCGACCAGTTCGTTGCCTTCGGACGCACGCAGCGGCGCGCGCAGGTCGGCGGCATCCTCCTGGCCGAGGCACATATAGAGCGTGCCGGTGCAGGTCAGCCGCACGCGGTTGCAGCTCTCGCAGAAATTATGCGTCATCGGCGTGATGAAGCCGAGCCGGCCGCCGGTCTCGGCGACATGGACATAGCGCGCCGGGCCGCCGGTCTTGTAGGGGATGTCGCTCAGCGTGAACTGGCGCTCGAGCGAGGCGCGCAGCAGCGACAGCGGCAGATACTGGTCGGTGCGGTCGGCGTCGATCTCGCCCATCGGCATGGTTTCGATGACCGTCAGGTCCATGCCGCGGCCATGCGCCCAGCGCATCATCTCGGGCATTTCGGCGTCGTTGAAGTCCTTCAGCGCCACCGCGTTGAGCTTGACCTTCAGCCCGGCCGCCTGCGCGGCGTCGATGCCTTCCATGACCTTGCCGAGATGGCCCCAGCGGGTGATGGCGTGGAATTTGTCGGCATCGAGCGTATCCAGCGAGACGTTGATGCGCTCGACGCCGCAATCGGCGAGCTCGGCGGCAAAGCGCGACAGCTGCGAGCCGTTGGTGGTCAGCGTCAGTTCTTCCAGCGCGCCGCTCTTCAGATGCCGCGACAGCTGGCGCACCAGATGCATGATGTTCTTGCGCACCAGCGGCTCGCCGCCGGTGAGGCGCAGCTTGCGCACGCCCTTTTCGATGAAGACGGTGCAGAGCCGGTCGAGCTCCTCCAGCGACAGCAGGTCCTTCTTGGGCAGGAAGGTCATGTCCTCGGCCATGCAATAGGTGCAGCGGAAATCGCAGCGGTCGGTGACCGACACGCGCAAATAGCTGATCGTGCGACCGAAAGGATCGATCATGTCCATGCTCAAGCGTTTCCAGTGGCCGCGAGCGGCGTCGTTATATACAGCTATGTGATACGAACCAGCCTGCCATTCAAGATAGCCGCTCTTGATCTTTGGTAACATTCCCCGGCCGACATCTGGTGTCGGCAGGGTCTCAAACGGCCTTTTCGCGTCTGCGCGAAGCAGCGTAGGGAAGGGCGGATTCGATGCGGGAACGATCAACATGACGGCGCCGAAGGAACTCAGGGTCTCGAAGGACCGAAAACTGCTGTCCGTCACCTTTCCCGATCATCGGCCGTTCGAACTGCCGGCGGAATTGCTGCGCGTCGCCTCGCCCTCGGCCGAAGTGCAGGGCCATTCGCCGGATCAGCGGGTGACCGTTCCCGGCAAGCGCAACGTCGCGATCCTCAAGATCGAGCCGGTCGGCAATTATGCCGTGCGCATCACCTTCGACGATTTCCACGACACCGGCATCTTCACCTGGAACTATCTGCACACGCTCGGCCACGAGAAGGAGGCGCGCTGGAACGCCTATCTCGCGGAGCTCCAGGAAAAGGGGCTGAGCCGCGACCGTTAGGCCGTCCTGGCCGCAAGTATCGGCTCGGCCAAGGGCCGCCAGGATCTCGCTGGTGTCGTAGTAGAACGGCGTGCCTTCGAACAGCCGACCATCCCTGAAGCGCAGGACTTCGGCAAACGGCTGCCTGATCGTCACGCCATTGGCTCCGTGACGTCAGCGAAAGCGTGCAGCTCATGAACACAACGTCATCGTTTTGCGCCGCCTGCAGGTTCTCGACCGCCACATTGCTCCAGCTTTCCTGCATCTTGTGGAAAAGAGCGGCGATGCCTTCAAGGCCGCTCCAGTCGCCGGCATAGGGCAGCGATTGCGGTTCATGCACGACGACATCCCTGTGGAAGGCGCCGGTCAGCATCTCGATGCTGCCCGAGCCCGATTGCAGGAAGCGCATTTCGACGTCGAACATGTTTTCGAGAAGTTCCATGGCGGTGCTTTGCCGCTCAAGTGCTTTGTCCATTTCGATCTCCGTGTCCGTTTTGTACGGTCGACACGGTTTGCGCCTGAAATCATTGCATCGACACCCGTTTCCTGATTGTCAGGCTGTCGGCGCGTCGCGAAGACGTCACGCAGTTGGAGTAACGCCGGCAAAGGTTCGGAGACGGGAAAATGTCTGAGATCACATCGGTCGAACAGCTCGAAGCGCTCTATGGCCTGCCCGGCGAGGCGTCGGTGGTCAAGGAACTCGACCATGTCATCCCCGAATATGCCGCCTTCATCGAAGCCTCGCCCTTCGTCGCTCTGGCGACCAGCGGACCGGAAGGGCTCGACTGCTCGCCGCGCGGCGATCTCGCCGGCTTCGTGCGCATCCATGATCCGAAGACGCTGATGATGCCGGACCGGCGCGGCAACAACCGCGCCGATTCGCTGAAGAACATCATCCGCGATCCGCGCGTCGGCCTGCTGTTCCTGGTGCCGGGCTCCGGCACGACGCTGCGCGTCAACGGCCGCGCCCACATCACCACCGATGCCGCACTTTGCGCCTCGTTCACCGTCGAAGGCAAGCCGGCGCGCTCGGTCACCGTCATCGATGTCGATTCGGTCTATTTCCAGTGCGCCCGCGCCATCGTCCGCTCGGACCTGTGGAACCCGGCAAGGCATGTCGACCCGAAGTCGCTGCCGACGCCCGGACAGATCCTGGAAATCACCAGCCGCAAGAGCATCGACGGCGAAGCCTATGACAAGGAATGGCCGGAGCGGGCGAAGAAGACGATGTGGTGAACGGCTTCAAGACCGATCGCGCCCGTCACGCGTCCTTCAGCACATCGTAGATCTTGCGCATCTGCTCGCCGATCATGTCGCACTGTTCCGGCGTCGACTGGCTCATCGCCTTCTCGATCAGCGCCATATGGACCTTCAGCGCCTGCATCAGCAGCGCCTCGCCGTCATCGGTCAGCGTCAGCCGCAGCACCCGCTTGTCCTTCTCGTCGCCTTCGCGGCGCAGCAGGCCGCGCGTCTCGAGCTGCGGCAACAGCATGGTGATGTTGGAGCGGCCGACCAGCAGCTTGCGGGCGAGATCGTGCTGCGACATGCCGGGATGGCGATAGAGGTTCATCAGCACGTCGAGCTGCGCCGGCTTGAGATCCAGCGGCGCCAGCTTCACCGCCAGCGCGCGCTCCAGCACATGGCAGGCGCGCGCCACCGCGACCCAGTTGCGAAAACGCGGGTTGTCCCAGGGCAGGTCTTGCTTAATGTTCATGTTTGAACTATTATGTTCATGCTTGAACGAATGGATGGATCGCCACTATGGCATCATTTGGATTGAAGGTCATCCGGGGCGTGTTCGGCGCCGCCGAGCATGTGGCGCCCCGTCTGAGCGGCCGCGCCGCGTTCGAACTGTTCTGCCGCACGCCCAACGTCAAGGCGCTCAGCGACGGCGAGCGCCGCGCCGTCGACCGCGCCGCCGCCTTCATGACCGAGGCGCGCCATCACCGGCTGAAGACCAGGACCGGTTGCGTCATGGTGCATGAATTCCGGCCCGAGCCGGGCAGGGCGGCTGCCGGCACCGTGCTTGTCATCCATGGCTGGCGCTCGCGCACCGAATATATGCGCGCGCTGATCGAAGGCTATCGCGACGCCGGCTACAGGGTCGTCTCGCTCGACCTGCCGGGCCACGGCCAGTCGCAGGGCCGCCGCCTGAACATGGTCAACGCGGTCGACGCTGCAAGGGTGGCCGGCGAATGGTTCGGGCCGTTCGCGGCGATCGTCGGCCATTCCTTCGGCGGCGCTGTCGCCGCCAACGCCGTTGCCGGTTCCGTCAAAGGCATCCAGCCGGTGGCGGCCGATCGGCTGGTGCTGATCGCGGCGCCGAGCTCGCTGCCGGCGATCTTCGACGACTTCAGCCGCATGCTCAATGTCGGCCCGCGTTCGCAGGTCGCCATGGCCGACCGGGTCGAAGCAACTAGCCGGCCGGCCGCTGCAGCGAATTCACCGGTGACCGCCAGCTTGCCCAGGCGCCGGTGCCGACGCTGGTCATCCATGCACCCGACGACCGCGAGGTTTCCGCCGATCATGCCAGGCGCTATGCCGGCGCCGGCGACCATGTGCGGCTGCACTGGGCCGAGGGGCTCGGCCACCGCCGCATCCTCGCCGACAAGGGCGTGGTCGAGCGCGCCGTCGGCTTCGTTGCCGGCCAACGCGAGCCGGTATGCTGCTGCACTGACCGATGGTCTATTTCTTCCTCAGCCCGGGCTCGACCGGCAGCCCGGCCGCCTTCCAGGCGGTGTAGCCGCCAAGGATGTGCTTGACCGGCGAGAGCCCCATATCCTGCGCCGTCTTGGTGGCCAGCGCCGAGCGCCAGCCGCCGGCGCAGAAGAAGACAAAGTTTTTGCCCGACGCAAAGAACGGCTTATGGTAGGGGCTTTCCGGATCGATCCAGAATTCCAGCATGCCGCGCGTGACATGTTTCGCACCCGGAATCCTGCCGTCGCGCTCCACCTCGCGCGGATCGCGCAGGTCGACGAAGACGGTGCCCTCATCATCGAGCAGCCCTGCCGCTTCCTCCGGCGACATCACCTCGATCGCGGCATTGGCCTCGTCGAGCAGCTCGCGATATCCTTTTTTCACCGCACATCCTTTTCGACCGCTCGTTTTCGGTCGACGGATTTCCAGCACAATGGCAGGCATTTGTCACGCCGTGCCGACCATTGCCTCCCAGGCCGCCATCGCCCCGGCCACAGTCCGCATGCCGAGCACCAACTGCGGAAGATGGCGACGCCCCGATTCGGCAAGGCCGAGGAGATCGCCGGCATGGTCGCCTGGCTGGCCGGGCCCGAGGGCCGATTCGTCACCGGCGCCGCGCTGACCATCGACGGCGGCGCCAACGCCTGACGCAACGCCAGGTTTCAACCGGCCGGAGCAGAAACGAATTCCGCTCCGGCCGTCACAAACGTTGTGAAACCGTTCTGCAACAGACCCCTCGAAATTTATGGAAGCTTAACGAAATCGGTATGAATCAGTATAGTCGCGCCTTACATCCGCCATGCGGTTGGCAAGATCGTCTAGCGGCGCGGAACGGGAACCGGTTGCAACCGGAGCGGGTGATCCATGAAATTTCTTCGGAAACAGAGCCACCGTGACTGCCGCTTGCGGTCGCGGCAACGCTGGCCATCGGCGTACCGCAGGCCAGCGCGCAGGGTCTGTTTGACATGCTTTTCGGCGGCGGCGTTCAGGCATAACCCGCAAGGCGAGTTCCCGCCGCCACCCAAGCACAAGCCGAAGCCAACCCCGGTACCGGTGGCGGTGGCGGCACCAGGATCAGCAGCCCGTCCTACTATACCTACAAGGCCGACCGGCTGGTGCGTGTCGACTTCGCCGCGCTGATGCCGAACACCGCAGCCCGCGGCACCGCAGGACGCCGCTTTTGTGCCGTCCGTCGACCGGCACTGCTTTCCGCTGAGGCGATTGCCGGTCTCGGCGACTATGAGCTTTATGCCGAACCGGATGTCGCCAAGGCGCTGATCGCCTATTACTCGGCCAATCCGGATTTCATCTGGGTCAGCGGAACCAGCTCCCAACAGCCGCGCGCAGGATGCGGTGCGGGTGCTTGGCGAGGCCGCGAGCTATGGCCTGACGCCGGCCGACTATACGGTCGACGTTCCGGCCACCGCCACGTCGTCGGTCGACCCACGACGCGCACCTGAAAGAGCTCGTCCGCTTCGAGATGGCGCTGTCGGCGCGCGTGCTGCGCTATGCCCATGACGCCCAGAGCGGCCGCGTCGATCCCAACCGCATGACCGGCTACTATGATTTTCCGCCGAAGCCGCTCGACATGGAAGGCGTGCTGAAGACGCTGGCGCATACGCAGGAAGTGCGCACCTATCTCGAATCGCGGCATCCGCAGAACGCCGAATACCAGGCGCTGCGCGTCGAACTGGAAGCGCTGCAGGCCAGCGCCGAGAACGAGATCGTCGTCGATCCCAAGCTCTTGCTGAAGCCTGGCGAGACCAGTCCCGAACTGCCGAAGCTGCTGACGCTGATCGCGCGCAATCTCGACGACGAGATGGGCGGCGACTATGGCGAGGTGCTGGCGCGGCTCGGCAACAGCGAGATCTATGATCCCGAACTGGTGCCGGTCATCAAGGCCGTGCAGGTGAAGGCCGGCATGAAAGGCGACGGCGTCATCGGCCCGCGCACGGTCGCCTCGCTGGCCGGCACGTCCAAGGCCGACAGGATCGCAGAAGGTGCAGGTGGCGCTGGAAGAGCTGCGCTGGTTGCCTTCCGATCTCGGCAGCCCGCGCGTCTTCATCAACCAGCCGGCCTTCACCGCCAGCTATATCGACAATGGCGAGGAGAAGCTGAAGACCCGCGTCGTCATCGGCCGGACGACCAACCAGACCGCCTTCTTCTACAAGGAGATCAAGCAGGTCGATTTCCATCCCTATTGGGGCGTGCCGCAGTCGATCATCGTCAACGAGATGCTGCCGAGGCTGCGCAACGATCCGGGTTATCTCGACCGCGCCGGCTACGAGGTCACCGATTCGCGCGGCAGGCGCGTTCCCGTCATCGGCGGTCAATTGGGGCGCCTACGGCGCCAACATCCCCTACAGCGTGCGCCAGCAGCCAAGCGAGGCCAATGCGCTGGGCGAGCTGAAGATCCTGTTCCCCAACAAGCACGCCATCTACATGCACGACACGCCGCAGAAGTCGTTCTTCGAGCGCGACATGCGCGCGCTCAGCCACGGCTGTGTTCGGCTGCAGGATCCGCGCGGCATGGCGGCGGCGGTGCTCGGCACCTCGGTCGACTATGTCGCCGAGAAGCTGAAGCACGGCCATTCGACCGAAAACGTGACGCGGACGATCCCGGTCTATGTCGCCTATTTCACCGCCTGGCCGGACATGTCCGGCAATGTCGAATATTTCGACGACGTCTACGACCGCGACACAAGGCTGATGCAGGCGCTCGACGCGACCGAGGCGGTGCGCTCGCCGACGAGCTGATCACAGTTCCTCGTTCGAAACGAGGAACCATTTATCCTTGGTTTCTTTAGGGTTTAGCGATCGACGCAGGTTCGGCGTCAGCTCGAAGAGCGGCCGCTGGAAGCCGGCGTCGCGGCCGGCAATCAGCCAATAGACCAGGCCGGCCACGACACCCGCCGTGCCGATGATACCCATATCGGCCCAGCGCTCCGGATTTTCCGATGCGCCCGGCCAGATCAGGACGAATCCCGCGACCGCCGCGACGGCGCCGAACATCATGTGCAGCAGGACATTGCGCAGCGAGAAGAACTCGGCGATCAGGGCGAAGACCAGCGTCTGCATCCCGGTCAATATGATCGTCAGGAAATAGATGAACATGCCGAGCGGCGGCACCAGCAGTGCCGCGATCGGGCTAACGCCCACGACGCCGAAATATTCTGGCGCGTTGGGCAGCGAACTCAGCATGGCGTAGATCGCCACCACCGCGAACAACCCCACCAGCACCGACACCAAATAGCCGGCGAGCATCATCAGGATGCGCTTCGATACGTGCTTTACCACCGCCATGCACCCCCGTGCCCGCAATCGTAGAGCCGCACTCAGCCATCAAAGACGTGCCGGCGCAAGAGCCTATGGCGCGCCGTGCCATAGGTCTGCAGCGCGCTGGCGATCTTATTTCGTCTCGCCGGTCACGGGATCGAAGGAGATTTCGACTTTCGCCTTGTCGGCCGTGATAGTAGGTGACGGTATAGACGCCGCTTTCCCAGTCGACCTCCTTCACATAGCGGAAGTCGTTGCGCTGTTCGACCTTGGCGATGATCTGCCGACAGCTTCTTGGCATTCGGCGGGGGCAGTGGTCTTTCATCGGCCGCGAAAGCCGATCGAGCCGCGAGAAGAACTGCCAGGCCGGTCGCCAGAACAAGATTCGCATGATTGCCCTCATTTCATGTTGGCACCGATACGCACTGGAAACTCGCATCGCAGGCCAGTTTGTTCCGGTGCGCCAAAGGTAGGATCGGGTCGTTGCACCACCATTGTTTGCAATTGCGATCCGGGATCATCAAAAACCGTCCCCAATCGCTGCAGCTGCAATCTACGAATGCTATTGAATTTCAATGCGTAAGGGCAAATGCCCATCCGCGATCTCAGATAACCGGCAGCTAACCATGGCGGAGCCGTGACCTGCGCTGGACATTACCCGATGGTGGTAGAGCTTTTGCCTGTGACCCTGCTAGACTTCCTGGTCCATGGCAGGGTGGCATGGCGCGCCAGACCTGCCTGGATCTTCTTCTCTCAGCACGCGGCGAAGCGTCCAGGAACGGGTCAGTCGCCTGTGCTGGACCAGGACCAGAAGGGACCGGGGCTCCAACATGGCTGAACGGAACTACACCCGTCAGCTGGCGACAATCATTTCTATCGATGCCGTCGGGTTTTCACGGCTGATGGGCATCGACGACGAGTCGGCCGTCGCGGCATTCGAGGAGCGGCGCGACATCATCGCCGACAGCTGTGGCACGTTTGGCGGCCGCACGTTCGGCGACGCCGGCGACAGCATCATGGCCGAATTCGGCAATCCGATCGAGGCCTTGCGCGCGGCCTTCGATTTCCAGGGCCGGATCGTGACGCTCAACGCATCGGCTGCCGAGACATGCGCATGCCGTTTCGTGCCGGCATCAACACCGGCGACGTCATCGTGCGCGACGGCCGCCTGTATGGCGACGACGTCAACATCGCCGCCAGGCATCCAGGAATTCGCTCCGCATGACGGTCTCGCCGTTTCCGAGACGACCTGGCACCATGTGAAGGACAAGACGGCGGCCGAATTCACCGATCTCGGCGAGTTCATGCTGAAGAACATCGCGCTGCCGGTGCGCGTCCTGATCGCCGGCCGCGGCGGCAACGGATCCTCGCCCGTGGCCTCGTTCGCACCATTCCTCAGCCCATTGGCCAGCAGAAACTCGCCGCCCAAGGGCCCGCCGGCGATCGCCGTGCTGCCGCTTGCCATGGCGATGGCGGCGAGCACGACATCGGCTACATGGCGGACGGCATTGCCGAGGACATCATCTACGGTCTTTCCAACACCAGATGGCTCTCGGTCATCGCCAAGAGCTCCAGCTTCCAGTTTCGCGACGATAGCGCTGGGCACGCGGGTGATCGGCAACGCGCTTGGCGCGCGCTACATCGTCAGCGGCACGCTGATGCGCAATGGCGGCCAAATCCGGCTCAACACGTCGCTTGCCGACGCCTCGAACGGGCGGCTGGTCTGGTCGCAGCGCTTCGATCGCGACCTCGTCGACATCTTCAACCTGCGCGACCAGATCGGCAGCGGAGATCGTCTCGATCCTCGACAAGGAGGTCGACCGGGCCGAGCAGGCGCGCACCTTCCAGGTGCCCTGGGAAAGCCTGGAGACCTGGCAATTGGTGCGGCGTGGCCGCTGGCACATGAACCGGCGCACCCGCGGCGACACCGAAATTGCGCTGGATTTCTTCGAGAAGGCCTACCGGGAGGACCCCAATTCGAGCGCCGTGCTGAACGAACTGGCATGGTGGTATTTCTGGCGGGCGTGGCTGCGTTTCGGCGACAGCGACGATCTGAACAAGGTCGAGCAATTTGCCCGCAAGGCCTTGCTGATGGACAGCCTGGACGCACGCCCGCACGCCCATCTCGGCGCGATCGACATCATGCGGGGAGAACCGCGGTCGGCGGTCGAACATCTCGAGGAGGCGATCCACATCAATCCGAGCTTTGCCTTCGCGCGCTCGGCGATGGGCAGCGCCCAGCTGCTGCTCGGCGATGCCGCCGGCGCGATACCGTTCTTTCTCGACGCCGAGCGATTGAGCCCGTTCGATCTCTACCGGTTCCACAATCTGGGGGAACTGACGGCGGCCTACAGTTTCGTCGAGGACTGGCAGGCGGCGATCGCCGCCGCCGACCGCTCGCTCAACCTGTCTCCTGGCTATTTCTACGCCAGGTTCCTGAAGATCGGCGCCTTGATGCGCAGCGGCCGGCACGGAAGAAGCCCGACGGGAGCTGGCCATTTTCGCCACCCGGCACCCGGATTTCTCCGACCAACGCGTGCGCTGGATACCTTTCGTCGACAAGGCGGCGAACGAATTCCTTGTCGGCAATTTCGAAGCTGGCCAAGTGAGCATAGCTTCATTGCTGGCCGCTACAAGTGTTGACTGTGAAAGAATTCACATACGCAGAACCGAAGCAAACCTAGGCCATGGAGTTAGCCGGCATCGCAATGACGTGGACAGCCGGGGGGCTTGAACGCGCATGATCAAGACTCAAGTATTTCGACGCCATTCGTCGCCGCCCAGAAAAACCAGCGTCCGGCTTCGGAAATGCCGCCCTTCGATCTCGGCCGGCTCCGTCCAAGGACGGGCCTGGTAGCGCGCATCGCCGGCTATCTGTTCGAAGATCCCCGCTGGATGCTGGGGCTGCTGCGGCGCTTCCGGCCGACCCTTGCTTTCGGCATTTCCTGCTGGTCACCAAGAACGCCGATGTTCGCGACATCCTGGAGCGCGGCGACGAATTCCAGACCCCGTATGGCCCGGAAATGACCGAGCTGGCGCGGGGGTCCAACTTCATCCTCGGCATGCAGGACGGCGCCGACTACCGGCGCATGAAATCGTCGGTGCTCAGCGCCTTCCCGCCGGCCGAGGTCGAAGCCGTCGTCAGGCCGATCGCCGCGCGTCATTCGCAAGGACATCATGACGCGCGCCAGCCCCGGTTTCGATGCGATCTCCGGATTGATGAAGATCGTTCCGGTGCACATCTGCCGCGATTATTTCGGCCTCGAGATCGACGACGAATCCGAATTCGCCGACTGGGCGATCGCATTGAGCGCGCTGTTCTTTTCCGATCCGGCGGCAAGCCCCGTCATGCGCGAGCTTGCCGTGGTGGCGGGCGATCGGCTGCTCAAAGTCATCGACCGCTCCATCCAGTCGGTCAGGGACCGGGGCTTGAAGGACCGAGCAGCCGCTGGCGCAGGCTGGTTGCCCAGATCGATCAGGGCCGCCTGTCGCAGCGACGACCTCAATTCGATCATGCTCGGCATGATCGCCGGCTTTGTCCCGACCAATGTGCTGGCCGGCGGCAATTGCCTCGACGTGATCCTGTCCCGGCCGGACGCGCGGCAGGCGGTCGATGCGGCGCTTGCCGAAAACGACACCGGCAAGCTCGACAGGGCCGTCCTTGAAGCCATGCGCTTCAAGCCGATCTGGGTCGGTCCCGTGGCGCTATACCGCGCGCGACGCGACCATCGGCAAGGGCACGCGCGCGCGAGCGCCTGGTGAAGGCGGGCACGGTGGTGATGCCGGCCACGCTGTCGGCGATGTTCGATCGCGGACGCCGTGCAGAACCCGAACGAGTTCGACACATCGCGCCCGCATCGCGATTACATGGTCTTCGGCCACGGCATCCATCAGTGCATCGGCGCCGAGATCGCCAGGATCCAGATCGGCGAAAGCCTGCGCGCCCTGTTCCAGAAGCAGAGGCCTGCGCCGCATGTCCGGCAAGGCCGGGCGGATGACGCGCATCGGCGCTTATCCGGAAACCCTCAAGGTCGATTTCGAACCGGCCAGCACTCTGCCGCACGGTCACCCATTCGATGGTGACGGTGGTCTGCCCGGTCACCCGGGCCGGATCGCTGGACGCTCATTCGCGACAAGGGTCGCCAGCCTCGGCAATCCGGCCAGCGAAGCAGTCCGCACCGCGCTCGACATTGCCGGCACCATCCATTTCACCAGCCTGGCCGTTGTCGGCACCGGCGAGATGGACGCTGACTCAGGCCAGGAAAAAGGCGCTCTGGTTCTCGAGATTTCCGGCGACGGCAGCGTCGATGAGGTCATCGATGCCGTGACGCACGCCATCGGGCACCGGCTGCGGCCGATCTTCAAGGATGTCTGCGGCCTGCCCGAAGGCAGCGCGCTGAACGATTTCCTGCGCAAGCACAATGTCGACGATATCGCCATCCTTCGGCAGCAATGCCGGACTGGTGTTTTCGGGCACGCCCGGACATTCGGTCCAGCGCATCATGGCCGAGGCCGAACTTTTCGAAGCTGTGCGCGACATCGTCGAGCGGCCGCGCACAAGGCACCGGCAACGCTCGCCGCCGTGCTCGCCGAAGCGCGCCAGCATGTCCAGTCACTGGGGACGTTCGCCTGGGCGTTCGAGCCCGCCGAAAGCCTGCTGGAAAAGCCGCCGGGCCATTGGGGCCGTGCCCTGATGACGACCTTGCTGGTGCCGCCGGTCTTCGCGACAGTGGCGGTCATCTGGGCTGCTTGCTGGTACATGACCTACAGTGTGGTGTTCGGCAGATCGATCGACATCAGTTCCCACGAAATCTCCTTCACCGCCATAGCCGTAGCAATCACTTCGCTTCTGTTGTCGGGACTTGGAGTGTTGGTGGCAGCGGCGCTGCTGGTGTTTTCGTGCTTGCTGGCGCTGCGACGCCTCGAGGACAAGGATCGGCCGGAAAGCACATCGATCGGCATATCTGCATTGAACGCGATACTCGTCAAGGAGGACCACGCGGCGCAGAACCATCTGACCGCGATTTCGACGATGAAGGCCGGCATCTTGCGGCGGCTAGCGCTCAGGTTTTCCTTCTACCTGATCTCGATAGCTGCCCAGAAGGTGTTCAAGCCAGGCTTCCTCAACACCATCAACACCATCCATTTCGCCCGCTGGATGCTGCTGCCGGGCTCCAACAGACTGATGTTCTTCTCCAACTACGGCGGCAGCTGGGAAAGCTATCTCGAGGACTTCATCGCCAAGGCATCCGCCGGCCTGACCGGCGTGTGGAGCAACACCGTGGGCTATCCGCGCACACGATGGCTGTTCCTTGACGGCGCGCGCGACGGCGATCGCTTCAAGCGCTGGGCGCGGCGCCAGCAGGTGCCGACCCTGTTCTGGTACTCCGCCTATCCCGAACTCAACACCACGCGCATCCGGATCAATTCCCGGATCAGGCGCGGCATTGCTTCCGCCGTCGGCAACGAGGCGCGCGACTGGCTGAGCCTGTTTGGTTCGCTACGGCGCCCGGCGAGCGAAACAACCACCGTTCAAAAGACCACCTCGCTGCTGGCCAATATCAGCTCTGCCTTTCCGGCACCTCTCGAGCAGCAGCTGGAAACCGGCGAGATCCAGTCCATCTTCTTCGGCCCGTTCGGCCCGCTCGGCTATTCGCATATGCTTGCGATCGGCGTGCCGGACAAGTTGCCGGCGCCCAAACGCAGAGCCTGGCTCGATTTCGTCATCGAGCAGACGAGTTTCGGCGAAGGCAGGCCCGCCGGGCGAGCCATGATGGTGGCCTTTGGTCCCGGTGGCCTGCGGCAGCTTGGGCTCGACGAGGGCGTCGACGACGATCCGCTGGAAACATTCCCGATCGCCTTTCGCCATGGCATGGGCAATCCCGAGCGTGGGCGCATCCTGGACGACCGAGGCCGCGACGCACCCGGACGAATGGGAGTGGGGGTCGTTGAAGAACCCCGTGGACGTGGTCATCGTCTGCTATGCTGAAGAACCGGAAAAGTTGAAGACCGAGATCGCCATCGTGAAACGAAAGACGACCGGCGCGGGCATGAAGGTCGTCGCTGAACTGCCGCTCGCCGTAAATCGGGACCCGACCGACACGAATACGAAATCGTCGAATGCGGCAAAGCCTGACGGCAAGTCGGAACGCGGGCCAGCCTACGAGCATTTCGGTTTCGCCGACGGGATTTCGCAGCCGATCGTGCGGGGCACGACGCGCGCCAGCAGGGGCGCCGCGCCCATGCATCTGGTCGCGCCCGGCGAGTTCCTGTTCGGCTATCGTGACGAGCATGGCTTCTATCCGGCCTCGCCCTCGGTAAGCGCCTCGCGCGATCGGACCGGAATCCTTTCGCAGGTGCGTCGTAGTCGGCAGATTCCGGGCCTGCCGCCACCGCCGCGCGATTTCGGCCGCAACGGCTCATTCCTGGTCGTTCGCCAGTTCGAGCAGCATGTCGACATCTTCAACGACTACTGCAGAAAGGCGGCGGCGCGGGTCGCGAGCCGAAACTCGGCAACCAAGTCCATCACGTCAAGATTGGGTTGCCGCCAAGATGCTCGGCCGCTGGCAGAACGGCAGTTCGCTGGTGCGCAATCCCGATCATCCGGGACGCGTCAGTCGACAACAACTTCGCCATCTGGCGCCGAGGATCCGCAAGGGCATCGCTGCCCGCTTGGTGCCCACATACGCCGTTCCAACCCGCGCGATTCGCTGGGCGAGGACCGCGAGACGCAGATCAATATCGGCAAGCGCCATCGTATCCTGCGGGTCGGCCGCACCTATGAGAAGCAGGACGGCAAGAGTGGCAAGGTCGAAAAAGGGCTGCTCTTCATGTGCCTTAACGCCGACATCGAGCGCCAGTACGAATTCATCCAGCAGACCTGGGTATCGTCGGCCACGTTCCAGGGCCTCGTCGGCTGAAAAGGATCCGACGATTGGTTCGCGCGACGGCGATGGCAGGTTCACCATTCCGTCATGGGAAAAGGTCACGATCGCTCCAGCGACATCCCGCAATTCGTCACCACGAAGGGCGGCGGCTATTTCTTCATGCCGAGCCGCTCGGCGCTGCGCTATCTGATTTCGCGGCTCTGATTCGGCCGGACTCGCTCAGTCGTCGTCCTGCGACTCGGCGATATGGCGCAGCGCGCCGCTGTCGGTGATGCGCAGGCCGCCACGCTTGATGGCGATGATCTGACCGGCTGCGCCAGTCGTTGAGCGTCTTGTTGACGGACTCGCGCGTGGCGCCGAGGAACTCTCCGAGCTCCGATTGCGAGATCGGTATCCAGCCGGCGCCGTCGGCCATCACGCCGGCCAGAAAGACCAGGCGCTTGGCCAGCCTGGCCTCGATGCCGAAGAAGGCCTGGTCGCCGAGCTCGCCGCTGACCCAGCGCAGCCGTGCGCACAGACAGTTCGATCATCGCGCGCGCCAGAGGCGGATTTTTCTCAATGCGATCAAAGAGTTGCGTCCGGCTGAGCGAGACCAGCTCGCAAGCGGTGAGACAGATGGCGGTGGCCGTGCGCGGGCCGCCCGTCAAGCGCGCCGATCTCTCCGACCAGGCTGCGCTGACAGCTCGATATTGGCCACCAGCTTCTGGCCGCCGGGCGAATAGATCGAGATCTCCACCGTGCCGCTCATCACGCCGTAGATGCGGTCGGCGGCATCTTCCTGGACGAACAGATGCTGGCCGGCGGCGTAGCGTTCGAGCTTGCAGCCGCTGAACAGCAGGTCGAATTGGCGCGGATCGATCCGTGCGAGGCGCGGCAGATCGTTTCTGTCGTTCGCGCCGGCGAAAGCCATATCGATTTTCCAATTGCCCCAACTGCTAAAGTTTACGGCAAGAGAGCCCATCATCAAAGCCCGGCATTCATGTAAGGCCGCAGCCGAAGCACGGAAGGCCGTCTGCACGCGCGGCGGGAGGTGGCCGGGAGCGCGCAGACGGCAGCCGTGCAAATGACTAGGTGCTCAAAAAACCCGCCTTGGAGCGGCTGCCTTTTTTCGAAGTGTGGGAAACCCGGTTCGAAGCAGCCGGCCGAAGTGGAACCCCTGGCCACATTCGTGCGGAAGCTGCCGGGCATCTGTGAAGTCCGTCACAGAGATGCCAGTCGAATGGCGCGATTGTCCGGCAACCGGCAGTATTTAAACGACAAGCAATCACGCGCGGCAAAACACTTCCTCATGAAACATAAGCCGGCGTAACTTCAGTTATTTGGCGGTTTTTCAACCTACCCTTGCCAGAACCTGACAGTCGAGACTACGATTTCTACTTCAACCGATTGGGAAAGCGGAGCATGCCATGGCGACGGCAGCGGGACTCCTGATCAAGGTGCGCGGCGACGGTACCGGCTTTGCCGCGGGCAGCCGCTCATTGCGCCTCGGGGCGGTCGACGTCGAGCCAATCCTGCGCGTGCCGCCGGGCGCTTCGGGTGGCAATCTCGGCGCCGCTGCCGATCCAGGCGCGACCTGGCTCAGGTTGAGCGCCAAGGCCAGTTCGGGAAATCCCTGGAACGATGCCCATGCCCTTGTCGGCCAAGGCCAGGCATTCGCGGCGGCAGGCGGCTCTGAAGTCCTGGCCGTGGAGCCCGACATCGTCCAGCACTGGGACTACAGGGACGCCAATGGCGACCGTGGCATGGCGGCGAGCGCCGCCCCGACCTGCACCTTCGACGACCAGGATCCGTCAGGCGGGCAGGCCACCAAGCCGGGCGTCGTCGCCTGGAATGCCGGAGCGGCCTTCAGCCAGTTCGCCACCGCCCGCGCCAAGGTCGGCGCCAAGCAGGCCAAGATCACCATCGCCCATCTCGATACCGGCTTCGATCCGGGGCATCGCACCTTGCCCGCCGGATTGCTCACCGCGCAGCAGCGCAATTTCGTCAATGACGGCGCCGGTCCGAACGACGCCACCGATCATGCTCCGCCAGGCGGCTTCGCCAGCAATCGCGGCCACGGCACCGGCACGCTCAGCCTGCTCGCCGGCAACAAACTCGACGGCACCTCGCCGAACTGGCCAGGCTTCAAGGATTTCGTCGGAGCCGCCCCGCTGGCAAACATCATCCCGGTGCGCATCGCCGACTGGGTGGTGCGGCTTCACCACCGGCACGATGGTGCAAGGCATCGACTATGCCCGCGCGAAAGGCGCGCAGGTGCTGTCGATGAGCATGGGCGGCCTCACCTCGCAGGCGCTGGTCGATGCGGTCAACCTTGCCTATGACAACGGCGTCGTGATGGTCACCGCCGCCGGCAACAATTTTACGATCACGCCGCGAAGCATCGTCTTTCCGGCACGCTACAACCGCGTTCTGGCGGCCTGCGGCGTGATGGCCGACGGCCGCGCCTATTCCGGCCTGAGCTTCGGCACCATGCAAGGCAATTACGGGCCCGCAATCGAAGATGAAGACGGCGCTCGGCGCCTATACGCCGAACGTGCCGTGGGCCGAGATCGACTGCGCCAAGATCGTCGACATGGATGGCAGCGGCACATCGGCGGCGACGCCGCAGATCGCCGCCGCGGCGGCGCTCTGGCTGGCCGAGCACTGGAACGTCGTGAAGAATTATCTCGCAAGCCTGGATGCGCATCGAAGCGGTCCGCTTCGCGCTGTTTTCCGCAGCGTCGAAGACCACGGCCAAGATGGGGGCGGCGGAGACGTTTGAAAAGATCGGCCAGGGCGTGATCCGCGCGGATGCCGCGCTCTCGGTCATGCCGCCGGCGGAGAACAAGCTCCGCAAGATTACCGCCGGCCGAATCATTCCTGGGCCTGGCTGGATTTCATCACCGGTGGCGGCAACTCCGTGGCGCGCAATGTCGCCGCGCCGACATCATGCATCGAAAAATGCTGGCGTTGGAAGCTGACCCAGATGGCGCAGCGCGTCGCGTCGGTCGATCAGGCGATCGCCGATCCGGATGTCGACCCCAGCAAGATCTCGGCCGCCGCGCGCAACCGCTATCTGGAAGCCGCGCTCGACGACGGCAATCCTTCGGGGCCGCTGCGGACCTTTCTCGAAGGCGCGCTGGGACGGCCGGGCGCCAGCCCGCCTGCGCCGGCGGCGACCGAAACGCGGCGCCGCAGATCAAGCGCAAGCCGCGCCCGCTGCCGCCGCCCAAGCGCCGCCTGCGCATCTATGCGCTCGATCCTTCGCATCGCCAAGCGCTCGATTTAATATCCGTCTTTCAGGCGACCCTTTCCGTTCCGCTGGGACGACGAGCCGTCGACGGCCAAGGCGTTGCTGCGCGGTCCGGTCGGCGAATATCTCGAGGTCATCGACATCGATCCGGCATCCAACCGCGTCTATGACCCGGTCGATCTCAACGACAAGATCCTGCTCGCCCAGGACGGCTGCCGCCGTCGGAAGGCAATCCGCAATTCCACCAGCAGATGGTCTACGCCGTCGCCATGACCACGATCGGCCATTTCGAGCGCGCGCTGGGTCGCCGCGCGCTGTGGGCCCCGCACTATACCGGCAAGGCGGCAGCCGTGGCAGCATGGCCATGAAGGCGCATGAAGTGCCGCGCCTGCGCATCTATCCGCACGCGCTGCGCACCGCGAACGCCTACTACAGCCCCGACAAGAAGGCGTTGCTGTTCGGCTATTTTCCGGCCGAGAGCAAGGAAGGCGATGTGACGACGCCGGGCACGATGGTGTTTTCCTGCCTGTCGAGCGACATTGTCGCGCATGAGATGTCGCATGCGCTGCTCGACGGTTTGCACCGTCTTTTCGAAGAAGCATCCAACCCTGACGTGCCAGCCTTCCATGAGGCCTTTGCCGATATCGTGGCGCTGTTCCAGCATTTCACCCTCAAGGAGCTGGTCAGCTTTGCGATCGCCAAGGCGAAGCGGCGATGTGTCGCGTGGCCACGCTTCTTGTCCGGCATCGCCGCGCAGTTCGGCGAAGGCAGCGGCCGCGCCGGGCCGCTGCGCGACTATGGCGGCCCCGGCATGGCCGACGCTCGACTACGCCAAGACCTTCGAGCCGCATGACCGGGGCTCGATCCTGGTCTTTGCCGTCTATCAGGCGTTCCTGGCGATCGCCGACCGCCGCACCGACGATCTTGTCCAGCTCGCCACCGGCGGCACCGGCGTGCTGCCGGCCGGCACCTTGCATCCCAGCCTGGTCGAGCGCCTGACCGACGAGACCGCCAAGGTCGCCCGGCAGATGCTGACCATGTGCATTCGCGCGCTCGACTATTGCCCCGCCGTCGACATCACCTTCGGCGAATATCTGCGCGCCCTGATCACGGCCGACATCGATGCCTTCCCCGACGACCCGCTCCACTATCGCCTGGCTTTCATTGAATCCTTTCGCCGATGGAAGCTTCTGCCGCGCGACGTGCGCACCATCTCGGAGGAGACGCTTGCCTGGAGCGAGCCCGACGTTCCGTCACCTCCCTGGCTGCAGGGGCTACTGGATGATATCGACCTCGGCTGGAACCAGCAACTCGATCGCTCCGAGATCTTCGCCCTCAACGAGAAAAACCGCTATGCGATGTGGCAGGCGATGCACCGAACCTTTGCCGCCCATCCGACCCTTCACAAGGAGTTCGGCCTTCTGCCCGACCTGCCGCGCTATCGCGACGACGGCACCCTTTTGGCCAAGGCAAAAAAGGGCGAGACCACCTTCAGCATCCTCGGCGTGCGTCCGACCCGACGTGTCGAACCCAACGGCTCGTTCCGCACCGAGGTCATCGCCGTCATCCAGCAGCGCATTCCGATCGATTTCGAAGGCAAGCCCATGCCGAACGGCGTGAAGGCGGGCGACGGCTTCATCTGGTTCCGCGGCGGAGCGACGCTCATCATCGACCCGCGTAAAGGCAAGGAAAGCATCCGCTATTCGATCATCAAGAACACCGGCAGTCTCGAACGGCGTAAACGCCAGGCCGAGACCGCGACCGCGAACTACCTGTCGCCGCTGCGAGCGCTGTATTTCGGCAACGAGGTTTCCGAGCCCTTCGCCCTCCTGCATGCCAGCGATGGAGATGACGATCATGTCTAGGAAGCCGGCAACAAGAACCAGGCGGCAAGAAGCGGCGGATGCGGCAGTGGCAAGGGCGATAAAGCCCGCCGTGACGGTCCGGCACTATTGCCAGGGCATCGGCGACTGCCACCTGCTGAGCTTTCCAACGCCTGACGGCTCACTGTTCCGCATGCTGATCGACTGCGGCGTTCATGTATCGATCAAGGGTGGCCCGGCGCTGGTGGCCGACATCGTCGCCGACATCGAGAAGGCGACGGATGGCGGCAAGATCGACGTCCTCGTCGTCACCCATGAGCATTGGGACCATGTTTCGGGCTTCCTGACCTCGAAGGACCTGTTCGCGGGCTTTGATGTCAAAGAGGTATGGATGGCATGGACGGAAAACCCGGCCGACCAGCAGGCCGTCGAGCTCGACAAGTTCAAGGCCTCGGCCCTGACGGCGCTGCAAGGCGTGAGCCAGAGGCTCGATGCCGCCCAGGAGCCGACAGCTCATCTGGCAGGCATTCGTGACGGGCTGCAGTCGGTGCTCGGCTTCCAGTTCGGCGCCGCCGGCGAAAAAGTGCGCGCGGCGCGAGACGCCGCGTCCAGCCTTTCGAAGGCCAAGCCGACCTATCTCGAACCAGGCAAGCCGCCGCTCTCGATCAAGGTCTTGCCCAATCTGCGCATCTACGTGCTTGGTCCGCCTCGCGACAAGGCGGCACTTCGACTCGAGGAGAAGGCGGGCGAAATGTTTCCGCTTGCCAGCGGCGGACCGTTCACGCGAGCGCTTGCCGCGGGGCTGAAGATGAACGACGGAACCGGCGATGCAGACTATATCGATGAGCTCAGCCCGTTCGAGCGCCACGTCGGCACGGAACTTTCGGCGGCGCTGAATGGCGACAAGGGCAGTGATCCCAGGATCGATATCGGCGCCTTTGTCCGCGAGCACTATGCGGGGCCGGTCTCCCATCCGGCGCCAACGGAGGACCCCGACCAGTCATGGCGCCGCATCGACGCCGACTGGATGGGGATTGCCGCCGACCTTGCCTTGCAGCTCGACCGCGGCGTCAACAACACCAGCCTGGTCCTGGCGTTCGAGTTCACCGATAGCAACAACGTGTTCCTGTTCCCCGGCGACGCCCAGATCGGCAACTGGCTGAGCTGGAAGGATTTGAAATGGCAACTGGAGCAGGCGACGGTGACGACAGCCGACCTTATGGCGCGCACGGTCTATCTGAAGGTCGCCCATCACGGCAGCCAGAACGCCATGCCGCAAAAACAGGGCATCGACCTTTTGACCAACGCCGATCTTTCGGCCTTCATCCCGACCAACCAGGATGACGCCAAGAAGGTCCGCTGGCACGAAATGCCCTACGACGCCATCCTGACCGCGCTAGCCGCCAAGACCAACGGCCGCGTCATCCGCTCCGACGACAAGTGGCTGGCCGACAAGAACGGCAAGCCGGCCTTCGCCACGCCGTCCGGATCGATCCGTGCGGTGCGACACGCGCCACGCGATAAGGCTCGCGGGGAGGGTGGGCTGTGGGTGGAGGTCGACTTGGCGTGAGATGCGCCAAGCGGAGCGATTATCTCATCTCATGATCGATTTTACGCGAACATACATGCCAACATTATGAAGCGAAAATACTTTATACGAATTTCCTTGCTTCCTTGAATGTTAATCGGAGTTGCGTCAGTCTAAAATACAGTTTTCTACTTTGGCAGTACCTTTTTTGGGGAGGGGCGACTATGCCGATGAGCAGAGAGCAGCGTATCCGTCAATATCTCGATCTTGTCACAGGGGGCGAGGGGACTGAATCGGTCCTTGCCAACATGGAGACAATGGCCGGTGGGGGTCTGGAATCGCTTGCGCCATCGGATGGCGGCAAGTCGGAAGCGGCGTTTGAATTGGCGCGCGCCGGCATGGAGAATCTGGCGCGAGGGATCGAGGTCGCGCCCGAGCAGCTTTCCGATCTGGAAGCCATTATCATCCCGGAGTTGCGGCCAGTCTATGACATCAAGGACGGCAGCTTCACCACGTTGACCTTCGACGGTCGAGCCACACCCGGCCATTCGCTGTGGACCAAGCTGACCAGCGAGGCCGCATTGAAGCAGCGGATCGAATCCGCTCTGCCGGCGATCGGGCGCATCGAACTGTTGTGGAACACCAACATCCCCTATGGCGGCACCGGCTTCGTCGTCGGGCGCAACCTGTTGATGACCAACCGCCATGTCGCGCAGATCTTTGCCGAGGGTCTCGGTGACCGCAATCTGCAGTTCATCAACGGCCGTGCCGCCGGCATCGACTTCAAGCGCGATTCGGCGGCGGGACACGTCTTCAAGATCCTCAATGTCCGGATGATCCATCCCTATTGGGACATGGCGATCCTCGAAGTCGAAGGCCTGCCCGACAACGTCACGCCGCTGTCGCTCGCCGTCGCCGACGCGCGCGATCTGCTGCGCCAGGAGATTGTCGCCATCGGCTATCCGGCGTTCGACAACCGCAACCCGGACGATGTCCAGAACGACCTCATGCGCAACCGCTTCCAGGTCAAGCGCCTGCAGCCAGGCATGCTGCAGGGCGCCTTCGACACCGAGAGTTTCGGCAAGATCGTCAACGCGGCGACACATGACTGCTCGACGACTGGGCGGCAACTCCGGCACGGCCATGATCAATCTCGCCACCGGCGAGGTCGTTGGGCTGCATTTCGCCGGCCGCTATCTCGAGCGCAACTACGCCGTACCCACCGGCGCGCTGGCCAAGGACCAGCGCGTCGTCGACCTCGGCCTCAATTTCGCCGGCACCGCCAGCGGCGGCACCAACGATTGGGGCGCCTGGTGGAACAAGGCCGACAGCGCGTCGCCAGCCGAAGGGGTAAACCTGGTCGAGGTCGGCGGCGTAAAGCAGATTCCGGGCGTCGTCACCCAGGCGCCGCCACCCGCCGGCGGAGGCGTCGTCGTTTCGCCCGGCGGCAGCGTCACCTTCGAAGTGCCGTTGCGCATCACCGTCTCGCTCGGCGCAGCTCCTGCCCATGAGGCGGTCACGGAATTGGTCGAACTCGAAGCGGCCAAACCGACCCCTCCTGGCGGCGCGTTCGTTCCCAAATCGGTCGCCGACTATGACGGCTACGAGGGCTACGACGAAAAATTCCTCTCTGGCGGCACCAAGCTCGCGCCGGTCGTGGTGCCGATGCCGGACGCCACCGACCAGTCCGTGCTGGCGCCGCTCAAGGCCGGCGGCACGCAGCTCGACTACCAGAATTTCTCGCTCAAGATGCACGCCAAGCGGCGGCTGGCTCTGTTCACCGCCTCCAACGTCACCGAGGAGAGCAATCTGCGCGAACCGGAAAAGGGCCGCAACTATTCGCGCGGCGGCCTGTTCAGCGAGCGCTGGTTCCCGGATCTGCGGCTCGACGACAAGTACCAGATCCCCGACGTCTTCTACACCCAGGATCAGGGCGCTTTCGACAAGGGCCATATCGTCAGGCGCGACGACGTGGCCTGGGGCAGCACCTTCGAACTTCTGCTCAGGGGCAATGTCTGCTCCTTCCATGTCACCAACTGCTCGCCCCAGGTCGAAGGCTACAACCGCTCCGACAGCGGCGAGAAGAACTGGGGCGATCTCGAGAACCATGTCCTGTCCGAGGCGGCGAGCGAGCGGCTTTGCGTCTTCGCCGGCCCGGTTCTCGCCGAAGACGACCGCACATTCGCCGGCAAGGGCCCCAAGGGCACCAGTCTTCGCGCGCCCGTGCCGCGCCGCTTCTGGAAGGTGGTCGTCGCCCGCGTCAATGACGGCCTCGCCAGCTATGGTTTCGTGCTCGAACAGGACCTTTCCGACACGGAGCTGGAGTTCACCGTCTCCGAAGAATTCATCGGCGCCATGTACCCGCTGACCGAAATCTCCGAAATGACCGGCGTCAGCTTCGACCAGTCGCTGATCGACGCCGACCAGTACGACACGGTGCGCGGCACGGAAATCGCGATGCGGGCCGGGTCACGCAAGCGAAAGAAGAAGGGCTAGGGGGCGTCCAATGACCGAATGGACGCAAACCGAGCTGACCAGCCTCAACCGGATCCTCGCCAATCTCTACCCGATGATCGGCGACGGCGTGCGTGTTGCCAAAGGAGTTGGGCTGTCGACGGCGCAAATCGCCTTTGACAACAAGGCGATCAACAACTGGTTTGCGATTGTCCAGCGCGCAAAACAGGAAACCAAGGCCGATGCCCTCGTGGCCTTTGCGCTGGATGAAAATCCCGGCGACGAGGCATTGCTGCAGGCAAAGCAGCATGCTCCGCCACCACCGCTCGAAGGGCCTGCCACTGCCAATTGGAGCGGCGCGACGAAGGCCAGCTCGAAAAAATCCTCGGTGACAAAAGCACGCTGGTGCCGATCAGCTATCTTGAGCTCGGCCTTGTCAGGGCGAAATCGGTGGTGCGCATCAAGCGTGCCGATGGCAGTTCCGGCACCGGCTTCATGACCGCCGGCGGGATCCTGATCACCAACAACCACGTGTTGCCCGACGACGCTTCCGTGGTGGGCTCTGTGGCCCAGTTCAACTATCAGCGCACCGTTGCCGGGCTCGACGCGCCGCTCGAGGAATTCAGCCATCGACACCGCCGCGCTCTCTTCGCACCTCCAAGGACAATGACTGGTCGGCCGTCCGCATCAAGGGCGATGCCTCCAAATGGGGCGAACTGGAACTGAAACCTATCGACCGTCAAGGTCGGCGACCATGTCAACATCATCCAGCATCCCGGCGGCGCGCAAAAGCAGATTTCATTCGTCGCCAATGTCGTGGCCTTCGTCGGCGGCGGCCGCGTTCAGTATCTGACCGACACGCTGCCGGGCTCCTCCGGCTCGCCCGTCTTCGACACCGACTGGAACCTGATCGCGCTGCATCACAGCGGCGGCTGGCTCACCGAGCCCAACGCGGCTACCAAGAGCACATATTATCGCAACGAGGGCATCGCGATCGACAGCATCATCCAGGACCTCGCGGCCAAGCCTGTGTAGATGGTGCACGTAGACCGACAGACGCGATCTCGGCCTGTATCGAGATGCGCGTCGATTTGAGACAATGACATGCATCGCGTGAATCTTTTCAGATGCGACGCGTTTTTAAAGCCACGCCGAAAAACCAGGGAGTTCTTGAGATCAGCGCCTATTTCGACCTCAGGCTTCAACTGGCTGATCTCTACCCATTGCCTCCCGATTGGTTGCAGGTGACCAAGGACGCTGGGATCCTCGCGGGCGCGATCAACCTGCAGGGGGCGGCGCTTACAGTCTGGTTCAACATCCTCGACTATGCGTTGACCAACAAACTGTCGCAGGCGCTGATGGACACGGTCGTGGCGCAAAATCCGCAATGCGCGGCCCTGTGCAAGGCCTATCTGGACGAACTCGCCAACGGGCGAGAAACCGACGCCTGAACTGCCTGGCCTGACGACCGACGATCGGGTCAACACCGCGCTTGCAGGCTTCAACGCCGTCAACCAGCAGCCCAAGGACATTCAGGCGGCGCTCGCCGCCGGCGATGGGCTCACCACCGTCACCGGCCAGATCGACGTCCTTGCGACTTACAAGAATCTGCATGACGGCCTGCAGAGCTTTCAATATGGCATCGGCAGCTTCCAGAGCTCTCCTGATCGCCGCGCGCGACATGGGCGCTTCCCTGGAGCAAGTCCGCGTCCTGCGCAAATTCCTCAACCAGTTGAGGCTCTTCTGTGCATCCGACCGGCGAGAAGGTCACAGTCTTGCCCGCGGGGCCTGCGCTTCGCGATATCGAGCAGGCGTGGCTCGACGACCTCGGGCAGGCGGCGACGAAACTGCAGGGCGCAATCGTCAACAAGTCCCCTGATGCCTACGACGCCCTGTTCGACGTGCGTACCGTGCTGCGCGTCGTACCCTCGCGGCTCAACCAGCAGATTTTCGTCACCGCGAAGAACCTGCCTTTCGGACTTCTGGCCACTGGCCTCGACACGATAGCCGGCAAACTTCCGAGCCGACGATCCGGCCGTGCCCCCGATAAAAGCCGCGCATGACGCGATCATGGTGCTGTCCTCGACCATCTATGCGCGCGTCGTCGAGCACAAGCTCTGGCAGGACGTCGACAACAAGCTGGCCAGCCTTGCCGACATGATCGAGCCGATAGAAAGCGCGCAAGGGGCCGCGGCGGACAAGTCGCTGCCGTTCCAGTTTTCGCCGCTGTGGCGAAATCTGGAAACGAAGGTTCAAGTGTTCTTGCCGATCTCGACCCGAACGGAGCGTGGCGGACCATGCTCGCTGCCTACTCCACCGACGTCAACGACCAGCTGTCGCGCGAAACCGTCGATACCGCCTTCATCCTTGCCTTCGAAGCCTATCGGGACGAGGCCCAGCAACGCTTCGTCCAGGTCGACCTGGCGCTGAAAACCGAATGTGCCTCGATCGTCCGCGTCAGCACGCCTTTGCACAAGATCATTGAGGAGCTAGGGCCATGATCGAGGAACCAGCGACAGGCACCGAAACCGCAGCCTTGGCCGATTCGATTTTTAACTCGCTGAGCGACATCCGGATCGCGCATCTCGAACTGATGCGGATCGCCAGCGCAACGAAGCCGTCGACCCCACGATGAGGCGCAGCGATCAAGGCCAGCGCCGAGACGACGGATGCCAATACCGACAACGCAGTCCCGGATGCGCAGACCATCCGTCGATTCCTGTCCAGGGCGAGGCGTGCCGGTCGCACCATTGCGCGGGAGTCCGACCGTCGCGCGGCGCAGCGCATCCTTGACTATTGGTCGGCCGAACTGGTCACGCGGCCCGGCATCACCTCCGCCGATGTCAGCCCGACACGTCTTGCGGCTTTCGCAGGCGGCCTCGAAACTGCCGACCCGGTCGGCGTCGCGGTCGACCACGAATCCGCATCGCGTGAAATCACCGATCCGGGATCGGTCGCCATCGCGGTTCCCGAAATCGGCCACCGTCACAACCGAAGACAGTGCGGAATCCGGCGACGGCTTCGCATCCGATGATGAGCTCAGTTCGGACGAACTGACCGAACGCTTTCGCATCCGCGTTGCCGCGCAGGCCCGGCAATGGAAGAACACCGGCTATCCCGGCTATCTCCTGCGCGGCGAGGCATTGAAGGAGGCGTCGGAACTTCCGCAAGGCCCCGACATTGCCGAGTTCGTCGAGGCGAGCGCCAAGGCCGAGACGGACAGCCAGAAGCAGCGCGACCGCAGCAAGAACCTACTGATCGCGCTGTTCGCCATCCTGGCTGCAATCCTCGCCGCAACGACCTATTTCGCTTTTAACCAGAGGAACGACGCTTTTGCCGCGCGCGAACAGGCGCGTGGCGACGGCGCGCCAGATCGCGGCGCTCAACAAAGACCTTACCGTCGCCGTAGAAAGGGAGAAAAACGCGCGCACGCAGGTCGAGGATGCGCTTGGCGTTGCCCTGAAGAAGGCGGAGGACGCCGCGAATACGCAACGCGCGCAGCAGGCCACCCAAGCCACCTTGCAATCCGCGATCGTGTCAATCGTCAAACAGCTCCGCTCTGGCGGCATGTCCCTGGAAGACTTGACGCCGGACTTGCGGCAGTCGGTGCTTGTCGAGCTGGCCGGCCAAGTCAAAAGCGGCGAGGTCGCGCTCGCCCAGTTGCCGGCGCTGTTGCAGACCGCACTTGAACCGCTGCTCGGCAAAGTTACCGACAAACAGCCCAACATTCTTACGGGATACAAGGTCGATTTTATCCAGGCCAGGATCGCCTTGCCCAGGCTAACCGGAGATTTGGCAAGCGACGCCTCGGCGACGCCGCTGGACTACATCAACTACTCGCTGGTCATGGGTCGAAGCCACCGCATGGCCATCTATTCAGCGGTCAACCTCGCCCGATCGCAAAGGATGACCCTGCAGGCCACCGGCGGCAGACTGAGGTATGATGTCCGCCTGCCGCGCGACGCACAACCGGATCGCAGCTGGTACCTTGGCCCGGACCGGCTCTGGCTGCCGGCGCAATTGGCGAACGCCAGCGACATCGCCTGGGGCCCCGAGTTCGCCGGCGATCCGGCAACGGCGGCGCTCAAACTGGCCCAGTATGCCTATGTCCTGCCCAACACGATGCCGCAGCCGCGCGCTTTCTACGGCAATATGTGGGCGCCACTCGAAAACTGGATGCGCACGCAGCACAACCCGCTGGCCAACCGGGTGACCATCTTCAGCGGCCCAATCTTCCGTCCCGTCGACCAACCGGTCGACGGCGTGCCGGTCCCCTATGCCTATTGGAAGCTCGCCGTATCTTCCGTGCCGGCTGCCGTGAAGGGAGAGGTGAGGGATCCGGAATTCGTCGTCGATGCGTTCCTCATTCCAGGCGACGCAACGGGCGAGTTCGACCCGGACCAGTATCGGCTCCCGGTTGCCGAGCTCGAAAAACGCACAGGCCTGAATTTTGGCTATCTCATCGAATGGACGGATTCCGTGAAGAATCGCGGCCCGAACGGGACCCTGGCCGACGACCTGGCGGGGCGCGTCAAGCTGCTCGACAGCGCCGACGGCGCCAGCGATGTGCTGCGCGGTGAACTGATTGCCGTCCTCGGCAATGCGGATCTCGCCGGTGCCCGAACGGCGCAAGATCGTCGCGGCGCTTGTCGAGATGGCCGGTCTCCGAAGCATGGCCGGACTTACGCCTGCGGGGCGCCGCAACGTGCTTGAGGCTTTGCTCGGGGTTCCGCCTGAATTGTGGGAACGCCCGGAGTGGCTGCCCTTGTTCGCCGACGCGCGCCGAGCGATTGCCGATCTCTTCCTTTCGGTGGCCGACGGCCCAACGATCATCGGCGATCAGGATCGCGACGCACTCGTCGCTTTGAAGGACCGGCTGCGTATCCAGCCCAGCACGCAGACGGTTTACGTCCAGTTTGCCGGGATGGCGCGCGAGGACGCCGAGGCGCTTTCCGCCAAAATGCGCGCCTTGGGCTGGGGCATCCCGAAGCCGGGCGAGGAACGGACAAGCGCTGCCGCCGGCATGAACGAGGTTCGCTACAATCCCGACAGCAACGCCGACCGCCGCGCCGCGGAACTTCTGGCCGCCGACCTCACTGCCGCCGGCCAGCCGGCGACCGCCCGAGCGGCACGAGTCAGTGTCAACACTCTGGAGATCTGGGTCAGTGCATAGCTGCGGCTAAGGTCGCACGCCATCGCTACATGAGTTACAGCAATTTGGCGGCAACGGGCTAAGGCGGTTCTGGCCTAGAGTGTTGGCGGAAAGCAGATTGTGGGATGCAGGGATTGAACCTGCGACCCCACCCGTGTGAAGGGTGGTACTGCACAACGGTTAGCCTGATTTGGCACCTTGATGACGCTGAACCTTGCCCTCTCTCCCGAGGCGAGAATGCGTCCGTTGCGGGAGAGAGTCCAGATATTAGCCGGCCGAATGGACGCGCGCCCGGGGCTTCGGTTACGTTCGATCCAGGTTGCTCTTGCCCACCCAGCGATTTCGCAAACTTGGACGCCCGATCGATCTGGAACGCAACCTCCCGGAGGTGCGTCTACGCAGGAAAACCGGCCTTTCTGAAGCCTGACGTGAAAAGCTCGAGGGCGATTTGGTCGGCGAACGGGAGACCTGAAATCAGTCGGACAGTCAGGTCGTGTTTCCTCGTCAGTGCTTCCTCGACTTCAGCGCGCGCCTTCTGCGTCTCGCCCAAATGTGCATACGCCGCTGCGAGGAAGGCATGAATGAAGAATTGGTCGCCGGCCTTCTGATACGAACCGACGGCCTCCGAGTACCTTCCAAGCAGGAAGAGGGAGCTGCCCTTCACCTCCCAGAACCATGTCGGAGGTAACGGGTCGCGCAGGAGCGCAGTTTCGAGCACGTTCAGCGCCGTCTCGGCCCGTCCGCCGTAGTTGAGCCAGCTTGCGTAGTCCCCCGCTATGTTCACGTCCAGCGGGTTCAACGAGCGCGCTCGCTCGAAATGCACTCCCGCATCGCTGTGCTGGCGCATGTGCGTAAGCACCAGCCCCATGCTCTGGTGACAGACGCCGTCGCTCCTGTCGAGAGCGAGCGCCGTTCGTGCCGAGTCCCAGGCTTTCTGCAGCGTCCGCGGATCGTTGTCGTACCAAAATCGGCTAACAAGGGCCTGTGCGAGGAAGGCGTGGCCTTGAGCGAACGTCGAATCGAGCTCGACACACCGAACGAACAGAGGCTCGGCCTTGTCATTTTCATATCGGTGGAAGTGCGCGCGCCCCTGCAGGTAGTAGTCGTATGCATCCCAATCGGCCGGAGGCTTGCGTCTGGTCCGGCTCGCCGAATCTGCCTCTGCCTGGCCTTCGACCATCGAGGCGATAAGAGCCGCAACCTCGTCTTGCAATGCGAAGATGTCGTCTAGGGCCCGGTCGTAGCGTTGGGCCCACAGGTGGGTGCCGGTGGCGGCGTCAATCAACTGTGTGGTGATCCGAATGCGATCACCGAGCTTTCGTATGCTGCCTTCGACGAGGTAGCGAACTCCGAGTTCGCGATGGACTTCGGCAATGTCCAATGCCGGATGGCGAAACTGAAAAGATGAATTGCGCGCGATGACGAGGAGGGAGCGGAACCTGGCCAGCTCCGTAATTATGTCCTCGGTTATGCCGTCGCTGAGATACTGCTGGTCCTGATCGCCGCTCAAGTTGGCAAAAGGCAGCACCGCGATCGACGGCTTGCCGGATGGTGGTATCGGTCTGCGGGATGCGCTCGCCACCGGCTCGACAGTCCCGGTGAAGCGGTAGCCGACGCGAGGCACCGTGGCGATCCACTCGCCGCCGTTGTCAGCCGGGCCGAGTGCCTTTCTTAGTGTCGCGATTTGGACGGTAAGGTTGCCTTCCTCAACGGCGGTGCCCGGCCAAGCAGCGTCCATCAGTTCGGCCTTGGTCAGGATCTCACCGGGCCGTGCCGTAAGCGCAGCAAGCAGCGTCAGCCCACGATGCCCAACAGCGATCGGGATCTGCTCTTTAAGGAGCGTCCCGATGTCGGGATCGAGTACGAACGGACCAAAAGCGATGCGAGTCCCCTGCATGTGGGCATACTAGACGTTTCGGAAGTTTTCGGAACAGTTTCGGCACCGCTTAAATCCCCGGGTCGCTTTCCAGGCCTATGCCTAACCGGCCGAAGTGGCCAAAATCGCTTCGAACCAGGCAAGCCAGCGTTCGCGCTACTGGCAGAGCGTGGCACTGGGCGCTATGTCGGCTCGGCCTTCATCAATGCCAACCGGGAAGTCAGGGAACGGCTCTGGAAGCGTGTCCAAGAGAGCCCAGGGACGGCGCCGAAGGGCATGACGCGGCCGGCAACGCAATGGGTCAAGCCGGAGCTTGTCGCCACCGTGAAGCACCTGCGCGGCGAGGACGACCTGCGCCATGCCTCACTGCAGGATTTCCGGGAAGAATAAGGGAGTCGTTCTGTGCCGCTGCTCCCGCCGTCGCTGGTACATCCGCAGTCGACGGCGGGTGCCGGACTTAAAGCTTGCACCGGCCACTGCGGGAGGTCCCGCGCTAGTGAATTTACATCCACAGCAGCAGTCACTCAATTACGGCTAAATGCGGCCGACCATCATCCTTTCAGCGGGCTGCATGGCGACACGGCAAATCGTGATCAATTCGACGCAGCCGTTTTGATGTATAACAAATTGTTTATACGAAAGAATTTGGTGGGCGATGCAGGGATTGAACCTGCGACCCCACCCGTGTGAAGGGTGTGCTCTCCCGCTGAGCTAATCGCCCGCTCGTTGCCCGAAGGCCAAGCGAGCCGCGATATAAGGGAGGCAGGCCGTTGAAGTCAAGGCGATGCGCCCGCCTTCTACGCCTGAAATAGACGAGGGCAGACGCAGCCGCGCAATCGACCGTTTCGCTCAGCCCTCGGCCGCGGCAATCAGCCGTTCCGCCAGGTCGAGCGTCAGCGCGTCGAAATGCGAGATCACCGCCGATGGCTCGAATTCGCGCACATGGCGCTCGGTGTAGCCGAAATCGACGGCCACCACCGGAATGCCGGCGGCCTTGGCGGTGTCGATGTCGGTCTGCGAATCACCGACCATGAGCGCCCGATGCGGGTCGCCGCCGGCCAGCTTGATGGTTTCGGTGAGATGGCGCGGATCGGGCTTGCGGAAGGCAAACGTGTCCTGGCCGGCGATCGCCGCGAAATGCTTCGCCAGGCCGAGCGCCTCGATCAGCGCAACCGAATTCGCCTCGTATTTGTTGGTGCAGACGGCCAGCAGATAGCCGGCCTTCTCGAAGCGGGCGATCGCCTCGACGACGCCGGGGTAGGGGCGCGACTTGCCGGGGATGTTGTCGGTGTAGTGGTCGAGGAACAGTTTCAACAACCGGTCATGCTCTTCCACCGCCAGCGATCGCCGCTGTGCTGCGTGGGCGCGTTCGATCATCACCCGGCCGCCATGGCCGACGTAGCGCTTGAAGCCGGCCTCATCGACGGCCGCCAGTTCGCTGGCGGCGAGACTGTGGTTGAGGCTGTCGAGCAGATCCGGCGCCGTGTCGACCAGCGTCCCGTCGAGGTCGAACACGATGATCGGTCTGGTCATGGCCTGTCCTGTGGCGATTGCATGCCGGCAGGCGATAGCGGCTGCGGCGCGTCAAGGCAAGCGGGCTGGCAGGCAGTCGAGGCAGCAGCGGATTTCGCAGCGAGCCGCCAGAAATGAAAAACCCGCCATGGCGGCGGGTCGTTGGCGCAAATCAGCACCATGGACAAATATGTAGCATACCTGCTGTCACCGTGTCAACGATTTCCAAGGACGATATTCCTATGAAGGTTGCCCACGCATCGCTCCCTGCGCGTCGTCAGGCGCACCGCCGCTGCCAAGGGCTATGACCAGACGGGGCTTTGACCAGACTGGCAAAAATGTTAGGAGCGCCCGAACCAGCGAAACCGGACAGACAGAGCATGGATGCGAGGCAATTGAAGGTCGAGGCCGCGCGGGCAGCCCTTGCCCATGTGAGCGAAGGCATGCGGCTCGGCATCGGCACCGGCTCGACCGCCGAGGAGTTCGTGCGGCTGCTCGCCGAAAAGGTCGCGACCGGCCTCACCATCGTCGGCGTGCCGACGTCGGAGCGCACCGCCGCGCTCTGCCATGAGCTCGGCGTGCCGCTGTCGACGCTCGAGGAAACGCCTGAACTCGACCTCACCATCGACGGCGCCGACGAGGTCGACCCGGCGCTGACCCTGATCAAGGGCGGCGGCGGCGCGCTGCTGCGCGAGAAGATCGTCGCGGCTGCATCCGGGCGCATGATCGTCATTGCCGACCGTTCGAAAATGGTCGAGACCCTCGGCCGTTTCCCGCTGCCGATCGAGGTCAATCAATTCGGCCTGCGGGCGACCGAAATCGCGGTTGCGTGCAGCGGCCAAAAGTCTCGGCCTTTCCGGTCCGATTACATTGAGGATGACGGGGGGCCAGCCTTTTGTTACAGACGGCGGCCATTTTATCCTCGATGCATCTTTTGGCCGCATTCCGGATACAAGAGCGCTTTCGAATGCTCTCCACGCCATACCGGGCGTCGTCGAGCACGGTCTTTTCATCGGGCTGGCGTCAGCGGCCATCATCGCCGGCGGCGACGGCATCCAAACCGTCCATGCCGCCCGAAAACCAGGGAGTTCTACCGATCATGATGTTGCATAACCGGGTTCGCAGCCTTTCGGCCATTCTGGCGGCTTCGGCCGTTTTCGCGTTTTCCTCGCCGGTCTTCGCGCAGGACGTGACCGAATCGCACCTGAAGGCAGCGCGCGCCGCCGTTGCCGCGATCCACGCCACCGACCCGTTCGACAACATCCTGCCGCAGGCCGCCGCCGCGCTCGAACAGCAGCTTATCCAGAAGAACCCGGACATGCAGGAACTGATCGGCAAGACCATCACCGAGAAGGCGCTGGCATTGGCCTCGCGCCGCGCCGACCTCGAGAAGGAAGCGGCGCTGGCCTATGCCAAGGTCTTCTCCGAAAAGGAACTCAACGACATCGCCGCTTTCTACAGCTCCGACTCCGGCAAGAAGCTGCTCGACAGCGGCCCGACCGTGACGCGCGACCTGGTGAAGGCCGCCGACATCTGGCAGAACGGTCTTGCCCGCGATCTCGCCCAGCAGGTCGGCGAGACACTGGCCGCGGCGGCGAAGGCCAATGCGCCGGCAGCGCCCGCTGCTCCCACAGATGCCACGGCCCCTGCGGCTCCCGCCGACGGCGCTGCCCCGGCCGATGGCGACGCGCCCGCCGACAACACGCAGAACTGATTTGCCTCTCCAGGCGGCCGGATGGCCGCTGGACCAGAAAGCCCGGCTTTGTCCGGGCTTTTCTTTTGGTGGTTGGCGGCATACCTGTCTCAGACATTTCTGAATGCAAGGATCTGCGCATGGCCGGCTACGACTACGATCTTTTCGTCATCGGCGGCGGCTCCGGCGGGGTGAGGGCGGCGCGCGTCGCGGCCGCACTCGGCAAGCGGGTCGGCATCGCCGAGGAATACCGCTATGGCGGCACCTGCGTCATCCGCGGCTGCGTGCCGAAGAAGCTCTACGTCTATGCCTCGCAATTTCCCGAACATTTCGCAGATGCGGCCGGCTATGGCTGGACGGTGCCCGAGGCGAGCTTCGACTGGCCGACCCTGGTCGCCAACAAGGATCGCGAGATCGCCCGGCTCGAGGCCATCTACGAGAAGAACGTGAAAGGCGCCGGCGGCGAGACCTTCCATTCGCGCGCCATGCTGGTCGACCCGCACGTGGTGCATCTTCTCGGCGAGGATCGCACCGTCACCGCCGACCAGATCCTGATCGCCACCGGCGGTCGCCCGGCGCCACATCCGGCACTCCCCGGTCACGAGCATTGCATCTTTTCAAACGAAGCCTTCGACCTCAAGAAACTGCCGAAGGCGATCATGATCGAGGGCGGCGGCTATATCGCCGTCGAATTCGCCAACATCTTCCATGGGCTCGGCGTCGACACCACGCTGGTCTATCGCGGCAAGGAGATCCTGTCGCGCTTCGATATGGACCTGCGGCGCATGCTGCACGAAACCATGGAAAAGAAGGGCATAAAGATCCTCTGTCACGCCGTGTCGGAATGGGTCCGCAAGCGGCCGGACGGGCGGCTGGACGCTTTGGTCACCGGCGGCAAGGTGCTGACGGTCGACCAGGTCATGCTCGCCATCGGCCGCATCCCCAACACCGAGAACATGGGGCTGGAAGGCGTCGGCATCGAGCTCGGCCAAACCGGCGCCATCGTTGTCGACCAATACTCCCGCACCAACATCGACAACATCTGGGCGATCGGCGACGTCACCAACCGCGTGCAATTGACGCCGGTGGCGATCCACGAGGCGATGTGTTTCATCGAGACCGCCTTCAAGGGCAATCCGACCGCGCCCGACCACGACACCATCCCGACGGCGGTGTTCTCGCAGCCCGAGATCGGCACCGTCGGCCTGGCGGAGGACGAAGCGGTCAAGCGCTTTTCCGACATCGAAATCTACCGCGCCTCATTCCGCCCGATGCGGCACACGCTGTCCGGCCGCGACGAGAAGATGCTGATGAAGCTGGTGGTCGACGGCGCTTCGAAGAGGGTGCTCGGGGCCCATATCCTCGGACCCGACGCCGGCGAGATGGCGCAGCTTCTCGGCATCCCGCTGAAGGCCGGGCTGACCAAGGACGACTTCGACCGCACCATGGCCGTGCATCCGACGGCGGCGGAAGAACTGGTCACCATGTACAAGCCGACCTACCGCGTGAAGGACGGCCAGCGCGTCGATTGACGCATGTCGCGACAGGCTCATCGCGGCAACAATGCCGCGATGAGTGTCCTCGACGTTGCTAGAGCAGCGTGCCGCGCAGGATGACCAGCGCCACCGAGAAGTAGATGACCAGGCCGGTGACGTCGACCAGCGTGGCGACGAACGGCGCCGACGCGCTTGCCGGGTCGAAGCCGATGCGTTTCAGCGCGAATGGCAGCATCGATCCCGACAGCGAGCCGAAGGTGACGATGCCGACCAGCGCCGCGCCGACGGTCGCCGCGATCAGCTCCCAGTGCGGGCCGTAGTCGTAGAAGCCGAAATACTGCCACAGCGTGATGCGGCAGACGCCGACGACGCCGAGGATCGATCCGAGCACAAGCCCAGTCGGCAGTTCGCGCAAGGCCACCCGCCACCAGTCGCCGAGGCCGATCTCGCGCAGCGCCAGCGCGCGGATGACCAGCGAGGTCGCCTGCGAGCCGGAATTGCCGCCCGAACTCATGATCAGCGGGATGAACAGCGTGAGCACGATTGCCTTTTCCAGCTCGCCTTCATAGCTCTGCATCGCATTGGCGGTCAGCATCTCGCTGATGAACAGCGCGCACAGCCAGCCGGCGCGCTTCTGGATCATGGCGAGAAAGCTCATCTTCATGTACGGCTCGTCGAGAGCCTCCATGCCGCCGAAACGATGCACGTCCTCGGTCGTCTCCTCGATCATCGTGTCGATGATGTCGTCGATGGTGACGATGCCGAGGATCTTGCCGTGGTCAACGACCGGAACGGCGAGCAAATCGTATTTGGAGATCAGCTGCGCCACCTTCTCGCTGTCGGTGAGCGGCGAGACCGTCACCGGCACACGATCCAGCGCGACATCCATCACCAGATCGTCCGGCTCGCCGGTGATCAGCCGGCGCAGGCCCGTCGAGCGCACCAGGACATGCGTCTCGGGATCGACGATATAGATCGCGTAGATCGTCTCGCGCGTCCGCTCGACCTTGCGGATGTAATCCAGCGTGCGGCCCACGGTCCAATCCGAGGGCACGCTGACGAACTCCGTCGTCATCAGCGACGCCGCACTGCCTTCGGGATAGCCGAGGATGGCAAGCAGCGTGGCGCGCAGCGGCGGCGCGAGTTCGACGAGCAGCTCGGAACGGGCCGGCTCCTCCAGCTCGCGCAGGATGTCGGCGGCACGGTCGACCGACATGGCGGTCAGCAGCTTGCCGGCCTTCGCGCGTGGCAGCGCCTCGACAAGCTCGGACGCGCCGTCGAGTTCCGGCTGGTCGAAGATCTCGACCAGCCGCTCGAAGGGCACTTCGCAAAGCAGCTCGATCGCCGTTTCGCGCGGCTCGTGGTTCAGCGCTTCGACGACGTCGGCGACGTGATCGTTTGCCAGGATACGGGCGATGGCGACGGCCTCGTCGCCCGCTACGGGGGAAAATTCGTTCATGGTTCACTCCTTGCCGTCCGGCAGGACGTGAACCGGTCAGGTCACGTCTAGGCGGACGGCGGTTGCGTTCGACTACTGTCGCCAGGCATGGCGCGGTGACCTTTCTGCTCGCGGGTTCAGGTTGGAATTCTGCGAGCCGGCGCAACATAGGAGCGCGTCTTGCCGAGTCAATCGCAGCAAAGGGCAAAAACGACGCCGGAGAGGCGAGATCGCGAGACTGTGATCGCCGCGCGAGGTCGAGCTACCGCGGCCTGATGCCGGCGGGCAAGGATGCGCGGTGGCGGGGCTATTTCTGCTTCAGCCGGCGCGGGAAGCGCAGCCATTTGTCCTCGACCGGCCTTGGGACCGGCCTTGGCTGTGCGAGGATGGTGGTGAGCTCGCGCGGCAGGCTTGGAGCCAGCGGCTTCTTGGTCGCGACGCCATCCGAGATCGCGACCACGCTGTGATAGAACTCGGCGCCGGACAGCGAGCGCGGCGGCATGGCCTCGTGCATGACGCTGATCACCGTGACGTCTGGGCAATTGTCCTTGATCGCCTGGTGGAAGGCGATCTTGCCTTCGGGATCGAGCGCGCCGGTTGCCTCGTCGAGGAACAGCAGCCCAGGCTGCTGCAGGATGATGCGGGCGACCACCAGCTTCTGCTTCTGGCCACCTGAAAGAACCTGGTCCCAGTTCTTCCCTTCGCGGCTTTCATCGGCCATGTGCTCGATGAAGTCGCCAAGGCCGGCCTTGTGCAAAGCCGATGCGACCTGCGCATCGCCATGATCTTGCTCGGAGCCGGGCAGGCAGACCAGCTGCTTCAGCGTGACCTGCTGCAGCTTGACCTCCTGGGCGGCATAGAAACTCCTGATCCCTTCCGGGAAGACGATGGTGCCGCGGCCATAGGGCCACAGGCCGTTGATCGCCTTGATCAGCGAGGTCTTGCCGCAGCCCGATTCGCCTTTGAGGAAGGTCCATTCGCCACGCCGGAAGCGCAGATTCGCCGCGCTCAGGAATGGCGTCGCGTCCTCGCCCTGATGCGCCAGTTCGAGCTTCTGGATGGTCAGGCCGAAAACCGGGTTCTGGCGGTCGTAGCGGAAGTCGGAACGGCCGGTCTGGCTGTAGAACTCCTGCGGCTGCTGGACGTTCTCGATGGCGTTCGCCAGTTCGGTCACGCGCTGGCTGTTGGCCCGCAATGTGGCGATATTGGGCATGACATGGATGAACCACGAACATTGGCTGATCAGCGAATTGACCATTTCGGAGCCGGTAATGTAGCCCTTGAGATCGAAGCCGTTGTGGATGAACGGAACAAGGCCCGGCCCATAGGCGACAATGCGGGCACCAATGAAATTGTAGATCAGCTCGAACGAATTGTAGCTGGTGTTGACGATGTTCAGCTCGCGCCCAGGTCCGGTCGATATCGACATAGAGCCTGCTGTGCATCGTCTTCTGCACATTCTCGCCTTGCGAGGCGGCGACATGGAAACTGCGGCGCAGGAAGGTCGTCAGCTCGCCGCGATAGCTGCCCTCGGACTGCTGCATCCTGACGTTGAGACGTTCCAGCAGTCTGCCCAGCTTGACCGCGATCCAGGTGTTCAGCGGCACGTAGGTGGCGACGGCCAGGAAGGCCAGGATCGCGCTGCCATAGCTGCCGAGGAACTCCAGTCCTCTCACTTCCACCGAGGTCTCCAGCAGCTTCTGCGCCGACGAAATAGAGTGACGTGGCAACAGCCAGGACGCCCATGGCGAGGCCGATGGCTCCGCCGGTCATGTCCTTGATCAATTCCTGGATGCGCTGGTCGATGTTGTCGGGAGCCGCGTTGCCGGACGAACCATGCTGGGCGTGGAAATGCGTATGATTGGTGTCGAGCAGCGCTTCGTTGAAGCGGCTGTCCAGCCAGCCGCGCCATTTGCGATGCAGCGTCGCCGAAACGAGGCTGCGGATGCCGGTAAAGCCCGCATCCTTGAGGATGACCAACAGGACTAGGATGCCGGCGTTGGTCAGCAGCGACTTCAGGGGTGCGGTATTTGCGGCATCGTGGAAAAAAGCGATCGAATTGACCAGTTCACCCGATGCTTCGGCGAACCACACGCCTGATTTGCTGGACAGCGCCGTGAGCAATGCGATGACGAGGGTGAGTGTCCAGGCTTCCTTCCAGCGATCCGAGAACCAGTAGGCTCGCATCAGCCCCCAGAAGGTACGCATCGACGACACCGGCGTCAGGGGCGAAGGCCTTGCGGCCTCGCTGGGTAGTTCTGCCGGTACTGTACGTCGTGGTCTGCCGACCCGAATCACGATCCCGCCCAAACCTTTTTTAGTTTTGTTACGGATAGTAACACCAATTGATCATTTTCTATTAATTTTCTCCCGCCCTCTGTGAACACGCGCACGCAACGTTGCCATGGAGCAACAGGTCGAGCTGCTGACGCAACGCACAAAAACCGGATTATTGGTAGTTATTCCAACAGGTTGAGCAGCCACGGCGGCCGCCGTTTTTACCTTCCCTTAGGGAAGCTTCTCACACGATTTTGTGAACCTTTTCGCATTGCCGAGCGGCCGATTTTCCTACGAAGGACTGACTGGCAGGTCCCCCAATCGGCTATCCCCGACCTCTCCAGCAGTACTCTCGTGATCACTCGCGGGCAGCCGAGCCTGCATCGAATTCGTCTCGCACGAGGCGTTTTAGGGCGCGGGCAGGTCGCGCCTTCCCGGATGCACGGCAAGCCGCGTTTGACAATACAGCCGTGCGGATCGAACCTGATCCACACATTTGGCTTAGGGGGTCTTCCATGTCTGCACGTACATTTTCAGTCGCGATGCTGGCGGTCTTCGCCTGGATGCCTCTGGCACATGCGGGTAGCCAGACCATTCCTGCGAGCGCCGAAGGTCAGATCGAGTTCAACACGCCATCGGGCAATATCGGTTGCATCTACACGCCGAAGGGCGGCACCAGCACCTACCAGCCGCAGGACGGCGGGCCGGAACTGAGCTGCTCGCGCGTCGAGCCGAGTTACGTCACCGTCATTCTTGGGCCGAAGGGACCGGCGACGCTGATCAAGAACCCCGGCGAGCAGGGCTGCTGCAGCGACGTCGCCAAGCTGGCCTACGGGAACAGCTGGAAGAAGGGTCCGTTCTCCTGCCAGTCATCGACCAAGGGGCTTACCTGCGGCAGCAGCAATGGCCATGGTTTCTTCGTCAGCAAGGCCAAGGTGACGGTCAAGTAGAGCGTGTCGCCCAAAAGTGTGCAGCGGTTTTGGGATAACGACACGCGCAAAAACAATTACTTTAGCTCGCCGCTTCCAACTCGCCCCGCGCCTTGGCCGCTGCGACCTGGCGGATGGCGTCGGCAAGCGTCTCGGCGTCCTGTGCGCCCATCACCGCATATTTGCCTTCGAGCAGGAAGCACGGCACGCCGGTGATGCCCATGCGCGAAGCAGTTGCGATTTCGGTGCGCACCGCCTCGACATCGGCGTCGGTCGGCAGCAGCGTTTCGACCACGGAGGCGTCCATGCCGGCTTCGCGCGCGGCTTCGACCAGCACGCCATGATCGCCGATGTTGGCGCCTTCCTCGAAATTCAACTGGAATAGCCGGCGCACCAACCGGTTCTGCACGGCATCGCCGGCAGCACCTGCCCAGCGGATGACGCGGTGGGCGTCGAGTGTATTGGGCGCCACCTTGATAGCACCGAAGGCAAATCTGATCCCTTCGGCTTCGCCGAGAGGCTCGATGCGGGCATGGATCTCGCGGATACGTTCCTCGCTGCCGAATTTGGCCAGCATGTATTCGCGGCGATCCTTGCCTTCGGGCGGGATGGTCGGGTCGAGCTGGAACGGCCGCCAGCGCACATTGACGTCGATGTCGCTGGCAGCAGCGATCGCCTTGTCGAGACGCTTCTGGCCGATGAAGCACCACGGGCAGACGACATCGGACACAACGTCGACCGTGATCGAGTTCCCGTCGCTCATCTTGATCTCCTGTCTGGAAGGATCTCAGTTCGCCTTGCGCCACCAGGTCGGCAGTTGATAACCGAATATGGGCGTCTTTTGCGGATGTTCCAGGTAATTCCAGTAGGCAATCCACTGCTGGTCGTTGTGCTGCATCGGCACCATGTAGTTGCCGGAGATCAGCAGCCGGTCGAGAACGCGCACCGCCGCGACATAGTCTTCCTTCGAGCGCGCCCTCAGCATCGCATCGATCGCCGCGTCGACAGCCGGATCGGCGACGCCGGCGAGGTTGAACGAGCCTTCCGCCTTGGCGGCGGCAGAGCCCCAGCGCCCGATCTGTTCGATGCCCGGCGACAGCGAGTTGTTGAAGCCGCTCGAGCCGATCAGCACCTCGAAATCGAAGCGCTGCTTGCGCGACTGGATCTGGTCGCCGTCGAGGCTGCGGATGGTGACTTCGATGCCGATCTTCTCCAGCGTGCGTTGGTAGATCGCGGCGAGGCGTTCTTCATCTTGCGATGAAGTCATGATCTCGAAACCGAAGGGTTTTCCCTCGGGATCGAGCATGGTCCCGTCCTTGACGCTGTAGCCTGCGGACTTCAGCAGGTCGAACGCCGCCTTCAACTCCTTGCGGTCCTGGCCCGAGCCGTCGGTAACCGGCGGCCGCCAGCTGCCGTCCATGACATCGGCCGGCACGCGGCCGGGGTAGGGCGCCAGCAGCGCCTTCTCCCTGTCGTCGGCGGGATGGCCGAGTGCCGAAAGCTCGGAATTCTGCCAGTAGCTCATGGTGCGGTTGTATTTGCCGCCGAACAGGTTCTTGTTGGCCCATTCGAAGTCGTAGAGCATGCCCAGCGCGCGCCGCACGACAGGATTGGAAAATTTCTGCAGCCTGGTGTTGAACAGGAAGCCCGGTCACCACCGGCGGAATGCCGGTGTCGAAGGTTTCGGCCACCACATCGCCCTTGCGAAAGGCCGGAAAGTCCATGTCGCGATCGCGCTTGACCGGGTCCGTCTCGGTGTCGGTAGCGCAGATGCCCTTCTTGAACGCTTCCGTCATGGCATTGTCGTTGAGGAAATACTCGATCGTGATCTGGTCGTAATTGTCGAAGCCGCGCTTGGCGGGGACATCCTTGCCCCAATAGTCGGGATTGCGCTTGAACACGATGCGCTGGCCGGGCTGCACCTTGTCCACCGTATAGGGTCCGCTGCCGATCACCGGCTTCAGCGTGGTCTTGTCGAACGTCTCCTTGTCGAAGCCATGCTTCGGGATGATCGGCGTCAGCGCGATGATCAACGGCGTCTCGCGATTGGCCTTCTCGTTGAAGGTAAAGCGCACGCTGTGATCGCCGGTCTTTTCCAGCTTGGCGATCAGGCTCATGCGATCGCTGTAGGGCGGCCGGCCCTTGTCGGTGAAGACATCGTAGGTGAACAGCACGTCTTCCGGCGTCACCGGCTCGCCATCCGACCATTTTGCATTGGGGTTGAGATGGAATTCGATCGACTTGCGCTCCGGATCCATGTCGGCGCTGTCGGCGAGCAGGCCATAGAGGCTGAAGGCCTCATCATAATTGCGCTGCATCAAAGGCTCGAAGACGAGGTTGCCGTAAATCGTGTCGATCATGCCGCGCGCCGTGGTGCGCAGGCTTTTCAGGATGAACGGGTTGAGATTGTCGAAGCTGCCGACGACGCAATAGGTGATGCTGCCGCCCTTCGGCGCATCGGGATTGACGTAGTTGAAATGCTGATAGTCGGCCGGCAGCGCCGGCTCGCCCTGCATGGCGATGGCATGCCTCGGTTCCGACGCGGCCGGCCGGAGCGAAACGGTCAGAAACGAGATCGCGGCGATCAGCCAAACGAGAACGCGGCCCATGACCGTCTCCCTTGCAGGCGGCTTTGTGATTCGCTGTGCACCCTAGAGCATTTCAAGCAGGGATTGATCGCTCTGCAGGAGAAGAGTTCGGCCTGCGCCTGGCGCTCCGACACAGGGGCTGCCCGTGTCATCATCGCACCAAGAATTGCGGAGAACGGGCTGGATTCGACATCGCTGGCGGTGTAACACGCGCACCGAAGTCATGCTGTTGCCTCATTTCGGCAACAGGTAGCTGGACCACACGGCACGAAGCGGCCGGTTCCGGGATCATTGAGAGGAAGTACACCATATGAAGAGCCTGAACAGCAACGCATACCGCCTTTCGGTCATGGCCGCGGGCGTGGTCGGCTTTCTGGGCGCCGAGCTTCCCGCTGCTTCGGCACAGCAGCAACAGCAGATTCCGCAGGGCTGGTTCAAGGCCTGCACCAAGCAGGAAGATGTCGATATCTGCAACGTCCAGAACATCGTCACCGCCGGCAACGGCCAGCTGGTCACCGGCGTCAGCCTGATCGAGCTGAAGGGCAAGGTAAACCGCAAGGTGTTCCAGGTGACGGTTCCGACCGGCCGTCTGGTGCCTCCGGGCATCGGCCTGCAGATCGACACCGGCAAGGCGCAGAAGCTCGACTACGTGATCTGCTTCCCGGACCGTTGCGTGGCCGAAGTGCCGCTCACCGACCAGCTTGTCGCGTCCTTCAAGAAGGGCCAGGCAATCACGCTTACCTCGGTCAACTTCCAGAACCAGCCGAACCCGATCAAGGTTGCGCTGACCGGCTTCAGCGGCGCCTATGACGGCCCGCCGCTGCAGCAGTCGGACATCGAGGACCGGCAGAAGAAGCTGCAGGATTTCGTGGCCAAGAACAACCAGGACTTCGCCAAGAAGCTCAAGGAAGAGCAGGACAAGGCGAAAGCCGCCAACTGATCGCCGGGACAAATCCCGGACCATGAAAAAGCGGGGTCATGCCCCGCTTTTTTATTGCTCCCGCGTCAGTGTCTCGACTGACGTTTCGGCTGGTAGCGGCCGTCAGGCCGCTTGTCGAACATCTCGCCGATCTGCGGATGCCGGACCGGCTCGCCCGACTGGTCCTCAAGCAGGTTCTGCTCGGACACATAGGCGATGTATTCCGTCTCCGAGTTTTCGGCCAGCAGATGGTAGAAAGGCTGGTCCTTGCGCGGCCGCACGTCGGCCGGGATCGCCTCGTACCACTCCTCGGTGTTGGCGAATTGCGGATCGACATCGAAGATCACGCCGCGGAACGGAAACAGCCGGTGGCGAACCACTTGTCCGATCGAGAATTTGGCCGTTTTCATCGTACTCACCACTTAAGTCTTCAAGGCGCCACAAGGACGCCCTAAGACCTTGAATCTACACATCCCGCCACCAAAATCGAGCCCCACTTTAGGGTGAGTGGGTGCCTATTTGGCGCAGACGCCCGCTCAATTCAATCCCGAAGCGCTTGACGTCCGATCAAGCAACGGTCCTGCCGGCAAAGAGGTTTCGGGACGGGGCAAGAATGTCCGATGTCGGCCTGGTTACCGGCGGACCTGTTTCCTGAAGCCCCCAGTGAGCGCCTGGAAGCCACTGCCCGGCCGCAGCCCCTCGCGCATGAAGAAGGCGCGCAACGGTGCGAAGCTGCCAAGCACGCTGAGACCGGCACTGCGCGCCATCTGCGCCGGCAGCATGTCCGACAGCAGCGACCTGTTGAGCAGATTGACCGCACCGCTGCGCGCCAGATATGTCGGGACGCCGCCTGGAATCATAGGCCGCAAGGCTCATCCTGGAGCCTGGATCGATTCGATTTTCACAAGCGATTCCAATCAGATCATCGATATCCCTGATACCGAGATTGAGACCTTGTGCGCCGATCGGCGGGAAAACATGCGCGGCTTCGCCGACCAGCGCAACGCGGTTCTGCGCAAAACGCCCAGGCGACGCCGCCGACAGAGGATAGACCTGCCGGCCAGGCTCGACGGACACCCGGCCCAGCATCGACTGCATCTGCTCTTCGACGCGCTGTGAAAGCGTGTCGTCATCGAGTGCCGCAAGCTCTTTCGCCGTTTCCGGCTTCACCACCCAGACAAGGCTGGAACGATTGCCGGGCAGGGGAACCTGCGTGAACGGACCGGTTTCGGTATGGAATTCGGTCGAGGTGAAGGCATGCTCGCTGCGATGGCCGAAATTGAGGACGAGCGCTGCCTGCGGATAGGGCCGCACGGAGGCCGGGATGCCTGCCGCCTCGCGCGCCGGCGACAGGCGCCCGTCGGCGGCCACCGCCAGCGATGCCGAAACCTCGCTGCCATCAGCCAATGTCGCATGCGCATGGCCGGCGTCGAGGCGCCAGCTCTCCACCATCGACTTCCGCCAGTCGATGCCGGAATGCGCGGCAACCGCCTTGGCAAGGGCGGGGAGAAGAACACTGTTGGGCAGGTTCAGGCCGAACTGCTCCTCGCCGATTTCCGTCGCCCGGAAGGTGACCGTCGGGCTGCGGATCAGTCGGCCGGTTGCATCGACGATGCGCATCACCTTCAGCGGCGCCGCCTTCGGCTTGAGATCGGCGAGCACGCCCAGCCGCTCGAGCACCGCAAGGGCAGGGTTCATCAGGGCGGTGGTGCGGCCATCGGCGCCGGCTGCTTCCGGACCGATCGAGCGTCACCGGAAAGCCTGCTTCGGCAAAACCGAGCGCGGCGATCAGGCCGGCCGGGCCGCTGCCGGCAACCAGTATCCGCGCTGTTTCGCTGATGGTCCAAATTCGGCTTCCGGATCGCGATTGCAGGCCCATCCGGCCGCCAATCGGATATAGGCCCGATCATGCGGCTTGATCAACGCGGCGATTCGGCCCATTTCGATTGCCATGACCGGCCAGACGACGTTTCAGCCATCTCGACCGGGCCGGCCGCGCCACGGCAAGCGTCGCGCGCAATCCCCGGCTGACGGTGACCGTCAGCGTCGGCATGGGCATCGCCTTTGCCTGGGCCATTCTCGGCGCGATGGCGATCCGCGGCGCCGAAAGCCGGCTTTGCCGGCGCCGATGCGCCCGGCGATACGGTGCTCAGATATCTGCCGCAGCTGCCGCTGCCGGATTTTCTCGACCGGTTCTTTGCTCTTTGCCTTGCGCCCGCACCGCTTGCCGGGGCGGCAGCGATCACAAGCCATGGCGCTGATCGTCGATGTGGTTCCTGATGGCGGTGGCGACGATGCTGCCCTCGGCGGCACCGATGATCCGCACCTATTGCGAGATCGCCGACACGGCGCGCATCAAGGGCGAGCCGGTCGTCCACCCGCTCGTTCTGGTCGCCGGCTACCTCGGCACATGGCTGGTTGCCTCGACGCTGTTTGCTGCACTGACGCTCGGCGTCCACGCATTCGCCGCGTCCGGGCGATGCTCGATCCGGCGGTTGGCATTGCCGGCGCGCTCGCCCTGCTGATTGCCGGCCTCTACCAGTTCAGCGGCCTGAAGGAAGCCTGCCTGACAAAATGCCGGAACCCGTTCTCGATCCTGTTTGCCAACTGGAGCGCGAAGCCCATGCGCATCTTCCGGCTCGGGCTGGAGCAAGGCGTGTGGTGCCTTGGCTGCTGCTGGGCGCTGATGCTGGTGATGTTTGCCGTCGGCGCCATGAACGTGTTCTGGATGGCGCTGATCGGCCTGTTCACCCTGATCGAAAAACAGACAGCGGGCAGGATTCCAACCCGGGTGGCCGGTGCGATACTGCTTGTGTGGGCAATCGCGCTGCTATTAGTCTCGGCCTGACGGGGGAGAGAATTCGATGGCAGACCAGGGCTGGGCAATGAAGGGAGAGCTCGTACTCTCCTGCAATTGCACGGTTTTTTGCCCTTGCGTGCTTGTCGCTCGGCGGCCATCCGCCGACCGAGGGCTATTGCCAGACCTGGGCCGGATTTCGCATCGATGCCGGCCATTTCGGCGACGTCGACCTGTCCGGCCTCAATCTCGGGCTGATCATGGAAATCCCCGGCTATATGAGCCGCGGCAACTGGACCGCCGGCCTGTTCATCGACAAGCGCGCCTCGGTCTACGCGGTCAAGGCGCTGACCAAGATCTTCACCGGCAAGGCCGGCGGAACCACGTCGCTGCTCTCCATCCTGGTCGGCAAATTCCTCGGCGTCGAACAGGTGCCGATCACCTATGAGACGCGTGACAAGACGCGCATCTTCCAGATACCGAAGATCATCGACGGGGCGGTGACGCCGATTCCCGGCAAGGATCGCGAGAAGGATACGGTGATCAGCAACTCCGAATACTGGATCGCGCCGGAAATCATCGTGGCGAAGTCCGACAAGAGCAAGATGCGGGCCTTCGGCCGCAACTGGAATTTTGCCGGCCGCTCGGCCGAAATCTGCAAGCTGGACTGGCGCGGCCCGTGAGCAAGAACACATCGGCCAGGAAAGCGGCCAAGAAAATCGCGGACCGGATTCCGCGGCCGAAGAAGAAAGTCACCTGGCCGCAGGCGCGCGCGTTTTCGGTCCATCTGCTTGACCGCGTCGGGCTCGTTCCTGGCCTTCCTGTCGCTGGTCGCGGCAAGCGAGCAGCGCTGGACGGCGATGTTCTGGTGGCTGGGCCTGGCGCTGTTCGTCGACGGCATCGACGGGCCGATCGCCCGCAAGCTCGAGGTCAAGGAAATCCTGCCGACCTGGTCGGGCGAACTGCTCGACAACATCATCGACTACGTCACCTATGTGCTGATCCCGGCCTTCGCGCTCTATCAGCGCGGCTTCATGGGCGAGAAGCTGTCGTTCCTGTCGGCGGCCATCATCGTCGTATCCAGCGCCATCTACTATGCCGACACCGGCATGAAGACGAAGGAGAACTTCTTCAAGGGCTTTCCGGTCGTCTGGAACATGGTGGTGTTCACGCTGTTCGTCATCGAACCGGGACAATGGGTTTCCTTCGGCGTGGTCGTGGCGGCCGGCATTCTCACCTTCGTGCCGATCAACTTCATCCATCCGGTGCGCGTGGTGCGGCTGCGGCCGATCAATCTCGGCATGACGCTTCTGTGGTGCGCTTTCGGCGCGCTGGCGCTGGCGCAGGCCGCACTCGCCGCCTTCTACGACCAGATCGGCGTGCTCGGCGAACAGGTCAGCGACTTCACCAAGATCGGCATCACCGTCACCGGACTTTACCTCGCCTGCATCGGCGGTATCATGCAGTTCTTCCCAAATCTCGGCGCCAAGCCAGGCGCCGAAAGACTGACCCAAAGCCTGACAGCCGCCCCAGGCGAGCCGTATCCCAAGAGAGCCAATCGATGTCCAAAGCAATCCGTATCCACGCCCATGGCGGTCCGGAAGTTCTGACCTATGAGGACGCCGATCCGGGGCAACCCGGCGCCGGGCAGATCCTGATCAGGCACACGGCGATCGGCCTCAATTTCATCGATGTCTACCATCGCATCGGGCCTCTATCCGCCGCCCGGCGGGTTTCCGCTGATCCCCGGCGGCGAGGCAGCCGGCGTGGTGCTGGAGGTCGGTGCCGGCGTCGACTGGCTGAAGCCGGGCGATCGCGTCGCCTATGCCGTCAATGTCGGCGCCTATGCCGAGCAGCGCGTGGTCGCCGCCGACCGCGTGGTGAAAGTGCCGGACGGCATCAGCGACGAGCAGGCCGCCGCCATGATGCTGAAGGGCATGACGGCCGAATATCTGCTGCGCCGCACCTTCAAGGTGAAGGCCGGCGACACCATCCTGTTCCACGCCGCGGCCGGCGGCGTCGGCCTGATCCTCGGACAATGGGCCAAGCATCTCGGCGCGACCGTCATCGGCACGGCCAGCTCCGCCGACAAGATCGAGCTCGCCAAGGCGCATGGCTTCGACCATGTCATCAACTACAAGGAGCAGGATTTCGTCGCCGGCGTCGCCGCCATCACCGGCGGCAGGAAATGCGACGTCGTCTACGATTTCGGTCGGCAACGACACATTCCCGGCCTCGCTCGACTGCCTGAGGCCGCTCGGCATGTTCGTCAGCTTCGGTCAGTCGTCGGGGCCGATCCCGCCGTTCACGCATGTCGCTGCTGGCGCAGAAGGGCTCGCTGTTCGCCACCAGGCCGACGCTCTTCGTCTACAATGCCAAGCGCGAGGACCTCGAAGCCTCAGCCGCGGCATTGTTCGACGTCGTGCTCAGCGGCGCGGTCAAGATCAGGATCAACCAGCGCTATGCGCTGAAGGACGCCGGCAAGGCGCACGCCGATCTCGAGGGCCGCAGGACGACCGGAACGACCATTCTCATTCCCGCTTGCAGTCGCCGTTCTGCCTTGCTATCCCTTGAGTTTCCGCTGAAATTCTTGAAGCTCTTTCAAGGTCGTGTGCCGCTTTCGCGACGGGAGCCGGCAGCGCATACCATGCTTGCGGGAACACAGAACATATCTGGCAAACCAGATGGGAGGCACTGTGAGTGCAAATCATGACGGCAGCGACCCTGCTTGAGGTTCGTGGCCTGACCAAGATATTCGGCACGCTGACGGCGTGCGACCATGTCGATCTCAACATCGCCAAGGGCGAGATCCACGCCCTGCTCGGCGAAAACGGCGCCGGCAAGTCGACGCTGGTCAAGATGCTGTTCGGCTCGCTCGAGCCCAATTCCGGCGAGATCTTCTGGAACGGCCAGGCGGTCAGGATCACCAGTCCGGGCGCCGCCAAGAAACTCGGCATCGGCATGGTTTTCCAGCATTTTTCGCTGTTCGAGGCGCTGACGGCGGCCGAGAACATCGCGCTGTCGCTGGACGACGGCTCGCCGATCAGCAGCGATCGCGGCGAAGGCGAGGGCGCTTTCCTACAGCTACGGCCTGCCGCTCGATCCGGAATTCGCTGGTTGGCGATCTCTCGGTCGGCGAACGCCAGCGCATCGAGATCATCCGCTGCCTGCTGCAGACGCCGCAGCTCATCATCCTCGACGAACCGACCTCGGTGCTGACGCCGCAGGAGGCCGACAAGCTGTTCGAGACGCTCGAGCGGCTGCGCTCGGAAGGCAAGTCCATCCTCTACATTTCGCACCGGCTGGAAGAGGTGAAGCGCATCTGCGACCGCGCCACCGTGCTGCGCCACGGCAAGGTGGTCGGCCACTGCAATCCGCGCCAGGAAACAGCTTCGTCGCTGGCCCGCATGATGGTCGGCAACGAGGTGAAGGCGGTGGTGCGTGCGCCGGCCGAAGGCATCGAGACCGCGCCGGCACTGCTCGATATCCGCGCGCTGACCCGCAAGCCGGCAACGCCGTTCTCGATCCCGCTCAAGAACATCAATCTGAGGGTGCGCGCCGGCGAGGTGATCGGCATCGCAGGCGTGGCCGGCAACGGCCAGGGCGAATTCTTCGAATCCGTCTCCGGCGAGGTGCTGCAGCAGGACGCCGCCTCGGTGCGCATTCGCGGCAAGGATGCCGGCGGCCTCTCCATCACCGGCCGGCGGCTGATGGGCGCTGCCTTCGTGCCCGAAGAGCGGCTTGGCCATGGTGCAGCACCCCGCATGAAGCTGTCGGAAAACCTGCTCCTGTCGCGCCACGCCACCGACGGCAAGGCTTTTGTCGGCTCCGGCGGCATGGTCAAAAGCGGTGCGGTCTACAGCGCCGCCCAGCGCATCATCGAGGCGATGGACGTGCGCAAGAGCGCGCCGGATCCGGAAGCCGCCGCACTTTCCGGCGGCAATCTGCAGAAATTCATCGTCGGCCGCGAGCTCGACCGCAGGCCGAGCGTGATGGTGGTCAACCAGCCGACCTGGGGCGTCGACGCCGGTGCGGCCGCGCATATCCGCCAGGCGCTGATCGAACTGGCGCGCAGCGGCTCGGCTGTGCTGGTGATCAGCCAGGACCTCGACGAATTGTTCGAGATTTCGGACGCGATCGCGGTCATGCACAATGGCGAATTGTCGAAGCCGCTGCCGATCGCCGAAGCCACATTCGAGAAGATCGGACTGCTGATGGGCGGCGCCGAACCCGGCCACGCCGAACACACGCTGGAGACGGCATGATGCGCCTCGAACTCGTCAAACGCCCGCAGCGCTCGATGCTGTTTTCGGCGCTGTCGCCCTTCATCGCCTTCGGGCTGACGATCGTCGCCGGCGCCATCATGTTCGCGCTGCTCGGCGTCAACCCGCTGAGCGCGTTTCGTATCTATTTCATCGAGCCGATCAGCCAGGTCTGGCAGCTGCATGAACTGGCGATCAAGGCAGCACCGCTTGATCCTGATCGCGGTCGGCCTGTCGGTCTGCTACAAGGCCAACATCTGGAACATCGGCGCCGAGGGCCAGTTCATCCTGGGCGCCATTGTCGGCTCGATCATCCCGGTGTTGTTTCCTCAGTTCGAGGGACCGCTGGTGCTGCCGCTGATGCTTCTGTTCGGCATGGTCGGCGGCGCCGCCTATGCGGCAATCCCGGCTTTGCTGAAGACGCGCTTCGGCACCAACGAGATCCTGACCAGCCTGATGCTGGTCTATGTCGCGCAGCTCTTCCTCGACTGGCTGGTTCGTGGGCCGTGGCGCGATCCGCAGGGCCATGGTTTCCCGCAGACCATTCAGTTCAACGACTCGGGCATCCTGCCGGAATTGATGCCGGATGCCGGCCGCGCCAACTGGGGCTTCGTCTTCGCGCTGGTCGCGGCGGTGGCGATCTGGTTCCTGATGAGCCGCATGCTGAAGGGTTTCGAGGTCCGCGTGCTCGGCTCGAGCCCGAGGGCAGGGCGCTTCGCCGGCTTCGGCCTCAACCGCATGGTTTTCTTCGCCTTCCTGCTGTCGGGTGCGCTGGCCGGGCTTGCCGGCATCTCGGAAGTCTCCGGCGCCATCGGCCAGCTGCAGCCGGTGATCTCGCCCGGCTACGGTTTCACCGCCATCATCGTGGCCTTCCTCGGCCGGCTCAATCCGCTCGGCATCGTCGCCGCCGGCCTGGTGCTGGCACTGACCTATCTCGGCGGCGAGGCGGTGCAGAGCGCGCTCGGCATCTCCGACAAGGTGGCGCGTGTGTTCCAGGGCATGCTTTTGTTCTTCGTGCTCGGCTGCGACACGCTCATTCACTACCGCATTCGTCTGATCGGACTTGGCCGCGCCGAAACTCGAGGCCGCGCCGAAGTTGAAGGAAGCCCGCTGATGGACATCACCGTCAACATCCTTTTGACCATCGCCACGGCGGCGACGCCGCTGCTGATCGCGGCGATCGGCGAACTGGTCGTCGAACGCTCCGGCGTGCTCAATCTCGGCGTCGAAGGCATGATGATCATGGGCGCGGTCGGCGGCTTCGGCGCCGGCTACCTCACCGGATCGCCATGGATCGGGCTGCTCGCGGCCGTCGCCATGGGCGCTGTGTTCTCGCTGCTGTTTGCAGTCATGACGCTGTCTTTCGCCACCAACCAGGTGGCGACCGGCCTGTCGCTGACGCTGCTCGGCCTCGGCCTGTCCGGCATGATGGGAACCGGCTTCGTCGGCCAGCCCGGCGAACGGCTGCCCAACCTCGACATACCCGGTCTGACGTCGATCCCGGTCGTCGGCAGGCTGCTGTTCGGCCAGGACCCGATCTTCTACATCTCGATCGCGCTGACCGCCGCCGTCATGTGGTTCCTGTTCAAGACCCGCACCGGACTGACGCTGCGCTCGATCGGCGACAGCCACACCTCGGCGCATGCGCTTGGCATCAAGGTCATCCGCTATCGCTATCTCTCGGTGATCTTCGGCGGCGCCTGTGCCGGCCTTGCCGGCGGCCACCTGTCGCTGGTCTACACGCCGCAATGGGTTGAGAACATGACCGCCGGACGCGGCTGGATCGCGCTGGCGCTGGTCGTCTTCGCCTCCTGGCGGCCATGGCGGGTGCTGGCCGGCGCCTACATCTTCGGCGCCGTCTGGATCGGCCAGCTTCATGCACAGGCTTTTGGCATTCCGGTGCCTTCGCAACTGCTTTCTTCGCTGCCCTATCTGGCAACCGTCGTGGTTCTCGTTCTAATCTCGCGCAACAAGCGTCTGACGATGATGAACACGCCGGCTTCCTTGGGACAGCCATTCGTTCCGGATCGTTGACAATAACAAAGACGGGAAGCTCCAAGGCTTAACTCAGAGAGGTAACACAATGAAAAAACTGCTTATTGCCCTGATGACCACGACTGCCGCCATGTCGCTGGCGGTAACCGCCGAGGCCGCGGACAAGTTCAAGGCCTGCTGGGTTTATACCGGCCCTATCGGCGACTTCGGCTATTCTTACCAGCATGACCAGGGTCGCCTCGAAGTGGAGAAGGCGCTCGGCGACAAGGTCGAGACCGCCTATCTCGAGAACGTCGCCGAAGGCCCCGATGCCGACCGCGCTTTCGAGCGTCTGGCACGCGAAGGCTGCAAGCTCATCTTCGGCACCTCCTTCGGCTTCATGGATCCGGAAGTGAAGGTCGCCAAGAAATTCCCCAAGGTGATGTTCGAGCACGCCACCGGCTACAAGACATCAGACAATCTCGGCATCTACAATGCGCGCTTCTATGAAGGCCGCTATGTGCTCGGCCAGATCGCCGCAAAGGAATCGAAGGCCGGCGTTGCCGGCTACATCGTTTCCTTCCCGATCCCCGAAGTGGTGATGGGCATCAACTCCTTCATGCTCGGCGCGCAGTCGATCAACCCGAACTTCAAGGCCAAGATCGTCTGGGTCAATTCCTGGTTCGATCCCGGCAAGGAAGCCGACGCCGCCAAGGCGCTGTTCGACCAGGGTGCCGACATCATCGTCCAGCACACCGATTCCACCGCCGCCTTGCAAGTGGCCGAAGAGCGTGGCCTGCACGGCTTTGGCCAGTCGTCGGACATGATCAAGTTCGCACCCAAGGCGCAACTGACCTCGCTCACCGACGATTGGGGTCCGTACTATATCAGCCGCGTCCAGGCCGCGCTCGACGGCACCTGGAAGCCCGGTAATGTCTGGCTGGGCATCAAGGACGGCGCCGTCAAGCTGGCCCCGTTCACCAACATGCCCGACGACGTGAAGGCGATGGCAGAGGCGACCACGAAGAAGATCGCCGACGGCTGGAACCCCTTCACCGGGCCGATCGCCAAGCAGGACGGCACGCCGTGGCTGAAGGACGGCGAAGTCGCCGACGACGGCACGCTGCTCGGCATGAATTTCTATGTCAAGGGCGTCGACGACAAGCTGCCGCAGTAAGTATCGGAAAAATCAAACGAAAAGGGCGCCGCGAGGCGCCCTTTCTCATTCGGCGGGTTGCGCATCGGTGGAGGCGCGCCGAAATCGCGCCAGCGTGACCTCGACCGCGCGGCCAAGCCAGGTCTTCAGAGTGCGCTGGACCGGTCGCTCGAAATAGCGCCAGATCACCCATGAAGCAAAGAGCATGAGGGCGACGCAGCCCAGGGCGGCGGTCCATTTGCCGACCAGCGGTGCGGCGGCATTGATCGCGAGATAGCCGATGTTCTGGTGCAGAAGGTAGAGCGGATAGGTCAACCCGCCCAGCGCCAGCGTCAGCCCGGATGGGCCAATCTGGCCACGCAAAAGAACGCCGCCGATCAGCATGGCATGCATGGCGAAATTGGCGATCACGAGATGGGGCTGCGAAACGGCAATGCCGTATTCGTTCAGCATCCAGTCCCGCGTCACCGATATCGTGCTGCAGGACAGCAGGAAGGAGGCCGCAAGCAGCAGCAAGGCTGGCAGCGAACGGCCATGCGCATGGATATGGTGGACCAGCACGCCGGCGGCGAAGAACGGGCCGAACTCGGTGATGAACAGCAGCCTTATTGCACGACTGCCGACGAAGAACTCGTTCAGCGCCGAGATTGCCAGCCAGATGAAGATCAGCTCCAGCTTGCGTTTCTGGAACATGCCGGTGAACAGAGCGAGCGTCACCCATCCGTAGAAAACCAGCTCGAGGACGATCGACCAGTAGACGCCGTCCATGAAAGGCTGGCCGAAGGCCGGCGCAAACATGGACAGGTTGGCGGCATATTGAGCGAAGGAGGTTGAAAACAGCGGTTCGCCGACAGCAAGGATGACGATGAAGGTGATCGTCATGCAAGTGAGAAAGCCCGGATAGAGACGCACGAAGCGCGCCATCGCAAACTGTTCCCAGTTGCGGCCTTCCGCCGACCAGGCGATGACGAACCCGCTGATCAGAAAGAACAAATTGACGCCGAGGTAGCCGTACAGGGCGAACGGCGCGGCAAGCGAATAGGCTTCGGCGAGAGCGCCGCCGGAGGCCGCGCCGCGAAAGAAATAGTGGAAGATGACGACAGCCAGCGCAGCCGCCAGCCTCAACAGGTCCAGCGTAGCGATGTAATCCTGCCGCGCCGGTTTGACGTGCATGCGAACCCCTGCATTGACAGTTTGAAACCATTAATGCGGATTGCGGCCGAATGGGTTAAGACGCCGGAACTATCGCCGGTTGTAGTAAATGCGGCGAGGTTGAAACGACGTCAGGCCGCCGAGCCGTAGAGGCCGCAGACGTCGCGCGGTCGATCTTGAAGGATCGTTCGACGGTCTTTCGCCAAGTGTTCAGGCCGGCATTTCTTGTGAATTCCATGTCTTCGTGCGCCAGTCGCAATATCCGCGGTACGGCTCCGTGACCGCTTTCACATACATCAACGGCTTTTACTTCCATGCTGATCTTGCGGCCCGGACTAAATCGGTCGGCGTGACAAGCGTCAGCAGAAGGAGGTCTTATGCAATTGAATAAAAAACTCTTGGCGATCATCGGGAAACGCATTCCCGCCATCTTCGACGTCATCCCGCGCGGACCACAGGGGCGGCTTGCGCAGATCGCACTCAATCCTCAGCCGCTCCCGCCTCACGAACTGGGCGCCGCGATCGCCGACGAATTCGTCCGCGGCGCGTGGTTCGCCGAGCGAGGCGGGCTCGGTATGCAAGCGTTAATGAGCGACCTTGACGACTGGTGCCCCACGCGACCGAAGATACCGAAGCTTCCACCGTGGTGGGGGCCATTTCCGGAGCCGGAGCCGCGACCCGATTGGTTCGTGGACTATCATCTGGGATTTGCCGCACGCCTGTCGGTAGTCGCAGCCGAGCTCGACGGGCATGCAACTGGATAAGACCCTCGATCAGGTGATCGATCGGTCCCTGGCTGCAATCGAGGCGGTGAAGCTCTGACGAAGCGCAACACGGATTACCCAAGGGTGTGCCAAAAAATCTGAGGGCGCCGGGAGGCGCCCTTTCGGCGGCTTGCGATCTCGCAGGGACGTGGCGAACCGCATCGGCCCGCCTTGGGATATCCTGAGCCGGCTTCGTATCGCCCGTTCGAAAATGTTGATTTTAAACCGCCGAACCATAGAGATCATAGGCATCGGCTCGGTCGATCTTGACGGTGACGATGTCGCCAGCGCGCAGCGGGCGGCGCGACTGGATATGCACCGAGCCATCGATCTCCGGCGCATCGTATTTGGTGCGGCCCTTGGCAGACGTGCCATGCGCCTCGTCGATCAACACCGGCAGGCGCTTGCCGACCTTCTTGGCCAGCTGCGTCGCCGAGATCTTCTGCTGGCGCTGCATGAAGCGATGCCAACGCGCTTCCTTGATCTCCTGGCGGCACCTGTTCGAGACCGAGGTCGTTGGAGCGCGCACCCCTGACCGGCTCGTATTTGAAGCAGCCGGCGCGATCGATCTTGGCCTCGTCCAGCCAGTCGAGCAGCATCTCGAAATCCTCGTCCGTCTCGCCGGGAAAGCCGACGATGAAGGTCGAGCGAATGGCGAGATCCGGGCACACCTCGCGCCAGCCGCGAATGCGCTCCAGTGTCTTTTCGCCATGCGCGGGGCGGCGCATGTTCTTCAGCACCTGCGGCGAAGCATGCTGGAACGGGATGTCCAGATAGGGAAGGATTTTTCCCTCGGCCATCAGCGGGATGACGTCGGCGACATGCGGGTAGGGGTAGACATAGTGCATGCGCACCCAGATGCCGAGCTTGCCGAGCTCTTCCGAAAGATCGAGGAACTTCGCCCGCACTTCGCGATCGCCGAACATGCTTGTCTGGTACTTGATGTCGATGCCGTAGGCGCTGGTGTCCTGCGAGATGACGAGGATCTCCTTGACGCCGGCCTTGGCCAGCTTCTCGGCCTCGCGCAGCACGTCGGCGGCCGGGCGCGAGACGAGGTCGCCGCGCAGCGCCGGAATGATGCAGAAGGTGCAGCGGTTGTTGCAGCCTTCGGAAATCTTGAGATAGGCGTAGTGGCGCGGCGTCAGCTTGACGCCTTGCGGCGGCAGCAGGTCGATATAGGGATCGTGGCTGGGCGGCGCCGCCTCATGCACCGCCGCCATCACGCTCTCATAGGCCTGCGGTCCGGTGATGGCGAGAACGTTCGGATGCTTTTCGCGGATGACATCGGGCTCGGCGCCAAGGCAGCCGGTGACGATGACCCTGCCGTTCTCCGAAAGCGCGGAACCGATGGCGTTGAGCGACTCGTCGCGGGCCGAATCGAGGAAGCCGCAGGTGTTGACGACGACGAGGTCGGCGCCGTCATGCTTGCGCGCGATCTCATAGCCTTCGGCGCGCAGGCGCGTGATGATGCGCTCGGAATCCACAAGGGCCTTCGGGCATCCAAGGCTGACGAAACTGACGCGGGGGCTGCGGACATTTGCGGTTTCCAATGGACGCGGGCCGGAAATCCTGAGGTCCGGCCGGAAGTCTCAATACATATCGATCTTTTTGGGCTCTTGCGGATGAGCAATGTGCGCGGCGCAACAGCACAGTTCCGCAGTCAAGCACACCGCGAACTGTTCGCCGCGATGCGCGACCGACCGCGTCAGGCTCAATGATGGCTCGGTCCGAACCAGGGCGCCAGGAACGCAAACTGCTCGGGAACTGCTGCACGGCACCATCCAGAACCATCTTCGACCGCGACGTAGAGGATGATCAGCGAGGCCGATATAGGCGATCCAGCGGTAGCGGTGCAGCAGCCGTGCGACAAAGCGCGCGGCGAAGCCCATCAGCGCAATCGACAGCGCCAGGCCGATGATCAGCACCGTCGGATGGTCGCATCGCCGCACCGGCGACCGCCAGCACGTTGTCGAGCGACATCGAGACGTCGGCAATGACGATCTGCCAGGCTGCCTGGGCGAAGCGTCTTGCGCGGCCCTTGCCGGTCGCCATCGTTCCGTCCCTGTCGTAGTCGGCATTGGACAGCGCCTCGGTCGCCTCATGCTCCTCGGCATGGGATGACCGCAGCTCGCGCCACATCTTCCAGCACACCCAAAGCAGCAGCAGGCCGCCGGCGATCAGCAGCAGGCCGACGATGGCCAGCAGCCACGCGTGATCAGCGGCAAACAAGATGCGCAGCACGGTGGCCGCCAGCGATGCCGATGAGGATCGCCTTCTTGCGCTGCTCGGACGGGCAGGCCGGCCGCGGCAAGGCCGATGACGATGGCGTTGTCGCCGGCAAGCACGAGATCGATGGCGATGACCTGGAGCAGGGCCGTCAGGCCTGCGGCGGTGAAAATTTCCATCGACCGGAGGCCCTTTGCTTGTTCGCCGCGTGTTCGTCGTCGGATATGCCGACGCCCTAACGTGTATGGTTCCCGCGCGTCAAGAGAACGCACGGGCAATGCCAAAAAACCACAGGAATCAGCGAAAGCGCGTTCTGCCCGAGAGAACTCTGGTCGTTAGAGAATTCAGTCGTAGAGATTGTACTTCGCCCAGTCGGCCTCCGGGATCTCGTCACCGATGCGGTAACGGAACTGCAGCACCTGCATATGGTCCGGCGCCGTCTCGCATTTGAACTTCAGCCGGTACCATTGCCCCTTGCTGCGGAAGGCAGCGCCCGGGCTGCGGATCGCGTCGGCTCCCATTTCCGGCGTCGCGAAGGCGTAGGCGACGACGCGGTCGGCCTTGTACTTGTGGTCGTCATGGCTGATCCGGTCCAGCACCTCTGCATCGCATCGCTGTTCCAGCCGCGTCTGCGGATCGAGTTTCAGCAGGCCGGCGCGCAAGCGCGCGTCCATTGCGTGGGCCGGCCAGGCCAGCGTCACCGACGCCAGGACCGCAAGGAATAGTTTTTTCATGGGCGGGAGAACCAGCATATTTCGGTCCAAAAATCAACCAAGCGCGATCGCAGGTAGTGGGTCAGTTTGAAGTCCGGCGGCCTTTACGCGCCGCTCGCTCTCGCCCTTCCGATGCGGTATGATTTGGTTTGGGAAAACCAAATTTGATGGGCATTGGAATGTTGGCCTCCGACCTAACGAAAGTCATCGAACAGGATCATCTGGCTGTGGGTGCTTTTGTTAAGGGTGATCCTGAGCCCCTGAAAAGCCTCTATTCGCGACGCGATGACGTGATAATCGCGAACCCGTTCGGTCCACCGGCCAAGGGATGGACAAAAGCTGCTGAGACCATGGATCGAGCTGCCACCAACTACCGGGATGGCGAGGTCATCGGCTTTGAGCGAATTGCCGAGTACGCGACGGCAGACCTGGGCTATATCATGGAGATCGAGCGGGTCCGATCCAAGGTTGGCGGCGCCGATAAACTGGTGCCGATTGCGCTTCGGACCACCACTATCTTCCGGCGGGAGGATGGCGTGTGGAGGATCGTTCTGCGTCACGCCGATCCTATCACGTCGGCGCGGCCAGCGGCGTCCGTAGTTGGGCAGTAGAAGATGCCGACCGGACCTAAAAGCCAGTAGCGCCCCGCCGACGTGATCGGCAATGCCGTCCGCGTTATGCGCATTGCTACCGGCGAGGAAGCCGACGACGTGCAGGACGATGGCAAGAACGCCGCCGCCAAAGAGCTTGGTTCGAAGGGCGGCAAGAAGCGCGCCGCCAATAAGCGCGTGCGGTACAAAAAGAGCAGGCCCGAAAATTCAAACTGAGACACTACCCGATCGCAGGCTTTGTCTCGAAACCATCGGGCAGGCAGGCACGGAACGGCCTCACGTCAGGCGTCAAGTTCAACTCGCCTGCCAATTCCGCATGGTGTATATTCGCCTCCAACACCTTCGCAGAAGCGCTTGTTCGCGGGCTCCCGCTACAGCGTCTGGCCAGCCGCCACAGGGTGATTTGGATGTGAGATCGATCACATCTCACGCGCAGCAGATGCGAGATGATGCGCTGCGATCCGTGACGTCAGCACTGGAGGCGGCAATGCGGGCAACCATTTCAATCCTCGTTCTGGCGGCAGCACTGGCGGCGTCGAATTCGTCGCTCGCCGACCCGGTCCAATCGTCGGAAGACATCATCAAGTTTTTCGCCAAGACGTCCGATCTGGGCGCATCGCGTGGGATATGCGTCGGCGCCCAGGATCAATGCGAGAGCAAGACCGAGGCGCCGGCTCCAAGCGGCCTCGATATGCTGATCAACTTCAACCTGAATTCCGCCGAGCTGTTGCCTGAAGCGCGCGCCAAACTGGGCGAATTCGCCAAGGCGCTGAAAGACAACCGCTTGAAGACACACAATTTCGTCGTTGAAGGCTATACTGACGCCTCGGGTTCGCCGGCTTACAATGAAGGCCTTTCGCAGCGGCGGGCTCAATCGGTGACGGCATTCCTTTTGTCGAGCGGAATAGAGCCAGCACGCGTCAAGGCTGTCGGCCTCGGCGCGACCAATCCGCGCGTTCCCGACCCGTACGACCCGGTCAACCGGCGGGTCGAAATGCGGCTGAGCGTGCAATAGGCGATAGGACCGCTGGCATTCGCCTGCCGATGCCTGCCAAATGGCAGGCTTGGGTTCTCTAGAACACGCCGCCTATGCCGATACCGCCACTGATGTCGGGCGGAGGAGCCGCGGGACGCGAGGCTTGCGGTTTCGACGCTTTGCCGGCCTTGCGGTTGGTTACCGCCTTGCCGCGCGCCGGAGCCAGACCAGTGGAAACCCTCGCCGGCTTGGCCTTCACAAGCACGGGGTCCTTGCAGACCCTGCCGGAATGCAGGAACAGGTCGCTCAGAAGCTCGACCGTGGGTTCGGTCGTCGACGCTGTCTGCCTGGTGTTCCTGTAGTAGTTGGTGACGGCGCGGACGGAACCCTTGCCCCAGCTACCGTCAATCGTCGTCCGGTAGCAGCCGAGGCGACGCAATTCCGTCTGGATGCTGCGAGCGAGATCGGTTGCTTTCTCCTGGTCCGGCTCGCCCGACTTGCCGACGATCAGCGTTTCGAGGCCGGAGACGACGCTTTGCCGCGCGCCCTCGAGGCTGGCCATCTGCGTGCCGGCGGGCTTGGCCGGTGCGGCTGACGGCGGCGAAATCTCGACCGATCGCAATGTCTGCCCGACGATGATCACCGCGGTCTGCAGATCGTTGGACGCAAGCTCGATCTGCAGTTTTTCCTTGGCGACCGGATCCGACAGAATGCGCGACAGGCTGGCGCTGAGCTGAGCCGGGTCGAGCTCCTGCTGCTCGGTGAAATAGAACTGCTCGCGCAGGTTCGACTGGTCCCATGGCACCTGGCGGCCAACAGTCAGTGCTTCGGTCTCGTTGCGCACCCGGATCATCATGTCCGAAATGCTGAGCCCTGGAATCTCGATGTTCTTCAGCAGAGCCGTGGTGAAGGGGCTGTTGTCGCCCGCCCCGTCGACCGTCGTGTTGCCGGGTTGCGTCGCGAAGGCGACAAACGTGTTTTCGCCGACCTCGACCTGAGCGAGACCATCCATGGCGCTCGCGCCTTTGCCCATGGGATTGTTCCGGCACGCATCGAGAAAAATGAACGTCTGCCGCTCCCGGCTGGCAAACCTCGAAATCACGTCGTTGAGCCTGACCGCGCGCGCGGTCAACTCTGCAAGGTTTTGAGCATCGGGGGTGTCGACCGGCAACAGATAGTTTTCGCCCTGAAGCTGTACCCCGTGGCCGGCGTAGAAGATCAGCACGGCACTGGCGCCGGCAAGCTTGCCGTCGGCCTCCTGAAAGAGCCTGGCAAATCCGTCGGACGACAGATCCGTTCCTGTCAGCACATCGAAATTCAGCCTTTTCAGGCTTTCCGAAAGCCTTGTCGCGTCGTTGCCGGCATTCGCCAGATGGGGAAGGTGCGTGCTTTGATAATTGGAATTGCCAATGACGATCGCCAGCCGTTTGCCGGGCTGCGGCGACAGTTCTTCCACGACCGCGGCCTGAGCGCCGATCGATCCGAACAATGAAACCAGCAGAACTGCCACAATGCGCAGGAAGGGACCGTAGGTCATGTCACGAGCTCGTTTCAGCATGCGACAATCTTCGAGTTACCGAAGTGTCCACCCGCCTGGCGCCGTCCCTCTTCGTGCGCCGAAACCAGTATCTCCGAAGACAGCGGCAATTTTTACACGAGAAACCATCCTGAAGGAAGGCTGCGTGGCACGGCTCACTTTCGACCTGCGCGTGCGCATTGTCCTCAACACGCCCTCGAGCGCAACCACAGGGCGGCCCTGCCATCTCAGCATGCCGGAGCCAGCGCATTCACACGAACTCCATATGCTCGCTGAACATAAGCTGGTATGTTCCTTGCCAATAAAGGAGCAATTGTTGCTCTCGCATCTGAAGCAGTCAGTGACGTACTTCATAGTTCATCGGCGAACCGCATGCCCTGATATCGCAAGCAGCCAGGGAACAGGGGACAATGAAAGCAGAGAATTGGCTTCTGCGCCTGTGCACGGCGAGCGCGTTCTCGATCGGCACCGGCCTCATTTTCATGCCCTCCACCGCGAACGCCTGCATCCTCGACAGCGAGGGGACCTTTCTCGACACGAGCTGTTATATTGGCGGCGCGGCCAACAGCGCGATTGTCGACACCTCCCTGGATGCGCTTGGCAACATTGTCGACGACATCGTCGATGCGGATGTCAGTCCCGCCAAAATAGCCCCGCCGGGCCAGGCCGCGCCATTCGGTGTTTTCGCGTCCGGCCAGCTTGCCCATACCGAGCATGACGGTTTCAGGGTTTCGAACAGCTTCGACACTTTCGACGGACCGCATTTCGACGTCGATGAATTCTCCGCTGCCGTCAGCGTGGACTTCAATGCCGCGAAGTATTTCGGCTTCGACAACGAGCACGGCCTCAACCTCGGTCTGTTTGGCGGCTATGCCTCGGCCGAGGTAGGCGTCGATGCTTTCGGGTTCTTCGACGGCGGTGAGGCCACGAACAGAAGCGGCATGTTCGGCGGCTATGGCCTCTATCGTCACGGCACAACCTATGTGCTCGTGGCCGCATCGGCATTCCTCGGCAACACGGACGTCGACCGCGCCGGCACGTCCGGAAGCTACGACACGCAAGGCTATGCGGTAACCGGATCGGTGGGCCGTATCTTCAGCCTGACCGATCGGGTGCGCCTTGACCTGCGCGGCGGATTGCTGGGCGTCACGTTTACCGGTGATGCCTATACGGACAACTCCGACACGGATTTCGGAAAGAGCCGCTTGTCGTTTGGCGCGGTCAAATTCGATCCCGGAATTTATGCCGATTTTCAACTCGGGAACGGCATGGTGATCAGCCCCTATGCGCGGGCAGATATCCAGCAGCGCTTCGGTTATTCGAACACGGCCAGCGTTGAAGGCGTGGAGAGCGAGTTCGACGATGCCGACCTCTCCGTGGCCTTGTCCTCAGGCTTCAATCTCAAGATGACGCAGGCAACCACGCTCAGCAGTGAAATTCGCGGCAAGTGGTCCGAAGACAGCTCAACCATCAGCGGCAAGCTGGGCTTGAAGATCGCCTTTTGACATTCAGCAAAGCGTGGGTTGTGGCCGGATCGAACCTGTCTCGATCCAGGCAACAACTCGTTGCGGTGTTGCGCCGCTCGACTGTCCGAGATGAACCTCGCCGGACGCACGGGAAGGGCGCCGGCTGCGGCCACACCGTAGCCGCCACAGGCTGCCCCATCGGGCCCGCTCCGCGACAAAACTTGACCATTTTCATCAAGAAACGTACTGAACCAGAGTCTCGATCAGATGAGGGGAAAGCGTGTCCTTCGTTCCGCGCATGGAAAGCCGCATTCAGGGATTTTCCGTCATTGGCGGTTTGAAATGCCACGTTTGGGACGGCGCGGTTGCCGACCTCTGGGATGTGTCATGCGCGGACCGGGCCGAGGGCTTCTATGTCTCTCCCGACCCCCGGCTGTTTGTCGCTCTCGATGTCGAAGGCGACGGCGCCTTCTTCGTCGAAGGGGCCAAGGGCGAAGCGCACCGCCACGACCGGGCCTATTCCATGGCCTACATTCCGGCCGGGGTGCCGATTCGTGGCCAGGTCGTTGGACTGCACCGGATCAGGCATCTCGACCTGCACTTCGACGCCGCAGCCCTGGCGCGCCGCTTCGGCCGCAGCCTCGATCGCGAGGCCCTGCAGGTATCACGCTTCCAGTTTCGCGACGACCGGATCGCCCCGCTTGCCGGCCTGATTGCCGCCGAATGCGACGCCGGCCAGAAGCTGCATGATCTCTACGGCGAGGGCCTGCTCAACGCCTTGTTCGCGAGCCTTTTCCAGATAGACCACGCCGGTTGCCGCGCGGCGCCGGGCGCCATTGTCCCACCGCAAGCTGCGCCTCGTCACCGACTACATAGACGCGCATTGCCTGGACAGGATCCGTCTCGCCGACCTCGCCACGCTGACCGGCCTGTCCGAAACCGCAACCAGCCACGCCTTCAAGGCGGCGACAGGCGTGCCACCGCATCGCTGGCAGATGCAGGCGCGGATCGGCAGGGCACAGGCGATGATGGCGCATGATACCGCCTCGCTCGGTGATATTGCCGAGGCGACCGGTTTTTTCGACCAGGCCCATCTGACGCGGGTGTTCAAGTCGGTCGTCGGCGTGACGCCGGGCGCCTGGATGAAGAGCGCCGTCCGTGAGTGACATTTCCGCAACATGACGCTGCGATGTCAGCCGTTTGGACAAGAACCGACAAACCGCCAAACTCCGTCCAATGACCAGCAGATAAGTTGAGATAAATGATCAAGTATCTCAATGTCGACGGGCGGGAACTTTCCTTATGAGCAGATTTTACCGGATGAAGTCGCTTCTGGCCGGCAGCGTCGCCGCAGTCGCGATGATCTCGCCGATGGCCGCGTTCGCGCAGACCGTGCAAACCGGCACCCAGCTGGAACCGGTGCTGGTCGAGGGCGAGGCCGGGGATAGCGCGACCGGGCCGGTCGACGGCGTCGTCGCCAAGAAGACGACGACCGGCTCCAAGACGGCGACCGACGCTCAAGGACATCCCGCAATCGGTCTCGGTGATCGGCCGGCAGGAAATCGACGACCAGGGCGCGCAGAAGGCCGACGAGGCGCTGCGCTACACCGCCGGCGTGTTCGCCCAGCCCTTTGGGCCCGACAGCGACACCAACTGGATGTTCATCCGCGGCTTCCAGGCGACGGCCACCGGCACCTACATGGATGGGCTGCAGCTGTTCAGCTACGGTTTTGGCGGTTTCTATGTCGATAGGTTCGGGCTGGAGCGCATCGAGGTGCTGAAGGGACCGGCCTCCGTTCTCTATGGCGGCAGCAATCCCGGCGGCATGGTCAACTATGTCAGCAAGCGGCCGGATTTCGAACGCAAGCGCTATGTCGAAACCGGCGTCAACGATGCCGGCAATGTCTATCTCGGCTTCGACATCGGCGATGTCGCCAACAATGGCGCGGTCAGCTACCGGATGACGGGCAAGGTCGCCGGCGGCGACACCTACAGCGACTTCCAGGACGGTTGGCGCGGCTTCATTTCGCCAAGCATCAGCTGGAAGCCGGACGAAGCAACCACGCTGACCATCCTGGCCAACTACAGCCACATCGACGAGAACCACAATGGCGGCAGCTTCCTGCCCTACGAAGGCACGGTGACGGACCGGATCGTCAACGGCGTGAACTACGGCCGCATCGACGCCGACGCCAACTTCACCGAACCATCCGTCGACCTCTACAAGCGTGAGCAAGGCTCGATCGGCTACGAGTTCGAGCACACTTTCGACAATGACTGGACGGTGCGCTCCAACATGCGTTTCACCGCCGCCGATATCAATGAGGTCAACGTCTATCCCAACGGCTGGGTGAGCCCTACATCGACGCAGCTGAACCGCATCAACTTCGGTCACGACACCGACGCGATGACGTTCCTGTCGGACCTGCAGATCGAGGGCAAGGTGGAGACCGGCCCGATCGAGCACACGCTGCTGGCCGGCATCGACTACAAATACTACAACATCGACCAGGTGCAGTCGTCGGCCCTCTTCGGGACGACCCCACCGATCGACGCCTTCGACCCGGTCTATGGTGCGCCGCTCACAGAGCGCGTCAGCTACCTCAACCAGGATCTGACGCAGAAGCAGCTCGGCTTCTATGCCCAGGACCAGCTGCGCTTCGGCGATGGCTGGCTGGTGACGCTGAACGGCCGCTATGACCGTGGCTGGCTCGAAGCCGACAATCGCCCGACCTATTACTCGGCGAGCTCCAGCACGCAGAACAGCACTGTTGGCGATGTCTCCGGCCGCGCCGGCCTCGCCTACGAATTCGCCAACGGCGTAACCCCCTATGTCAGCTTCGCCACCTTCTTCAACCCGATCATCGGCACCGACGCCAATGGCGATCTGTTCAAGCCGGAGGAGGGCGTACAATACGAGGCCGGTATCAAATACGTGCCGACCTTCATCGACGGGCTGTTCACCCTGTCGGTATTCGACCTGACCCGTCAGAATGTGCCCTCGAATGTCACCCTGTTCACGCAGCTGCAAACCGGCGAGGTGCGCTCGCGCGGCGTCGAACTGGAGGGCAAGGTGAACATCACCGAGGACTTCCGGGTAACGGGTGCGTTCACCGCCTACGACATCGACATCACCAAGGACGAAGATGCGTCGCTGATCGGCAAGACGCCTTTCATCGTGCCCGAAGTGATGGCCTCTGCCTCGGTCGACTACACCTTCCGCGGCGAGCTGGTATGACGGCATCTCGATCGGCGGCGGCGTGCGCCATCTCGGCTCCTCATGGGCCGACAATGGGAACACTGCGAAGGTGCCGGCCGTCACGCTCGCCGACCTGAAGCTTGGCTATGAAAGGGAGAACTGGGGCGTCGATCTCAACATCACCAATCTGTTCGACAAGACCTATGTTGCCAGCTGCCAGACGACGCTGACCTGTTCGTATGGCGAAGGCCGGTCGTTCAAACTGAAGGCGCATACCAGTTGGTGACAACCCAAGGAGGAAGGCGGCGACAAAGTCTTCCGCGTCAGCTTGTATGGTCCAGTAGTCTGGTGGTGGTGTCACGACGATGTTCGGAATTGGCGCGATCGATGCCGTCTACGGTGATCGCGAACATCCCGTTTTCGATCCTTGCGATCCAGCCTTTTGCCTTTAGATACCAGAGATGAAACTCCAGGTGTTCGCGCGGACAGCCTGACAGGCGTTCGAGTTCCGTATCGCCAATGCCGGGATTGTTCACGTCCTGTCGGCGTTTGACATAAAGAAGCGAGAGCACTTTGGCCTGAATGACGACGTCCCGTTCGATGCCTTTGGTGTTGCCGGCTTCCTCGGTCAACTCGCGCCGAAGGTTCAAATGGTCTTTATACTGAATGTCATATTGCGCGCGCTTGACCGGATCTCTGAGCGTATTATGGGCCTCCACGATTTCGCTGAAGCGTGCTTCATCGCCGGTGTTTTGATTGTCGGGATGGTAACGCATAGCAAAATGACGAAATATCCGTTCTATCGTTTCCGAATTCGCGTTCGGGCTGATTTCCAGAGTTTCGTAGTAGTCAATGAACATAGTGGCGCCTCCACGACATCGCTATTGCGCACACCGGCGGGCCTCCGCCAGCATCCGCCGAGCGAAGCGCAAGTTGTCTAAAGTGTTTGGTAGGCTCACTGCGCCCCTCTCGAGTTCAACCGCGCGCCGTAATATCAGCATAAAGCTTGTACGAACTCTTTACGAAAGTCGCAGATCGGACCTCTGCCGCCATCACTCAGACCTCTCGCATCAGACTAGAGGACTTCGGTTGAGTTGGCATGATACAAACGTCGATAGATCCGCGCCGTTGTCGCCAACGTGGATGGCAACTGCAAGTGGTTGATTTCTCCGCGATGGAGGTGCCGGGGCGCGCCACGGCCCCGAAGAGCATCTTGCGCATTTGCTGCCTGGTCAGCAGGAAGGCGCTGCAGCGGTGGTTGACGCCGCCCTCGATGCCGCTCTACAGGAATGAACAGCGAACCGGTCGGGAACGCCTTCGGTGCCAATCCGGCGCCAACTTCTCAAAACTGACCGAACGCGACAATCCTGAAGTGATTGAAAAATCACGACGGAGGGATGGCCGAGCGGTTTAAGGCACCGGTCTTGAAAACCGGCGTGGGCGCAAGTTCACCGTGGGTTCGAATCCCACTCCCTCCGCCAATTACCTTCCTATCGATTTGTTTATAAAGCGCTTTTCAGTAGCGCCTTATTCGGTGCCTAACTTAGTGCCTAACGTCTTCCGATGATGAAGCGCCTAGGTGGCGGCTCGCTGTCTTCGTCTTCCTCGGCGTCCTTGCCATCATAGGCGGCTTGCCGACAACTATTCCTGCTGGAATTGACAGGGCCAATCTTCAGGCCTCGTCAAGCCAGTAGGCAACTCGGTCCGGGCGTCTCCGCAAGCCATGTTGAGCTGCCATTGGGAGAGACCCGCCGAGTTGGAAAGATCGAGGCCCTCGATACGGGTCAGAAAGAAAAAAGCGCCGTCAAAGTCTATCGGCGCGGTGAACGTCGCTCCTCTGAAGTCCGCCCGCGCGAGATTGGCAAACGAAAAGCGGCTGCCGCTGATATCGGCGTCATGGAACTGCGCTCGCCCCAATTCCGCCTTTGTGAAATCAACATTGGTCAGATTGGCGTCCTGGAAATTCGAGCGCTGCACTTCCGCGCTCGCAAACACAGCGCCCTGCGCGTCCATACGGCTGAAGTCGGTCCTGTAGGCCTCGATTTTGTCGAACCGGGCGCCTTTGGCGGTCGAGTCGGCCAGGGAAGCACGCACAAGCGTTGCCTTCTCAAAATTTGCCGCAAGGAGATTGCTGTTCCTGAGGTCGGTCGAAGTGAAATCAACACCGAACAGGTTCGCCCCGCTCAGGTCCTGTCCTTTTAGGATGAGAAGCTTTTTGTCACAGTCCTGCCAATTGACGCCAGGCGTCGCGGCTGCGTTGCAATTTTGAGCGGCAGTGGCGTTCTGCCAAGCAAATACAGTGCAAACCGCTAGAACCAAGCCGGATGCGCCGTAAGCTCTGGTTCGTCTCAAGGTCATTGTTGCTGGACCTCTGCTACTCGCCGACAATCAACCTTACCACATCTGCTGACACTCGAAAGCGACGGCGTTTTTCCCGCTAATCCCGCTAGTCCCCACCGCCAAATGAAAAGCCCGCCACCGGGAGGCAGCGGGCCAAACTCTCAGGCTTTGGAGTTTGATCAGTGCGAGGCGCGGCGCTCGTCCAACACTGCTTGGCCTTCCACGGCCTCGACCGCAGCTTCCAAGGCTTCGACCGGCAGGAACGACCAGAGCAGCGCGTCAACGTCCTCGGGCTGGAGGTCACCGTATTTGCCCGTGGCGAAATCCTTCAAGAACTCGGCCTTGACGCGATGTTCCTCCATGGTGGTGCACCGATAGGCGCACACAGCGTTCAGTGCGTAGCGTTCGGCGTCGGAGGCGTCGTTGCGTTCGTTGATTGCCTGTTCAAGCCCGACAGCAGTACGCCGTGCGCGCTCTTCCTTGATCAGCCTCTTCAACGTTCGCAGATCGGTCTGCTCGGCCTTGCGAAGGGCGGCGGTCGACTGCTTGCCGAGATCAGGCGCCACCTTGGCGAGTGCCGCCAGCTTTTGTTGTTGCTCGGCGTAACGGCGTTTGATGTCGTCGCGCAGATCAGCCTCGACCTGATCGAGCTCCCCATAGCGCAGAGTGCGCGACTGCCCTCCACCAATGGACAAGGGAATGAAGAGTTCGGCGCTCTTCGGTAGATAAGCGTCTTCCAGTTCGGTGGCCAGATCGAGAGGGGCGCCTGGATGTCGCCCTCGATAGCCAGACCGCAGATGCTATCGTGAACGCTATCAAGAAAATCCGGTCAAAGCTTGCATCAAACGAAAGCTAGCGGCCTAGCTAGTCGTCCAAAAGTGCAGTCCCTTTGTGACGATTGCCATCATCAGGAGGCCATATCTGCCTATCGCCCAGCATCAAGCGGTAGCGCTGGTCCAGATGATTGATGACCTCTTTCGCTTCTGCCGTCGTGTAGAAGAGGGCTATGCAATCCGCCGTTTCGCCGTCGACGCGCTCAAGGCGATAAGCATCCGGCCGCGGAGGGTCGGTCATTGGCTGGCGCTGAGGGGGCGAAGCTTGCGCCTGTCAGAATAATTCAGGCGGCACGTACAGGCAGATCGTGCTTTCAGCGCCAAATGGTGTTTGGCGATGCCGGTTTGGTGCATCTCGGGCATGGCACCAATGGTAACGCATGTCGTGTGACTGACGGACCCTGCCGTCCGCGTAGGGCAGCAACTCACCGGACGGCACCTCGAAGCCCTTGCTTGTTTCGCGAACGGCGCCATTTGCCATCGGCTCGCAATGATCGTCCTCGCAGCACTGCTTTTCATACCAGCTATTGTCATGTGCCGATGCCAACGGCATTCCGGAAGCACAGGCCGCGGCGATCATACCGCTCAATCCGAACGCGCTGCCGCACCCACTCAATGGCCAGATCATGAATTACATTAGGCTTGTCTGATATTGGCGCAAGCGCAGATTGTGCAGCCGGCTCAGTGCCCCGCCAGCGCGCGTTTCCCTTGGCCGCTGATCGGGAACAGGCTTCGGGAAAGCTGCCGCCTCATGGACGACGGCACCGTCGACTGCGTGTGGGCTGTTCTCTTGAAAGGCTCGTTTGCGGGACTTCACGCATCCTTGTCATCAAGGGTAAGCTCGCCGCGCATGACCGGCACGCACGATCCACGTAGCGTCGCCAAGATCCCCTCCGGCGTTCGCCGGGCCTCCACATGAAGAAGGCTCGGTCGCCCCATCTCAACACCCTGATGGATTTGGAAGCTGGCTTGCTCTGCTTCCGGATCGAGCGACAGAAGCAGGCAGGCGAGAGGCGCGTTGGCACTACCCGTGGCAGGATCTTCCCATGTCCCGGCAAGCGGCGCGAACATCCTCGCCCGAATTGTCTGCCCGTCCCTGCTATAGACGTGGACGGAGAAGCGACTGCCAAGATGGGCGCGAGCGTCGAGCGCGTCCCGAAAGGCGGACATAGAGGGCGCACACCGTGTCAGTGCCTCGCCTGATAGCTCGGCAATGATGAAGGGATTGCCGTTCGAGGCCACTGACGGCAGGTGGTTGGTCGTCACCACGTCCGCAAGCTCTATCTGGAGCGCGCGGGCGATAACCTCTGCAGCAACCGTCTCGCCGAGGCTCAGCGGTTGAGGAGCGTCGATGCTTGCGCCGATGGCCGCGCCGTCCGCATCGCGCTCGATCTGGACGCGAACGATCCCAGCGGTAACCTCGAAGGTTGCGAATGCTAGATCGGGCCGTTGTTGTGCGAGAACGAAGGCGGTGCCAACCATTGGATGGCCGGCGAACGGCATTTCCGTCGTTCGACTGAAGATGCGGACGCGGGCAGTGTTGGCGGCATTCATCGGCGCCAGTAGAAAAGTCGTCTCGCTAAGGTTAAACTCTGCCGCCACCGCCTGCATCGTCTTAGTGTCGAGCTCCTCGCCCCCAATGACGACGGCAAGCGGATTCCCGCCGAAACGCGCTTGCGTGAAAACATCGACGGTCGAGAAAGGCAGTACGACCACGACAGGCTCCGAGCAGTTATCTCTAAGGTTATTCACGCAGGCAGATCGTGCAAGTCAATGATCTGATCCTTGACGGCAGCTATCACCCGCTTCCGCCCCGAAAAGCGCCTGTCGCTAGGACCGCTTCATATAGCGGCCTCGATTGACATCAGGACCTCCGTTTGTCTGGCATGCGATCGAATGTTGGCTTCCAGTCGCGATTCCGCTTCCGCTGCTGGCCCTCGTAGTCGGGAATGCAGGTGAAGAACACCGGGCGCCGCTCGCGTCCCTCGGCCTTGCATTTCGCGCAACAGATACCGATGGCGCTGGCAAGCAGATTTCATCCGCCCGGTGAGGTAGGTGCCCTATCCTTTTGGCGTAGTTGTGCGCTCGCTACAACGCACCGATAAATGAAGCCGGGTTGGGGTAGGTAAAGCGCCGGCATGCCGATCTCTGTTAGCTGTTCCGATCGGCAGCCGGCGTCCTGTTTTGCATGACGTTGCCGACGGTCAGGCATACTCACGGTTGCGACTCTGGTCTCATCCAATTTGAGGAGAGCGGAACCAAACACCCCCCGTTTTTGCCAAGTTGGCAGCGACGCAAGCTGGCCTATAACCTCGCCGGCCGGCGAAACTACCCCTTCGTCGGTTAGGCTCGGCGGTCGAACCCCAGCCCCCCGCCCGGCCGCCGGGCCGCTGAAACCCGTCAGTCCGTCACGCCGGCCTCATAGTGGACAATCGCGTCTAGGATCACCTCATAGACGCTCCCAAACTCTTCCTCGATCTCGACGCTGCCGATCCCGATCGTCTTGGCGTCGGCAAACAGCTCTTGGGTCAATTCAGCGACGGAGATGATGTCGGCGCCGGTGGTCGCGGGGACATTGTTGGAAATCCATTTGTGCAGGAAGTAGACGGCTTCTCGACCAGGGTCGGGATTAGGGGCGGGACGAACTTCACGCGCATAAACGGACTCGACAAACCGCAATTTAAGGCGCGATTGCTAATTTAGTTCCGGGAACATTTTAGGCAAATTGAATGTTCGAAAGGTTATGACGAAGCTCTCGGACCTTGGGCCTCCGATCGCAGGTGGCCGCCATGGCTGGGATAAGGTGAACGAGGCCGACCACTTCCACCCCTGTCCGGTGTGCGGCCAAGCAGTCGATTGGCGCGACTTGCGGCAGGTTGTTTGGCACGACCGGCTTGGCCATCGGCGGCTAAAACTGAACTCCTGAAAAGCGCTAAATCATGCAAGCCGCTTGTCGGGAACTCTGAGGGAGGTTTTCCGGTGCGACCGGTTCTTACAGTGATCGCCTTGGTGGCCTGCTTTTTCCTATGGGACGGGCTGTTCAACAAAGGAATATACACGGCGGCAGTGGGACACAGATACCGGGAGGCAGTGGCCGCTCTGCCGACCGGTTACAAGCGGTGAATCTGTCAGGAGCGCGTCCTGGCGACCGCCTGTGGCCAACGCCAAAGGGCCATGCGCCAGCGAAACCCGCTCCGGTGAGCGGCCGAAGCGGGCTCGATGTCGGGTTGTTTACGCGCCTAACTCTACATCACCGCCATCACCGTCTCGATGCTTGCCGGCGCCGTCGGGCGCTACATGCAACGGGACATGATCGGCATGGCCCCTTGCCTGATCATGGCGGGCCTCCAGGAGCCTGGCCGGTCCGCCTTTTGGTAGGTCGCCTGCTCTTTAGGCCCGGTGAACTAGGGCACTCAGTCTTAATTGAGTGATTTCTAAATATGCCTATAGCTTAATCGGCGCGGAGGGGCTTCTTCCTATCCCGCAAATGGCCGGTGCGGTGCAACAAACCAAGCAGCGAACGCCCGACTGCTCCGGCCATTTCATAATTCCTCTTGTGCGGATTCCTCGGCGCACATGCGCAACGACTGGACCGTCTTCGTCTTCGCGGTGATTGCCTTGGCGGCAATGGTGGTGGTTTGCGCTGCGCTGGTCGACGGCAAACAGGGTATCAAAGATACTTTTGCTGGCGGCATAGGCTGGATGTGGTTTTACGTGATCGGTTTCTCCGCAGTCTTGATCTCTGTGCGGTATCTAGCAGGTTGAATGGTGCTGCAGCGGTGGCCGGGGGTTTACGCCCAGAGACGTGTATCAAAGCAGAGCTAAAGTCAGTCCGCCAACCCTGGGCCATGGTAATGAACTACGGCGTCGAGGATCGCTTCATAGACGCTACCCGTGCCGATCTCATCCACGATTTCTGCGCCTTCAATCCCCTGCTTTTCCGCATCAGCAAACAACTTATCGGTCGCCTTGCCCGCCGAGATGACATCGGCACCGACGAGGTCGGGCACGTTGTCGGCAAGCCACCGTTCCAAGAACTCTTTTCCGCGAGTGCTCATGACCGTCAATTTCGGTTCAAGCGTTAGGTTCCCGCAGAAACGCGAGATTGGCTCCGGCTCATCCGATTTGAGGGAAAGAGAACACCGCCGTTTTGCCAAGTTAGCAGCGACGCCGACCCGGTCTACAATTTGCCAGCCGGCGAACTATCTCTCCGTTTTCCGGTTAGGCCCGGCGGCCGAACCCAAGCCACCACGCCCCGGCCGCTGGGCCACTGGGCGACCTTTCCCTTCGGCAGAGTAGCGGCCTCCTCTTTAGGCCCCAGCGACTAGGGCACTCAGTCTTAATTGAGTGATGTCTAATATACATATACCCTAGGTAGTGCGGGACCCCCCTATACCCCCACCCGCAATGGCCGGTGTGGTCCCCCTCACTACCCCGAGGTTGCCAGCCACACCGGCCGTTCCCTCGATCAATCGCCGGCCTATGCTTGGCGCTGAGGATGGAAACCGGCGCTGAGCTGCCACTCGAATTCCAGGCAAAGGACCTTGTCCGACTGCGCGAACAGATCGACGAGGCTGCGAAGTTGGCGGACCCGAAGACTCGTCACTACGGTTTCCCGGAGCGCGTCCGCCGAACCTAGCGTGAACCGATCAGCTTCATTGCCCAGGCTCTAGTCGAGGATCTCGACCTCGAGCCCGTTGCAGGTGATGTCGCCTGCGCTCGCCACGTCGTTCTGGTCTCGGGACTTGACGACGATCACGCCGCTGATCGCTTCGGTTGCGGTACCGGGGAGTATCTGCGTTATGCTGGTTCCGCCCCACCGTCTTGCGAAGGTAAGTCTGCGTCGCCGTACCGGTAATGATCACTTCCGTCTCGGTCTCCCAGCCGGTCGCGTTCAGCGTAGCCGACCAGCCGCCAAGGTTTGCGCTTGCCGAACCACAGCCGCCCCGTCTTGGTGTTGGCGTTGGCAGCGGTCCACGCGCGTTGCGTGTGCCATTCCCGCAGACCGGGGAGGGTGGGTAATGCCTACTTGTCAGTGCCGCATGTACTGGAAGAGGATAGCCAGACGTTGGCTGGGCTTAGGGGAGTTGCATGATCCCGACTGACTTTCACCAATCGCTCCGATGGCCGGAAAAGCCAACGGTGCCAACGGAGGGGTCCTAAGTTGGAAACCTTGCGCCAAGCGAGTGAAATCGCCTTTGTCGTGGTTCCAATCTTGATTCTGGCGTTTGCGGCAATCCTATTTCACAGGCGAAAATGGAAGGAAGCTTTCGGCCTCTTGATCGGAGGCGCATTGGCGGCATTCGACTCGGTCTCTCGGTTCGGGTGGTTTGGGTAGCTGCACGCGCGTACGACGGCATCAATGAAAAGGCCGCCGCCGTGCGTGAGGCAGAAGGCGGGGCACTACCACATATATTAGCAGTCACTTGTATTCTTCCTCAAGGAGGATCATGCTTGCTGCTCTGGTCGGGAACTCTTTTGAGGGAGGTTTTCCGATGCGAATGGTGCTCTTGATAATCGCAGTGGCCGTTACTTTCGTCCTATGGGACAGGTTCCAGAACGAAGGCCGGTATACCGCGCAGATGGAAGCAAGCTTCCGGCAGGCGGCGGCTGATCTGCCGAGCGGTTCTTACGGCCATGAGATCCGATTCAACCGTGACCTGATGAAGCGTTGACCCAAAAGGCCACCACTTCTTAGTTGCCCGCCATCAACACAAGTGTCGTCCGCGTTTTGCCTGCTTCGGCCTGTTTGTGGCAATGTTCCGGTATGTTCGGCCAAATGGCCACGTCGCATTGCACCACGGGTTTGCCAGTCATCTCGACGTCGGCGGCCTCGCTGGTGGACGACGCAAACAGCAGCGTCTCGGTCACAAGCCCGGCAACAACGGCGACCTGTGTCAGCACGATAGCGAAAGCGACATTTTTAAGCATCCGGCGACAACGCGCCGAGCGGGCTCCGGTTCCATGGTGCGCCACGCGCCAATCCGCAGGCGAGGGCGCGCCACAATCTCGCCCGGTTCCGACCATAATCGATTAACATCGTGATAAACAATTCCTGCGCACAAGGGATTGGGGATCAGGGTGTCGCTGGCATGTTTCGTGCGGGTGCTTTGGCTCCACGGGATTCAGCTGGCAGCGAGACTGTAGGGGATATCAGGAAAAATGCAGACTTCGGCGCGCCCGCGTCTTCGTCGCGCTCCCGCTTTCGTGCTGTTCGCCGTCTCGACGGCGTTGCTGGCTGCCTGCGCGGCGCCGCAGCCGAAGGCGATGGTCGACACCAGGAAGCCCCGCTCCAAGGAGTATTTCTCCGAAACCGAATATGGCGTGAAGGCAAGCCCGCGCGTCAGGTTCACAATGGCAGGGATCCCGCGCGGCGGCGGCCGCGACCAGCTCGGCAAGCCCTACCAGGTGCGCGGCAAGTGGTATTATCCGAAGGAAGACAAGCGCTACGCCAAGGTCGGGTCTCGCCTCCTGGTATGGCGATGCCTTCCACGGCCGGCTGACCGCCAATGGCGAAATCTACGACATGACGCATCTGACGGCGGCGCATCCGACCATGCCGCTGCCGAGCTATGCCCGCGTCACCAATCTCAAGAACGGCAGTTCGGTCATCGTGCGCGTCAACGATCGCGGTCCCTATCACGAGGGCCGCATCATCGACGTGTCGCAGCGTGCCGCCGAAATGCTCGACTACGCCAATATCGGCACCGCCAAGGTGAAGGTCGAATATGTCGGCCGCGCGCCGCTCGACGGCCACGACGACCAGTATCTGATGGCTTCCTACCATCCTGGCAACAGGGCGCCGGACCCGTCCGACGGCCTGCCGACCGGCGTCATGGTCGCCATGAACGGCCCGTCGCCGAGCCTGCCGATCGGCGCCGCCGCCGTGCCGTTTCCCGGTCAGCTGACCAATTCAGGCCAGCAGCCGAAGCGCAGCCGGTCATGTCCGTGCAGGCGCCGTCGTCCAGCGATGTCACGCTGCCCGACTTCGGCCCGATCGTGCCCGAGCGCCCGGAATCGACCTGCCGCCGCAATCGCCCTTTGCCTTGGCCTCGCTGTCCTATGCGGATGACGCGTGTCGAGCGCGCCGACGTCTTTGCCGCGCTTGGGCGGCCAGGGCATGTCGCCTGCCGATGTCCTGCAGTCCTGGAAGCGGACCAACCCGCAGACCGCGTCGGCCACTGCCGACTATGTCGCGGCCGGTTCGTTCGACGGATGCCGCCGAGGCCAAGCGCGTCGCGGCCGAGCTCTCGGGCCTTCGGCAGGACCGAGATCCAGCGTCCGAACTCGATGGCAAGGACTGGTACTCGGTCAATCTCTATCCGGACGGCCACCGCAGCCTCGACGAGATGCTGCAGGCGGCCTGGTCGCATGGCGCGCCCGACGCGCTTGCTGTGCGCGACTGATCACATCCGGCTTTGCGCATTGCGCGGTTGATCCGCCGGGAAAAAGCCTGATAGCTTTGCGGGCATGACGCACGCCGGCTAACGGGTCGAGATTCCTCATGCAATTTCGCTTTTTCTCACCTGTCGCGGGGCTTCTGGGACTTGGCCTGTTGCTGCCTGCGCTCGCTCCGGCGAGTGCGCAGCTTTTCGAGACCAAGGCCGCGCAGGCCTTCATGATCGATGCCGAGACCGGCACGGTCCTGTTCTCCAAGGACGCCGACAAGCTGATCCCGCCGGCCTCGCTGGCCAAGCTGATGACGATGGAGGTGGTTTTCAACGCCATCAAGTCCGGCCGCATGACGCTCGACGACACCTTCGTGGTCAGCGAGAACGCCTGGCGCACGGGCGGCGCGCCGTCGGGCGTCGACCATGTTCGCCAAGCTCAAATCGGCGATCCGCGTCGGAGGACCTGATCCAGGGCGTCATCGTGCAGTCCGCCAATGACGGCTGCATCGTCCTGGCCGAAGGCATGGCCGGATCGGAGGAGAATTTCGCCGCGCAGATGACCGAGCGCGCCCGCCAGATCGGCCTGCAGAAATCGATTTTCAAGAACTCGACCGGCCTGCCGGCCGACGGGCAGCAGACGACGGTGCGCGAACTCGCGCATGCTCGGCGCTGCATATCTGGCGCGACTATCCCGAGCTCTACCGCTATTACGGCCAGCCGGAATTCACCTGGAACAAGATCACCCAGAGGAACCGCAATCCGCTGCTGGCCATGGGCATCGGCGCCGACGGCCTGGAGACCGGTTCACACGAGGCGGCGGGCTACGCCATCGTCGGCTCGGTCAGCCGTGACGGCACGCGGGTGTTCGCGGCGATGAGCGGCATGGCCAGCGACCGCGAGCGCGCCGAGGAAGCGCGCAAGCTGCTCGACTGGGGCATCGCGGTCGTTCGAGAAGACCGAGCTCTTCGCCAAGCGACGAGGTGGTCGGCGAGGCCAGCTGTCTTCGGCGGCGAGAAGTCCGGCGTGGCGCTGAAGGCCAAGGGGCCGGTCGACATCTTCGTGCCGATCGCCAACCGCGACAAGCTGATCGCGCGGATCGTCTATGAGGGGCCGGTGTCGGCGCCGGTGGAAGCAGGGCAGCCGGTCGGCGCGCTGCGTGTCTGGATCGGCGACACGCTGAGCCAGGAGACGCCGCTCTTCGCCGCCGAGACGGTCGGCGTCGGCACGCTGCCGCAGCGCGCGCTCGATGCCGTCGAAGGAACTGGCTGTCGGCTGGCTGCGTTAGGGCAATTCCAGGAAAAGCGCAGCGGTTTTCCATCCGGATTGCGTCAAAACGATAGTTGGCAAGTGGCTTCGGCCTCAGGTCGTGGACCTTTGTTCAAGCCGGGACTAAGCGACATCCAGACCAGGGCGGCACGGCAAGGGCAGTTTCGAGTTGGCGCGCGGATTTTTCATCACCTTCGAAGGCGGCGAGGGCGCCGGCAAGTCGACGCAGATCGACGCGCCTGGCCGAAAGCTGCGCGCCAAGGGCTACGACGTCGCTCGTGACCCGCGAGCCGGGCGGCTCGCCCGGCGCCGAGGCGGTGCGGCATGTGCTGCTGTCCGGCGCCGCCGAGCCGTTCGGCCCGAAGATGGAGGCGCTGCTGTTCGCGGCCGCGCGCTCCGACCATGTCGAGCAGGTGATCCGGCCGGCGGTCGAGCGCGGCGCGATCGTGCTGTGCGACCGCTTCCTCGATTCCTCCCGCGTCTACCAGGGCGTCACCGGCGACCTCGATCCGGCCTTCGTGGAGGCGCTGGAGGAGGTCGCCATCAACGGCATGATGCCCGACATGACGCTGATCCTCGACATCGACCCGGCACGAAGGCCTGCGGCGCGCCACGGCGCGGCGCGGCGCCGGCGTCGGCCCGACCGCTTCGAGAAGGAGACGCTTGCCATCCACCAGCGCCGCCGCGAGGCCTACCTGGCGATCGCCGCGGCCGAGCCGGAGCGCTGCATCGTCATCGATGCTTCCGCCGACCCCGATACGGTGGAGAATGTCGTCACCGCCGCCGTGTTCGCCGCCCTCGAGGCGCATGACGCCGGCGCACAAGCGGCAGGCGGCGCCGGCATGATCTTCGAACGCATCGCCCCCGAACAGCACGACACGCTGGACGGCGTGCCCGAGCCGTCCGAAACGCTGCACCTGTTCGGCCATGCGCAGGCGGCCGCCATGCTGGCCGCGGCCTATCGCGCCGGCAAGCTGCCGCATGCGCTGGTGTTTGCCGGGCCGCGTCGGCATCGGCAAGGCGACGCTCGCCTTCCACCTGGCGCACCATCTGCTGACGCATCCGGCCTGCCGACAACGCGCCGGACGCGCTTGCCGTGCCCGATCCGGCCTCATCGCTGTTTCGCCAGGTCGCCAGCGGCGCGCATCCCGTCGGTGCTGCATCTGACGCGGCCGCTCAACGACAAGACCAAGAGCTTCAAGACGGTCGCTCACCGTCGACGAGATCCGCCAGGTCAGCCGCTTCCTGTCGCTGACCTCGCATGACGGCGGCTACCGGGTCGTCATCGTCGATCCGGCCGACGACATGAACATCAATGCCGCCAATGCGCTTGCTGAAGAATCTCGAGGAGCCGCCGTCGCGCACGCTGTTCATCCTGATCGTCGCATTCGCCGGGCAGCCTGCTGCCGACGATCCGCTCGCGCTGCCAGATGGTGCGGCTGCACGCCGCTCGGCGACGACGATCTGATCGACGGCGCTCGCAGCGCGTCGAACCAGCCGCCGCCGGACGAGCCGGCGGCGCGCGCGGCATGCTGGCCGAGCGGGCAGGCGGCAGCGCCGCGCAACGCGATCCTGCTGACCGAATATGGCGGGTGGAGATCGCCGAGGCGCTGGACAAGCTGGTCGGCGCCAGAAAGACCGACATCGCCGGCGCGCTACCGGCTGGCCGATGCTGTCGGCGGCCGCGACCAGGCGATCCAGTTCGACATCTTCAACCGCCATGCGCTCGACCTGCTCTCGACGCGGCGCCAGCGAGGCCGCACGTGCGCGGCGATCTGGCGCGGGCCAAAACGCTCTCGGAGACTTGGCAGGAGGCGCTGAATCGCGATATCTGAGACCGACACCTACAATCTCGACCGCAAACAACACGCGCTGAGCATGATCGACCGTCTGAACGACAGCAATTCGAATGTGAACGCGGCCCTCGGCGCGGGATGGCAATCGCCGTCCCGATGCGCTATCTCACCGCGACACTTCCATTCAGACATTGCATGACGGCTTCATCCATGGCACGCGAAAAATTCTACCTCACCACTCCGATCTTCTATCCGAACGGCAAGCCGCATATCGGCCATGCCTATACGGTCATCGCGACCGACGCGCTGGCCCGCTTCCAGCGGCTCGACGGCAAGGATGTGTTCTTCCTGACCGGCACCGACGAGCACGGCCTCAAGATGCAGCAGACGGCCGAGAAGGAAGGCATCACGCCGAACGCGCTCGCCGACCGCAATTCGGCGATCTTCCGCTCGATGGCCGAAGCGGTCGGCGGCTCCAACGACGAGTTCATCCGCACCACCGAGCCGCGCCACTACGCAGTCCTGCCAGGCGATCTGGAAGGCGATGGCCGCCAATGGCGACATCTATCTCGGACCGCTACAGCGGCTGGTATTCGGTGCGCCAGGAGGCCTATTTCGACGAGGAGCGAAACCACGCTCGGCGAGGACGGCGTGCGCCGCGAGCCGCTGGGCTCGCCGGTCGAATGGAACGAGGAGGAGAGCTATTTCTTCCGGCTGTCCGCCTATCAGGACAGACTGCTGGCGCTCTATGAAGACCAGTCCGGATTTCGTCGGCCCGGCGGAGCGCCGCAACGAGGTGCATGAGCTTCGTCAAGTCCGGCCTGAAGGATCTGTCGATCTCGCGCACCACCTTCAACTGGGGCGTGCCGGTGCCGGGCGACGACAAGCATGTGATGTATGTCTGGGTCGACGCGCTGACCAACTACATCACCGCGCGCCGGCTATCCCGACACCAAGGCCGAGAAATGGCGCTTCTGGCCGGCCACGCACATCATCGGCAAGGACATCGTGCGCTTCCACGCCGTCTACTGGCCGGCCTTCCTGATGTCGGCGGGCATCGAACTGCCGAAGCGCGTCTTCGCGCACGGCTTCCTGTTCAACCGCGGCGAGAAGATGTCGAAGTCGGTCGGCAATGTCGTCGACCCGTTCGCGCATGGTCGAGCATTACGGCCTCGACCAGGTGCGCTATTTCTTCCTGCGCGAGGTGCCGTTCGGCCAGGACGGCAGCTACAGCCACGAGGCGATCGTCAACCGCACCAATGCCGACCTCGCCAACGACCTCGGCAATCTGGCGCAGCGCTCGCTGTCGATGATCGCCAAGAACTGCGACGGCGTGGTGCCGAAGCGCGGCGAACTGACCGACGCCGACAAGGCGATCCTCGACCAGGCGGCGGCCGCGCTTGGCCACGGCGCGCAAGGCGATGGCCGAGCAGGCGATCCATCTGGCGCTGGCGGCGATCTTCGGCGTGGTGGCGGAAGCCAACCGCTATTTCGCCGGCGCAGGAGCCGTGGGCGCTGAAGAAGACCGATCCGGCGCGCATGGAGACGGTGCTGTGGACGACGGCCGAGATCGATCCGGCGGGTCGGCATCCTGTGCCAGCCCTTCATTCCGGGCTCGGCGGCAAAGCTGCTCGACCTGCTGGCGGTGCCGGCGGACAAGCGCGAGCTTCGCCCATGTCGCACGACGACGTATGCGCTGGTTGCCGGGCACGGCGCTGCCGGCGCCGCAGCCGGTGTTTCCGCGCTATGTCGAGCAGGCCGGAGCGCGAGACGCCTGATGCTCGTCGACAGCCACTGCCATCTCGATTTTCCGGATTTCGCCGAGGAGCGCGGCGGCCATTGTCGCGCGCGCCCTGGCGGCCGGCATCGGCCGCATGGTGACGATCTCGACGCGGGTGAAGCGGTTTGCCAGCAAGTGCTTGAGATCGCCGAGGCGTTTCGACGAGGTCTATTGCTCGGTCGGCACCCATCCGCACAATGCCGCCGAAGAGCTCGACGTGACGGCCGACGAGCTGGTGCGGCTGTCCGCGCATCCCAAGGTGGTGGCGATCGGCGAGGCCGGGCTCGACTACCACTACGACAAGTCGCCGCGCGACGCGCAGGCGCAAGGCTTTCGCACGCATATCGCGGCCGCGCGCGAGACCGGCCTGCCGCTGGTCATCCATGCGCGCGACGCCGACGACGACATGGCGGCGATCCTCGAGGACGAAACAGGGAAGGGCGCCTTCCCCTTCATCCTGCACTGCTTTTCGTCCGGGCGCCGGCTGGCCGAAGTCGGCGTGGCGCTTGGCGGCTATGTCTCCTTCTCCGGCATCCTGACCTTCAAGAACTCGGACGAGCTGCGCGCCATCGCCGCCGATGTGCCGCATGACCGGCTGCTGGTCGAGACCGACGCGCCCTATCTCGCGCCGGTGCCGTTTCGCGGCAAGCGCAACGAGCCGGCCTATGTCGCGCAACACCGCGCAAGGTGCTGGCCGAGACGATCGGCGTCAGCGAGGCCGAGATCGCTGACGATCACGACGGACAATTTCTTCCGGCTTTTCGGCAAGATGCCGCGACCGGCTGCAGCGGGCGCCTGAGGCGTGAGCGACCGGCTGCGCCTCACGATCCTCGGCTGCGGCTCGTCGCCCGGCACGCCGCGCATCACCGGCGACTGGGGCAATTGCGACCCGGCCAACCCGAAGAACCGGCGCACGCGCTGCGCCGGCACTGGTCGAGCGCATCGCGGCGAACGGCGCCAGGACGCACGGTCGTCATCGACACCGGGCCGGATTTCCGCGAGCAGATGCTGATGGCGGCGGTCCAGCGCATCGACGCCGTCGTCTACACGCATCCGCATGCCGACCACATCCACGGCATCGACGATCTGCGCGGCTACGTGCTCGAGCAGCGCCGGCTGATCGATATCCATGCCGACCAGCCGACGCTGCAGCGGCTGCGGCAGGCGTTCGGCTATTGCTTCGAGACGCCGCCGGGCAGTTCCTATCCGCCGATCCTGCAGGGCGCACATCATCGACCACGCACAGGCCGGTGGTCATCGAAGGAGAGGGCGGTGCCCTCACCCTTCGAGCCGCTGCCGCAGATCCATGGCGACATCATCTCGCTCGGCTTCCGCATCGGCGGGCTGGCCTATTGCCCTGATGTCAGCGACTTTCCCGACGCCGACCGCCGAGCGGCTGCGCGGCCTCGACGTGCTGGTCATCGACGCGCTGCAGTACAACGCCGCATCCGAGCCATCTGTCGCTTGGCCAGGCGCTGGACTGGATCGAGCAGCTGGCGCCGAAGCAGCGCCGTGCTGACGCATATGCACGTGCCGCTCGACTACGCCACGGTGCATGGCCGAGACGCCGGACAATGTCGAGCCGGCCTATGACGGCATGGTGATCGAAATCCCTTATGAATCAGCGTGATACGGAACGGCGCTTCATGAGGCGTTCGGCTCTTTGGTCGCGAATATCAGCAGCGTTCCTATCCGCTCATAGCCCATGCGGGGATAAAGCAGCGCTCCGGCGTGGGTCGCCGCAGCACCGAGCACCGCGACCCATGTGCCCGATCGTCGTGCAGCATTTTCGACATCAGCGCCTGGCCGAGGCCGCGACGCCGGTGCGAAGGCTCGACATACATGTCCGTGCACCAGGTGGCGCCGCACGGCGTCCACGCTGCGCACGCGCCCGACGATAGCGTCGCCATCGACCGCCACATACTGGCGGAACGGCGCGCCGTCGCCGAGCAGATTGTCGGCGATCGGGCGCCTGCGCATGACCTTTCCCAACTGCGCCGCCCGTTCGGCTGTGCGCACGCGTTCGATCGAAGCAAGCGCCGGCGGGCTCTGGAATCTGGCGCAATCGATGGACGAAAAAGCCTTCCGTCCGAAGCAGCCGGTAGCCGAGAGCCTTGTATGCGGTTCGCGTCGGCCCATCCGGTTCGTCGTTCGCGATCACGACGGAAATGGCAAAGCCCGGCCGCGCATGCTGCCGCACGATCGCATCGGCTTCCTGAGCGGCAACGTCATGGACGACCCATTCCTCGCTGCGGTAGTCGCGAGAATTCTTGCGCTCGGCATCGCGCATCAGCCACAATGGCCCGACGCGGCTGGCCTCGTAAGGAAACGTGCGGCTCTTGCCGGTGCTGTAGCCATGCACGAACACCTCGATTGCCGATTCAATCTCACGCTTTGCTGTCGTCATCCGGGCAGCGTAGCGTTGGCCATCTGCCCAAGGCAACACACATCGATCGTGCCAAGCCCATGAAAATCAGCAGCAATTCCCAGATATCGGCCAAAGCACTAGTTCCATAATCTATCTTATGCGACTTTCGGATGTAGCTGCAGCTTCGTAGTGCGACAGCCGCGAAGCGTTGTTGCCCGGCCCTCGTGATTGCGAGCGCGCGGCTGTCTGCAGCGCGCTCGGATCAAGAGCGTCGCCCCACTAATCCAGAACGACGATGGCTTCCACCTCGAACAGCATCGGGTCGATCGCAAGCTTGGGAACGGGAACCAGAGTCTGCGCCGGCAACGCTTCGCCGAACATCTCCTTGACGTTCCTGGTCAGCACCTCGAGCTTGGACATATCGTGGTCGACCACGAAGACCGTGAGCTTGGCGACCTGATTGGGTTTCGCACCGATACCCTCGAGCGCGGCGCTCAGGTTCGCATAGGCCTGTTTCACCTGGACGGCGAAGTCGGGCGACAGGCCTCCCGTGGCGTCCTGGCCGCCCTGCCCGGAAATGTAGGCCACCCGGGCGCCGGGCGGCGTGATCACCGCCGTGCTGTAGCCATTCGGCGATGGGTCGTAGAGGGTCTTCGGATTGACGATGGTCAGCTTGTTCTCAGTCGCCGTCGCTGCTGTGGGAATTGATATGTTCATGATGATTAGCCCTCCGATAAGCAGATGCTTGATTGCGCGTGACATGATTTTCTCTTGGCTCCGCGGCTGCGAGCGACCCTCGCGACCGGCATGATTGCACTTTAACCATATCAGCCATAGGGTGACTCATACGATGTACGAGTTCATCGTATGGTACATCGTACTAGTCAAGTGGTCAGCATCGACATTCCTGACGGTGACTGCCAAAATCGAAGTTCGGCGAGAGAGGAAAATGATGGCAGCCAAACGCAGCGGCGCCGGGAGCAAACGAGCAAGGGCAGGCGCGCCCAACCCGCGCAGGAGGTGCCCGGTGAACCGCCTCTCTCCCGGGACCGTATTGTAGCGACCGCGGTGGAACTGCTGGACGCCCAAGGTGCTCGACGGATTGACGATGCGTCGGCTGGCCGATCGCCTCGGCGCGGGCGCGATGAGCCTGTATTGGCACGTCGACAACAAGGAGGAGGTCTTTGATCTGGCGCTCGATTCGGTGCTCGAATATCGCGGACCGCCGCAAACGGTTGAGTCTCAAGACTGGCGCGCAGATGTCGTTCATATGCTCGAAGACTGGCGCGCCAGCATGCTGCGCCATCCTTGGTCGGCATCGCTGTTGCCGCGCCGGGCGCTCGGCCCGAACATCCTCGGTCGCCTGGAATTGCTGAGCAGGACCTTGTCGAGAGCCGGTGTAGCGGACGCAGATCTGAACGTCGCGATATGGTCGCTCTGGAACTATGTGATGGGCGCCACCATCACCCGGGCGAACTTCGACCTCTCGGACGACGACAGGGCCGCCGCGCAGCAGCGCCTTGCTCAGCGAACGCTACCCGACGATCGAACGCTCCCGCCTGCTGTTGGATGACGATTGGGACGGCGCTTTCAGGAAAGGTCTCGACTTCCTGCTTGATGGCCTCGCTCCAAGATAGGAACTTGGTTGCAACATCAGGGAGGAAGAGGGATTCAGAGTTCGGACTTCTCCGTAGTCAGCTGAACCATCATCAAGATCATCCTGAAATGACCGCCCCGCCTCCCTTTCTCGGCTTCCCCGATCGCCTCGCCGATGGCCGCATGCCCCGTGCGGTGATCTTCGGAGCCGGTCATGGCAGCACCTATCCCGGCAAGGACAGCAGCGGCCATGCCTTGGCCGCCGACGCCATCCGCGCCGCGAGCCAGGACGATGCCGCGCTCGTCGAGCACTGGGATTTCGATCTCGGCGGCCCGCTGTTCGACGGCAAGCCGGTCTGCTGCATCGACGCCGGCGACATCGCGACCACCATGCATGACAATGCCGGCAACCGGGCCCGGATCGAGGCGAAGACGCGCGAGGTCCTGGCATTGCCGGCCGTACCGATCCTGCTCGGCGGCGACGATTCCGTGGTCATTCCCTTCCTCGCCGGCTTTGCGGATCACGGGCCGGTCTGGATCCTGCAGATCGACGCCCATATCGACTGGCGCGACGAGGTGCATGGCGAACGCCACGGCTATTCGAGCCCGATGCGGCGGGCGAGCGAGATGCCGCATGTCGCCGGCATGGTGCAGGTCGGCCTGCGTAGCGTCGGCAGCGCGCGCCTCGCCGAAATCGAAGCGGCGCGCCACTATGGCAGCCGCTTCGTGACTGCCCGCGAGGTTCACGCTGAGGGCGTCGAAGCCGCTCTGCGGCATATTCCGGAAGGAGCGCGGGTCGTCGTCACCCTCGACTGCGACGGCCTCGATCCCGGCATCATGCCGGGCGTGGCGGCGCGCACGCCCGGCGGCCTCACCTACACGCAGGTGATCGACCTGATCGCGGGCCTCGGCAAGCGGGCCAGGATCCTGGGATTCGACCTTGTCGAGCTCTATCCTCCCGCCGACATTGACGGCCTGTCGGCCCTGACCGCCGCGCGTCTTCTCGTCAATGTGATCGGCACCATCGTCCGGCAGGTTTGAAACCCGGCTTCCACCGAGGTGACGGCCGCGACAAGGTTCCATCCGGCACCTCACGCTAAATTGAACGGCACCTCCCTCTGCAACTGCTGATTTGTAGGCAGTGCGGCCAAATCGCTACAACTGTTTTTGTTATTTCCCGTTATGCTTGTAGGCGTTGGGGTTCATTTGGGCGGGAGAATTTCTGTGAAACGACTTCTTGCAATTGCCGCGCTGGCCGGGCTCAGCGCGACCGCCGCTGCTCGGCAGCGGATCTGACAGGTCCGGTTGCCGGCTCGGCTTACGACTGGAGCGGCTTTTATGTCGGCGCGCATATTGGCGTGGCCGATGGCGATATCACGGCGACAGACGTCACACAGCCGAACGGCGGCTTCTTCACCGATCTGGTTCCCGCCGGGACCGAGGGTTTTCATTTCAGCGACACGAACATCGCGGGGGGCGTGCATGTGGGCGCGCAGTACCAGTGGGATCAATTCGTATTCGGCGGCGAAGCGACATGGACCGCTACCGGGATCAGGAAGACGATCGTCAGCCCCTATCTTTCCGGATAGCGACACCGAGACCGGCAGAATTCAGCATTATGCGACGGTGGTCGGAAAGATCGGCTACGCTTTCGATCGTGTCATGATCTATGCCAAGGGCGGCTACGCCGGCGGCGAGGTCGGGTTCAAGGCCCGGGACAACGATGCCCTCGTCACATACGAACAGAATGAGTGGCACAATGGATATGCGCTGGGCGCCGGCGTGGACTACGCCCTCACCGACAAGCTGAGCCTTGGCGTGGACTACACCCATATCGACCTGGGATCCAAGACAAGCACCGGCAACAACGTGTTTGACGACGGCACGCTGGGCAGCAATCCCGAGACTTATCGAACGAAGGCCAGGGCGGACGTGGTCATGGCGCGGCTGAGCTATAAGTTCGGCGGCAGCGAACACAATTAATCATCAGAAATCGCTAAGGTTTTTGCCCGGCCTCGTGCCGGGCTTTTCTATTTGGCTGCGCTTCCCGATTCCTATTGGCTGGCCAGGCGAACCCAATAGGTCAGAGCCCCCTTTGCGCCTGGCTCGATCAGCATTACACCCGGCTTGTCGGTGAACTCGCCATCGAAATCCACCGGGCTTGCAAGGCCATGCCAGGGTTCGATGCACAGGAATGGCGCGCCGCCGGGCTTGGACCAGATCCCCAGTTCCCGAAAACCTTGCCACGACATCTCGATCGCCGGGCCGTGCTCGGCGGCATAGCGCACGCTGGTGCTGGCCGGCCGGTCCAGGATGACGGCGTCGTCGTCGAACAGGCGTTCGGAGAGTGCCAACGTCCTGCCTTCGATGGGCGTGGGCTGCGGCTTTGCCAGCAGAAGGCCATCCTTCAGGCGGCGGATCGGCGCCGGCTCGGCCTCGGAGAAGGTCAGCCGGTAGGCCTCCTTGGACAGACTCCGGCAGCAACGGCCAATTGAACGCCGGGTGCGCCCCGATCGATGCCGGCAGCGTCTCGTCGCCGGTGTTGGTGATTTCGAAGCTTACCTCGAGTTGGCGAAGGCCAAGGCTGTAGCCTATGACAAGCCGAAAGGCGAAGGGGTAGTGCGCACGGGTCTCGGCATCGTCGGTCAGCACCAAGGTGCAGGAGCGATCCCCCTGCTCCGCCCAGCCAAAGCGCTTGTCGCGGGCAAAGCCGTGCTGCGTCATCGGATAGCTGCGTCCTCGATGGCGCAGCTCATCGCCCTTCAGCCGGCCGACGATCGGGAACAGGACGGGCGAATGACGCCGCCAGGCCGGACCAGCCTGCCACAGAAGCTCGGTTCCCTCGGCATCGCGCAAGGAGACGAGCTCGGCCCCCTGCCCGACGATGGTCGCCGAGATGCCGTCACCATGCAGCGTCAGGCTGTCTTGTTCCATATGTCCTCGCGGAGTGGCTATGTGGCCGGCAGGCTAGCAAAAGGCCGCGCGTGAACTCAAGAGCGACGGGACAAGCCGCATCTCACCGAGCCGCGATGAACGATCCGCGACACCCAACACCAGTCGCTATCCAAAATAAAACCGTGGCCGGAAGTTTCCCTCCGGCCACGGCAAGGTTCGAGGTGTTGCCTGCTACGGTTCCGGTCTATTCGCGCTCGCCGGTGAAGTTCAGCAGCAGCTGGAAGATGTTGATGAAGTTCAGATAGAGCGAGAAGGCGCCGAACACGGCGAGCTTCTGCTGCGATTCCGCGTCGAAGTTCTCCGCATACTGCTCCTTGATCGTCTGCGTGTCCCAGGCGGTCAGGCCGATGAACACGGCGATGCCGATCACCGAGATGGCGAACTGCAGCGCCGTCGAGCCGAGGAAGAGGTTGACGACGCTGGCGATCACCACGCCGATCAGGCCCATGATCAGGAAGGACGAGAACTGGGTCAGGTCGCGCTTGGTCGTGTAGCCGTAGAGGCTGGTGGCGCCGAACATGGTGGCGGCGATGAAGAAGGTGCGCGCGATGCTGGTCCCGGTGAAGACCAGGAACACGGAAGCCAGCGACAGGCCCATGACCGCGCAGAAGGCCCAGAACATGGCCTGGGCGCTTGCTGCCGACATCGTCTGCATCTTGAACGAGAACAGCAGCACGAAGGCGAGCGGCGCCAGCATCACCACCCATTTCAGCGGGCTGGAGAAGATCGGCACGTAGAGAGCGGGCGTCGAGGCCACGACGAAGGCGATGAGGCCGGTGACGACCAGGCCAAGGCCCATATAGTTGTAGACGCGCAGCATATGCTGGCGCAGGCCCTCGTCGTACACGGCGCCGGCTCGGGTGCCGGCGCCTACGCGGTATCCAAGATCGGGGGTATTCATGCTGGTTCTCCTTGGCTGGATCGGATCAGTAAAGCGTCTTGGCGAGTGTCTCGGCGGCGCGGTCGAGGTCGCGGACATCGCTTCGCGCGACGATTGCGTAGGCGACATCGCCGATCTGGAAATAGGCTGACGAGATATCGCCCGAGGGCGCGACGGCAGGCCTGACCACGTCGAACGTTCCCGGCCTGATGGCAAAGAGCGAGATCAGCCCAAGCTCCCTGGCTTCGACGACCATCTCGACGCTCGGGCCGAACTGTGACGGATAGACCTGCACGTCGCGGACCTTCCAGTCCTTCGGCAGCGACGGCATGACGATCGCCGTGGCGGCGCGGATCTCGTCGGCTGTCGTAGTTCGGCGCCTCGGTCTGGGACGACATGGTTTCGCGCATCAGCGTCGTCCGGTGCGCCCGGATCGCCTCCTCGAGATAGGCCGGCGGCTGGGTCGAGGCGACGACCTTGGTCACCAGTGGTCCGAGCATGCCGTTCGCCAGCCAGCCCGCGGCGACGAAGACGGCGACCGCCGCCGCCCGCTGCAGCACGCCGAGCACACGGCCCCGTGCGAGTCCCCTGCTCCAGCCGCCGGGCGGCATCGGCCGTTGCCGGCCGCGCCATGCCTTTTGAACCGGCAAGCGCCACCCGCAGTTCGTCGCGTGTCCTGAGGTCGGACATCACCCGCGCCGCCGTCTCCGGACGCGCGGACAGAAACGCCTCGACCTCGATGCGGCGGGCAACGTCCAGCTGGTCGTCGACATAGGCGTCGAGGTCGGCGTCGGTCACGGGATCCAGCACTGCGGTCATGGCTCGCCTCTCACGATCCGGAGATGATTTTTGGCACGCGCCGGCGCGTTGTCTTCCATCTCGCGCAGCGCCGCGCGCGCCCGGCCGATGCGTGACATCAGCGTTCCCAGCGGCACGCCGATGGCCTTGGCTGCCTGCTCGTAGGTAAGGCCCTCGATGGCGACGAGATGCAGCGCCGAGCGCTGCTCGTCCGGCAGGCTCGAAAAAGGCTTCGCGCATCTGCGCCAGGCGAACGGAATGCTCCTGCGGAGCCTGCGTGCTGGCTGTCGGCAAGCTGCCCCGCCTGCTCGAGGCGCGCCGCTTCGGAGCGGCGCGACCGCAGGCGGTCGATGAAGGCATTGTGGACGATCGAGAGCAGCCACGCGCGCAAATTGCCGCCGGAGCGGAAGGTGCCGCGCCGCTCATAGGCCCGCACCAGCGCATCATGCACCAGATCCTCGGCCTCAGTGCTGTCACGCGTCAGCGAGTGCGCGTAGCGGCGGAGCGAACCCAGCTGTCCAACGATATCGAAGCGTGGCATCGACCGTTTCATGCCCTGTTTACGGAGCACGGTAAGGTTTTAATCCCGCGAGTGTCGGATTTTTTGCTGTCGGCTTCCCGGACAGGCCTACCGATCAGGACTGCTGAAAGCGCTCAGGCTTCGCTCAAGGCCTTTCGCCGCGCCGCAGCCTGCCCTCGATCATGGCGATGACCGGCAAGAGGTCGGCGACGCCATTGACGACATAGTGCGCGCCGGCGGCGCTGAGTTTGGCGATTGCCTCGACACGTTTTTTCCTGAACACGTCCGGCGCCAGCGCCTGCGTCTCCGCCAGCGTGTGGCCGAAGACGTTGCCGGTCACCGAGACGCCGACCGTCCAGGTGCCGGCGTTGATCCCTTCGGCGATGCCGACTTCGGTGTCGTCGACCTTGACGCTGAGCCATGGCGGATAGACGCCGAGTTCGGTCAGCGCCTTCCACAGCATGAACGGCGTTGGCCTGCCGTCTGGCGTGTCGCCGGTGCAGACCAGGCAATCGGGCGAGAACCCCTGCCCGGCCGCCACCGGCAGGATCTCGGCCATGATGTCGCGCGTATAGCCGGTGGTCGAGCCGATTTTGAGACCGCGCGCCCGCAGCGCCGCGACGACATCGGCAACGCCCGGGATGACATCCGAAAACCGTGCTGCCACCGCCCGGTTCTTCGGCACGAACACGGCGTAGACGGCATCGATGTCGGCCTCCGTCGGCGCATGGCCGCGCTGTTTCGCCCAGGCCGCGGCGACCCTCGGCAGCGCCATCAGCGCCGCGATGTGCGGGCGCTTGGCCATGCCCATCGGCCCGCGCGCCTCATCGACGCTGATTGCTACGCCGAACTCTGCAAAAGCCTCGACGAAGACGCCCATCGGCGCCAGCGACCCGTGGTCGACGACGGTGCCGGCCCAGTCGAACACCACGGCGCGGAGCAAGCCCTCAGTGGCCATATGCGATCTTCCCATCATGCGATCTTCCCATCATGCGATCTTCATTGTCTGGGACGTGGCTGCGCCGAACAGCTCTTCGATCACCTCTTCGGCGATGGCGAAAGAGGTGCTGGCGCCGGTGCCGCTGGTGATCATCACCAGCCGCACATCCTCATGCGGCGCGTCGGCGAACATGGTGCGGTCGGATGCCGAGGCGTAGATGCCGGTCCAGCGCTCGAGCACGCGCGGAGCCGGTCCGCCGAACACGGCGCTGAACTCCTCGAGGATGATCTCGTCGACCCGCTCCGAAGCGAACGGATCGGGTGTCGCTCGCATAGTGATGGAAATCGCCGACCACCAGCGTCCCATCGGCGCTCTGCACCACGATCAGATGCACGCCATTGTCGAGCGCATCGCGTTGCTCGGCTTCCAGACGGCGCCGCAAAGCGACCGCCTCCGGCAAGGCGGCATAGCCGGCATAGCGCGCAAGCCCGAGGTCGGACATCACCGACACCGGCAGCCGGAAGCCGGGATCGGCAAGCCGCATCATCTGCAGCTTGCAGCGCGTGACGGCATAGTGCGCGATGCGGTCGGGATAGAGCGTCGCCAGGTCGTCGCCGGGACAAACGATCACCTTGCCGGCATGGACTGTGCCACGGCTGGTTTCGATATCGGGCGGCTCGACCGATCGCACCGCGGTTTCGCGGCGGAATTCGACGCCGTACCGTTCGGCGAGAAAGGTGGCGAGAAGCGGGATCGCCTGGCGCAATTCGACACGCACCTCGTGCGGGCTCCACAGGCCTCCGGCGAAACCCTTTCCGGCGAGACCGGGATAATCGCGGTTGAGCGCGCCTGGTTCGAGCAGCTTGCAGCCCTCGCCCATCTCTGTTTGCAGAAACGCCTCGACCACCGCACGAGCCTCCGGACGGCGAGCGACGACGACGGCGCCGCGCTGGACGATGTCGATGCCGGCAGGCCCGGCCACCTCCAGCCAGATATTTCTAGACCGCATCGCCCGCCGCCAGACCTGGCCGCGCTCCTGCCCGCTGACGGTGATGAATCCGAAATTGCGCACCGAGGCGCCATTGGCCTGAGCATCACGGTCGATGACGACGACAGAAAGGCCACGGCGAACGGCGGCGAGCGCATGCGCCAGGCCGACAATACCGGCGCCGACAATGGCGAGGTCGAATTGTTGCAGTCGGCTCATCATCGTCTCACGCCGTCATCCTCGCGCTTGTCCCGGAAATGGCTATTCAAACTACGTCGATGTGACAGGAACGTGTAAGGCACGTTTCGCATCTTGGCGCCGAGGCTTTTCAGCCTGCCGCATAGGAAACCGCTGGCGAAGCCCGGCCGATTTGCGTATCACTCCGCCGCCATTGGAGCCATGTCGATGTTCGAAACCCTGCAGCCCGCCCCTGCCGACAAGATCCTTGCCCTGATCGGCCTCTATCGCGCCGACCCGCGCCCGGACAAGGTCGACCTCGGCGTTGGTGTCTACAAGGACCGCGACGGCAAGACGCCGGTCATGCGCGCCGTGCGCGAGGCCGAAAAGCGCCTGTTGCAGAGCCAGGACACCAAGACCTATCTCGGCCTTGCCGGCGACACCGGGTTCAACACGGCGATGGCCAGGCTGGCCTTTGGCGAGTCAGTCGACTTCTCGCGCATTCGCGCCGCGCAGGCGCCCGGCGGATCAGGCGCGCTGCGGCTTGTGGCCGAACTTTTGAAGCGCACCCGCGCCGACGCCACGATCTGGCTGTCGGACCCGACCTGGCCGAACCATATGCCGGTGATGCGTGCCGCCGGCCTGCAGATCCGCGAATACCCCTATTTCGACGCGGCTTCGGGCGCGGTTCGCTTCGAGGACATGCTGGCGGCGCTGCGGACCGCCAAGAGCGGCGACGTGGTGCTGCTGCATGGTTGCTGCCACAACCCGACAGGCGCCAATCTGGATGCGGCACAATGGGCTGCCGTGACCGAGATCGTTGTCGAGCGCGATCTTTTGCCCTTTGTCGACATTGCCTATCAAGGCTTTGGCGATGGCCTCGAGGCCGACGCCGCCGGTCTGCGCCTGCTCGCCGCAAAAGTCCCTGAAATGGTCGTCGCCTCGAGCTGCTCGAAAAACTTTGCCGTCTACCGCGACCGCGTCGGCGCGGCGATGATCCTGGCCAAGGACGGCGCCCAGGCAGATGTGGCGATGAGCCAGATGCTGTCGGCGGCGCGCGCCATCTATTCGATGCCGCCGGACCATGGCGCCGCAGCGGTGCGGATGGTTCTGGAAGATGCCGCGCTGCGCGCCGACTGGGAAGCGGAGCTCGAGGAGATGCGCCTGCGCATGCTGAGGCTGCGCGTCGCGTTCGCCGAAGCGCTGCGCCGGCAGTCCAATTCCGACCGCTTCGATTTCGTCGCCAGCCATCGCGGCATGTTTTCCAGGCTTGGCCTGACCGAGGCGCAGGTCGAGCGCCTGCGCGCCGAGTATGGCGTCTACATGGTCGGCGACAGCCGCATCAATGTCGCCGGCCTGCCCGAGGACGGCATGGACAAGCTTGCCAAGGCGATCGTCTCGGTGCTCGACTAAGCAATTCCGAGAAAAGTGTGAAGCGGTTTTCCCGGGAAAGGCGCGTAGCGCTTTCCCTTGGAATTGCGTCAAAACAAAGAGATAGGGCGGTTCTGCGTTTCCGTGAAACCATGAACCGATCTAGACCGCAGCCACGACTACGTGGGCCTGAATTTTGGCGGCAACCTCGCCGCTGCCATGTCTGTCTGCAATCGCGGATGCGGCGTAGTCGGTTGCAGCGTCCAGTTTTCCTGCGTCTCTGGCCTCGATTTCGTTGCGAAGGACAGTTCCCTGGCAATAGGCAACGGCCGGAAGGCGCGGCGAGGTTGCACGGCTTTGTTCGGCTCTCGTCTCGATCACCACACGGGAGAACCCTGCGTTCTCCAGCTCGCTGCGGATCAGTGCCGTATCATGGTAGCCATGCGGCGTGCGCGCCAAGAAGCGGGGCGGATCGTTCGGAAAAATCCTGGCGAGAGCGTTCGTCACATCATCCGCAAATACATTCTCCTCGATGCGATCCCAGACGTTGAACAAGAAATGCCCTCCGGACTTCAGGACTTGCCTGGCTTCGCGGTAGGCAGATGAGCGGTCGGGAAAGAACATCGCACCGAACTGACAACAAACGAGATCGAAGGCCGCATCTTCAAACGGCAGCGCCAAAGCATCCGCCTGGCGCCATTCGATGCGGCTGTCGGGAGCCTGTCGCGAAGCGGCGTAGTCGAGCATCGGCTGGTTGAGGTCGGTTACAACATAGCTGGCGTCGGGGGACAGTTTTGGCGCCAATGCGCGGGTGACAACCCCGGTGCCCGCGGCGATTTCCAAAACGGCGCCTGACGACAAGGACGCTGCTCGTCGGGCAATATCCGCGGCGAACGGCTCGAAAATCAACGGCACCATATAGCGGTCGTAGTTTTCCGGAATCGAGCCGGCGAACACCTTGTCCGTTTCCAACATCGCTATCACCCGCCGTCCGTTTGATGGCTCTCGGGACCATGCAGATATTTCGGCCATAGCTCCGCGAAAGCGGAAGAAAGATAGCCTATTGAAATGTACCGCAACAGTAGTGACGGGTTGATAGTAGCGCGTTGGTGCGTCCGCGCCCTGGGGCCAACCGACCTTCATGGATCGGTCGGTTCCGCGCCGGCATCTGTGGACAATGCCCCCTCGCCGGCCGACGGCATTGGCCGGCCAGCCGCATGCACTATAGCATCCGGCTGATGAAACCCTCGCAAGACATTTCCCGGCTGATCGAGATCATGGCGGCGCTGCGGGCGCCGACGACCGGCTGCCCATGGGACATCGAGCAGGATTTTTCGACCATCGCGCCCTACACGATCGAGGAGGCCTACGAGGTGGCGGACGCGATTGCGCGCGGCGATCTCGACGATCTGCGCGACGAGCTCGGCGACCTCCTGCTGCAGGTCGTCTACCATGCGCAAATGGCTGAGGAGGCCGGCGAATTCGCCTTCGGCGACGTCGTCCAGGCCATCACCACGAAGATGATCCGCCGCCATCCGCATGTCTTCGGCGACGAAGAGGCGCGCAGCGCCGGCATGGCCAAGGGCATGTGGGAGAAGATCAAGGCGGAGGAGAAGGCCGAGAAGCGAGCTGCCCGCATCGCGCGCGGCCACGATCCGGAAGACCACGGCAAGGGGTTTCTGGACAGCGTGCCGGTCGCCCTGCCCGCGCTTGACGCGCGCGCTGAAGCTTCAGGAGAAGGCGGCCCGTGTCGGCTTCGACTGGAGCGAGGCGGCGCCCATCCTCGACAAGATCGAGGAGGAGATCGGCGAGCTGCGCGAGGCGCTCGCCAAGGGCGACGCAGCACCGATCAAGGACGAGTTCGGCGACATGCTGTTTGCCCTCGTCAATCTGGGCCGCCACCTCAAGCTCGACGCCGAAGCGGCACTCAGCGGCACCAACGAGAAATTCCGCTCGCGCTTCCACTATGTCGAGCGGGCGCTGGAAGCCTCAGGCAGCACGCTGGAAAAGGCGACGCTGGACGAGATGGAAGCGCTCTGGCAGCAGGCCAAAGGCGCGAAATAACCAGGCTTACGCGTTGTTTTTACGGCGCAATCGGCTCTCGATCTCTTGCCGGGCGCTGTGCGTGGCCTTGAGCGAGATGGTCGCGCTGCCATCCTCATTGTCGGTCCGCGAAACGACGTCGCCATTGCGGTAGAGCCAGTCGACCAGGCCGAATCTGCGCCGGCTCGATCGTCACCGTCAGCTCCTCCAGTTCGCCCGACATCCTGGTCTCGATCAGCGCTTTGAGCGCATCGATGCCCTCGCCGGTGACGGCCGAGATCGCGATCGGCGGCGCCTTCCTGCCGTCAGTGCCATCGGCCAGCAGCCGCGCGCGGTTGCCTTCGTCGAGCAGGTCGATCTTGTTCCACACTTCGATGACGCGCTTGGCGTCGCCGGCATCGACGCCGAGATCGGCCAGGATGCGCTCGACATCCTCGGCCTGCGCGGCCGTGTCGGGATCGGAGATGTCGCGCAGATGGATGACCAGATCGGCCTCGACCACCTCTTCCAGCGTGGCGCGGAAGGCGGCGACCAGATGCGTCGGCAGGTCGGAGATGAAGCCGACCGTGTCCGACAGGATGATCGGCGTGCCGTGCGGCAGGCGCACGCGGCGCAGCGTCGGATCGAGCGTGGCGAACAGCATGTCCTCGGCCAGCACGCCTGCCCCGGTCAGCCGGTTGAACAGCGTCGACTTGCCGGCATTGGTGTAGCCGACGATCGCCACCACCGGGAACGGCACCTTCTTGCGCTTGGCGCGGTGCAGGTCGCGGGTGCGGCGCACCGTTTCCAGCTCGTGCTTCAGCTTGATGATCTTGTCCTGCAGGATGCGCCGGTCGGCTTCGATCTGCGTTTCGCCGGGACCGCCGAGGAAGCCGGCGCCACCGCGCTGGCGTTCGAGGTGGGTCCAGCTGCGCACCAGCCGGCCCTTCTGGTAGTTGAGATGGGCGAGTTCGACCTGCAGCGTGCCTTCCTTGGTGCGCGCGCGCTCGCCGAAGATCTCCAGGATCAGCCCGGTGCGGTCGAGCACCTTGGCGTTCAGTTCCTTCTCGAGATTGCGCTGCTGCACCGGCGTCAGCGGATGGTCGACGATGACCACTTCGGCGTGACCCTCTTTGACGATCTCGGCGAACTCCTCGACCTTGCCGCTGCCGAGCAGGGTTGCCGGGCGTGGATCGTTGACGGTGACCACCGCCGTGTGGATCAGGTCGAGGTCGATGGCGCGGGCAAGGCCGACCGCTTCGTCGTGGCGAGCCTCGGCCGAGCGCGTCAGCCGCGGACGGTTCGGTCTCGATCGTCGCTGCGCTGATGGCGGGTAAGCACCGGCACGATGACGACCGCCCGGGTCGGGCCTTTGGCTTCCGTCCCGCGGCTGATGTGCCGATTTTCCGCGGACGCTGCGGTCCGCGTCTTTCTCACGTGCCAATCAGGCGCCCTGGCTTTCCTCGCCATCGAACATCTGAACCGGCTGGCTCGGCATGATCGTGGAAATGGCATGCTTGTAGACGAGCTGGGAATGGCCGTCGCGGCGCAGCAGCACACAGAAATTGTCGAACGAAGTGACCACGCCGGTCAGCTTGACGCCGTTGATGAGGAAGATCGTGAGTGGATTTTTGCTCTTGCGAACTGAATTCAGGAACAGGTCCTGAAGGTTTTGCGATCGTTCCGCCATTGTTCTTGTCTTTCGCCGATCCCCTTCGGTTTGCAGCCAATGCGCCAAATTACCGGGCGCATGTCAAGCGCGCAAACACCCTCTTGCCGTCAGTAACGACAAGCAGAACGAGATAAATTGATGTTCATTCCACCTGTGCGGTTATCAGGCTGGACTTTTTTCCGCAACGTCAAAAAAGGCTTGGCGCAACGAAAGTGTTATTGAGCCGGGGTGGCCGTTGGCGACGGGATCGCCGTCGATCGCCACCACCGGCATGGCGATCGTGGTCGCCGAACTGATGAAAGCCTCGCGCGCCGCCTTGGCTTCAGCGACCGAAAAACCCCGCTCCTCGATCTTCAGGCCGAGCTTGGCGGCGACCTCGAACAGCGTCGTGCGGGTGATGCCGCGCAGGATGCCGTGCTCGGCCGGCCGGGTCACCAGCACCCCGTCCCTGGTGACGATCCAGGCGTTGGACGAGCCGCCTTCCTTGACGGTGCCGTCGGTGTCGACGAACCAGGCTTCCTGGGCGCCGGCCTCCTTGGCCTTCTGCTTGGCCAGCACGTTGGGCAGCAGGCCGACGGTCTTGATGTCGACCCGGTCCCAGCGGTTTTCCGGCACGGTGATCACCTTGATGCCGGTCTCGGCCCGCTTTGGCTGCAGCGGCCGGATCGGCTTTCCTGGCAGTCACCACCAGCGACGCCTCGTGTCCGCGCCGGGAAAACGAAGTCGCGGCTGGCGACGCCGCGCGTCACCTGGACATAGACCAGGCCGTTGGCGACCTGGTTGCGGCGCACCACTTCGCGCAGGATGAGCGGCAGCACGCCGCGCGTGACCGGCCAGTCGATCGACAGTTCGCCCAGCGAACGGTCCAGCCGGTGCGAGATGGCGCGGCATGTCGACGATGAAGCCGCGCGCCACCTCGCAGACCTCGTAGACGCCGTCGGCGAACTGATAGCCGCGATCCTCGATGTGCACGGCATGCGTCGGCATGGGCGACATAGCGCCCGTTCACATAGGCAATGCGCGGCATGAGAAACCCTCGAGAAACGTCCCGGCCTTCTTAGGCGATTCCGCCGTGGCCGTAACCGGCAATCGCGTGGGCCAGACCGGCCGGCCTCACGCGTGCCCCGCGGTCAGACGCCGAGCGACTTCAGCTTGCGGTGCAGTGCCGAGCGCTCCATGCCGATGAACTCGGCGGTCTGCGAGATGTTGCCGCCGAAGCGGTTGATCTGGGCGATCAGATAGTCCTTCTCGAACTGTTCGCGCGCCTCGCGCAGCGGCAGCGCCATGATGTGCTGGTCGGACTGGTTCGGCGTGCGCGGCATGACGTCGCCGATCTCGGACGGCAACAGATCGGCGGTGATCGGCGCATCGACATCGTCGCCGCGCGCCAGGATCATCAGCCGCTCGACATTGTTGCGCAGCTGGCGGACATTGCCCGGCCAGTTGTGCGCCTGCAGCACCGCCAGCGCGTCGTCGCCGATGCGGCGCGGCTTGATGCCGGCCTGGCGCGCGATCTGCTTCATGAAATTGTCGACGAGATAGGGAATGTCCTCGCGCCGCTCGGCCAGCCCCGGCACCATGACCGGAACCACCGCCAGGCGGTGATAGAGATCCTCGCGGAAGCGGCCGTCGGCGATCATCGCTTCCAGGTTCTGCGAGGTCGACGAGATGATGCGGACGTCGACCTTGACCCGCTTGGTGCCCCCTACCCGCTCGAACTGCTGCTCGACCAGCACGCGCAGGATCTTGTTTTGCGTCTCGCGCGGCATGTCGGCGACTTCGTCGATATAGAGGATGCCGCGATGCGCCTCCTCCAGCGCGCCGACCTTGCGCTCGGTGCCGTTCGATTCGGTGCCGAACAGCTCGATCTCCATGCGCTCGGGCGTGATGTTGGCGGCGCTCAGCGTCACGAACGGCGCGCCCTTGCGCGCCGACAGCGCGTGGATGGCGCGCGCCGCCAGTTCCTTGCCCGAACCGGACGGGCCGATGATCATGACGCGGCTGTTGGTCGGCGCGACGCGCTCGATCGTCTGGCGCAACTGGCTCATCGCCGACGACATGCCGATCAGGTCGAAGGTCTCGCCGCTGCGCTGCTTGAGGTCCGAGACCTCGCGCCGCAGCTTCGAGGTTTCCAGCGCCCGCTCGGCGATCAGGATCAGCCGGTCGGCCTTGAACGGCTTCTCGATGAAATCATAGGCGCCGCGACGGATGGCCGACACCGCCGTTTCGATGTTGCCGTGGCCGGAGATCATCACCACCGGCAGGTTCGGGTGCATCGTCTTGATCTCGTCGAGCAGCGCCAGACCGTCCAGACGCGAGCCCTGCAGCCAGATGTCGAGGAAAATCAGCCGCGGCGCTCGGTCGGCGATTGCCGCCAGCGCGCTGTCGGCATCGAATGCCGTGCGGGTTTCGTGACCTTCGTCGCTCAGGATGCCCGCGACGAGTTCGCGGATGTCTTCCTCGTCATCGACGATGAGAATGTCAGACGCCATTACCGACCTTTTCAGTTTCTCTTTCGTTTTCCGCCTTGCTCTCGCCGCGCGGCGGCGCGGCTGCGGCAGCAGGCGGCAGGATGATGCTGATCATTGCGCCCCGCCCGCCGTGGAAATCCGCCGGCGCATCGTGCAGTTCGAGCCGGCCGCCATGGTCCTCCACGATCTTCTTGACGATGGCGAGGCCGAGCCCGGTGCCCTTCTCGCGCGTCGTCATATAGGGCTCGAGCAGCCTTTGGCGATTCTCGCGCGGCAGACCTTTGCCATTGTCGATGACGTCGATTCTGATCGCGCCATTCTGACGCCCGGCTTGAATCCGGATTATGCCGTCCGAACCGATCCTTTTGCATCCAGTCCGTCAATCGCCTCGGCGGCGTTCTTGATGACGTTGCCGAACGCCTGCGCCATCAGCCGGCTGTCGAAGGTGCCCTTGAGCGGCTCGTTGCCGAAAATCGCGCTCGAAGGCGATGTCGGAACGGCTGACCTCGACCAGGAACGAGGCCTCGCGCAGCGATTCGCGCAGATCGATGGCCTTCATCTCGGGCTTCGGCATGCGCGCGAAGGCGGAGAACTCGTCGACCATGCGGCCGATATCCTCGACCTGGCGGATGATGGTGTCGGTGCACTGATCGAAGACCTCGCGGTCCTCGGTGATGACCTTGCCGTAGCGGCGCTTGATGCGCTCGGCCGAGAGCTGGATCGGCGTCAGCGGGTTCTTGATCTCATGCGCGATGCGCCGCGCCACGTCGGCCCAGGCCGAGGAGCGCTGCGCCTGGACCAGATCGGTGATGTCGTCGACCGTCACGACATAGGATTTCTCCTCCGCGCCGTCGTCGCCGGCCTCGATGGTGATCTGCACGTTGAAGGTCCGCTCGGCGCCGGCGCGGTAGAAGGTCACCTGCTCGCGATAGACCGGCTTGCCGGACTTGCGGCCGATCTCGAAGACGCGGCCGACATGCGGCAGCACCGCCGACAGGTTCTGCCCGAGCGCTGCGGTGGCCGAGATGGCCAGCATCGTCTCGGCCGAGCGGTTGACGATGGTGACGATGCCGTAGGGATCGACGCCGATGACGCCGGCGGTGACGCCGGCCAGCACCGCTTCCGAGAAGCGCCGCCGCTCGTCGATCAGGTCCTTGGCGGACAGGATCTCGTTGCGCTGCGATTTCAGCTCCAGCAGCATCTTGTTGAACGTATCGCCAAGCGAGGCGACGTCGCCGTCGGAAGGCCGGACCGGCACCGCGACGTCGAGATTGCCGGTGGCGACCTCGTCGGCAGCACCGATAAGCTGGCGGATCGGCCGCACCAGCCGGTCGGCGACGGCGATGCCGGTCCAGATCGCCGACAGGATGATGATCAGCGTCAGCGACAGATAGGGCAGCGCGAAGGCCACCTGCGAGGTGCGGCGGTTGTCTTCCAGGCCGCGATATTCGTCGGTGTTGGATCGGACGATCTGCCGCGCCTTGATCACTTCGGGATCGACCAGGCGGATCGTGTAGAGGTAGAGCCCTTCGATCTCGCGCAGCTTGACGATGGCGCCCATGATGTTGCGCGTTTTCGGCTCGATCAGCACCGGCTTGCCGTCGGCGGCGCTGGTCACGGCCCCTTCCGGCGGCTCCGGCATGGCGAAATCGGCATCGGTCTTGGCGCTCATGACGAAGGAGCCGTCGGGCTTGATCAGCGCCGCATGCGCCAGCGACCGGCCAACCGCTTCCTTGTTCATCAGGTCGAGAAAACCGGTCCGGTCGAGGCCGTAGAGCGTGCGCGACGCGTCGAGATCGTAGGCCATCGACAGCGTCGTGCCCTGAAGATTGCGGGCGTTTTCCTGCACATAGGCGTCGGCGATCGACAGCGACGAATTGACGATCGTCTTGGTGCGGATCTCGAACCAGCGGTCGAGGCCGATATCGAGCGTGATCGAGGCGATGATCGCCACCATGATGGCCGGGATTGCGGCGACCAGCGCAAACATCGCCACGATGCGCACATGCAGCCGCGACGCCGCCTTGCCGTGCCGGCGCGCCATCACGATGCGGTGCACCTCGCGGCCGACCAGCGCGATCAGGAACAGGACGAAGACGGCGTTGAGCGCGATCAGCGCCAGCGTCGTCCTCTCGTCCGGCGCGATCGGCGTGGCGCCGACCAGGATGGCAAAGGAAATCGCCGCCGTGACCAGCGCACCGGCAATCGCGACCACGCCAGGCAGCGCCAGCAGCCGGCGCCCGTCTCTCGACGCCGTGCCTGCTGAAAATCGGTTCGTTCAGTGTAGGGGCCTGTGTAGCCATGTCGCCGTCTAGAGCCAGTGATTGCGTCGGATGTATGCAACGCATTGTGGCGATTATGCAACAAGTGTGGCCGGGACGGAAATCTTTCCCCGGCTCATTTCGCCAAAAGGACCACGCTGGGTCTCCAATGCCTTCGAACAAGGTGCCCCAAGCCCGCTCTCTCGGCCAGGCGACATGCCTCATGAAGCGAGGCGGGTGTCGGCCCCAGCTTTAGTTGTCGTCGAGATACGGAGAGGAGGAATCGGGAAATTCACGTCGTCTATCGCGTCCGTCGCAAGCCGCGCGGTGTTTGCCCAATCTCGCGGCGCATCCAATGCGCCAGATGCGACTGGTGCGCGAAACCTGTCAGATACGCTACCTCGCTGGTGCTAAGGTCGCCTCCCAGTATCAGGGAGCGAGCACGCTCAACCCGGCGCCGCAACACGTAGCGGTGAACGGTCATGCCCGTCGCCGCCTTGAACCATGTCCTGAGATGCGAACTGCTGGCGTTGGCAACGCGGCTCAGCGTGTCGATTGTGAGTGGTTCATGAAGATGAGCATCGACATACTCCAGCACGCGCTTGAGCTGCACGTCCGACAATCGGACCGTCCGATCGATCTCCAATCCATCGAGAGCAAGCAACCGCACCGCGAGCGCCACGCCGACACTTTCCGCAAACAGGGCTCCGCTGGGTGAGCTTGCGTTATCATCATTTTCAAGTACCCGGACGAGGTGTTCGATACGCACGTCCCGAAGCAGGTGCCGCGTGTCGAAACGGCGCGCGGCAGCTCTGCTCCCGACCTCCGAGGCCACCCCCTCGAGCATGGCAGACGATAGGCGAACCTCCATCGTGTCAAACGAGGTTTCGGCCTCGAAACCACCCTCTTGGCCGGCGGGTACGAAGTCGATGTCACCAGCGCGCCGTACGAAATATCGTCCGGCGTCATTGCAATAGGTGCGCGTCGCCACGCTGGCATGAACCATGATGCGGTGGTGATGCGCCCGCGGCAGCCTGTAAGTGCCTGCTTCGACATGCCGGGAAGCTATCGATATGCCGGCCGAGGCCTGGGCCGAAGCGAACTGCCGTTGCATGAACCAAGCCTCGAATTGATGGCAGAACCTGTCCAACATTTGGCGGTTCCTGCGCGATTTTCAATACCAAAGCCACTTAAACCAGCGCCTCGTTGCCAACGCAAAGAGGTTGATATGAGTTACTATGTTGTCGTCGGAGCAGGACCGGTCGGACGCGAGACAGCTCGTCTGCTCGGTGAGCAAGGACATGATGTCGTCCTGACAAGCAGAAGCGTGGATTCTGTCGGTTTGGCCGGCGTCCGTGCGGTGCAAGCGGACGCGACGGATGCCGCCCAACTCTCGCGTATCGGCCAGGGCGCCGATGCAATCTTCATGTGCGCCATGGCGCCCTACCACCGGTGGCCGACCGACTTCTTTCCAATCATCGACGGTACGGTGCGCGCAGCTGAAGCTGTTGGTGCGAAGATCATCCTGCTCGGAAATCTCTATGGCTATGGGGAGAACGCCGATAGCCCACTTCACCCGGACCTGCCTCTCGACCCGACATCGAGGAAAGGTACGGTCCGCACGGTAATGTGGCAACGGGCACTTCGCGCCAATGTGCCGGTCATCGAGGTGCGTTCCAGCGACTACCTGGGATACCGCGCGATCAGCTACTTCTCGCTTGTCGTGCTGCCATCTCTCGTTGAGGGAAAATCCGTCGCGTTCACGGGAAACCTCGATGCCAATCACGCCTGGGCTTTCACCAAGGATGTCGCCCGGACACTTGTCGCGTCAGCCCGCTACACTGGTGAATGGGGACGGGCGTTTCACGTGCCTTCGCAATACGCCTCACCCCGTGAGCTCATCCAGAGAACCGCAGCAATGCTCGGAAGAGATGTTTCGGATATGCGCTCCTATTCCATCTCCGAGATGGAAGCCCTGGGCATGCATGAGCTCGTGGAAATGCGCTATCTCTTCGATCGTCCGTTGCTGGTCAACTCATCCGACACTGAGCATCTGCTCGGCGTGAAGGCCAACAGCCTTGATGTGATGATCGCCGATACTCTCCGGGATCATCTTTGAACCAACTGCATGCACAAGGATAAGCGTTCCGCCCACGACCGAGCGGGCAACAAAAGTGCGCGACGACGGCCACCCGCCACCGGGACCAAGCACCTAGACCTGTCTGGAGGATTTGTAGACGTTGACGCCGAGTTCGCGAATCTTCTTGCGCAGCGTGTTGCGGTTGAGGCCCAGCAGTTCGGCGGCCTTGATCTGGTTGCCGCGCGTTGCCGTCATCGAGGCCAGAACCAGCGGATATTCGACCTCGGACAGGATGCGCTGGTAGAGACCGGCCGGCGGCAATTCGCCGGCGAACGAGGCGAAATAGCGCTGCAGGAAATGCTCCACCGCCTGGCCGATCGACAGATCGTCCGGAATGAGATTGCCGCCGCCCGGAACGACCGGCCGCTCGCCGGTCTTCAGCTCGGCTTCGATGATCTCGGCGGATATCTCGTCCTGCGAATAGAGCGCGGCAAGCCGGCGCACCAGGTTTTCCAGCTCGCGCACATTGCCCGGCCAGGGATAGCGCTTCATCAATTCGATGCCGCCGGTCGAGATGCGCTTGGTCTGCAGGCCTTCGCTGGCGCCGAGCTTGAAGAAATGCCGCACCAGATCGGGAATGTCTTCCGAGCGCTCGCGCAAGCGCCGGCAGCCGCAGCGGCACGACGTTCAGGCGATAGAACAGATCCTCGCGGAACAAGCCCCTGGTTGATCAGCGTGCGCAGATCCTTGTTGGTGGCGGCGACGATGCGCACGTCGGTCTTGATCGGCGTGCGCCCGCCGACCGTGGTGTATTCGCCCTGCTGCAGCACGCGCAGCAGCCGCGTCTGCGCCTCCATCGGCATGTCGCCGATCTCGTCGAGGAACAGCGTGCCGCCTTCCGCCTGCTCGAAGCGGCCGGTGGAGCGGTTCTGCGCGCCGGTGAAGGCGCCCTTCTCGTGGCCGAACAGTTCCGATTCGATCAGGTCGCGCGGGATCGCCGCCATGTTGATGGCGACGAACGGCCCGCCGCGGCGGCGGCCATATTCGTGCAGCGCCCGCGCCACCAGTTCCTTGCCGGTGCCGGACTCGCCTGAGATCATCACCGTCAGGTCGGTCTGCATCATGCGCGCCAGCATGCGGTAGATGTCCTGCATGGCCGCCGAGCGGCCGACCAGCGGCATCGTGTCCGGCTGCTCTTCCGGCGCGCGCGTCGATCTTCGGCCGCCTCGGCTCGGACAGCGCCCGGTTGACGATGCTGAGCAGTTCGGTCAGGTCGAACGGCTTCGGCAGATACTCATAAGCGCCGGTTTCGGAGGCGCGGATCGCCGTCATGAAGGTGTTTTGCGCGCTCATGACGATGACCGGCAGCTCCGGCCGCGCCTTCTTGATGCGCGGCAGCATGTCGAAGGCGTTCTCGTCCGGCATCACCACATCGGTGATGACCAGATCGCCCTCGCCCGCCGCCACCCAGCGCCACAGCGTCGAGGCGTTGGAGGTCACCCGCACCTCATGGCCGACGCGCGACAGCGCCTGGTTGAGGACGGTGCGGATGGCCGCATCGTCGTCGGCGACGAGAATATTGCCGCGAACGGTCATTTGCGGTCTCCTTCGCCGTCATCGTCGCGTGTCGAACGGGGTTTCCTTCCAGGCCGGCATCAGGATGCGGAATGTGGTTGCCGCGCGGCGTCGAATTGCATTCGATGATGCCGCCATGCTCGCCGACGATCTTCGCCACCAGCGCCAGGCCGAGGCCCGAGCCGTTCGGCTTGGTGGTGATGAAGGGATCGAACAGGATCGGCAGGATGTCTTCCGAGACGCCCGGCCCATTGTCGCGCACGCAGAATTCCAGCGGCAGCGAGACGCGGTCCTGCGTTCCTGGCACGGAAACGCGAATGCCCGGCCGGAACGCGGTCGACAGCACGATCTCGCCCTGCGGGTCGCTGCCGATCGCCTCGGCGGCGTTCTTGACCAGGTTGAGGAACACCTGGATCAGCTGGTCGCGGTTGGCGAAAACCGGAGGCAATGATGGATCATAATCCTCCAAGATCTTGATCCTGCTTGGCAAAACCGTTCTTGGCGATCGCCTTCACATGGTCGAGCACGACATGGATGTTGACGGGATAGCGGTCGATCGGCCGCTCGTCGGAAAACACCTCCATGCGGTCGACCAGCGAGACGATGCGGTCGGTCTCGTCGGTGATCAGCCGGGTCAGCGCGCGATCCTCGTCGGAGGCCGAGAGTTCGAGCAATTGGGCCGCGCCGCGAATGCCCGACAGCGGGTTCTTGATCTCATGCGCCAGCATGGCGGCAAGGCCGGTGACCGAGCGCGCCGCGCCGCGATGCGTCATCTGCCGGTCGATCTTGTCGGCCATCGAGCGTTCCTGGAACATCACCACGACCGAGCCCGGAAATTCCGGCACCGGCGCGACATAGAGGTCGACGACCTTCTCGATGCCGAGGCGCGGCGACGAAACGTCGACGCGGTACTCGTTGACCGGCGCGCGGCGCTCGCGCACCTGGTCGACCAGCGTCAGCAGCGGGCTGCCGAACGGCACCAGCTTGGACAGCGTGTTGCGGGCCAGCATGGTGGCGCTGGAGCGGAAGAAATCCTCGGCATCGGCATTGGCGTAGGTGATGAAGCCTTCGCGCATCGACCATGATCACCGGGCGGCGAATGGTGTTGAGCACGATCTGGGCGGCATCCGCCATGTCGGTGCCCTGCGCAACACTGGCTGTTCATGCAGCACTCCGCAGGGTCACAGGCTGCGGCGGCGGTCGAGAACGCGTCGCGCAGTACGGCAATGACGCTGGCTGGCTCGAACGACGTCAGAATGGCCTTGCGCTGGTCGCAGACCGACGCCGGCGGCATGGCGGTCGAGATACCAGCCGAGATGCTTGCGCGCCTGGCGCAGCCCGCTTTCGACGCCGTAGAGCGTCAGCATGTCCTCATAATGGGCGACGATGTAGTCGGCCATGGCCCGCGGGCTTTGCGGCACGCCGGCGCGTGCCCGCCCGCAGCCTGCCGCCGCGATGCTGCCGGCAGTCCACGGCGCGCCATAATGCGCGCGGCCGACCATCACCGCATCGGCGCCGGACTGCTCGAGGATTTCGGCCGCCTCCGCCGGCCGAACCGACATCGCCATTGGCGACGACCGGGATCGACACCGCCTCCTTGACCCGGGCGATGGCGCGCCAGTCGGCCTTGCCTTGATAGAACTGGCAGCGCGTGCGGCCATGTACGGTCACCATGCGCACGCCGGCCTGCTCGGCGCGGCGCGCCAGCATCGGCGCGTTCAGCGCGCCCTCGTCCCAGCCGAGCCGCATCTTGACCGTGACCGGCACTTCGACCGCGCCGACCACCGCCTCGATCAGCGTCAGCGCGTGGTCGAGATCGCGCATCAGCGCCGAACCGGCATAGCCGCCGGTCACCTTCTTGGCCGGGCAGCCCATGTTGATGTCGATGATGTCGGCGCCCTCGCCCGCGGCGATGCGCGCGCCTTCGGCCATGTGGACCGCCTCGCGGCCGGCAAGCTGCACCATATGCACCGGCAGTCCGGAATGGCGGATGCGCAGGTCGCAGCCGGCCCTGCCCTTGGCCAGTTCGCCGCTCGCCACCATTTCCGACACGACCAGCCCGGCGCCATGCGCATGGGCGCGCTGCCGGAACGGCTCGTCGGTTATCCCGGACATCGGCGCGAGAAAGACGCGATTGCGGATCGTCACGCCGCCGACGTCGAGCGGCACAGTCAATTTGGTCAATTCAGGCATGCACAAAAACCAAGCATGTTCGATTGCTGCACATTCTCTAGCCAGAACGGCGACAATGTGCAACGCGGAATGACGCCACATTAAGGCGCATTTGGGAAAATGCTGGCCTTCGGCTTTGGCCGCGACCAAAAGCGCCGCGCGTCCTTGGACGCGCAAAGGACGCTTTGGAACTTCATCATTGGCGCACGATCTTTTCCGAAAACCGATTACACTTTTCGGGATCGTACGCTAGGACCAATCGGCATGACGAACGCAAGTGAAAATCAAGTTTCGGGACAGAGTCGCGGTGGTGATCGTCGCTGCCGGTCGCGGCGCGCGGGCCGGACAGGTCGATGGGCCGAAGCAGTATCAGAGCATCGGCGGCCGCGCCGTCATAGCACGCACGCTGGACACGTTCCTGGCGCATCCGAGAGTTGGGCAGGTCGTCGTCGCCATCCATGCCGACGACCGCGATCTCTTCCGTAGGGCGGCCGGCGCCAATGCCGACCGGGTCATCACCATTACGGGCGGCGATTCGCGCCAGGCCTCGGTACGGCTTGGGCTGCTCGCCTTGCGGGACCACGCGCCGGGCCGGGTCCTGATCCATGACGCGGTGCGTCCCTTCGTCGACGGCGGCTTGATCGAACGCACGATCGACGGCGATCGGCGAACGCCAGGGGGCGCTGCCAACACTCCCCGTCGCCGACACGCTGAAACGCGAGTCGGCCGCCGGCATGATCGAAGAGACCGTGTCGAGGAACGGGCTTCACGCCGCCCAGACGCCGCAAGGATTTCCGTTCTGGCCAATCCTGGCGGCGCATGAAAAGGCGCATCACCTGGGCAAGGCGGATTTCACCGACGATGCCTCGATCGCCGAATGGGCGCATATTCCGGTGAAAATCGTCCCGGGCTCGCCGGACAATGTGAAGCTCACCTGGGCAAGGGACATCGCCATGGCTGACCAGCGGCTCTCCGGCGAACGTCAGCGCTTTCCGGACATCCGCACCGGCAATGGCTATGACGTCCACGCCTTCGAGCCCGGCGACCACGTCACGCTCTGCGGCGTCGCCATTCCGCACGACAAAAAGCTGGCCGGCCATTCGGATGCCGATGTCGGCCTTCATGCCCTGACCGATGCGCTGCTCGCCACCTGCGGCGCCGGCGACATCGGCACGCATTTCCCGCCTTCCGATCCGCAATGGAAGGGTGCTGCCTCGCGCATCTTCGTCGAACATGCGGCGAAGCTGGTGCGCGAGCGCGGCGGACGCATCGCCAATGCCGACATCACGCTGATCTGCGAGGCGCCGCGCGTCGGCCCGCATCGCGAGGCGATGACGGCAGCCCTTGCTTCGATGCTGGGCATTTCCGTCGGACCGCATCTCGATCAAGGCGACGACCAACGAGAAGCTCGGCTTTGTCGGCCGCGAGGAAGGCATAGCGGCGATCGCCACTGCCAGCGTCGTGTTTCCGGGCGAAGTCCCGGCATGAGCAACGCCGAGCTCGCAAATGCCCTGCTCCTGGCCTGCCAGCAACGCGGCATCATGCTGGCGACGGCTGAAAGCTGCACCGGCGGCATGATCATTGCCGCGCTCACGGACATTGCCGGCTCCTCCGCCGTGGTCGACCGTGGCTTCATCACCTATTCCAACGACGCCAAGATGGAGATGCTCGGCGTCTCTGCCGAAACGCTTGATGCGCATGGTGCTGTCTCGCGCGAAACGGTGCTGGAGATGGCGGCCGGCGCGCTGGCCCATTCGCGCGCGAGCTTTTCTCTTGCCGTTACCGGCATTGCCGGTCCAGGCGGCGGTTCGGCTGACAAGCCGGTCGGTCTCGTCTGGTTCGGCGTTGCGCTCGCCGGCCAGCCGGTTGTCGCCGAGCGCCAGCTATTCGGCCACAAGGGCCGCGAATTCATCCGTCACGAGACGGTGCAGGCACGCGCTGCAACTCGGCCTGCGCGCGCTTGGCGCAAATTAGGTCGGCTTTACGCCATAGATGACGTCGGCGCGCTTCTCGAAGGCTTCGGAAAACATGCGGAAGGCGCGATCGAACATTGTCCCCATCAGCGCGCCGAGAATGCGGCTCTTAAACTCGTAGTCGATGAAGAAGTGGACTTCGCATCCGCCAGCGGCTGGGTCGAAGCGCCATACGTTGCTCAGATATTTGAACGGGCCGTCGATGTATTTGACGTCGATTGTGTTCTCGTCGGGCTTGAGCAGAACCTGCGTGGTGAAAGTCTCGCGGATCGCCTTGTAGCCGATGCTCATATCGGCGACGAGGATGGTGCGGCCATCGCGCTCCTTGCGTGAGCGCACCGTCAGCGCTTCGCAGAGCGGCAGGAACTGCGGATAGGTCTCGACATCCGCGACCAGCGCGAACATCTGCTTCCGGCGTATGGGCAACGCGGCGTGTGGCTTCGAATTTCGGCATTAAAGCAGAGGATTAACCGGCTTTTTTGAGCTGCGCCTCGCGCGCCGCCCGCAGCCTGGCGAAATCATCGCCGGCATGGTGCGAGGAACGCGTCAGCGGGCTCGACGCCACCAAGCAGGAAACCCTTGGTCCTGCCGATCGTCTCGAAGGATGTTGAACTCCTCCGGCGTGACGAAGCGGATGACCGGATGATGCTTCTTCGACGGCTGCAGATACTGGCCGATGGTCATGAAGTCGACATTGGCCGAGCGCAGATCGTCCATCAGCTGCAGGATCTCGTTCCGCTCTTCGCCCAGGCCCACCATGATGCCGGACTTGGTGAAGATCGACGGGTCGAGCTCCTTCACCCGCTGCAGCAGCCGGATCGAGTGGAAATAGCGCGCACCCGGACGCACCGTCAGATAGTTCGACGGCACGGTCTCGAGATTGTGGTTGAACACATCGGGCTTGGCCGCCACGACGATCTCCAGCGCGCCATCCTTGCGCAGGAAGTCCGGCGTCAGGATCTCGATCGTCGTCGATGGCGTCGCCGCCCGGATCGCGCGGATGACCTCGGCGAAATGCTGCGCACCGCCATCGGCGAGATCGTCGCGGTCGACCGAGGTGATGACGACGTGGCTCAGGCCCATCTGCTTGACGGCATGCGCGACGCGCGCCGGCTCATCGGGATCGAGCGCGGTCGGAATGCCGGTGGCGACATTGCAGAAGGCGCAGGCGCGCGTGCAGATCTCGCCCATGATCATGAAGGTGGCGTGCTTCTTCTCCCAGCACTCGCCGATGTTCGGGCAGCCGGCCTCCTCGCACACCGTCACCAGCTTGTGCGACTTCACGATCTCGCGCGTCTCGGCATAGCCCTTCGAGACCGGCGCCTTGACGCGGATCCAGTCGGGCTTGCGCAGCACTTCCTGGTCGGGCTTGTGCGCCTTTTCGGGGTGCCGCAGGCGCGGCGCATTGGCGATCGTGTCGAGAACAGTGACCATCTCAAACCTGGTTCATTGGCGAGCCGCCTGTCCGGCGCCCGCGTTCCAACGTCATCTAAGGCTTTTCGGCGCAAAGAAAAAGGCCATGCCGGCGCATGCCGGCACAGGCCTTTTTCGCATAGCAGATATCGATGCCGGCTAACGGCGTACCAGCCGTCCCACAAAGATCAGCAGGCAGGCACCGATGAAGCCGGTGATCAGATAGGCGAACCAGCCGACGCCGAAGGGCTCCATGTTGAGGGCTCTGAGGATTGCGTTCAGCACCACCGCGCCGACGATGCCCATAATGATGTTCATGAAGATGCCGGTGTTGCTCTTCATCACCATCTCGGCCAGCCAACCGGCCAGACCTCCGATGATGATGGCTGCAATCCAGCCCACGCCATTCACGTCCATATGCCCACTCCTCCGTATGATGGTGAAAATGCATCCGCAAACGAACTGCCTTGCCGTCAGCGTTCCTCCGAGCATTGCGCGTGAGTCCCGCACGGCCAATTTATCATGCGTTGAGCGCCCGGCCATAGGCGTCGAGCACGCTCTCCTTCATCATCTCCGACAGGGTCGGATGCGGGAAGATGGTGTGCATCAGTTCTTCCTCGGTGGTCTCGAGATTCATCGCCACGACAAAACCCTGGATCAGTTCGGTCACTTCGGCGCCGACCATATGCGCGCCGAGCAGCTGGCCGGTCTTCTTGTCGAAGATGGTCTTGATGAAACCCTGGTCCTCGCCGAGCGCGATCGCCTTGCCGTTGGCGCCGAACTGGAAGCGGCCGACGCGGATGTCCTTGCCTTCGGCCTTCGCCTTGGCTTCGGTCAGGCCGACCGAGGCGACCTGCGGGTTGCAGTAGGTGCAGCCCGGGATCTTCAGCTTGTCGGTGGCATGCACGCCGGGGAAATTGGCGATCTTCTCGATGCAGACCACGCCTTCATGCTCGGCCTTGTGGGCAAGCATCGGCGGTCCGGCGACATCGCCGATGGCGTAGATGCCAGGCACGTTGGTCTTGCCGTAGCCGTCGACGACGACGCAGCCGCGGTCCGTCTTCACGCCGAGCGTCTCGAGGCCGAGATTCTCGATATTGCCTTGCACGCCGACGGCCGAGATCATGCGGTCGGCGGTGATCTTCTCGACCTTGCCGTCCTTCATCTCGACATGCGCGGTGACCGAGTTGGCTGCTCTTCTCGACCTTGGTCACCTTGGCTTCGAGGATGATCTTCATGCCTTGCTTCTCGAACTGCTTCTGCGCGAATTTCGAGACCTCGGCGTCCTCGACCGGCATCACCGCCGGCAACAGCTCGACCACGGTCACCTCGGCGCCCATGGTGCGGTAGAAGGAGGCGAACTCGATGCCGATGGCGCCGGAGCCCATCACCAGCAGCGACTTCGGCATCTCCTTCGGCACCATCGCCTCGAAATAGGTCCAGATCAGCTTGCCGTCCGGCTCGATGCCGGGCAGCGCACGCGGCCGGGCGCCGGTCGCCAGGATGATGTGCTTGGCGGTATAGGTGCCCTCGCCCTTGACGCCCTTCGGCGCCGGCGGCTGCGGCTCCATCGGCTTCTTGGCCGTCTTGGACACCACGATCTCACCTGGCTTCGACAGCTTCGCCTCGCCCCAGATGACGTCGACCTTGTTCTTCTTCATCAGGAAGGCGACGCCGCCATTGAGCCTGAGCGAGACCTTGCGCGAACGGTCGACGACGGCGGCCGTATCGGCGCTGACCTTGCCGCCATCGAGCTTCAGCCCATAGTCCTTGAGATGATCCGAATAGTGCATGATCTCGGCCGAGCGCAGCAGCGCCTTGGTCGGAATGCAGCCCCAGTTCGAGCAGATGCCGCCGAGATGCTCGCGCTCGACGATCGCCGTCTTGAAGCCGAGCTGCGCGGACCGCACCGCCGTGACATAGCCGCCGGGGCCGGAGCCGATGATGATGACGTCGTAGGATTCAGCCACGGGTTTTCTCCCTGATTTCTCTAGAGTTCCAGCATCACGCGCACCAGCGGCGCCAGCGCCTTGCCGATATTTCGCGTGTTTTCGGCATCGAGATGGACGCCGTCGAGCGGCGTGGTCGTCGCCACCGTTCCGGCATCGAAAAAGCCGCAGCCGGCCTCGTCGGCAAGTGCGGAATATTGCGGCGCCAGCCGCTTTGACGCTTCGTCGCCGCCGGCAAACATTTCCTTGAACTCGGCATTGTCGGTGCGGCTGACCGCCGGCGGCGCGACGAGCAGGATCTGCGGCGCCGGCCAGTCGAACGGGTAGTCGTGGCCGCGCACGATATCGATCAGCCGCTGCATGCCTTGCTTGGCCGCCACCGGATTGCCGTGGATCCACGGCTTCATGTCGTTGGCGCCGAGCATGATGATGATCAGGTCGAGCGGCGCATGCGTCATCAGGACCGTCGGCAACAGCCTGGCACCGTTGCGATCGGCGCCGGCCAGGTGGTCGTCGAAGGCCGTGGTGCGGCCGTTCAGGCCGTCGGCGATGACCTCGATGTTCCCGCCCAATGTCGCGCGCAGCACGCTCGGCCAGCGGTCTTCCAGCGCATGGCGGCCGAGGCTGGCGGCGTCATAACCCCAGGTCAGCGAATCGCCATAGCAGAGAATTGTCTTCATGCGCTTGTCCCACCCCTGCCGAACCCTGCCGCCGAGCCTTTGAGGCGCCAGCGCACGAACAGCCATTGCACGATGATCGCCACGACGCCGGGCAGGATCAGCCCGGCAACGATGGAAAGATCGCTTGCGGTCGCACGGTTCTCGGCCGGCACGGAAAACGTCCAGCCGGCGAGAGCCACCAGCGTCAGTGCGAAAACCGCGAGCAGCCACCACAACATCCGGTCGACCGCTCGAACCGGCTCGGCGCGGAACTGGACCAGAAAGAAGATGACGGTCACGACGATGACGATCAGGGCCGTCGCAGCGAAGACCAGTATGTACTCTTCCGTCGCGCCGGTGAGGACGGCCAGTTCCTGCACGACCAACCCGCCAGCCAGACCGGAAAGGATGAAGGCGAAAAGGCTGGTGAAGAATTTCCGCACCGCCTTTTCCTTTCCTAGACCAGCATGCCCATCGGATTTTCGATCATGCGCTTGAAGGCGCCGAGCAGTTCGGCGCCGAGCGCGCCGTCGACGGCGCGGTGATCGGTCGACAGCGTCACCGACATGACGGTGGCGATCTTGATCTCGCCGTTCTTGACCACCGCCCGCTCCTCGCCGGCGCCGACCGCCAGGATCGTCGCATGCGGCGGGTTGATGACGGCGGCAAAGTCCTTGACGCCGAACATGCCGAGATTGGACACCGCCGTCGTGCCGCCCTGATACTCTTCCGGCTTCAGCTTGCGGCTGCGGGCGCGGCTGGCCAGGTCCTTCATCTCGTTGGAGATGGTGGACAGCGTCTTTTCGTCGGCATGGCGGATGATCGGCGTGATCAGGCCGCCGGGGATCGACACGGCGACGCCGACATCGGCGTGCTTGTGCTTGACCATGGCGCTGTCGGTCCACGAGGCGTTGGCGTCCGGCACCGCCATCAGCGCCATGGCCATCGCCTTGATCACCATGTCGTTGACCGAGAGCTTGTAGGCGGGCGCCTCGCCCTTGTCGGTCTTCTTCACCGGTGCCGCCGCATTGAGCTGCGTGCGCAGCGCCAAGAGCGCATCGAGCTCGCAGTCGAGCGTCAGGTAGAAATGCGGGATGGTGCTCTTGGCCTCGACCAGCCGCCGCGCAATGGTCTTGCGCATATTGTCGTGCGGGACGAGCTCGTAGGAGCCTTCCGCGAACAGTTTTAGCACCTGATCGTCCGACATCGCCTTGGGCGCAGCAGCAGGGGCAGTTGCCGGAGCGCCGGCGGGCGCCGCCTTCGCGGCCGGCGCCGCCTTGGCGCCACCACCGGCAATCGCCGCCTCGACATCGGCCTTGACGACGCGGCCATGCGGGCCGGTGCCCGTCACCGCCGAGACATCGACGCCGGCGTCCTTGGCGATGCGGCGGGCCAGCGGCGAAGCGAAGGTACGCTCGCCAGCCGCGTGGCCATTGGCAACCGGCGCCGCTTCCGCCTTGGGCGCCGGCGCTGCAGCGGGTTCCGGCTTCGGTGCCTCGGCCTTGGCAGCTTCAGCCTTGGGTGCCTCAGCCTTGGCTGGCGCGGCAGCTCCGCCACTCTTGGCAGCAGCTCCCGCGTCCTCGCCTTCAGCCGCGAGCACGGCGATCAGCGCATTGACCTTGACGCCTTCGGTGCCGGCCGGAACGACCAGCTTGGCGACCGTGCCCTCATCGACGGCCTCGACTTCCATCGTCGCCTTGTCGGTCTCGATCTCGGCGATCACGTCGCCCGGCGAAACCTTGTCGCCTTCCTTGACGAGCCACTTGGAAAGATTGCCCTCTTCCATCGTGGGCGAGAGCGCCGGCATGGTGATGTTGATTGGCATTTTTTCCTCCCGCCCGGCTCAGCGATACGTGACGGCTTTGACCGCCTCGACGACCTCGCCGACATTCGGCAATGCCAGCTTTTCGAGGTTCGCCGCATAGGGCATCGGCACGTCCTTGCCGGCGATGGTGATGACCGGCGCGTCGAGGAAGTCGAAGGCGCGCTGCGACACCTGGTTGGCGATGTGGTCGCCGACCGAGCTCTGCGGGAAACCTTCCTCGACCACGATCAGGCGGTTGGTCTTCTTCACCGAAGCGATGATGGTGTCGAAATCGAGCGGCCGGATCGTCCTGAGATCGATGATCTCGGCATCGATGCCCATGCCGCGCAACTCGGCCTCCGCCTTGATCGCATAGGTCATGCCGATGCCGAACGAGACGATGGTGACGTCCTTGCCGCTGCTTGTGGATGCGCGCCTTGCCGATCGGCAGCACGAAATCGTCGAGCTTCGGCACGTCGAAGGACTGGCCGTAGAGGATTTCGTTTTCGAGGAAGATGACCGGGTTCGGATCGCGGATCGCCGCCTTGAGCAGGCCCTTGGCGTCGGCGGCCGTGTACGGCATCACCACCTTGAGGCCCGGAATGTGGCTGTACCAGGCGGCATAGCACTGCGAGTGCTGGGCGGCGACGCGGGCAGCCGCACCGTTCGGTCCGCGGAAGACGATCGGCGCGCCCATCTGGCCGCCGGACATATAGAGCGTCTTGGCGGCGGAGTTGATGATCTGGTCGATCGCCTGCATGGCGAAGTTGAAGGTCATGAACTCGACGATCGGCTTCAGCCCGGCCATCGCCGCACCGACGCCGACGCCGGCAAAGCCGTGCTCGGTGATCGGCGTATCGACGACGCGGCGCGGCCCGAACTCCTGCAGCAGCCCTTGCGTGATCTTGTAGGCGCCCTGGTACTCGGCGACCTCCTCGCCCATGACGAAGACATCGCCGTCGCGGCGCATTTCCTCGGCCATGGCGTCGCGCAGCGCTTCGCGCACCGTGGTCGAGACCATCTCGGTGCCGGCCGGAATGTCCGGATCGGCGGCGACTTCGGTCTTCGGCGCCGCCGCGACAGGTGCTGCGGCCTCGCTCTTGGCCGCCGCAGGCGCTGGCGCCGGCTGCTTCAGCCTTGGCAGGCTCCTCGCCGATGCCTTCGCCGGCCTTGTCGACATCTTCGCCGTCGACCGCAAGCACGGCGATCACCGCGTTGACCTTGACGCCTTCGGTGCCGGCAGGAACCACGATCTTGGCAATCGTGCCTTCATCGACGGCCTCGACTTCCATCGTCGCCTTGTCGGTCTCGATCTCGGCGATGACGTCGCCGGCGACAACCTTGTCGCCTTCGTTCTTCAACCACTTGGAAAGATTGCCCTCTTCCATGGTCGGCGAGAGAGCGGGCATGAGAATTTCGATCGGCATGTCCTTGCCCTCCCTTACAGTACGATGTCGGTCCAGAGCTCGGACGGATCCGGCTCTGCGTCGTTCTGGGCAAATTCGGCGGCGTCGGCGACGATGTCGCGGACCTCCTTGTCGATGGCCTTGAGCTCGTCCTCGCTTGCCCACTTCTTGTCGATCAGCCGCGCCTTGACCTGCTCGATCGGGTCATGCTCGGAGCGCATCTTCTGCACTTCTTCCTTGGAGCGGTACTTCGCCGGATCGGACATCGAGTGGCCGCGATAGCGATAGGTCTGCATTTCGAGGATGAGTCGGCCCGTTGCCGGAACGGCACCATTCGGTGGCGACGATCGGCAGCGGCCTTCACCGCGCGCACATCCATGCCGTCGACCTGGATGCCGGGAATCTTGAACGAGGCGCCGCGATGCGAGAAATCGGTCTCGGCCGACGAGCGCGACACCGAGGTGCCCATGGCGTAGCGGTTGTTCTCGATGATGTAGATCACCGGCAGCTTCCACAGCGAGGCCATGTTGAAGCTTTCATAGACCTGGCCCTGGTTGGCCGCACCGTCGCCGAAATAGGTCAGCGACACGTTCTTGTTGCTCGCGATAGCGGTTGGCGAAGGCGAGCCCGGTGCCCAGCGACACCTGCGCGCCGACAATGCCGTGGCCGCCATAGAAATGCTTCTCCTTGGAGAACATGTGCATGGAGCCGCCCTTGCCCTTCGACAGGCCGCCGCGGCGCCCGGTCAGCTCGGCCATGACGCCGCGCGGCGACAGCTCCATCGCCAGCATGTGGCCGTGATCGCGATAGGCGGTGATCATCTGGTCGCCGTCGATCAGCGCCATCTTCATGCCGGTGACGACCGCTTCCTGGCCGATATAGAGATGGCAGAAGCCGCCGATGAAGCCCATGCCGTAGAGCTGGCCGGCCTTTTCCTCGAAGCGGCGGATGAGCAGCATGTGCCGGTAGGCGGCAAGCTCCTCGTCCTTGGTGAAATCGGCTGGCTTGGGGGCGGAAAGTCCCGATGATTTCGATTCGTTTGGATTTGGCAGGCGCTTTTTTGGCGGCGGTGGCCATGCATCACTCCCTGTTGGCGTCTCTTTGCGGACATTAGAGCAAGATGAAATCTGCTCTGAGGGAGATCAGTTCTCCCCACCGATTTGAGCAAGGCTAACACGCGGGAAAGCGTTTCGCCATGCAGAAAAATGCATGGCTGTCATGCGTCTAAGCGATTAAAATCATTGGAAATATCAACGATTAACTGAAATTCAGTTATTTAGCTGAAGCCGGCAGCATGATGGTGATTTCGTCGGCCTGGGACACATTGAGCGCCCTGCGCGCCTGCTCGTCAAGCATGTCCTTCTCCAGCGTGCCTTCATGCATCAGCTGGACACGGCGCTCCAGATCGACCCGGCGCGCCTTGATGGCGTCGAGCTTGCCCTGCAGATCGACCGCCTGGGCCTCGAGCTGGTACTTGGAGTAGATGCCGAATTCGCCATGATAGGCGTGGAAGCCGAAATAGGCCAGGAACAGCACGCAGAGCGAGGGAATGATCAGCCGGCCGGTGTTTCTCTGCTTGTGCTGGCGTGTCCACATGGCGCTCGTCCTCTCAACGCCTCTTTCTCGCCGATTGTGCTTAATGGACGGTTACGGACGGCCGGATTCGGCAGCGGCGAAAAACAAAAGGGCGGGAATGCTCCCGCCCTTTTCGTTACTGGATATGGCCGGATCAGCTTTTCACGATCGACTTGCCGGCATAGCGCGCCTGCTTGCCGAGTTCTTCCTCGATGCGGATCAGCTGGTTGTACTTGGCCATGCGGTCGGAGCGCGACAGCGAGCCGGTCTTGATCTGCCCGCAATTGGTGGCGACGGCGAGGTCGGCGATGGTCGAATCCTCGGTTTCGCCCGAGCGGTGCGACATGACGGCGGTGTAGCCGGCCTTGTGCGCGGTCTCGACCGCGTCGAGCGTCTCGGTCAGCGAGCCGATCTGGTTGACCTTGACCAGGATCGAATTGGCGACGCCCATGCGGATGCCGTCGCGCAGCCGCGCCGTGTTGGTGACGAACAGATCGTCGCCGACCAGCTGCGTCTTCTTGCCGATCAGGTCGGTCAGGTATCTTCCAGCCTTCCCAGTCGTCCTCGGCCAGGCCGTCCTCGATCGAGATGATCGGATAGTCGGCGGCGAGCTTGGCCAGGTACTTGGCCTGCGCCTTGGGATCGCGGGTCTTCTTCTCGCCTTCATAGACGTAGTTGCCGTCCTTGAAGAATTCGGTCGCCGCGCAGTCGAGGCCGAGCGCCACTCCTCGCCCGGCTTGAAGCCGGCCTTCTCGATCGATTCCATGATGAAATCGAGCGCCGACCGGCGCGCTCTTCAGGTTCGGAGCGAAGCCGCCCTCGTCGCCGACATTGGTGTTGTGGCCGGCATCCTTCAGCTTCTTGCGCAGCGTGTGGAAGATCTCCGAGCCCCAGCGCACGCCATCGCGCAGCGTCGGCGCGCCGATCGGCAGGATCATGAATTCCTGGAAGTCGATCGGGTTGTCGGCATGCGCGCCGCCATTGATGATGTTCATCATCGGCACCGGCAGCACATGCGCCTTGGCGCCGCCGACATAGCGGTAGAGCGGCAGGCCGGCCGCTTCGGCGGCAGCCTTGGCGACCGCCAGCGACACGCCGAGGATGGCGTTGGCGCCGAGCCGGCTCTTGTTGGGCGTGCCGTCGAGCTCGATCATGGTCTGGTCGATATGGATCTGGTTCTCGGCTTCCATGCCGCCGATCGCCTCGAACAGTTCGCCATTGACGGCCTCGACCGCCTTGAGCACGCCCTTGCCGAGATAGCGGGGCGCCGCCGTCGCGCAGTTCGACGGCTTCATGCGCGCCGGTCGAGGCGCCCGACGGCACCGCGGCGCGGCCCATCGAGCCGTCTTCCAGCACGACGTCGACCTCGACGGTCGGATTTCCACGGCTGTCCAGGATTTCACGCCCGACAATGTCGATGATGGCGGTCATTTGCGATGTCCCCGATTGATCGATTGAAGCGTCGCGCCCCTCTTAGCCAAAGCGCTGCAAAAGGCAATCGGGCGGCTCGCAAATAGTGCCGCTGCGTCGATTCACGAAGCGCAAATTTCTGTCATCATAAGTCATGCGCGGCAAACTGGTTTCTGGTCTATGATTCTCGCCGCGCGGGGCGAAACAGGAGGAGTTTCGCCATGTCCCAGTTGAGCGGTATCGTGAGTTTGTTCCTGATCGCGGCGGCGTTCCTGACGTCGTGCGACAGTCAGCAGCCACCGCAGGGCGCGGTACAATTGTCGACCCTCAACGCGGCGGAGTAGGTTCTCTTCGCAGAAAAGGCCCCCGATCATTCGGGGGCCCTTTTCTGTTTGCGGCTGGGTTGCCCGGTCAGTGCCAGTAGGGCTTGACCTTGTAGTAGTCGTAGGACGCATCGCGCGCCATCTCGCCGTCAGCGCCGGTCAGTTCGTTGATCGAATAGGCCGGAGCGGCTTTCAGCTGTTCCTTGGAGAACGGCACGACGTAGCCGCCCTTGTCCTCGTCATAGTCGAGGCTCGCCCAAGGTATGGCGTGGTACTTCTCGCCGATGCCGAGAAATCCGCCAAAGCCGATGACCGCGAACATGATGCCATTCGAGGTCTTGTCGAGCATGACGTCCTCGATGCTGCCGATGTGCGTGCCTTCGGTGTTGTAGACCGACGTGCCGATGACCCGCGAAGCGGCAATGGCTTCGGTGTGTCCCGTCTGGGTTGTCATGGTGTGCTCCTCTTTGTCGTCTGCCACTATGCATTGACAATGAGGGGCGCGGACGAAGGTTCCAGATTTTCTTCGGCGGCTGGAAGGTCATTCGGCGAGGATGAACGTCACCTTCATATTGACCCGGTAGGCGGCGATCTTGCCGTCCTCGACGACGATCTTCTGGTCCTGGATCCAGGCGCCCTCGACGTTCTTCAGGGTCTTTGACGGCGCGCGCAATTCCCTTTTCGATGGCGTCCTGAAAGCTCTTCTTCGACGACGACGTGATCTCGGTGACGCGGGCGACGGACATGGCTTCCTCCTGCCAGGACGCTCATTTGCAGGGCAAGCCTACAACCGGCTCGCAGCGGACGACAAGCGTCGGCGCTGCAGTAGCCCTTGGCGACGCGGTCGAACGCCATCAGCCTTTCGAGCAGTGCCGGCATGATCCTTCAGCGGCACCATGTTGGGGCCATCGGAAGAGGTCGAGTTGTCGGGATCCTGATGCGTCTCGATGAACACGCCGGCGACGCCGACCGCGACCGCCGCGCGCGCCAGCGTCTCGACGAAGCGGCGCTCGCCGCCGGAAGAGCCGCCCTGCCCGCCCGGCTGCTGCACCGAATGGGTGGCGTCGAAGATCACCGGCGCGCCGATCTCGGCCATGATCGGCAGAGCGCGCATGTCGGAGACCAGCGTGTTGTAGCCGAAGGAGGCGCCGCGCTCGGTGACCAGCACATTGGCGTTGCCGGAGCCGGTCACCTTGGCGACGACGTTCTTCATGTCCCACGGCGCCAGGAACTGGCCCTTCTTCACGTTGACCACCTTGCCGGTCTTGGCGGCGGCGACCAGCAGATCGGTCTGCCGCGACAGGAAGGCCGGTATCTGCAGGATGTCGACATGCGGCGCGACGATCGCGCACTGCTCCTCGGTGTGGACGTCGGTCAGAATCGGCAGCGAGAATTCCTTGCGCAGATCGTCGAAGACCGGCAGTGCAGCATCCAGCCCGGCGCCGCGCGTGCCGCCGAGCGAGGTGCGGTTGGCCTTGTCGTAGCTGGTCTTGTAGACGAGCCCGATGCCGAGCTTTTGCGTCAGTTCCTTCAGCGCGCCTGCCATGTCGAAAGCATGCTGGCGCGATTCGAGCTGGCACGGGCCGGCGATCAGCGCCAGCGGCGCGGTGTTTGCGAAGACGACCTTGCCGACGGTTACCGACGAATTGGGCTTGCTCATGGGGTCTCCCGAAAGATGAAGGCCGCGCCCTGCCCGGGCGCCGGCGGCACGACAATTTCATTGCCGCGTATGTCGTGTTCGACAGACCCGGCTGCAAGCAGCCTTGCCACGGTGTCGGCGCTGCCGACCGAAAAGACGATCGCCGCAAATCGAAGATGCGACGGCGCGCCGGCCTGAATGCCGAAGCGGGTGGCAAACGTGGCAGGATGCAGAATGGTCAGTGTTGCATTGGGCAACTCGAACACATCGTCATTCTTTTTCGCCGAGCCGGCGGCGATCGAAATCAATCCGCGTTGCCCGGCGGGCAAGTCGCTAATCGCCACGATCTCGACAATGCCGGTGACGCCATTGGCATGGGCCTGCAGCGCCGTGCCGTCGATTTTCGGCGCATTGATCCGCTCGCAGGCGAACAGGAACGCCTCCGTGGCCGCGTCGCCTGCAGCGAAGGCCAGCTTGAAGGACGCGGTATCGCTCTTTCCGCTCGCATCGGTGAAGGCCCGCGAAAAGCTCAGCTCGTCTCCCGCCGACAGGCCGGCTTCGACGTAGCGTGCGTGATCCGCATCGGCGTCGGTCGTTCCGAAGACCAGGGCGGTAAACCCTTCATTGCCAAGGCTGTCGCGATAGCGACGGTCGCGTGCGACGAACACGTTGCCCTCAGCGATCGCGCTCGCCGCTGCCTGTCCATTGCCGATCGCGAGCGGCTCCAGATAGGTGCCGTCGGCGAAGAAGACGCAGCAATTTTCCGTGCCGAACGGATGGATGCCGGTCGGCGCGACGACAAAGCCGAGCGAGGCAAGCCGCGCCCGCGCGACATCGAGGCTCGCAGTCGGCAGCACAAGGTGATCGAGCGGGTGAGCCGCGGGCGTTTTGGTCATGCGGGCGCGGTGTGCATCATTCCCAAGACTGGTTCAAGAGCTTCACCTTGTGCAGCCTCGGCATCGGTTGTCGTCCCTGATCACACTTGCAGTCACGGGGAAGCGACCCTAGCTCACAACCATGAAGAGAATCGTCCTTACGGCAATGGCGGTTGCGGCGATCGCGGTTGTCGCCGCGCTGGTGCTGAGCACGCGGCCGGGCGTCGACCCGGCCGAGACTTCCGCCGTTCAGACGGAATGAAACCATTCATCCCATGTGTTCAAGCGGCCGAAATTCGCTCAGGCCGCCACGACATCGGCCGAATAACGCAATTCACGCAATGGTTTAACCCGGCTGGTCGTCTCGGCGTAGAGCGGATGCGCCTTGTAGGCCGCGAGTGCGGCATCATCTTCGAATTCTGCATAAACGACCACGTCGATCGCATCCGACAGCGGATCGACCTTGGTGTTGAGGGTCACTTCGAAGAGGCTGGAATGCGGGATCTTGCCCAGCGCCATCAATCCGTCGCGCACGGCTTCCACATCCTCTTTGCGCCGGGCGCTGAAGAAAACGATATGCCGGATCAACAATACCTCCTGATCGGTATGCGCGGGTGTTTTGTGCGAGCGTAGCCGTCGCGTCAACCGGCAACGATGTCGCGCCAGGTCCTTTGGAATGCGGGACGGAACTAGCCCGCGCCGGTGACGTAGCGCACGATGCGCGACATCTCCCTGACCGTATAGTCGAGGTAGGCGCCTTGATTGTAGAGGCCGTCCCAGATCAGGAAGAAGGTGAAGGCGATGATGACGATTACATAGCGCATGGCTAAAACTAACGCATATGAGTAGGCGCAACCATAGCGATTCCGATCGCCACGGACACTCTTCAGCGGATTTTTCGCGCCCTCGGATTCGATTGCCTGGCACTGCCTTGCCGGTCAGCTTGCCTCTTGAAGTTCCCGCTGATGAAGTGGAAGATTGTCGTGGGAATTCACAGGGAAACGCGAAAACCCTTGAGGGGCGCGCTTTCATTCGAGCCCGCCCGCTGCCGAATCGGCAAGCTGTCGAGATCGGGGAGCGGAGTTCGAAGCCTGGCGAAGGAACCGCGAGAGGTGGGAGCCGGCAATATTGCGCCGGCTCTGCGGAAGTTCAGGGGCGTGACATGACCTGCAGCGAACACAAGAGTGGTGGCCTGGGCGGCATGTCCCTCGGCGACGCGATAAAGCTCGACGAGTTCAATTTCGCCGAGATCGTCAAGGGGCTGCCGGCCAAGGCACGCATGGTGTTGTCGGCTGCCATGAACCTGCCGCGCGGCTCGCTCAAGGTCAGGATGCCGGACGGCCGCGCTGTGCTCGTCGGCGGCAAGGCACCCGGCCCCGACGCCGAACTGGTGCTGAAGAACTGGCGCCTGCCTGGCCGCGCCTTTTCCGGCGGCACGATCGGCCTGGCCGAGTCCTACATGGACGGCGATTGGGAAAGCCCTGACGTCACCAGTTTCCTGGAACTGTTCGTGGTCAACTCGGCCATCGGCGAGCGTGTCGCCGGCGGCGCCAACTGGCTGATCAACACCGTCCAGCGCATCCGCCACTGGTTCAACGACAACACCCGCACCGGCTCGAAGCGCAACATTTCGGCGCATTACGATCTCGGCAATGCCTTCTACAAGCAATGGCTCGACCCGAGCATGACCTATTCGTCGGCGCTCTACGCGACCGGCGCCAACGATCTGGAAAGCGCGCAAGCCGCCAAATACCGCGCGCTGGCCAAGGACACCGGCATCGGCAAGAAGGACCATGTGCTGGAAATCGGCTGCGGCTGGGGCGGCTTTGCCGAATTCGCCGCGCGCGAGATCGGCTGCCGCGTCACCGGCCTGACCATCAGCCGCGAGCAGCACGATTTCGCCAAGGCGCGCATCCAAAAGGCCGGGCTTGCCGACAAGGTCGACATCAAGCTGCAGGACTATCGCGACGAGACCGGCACTTATGACCGCATCGCCTCGATCGAGATGTTCGAGGCGGTCGGCGAAAAATACTGGCCGGTGTTCTTCGCCAAGATGAAGGCCAGCCTCAGACCCGGCGGCACGGCGGGTCTGCAGATCATCACCATCAACGAGGATGCCTACGACACCTATCGCGCCCGCCCGGACTTCATCCAGCGCTACGTGTTTCCGGGCGGCATGCTGCCGACGCCGTCGATCCTGAAATCGCTGGGCAGAGACCATGGCCTTGCCCATCTGCGCGAGCGCGTCTTCCCGGACGACTATGCCCGCACGCTCGCCGAATGGCGCCAGCGCTTCTGGGGATCCTGGGAAAAGATCGTCCCGCTCGGTTTCGACGACCGCTTCAAGAAGCTCTGGGAATTCTACCTGCACTATTGCGAAGCCGGCTTCCGCGCCAGCTACATCGACGTCCGCCAGGTGGTCTACAAAGCCTGATGCATGACGCCCTTGACCGTTCCCAATGATCCGCTGGGCGATTCCGTCGAGCCCGCGTTCCCTGGACGGGTCACCGTTCCCGCGACCGGCTCGCCCTAGACTGGCCGCCGGCTGAGCGCTGCTTCAAAGTGCGATGCGGTATTTGGCAAACCCCGCCTCGCCCTCGCCTGCCGGCTCGATCTTCAGCGACTTCACCTCGGCGATAAAATCCTTCGCCTTGGGTCCGGTCTCGAACACGACGCTGGTTCCCGCCAGCGGCGCGAACGACCAGTTGTCGTCAGCCGACGGGTTGATCGTGCCTTCGCTGATGATGTAGCGCACGATCACGTCGCGATTGGTGTCCGGCGCCTCGTAGATGATCTTCGAGGCATTGATGTCGGGGAAATTGCCGCCGCCGCCGGCGCGGTAATTGTTGGTGGCAACGACGAATTTCGCTGCGGGATCAATTGGCTTGCCGTCGAACACTGAGATCGACGATGCGGTTGGAGCCGGCATTCGCCACGCCACCCTTGGCATCGTATTTCGGCGGCTGCGACAGGTCGATCTTGTAGCTGACGCCGTCGATCACGTCGAAATTGTAGGACGGGAAATCGGTATTGATCAGCGGCTGGTCGGCTTTGCCCGCCTCGATCCGGTTGAAGATGCCGGCCGACATCTCCAGCCATTCCTTGACCTGCGCGCCGGTGATTTCGACCGCCCGCACGGTGTTCGGATAGAGATAGAGATCGGCGACGTTCTTGATGGCGATGTCGCCCACCGGCACGTCGGTATAATAGTCGGCGCCGCTGCGCCCGCCGGCCTTGAAGGGAGCCGCGGCCGACAGCAGCGGCACGTCCTTCCATTGCGTGCTCTTCAATATGTCCTTGAGGTACCAGCTCTGCGCCTGGTTGACGATCTGCACCGACGGATCGTCGGCGACCAGCGCGAAATAGGAATAGAGCGGCGCCGACGTCTTGCCGACCGGACGGCGCACATAGGCGAGCGTCGCCTCATGATCCTCCTCCAGCGCGTCGACGATGCGCTTGTCGTCGCCGACCGTCGCCTTGTTCTTGTTGTCGACGCGCTCGTAGATCGGCCGCGCCTCGGAGGTCGCCGAGACCACCCGCCATTTCGAGCCGTCGCGCTCCAGCAAAAGGTCGATCAGGCCCATATGCGAGCCCCAGAAGCCGCCCATCACGGCCGGCTTGCCCTGCAGCGTGCCCTTTTCGGTGTCGACGCCTCGAGCGACTGAAAATCCTTCTTGCCGGGGAAGACGAGATGCTGGTGGCCGGTGAACACGGCATCGATGCCCTCGACGCCGGCGACGAAGAACGAAGCGTTCTCCATCATGTCGCCCTGCTTGACGTCGATGCCGGAATGCGAGAGCGCAATGACGATGTCGGCGCCCTGCCTCCTTGATCTCAGGCACCCAGGCCTTGGCCGCCTCGACGATGTCGCGCGTCTTGACGTTGCCTTCGAGGTTCTTCAGGTCCCAGACCATGATCTGCGGCGGCACGAAGCCGATGATGCCGATCTTGATCGGCTGCTCGGCGCCCGACCCGTCCTTGATCTTCTTGTCGAGGATGACGTAGGGCTTGAGGTAGAGCTTGTCGTCGCGCGGATTGGCGGCGAGCTCGGTGCCGCGGATCAGGTTGGCGCAGACGAACGGGAAATTGGCGCCGGCCAGCACCTTGTCCAGGAACGACAGGCCGTAGTTGAACTCGTGATTGCCGAGCGTCGAGCATTCGTAGCCGAGCAGGTTCATGCCCTTCATGATCGGATGCAGGTCGCCGTCCTTGCATGCCCTTCTCATAGGCGATGTAGTCGCCCATCGGATTGCCCTGCAAAAGGTCGCCATTGTCGATCAGCATCGCAGTTGGTCGCTTCCTTGCGCACCGGCGTCGATCAGCGAAGCCGTCCGCGACAGGCCCATCGTGTCGTTCGCTTTGTCGGCGTAGTAATCGTAGGGCAGCACGTTCACATGGATGTCGGTGGTCTCCATGATCCTGAGATGTGCCTGGTTGGCCTGAGCGCGGGCGGAGAACGGATGCAGCATGATCAGCGCCCCGGTTGCGGCGGCACCCGCCAGCAGGGAGCGGCGGGAGACGGGGTGGAGCAGTTGGGACATTGTTTTTTCCTGTTTCGACGATGCGACAAGCCCTGCCCCGAAGCCAAAGCTTCGCGCCGAAATCCGGTCATGTCCATCGTGGAATCCAGTCGATCAGCAAAAGGTGACGGGCGGATGAAACGCCTTGCCACCTGGCAAGGTCAGCCCTTGTCGTCGTCGCCCTGCGTGATCAGCCGCGCGCTGCGCTGGCCGGTCGCATAAATCCATAGCCAGCTAAGCGAAACCGCCAGCCGGTTGCGAAAGCCGATCAGGAAATAGATGTGGGCGATGCCCCACAGCCACCAGGCGGGCCAGCCGGTCAGCTTGATCCAGCCGAAATCGATCGCCGCGGCGCGCTTGCCGATCGTCGCCAGATCGCCGTCATGTTTGTAGCGGAACGGCCGCGGGCTCTTGTCACCGGCAAGCCGTGCCTTGATCGTCGCCGCGACATGCCTGCCCTGCCTGCTTGGCGGCCGGCGCCACGCCAGGCACCGGCCCGCCATCCGGCCGCAACACATGCGCCGCGTCGCCGATGACGAAGATCTCCGGGCTGCCTGGCACCGTCAGGTCGGGCTCGACGATCACCCTGCCCGCCCGGTCCGCCGCCGCGCCCAGCCATTCGGCGGCCGGCGAAGCGGCAACGCCTGCCGCCCAAAGGATTGTCCGGGCCGGCAGCACTGTGTCGCCGAAGACGACGCCCTCGGCGTCGCAGCGCGTCACCGCGCGGCCGAGTTCGACCGTCGACGCCAAGCCGCTCCAGCGCCTTCCTGGCATAGTCGGAAAGTTCCGGCGCGAAATTGGCAAGGATGCGGTCGCCGGCCTCGATCAGCACCACGCGCGTCTGGCGCGTGTCGATGTTGCGGAACTCGCCGCGCAGCGTGTCGCGCGCGAGTTCGGCAATGGTGCCGGCCAGTTCCACGCCGGTCGGCCCGCCGCCGACGATCGCCAGCGTCAACAGCGCCTGGCGCTTCTCCGGATCGGTTTCCCGCTCGGCCTGCTCGAAGGCCAGCAGGATGCGCCGCCGAATGGTGGTGGCGTCCTCGAGCGTCTTCAGCCCGGGCGCGAAAGGCTCCCATTCGTCATGGCCGAAATAGGCGTGGCGGGCGCCGGTGGCGAGCACCAGCGTGTCGTAGGCGACCGAGCTGCCGTCGTCGAGCAGCACGCGCTTGCCGGCGCGGTCGACGCCACTGACATTGGCGAGCAGCGTCGTCACGTCCTTGCGCTTGCGCAGGAGATGGCGGATCGGCCAGGCAACCTCCGAGGTCGCCAGCGCCGTGGTCGCCACCTGATAGAGCAGTGGCTGGAAAAGATGGTGGTTGCGCTTGTCGATCATGGTGATGCGGACCGGCGCACCTGACAGCGCGCGGGTGAATTCGAGCCCGCCGAACCCCGCGCCGACAACGACGACATGATGGCTGGCTTCGTTCATCTCGTTCACCCCATGGGCGCGTAAGTTCACCAGCTCCGATATAGGGACATTTGTGCACTGCAACAATGCGCGGCCGACTGCCCGGGAGCTCGCCGCTCGATGTCGTGAATGCACATGCCGGCCGGCTCAGCCGGGTATAGCCTCACCGGACTGGATGACGGGAGTGAAGCATGGCCTAACGATCGTGACGGCGAAGCTCCGGCGCAGTATTCCTCGCCGCCCTGCTTCATGCACGAACTCGATCCGGAATTCAGCGCGCCGCTCACCGACTGGACCGATGTGCGGCGCTGGCGCAAGGCCGAGCGCGAGCGGCTGATCGCGGCGCGGCTGGCGGTTTCCGCCGACACACGCACGGCAATGTCGCAGCGCATTGCCGAAGGTCTCGACGCCATGATCGGCGACATTGCCGGCCGCATGGTCAGCCTCTACTGGCCGTTTCGCGGCGAGCCGGATCTGCGGCCATGGATGGCGTCCATCAATGAGCGCGGCGGCCGCACGGCGCTGCCCGTCGTCATCGAGAAGGGACAGCCGCTGATCTTTCGCGCCTATGTCCCTGGCGACCGGCTGGAAAAAGGCGTCTGGAACATCCCGATCCCGGCCGAAGGCGATCCGGTGCTGCCCGACATCGTCATTTCGCCGATCGTCGGCATCGATCCAGGACAATACCGCCTGGGCTATGGCGGCGGCTTCTTCGACCGCACGCTGGCGGCCATGCCGTTCAAGCCATTGGTCATCGGCGTCGGCTACGAACTGCAGCGCATCCCCACCATCTACCCGCAGCCGCACGACATCCCGATGGACCAGGTGGTGATGGAGACCGGCGAAATCTAGCAGCCTAGGCCAGTTCCGGCTTCATCCCCATCGCCGTCCGGTCGACGATCTCGCGCAAGGCGAAGGATGAATTGATCTTCGTCACATGCGGCATGGCCGACAGCCATTCCTTGTGGATGCGCTCATAATCGACCAGGTCCTTGGCGGCGATGCGCAGAATGTAGTCGTATTCGCCCGACATCAGGTGGCAGGACAGCACGTTCGGGCAACGCTTGATCGCCGCCTCGAAATCCGACAGCGTCTTCTCGAATTGCCCCGACAGCGATATGTGCACGATCGCCGTCATCTGGTGGCCGAGCGCGGCATTGGAGAGCCGGGCATGGTAGCCGCGGATGGTTCCGGATTTCTCCAGATTGTCGAGCCGCCGCGAACAGGCCGACTGCGACAGGCCGACCTTCTCGGCAAGCGCGGCATTGGGTATCCGCCCATCCTTCTGCAATGTCTCCAGAATGGCGATATCAATCCTGTCGAGCGGCATTTTTCGGGATTCCTTCGAAGATCCTGCATATTTCGCGCAACGATTATCGAAACGCGCAGGTCAGCGCAAGCGCATTCGCAAACACCTGCGCAACGATTCGTGGTTCACTCACTTCATACAGGGAACGGCCCTCAAAGGGCCGGATCAGGAGAAGAAAATGCGCGTCGGCTGCCCCAAGGAAATCAAGAACCACGAGTACCGCGTCGGCCTGACGCCGGGCGCCGTCCGCGAATATGTCGCGCATGGCCATGAAGTGCTGGTCGAGACCGGCGCCGGCGCCGGCATCGGCGCCGACGACAACGCCTACCGCGCCGCCGGCGCCACCATCGCCAAGACGGCGGCCGACGTGTTCGCCAAATCGGACATGATCGTCAAGGTCAAGGAGCCGCAGCCCAACGAATGGGTCGCAGCTGCGCGACGGCCAGATCCTCTACACCTATCTCCACCTGGCTCCGGATCCGGAGCAGACCAAGGGCCTGCTCGCTTCCGGCGTCACGGCGATCGCCTATGAGACCGTCACCGACGATCGCGGCGGCCTGCCGCTGCTGGCGCCGATGTCGGAAGTCGCCGGCCGCCTGTCGATCCAGGCCGGCGCCACCGCGCTGCAGAAGGCCAATGGCGGCCGCGGCGTGCTGCTCGGCGGCGTGCCCGGCGTGCTGCCCGGCAAGGTCACCGTGCTCGGCGGCGGCGTCGTCGGCCTGCATGCCGCCAGGATGGCAGTCGGCCTCGGCGCCGACGTCACCATCATCGACCGCTCGATCCCGCGCCTGCGCCAGCTCGACGACCTGTTCGCCGGCCGCGTCCATACCCGCTACTCGACCGTCGAGGCGCTGGAAGAAGAATGCTTCTCGGCCGACATCGTCGTCGGCGCCGTGCTGATCCCGGGTGCCGCCGCACCCAAGCTGGTGACGCGCGAAATGCTGTCGGGCATGAAGAAGGGTTCGGTGCTGGTCGACGTCGCCATCGACCAGGGCGGCTGCTTCGAGACCTCGCACGCCACCACCCATGCCGAGCCGACCTACGAGGTCGACGGCGTCATCCATTACTGCGTCGCCAACATGCCGGGCGCGGTGCCGGTCACCTCGGCGCACGCGCTCAACAATGCGACGCTGCACTATGGCCTGCAGCTCGCCGACAAGGGCCTGAAGGCGCTGGTCGACGACCACCATCTGCGCAACGGCCTCAACGTCCACAAGGGCAAGATCACCAACCGCGCCGTCGCCGAAGCGCTCGGCTACGAGTTGGTCGAGCCGAAGGCGGTGCTCGCCGCCTGATATCCTGACAAAAGAATTCCTCCTGTCGCCCGCCGGTTCACCCCGGCGGGTCTTTTCTTGCCGGCAAATGCGCGCAACAAAAAAGCGGAGCCAAAGCCCCGCTTCCTCGATGTCGAGATATGCCGCCGGTTCATCCGCGGTCGGCAATCGATCGACGACTCCCTTTTAGCGCTATTATGCGACGGGAGTGCGACAGCCGTCATCATCTTTCGCTCCGCCATGATCAGATACGCCCTGTGTGAAGCACTTCACATTCGGGGTTCGAAAACTATGCCTACACAGGTGTCGTTCCCTGACGGCTCGAGCCGCTCCCAAACGCCGGCGAATACCAAGCTTTGCCGGCGGCTTCTGCCGCAGCTTCTGTCGCGACTATTTTTCCCCAACTGCCCGCCAGACTATCGGCGGGCATCTTTTTGCGCACCGTCAGCCGCGATCGATCCGGCACTGGTAGCAATTGTTGCGCGCCGAGCGGACGTGGACGTAAGCGATGTCGTCGCGCTCGAACAACGCCTCGGCGCGTGCCGCGATGGCAGTCGTCGGGATGACGCCGCCGCTGCCGTAGACGATGCGGTCATCGCTGCCATAGCCACGCACGATATAGTCGCTGCTTTCCAGCATATCGGGAAGTGCCTCGGCCTCGGCGGCACGCTCGCACTCCTGCGCATGCAGGAAGATCGGCCCGGTCTCGGCGTAAGGCTGCAGTTCCGGAAACGGCCGGTAGGCCAGGATCAGATAGGCATCGCCGGCGGCGACGTTCTTCAGGCAATGCCGGCACGGCACGCCGTCACCGTCGGAAATCCCCGCTCGGGCGTGTGGCCGTAAGCGTCAGGTCCACCGCGCTGCAGGGCTCTCACATCTTCCGTCGGCAGAGCTTTGAACTGGATGGTCATGGCGAAATCTCCCGTGCTCGTCGACCGAAAATTATGCCTGCCGGGCGGCATCTCCCACCCGATTCCTGCCAACTCAGTCCATCAGCGCATCGAGGCCACGCACCAGCCCGATGTTTTCCTGCACCCGCCGGACGGCAAGCAGCGTACCGGCGACATAGGGTGCTGCGGACGAACCCGCATCATGGCGGATAGTCAGCCGCTCGTCGGGCAGCCCGAACAGCGCCTCGCAGGACAGGATGTAGGACGGCAGACGCAGCGCATGCACCTGCACCCCCTCGCCCGCGCCGACAGCAGCACCGCGTGTTCCCGGCACGCCAGAGACCTCCGACACCGGCCGCGCGCTGGATGCCTTGCGGACATCAGCCAGCGCTTCCGCCAGTTCGCGCGCCGTGCCCGACGGCGCATCGGGCTTCCTGGCGCTGGCATAGTCGATGACCTCGACATCAGGCACATACTTCGCCGCCATCAGGGCAAAACGCTTCATCAGCGTGGCGGTGATCGAAAAATTGCCGGCCGCGATGACGCCGACCCGGTTGGCGCGCGCCGCCGCATCGATGTCGGCATAGTCGGCGGCTCCGAGCCCGGACGTGCCGATCACCACATGCCGTCCCTTCTCGATGGCGAGCAGCACGTGGTCCTTCACCACATCCGGCTTGGTGTAATCGACCAGCACGTCGGACGGCGCCTGCAGCGCCTGCGCCAGCGTGGCGGACGCGATCACGCCATTGGCCGGCACGCCGACCAGCAGGCCGGAATCCTGCCCCGCGCCGCTACGCGAAACCGCGCCGGAGAGCAGCATGTCGGTCTGCGCCGCGATCGCCGGCACCAGTGCCTTGCCGACCCAGCCGGTCGCGCCCGCCATCACCACCCGTATCGTCATGATCCGATCCTCCATTGGCCCCTGGACGATCAGCGTTATGCAAAGAGCCCGGCTCGTTCAAGCCAGGCTCTTTCCAGTATTGCTCCAGAATTCTGGTCAGGCTCAGCGGATGAAATCGTCGAAGCGGCGCAGCGTCACCCGGCGATTGCGCCAGTTCTCGTTCTGGGTCGGCACCAGCAGGAATTCCTCGCCATAGCCGACGGTATCCAGCGCATGGCCCGGCACGCCGAATTCGCGCACCAGCGTCCGCTTCAGCGAGGCGGCGCGCTGTTCGGACAGGATCTGGTTCGACTGGAAGGAACCGACCGCGTCGGTATGGCCTTCGATCAGCACCCGGGCGCGAGGATCGCGGCGCAGGATGCGCTCGAGCGCGTCGGCGATATTTTCGATCTTGCCGTATTGCGAACTGGAGATGGCGGCCGAGCCGAAGGCGAAATTGATCGACTGGATGTCGATCGAGCGCGCCATGCGCCGAGATCCGGCCGCCGCTTGAATTCGCGGATGGTGACGCGCTGGTTGGGGCGCAGCTTCACCCGGGGCGGCGCCTCGAGCTGGCGCTCGATCGTCGCGGCGGACGGCGTCGTCGCCTGAGCGGAGGCCAGGCTCGGCATGGCAAATGCCGCAATCATCGCCACGGCAAATGTGCGTCGGGTCAGCATGTCTCTTCTCCTTCGGCGCCGCTCTGTGATGGGCGCGTTGATGCTGACAGGCACCATGGCAAAGACAGTCTGAAGCGCGGATGAACGGCGGGTTCAGCTTGCGGAGAAGCTACGGCCGCATGACGCTGGCCGAACGCTCGGCGAAGGGCATCGGATGCACGATCTCCTTCTTTTGCGCCACCGGCGCAAAGCCGAGTTTCTGGTAGAGCGGCAGGGCCGCGGGATGGTCGAGCGTGCAGGTCTGCACCGTCACCCGCTTCGGCCCATACGACCACGCAGCGGCGATCGCCGCGCCCAGGAACCAGCGGCCGATGCCTTGGCCCGGTCGCGTGCTCCATCATGCCGAAATAGGCGAGCTCGACTTCTTCCGGCAGATGCGGCTTGAGATCGAAGAAACCGGCCGGCGCACCGTCGAGATAAAGCACCCTGATGTCGCGGTCCTCGCGATGGAGGCCGGCCGAAAGCTCTTCATCGTCCAGCCTCAGCACGTTGACCCAGTGCCATTTGCGCCCCACCCGATCCATCAGATAGCGGTAGAAATGCAGCGGAATGTCCTTGGTCTTCAGCAGCGCGATCTGGCGGTTGTACGGCACTGGCGGCGAATAGGCCGGCGGCACATGCATTTCGAGAAACGTCACCGTGACGTCGATGTCTTCCAGCGCTCCGTTTTCCATCGCCGTCATTCCTTGCCCGTCACCACCGGCGTATCGGCAAGCCCGCCCCATTCGGTCCATGAGCCGTCGTAGAGCCTGTTGTCGGCATGGCCAAGCGTCTCCAGCGCCAGCGTGATCGACCGCCGCCGTGATGCCCGAGCCGCACGACGTGACGACCGGCTTCGACAGATCGATGCCGGCATCCTCGATCACCTTGCGCAGGCGATCCCTGGGCAGCAACTCACCGTTCTCGGCAAGCGCCGAACCGGGCATATTGCGCGCGCCCGGCATATGGCCGGAGCGGACGCCGGCACGCGGTTCAGGCTCCGTGCCGGCGAAACGGCCGGCGGAGCGCGCGTCGGCGATCTGGCTTTCTCGTTTGTCGACGATGTGGCGCATCTCGGCGAGGCTGACGACACGGCTTGCGTCGAAATCGGCGTGAAAGATGCCAGGTGCGATCTTGGTCTGCTCCGCCGTCACCGGCCGACCCTCCGCCTTCCAGCGGTCGAAGCCGCCGTCCAGGATGTAGACCTGGAACACGCCCATGACCCGGAACATCCACCAGCCGCGTGGCGCCGAAAAATAGCCGGGGCCGTCATAGACGACGATCGTATCGTCGGCCGAAATACCCATCGCTGCCGACATATTGCGCGAAATTCTGGGGCGACGGCAGCGTATGCGGCAGGCCAGAATCCGGATCGGAGACCGCGTCCTGATCGAGGAACCGCGCGCCCGGAATATGCGCCGCCTCATATTCGGCACGCGCGTCGCGCTTCTGCGCCGGCAGATACCACGAAGCATCGATGATCGTCAGGCCCGGCTCCCCAAGGCGCTGCTGCAGCCAGTCCGCGTCGACGATGAAAGGACTATCCTCGGCCATTCTTTTTCTCCTGCTCGCCTGTGGCGGCAACTGACCTTCAGATCGCCGGCATCGGCCCGAAGCGTATGCGGAAGCGCCGGTTCTCGCGGCCTTTCTTTTCGATCTTGCCGATATGGATCTCGCCGACTTCGCCGGTGCTCTTCACATGGGTGCCGCCGCAAGGCTGGCTGTCGATCGAGGCATTGTCGCCGATGCAGACCAGGCGGATCCTGCCGGTGCCGACGGGCGGCCGGACATTCTTGGATTTCACCAGGCCCGGATTGGCCGCCAGTTCCTCGTCGGTGATCAGCCGGGTGAAGATCGGATGGTCGGCACGCACCAGCTCCATCAGCCCGGCGGTCACATCCTCCTTGGTGAAGCCGGCATCCGGAATGTCGAAGTCGACCCGGCTGTCGTCCTCGGAAACCGCGGCACCCGTGATCGGGAACGGACAGACGACGGTGAGCAAATGGCAGGCCGCATGCATGCGCATCAAAAGATGCCGCCGCTCCCAGTCGATGGCGAGTTTCAGCCGCTCGCCGACCTCGGGAACCGCCTGCTCCGGCGCCGGCACATGGATGATCTCGTCCTTGGTCTCGCCGGTGATGGTGGCGGCAATGGCGATGCGGCTGCCGTCGGCGCGCTCCAACGTGCCGGTGTCGCCGGGCTGGCCACCCGATGTGGCATAGAAGATCGTCCGGTCGAGGATGATGCCGCCGCGCTCGTTGACGGCGACGACGGTGAGCCTCAGCCGTCCTCAGATAGGCGTCGTCGCGAAACAGCGCTTCGGTCTTGTGCGCCATCAGGCGACCTTCTCGAACGGCACCGATATTTCGTGCTGCGCTCTCCATCCAGCCCGGCACCGGCAAATTCTTTTCGCGCAGGAACTCCGGGTTGAACAGCTTCGACTGGTAGCGCGTGCCGTAGTCGGCAAGGATGGTCACGATGGTGTGGCCGGGGCCCAGTTCGCGCGCCAGCCGGATCGCGCCGGCAATGTTGATGCCGGTCGAGCCGCCGACGCACAGGCCTTCTTCCTGGATCAGGTCGAAGACGATCGGCAGCGCTTCCTCATCCGGCACCTGGAACGAAAAGTCCGGCGTGAACCCTTCGAGATTGGCGGTGATGCGCCCCTGCCCGATGCCTTCGGTGATCGAACTGCCGTCGGACTTCAATTCGCCGCTGGTGTAGAAGCAGTAGAGCGCCGCGCCCAGCGGATCGGCGAGCGCGATCTTGACGTCGTTGCTTTTGGCCTTCAGCCCGAAGGCGAACGCCGGCCAGCGTGCCGCCCGAACCCGACCGCCGAGACGAAGCCGTCGACCTTGCCGCCGGTCTGCGCCCAGATTTCTTCCGCCGTGGTGCGGATATGGCCGTCGCGGTTGGCGACGTTGTCGAACTGGTTGGCCCAGATCGCGCCGTTCGGCTCGGAACGCGCCATCTGCTCGGCCAGCCGCCCCGACAGTTTCACGTAATTGTTGGGGTTCTTGTAAGGCACCGCCGGCACCTCGATCAGCTCGGCGCCGAGCAGTTTGATCGTGTCCTTCTTCTCCTGGCTCTGCGTGTCGGGAATGACGATCACGGTGCGATAGCCCAGCGCCTTGGCGACCAGCGTCAGGCCGATGCCGGTATTGCCGGCCGTGCCTTCGACGATGACGCCGCCCGGCTTCAGACAGCCCGCGCTGTTCGGCGTCGCGGATGATGAACAGGCCGGCGCGATCCTTGACCGACTGACCCGGATTCATGAATTCGGCCTTGCCCAGGATCTCGCAGCCGGTTGCTTCCGAGGCCTTGTTGAGGCGGATCAGGGGCGTGTTGCCGATCGCTTCGATCACAGAACGGGGCATCCGGAGATTCCTTATGTAGCTGCGGCGAGACCCTAGAAACCCGAAGCTTGGTTTCAAGGCAAGAATTCGCCTGGTCCAGTCGCATTTCGGGTACCGCAATCTCCGATGCTCGCCGGATGATGCGCGATGACGATCATTTCAACCTTGTGCGGAAAAGCGCTCTTTTCATTCGATTTTTTCACCGCTAGAGCACTAGCGACAGATCGGCAGGGCGCAGCATGACACTTTACCGGGCCAACCCGAAGCACGGCGTCGCCTGGATCACCGGCGGCAGCAGCGGCATCGGCCGTGCTCTGGCCAAGGACCTTGCGGCACAGGGCTTTGTCGTCGCCGTGACCGCGCTTGACGAGCGATCCGATCGACACGCTCATCGTCGAGACGGCGCAGATGCCGGGACGCGTCGCCTGCCTACCCTTGCGACGTCACCGACGAGCCGCGCATGGCAAGCGACGGTGGCGGCGATCGAAAAGGATCTCGGGCCCGATCGTGCTCGCCGTCTTCAACGCCGGCAACTACATCGCCACGCCCGGCGAAGACCTCAGGGTGCGCGACTTTCGCCAGTCCTTCGAGGTCAACTATTTCGGCATCATCAATGGCCTCGTCCCGCTCATGGAGCGCATGCGCATCCGCGCGCGCGGCCATATCGTGCTTGTCGGATCGGTGACCGCCTATTTCGGCTGGCCGACCACGGCCGCCTATGGCGGCATCGAAGGCGGCGATCAACATCCTGGCCGAGTCGCTGAAATACGATTTCGACAAGATGAATATCCGCGTCCAGGTGATAAATCCCGGGCTTCATCGACACGCCGCTGACGGAAAAGAACATGCTGCCGATGCCGGGCCTGATGCCTGTCAATCGCGCCTCGCGGCGCATGGCTGCGCGGCATCGAGATCGGCGGCTTCGAAGTCACCTTTCCCGCGCCGACTGAGCTGGGGGCTTGAAGCTGCTGGCGCTGCTGCCGAGGCCGGTCTGCCGCTGGTTCATCAGCACTGGCGACCCGCTGGACAGGCCGGCCGCTCAATTTCGACCGCAAGCCGCCGGCGAATAGCGATCGTCAGCGCGGCTGGCCGTCCACAAGTGGCGGCTTGCCGTCCACAAGTGGCGACCGCGTCGTCCACAGGTCCCCGTTGCCTGGGTGCAGTCGCGCCCATAGGTTGAGAATTGTTGCGTGGAGTCTGCAATGGGGCGACGGATCGTGCTTGCGGTGCTGGGCCTCGTCGTCATCCTTGTCCTGGCCTTCCTGCTTGGCCCGCGCGTTCCCGTCGACACCACGATCCGCTTCGATCCCAAAGGGATCGGCGACGATCCGCAGGCCTATCTGGCGCGCGAAGAGGCCGCTGTTCCCAACATCCGCGACGGGCTCGAGAAGGAAATCATCTGGGCCAACCCGATGGTTCGCGCCAGGACGACGCTGGCGATCGTCTACATCCATGGATTTTCGGCGTCGAAGGGCGAGGTTCGTCCGCTGCCCGATGACGTGGCCGACCAGCTCGACGCCAACCTCTTCTACACCCGCCTCACCGGCCATGGTCAGGACGGCGCCGCGATGGCGCAGGGCAGCGTCAATGCCTGGATCAACGACTATGAGGAAGCGCTCGCCATCGGCCGGGCGATCGGCGACAAGGTGATCGTCATCGCCACCTCGACCGGCGGCTCGCTGGCGGCCTGGGCGGCGACGCAGCCGCATGCCTCGGACGGCGTCGCCGCGATCGCATTCATCTCGCCCAATTTCGGCGTCAAGGCTTCCGGTGCCGAGATCCTGACCATGCCGTGGGGCAAGCAGATCGCCGAACTCGTCGGCGGCAAGGAGCGCAGCTTCCCGACGCGCAACGCGCTGCATGAAAAATTCTGGACCTACAAATATCCGATGGCGGCGACACTGCCGATGGAGGCGCTGGTGGAGCTTGCCTATAGCGCGCCAGTGGAGAAGGCAGCCATCCCCGCTCTGTTCATCTTCTCGGATTCGGACAAAGTGGTGCGGCCCGACCGCACGCGCGAGATCGCCGGCCGCTGGGGCGCCGCGCACGAACTGGTGCCGGTCGACGACACCGGCGACCAGGACAACCACGTCATTGCCGGCGACGCACTGTCGCCATCGACCACGGCCTTCCTGGCGCAGCGCATTGTCGTCTGGGTCAAGGCGCTCACGGAATAGACACGAAACGAAAAAGGGCGACCGAAGCACTGCTCCGGTCGCCCTTTTTTCAGTCAGCGATCAGGCCAGGGGCGTCGACCGCGCAGTCGGTTCAGGCAGCGCGGGCAGCCGGCCGCTTGCCGCCGAAACGGCGCTTGTTGTTGCCCTTGAACGGCTTGCGGCCCTCCGGGCGCTCGCCTTGCGGCTTGGCCGCGAAGGGACGATCGCCGGCCGGCTTGTCGCCAAACCGCTTCTTGCCGAAACCGTTGTTCTGGCCGCCCGGCCGCCTGCCGTCGCGACGGCCATTGTGGTCGGCGCGGTCCTTGGCCGGCTCGAAGCGCTCGTTCTTTTCAGCAGGATTGCGCTGCGGATCGGGGCTGCCGAGATGGTCGGCAACGATCGGCAGCTTGCTGCGGATGATGCGCTCGACCTGGCGCAGCTTGCTGTTCTCTGAAGGATCGCAAAGCGTGATGGCAATGCCGTCCATGCCGTTGCGGCCGGTGCGGCCGATGCGGTGGACATAGCTTTCCGCCTCATCCGGCAGGTCGAAATTCACCACATGGCTGATGCCGGGCACGTCGATGCCGCGCGCCGCGATATCGGTCGCCACCAGAATGCGCACCGAGCCCTCGCGGAAATCGTTGAGCGCCTTCTGGCGGGCGTTCTGCGACTTGTTGCCGTGGATGACGGCGGCCTTGAAGCCGTCGCGCTCGAGATCCTTGGTCACCCGGTCGGCGCCATGCTTGGTGCGCGAAAAGATGATGACGGACTTCATCGCCTCGTCGGCGAGCATCGTCGACAGCACCTGGCGCTTCTGCTTGGTGCGGGCAAAGACGACGCCCTGCACGATCTCGGCCGCCGCGGTGCTCTGCGGCGCGACCTCGACGCGAACCGGGTTCTTCAACAGGCCCTTGCGCCAGCTCGGCGATTTCGTCCGGCATGGTGGCCGAGAACAGCGCCGTCTGACGGTCCGGCGCGGTCGCCTTGGCGATGCGCTTGACGTCGTTGATGAAGCCCATGTCGAGCATGCGGTCGCCCTCGTCGAGCACCAGCCATTTGGTGTCGGACAGAATGAGGTCGCCCTCGCGCACCAGGTCGGTCAGACGGCCGGGCGTGGCGATCAGGATGTCGACGCCGGGAGCAACCTTCTTCACCTGGCTGAAGCGCGAGACGCCGCCGAGCACCAGCGCGGTCGAGACATGCGCGCCCTTGGCGAGGATCTTGATGGTGTCCTCGATCTGCACGGCGAGCTCGCGCGTCGGCGCCAGAATCAGCGCGCGGGTCGTCTTGGCGCGCCGCTTGGTGCCGAGCGCGATGATCTTCGACAGGATCGGCAGCGCGAAGGCCGCCGTCTTGCCGGAGCCGGTCTGGGCGATGCCGAAAATGTCACGGCCTTCCAGCTGCGGCGGGATCGCCTGGACCTGGATCGGCTTCGGATCGGTGAAGCCCGCGGCATGGGTCGCCTTGAGCAGCGCGCCCGAAATTCCAAGTGCTGCGAAACCCGTGAGTTCCGCAGTGTTGCCGGCCGATGTGGTGTTACCGGCAAAAGTGTTTTCGTTGGTCAAAATAGTCTTCTTTCACGCGGCTTTAGCCGCAAACATCGATGCGGCAGGGCGCAACCTGCCGTCGAAAAAATTGATATGAAACGACAAGGCGGGCGGACGCTATCGTCCACTCGGCTGCGCTGTCGTGCCCGCAGGCATCATGCCACGGGGCTTTTTCGCCACTTTGTGATGTACCGGAAAGAGGGCCGATATACCGGAAAGAGGGAAAACAGACGCAACCAGTCTCATTCGTCGAGAAGGCCGGAAAGTGCCGGCCCAAGCGCCTATGCCGCTGCATATGGCTGAGTTCGGCCGGGAATGCAAGGGGCGTCATGTTGCAGCGCAGCAAAATCGAGGGCGAAAGCGGCGCTTGCGCTCGCTTGCGGGCATCATTACCACAAATGCAGCTTTCCATTTGGGGACCGGCGATGAAGGACGTGCTGAAGGAACTCGAGCGCCGCCGCGAGATCGCCCGCATGGGCGGCGGCAAGGCGCGCATCGACGCCCAGCACAAGAAGGGCAAGCTCACCGCCCGCGAGCGCATCGAGGTCTTCCTCGACGAAGGCTCGTTCGAGGAGTTCGACATGTATGTCGAGCACCGCTCGACCGATTTCGGCATGGAGAAGACCAAGATCGCCGGCGACGGCGTCGTCACCGGCTGGGGCACGGTCAACGGCCGCCCGGTCTATCTCTTCGCCAAGGATTTTACCGTCTTCGGCGGCTCGCTGTCGGAAGCGCATGCCGAGAAGGTGGTCAAGGTGCAGGAGATGGCGCTGCGCAACCGCGCGCCGATCATCGGCCTCTACGACGCCGGCGGCGCCCGCATCCAGGAAGGCGTGGCGGCACTTGGCGGCTATGCCGAGATTTTCCAGCGCAACGTGCTGGCCTCCGGCGTCATCCCGCAGATCTCCGCTGATCATGGGTCCTTGCGCCGGCGGCGACGTCTATTCGCCGGCCATGACCGACTTCATCTTCATGGTGCGCGACACCTCCTACATGTTCGTCACCGGCCCGGACGTGGTGAAGACCGTCACCAACGAGACGGTGACCGCCGAGAGCCTCGGCGGCGCCTCGCGTCCACACGACCAAATCCTCGATCGCCGACGGCGCCTATGACAATGACGTCGAGGCGCTGCTGCAGATGCGCCGGCTGGTCGATCTGCTGCCCGCTTCCAACACGGCAGAGCTTCCCGAGATCGAATGCTACCAGTCGGTCACCGACCACGATCTGTCGCTCGACCGGCTGATCCCCGACAACGCCAACAAGCCCTACGACATCAAGGAACTGATCCTGAAAGTCGCCGACGAGGGCGACTTCTTCGAGATCCAGCAGAGCTTTGCCAAAAACATCGTCACCGGCTTCGGCCGCGTCGAGGGCCGTACCGTCGGCTTCGTCGCCAACCAGCCGATGGTGCTGGCCGGCGTGCTCGATTCCGACGCCAGCCGCAAGGCGGCGCGCTTCGTGCGCTTCTGCGACTGTTTTTCGATCCCGATCGTGACCTTCGTCGATGTTCCGGGCTTCCTGCCCGGCACCGCGCAGGAATATGGCGGGCTGATCAAGCACGGCGCCAAGCTGTTGTTCGCCTATGCCGAGGCGACCGTGCCGAAGATCACCGTCATCACCCGCAAAGCCTATGGCGGCGCCTATGACGTGATGGCGTCGAAACACCTGCGCGGCGACATGAACTATGCCTGGCCGACGGCGCAGATCGCGGTGATGGGCGCCAGGGGCGCGGTCGAGATCATCTATCGCAAGGATATCGGCGACGCGGAGAAGATCGCAGCCCATACAAAGGCTTACGAGGACCGCTTCCTGTCGCCCTTCGTCGCCGCCGAGCGCGGCTATGTCGACGAGGTGATCATGCCGCATTCGACCCGCCGCCGCATCGCCCGCGCGCTGCGCATGCTGCGCAACAAGGACATGCAGAACCCCTGGAAGAAGCACGACAACATCCCGCTGTGAGGCGCACCGTCGACGCAGCCTTCTTCCCACCGAACAGGTAATCACCCATTGAGTTCCTATCCTTGTCTTCTGCTTGCCGGCGATCGGCGATTTCGTTCGCTGCCATTCGGCCATTCAGGTCATCGCCGAACGGTTTCCCGGCCATCCCATCGATGTCATCACCTCGCCACTTGCAGCACCCCTCGCGCGGCTGATGCCTCACGTCAGGAAGGCCTGGGTGCTGGAGAAGCGGCACTTGCAGGCTGGCTTCGGCAAGCGCATGCAGCTGGCCCGCCAGCTTCGCGAGCAGAACTATCGCGCATGCTATCTTCTCTCCAGCAGCACCAAGGCGGCCCTGGTGCCCTGGATGGCCGGCATCCCTGAGCGCATCGGCTATCCGCGCGAATTGCAGTTCGGCATCGTCAACCGGCTGCCGGCCGGCTGGCTGAAGAGTTTGGTGGCTTTCGGCCCGCGCAAGACAAGGCTGTTCGAGCAGGTCTGCGCCATCGCCATGCTGGGTGAGAAGCCGGCCGACGGAACGCAGTTGCCGCCGCCGCGAATGGCGGTTTCGCCCGAGGAGTTGTCGGCTTGGCGCGTCCGGCATGGGATCGACGCGGCAAGGCCGGCGCTGGCGCTCTACACGTCGGATTTCGCCAACTTCCGCTCATGGCCGGCGGAGCGTTTCGTCTCGGTCGCCAGGGATCACGCCAGGCGCGGCTGGTCGATATGGATTGTCGGCGGTCCGCGCGAACGCGAAGCCGCGGCGCAACTCCGGGCAGCGCTTCCAGAGGCGGTGGATTTCACATCGACCCCTGACATCACCGACGCCATGTGCCAGATCGCTGCCTCGACCGTCTTCCTCGGCGTCGATGGTGGTATCGCGCATGCGGCCGCTGCTTTGGGTGGGCCGTGCGTGCTCATCTTCGGATCGAACCGCTCCTACGAAACCGGTCCTGTGAACGACCAGGTCCGGTATGTCGAGCCGCCGATTTCGACGCCAAGCTGGATCGAGCATACGCGAGACATCAGCGAGGAAAGAGTGCTTGAGGCCCTGGCGGACGCTGTGGCGCAAGCGCGCCGTCCGCAAGGCGCTTGACCTGGATATCCGGCGCCCTATTCCTCTTCCGCCGCCCCGAACCCCGCGCCCATTGTGGCGCGCGCCGCACTCGCCCATGGCGTTGCATGGTTGTCGATGCGCATCTGGAAGATGAAATAGGTCGGCGAGCAGAAGCCGATGCCTTTCACCTTGGCCGCGCCGGGCGTGTCGGGCGGCAGCGACTGGCACATATAGTCCTCGCGGCAGAAATGATCGGCCGAGCAGGCCGGACGGTTGCCGCGATTGACCGCGCCGCCGAGGCACTGGTCGAAATTGTTGGTCGCCACGCAGGTGTCGAACTTCTTCCCGCCGACCAGCCCGCAGATCTCGCTGGGCATCGGCTTGCCCGCCTTGAAGGCGGCGAAGGCTGCGGTCCTTGTCGTCGCAGCCGCGATAGGCGATGCCGGCCGGCACGCCGATCTTCGGCGGACGGCAGGTATAGGCGGTGCGCGAAATAGTCGGTCGCGAAAGCGGCGAACTGGCCAGTGATCTTGTAGCGGTCGTTGAAAGGCTGCGCCGCGTTGCTGGCGATCGAGCCGGTCAGGCAGGGATGGCCGGAAAACATGTTCTTGCTGTCCTTGGGCAGCAGGCATTGCGCCAGCTTGGTGCGCACGCCTGAAGCGGTCGCCAGCGGCGTGCAGACGGTGCCGCCGCCGCACTGCCAGGTCGCGCCGAAGCGGGCGGCATCCTCCGGCATCAGGCACGGCATCGCCATCTCGGCCGGCGCGTAGTCGACCTCGCCGGCATCCGTCCAGGCAGCCGGCGGCGCGAAGGACAGCGGCCGGAAGCGGTTCGGCTCCTTGCCTTCGCTGCGTCGCGCGCAGCCAGGCCTCGCGACGCGGGATCTCGGCATGGAGATGCGGCGAGATGCCGACCTCGATGCGGTTGAGCGGCGACGTCGTCTTGTCGTCGAGGCCGATGAAATGAAAGCCGGCGGTCGAGCCTGCCTGATGGCAGCCCTGGCAGGCGCCATTGTCCAGCCGCTCGACCAGCGCCTCCGGCGTGCGCACCAGCTTCAGCGCCGGAATAATCGAGCGCCGGCGAAATCCGTCGGCTGGAACAGCGGCGTGAACGGGTGGTTGGCCTGCCTCGCGCTGCCGAAGGTCGACCACGAGATCGACCTTCTTCGCCAGGAATTCGTCGGGGATTTCGTAGACGCCGAGATCGACCGCCGCGACGTTGGCGCTGACATAGTCGGCGAGCCTTTTCTTCAGCGCGGCGTCTTCCGAAGCCGCGCCGTATCCGGCGTGTTCTCCAGCGGCTTCTCGCTGATGGCGGCGCCGTCGATGCCGAATATCCGCATCAGATAGGCCGCCTGCCCGCCGAACTCGGTCTCCTGGCCGGAGGGAAAGCGCACCACCTGCGCGTTGAGCTCGAGCTGCTTGAAGCGTCAGGCCGGCCTTTTCCAGCGGCCCGCCGGCCAGCCAGCCGGCATCGACGCTCTCGTCGAGCTGCGGCGTCCAGCGCCCGGCAACGCCGACGCAGCCGCCATCGGCATCCGGCGCGACGCTGTAGACGGCGTTGAAATTGAACGGCAGGCGCGAGGCCAGCACCTTGCCGTTCTTCTTGAAACTGTAGGCCAGGCGGTAGATGAAGCGCACCTCGCCGCAGCTCTCGTCGCCCTGCAGCGTCAGCGAAGTCGCGCCGGTCGAGCCGGTTGACGACGCCGACCAGCCGGAAGCGCGCGGCGTCCGTCTTCAGCCAGCGCATGTCCATGATGCGGCCGACATTGCCGTCGGTCACCTCGTAGAGCGTCCGCCCGCCGGCCTTCATTTCGGCGCGCAAGGCGGCGACGTCGGCCGCCACCGTGTCGACGACCGCGTGATAGGCCGGCGCCTCGCCGTAGAGGGCTTTCAGATCGTCCTCGCCATCGACGGCGAAAACGCCGGCGAAGCCAAAACCCCTGGCATCGAGGGCGGCGAGCACCGCCGGATCGTCGACGATGGTCACCGGACCCTCGGCGCGCGCCACCTGCGCCATCAAGAGCGCCACAAGACAGCTGGCAATAGCAGCGCGAAGCGGTGGCTCATCGCAGCGATTCCGCTTGCGGCTGTCGACCAACTCGCGCAGCACCGGCACCAGCGCCAGCGGCAGATCCTCGGCGATCAGCCCGGGACCGAAGCGGCTGCCCGCCTCGGCATGGATCCACACCGCCGCACAGGCAGCCTCGAAAGGCGGCATGCCTTGCGCCAGCAGCCCGGCGATGATGCCCGCCAGCACGTCGCCAGACCCAGCGGTGGCGAGCCAAGGCGCGCCATTGGTGTTGATCGCCGCCCGGCCATCGGGCGCCGCGATCACCGTGTCGGCGCCCTTGTAGACGACGATCGCATTGGCACGCGCGGCAGCCGCGCGCGCCTTGGTCGAGCTTGGACAGGCTTTTGTCCCCGGCGATGTCCGGGAACAAGCCGGCCGAACTCGCCCTCATGCGGCGTCATCACCAGCGCCGGGCGCTGCCGGCCGGCGCGCCGCTTCGAACAGCGTATCCGGCTGCATCGCGAAATGAGGTGATGCCGTCGGCATCGAGCACCAGCCCGTCGATCCCCGGCCGTTCGACGCCGTGCCCGTCGTCCGGCGCCGAGCAACCGCGAGGGCAAAATCGCGCGGCCTTGTCACCGACTCCGAAGCCCGGGACCGAGGACGAAGGCTCGATGGCCGCCGATCGCCGAGAAATCGTGCACGTCCTCGACCGTATCGGCCTTGCGCAGCATGATCGAGGTCAGGTGCGCGGCGTTCACCTGCATGGCATTCGCCGGCGACAGCACGGTCACCGCCCCTGCCCCGCTTCTGGCCGCGGCCAGCGCCGACAGCCGCGCCGCGCCCGTCGCCGACGGCCCGCCGGAAAAGACGCCGACATGGCCGCGCTTGTATTTGTGCGCATCGACCGCCGGCACGGGAAACGTCTCGCAGCCAGAGCGCCGGCATGTTCTCGAAGGTCTGCGATCGTCGAGCTGCGCGATGATCGTCGTCGCCGATGCCGATGTCGGCGACGCACGATCTCGCCGCACGCTCGCGCCCGGGCAGCAGCAGATGGCCCGGCTTCTTGCGCGCGAAAGTGACGGTGATGTCGGCACGGAACGCCTGCCCGAGTATGTCGCCGCTGTCGCCGGAAACGCCGGAAGGCAGGTCGACGGCGACAACAGGCAGGTTCAGCGTCGTGACGATGTCGACGGCCCGCGCTGCATCGCCCGACAGTGGCTTGGACAGCCCTGCCCCATAGAGCGCGTCGACCACGACCGAGCCCGTCTCGGCGTCGAAAGCCGACAGCGGCCGGCGGCTCGACCGGGCATTCGGCGGCGGCGATCGCCGCATCGCTGCCCGCCCTCGGCGTGACCGGACGCCCACAGCCGGACATCGACGCCGCTGTCACGCAGCACGCCGCGCCACGACATAGCCGTCGCCGCCATTGTTGCCGGGACCGCACAGCACATGGACGCGGCTCGCGGCCGGATAGCGCGCCAGCACCACGGCAGCGACCGCTTCGCCGGCACGCGCATCAGGCCGATACCATCGAGCGGACCGGCGGCGATCGCCAGCCGGTCGGCTTCGCCCATTTCGGCCGGCGACAGAAGTTCGTTGCTCATGGATTGCCGATCCGCATTTCGATCGAGCATTGTCCAGTTTCCAGTCTCGAAGCAAACGGCCAGAGGCGGAGTTGCGCGAGCGGCCAGATCCGTTGCGATGGCAACGAATCGCCGCGCAAGCTGCCCGCAAAATACGCGATCTGCCTAATTATTGTGCAGACGCAGCGCAGCGGCAATGTGTAGGCTCCGAGCAGCCCATGCCGCATCCGAATGCAGCGAATGACGCGAATGTGCATCCCGGCGCGGCGCGGCGTTGGAATTGCGCGAAACCGCTTCGTCGTGAGCCGAAATTGGCACAGTTCGTGCTTGATGGAGGCGCAAGCGGGGCGCACAACCCGTCTTTTTGGCAGTGGAGGCCACTTTTTACATGAAAAAGATCGAAGCGATCATCAAGCCGTTCAAGCTCGACGAAGTGAAGGAAGCGCTTCAGGAGGCCGGGCTGCAAGGCATCACCGTCACCGAGGCCAAGGGCTTCGGCCGCCAGAAGGGCCATACCGAACTCTATCGCGGCGCCGAATATGTCGTCGACTTCCTGCCCAAGGTGAAGATCGAGGTCGTGCTCGGCGACGACGCGGTCGAAGGCGCGATCGAAGCCATCCGCAAGGCGGCGCAGACCGGCCGCATCGGCGACGGCAAGATCTTCGTCTCCAACATCGAGGAAGTCGTTCGCATCCGCACCGGCGAAACGGGCATGGACGCCGTCTGAGCCTATCCTCTGATTTCAGATAATTCCTCGAAACGTCATCACACAGGGAAGAAATGACATGACGACAGCCAAAGACATCATGAAGCAGATCAAGGACAACGACGTGAAATTCGTCGACCTGCGCTTCACCGATCCGAAGGGCAAGCTGCAGCACGTGACGATGGATGTCGTCGAGGTCGAGGAAGACATGTTCGCCGACGGCGTCATGTTCGACGGCTCCTCGATCGCCGGCTGGAAGGCGATCAACGAGTCCGACATGGTGCTGATGCCCGACCCCGACACGGTCCACATGGACCCGTTCTTCGCCCAGTCGACCATGGTCATCCTGTGCGACATCCTCGATCCGGTCTCCGGCGAACCCTACAACCGCGACCCGCGCGGCACCGCCAAGAAGGCCGAGGCCTACATGAAGTCGGAAGGCATCGGCGACACCATCTATGTCGGCCCGGAAGCCGAGTTCTTCGTCTTCGACGACGTCAAGTACAAGGCCGACCCCTACAACACCGGCTTCAAGCTCGACTCCACCGAACTGCCGTCCAACGACGACACCGACTACGAGACCGGCAACCTCGGCCACCGCCCGCGCATCAAGGGCGGCTATTTCCCGGTGCCGCCGATCGATTCCGCGCAGGACATGCGCTCCGAAATGCTGACCGTGCTCGCCGAAATGGGCGTGCGCGTCGAAAAGCACCACCACGAGGTGGCCGCCGCCCAGCACGAGCTCGGCATCAAGTTCGACACGCTGGTCCGCAACGCCGACAAGATGCTGATCTACAAGTATGTCGTGCACCAGGTCGCCAACGCCTACGGCAAGACGGCGACCTTCATGCCGAAGCCGATCTTCGGCGACAACGGCTCGGGCATGCACGTCCACCAGTCGATCTGGAAGGGCGGCAAGCCGACCTTCGCCGGCAACGAATATGCCGGCCTGTCGGAGAGCTGCCTGTTCTACATCGGCGGCATCATCAAGCACGCCAAGGCGATCAACGCCTTCACCAACCCGCTGACCAACTCCTACAAGCGCCTGGTGCCGGGCTATGAAGCGCCGGTGCTGCTCGCCTATTCGGCGCGCAACCGCTCGGCGTCCTGCCGCATTCCGTTCGGCTCGTCGCCGAAGGCCAAGCGCGTCGAGGTCCGCTTCCCCGATCCGGGCGCGAACCCCTACCTCGCCTTCGCCGCCATGCTGATGGCCGGCCTCGACGGCATCAAGAACAAGATCCATCCGGGCCAGCCGATGGACAAGGATCTCTACGACCTGCCGCCGAAGGAACTGAAGAAGATCCCGACCGTCTGCGGCTCGCTGCGCGAAGCGCTGCAGAGCCTCGACAAGGACCGCGGCTTCCTGAAAGCCGGCGGCGTCTTCGACGACGACCAGATCGACAGCTACATCGAGCTGAAGATGGCCGAAGTGATGCGCTTCGAAATGACCCCGCATCCGGTCGAATACGACATGTACTATTCGGTCTGAGCGATCGTCTCAGAAGCAAAGAAAAACCCCGGCGGAGACGCCGGGGTTTTGTTTGACGATGGCGGCGTAGACACTGAGGTCTACGCCGCAGCGAATATTCAGGCGGCAGCCGAAACCTCGCCGCTGGCCGGAACCGAGGCGATCGTCTTCAGGATCTGCGAAGCGATCTGGTAGGGGTCGCCCTGCGAGTTCGGGCGGCGGTCTTCCAGATAGCCCTTGTAGTCGTTGTTGACGAAGGAGTGCGGCACGCGGATCGAGGCGCCGCGGTCGGCGATGCCGTAGCTGAACTTGTTCCACGGCGCGGTCTCGTGCTTGCCGGTCAGGCGCTTGTCGTTGTCCGGGCCGTAGACGGCGATGTGGTCCATCAGGTTCTTGTCGAATGCCGCCATCAGCGCTTCGAAATAGGCCTTGCCGCCGACTTCGCGCATATAGGCGGTCGAGAAGTTGGCGTGCATGCCCGAGCCGTTCCAGTCGGTGTCGCCGAGCGGCTTGCAGTGATACTCGATGTCGATGCCGTATTTTTCGGTCAGGCGCTGCAGCAGATAGCGGGCCATCCACATCTGGTCGGCGGCCTTCTTGGAGCCCTTGCCGAAGATCTGGAATTCCCACTGGCCCTTGGCCACTTCGGCGTTGATGCCTTCATGGTTGATGCCGGCGGCGAGGCACAGGTCGAGATGCTCCTCGACGATCTGGCGCGCGACGGGCCGACATTCGAATAGCCGACGCCGGTGTAGTACGGGCCCTGCGGCGCCGGATAGCCGCTCTCGGGGAAGCCGAGCGGACGGCCGTCCTTGTAGAAGAAATATTCCTGCTCGAAGCCGAACCAGGCGCCCTCGTCGTCGAGGATGGTGGCGCGCTTGTTGGAGGCATGCGGCGTCACGCCATCGGGCATCATGACTTCGCACATCACCAGCACGCCATTGGTGCGGGCCGGATCCGGGAACACGGCGACCGGCTTCAGCACGCAGTCGGAGCTGTGGCCTTCGGCCTGCTGCGTCGAGGAACCGTCGAAGCCCCACAGCGGCAGCTGCTCGAGCGTCGGGAACTCGGCAAATTCCTTGATCTGGGTCTTGCCGCGCAGATTGGGGACCGGGGTGTATCCATCGAGCCAGATGTACTCGAGCTTGTATTTCGTCATTCTAGAGCCTCTCGTTGCTTGATCACCGAACGCTGGATGACGCCGGCGCATGCCGAGCCATCCAGCAGACCGGCTGCCGGGTCGATAAAATGCAATTCATGTGCCATTTCCGCTGCGCAGGGTGCGGCAAAAATGCCCTTTCATCCCGGCGATGCGGCCAAGCCGCCTAAGCAATGCGTCGGGATCGATCAAAGGCGAAATCTGCTTAAATAACAGGCAAATGCTGATCTTTCTTTAGGCATCTTGCCTAACTGTGTTGCAGGACCTACCTTGATGGAAAGATGAATTGACCACGGTCCTCCAGAAGAAAGGAGACCGACAATGGAAATCACGTCAGCCCGTCCGTCGGCCAAAATCCTGATGTTCCCGATGGCAGCGCGCGCGTCTGCCTCAAATTTAGGCGTGAAGGCCAAGTTCGCGGCAGAGCTTGCCTCGCTGCGCGATCATCCGCTGGATTATGGCGAGGCCTGGTACCATGAGGCCGCCATCGAGGAAGCGGAGCAGGCTCGCAAGAGCTAGGCGTTTCTGCAATAGCTGCAAGCAGGCCTGAACAATTGAAAAACCCGGCGCGATCGCTCGCGCCGGGTTTTTCTTTGAGCGGTGAACAGTGCCTACCGCCCGGCTACTGCTTGGCGTGCAGGTTGGTGCCGAGCGTATCCCTGACGAAGATCATGCCGATGATCAGCGACATCGCCGCGATCACCACCGGATACCAGAGGCCGTAGTAGATATCGCCCTTGTAGGCACTGAGCGCGAACACCGTTCGCCGGCAGCAAGCCGCCGAACCAGCCATTGCCGATGTGATAGGGCAGCGACATGCCGGTGTAGCGGATGCGGGTCGGGAACATCTCGACCAGGATCGCCGCGATCGGCCCGTAGACCATCGTCACGAAGATGACCAGGATGAACAGGATGCCGATGCCATCGCCCAGTTGACCGCGCCGGGTCGGCAAACATCGCGAACGCGCCGCCGCCCGGTATGGTGTAGACGGTCACCTCGGTGGCGCCGGCAGCCTCATCCTTGGTCAGGATCTTGTCCTTGATCGCCTGATCGGTCGGAACCGTCGGCCTTCTCGCCGGCGCGGATGGCAGCCGCGTCGAGCTTCAGCTCGGGATTGGCCGCGACAAAGGCGTCGAGCTTCTGGTCGGCAACCTTGGCTGCAGCACGCTTCAGCGGATAACCGCCGTCCTGCAGGGCATGTTGACGGCCTTGACGAAGGCTGCCTCCTTGGCCTTCACCTGGTCGCCAGCGGCGACCGCGTCATAGGACTCCACGGTCTCGTTGCCGATCTTGACGGTACGCGGCGGTTCCGGGTGCTGCCGTCGCCACGACGTCATAAGGAACCGAGTTCTTGGTCAGGAACGCGGTCGCGATATCGCAGGACGTCGTGAACTTGCCGTGCCCGATCGGATTGAACTGGAACCTGCAGTCGCCCGGTGCGGCGGTCACCGTTGCACGCGTTGTTCTGTTGCGCCGTGGCCAGCGCCGGGTTGGCCGCCCAGGTCAGCGCCTTGAACAGCGGGAAGGTGCTAGACGATCGCCAGAGCAAGACCCGCCATGATGATCGGCTTGCGGCCGATCTTGTCGGACAGCCAGCCGAACACGACGAAGAAGATCGAGCCGATCGCCAGCGCGATGGCGATCATGATATTGACCGACTGCGCATCGACCTTGAGCACGTTGGTAGGAAGAACAGCGCGTAGAACTGGCCGTTGTACCAGACCACGGCCTGGCCGGCGGTGAGGCCGAGCAGCGCCAGCAGCGCGATCTTGGCATTCTTCCATTGGCCGAAGGCTTCCGACAGCGGCGCCTTCGAGCCCTTGCCCTCGTCCTTCATGCGCTGGAAGGTCGGCGATTCAGAAAGGACAGCCGGATCCAGATCGATATGCCGAGCAGGATGAAGGAGAGCAAGAATGGAATACGCCAGCCCCAGGCAGCGATATCCTCCTTGCTCAACGAAGTCTGCACGATCAGGATCACGATCAACGACAGGAACAGGCCGAGCGTGGCCGTCGTCTGGATCCACGACGTATAGTAGCCGCGGCGGTCGTCGGGCGCATGCTCGGCGACATAGGTCGCCGCACCGCCATACTCACCGCCCAGCGCCAGGCCCTGCAGCATGCGCAAGCATAATCAGGATCACGGGCGCCGCGATGCCCCAGCTCGCCGATATCCAGGCAGCAAGCCGACCAGGAAGGTCGACAGGCCCATGATCGTCATGGTGACGAGGAATGTATATTTGCGGCCGACAAGGTCGCCGATGCGGCCGAACACCAGCGCGCCGAACGGGCGCACCAGGAAGCCGGCGGCGAAAGCCAGCAGCGCGAAGATGTTGCGCGTCGCTTCCGGAATGGTTGGACTGAAGAATGTCGAGCCGATGAACAGCCGCCAGCGAGCCGTAGAGATAGAAATCGTACCATTCGAAAACGGTGCCGAGCGAGGAAGCGAAGATGACCTTCTTCTCCTCTCGCGTCATGCCGCGGCTGGTTTCGCCGGCGGTCGATGCCATTGCCATTGATATGTCCTCCCGTGAGATCCCGTCTGTCTTCGATGCTGCGGGTGATTGTCGGCGTTCTCCTCGAAACGCAGACTCAGCTGCAGCCATCGGCGCAAAAAATGACAGAAAGCACCGCCCAGAGGCAGACCGACCTTGGGATTATGACTTTGGTACTAATGTGCAGTGCGAAAAGAGCCGGGAAACGATCGTCAGCCCTTGAGCGCGTCGAGAAGACCGACCGCCGCCATCATGTCGCGCTTGCGGGCCGACGCGGCGCGCGACCGCTTCGGCATCCTGGCCCCAATGCTCGACCTGCCAATCCTCATCGACATGGCCGGCAGCCCAGGCGGCCTCGCCGTCGAGCTCGCCGAAATCGACCGCCAGCGCCAGCAGCGCCGAACCCGTCAGCGACGTCATGACATGGATGGCCGCCAGCCGCAGCGGCTCGGCGCGCTGGGCAAGGTGGACGCCGAGCACCGCGATGCGTCTCGCGCGGCTGCTCGACATGGATGATGCCTTCGGCAAGGTTGAAGCGAGCGCCGAGCGCGCTGCGCGCCCAGTCGATGACCGGATCCCAGAGCTCGTTCTGGCGCTCGACCAGCCCTTGCGGCGCGTCGGCGCGGTAGCAGAGCAGATCGGACGAGGCGAAGCGCAGAATGTCCTCCAGCACCGCCTGCGGGTCGCTGGCGACGCCGTCGATGGCCGTGTTGACCAGACGCATCACCGGCATCGTCACCGGATCGATGGTCTCGCCCTGCGCGTCGAACTCGTCGGCGACCAGCGCCGCCGCCTGCTCGGTCGGCAGCACCAGCAGCGCCTTGCCGGGCGTGCGCACCGGCTTGCCGTCGAGATGAACGGCAAACGCCCTCGTCGACCGGCGCGACCGAAACGTCCTTGTAGAAGCGCTTCGGCAGCGGCGTCTTCATCTGGATCTGGGCGCGGCGCACCGGATCCGGATCGGACAGCTGCTTGCCCGCTTCGAGGTCGTTGAGGATATCGCGCATGCCAGAACTTTCTATCCGGGGATCTGCTTGCGCGCCGGCCGGTTGACGATGATCAGGCCGGCCGCGATCAGGCCAAGCGCCAGAAAGATACGCACGGTCAGCGGCTCGCTCAAGATCATCGCGCCGCACAGCACGCCGAACACCGGCGTCAGGAAGGTGAAGCTCGACAGGCCGGATGCCGGATAGCGCCGGAGCAGCCAGAACCACAGCACATAGGTGAAGGCGACGACATAGATCGCCTGGAACAGCAGCGCCAATGTCGGCAATGCGGCAAAGTCGCGGATCGAGCGGTCCGGCGAAAGGCAGCACCAGGACGCCGACGACGGCGGCACCGGCCAGCTGATAGAGCAGCAGCTTCTCGGCGCTGGTCTCGGCCAGTTTCGAGCGCTTGATGACGATGCTGGTCAGCGGCCCAGAAGATGCCGGCGGCGAGGCTGAGCAGATCGCCGATCAGATGTCGCGCCACCGGCGGCATCATCTTGTCGGAAAACACCGCGACCAGGCCGCCGAAGGCCAGCACAAGGCCGACAAGCTTGCGCACCGTGATGCGCTCGCCGAGCAGGAAATGCCCGCCGACCAGCACCCAGAACGGCATGGTGTTGACCAGCAGCGTGTTGCGGGCAACGGTCGTGTGTTCGAGCCCGACATAGAGGCACAGGAACTCGACGCCGAACAGCACGCCGACCACGTGCCGGCGCACAAGCGTTCCGTCGGCGTCGAACAGCGCAATGCCGCGCCAGCGGCACCAGCCGAACACGCAGAGGCCGCCGATGATCGAGCGTGCGATCGACAGGAAAACCGGATCGTAGCCGGCATAGGAGATCTTGGCGGCGACGTCGTTGAGCCCCCAGGAAAAGGTCAGGCCGACCATGATGGCGGCCGCCGCCAGGTCGACCGCGTCGCGGCGATCCAATGCCGGGCGCAACGGCCAATCTCAGTCCTCCGCGCTGGCGTCGTCGAAGCCGATCAGGTTCCAGCTCTGGCGCATATGCGGCGGCATCGGCGCGGTGACGTCGATGACGCCCTTGTCCGGGTGCGGGATGACGATGCGGCGCGCATGCAGATGCAGGCGGTTCTGCATGCCGCCGGGAAAGTCCCAGTTGGTATCGGCCTCGAAATATTTGGGGTCGCCGATGATCGGGCAGCCGATATGGGCGGCATGGACGCGAAGCTGGTGGGTGCGGCCGGTATAGGGCTCCATCTCCAGCCAGGCATGCGTCTGCGCCGCCTGCTCGATGACGCGGTAGTAGGACACGGCGTGGTCGGCGCCCTTTTCGCCATGCTTGGCGACGCGCACGCGGTCGCCGTCCGGCGTCGGCTCCTTGACCAGCCAGGTCGAGATCTTGTCCTCGCGCTTCGGCGGCACGCCCTTGACCAGCGCCCAGTAGGTCTTCTTGGTCTCGCGCGCGCGGAACGCCTCGGAGAGCTTCATCGCCGCAAGCCGTGGTGCGGGCGACGACCAGCACGCCCGACGTGTCGCGGTCGAGCCGGTGCACCAGGCGCGGCTTCTCGCCCTTCTGGTTGCGCCAGGCCTCCAGCATGTCGTCGACATTGCGGGTGACGCCCGAGCCGCCCTGCACCGCCAGGCCGGCCGGCTTGTTGAAGACGAAGACCTTCGGATCCTCGTGGATCAGCATCTTGGCGCAGCACATCGGCGTCGCCCTGGTTGCGGATCGAGTGGCCGGTCAGCGGGCTCTCGCCCTTCTTGTCGACCTCGAGCGGCGGCACGCGGACCATCTGGCCCGGCTCGACGCGGCGTGTCGGCCTTGACCCGGCCGCCATCGACGCGGATCTGGCCGGAGCGCAGCAGCTTCTGCAGATGGCCGAAGCCGAGGCCCGGGAAATGGGTCTTGAACCAGCGATCGAGCCGCATGCCCGCCTCGCCGGCCTCCACTGTGATCTGTTCTACGCCTGCCATTTTCGCCTATCCGTGTTTCTCGCGCATGACCCCGAAAATCGATTCCGATTTTCGGAAAGGATCGTGCGCAAGATCAAGGTTTTTACAGCCCTTTGCGCGTCCAACAGGATGCGCGGCGCTGTAGGCCGCGGCAATAGCATTATGAAACGGTTCTTGCGAGCCAAAGATCCCAGAAACAGGGCAAAGATCGCGCCAATGACGCTGGCAAGCGCGTATCCGAACGCCGGCAGCGCCGCGCCCCGCTCCCACAGCGTCGCGAAATCGAGCGAAAAAGCCGAGAAGGTGGTGAAGCCGCCGAGGATGCCGGTGGCGACGAACAGCCGAAGTTCGTTCGATCCGCCGCGCCGCGCCAGGATGGCAATGAACACGCCCATGGCAAAGGAGCCGACGATGTTGATCGCCATCGTGCCCCAGGGAAAATTCGGGCCGACAAGGCGCAATGCGGCGAAATTCACCAAATGGCGGATACCGGACCCAATGGCGCCGCCCACGGCAACGAGAAGGAGATCAATCATCGCCGGTCTACCGTCCTTTGATCGCTATTTCAGTTCGCGCCGACCTTCTTCGGCTTGCTGGAGCCGATCATCTTCCAGTTCTTGTAGAACATGGAATTGATCCGCTCGACGCTGACCGAGACGATGGCAAGCAGCGCCGAAATCAGGCGCGGAAACGGCGACGGACGGATGATGTCCATGAACACGCAATAGCGGCGCCCGTCATATTCGTTGACCGAACGGTGCAGCAACGTGTCGTCGAAAATGTAGCAGCGGATTGTCGTGCCAGTAGTTCTTGGCGTTGTTGCACTCGACGAAAACCTCGGCCTTCACCGGGAGAAGATTGTAGAGGATGCGCAGGCTGAGGCGCAGCGGCCCGAAATGCCAGGAGGTCGATTCCTTTCCCCTGAAAACCGATACGGCGATCGTCTTGATGTATTTGAAATCCTTGTTGAATTCGGCAACGTTATCGATCTTGTGCTTGCCGTACCACTGGTAGACATACATGCCCCGGCGGCCGGTGCCGAAATTGGCGTCGATATCGGCGATGATCTCATCCTTGCGCGCCTTGAAGACGTCGAGAACCTCGTTGACCTCGCGCTGATAGTCCGGCGGAAACTGCTCCAGCTTCCAGACGCCCGGGTTCCTGTAGCAAAGCAGGTCGACCAGCAGATTGAAGGGCGACAGCAGCCAGGTGAAGATGCCGTTGCCGAGGAAATAGCCGCGAAACAGCGACAGGTTCTTGTTGGCGTTGCGCAGCACGTCGATCAGGCCGCAGACGATCCAGATCGTGGTCAGGATCGGAATGAAGTAGAAACCGATCGCAAGCAGCGGCACCGCTATGACCAACTGGCGGAGGGATTTGCGAAGGGATTTTGTCATTTCTTGCTCGCGCCAGGCGCGATTCCTGTTCCGAGTGACTATCGCCAAGCATCTTGACAGCGACCACCCCCGAGGTCGTGCGCCTTGATAAGGTCTTTTGTTCCCCGGCACAATGCCATCGCATATCGCCCAGATGGCCGGCGGCTGCTCCCAACAAAAATATTTGGAGTTTGCCGCTCCACTTCAGATCAATGGTCGGCCGCGCGCGCCAAGCCTACCTTTCCCGCTCGCTGCGCAGCTTCGCCCAGTAGTCCAGCCGCTTGCGGATATCGCGCTCGAAGCCGCGCTCGGGCGGATCGTAGAAGGTTCTGCCGGCCCATCTTTTCCGGAAAATAGTCCTGGCCGGAAAAGGCGTCGGGCTCGTCATGGTCGTAGCGATAGCCGGCGCCGTAATCCTCTTCCTTCATCAGCTTGGTCGGCGCGTTGAGGATGTGCTTCGGCGGCAGCAGCGAGCCGTATTCCTTCGCCGCCTGCGTCGCCGCCTTGAAGGCGGTGTAGACGGCGTTCGATTTCGGCGCGGTGGCGAGATAGACCGTGGCCTCGGCGAAGGCGAGTTCGCCCTCGGGCGAGCCCAGATAGTCGTAGGCATCCTTGGCGGCGTTGGCGACGACCAGCGCCTGCGGGTCGGCCAGCCCGATATCCTCCATCGCCATGCGCACCAGCCGGCGGCCGAGATAGAGCGGATCCTCGCCGGCATCGAACATGCGGGCGAGGTAGTAGAGCGCCGCGTCCGGGTCGGACCCGCGCACCGATTTGTGCAGCGCCGAGATCAGATTGTAGTGGCCGTCCTGGCCCTTGTCGTAGATCGGCGCGCGGCGCTGGACGATGCGCTGCAGGCCCTCCGGAGTCGAACACCTCGCCGGGCTTGGCGGCCCGCCAGACTTCCTCGGCCAGCGTCAGCGACGGCACGGCCGTCGCCGTCGCTCATGCGGATGAGCATCGCCCTCGCCTCGTCGTCGAGCGGCAGCGCCCTGCCCTCGGTCTCCTCCGCCCGCGCCAGCAGTTTCGCGATGCTCTCCTCGCCCAGCGAATGGAAGACCAGCACGCGCGCACGCGACAGAAGCGCCGCATTCAGCTCGAAGGACGGGTTCTCGGTGGTGGCGCCGACCAGCACGACCGTGCCGTCTTCCATCACCGGCAGGAAAGAATCCTGCTGGGCGCGGTTGAAGCGATGGATCTCGTCGACGAACAGCAATGTCTGGCGGCCATTGGAGCGGCGCAGCTTTGCCGCCTCGAACACCTTCTTCAGGTCGGCGACGCCGGAAAACACCGCCGATATCTGCTCGAAGGCGAGACTGGTTTCGCCGGCGAGCAGTCGCGCGACGGTGGTCTTGCCGGTGCCGGGCGGACCCCAGAAAATCATCGAGCCGAGCGAGCCGGAACCGATCAGCCGCGTCAGCGCGCCGTCCGGCCCGGTCAGATGCTCCTGGCCGACGACCTCGCCAAGGTTTCTCGGCCGCAGCCGGTCGGCCAGCGGCCGGCCGGGCGGCGCCCTTTCCGGTTCATCGACGCTGAACAGATCGGCCATGCAGGTCTTTTGGTTGGAGCCGATCTCTTCGGAAAGACCGGCTCAGTAACGCAACACCTGGCGCAGTATCTGCCCGCCGCGCTCGACGGTAAAGCGCCACCAGCGCGTATCCTGCTGGGCTATCTGCGCCAGCGTCGCTGCCGTATCGATGGCCGTGCCATTCACTTCACGCACGATGTCGCCCGGCTGGAAGCCGAAATCGGCGGCCGGCGAATCGCGGTTGATGTCGACCACGGCGACGCCCTTGATGTCGCGTGCGCAGGCCAAGCCGCTGGGCAAGCCGGGGCGACAGTTCCGCGACCTTGGCGCCGGAAAACGGACTGCGGCCATGCAGCGTCACTTCGCGAGGCCTTGGCGCCCTCCGGCGCGCGCTCCAGCGCGATGTCCATCGTCGCTTGCTGGCCCTTGCTCAGCACGGCGAAGCTGGCCTTGGTGCCGATCGACAGCGTCGCCATCCGGTAGTCCAGCGCCTCGATGCTTTCGACCGTCGTGCCGTTGAGCGACAGCACGACATCGCCGGGCTTGAGCCCCGCCTTGCCGGCCGGTCCGGCCTGCTCGACCGACGAGACCAGCGCGCCGGTCGGCTTCTCCATGCCGAGCGATTCGGCGATCTGCGGCGTCACCGCCTCGAACTCGGCGCCGATATAGGGCCGCTCGAAGAAATCGAGCCCGGCCTTGGCCGCATCGGCGAAGGCGCGCACCATGTTGGAGGGGATGGCAAAACCGATGCCGATCGAGCCGCCGCTGCGGCTGTAGATCGCCGTGTTGATGCCGACCAGCTGGCCGCCCATGTTGATCAGCGCGCCGCCGGAATTGCCGGGATTGATGGCGGCGTCGGTCTGGATGAAGTAGCCCGAATCCGAAACGCCGATATGGCTGCGGGCAAGTGCCGAAACGATGCCGCTGGTGGTGGTCTGGCCGACGCCGAACGGATTGCCGATGGCCAGCAACAGGTCGCCGACCTCGAGCGCGTCGGAATCGCCGATGGCGATCACCGGAAACGGCTTGTCGGAGGAGATCTTGAGCACGGCGAGATCGAGCGTCTCGTCCTTGAGCATGACCTTGCTGGCGAATTCGCGTCCGTCCGCGGTCGCCACCTTGACTTCGTCGGCGCCCTTGATGACGTGGAAATTGGTGACGATGACGCCGCTCGGATCGACCAGCACGCCGGAGCCGAGCGAGGACTGCGCGCGCGGCTGCGCCGCGCGCCGAAGAACTCCTCGAAGAACGGGTCGCCGTCGAAAGGCGAGCGTCACCTTGGCCGTCTGCGAGGCATAGACATTGACCACGGCAGGCGCCGTCTGCTTGACCAGCGGCGCGAAGGACAGCTGCACCTCCTCGCGGCCGAACGGCACGCGCTTGTCTGGGCCGGAGGTCGCGTTCTCGCCCTCGACGCCATGCAGCAGATCGGTCAGCACGTCGGACAGGCCGGGGTCGGCGGTCTTGGGGGCGTCTTCGGCCAGCGCCTGCCTACGGCCGGTGTCGCGGCAAAGGCGGCCAGCGCGCAAAGGGCAACAAGAAACAGCCGTTTGAAGTGCATTCCGAATCCTCCAGATCGGGCGCCATTTGTCCCGACGATTGTGCAGAATGAAAGGCTAAGGCGATGAAATCGAATTATTTTCAGCCCAGTAACCGGCTATAGCTCTGTCTGCAATCGATAGACGACAAACATCAGCAAACGAAAAAGGGGCCCGCAGGCCCCTTTGAACTCTTCTCAGGATACCGAGCCTCAAGCGGCTGCGGCTTCCTCGTCGGTGCCTTCGGCTTCGATGCGGGCGCGGTCGCCGGCGCCCTTGGCCGAGGTGTCGCGATCGACGAACTCGATGACCGCCATGGCGGCATTGTCGCCGTGGCGGAAGCCCGCCTTCATGATGCGCAGATAGCCGCCGTTGCGGGTGGCGTAGCGCGGCGCGATCGTGTCGAACAGACGCTTGACGACGCCTTCATTGCCGATCTGGGCAATCACCTGGCGGCGGGCATGCAGGTCGCCGCGCTTGCCGAGCGTCACCAGCTTCTCGACGATCGGACGCAGGTCCTTCGCCTTCGGCAGGGTGGTGACGATCTGCTCGTGCTCGATGCAGCGACACGGCGAGGTTGGCGAACATCGCCTTGCGGTGGCTGACGCTGCGGGCGAACCGGCGGCCTTTAAATCCGTGGCGCATGGTCTTCTCCTTCTTCGCTGTTCAGGGTCGTGCCTCGATGGTTCGATGCCGTCGACCGGCACGTCGCGATCCTGGTTCATGCTCAATACTGGTCTTCGTAACGCTTGGCGAGGTCTTCGATGTTCTCCGGCGGCCAATCCGGCACTTCCATGCCGAGATGCAGGCCCATCGCCGCCAGGACTTCCTTGATCTCGTTCAGCGACTTGCGGCCGAAGTTCGGGGTGCGCAGCATCTCGGCTTCGGTCTTCTGGATCAGGTCGCCGATATAGACGATGTTGTCGTTCTTCAGGCAGTTGGCCGAACGCACCGAAAGCTCGAGCTCGTCGACCTTCTTGAGCAGCGCCGGGTTGAAGGCGAGCTCGGTGACGGCTTCGGCGGCGACTTCCTTCTGCGGCTCGTCGAAATTGACGAACAGGCCGAGCTGGTCCTGCAGGATGCGCGCGGCGAAAGCCACCGCGTCCTCGCCGGTGATCGAACCGTTGGTCTCGATGCGTCATGGTCAGCTTGTCATAGTCGAGAACCTGGCCCTCGCGGGTGTTCTCGACCTTGTAGGAGACCTTCTTGACCGGCGAGTAGAGGCTGTCGACCGGGATCAGGCCGATCGGCGCGTCTTCGGCGCGGTTGCGGTCGGCCGGCACGTAGCCCTTGCCGGTGTCGACGGTGAACTCCATGCGGATCTCAGCGCCCTCGTCGAGCGTGCAGATGACGTGGTCGGGGTTGAGGATCTCGACGTCGCCAACCGTCTGGATGTCGCCGGCGAGCACAGCGCCCGGGCCCTGCTTGCGCACGACCATGCGCTTGGGGCCATCGCCTTCCATCTTGATGGCGATTTCCTTGATGTTGAGCACGATGTCGGTCACGTCCTCGCGCACGCCGGCGATCGAGGAGAATTCATGCAGCACGCCGTCGATCTGCACGGCGGTGACGGCCGCGCCGCGCAGCGACGACAGAAGCACGCGGCGCAGCGCGTTGCCGAGCGTCAGGCCGAAGCCGCGCTCGAGCGGCTCGGCGACCAGCGTGGTCAGCGTCTTGCTTCTTCGACGAGAACTCGATCTTGTTCGGCTTGATCAGTTCCTGCCAGTTTTTCTGGATCATGATGTTTTCCTTCCGTTGTCCCGCCACCATCCAATCGTGGCGGGCGACCTGGAAATGCCGTGGAGGAGCGCCTTGGGCGCTCGCGCGGCGGTTCGAGTAATGCATTAGACGCGGCGCTTCTTGCGCGGGCGGCAGCCATTGTGCGGGATCGGCGTCACGTCGCGGATCGAGGTGATGGTGAAGCCGGCCGCCTGCAGGGCGCGCAGCGCCGATTCACGGCCGGAACCGGGTCCGCAGACCTCGACCTCGAGCATGCGCATGCCGTGTTCCTGCGCCTTCTTGGCGACGTCCTCGGCAGCCATCTGGGCGGCGAACGGGGTCGACTTGCGCGAACCCTTGAAGCCCTGGGCACCGGCCGACGACCAGGCAATCGAATTGCCCTGCGCGTCGGTGATGGTGATCATCGTGTTGTTGAAGGTCGAATTGACGTGGGCAACGCCCGACGAGATGTTCTTGCGTTCGCGACGGCGAACGCGTGCGGCTTCCTTGGCCATGATAGTCCTTTCAGTTGATCTCTACACCGCCGTAATGCCAGCGGCTACACCTAGAAGGCGAGTAGGAATTGGCGAGTAGGCGAATGCAGGATCGCCTACTCGCCTACTGCCTACTGCCTACTGCACTCAATTACTTCTTCTTGCCGGCGATCGCCTTGGCCGGACCCTTGCGGGTGCGGGCATTGGTATGCGTGCGCTGGCCGCGAACCGGCAGCGAGCGGCGGTGACGCAGGCCGCGGTAGCAGCCGAGGTCCATCAGCCGCTTGATGTTCATCGACACTTCGCGGCGCAGATCGCCTTCGACCTGGTAGTCGCGGTCGATGGTCTCGCGGATCTGCAGCACTTCGGCGTCGGTCAGCTGGTTGACGCGGCGCTCGGCCGGGATGCCGACCTTGTCGACGATCTCCTGGGCGAACTTCTTGCCGATGCCGTGAATGTACTGAAGCGCGATGACGACGCGCTTGTTGGTCGGTATGTTGACGCCGGCTATACGAGCCATTTCTTCTCTTCTCCATGTGGGCCGGCACAGAACCGGCCGGCTGTCAGTTGACCCGCGTCCGGTGGAGGCCGGCCCTTGCGGGAGTTTCCAGTTCAAAGCGGCTGCCTTGCCCTTGCGGACCAGCAAGCCTCATGCCTGATAGGGAGACGGGCCGCCATAATCCAGCGAACCGCTCCAGTCAAGCGCAGTCGTCTACTTTCTCTGTGCCGCGCCTGGTGACCGCCGGAGCAGCGCTTCGATCTGCTGCCGTCACCGCGTCGATATCGGCCATGCCGTCGACGGTCTTCAGCATGCCCTTGGCATAGTAGTAGCCGATCAGCGGCGCCGTCTTCTTGTAGTATTCGCGCAGGCGCTCCTCGAACACCTCCGGATTGTCGTCCTTGCGCACCGGCTGGCCGGCGGCCTTGGCCTCTTCGGCGCGCTTGACGATGCGGCCGACCAGCGCCTTGTCGTCGACGACGAACTCGATGACCGCGTCGAGCTCGAGGCCGCGCTCCGCGAGCATCGCTTCAACCGCATCCGCCTGCACCAGCGTGCGCGGATAGCCGTCGAGGATGAAGCCCTTGGCGCAATCCGGCTGATCGATGCGCTCGGCGACGATGGCGTTGACGATGGCGTCGGAAACCAGCTCGCCGGCATCCATCACCGCCTTGGCGCGCTTGCCGACTTCGGTGCCGGCCTGCACGGCCGCGCGCAGCATGTCGCCCGTCGAGAGCTGCGGTATGCCGTGTTTTTCGACCAGTCTTTGTGCTTGCGTCCCCTTGCCCGCTCCTGGCGGCCCAAGCAATATCAACCTCATCTGGCCCTTCTTCCCCCCGCGCAGCTTCGACTTCTTGATCAGCCCCTCATACTGGTGCGCGATCAGGTGGCCCTGGATCTGCGCCACCGTATCGAGCGTCACACTGACCACGATCAGAAGCGATGTGCCACCAAGGTAGAATGGTACGCCAGTCGCCGAAATCAGGAATTCGGGCAGCAGGCAGACGAGCACCAGATAGATCGCGCCGATCGACGGTGATGCGGGTCAGCACATAGTCGATGTATTCGGCGGTGCGCTCGCCCGGACGGTAGCCCGGGATGAAGCCGGAATGCTTCTTGAGCTGGTCGGCGGTGTCCTTCGGATTGAACACGATCGCCGTGTAGAAGAAGGCGAAGAACACGATCATCGCCGCATAGAACAGCCATGTAGAGCGGCTGGCCGTGGCCGAGCGCGGCCAGGATGGTGCTTGCCCAGCCAGGCATGTTGGTGCGTCTGCGAGAAGCCGGCGATCGTTGCCGGCAGCAGCAGCAGCGACGAGGCGAAGATCGGCGGGATGACGCCCGACGTGTTGAGCTTCAGCGGCAGATGCGAGGTGTCGCCCTGGAACATGCGGTTGCCGACCTGGCGCTTCGGATACTGGATCAGCAGGCGGCGCTGGGCGCGCTCGAAGAACACGATGAGCGCGATGACGACGATCGGCCAGCACGATGATCGCCAGGATGAGGCCGGTCGACAGCGCGCCGGTGCGGCCAAGTTCCAGCGTGCCGGAGATGGCGTGCGGCAGGCCGGCGACGATGCCGGAGAAGATGATCAGCGAAATGCCGTTGCCGATGCCGCGCGCGGTGATCTGCTCGCCGAGCCACATCAGGAACATGGTGCCGCCGACCAGCGTGATGACGGTCGAGATGCGGAAGAACAAGCCGGGATCGTTGACGATGCCGTTGCCGCCTTCCAGGCCGACCGAAATGCCGTAGGCCTGCACCAGCGCCAGCAGCACGGTGCCGTAGCGCGTGTACTGGTTGATGACCTTGCGGCCCTGCTCGCCTTCCTTCTTCAGCGCTTCCAGCGACGGAATGACCGAGGTCATCAGCTGCATGATGATGGAGGCGGAGATGTAGGGCATGATGCCGAGCGCGAAGATCGCCATGCGCTGCACGGCGCCGCCGGCGAACATGTTGAACATGCCGAGCACGCCGCTTGCTCTGCGAGGTGAAGGCCTGGGCGAAAGCGTCGGGATTGATGCCGGGAAGCGGAATGTAGGTGCCGAGACGATAGACGAGCAGCGCGCCGAGGGTGAACCAGATGCGCTTCTTCAGGTCCTCCGCCTTGGCGAAGGCCGCAAAATTCAGATTCGAGGCTAGTTGTTCAGCAGCCGAAGCCATGCCTGATTCTCCGCTTGGTCACGCTCGATGGCCCGCAGCTCAGGCGGCGCGTGTCACCGAAGCTCACGAGATAGGCTCCGGGCCTCGAAGCATGCAAGCGGCGGCGTTGACGCGGCCGCCCAATTGATCGGATCAAAGCGCGATCTCGAGCAAAAACGAAGTCCGGCTCCTGCCGATCGCGCTTCAAATCGCCGTTACTCGGCGGCTGCCTTTTCCGGCAGCTTGACCGAACCGCCGGCCTTCTCGATCTTCTCGATCGCGGCCTTGGAGGCGCCGGCGACGTCGAAGGCGAGCTTCGCCTTCAGCTCGCCGTCGGAGAGGACGCGCACGCCGTCCTTGACGCGGCGGATGACGCCGGCCGCGACCAGCGCCTCGGCCGTCACGGTCGCCTTGGCGTCGAGCTTCTTGGCGTCGATCGCCGCCTGGATGCGGGCCAGCGACACGACGTTGAAGCTCTTGGCGAAGATGTTGTTGAAGCCGCGCTTCGGCAGGCGCCGGTAGAGCGGCATCTGGCCACCCTCGAAGCCGTTGATGGCGACGCCGGAGCGCGCCTTCTGGCCCTTGACGCCGCGACCGGCGGTCTTGCCCGAGCCGGAGCCGATGCCGCGGCCGAGACGCTTCTTGGAGTGCGTCGCGCCGTCCTTGTCACGCAGTTCGTTGAGTTTCATCTTGCTTCTCCTGCGCTCTTGCTCAGCCCTCGTCCACGACGCGGACGAGATGCTGGACGGCAGCGATCATGCCGCGCACGGAGGGCGTATCCTCCAGCGTGCGCTGCTTGTGCATCTTGTTGAGGCCGAGGCCGACCAGCGTCGCGCGCTGTTCCTTCGGGCGGCGGATCGGGCTGAACCGATCTGCTCGACGGTGATGGTCTTGGTTGCTTTCTTGGCCATGGTCAAAATCCCTGGTCAGCGTCGACTATTCTTCGGCCGCGACGGCGGTGCCGCGGCGAGCCTGAAGGGTCGAATACTTGATGCCGCGCGCGGCAGCCACATCCTTCGGATGCATCTGGCTCTTCAGCGCGTCGAACGTGGCGCGAACCATGTTGTAGGGGTTCGACGAACCCATCGACTTGGCGACCACGTCATGCATGCCGAGCGTCTCGAAGACGGCGCGCATCGGGCCGCCGGCGATGATGCCGGTACCCTGCTTGGCAGCGCGCAGCAGCACGCGTCCGGCGCCCCAGCGTCCCTCGACGTCGTGGTGCAGCGTGCGGCCCGAGCGCAGCGGCACGAAGATCATGTCGCGCTTGGCCGATTCGGTCGCCTTGCGGATCGCCTCCGGCACTTCGCGCGCCTTGCCGTGGCCGAAGCCGACGCGGCCCTTCTGGTCGCCGACGACGACGAGTGCTGCAAAACCGAAGCGACGGCCGCCCTTGACGACCTTGGCGACGCGGTTGATGTGGACGAGCTTGTCCACCATGCCGTCGTCGCGCTCTTCGCGATCGCGGCCGCGGCCGCCATCCCTACGTTCCTGTGCCATATCCTGTTCCTTGTTTTTTTCCGGAAGCACGGTTGATGATGATATCCGGCGCCTCTTTGGGTCACCGGGGGCGAAAAGTATTTAGAAGCTCAGAGCCCACCTTCGCGGGCAGCCTCGGCCAGCGCCTTGACGCGGCCGTGATAGATGTACGGCGCCGCGGTCGAAGACGACTTCCTTGACGCCGGCCTTGGTGGCGCGCTCGGCGATCAGCTTGCCGATCGCGGCAGCAGCCGCGGTGTCGGCGCCGGTCTTGAGCGAACCCTTGAGGTCCTTCTCGAGCGTCGAGGCGGCGGCGATGGTGTGGCCCTTGGCGTCGTCGATGACCTGCGACGTAGATGTTCTTCGACGTGCGGTGGACCGACAGACGCGGACGCTCGCCGGCGACCTTCTTGATCTGGCGGCGGACGCGCTGCGCGCGGCGCTGCGTGGATTCCTTGGTAGCCATGGTGGTTCTTCCTTGCCTTCAAAAAACGGGGGCCGCCATGTGCGGTAGGCGAAAGCGCCTCCCGCGACCGCTCCCCGCGGACCGTTCCGACGAACTTACTTCTTCTTGCCTTCCTTGCGGACGATCTTCTCGCCGGCATACCGCACGCCCTTGCCCTTGTAGGGCTCGGGACCGCGATACTCGCGGATCTCGGCGGCAACCTGGCCGACCTGCTGCTTGTCGATGCCGGTCACGGTGATCTCCGTCGGCTTCGGCACGGTGATCGTGATGCCCTGCGGCGTCTCGTAGACGACGTCATGGCTGAAGCCAAGCGCCAGCTGCAGGTTCTTGCCCTGCATGGCGGCGCGATAGCCGACGCCGGTGATCTCGAGCTTCTTCTCGAAGCCGTCCTTCACGCCCTGCAGGATGTTGACGATCTGCGTGCGCGACATGCCCCACTTGGAGCGGGCGGTCTTGGTCTGGTCGCGCGGCTGGACGGCGATCTCGCTGCCTTCCATCTTGACCAGCACTTCGTCGTTCACCACGAACTTCAGCTCGCCCTTCGGGCCCTTCGCCGTCACGGTCTGGCCGTTGACGGTCGCGGTCACGCCCTGCGGCAGCGAAACGGGTTTCTTTCCAATACGAGACATTTTGTTGTCCTCGTCACTTCTCTTGTTTCAGGTTCAGTTTCCAGGCATTCCCGAAAACCGGATACCGCTTTCGATATCTCGTCCAGATCAGAAGATCTGGCAGAGGATTTCGCCGCCGACGTTCTGCTCGCGCGCTTCGTGGTCGGCCATCACGCCCTTCGGCGTCGAAAGGATGGCGATGCCGAGGCCGTTGGCGACGTGCGGGATCGACTTGGCCGAAACGTAGACGCGGCGGCCAGGCTTCGAGACGCGGGCGATTTCGCGCACGACCGGCGCGCCGTCGAAATACTTCAGCTCGATTTCGATTTCGGACTTGCCGTTGTCGAAGTCGGTCTGGCTGTAGTCGCGGATATAGCCTTCCGCCTTCAGCACGTCGAGGACGCGGGTACGCAGGCGCGAGGCCGGCGTCGAAACGCTCGACTTCTTGCGGCCATAGGCGTTGCGGATGCGGGTCAGCATATCGCCGAGAGGATCGCTCAATGACATGTTATGTCCTCCTTACCAGCTCGACTTGACCAGGCCCGGGATCTGGCCGTTATTGCCGAGTTCACGAAGCGCGATGCGCGATACCTTGAGCTTGCGATAGTAGGCGCGCGGACGGCCGGTGACTTCGCAGCGGTTGCGGATGCGGATCTTGGCCGAGTTGCGCGGCAGCGCGGCAAGCTTCAGCTGGGCGCGGAAGCGCTCCTCCATCGGCTTGGACTGATCCATGATGATCGCCTTCAGGGCCTTGCGCTTGGCGGCGTACTGGTCCGCAAGCTTGCGGCGCCTGTTGTTCTTCTCGACTGAGCTGGTCTTTGCCATTTCAGATTTTTCCTTTTCTCGCTGCCGTTACTGGCGGAAGGGGAAGTTGAAAGCCTTGAGCAATGCCCTGGCTTCGTCGTCCGTCTTCGCAGTCGTACAAACGATGATGTCCATGCCCCAGATCTGATCAACCTTGTCGTAGTTGATCTCCGGGAACACGATGTGTTCCTTGATGCCCATGGCGTAGTTGCCACGGCCATCGAAGCTCTTCGGGTTCAGTCCGCGGAAGTCGCGGACGCGCGGCAGCGCGATGTTCACCAGGCGGTCGAGGAACTCGTACATGCGTTCCTTGCGCAGCGTGACCTTGGCGCCGATCGGCATCTTCTCGCGGACCTTGAAGCCGGCGATCGAGTTGCGGGCGCGGGTGACGACGGCCTTCTGGCCGGCGATCATCGCCAGGTCTTCGGCCGCGATCGAAGGCTTCTTCGAATCGCCGGTCGCTTCGCCGACGCCCATGTTCAGCACGATCTTGTCGATGCGCGGAACCTGCATCTCGTTCTCGTAGCCGAACTGCTCCTGCAGCGCCTTGCGGATGGTCTCGTTGTAGACCTTCTTGAGGCGCGGCGTGTTGGCTTGGCAGCCGCCTGCTTGGATTGAGCCTTAGCCATTGATGACTTCTCCCGAGCGCTTGGCGACGCGCACCTTCTTGCCGTCCTTCTGGAAGATGAAACCGACGCGGGTCGGCTTGCCATCCTTGGGGTCGGCCAGCGCGATGTTCGACAGCTGGATCGGCGCTTCCTTGGTGATGATCCCGCCCTCTTGGGACTGGGACTGCTTCTGGTGACGACGGATCATGTTGACGCCGCGCACCAGCGCGGTGTCGTCCTTCGGCTGAACCGAGAGGACTTCGCCCGAACGGCCCTTGTCCTTGCCGGCCAGCACGACGACCTTGTCGCCTTTTCTAATCTTTTGCATTGGTCCGGCTCCTTACAGCACTTCAGGCGCGAGCGAGATGATCTTCATGTGGTTCTTGGCGCGGAGTTCGCGCGGAACCGGTCCGAAGATACGCGTGCCGATCGGCTCTTTCTTGTTGTCGACGAGAACGGCCGCGTTCTTGTCGAAACGGATCACGCTGCCGTCCGGGCGGCGGATGTCCTTGGCCGTGCGAACCACGACCGCCTTCATCACATCGCCCTTCTTCACGCGGCCGCGCGGAATGGCTTCCTTGATCGACACCACGATGATGTCGCCGACGGAAGCGTATTTCCGCTTCGAGCCGCCCAGCACCTTGATGCACATGACACGACGCGCGCCGGAATTATCCGCGACGTCGAGGTTTGTTTGCATCTGAATCATGACTGGCCGCCTTCTTCTTTTCTAACGGGACGGGCTCATCGCCCCTCCCCGGTCTGTCCAAAATTCGTTTGTTACGCCTGGTCCGAAGACACGACGATCCAGCGCTTGTCCTTGGAAATCGGCTTCGATTCCTGGATGAACACCTGATCGCCGACCTTGTGGGCGTTGTTCTCGTCGTGCGCCTTGTACTTCTTGGTCATGCGCACGGTCTTCTTCATCACGGGATGCGTGAAGCGCCGTTCGACCTTGACGACAACCGTCTTCTCGTTCTTGTCGCTGACGACGGTGCCCTGCAGAATGCGCTTTGGCATGGTTTTCGTCCTTAAGCCTTCTTGGCCGCGGACTTTTCCGCAGCGATGGTCTTGATGCGCGCAATGTCCTTGCGGACCTGCCTCACGCGCGCGGTCTTCTCGAGCTGGCCGGTGGCCTTCTGGAAGCGCAGGTTGAACTGCTCCTTCTTCAGGCTGGCCAGATCGTCGGTCAGCTGGTCCTGGGTCTTGGTCCGGATGTCTTCGGCTTTCATGATCAGCCCGTCCTTATTCTGCGATGCGCTGTACGAAGCGCGTCCTGACCGAGAGCTTGGCCGCGCCGAGACGCAGCGCCTCACGGGCGGTTTCTTCGTTGACGCCGTCGATCTCGAACATGATGCGGCCCGGCTTGACGCGCGCCGCCCAGTAGTCGACCGCGCCCTTGCCCTTGCCCATGCGGACTTCGGTCGGCTTCGACGTGACCGGCACGTCCGGGAAAATACGGATCCAGACGCGGCCGGCGCGCTTCATCTCGCGGGTGATCGCGCGGCGGGCCGCCTCGATCTCACGCGCGGTGACGCGGTTCGGCTCAAGCGCCTTCAGCCCGAAACCGCCGAAATCCAGGTTGGTGCCGCCCTTGGCGGTACCATGGATGCGGCCCTTGAACTGCTTGCGGAACTTTGTGCGCTTTGGCTGCAGCATCGTTCTAACTCCAAATTCCTAAATGTCTCAGGCGTTTTCGCGACGACGACCGCGTTCGCGCTCGCCACCACCACCGCCATGCGCAGTGATCGCCCTCGGTCGCGCGGCGCTCCGAAGCCATCGGGTCGTGCTCGAGGATCTCGCCCTTGAACACCCAGACCTTGACGCCGCAGATGCCGTAGGCCGTCTTCGCCTCGGCCGTGCCGTAGTCGACGTCGGCGCGCAGCGTATGCAGCGGCACGCGGCCTTCGCGGTACCATTCCATGCGCGCGATTTCGGCGCCGCCGAGACGGCCCGACGCAGTTGATGCGGATGCCTTCGGCACCGAGGCGCATCGCCGACTGCACGGCGCGCTTCATGGCGCGGCGGAACGCGATACGGCGCTCGAGCTGCTGGGCGATCGACTGGGCGACCAGCGTCGCGTCGATCTCCGGCTTGCGCACTTCGACGATGTTGAGGTGCGTCTCGGACTTCGTCATCTCCATCAGCTTCTTGCGAAGCTTCTCGATGTCGGCGCCCTTCTTGCCGATGATCAGGCCCGGACGCGCCGCATGGATGGTGACGCGGCACTTCTTGTGCGGACGCTCGATCACGACCTTCGAGATCGCGGCCTGCTTGAGTTCCTTCTCAAGATACTTGCGGATCTTGATGTCCTCATGCAGCAGCTTGCCGTACTCGCCGGTGTTCGCGAACCAGCGCGAATCCCAGGTGCGGTTGATGCCGAGGCGCAGACCGATCGGATTGACTTTCTGGCCCATTATGCGGCCTCCCCTTTTTCTTCGACTTCACGAACGACGATCGTGAGGTGCGAGAACGGCTTCTCGATGCGGCTGGCGCGACCACGGCCACGGGCGTGGAACCGCTTCATGACGATCGACTTGCCGACATAGGCTTCCGCCACGACCAGCGCGTCGACGTCGAGGTCGTGGTTGTTTTCCGCGTTGGCGATCGCCGATTCCAGCGTCTTCTTGACCGTGCCGGAAATCCGCTTGGCCGAGAATTCGAGGTCGGAAAGCGCTGTCGCGACCTTCTTGCCGCGGATCAGCGCGGCAACCAGGTTCAGCTTCTGCGGGCTGATACGGATCGTGCGCAGAACGGCGCGCGCTTCGTTGTCAGCAAGCCTGCGCGGAGCTTTGGCCTTGCCCATGATTATTTCCTCTTCGCCTTCTTATCCGCGCCGTGACCGTAATAGGTCCGGGTCGGAGCGAATTCACCGAACTTGTGACCGACCATGTCCTCGTTCACCGAGACGGGAACATGCTTCTGGCCGTTGTAGACACCGAAGGTGAAGCCGACGAACTGCGGCAGGATGGTGGAGCGACGGCTCCACATCTTGATCACCTCATTGCGACCGCCTTCACGAACCTTGTCCACCTTCTTGAGAAGGTAGCCGTCGATGAAGGGGCCTTTCCAAACTGAACGAGTCACTTGGCGTTACCTCTTCTTAGCTCTTGCGCTGATGGCGCGAGCGCACGATGAACTTGTCGGTCGCCTTGTTGGACCGCGTCTTCTTGCCCTTGGTCGGCTTGCCCCACGGGCGTAACCGGATGGCGGCCACCCGAGGTGCGGCCTTCGCCGCCGCCGTGCGGATGGTCGACCGGGTTCATGGTCACGCCGCGATTGTGCGGGCGCTTGCCGCGCCAGACGGTGCGGCCGGCCTTGCCGTCATTGATGTTGCCGTGGTCGGGGTTCGACACGGCGCCGACGGTGGCCATGCAGGAGCCGTGCACGACGCGCTGCTCGCCCGAGTTGAGGCGCAGGATCGCCATGCCCTGGTCGCGGCCGACGAGCTGGGCGTAGCCGCCGGCCGAACGGGCAACCTGGCCGCCCTTGCCCGGCTTCAGCTCGATGTTGTGGACGATCGTGCCGACCGGCATCGAGGCCAGCGGCATCGCATTGCCCGGCTTCACGTCGACCGCTTCGCCGGCCACGATCTTGTCGCCGGCGGCAAGGCGCTGCGGGGCGATGATGTAGGACAGCTCGCCATCGTCGTACTTGATCAGCGCGATGAAGGCGGTGCGGTTCGGATCGTATTCGATGCGCTCGACCGTGCCGACGACGTCGAACTTGCGGCGCTTGAAGTCGATGATGCGGTACGAACGCTTGTGACCGCCGCCGATGAAGCGGGCGGTGATGCGGCCGTGATTGTTGCGGCCGCCCGACTTGGTCAGGCCTTCGGTCAGGCCCTTGACGGGCTTGCCCTTGTAGAGGCCCGAGCGGTCGACGATGACCAGCTGGCGGGTGCTCGGCGTTACCGGGTTGAATTTCTTAAGTGCCATTGTCCTGTCCTCGCGGCCTGCTCAGAGACCCGTCGCGACGTCGATCGACTGGCCGTCGGCCAGCGTCACGACCGCCTTCTTGACGTCGCTCTGGCGGCCGATCGTGCCGCGGAAGCGCTTGATCTTGCCCTTGCGGACAAGCGTGTTCACGGCCGTCACCTTGACGCCGAACAGCGCTTCGACGGCGGCCTTGATTTCCGGCTTCGTCGCCTTCTTGGCGACGTTGAAGACGACCTGGTTGCTGCTCGGAAGCCATGGTCGACTTTTCGGTGATCGCCGGCGAGACGATCACGTCGTAGTGACGAAGGTCGGTCATTTGAAGCGCTCCTCGAGAGCCTCGACGGCGGCCTTCGAAAGGACCAGCGTGCCGCGGCGCAGAATGTCGTAGACGTTGATGCCCTGGATGGGCAGCACGTCGATGTTCGGGATGTTGGTCGCCGCCAGCTTGAAGTTCTGGTCAAGCTCGGCGCCGCCGATCACCAGGGCGTTGGTCAGGCCCAGCGTCGCGAAATTCGCGATCAGCGCCTTCGTCTTGGCCTCGGTCAGCTTCAGCTCGTCGATGATGATGATCGACGCGCTCTTGGCCTTGGCCGAGAGAGCATGCTTGCAGGCCGAGCGCGCGAACCTTCTTCGGCAGGTCGTGCTCGTGGCTGCGAACGACCGGGCCGTGGGCCTTGCCGCCGCCGCGGAACTGCGGAGCGCGTGCCGAATGGTGACGGGCGCGGCCCGTACCCTTCTGCTTGTACATCTTGGCGCCGGTGCGCGCGATTTCGGCGCGGCCCTTGGCCTTGTGCGTGCCCTGCTGCTTCTTGGCCAGCTGCCAGCGCACGACGCGCTGCAGGATGTCCTCGCGCGGATCAAGGCCGAAAATCTCCTCGGAGAGTTTCACCTTGCCGGCGTCCTTGCCGCCGAGCGTTGTGATCTTGAGGTCCATTATTCCGCTCCCTCTGTGGCCGGAGCCTCGTTCTTGGCGCACTTTCGGCAGCAACGGCACGGATCGCGGCAGGCTTCGGCGCATTGGCCGGCAGCGCCACCTTGGCCGCGTCGCGGACCAGGATCCAGGCGCCCTTCGAACCGGGAACCGCACCGCGGATCAGGATCAGGCCGCGATCGGCGTCGGTCGAAACGATCTCGACATTCTGCGTGGTGACGCGGGTGTCGCCCATGTGGCCAGCCATCTGCTTGCCCTTGAACACCTTGCCCGGGTCCTGGCGCTGGCCGGTCGAACCGTGCGTACGGTGCGAGACCGAGTTACCGTGCGTCGCGCGGCCGCCACCCATGTGGTGGCGCTTGATGACGCCCTGGAAACCCTTGCCGATCGTCGTGCCCGTCACATCGACCTTCTGGCCGGCGACGAAGTGCTCGACCGTGATCTCGGCGCCGACATCGATCATGTTGTCGGCGGAGACGCGGAACTCGGCGACCTTCGCCTTCGGCTCGACGGAAGCGGTCGCGAAATGGCCGCGCATCGCCTTCGACGTGTTCTTCACCTTGGCAAGGCCAACGCCGAGCTGGACGGCGGTATAGCCGTTCTTCTCCTGCGTGCGCTGCGCCACGACCTGGCAGTTCTCCATCTGGAGAACGGTGACGGGAACATGCTCCCCGGCATCGTTATAGATGCGGGTCATTCCCACCTTCTTTGCAATCACACCTGAACGCATCGGTTCAATTCCTTTAGAGTTCCGGGCCAGGGGCACCGCCCCTTACCGCGCTCTCATTCCCTTAGAGCTTGATCTCGACGTCGACACCGGCGGCCAGATCGAGCTTCATCAAAGCATCGACCGTCTGCGGGGTCGGATCGACGATGTCGAGCAGACGCTTGTGCGTGCGCATCTCGAACTGCTCGCGGCTCTTCTTGTCGACGTGAGGCGACCGGTTGACCGTGAACTTTTCGATCCGCGTCGGCAGCGGAATGGGGCCGCGGACGTTGGCGCCGGTGCGCTTGGCCGTCGACACGATTTCCCGCGTCGAGGCGTCGAGCACGCGGTGATCAAACGCCTTCAGGCGGATGCGGATATTCTGTCCGTTCATGCGTCACTTCCTTGTTCTGGCGCGGCGCGGGCAACTCCGCGCCCGCGACAGATCGGTTTAAGTCCAAATTACTCTTTGATGGTGACGACGATGCCGGCACCGACGGTGCGGCCGCCTTCACGGATGGCGAAGCGCAGCTTCTCTTCCATGGCGATCGGCACGATCAGCTCGACATCGACCGTGATGTTGTCGCCGGGCATCACCATCTCGGTGCCTTCCGGCAGCGACACGATGCCGGTCACGTCCGTCGTGCGGAAGTAGAACTGCGGACGGTAGTTGGTGAAGAACGGCGTGTGACGGCCACCTTCGTCCTTGGTCAGGATGTAGGCTTCGGCCACGAACTTCTTGTGCGGCTTCACCGTGCCCGGCTTGGCCAGAACCTGGCCGCGCTCGACACCTTCACGGTCGACGCCGCGCAGCAGCGCGCCGATGTTGTCGCCGGCCTGGCCCTGGTCGAGCAGCTTGCGGAACATCTCGACGCCCGTGCAGGTCGTCTTGGTCGTCGGACGGATGCCGACGATCTCCAGTTCCTCGCCGACCTTGACGATGCCGCGCTCGACGCGGCCGGTCACAACCGTGCCGCGGCCCGAGATCGAGAACACGTCTTCGATCGGCATCAGGAACGGCTTGTCGATCGGACGATCCGGCGTCGGGATGTAGGCGTCGACCTGCAGCCATCAGCTCGCGGATCGCGTCTTCGCCGATCTTCTTGTTCGCAATCTTCAAGAGCAGCCAGCGCCGAACCCTTGACGATCGGAATGTCGTCGCCGGGGAACTCGTTCTTCGACAGAAGCTCGCGAACCTCGAGCTCGACCAGTTCGAGCAGCTCGGCGTCGTCGACCTGGTCGACCTTGTTCAGGAACACCACGATCGACGGCACGCCGACCTGGCGGGCAAGCAGGATGTGCTCGCGGGTCTGCGGCATCGGGCCGTCGGCGGCCGACACGACCAGGATCGCGCCGTCCATCTGCGCGGCACCGGTGATCATGTTCTTCACATAGTCGGCGTGGCCGGGGCAGTCGACGTGGGCGTAGTGGCGGTTCGCCGTCTCGTATTCGACGTGCGCCGTCGAGATGGTGATGCCGCGCGCCTTCTCTTCCGGCGCCGCATCGATCTGGTCGTAGCGCTTGTATTCGCCAAAATACTTCGTGATCGCCGCCGTCAGCGACGTCTTGCCATGGTCGACGTGACCAATCGTGCCAATGTTCACATGAGGCTTAGTGCGCTCGAATTTACCTTTTGCCATGTGATGTCTCCATTTCCTGCTCGCCCGTGCGGGCCTTGAATTACGTTACTCGCTGCAACTCCGTTCGGGCTTACGCGTATTTCTTCTGGACTTCCTGGGCGACCGCGGTCGGCACCGGCTCGTAGTGATCGAACTGCATCGTGTAGGCCGCGCGGCCCTGGCTCATCGAGCGCAGGTTGTCGACGTACTTGAACATGTTGGCGAGCGGCACCATCGCGTTGATGACGACGGCCACGCCGCGCGCTTCCTGGCCCTGGATCTGGCCGCGACGGCCGTTCAGGTCGCCGATGACGTTGCCGACGTAGTCTTCCGGCGTCACCACCTCGACCTTCATGATCGGCTCGAGCAGCTGCACGCCAAGCTTGGGCGCCGCTTCACGGAAGCAGGCGCGGCCGGCGATTTCGAAGGCCAGCACCGAGGAGTCGACATCGTGGTAGGCGCCGTCGATGAGCGTCGCCTTGACGCCGATCATCGGGAAGCCGGCGAACGGACCGGACGTCATGACGCTGTTGATGCCCTTTTCGACACCCGGGATGTATTCCTTCGGAACCGCACCGCCGACGATCTTCGATTCGAACTCGAACTCGCTCGCTTTCCGGGTTCGGCTCGAACAGGATCTTGACGCGGGCGAACTGGCCGGTACCGCCGGTCTGCTTCTTGTGCGTGTAGTCCTGCTCGTGCTTGCGGGTGATCGTCTCGCGATAGGCCACCTGCGGCGCACCGACATTGGCCTCGACCTTGAACTCGCGACGCATGCGGTCGACGATGATGTCGAGGTGCAGTTCGCCCATGCCGGAGATGATGGTCTGGCCGCGATTCCTCGTCGGTCTTGACGCGGAAGGACGGATCCTCGGCGGCCAGGCGGTGAAGCGCGAGGCCCATCTTTTCCTGGTCGTCCTTGGTCTTCGGCTCGATGGCGATCTGGATGACCGGATCGGGGAATTCCATGCGCTCGAGGATGACCGGATGCAGCGGATCGCAGAGCGTGTCGCCGGTGGTCGTGTCCTTGAGGCCAGCCAGAGCGACGATGTCGCCGGCAAAAGCCTCTTCGACGTCGGCGCGCGAATTCGCATGCATCTGCAGCATGCGGCCGATGCGCTCTTTCTTGCCCTTGACGGTGTTGTCGAGCGAGATGCCCTTGGTCAGCTTGCCCGAATAGATGCGGGCAAAGGTCAGCGAACCGACGAACGGGTCGTTCATGATCTTGAAGGCGAGCATCGACAGCGGCTCGTTGTCGTCGGCGTGACGCTCGATCTCGGCGTCGGTCTTGGCGTCGACGCCCTTGATGGCGGGAACATCGGCCGGCGACGGCAGGTATTCGACGACGGCGTCGAGCAGCGGCTGCACGCCCTTGTTCTTGAAGGCCGAGCCGCAGAACATCGGGAAGAACTTGACCGCGATCGTGCCCTTGCGGATCAGCGCGCGGATCTCGTCATTCGACGGCATCTTGCCTTCGAGGTAATTCTCGAGCGCCGTCTCGTCCATTTCGACGGCGGCTTCGATCATCTTCTCGCGGTATTCTTCGGCGCGAGCCTTGAGGTCGGCCGGGATCTCGACGACGTCCCAGGCAGCGCCCAGCGTCTCGTCGCGCCAGACCAGCGCGTTCATCTCGACGAGGTCGACGACGCCCTTGAATTCGGTCTCGGCGCCGATCGGCAGCTGCATGACGACAGCCTGCGCACCGAGGCGCGAGCCGATCATCTCGACCGAGCGGTAGAAGTCGGCGCCGATCTTGTCCATCTTGTTGCAGAAGATCATGCGCGGAACGTGGTACTTGTCGGCCTGGCGCCAGACGGTCTCGGTCTGCGGCTCGACGCCGGCATTGGCGTCGAGCAGCGCGATGGCGCCGTCGAGCACGCGCAGCGAACGCTCGACTTCGATGGTGAAGTCGACGTGGCCGGGGGTGTCGATGATGTTGAAGCGGCGCATCTTGCCGTCACGGCCCTTCCAGAAGGTCGTGGTCGCGGCGGACGTGATGGTGATGCCGCGCTCCTGCTCCTGCTCCATCCAGTCCATGGTGGCAGCGCCGTCGTGGACTTCGCCGATCTTGTGCGACTTGCCCGTGTAATAGAGGACGCGCTCGGTGGTCGTCGTCTTGCCGGCGTCGATATGCGCCATGATGCCGAAATTGCGGTAGTCTTCGATTTTATATTCGCGGGCCATGGGAGGTGCCTCTCAGTCTCGTTCGCGCTTTACCAGCGGTAGTGCGCGAAAGCGCGGTTGGCTTCCGCCATCTTGTGGGTGTCTTCACGCTTCTTGACGGCGGTGCCGCGGTTGTTGGCCGCGTCCATCAGCTCGCCGGAGAGGCGGTCGACCATGGTGGTCTCGTTGCGGTTGCGGGCAGCCGCGATCAGCCAGCGGATGGCCAGCGCCTGACGGCGCTCGGGGCGCACGTCGACCGGAACCTGGTAGGTGGCGCCGCCGACGCGGCGCGAGCGCACTTCCACATGCGGCGCGACATTGTCGAGCGCCTGATGGAAGACGGTGACCGGCTCCTGCTTGGTCTTCGACTGGACCTGGTCGAGCGCGCCGTAGACGATGGTCTCGGCAACCGACTTCTTGCCGTCATACATGACGGCGTTCATGAACTTGGTAACGACCAGATCGCCGAACTTCGGGTCCGGATTGATCTCACGCTTTTCTGCACTGTGACGACGGGACATGGCTTTTGTCTCTCAATCTCATAGGCCCGGCGCAGTCAAAAAAAGCGCCGAAGCCGGAAAACCTTACTTCGGACGCTTGGCGCCGTATTTCGAACGGCGCTGCTTGCGGTTCTTCACGCCCTGCGTGTCGAGCACGCCGCGGATGATGTGGTAGCGCACGCCCGGAAGATCCTTGACGCGGCCGCCGCGGATCATGACCACGGAGTGCTCCTGAAGGTTGTGACCTTCGCCGGGGATGTAGCCGATCACTTCGAAGCCATTGGTCAGGCGGATCTTGGCCACCTTGCGCAGCGCCGAGTTCGGCTTCTTCGGCGTCGTCGTGTAGACGCGCGTGCAGACGCCCCGCTTCTGCGGGTTCTGCTGCATGGCCGGAACCTTGTTGCGCTTCACCGGCGCAATGCGCGGCTTGCGGATCAGCTGGTTGACGGTAGGCATTAAACCCTCTTGTCTCTCAATTCCGTGTCTCGCCCGGTCAGGGCCGCTCAAAGCGTCATTTCCATACGCAAATTCGGGCCATAAACCGCGCCTCGCGGTCCTGCCCGAACAAAATGCAGAGGAAGCGGAAACCGCTTCATGCACGCCGGAAATGTCTTTTCGCTCGTAAAACGAACCCTGTTTGAGGCAAACTCCAAAGCGTGTCGCTTCGGAAGGGAGAGCCTCACATCGGTTCTGACTGGGCGGCTTCTACTCGCAAGCCCGTGAACCGTCAACCCCGGCGACGCCAAATATTGCGCCGCAGACCAGGGCTTGGCAGCCATGCGAAAAGCGCATGTAATTTTCTTTCGCCATTTTGCAAGGGCGAGGAAGAAAGTGACCGGCTTCTGGCTGTTGTCAGCGCCGGGCTTCATGCGCAAAAGGCGGCATGGACAGCCCAAATCCCCTCGCCCGCCCAGATCTCAAGAGGAATCAGCCCGTGAACGACAATGAGGAGCGCCCGGTCACCATCATCACCGGCCGCGTCTGGAAGAAGAAGGGCGGCAAGCCGGAAGGCGTCCATGTGATGCTGGTCGCGCCCGACGACGATTCGGCCGTGCGCCGCGCGCTCGAATCGCTCGCCGCCGAAGGCTATGCCGAAGCCGAGCTCGACCAGATCGGCGACATGGACGGCATGCCCGACGACGAGCCGCATCTGTCGGCCTATCAGGGTGCGCTCGAAGGCGAAGTGTCGATCGTCACCTTCGACGTGGCGATCTGACCGAGAGAAATCGGCGGCTCCTCGCCCTCGTCGCCGCGCCCACCTCGCCCGGCTTGCCCGACACCGGTTCTCTGCTAAGAACCAGGCAAAATTCCAATCCGCGGAGTCCCCATGCCTTCGAACAATGGTCCCATCAAGCTCGGCATCGTCGGCGTCGGCAAGATCGTCCGCGACCAGCATCTGCCGGCCCTGGCCAAGGACGGGGACTATCGCCTCGTCGCCGCCGCCAGCCGGCACGGCAAGGTCGACGGCATCCCGAATTTCCAGACATCGAGGCGATGCTCGAGGCGGTGCCCGAACTCGAGGCCGTGTCGCTCTGCATGCCGCCGCAGTTTCGCTACGACGCCGCGCGCACGGCGCTGATGGCGAAAAAGCATGTCTTCCTGGAAAAGCCGCCCGGCGCCACCGTCAGCGAGGTCGAGGACCTGAAGCCGCTGGCGGCGGCAAACGGCGTCTCGCTGTTCGCCAGCTGGCATTCGCGCTATGCGCCGGCGGTGGAAGCCGCGCGCGCCTTCCTCGCTTCGGCCAGGATCAAGTCGGCCGCCATCAACTGGAAGGAGGACGTCCGCCGCTGGCACCCGAACCAGGACTGGATCTGGGCGCCGGGCGGCTTCGGCGTCTTCGATCCCGGCATCAACGCGCTGTCGATCGTGACCCACATCCTGCCGGCGATGTTCATCACCTCGGCCGTGCTCGACTTTCCCGAAAACCGCGCCGCGCCGGTCGCCGCCCACGTCAACTTCCGCACCTCGGACGGATTGCCGGTGACGATGGAACTCGACTGGCTGCCAGACCGGCCCGCAGAGCTGGGACATCCTGGCCGACACCGACAAGGGCAAGATGGTGCTTTCGGGCGGCGGCACCAAGCTCGCCGTCGACGGCAAGGTCGTTCATGACGAGCCGGAGGCCGAATACCCGAGCTCTACAGGCGCTTCGCCGAGATCGTGCGCGCCGGCGTCTCCGACGTCGACCTCGCGCCGCTCCAGCACGTCGCCGACGCCTTCATGCTCGGCAAGCGCAATGTGGTGGAAGCGTTCTTCGACTGAGAGCGTCGACTGCGTTTTGTGTATCTGGCTCGCTTAGCCGTCACTCAACGATCGCGATGGCAAAGCCGTCATAGCCCTTGGCGCCGACGGTCTGGATGGCGGTGCCGTCGAGCCGCTTCTTGCCGCCGATGAACGAGAACGCCGCGCGGGCGCCTTCGACATTGGCGTCGCGGCCATCCTCGTTGAGCACCGCGCCGTCGCGGATGACGTTGTCGCAGATGATGACGGTGCCCGGCCGCGACAGCCGCATCGCCCAGGACAGATAGTTCGGGTTGTTCGGCTTGTCGGCGTCGATGAAGATCAGGTCGAACGGTCCGGCATTCTCGGCGCCCAGCGCCGCAAGCGATTGCAGCGCCGGCCCGACGCGCAGGTCGACCCTGTCCGACAGCCCTGCCCGCTCGAAATTCGACGCGCGCGACCTTGGCGTGGTGCGGATCGAGTTCGAGCGTCACGACCTTGCCGTCGGCCGGCAGTCGCCGCGCCATCCAGATCGTCGAGTAGCCGCCGAGCGTGCCGATCTCGAGGATCGTCTTCGCGCCGCTCATGCGCACCAGCAGCGTAGAGCAGCTTGCCTTGCGCCGGCGAGACGTCGATCGCCGGCAGGCCCTGATCGCGGTTGGCCGCCAGCACGGCGTCGAGCACCGGGATCGGCTGGAAGCAGGGATGCGACGATGTAGTCGTCGACGGCGGTCCAGGTCTTCTTGGCTCATGGTTTCTCCTCCGATCGCGATGTGGGAACCAAAACGCGAAAAAGGGGCCCGCTCGGGCCCCTTTCAACTTCTTCTCGTGCTGCCGCGCTTACTGCGCGGCGTTGACCATGTCGGTCAGCATCGGCGTCGGCGACTTCCACGCCGGACGCCTTGCGGCGCTCGTCGAGGATCAGCTCGTCGCGCGACGTGGCGATGCGCCGGATCTGGCTCATCGTGCCGCCGGTGCCGGCCGGGATCAGCCGGCCGACGATGACGTTTTCCTTCAGGCCCTGCAGCATGTCGGTCTTGCCGGCGACCGCCGCTTCGGTCAGCACCCGGGTCGTCTCCTGGAAGGAGGCGGCCGAGATGAAGGACGGCGTCTGCAGCGAGGCCTTGGTGATGCCGAGCAGCACCGGCTGGCCTTCGGCCGGCTTCTTGCCGTCCTCGACCAGGCGCTCGTTGACCTCTTCGAGCTCGATCACGTCGACGTGGTCGCCCGGAATGTAGGTCGAAGTCGCCCTGCGTCGGTGATCTCGACCTTCTGCAGCATCTGGCGAACGATCACCTCGATGTGCTTGTCGTTGATCAACACGCCCTGCAGCCGGTAGACTTCCTGGATCTCGTTGACGAGGTAGGAAGCAAGCGCCTCCACGCCCTTGATCGCCAGGATGTCGTGCGGCGCCGGATTGCCGTCGAGGATGTAGTCGCCCTTCTCGATGGCGTCGCCGTCCTGGAGATGGAACGGCTTGCCCTTCGGGATCAGGTACTCGACCGGCTCCAGCGTCGAGTCATGCGGCTCGATGATGATGCGGCGCTTGTTCTTGTAGTCGCGGCCGAAGCGGATCGTGCCGTCGATCTCGGCGATGATGGCGTGATCCTTCGGACGGCGCGCCTCGAACAGTTCGGCAACACGCGGCAGACCGCCGGTGATGTCCTTGGTCTTGGCGCTTTCCATCGGGATACGCGCGAGCACGTCGCCGGGCCGCACCTTCGCGCCCGGCTCGACCGACAGGATCGCCTCGACCGAGAGCAGGAAGCGGGCGTCGCCGCCCTTCGACAGCTTGCCGACCTTGCCCTTGGCGTCGTGGATGACGATCGCCGGCTTGAGGTCGATGCCGCGCGGCGTCGAACGCCAGTCGATGACCTCACGCTTGGTGATGCCGGTCGACTTCGTCGGCCGTTTCCTGAACGGAGATGCCGTCGACCAGATCCTCGAACGCCACCTTGCCTTCGATTTCGGTGAGGATCGGACGGGTGTAGGGATCCCACTCGGCGATGCGCTGGCCGCGCTTCACCTTGTCGCCGTCGTCCACGAAGATGCGCGAACCGTAGGTGACGCGGTGCGTGGCGCGCTCCTTGCCGGCCTCGTCGAGGATCAGCACCGCCATGTTGCGGCCCATGACCATCAGCTGGCCGTCGGAGTTGCGCACCACGTTGCGGTTGCGGATCTCGACCTTGCCCTCATACGAGGCTTCCAGGAACGACTAGTCCACCACCTGCGCCGTGCCGCCCATGTGGAAGGTACGCATGGTGAGCTGGGTGCCCGGCTCGCCGATCGACTGCGCCGCGATGACGCCGACGGCCTCGCCCATGTTGACCGGCGTGCCGCGCGCCAGATCGCGTCCGTAGCAGACCGCGCAGACGCCGGTCTTGACCTCGCAGGTCAGCGCCGAGCGGATGCGGACCGACTGGATGCCGGCCTTCTCGATCTGCTCGACGTCGCGCTCGTCCATCAGCGTGCCGGCCTTGACGAGCAGCTCGCCCGATGACCGGATGGTTGATGTCGTCGAGCGCGGTACGGCCGAGCACGCGCTGGCCGAGCGAAGCGACGACCTGGCCGGCATCGACGATCGGCTGCATGGTGAGGCCCTTGTCGGTGCCGCAGTCGACCGAGTTGACGATGCAGTCCTGCGCCACGTCGACGAGACGGCGGGTCAGGTAGCCGGAGTTCGCCGTCTTCAGGGCGGTGTCGGCCAGACCCTTGCGGGCGCCGTGGGTCGAGTTGAAGTACTCGAGAACGGTCAGGCCTTCCTTGAAGTTCGAGATGATCGGCGTCTCGATGATCTCGCCCGACGGCTTGGCCATCAGGCCGCGCATGCCGGCAAGCTGGCGCATCTGGGTCGGCGAACCGCGGGCGCCGGAGTGCGACATCATGTAGATCGAGTTCATCGGCTTCTGGCGGCCGTTGTCGTCGAACTCGACCGCCTTGATGCGGGCCATCATCTCGTCGGCGACCTTTTCCGAGCACTTGGCCCAGGCGTCGACGACCTTGTTGTACTTCTCGCCCTGGGTGATCAGGCCGTCATTGTACTGCTGCTCGTATTCCTTGGCGAGCGCCTCGGTGTCGGCGACCAGCTTGCTCTTGGTGTCCGGGATCACCATGTCGTCCTTGCCGAACGAAATGCCGGCGCGGCAGGCATGGCTGAAGCCGAGCGCCATGATGCGGTCGCAGAAAATGACCGTCTCCTTCTGGCCGCAGTGGCGGTAGACGGTGTCGATCATCTTGGAGATGTTCTTCTTGGTCATCTCCTGGTTGGCGGTCTCGTAACGGCACGTTGACGTTCTTCGGCAGAAGCTCGCCGATGATCATGCGGCCAGGCGTCGTGTCGTAGATCTTCGACACGACCTTGCCTTCGGCGTCGACGGTCCGGAAGCGGCCCTTGATCTTGGCGTGCAGCGTCACCGCCTTGGTCTCGAGCGCGTGCTGCAGCTCGCCCATGTCGGCGAACACCATGCCCTCGCCCGGCTCGTTCTGGTTGACGATCGAGAGATAGTAGAGACCGAGAACCATGTCCTGCGACGGCACGATGATCGGCGCGCCGGAAGCCGGGTGCAGGATGTTGTTGGTCGACATCATCAGCACGCGGGCTTCGAGCTGCGCTTCCAGCGACAGCGGCACGTGGACGGCCATCTGGTCGCCGTCGAAGTCGGCGTTGAAGGCCGTGCAGACCAGCGGATGCAGCTGGATCGCCTTGCCTTCGATCAGGATCGGCTCGAACGCCTGGATGCCGAGGCGGTGCAGCGTCGGCGCGCGGTTCAGCAGCACCGGATGCTCGCGGATGACCTCGTCGAGGATATCCCAGACTTCCGGCTTCTCCTTCTCGACCAGCTTCTTGGCCTGCTTGACGGTCGAGGAGTAACCCTTGGCGTCGAGGCGGGCGTAGATGAACGGCTTGAACAGCTCGAGCGCCATCTTCTTCGGCAGGCCGCACTGGTGCAGCTTCAGCTCCGGACCGGTCACGATGACCGAACGGCCGGAATAGTCGACGCGCTTGCCGAGCAGGTTCTGGCGGAAGCGGCCCTGCTTGCCCTTCAGCATGTCGGACAGCGACTTCAGCGGACGCTTGTTGGCGCCGGTGATGACGCGGCCGCGGCGGCCGTTGTCGAACAGCGCGTCGACGGCTTCCTGCAGCATGCGCTTTTCGTTGCGGATGATGATGCCGGGCGCGCGCAGCTCGATCAGCCGCTTCAGGCGGTTGTTGCGGTTGATGACGCGGCGATAGAGGTCGTTCAGGTCGGACGTCGCGAAGCGGCCGCCGTCCAGCGGCACCAGCGGGCGCAGGTCCGGCGGGATCACCGGGACGACCTTCATGATCATCCATTCCGGACGGTTGCCGGATTCCATGAAGTTCTCGACGACCTTGAGGCGCTTCAGACAGCTTCTTCTGCTTCAGCTCGGACGTGGTCGAGGCCAGTTCCGAGCGCAGCTCGCCGGCGATCTTCTCGAGGTCCATGCCGGCCAGCAGGTCGTGGATGGCCTCGGCGCCGATCATGGCGGTGAAGCTGATCCTCGCCGATACTCGTCGACGGCGATGCATGTACTCTTCCTCCGACAGCAGCTGGTGCTCCTTCAGGGCGGTGAGGCCGGGCTCGGTGACGATGTAGTTCTCGAAGTAGAGGACGCGCTCGATGTCCTTCAGCGTCATGTCGAGCAGCGTGCCGATGCGCGACGGCAGCGACTTCAGGAACCAGATGTGGGCGACGGGAGCGGCCAGCTCGATATGGCCCATGCGCTCGCGGCGAACGCGCGACAGCGTCACTTCGACGCCGCACTTTTCGCAGATGACGCCCTTGTACTTCATGCGCTTGTACTTGCCGCACAGGCACTCGTAGTCCTTGATCGGGCCAAAGATGCGCGCGCAGAACAGGCCGTCGCGCTCGGGCTTGAACGTGCGGTAGTTGATCGTCTCCGGCTTCTTGATCTCGCCGAACGACCAGGACAGAATCTTGTCCGGGCGAGGCCAGCGAAATCCGGATGGAATCGAAAACCTGCGCCGGCGCCTGCGGATTGAAGAAATTCATGACCTCTTGGTTCATGCCGTTCTCCTTTTCGGGACCGAAGTCCCTTCACGAACTGTCGGGCGTAGGCGCCCATTCCATTCGCCAGCGTCCGCGCCGCGCGAAATCGCTGGCCGGCGAAGCGGCCTTCGGCGGCCGCCTCCTAGAAATCCGGTCGGCGCGACCGCGTGAGCCTTGGCCCGCGGCCGCGCCGTTTCCGTTACTCGGCAGCGTCGGGCAGCCGCACCGGATTGTCGTCGAGCTTGGTGTTCTCCAGTTCGACGTTGAGGCCGAGCGAGCGCATTTCCTTGACGAGAACGTTGAAGCTCTCGGGAATGCCCGCTTCGAACGTGTCGTCGCCGCGCACGATCGCCTCGTAGACCTTGGTGCGGCCGGCGACGTCGTCCGACTTCACCGTCAGCATTTCCTGCAGCGTGTAGGCGGCGCCGTAGGCTTCCAGCGCCCAGACCTCCATTTCGCCGAAGCGCTGGCCGCCGAACTGCGCCTTGCCGCCCAGCGGCTGCTGGGTAACGAGCGAGTACGGTCCGATCGAACGGGCGTGGATCTTGTCGTCCACGAGGTGGTGGAGCTTCAGCATATAGATGTAGCCCACCGTCACCTTGCGATCGAACGGCTCGCCGGTGCGGCCGTCATAGAGCGTCGACTGGCCGCTGGTCTGCAGGCCCGCCTGCTCCAGCATCTCGTTGATGTTGGCCTCATGCGCGCCGTCGAACACCGGCGTCGCGATCGAGACGCCGCGGCGCATCTGCTCGCCGAGGCGAACGACGCTCTCGTCGTCATACTCGCGCACCGGCTCGTTGCGGTCGTTGGCCGGGATCAGGTCTCTCGAGCGTCTTGCGCAGCGGCTTGATGTCGCCGCTCGCCTTGTAGGCGTCGATCAGCTCGCCGATCTTCCTGCCCATGCCGGCGCAGGCCCAGCCGAGATGCGTTTCCAGGATCTGGCCGACATTCATGCGGCTCGGCACGCCGAGCGGGTTGAGCACGATGTCGACATGCGTGCCGTCCTCGAGGAACGGCATGTCCTCGACCGGAACGATCCGCGACACGACACCCTTGTTGCCGTGACGGCCGGCCATCTTGTCGCCGGGCTGCATCTTGCGCTTCACCGCGACGAAGACCTTGACCATCTTCATGACGCCGGGAGGCATTTCGTCGCCGCGCTGCACCTTCTCGACCTTGTCCATGAAGCGCTGCTCGAGCGCCTTCTTGGAATCGTCGTACTGGCCGCGCAGCGCTTCGAGCTCGCCCTGCAGCTTCTCGTTGTCGACGGCGAACTGCCACCACTGCGAACGCGGATATTCGTCGAGCGTGTCCTTCGACTGAGCTTGCGTGCCCTTCTTGAAGCCCTTCGGCCCGGCAATCGCCTCCTTGCCGACCAGCATGTCGGACAGGCGGCTGATAGACGTTGCGGTCGAGGATCGCCTGCTCGTCGTCGCGGTCCTTGGCGAGCCGCTCGATCTCCTCGCGCTCGATCGCCATCGCGCGCTCGTCCTTCTCGACGCCGTGGCGGTTGAAGACGCGCACTTCGACGACGGTGCCGAAGGTGCCCGGAGGCATGCGCATGGAGGTGTCGCGAACGTCCGAGGCCTTCTCGCCGAAGATGGCGCGCAGGAGCTTTTCTTCCGGCGTCATCGGGCTTTCGCCCTTCGGCGTGATCTTGCCGACCAGGATGTCGCCCGGCTGCACTTCCGCGCCGATATAGACGATGCCGGCTTCGTCGAGGTTCTTCAGCGCTTCTTCCGAGACGTTCGGAATGTCGCGCGTGATTTCCTCCGGCCCGAGCTTGGTGTCGCGCGCCATGACCTCGAACTCCTCGATGTGGATCGAGGTGAAGACGTCGTCGGCGACGATGCGCTCGGAGAGCAGGATCGAGTCCTCGTAGTTGTAGCCGTTCCACGGCATGAACGCGACGAGCACGTTGCGGCCGAGCGCCAGATCGCCGAGATCGGTCGACGGACCGTCGGCGATGATGTCGCCCTTCTTCGAGCCGGTCGCCGACATTGCACCAGCGGACGCTGGTTGATGCAGGTGTTCTGGTTCGAGCGCTGGAACTTCATCAGCCGGTAGATGTCGACGCCGGACTTGCCGGCATCGAGATCTTCCGTGGCGCGGATGACGATACGCGTCGCGTCCACCTGGTCGACGATGCCGCCGCGGCGGGCGCCGATGGCGGCGCCGGAGTCACGGGCAACGATCGGCTCCATGCCGGTGCCGACGAACGGCGCCTCGGCGCGCACCAGCGGCACGGCCTGACGCTGCATGTTCGAGCCCATCAGCGCGCGGTTGGCGTCGTCGTTCTCGAGGAACGGGATCAGCGCCGCGGCGACCGACACCATCTGCTTCGGCGACACGTCCATCAGGTCGACGTTCTCGCGCGGCGCCATCATCACTTCGCCGGCATGCCGGCAGATGACGAACTCGTCGACGAAGCCGCCCTTCTTGTCGAGCTCGGCATTGGCCTGCGCGACGTAGTGCTTGGCCTCTTCCATCGCCGACAGATAGACGACGTCATCGGTCACCTTGCCGTCGACGATCTTGCGGTACGGGCTCTCGATGAAGCCGTACTTGTTGACGCGGGCGAAGGTCGCCAGCGAGTTGATCAGGCCGATGTTCGGGCCTTCCGGCGTCTCGATCGGGCAGATGCGGCCGTAATGCGTCGGGTGCACGTCGCGCACTTCGAAGCCGGCGCGCTCGCGGGTCAGACCGCCCGGTCCAAGCGCCGACAGACGGCGCTTGTGGGTGATCTCCGACAGCGGGTTGGTCTGGTCCATGAACTGCGACAGCTGCGAGGAGCCGAAGAACTCGCGCACGGCGGCAGCCGCCGGCTTGGCGTTGATCAGGTCCTGCGGCATCACCGTGTCGATCTCGATCGACGACATGCGCTCCTTGATCGCGCGCTCCATGCGCAGCAGGCCGACGCGGTACTGGTTCTCCATCAGCTCGCCGACCGAACGCACGCGGCGGTTGCCGAGATTGTCGATGTCGTCGATCTCGCCCTTGCCGTCGCGCAGTTCGACCAGCGTCCTGACGACGGCGAGGATGTCGTCCTTGCGCAGCACGCGCACGGTGTCCTCGGCCTTGAGCTCGAGGCGCATGTTCATCTTGACGCGGCCGACGGCCGACAGGTCGTAGCGCTCGCTGTCGAAGAACAGCGAGTTGAACATCGCTTCGGCGGTTTCGAGCGTCGGCGGCTCGCCGGGGCGCATGACGCGGTAGATGTCGAACAGCGCGTCCTGGCGGCTCTCGTTCTTGTCGACGTTGAGCGTGTTGCGGATGTAGGCGCCGACATTGACGTGGTCGATGTCGAGAACCTGGATCTCGTCCTCGCCGGTCGCCGAGCAGCACCTTCAGCGTCTTCTCGTCGATCTCGTCGCCGGCTTCGAGGATAGATCTCGCCGGTGGCGTAGTTGACGATGTCCTCGGCCAGATAGTTGCCGAGCAGATCGTCGTCGGTCGCCTTGATCGCCTTGAGGCCCTTTTCGGCCAAGCTGCTTGGCCTGGCGGGCGGTGATCTTCTTGCCGTGCTCGACGACGACTTCGCCGGTGTCGGCGTCGACCAGGTCGCCGACAGCCTTGAGGCCGCGGAAGCGGTCGACGTTGAACGGAATGCGCCAGTGGTCGCCGGCGCGCTTGTAGGTGATCTTGTTGTAGAAGGTCGACAGGATCTCTTCGCCGTCCATGCCGAGCGCCATCAGCAGCGACGTCACCGGGATCTTGCGGCGGCGGTCGATGCGGGCGTGCACGACGTCCTTGGAATCGAACTCGATGTCGAGCCAGGAGCCGCGATAGGGGATGACGCGCGCGGCAAACAGAAGCTTGCCCGACGAGTGCGACTTGCCCTTGTCATGGTCGAAGAAGACGCCCGGCGAACGGTGCATCTGCGAGACGATGACGCGCTCGGTGCCGTTGACGATGAAGGTGCCGTTCAACGTCATGAGCGGCATGTCGCCCATGTAGACGTCCTGCTCCTTGATGTCCTTGATCGACTTCGCGCCGGTATCCTCGTCGATATCGAACACGATGAGGCGCAGCGTCACCTTCAGCGGCGCGGCATAGGTCAGGTCGCGCTGACGGCATTCGTCGACGTCGAACTTCGGCCCTTCGAACTCGTACTTCACGAACTCCAGCATCGAGGAGCCGGAAAAATCGGAAATCGGGAAGACCGACTTGAAAACGGCCTGCAGTCCCTCGTCCGGACGGCCGCCCTTGGGCTCGTCCACCATCAGGAACTGGTCATAGGATGCCTTCTGAACCTCGATGAGGTTCGGCATCTCCGCAACTTCCGGGATCTTTCCGAAGAACTTGCGTACGCGTCTGCGGCCATTGAAAGTCTGGGTCTGGGCCATCGTCGCTCCTTGCTCTATCTCGGGGCGAGCCTCGCCGCGGCTCGCCTTGCATCCGGGCCGCCTTGGCGGCAGCCTCTGTCTGTGCCCGCCGCCTGTCGGCGGCCGGTCTAAAACGGGAGAAAACCCGTTTCCTGAAGGCCGCTTCCGGCCCTCAGGAAAGAGGTTTTCGTACATCTCGCGTTACGCAGCCTCCCTTCACGCGAAGGGAGCGGCGGACGGCGCGAGGCCGCCCGCCGGAACCGCAACGCTTACTTCAGGTCGACCTTGGCGCCGGCTGCTTCCAGCTGGGCCTTGAACTTGTCCGCGTCGGCCTTGGAAACGCCTTCCTTGACCGGCTTCGGAGCCGCCTCGACCAGGTCCTTGGCTTCCTTGAGGCCAAGACCGGTGATGGCGCGGACTTCCTTGATGACGTTGATCTTCTGGGCGCCGGCTTCGGTGAGGACGACGTCGAATTCGGTCTTCTCCTCGACCGGAGCAGCAGCAGCGGCAGCACCGCCGGCAGCGGCAACCGCCACCGGAGCAGCAGCCGAAACGCCCCACTTTTCTTCCAGAAGCTTCGACAGCTCGGCCGCCTCGAGGACGGTCAGCTTCGAAAGGTCGTCTACGATCTTTGCGAGATCAGCCATTTTTCATATTCCTTCATAAGGTTCGAACGTGTGTTTGTGATAGCGAGGAACGGCCTCATGCCGCCTCGTCCTTCCGGGCGTAAGCGCCGATGACGCGCGCGACCGAAGCCGCCGGCGCATTGACGATCTGGGCGATCCGGGTTGCCGGCGTGGCGATCATGCCAACCAGCCTGGCGCGCAGCTCGTCGAGCGACGGAAGTGTGGCGAGTGCCTTCACACCGTCGGCGTTGAGCGAGGTCGTGCCCATCGCGCCGCCGAGAATGACCAGCTTGTCATTCCCCTTGGCGAAATCGGACGCGACCTTCGGCGCCGCAATCGGATCCTCCGAATAGGCGATCAGCGTCTGTCCCTTGAACAGGTCGATGATCGCTGTCGGAGTCCGTGCCCTGAAGAGCGATTTTGGCGAGACGGTTCTTCGCGACTTTGACGGTGCCACCGGCAGCGCGCATCTTCGACCGAAGGTCGTTCATTTGCGCGACGGTGATACCGGCATAGTGGGCCACGACGACTGAACCGGCGCTCTGTGAACGCATCGTTCAGGCCCGTGACGAGTTCGCGTTTTTCCGCTCTGTCCACTGCCTATCTCCAGTTGACCCCTGCCCATTACGAGGACAGGCGTCGGGTTGCCTTTTGCCGGCCGGGCCATCCAGTAACGGATCACCCGAACGACGCTCGAGGATCCTGCCCCCTTTCGCCACACCGACCGGCAAGCCGGCGATGCGCAGACAAAAGGCAAACACGGTTCGAACCTTTCATTGGAGCACTGTCGCTCCGTTGTCCGGTCTTCACCCGTCTCATGCAGGCCCAGTGAATTAAGGCGTTCTGGGCCGCCTGCAATCTCGGACAGGATGTCCGGAAGCCTTTCGACTTCCGGTATCCGGGCCGCCAACAAGTCGGAGGCCCGGAATTCTTTTCAGGATCAGCGCCTTAGCGGCCGATCCGGATAATTCGCATCAGGACGCTGCGAGCGTCGCGACGTCGAGCTTGAGGCCGGGGCCCATCGTCGAGGTGACCGACACCTTCTTGACGTAGTTGCCCTTGGCGCCAGCCGGCTTGGCCTTGGTCACCGCATCGGCGAAGGCGCGCACGTTCTCTTCCAGCGCCTTGACGTCGAACGAGACCTTGCCGACGCCGGCATGGACGATGCCGGCCTTCTCGACGCGGAACTCGACGGCGCCGCCCTTCGATGCCTTGACGGCGGCGGCGACGTCGGTGGTCACGGTGCCGACCTTCGGGTTCGGCATCATGCCGCGCGGGCCGAGCACCTTGCCGAGACGGCCGACCAGCGGCATCATGTCCGGCGTGGCGATGCAGCGATCGAAGTCGATCGTGCCCTTCTGGACGATCTCGACCAGATCCTCGGCGCCGACGATGTCGGCGCCGGCGGCCTTGGCTTCCTCGGCCTTGGCGCCCGTGGCGAACACGGCGACGCGGACCGTGCGGCCGGTGCCGTTCGGCAGATTGACCACGCCGCGGACCATCTGGTCGGCATGGCGCGGGTCGACGCCGAGGTTCATCGCGACTTCGATGGTCTCGTCGAACTTCACCGTCGACACGCTCCTTGAGCAGCTTCATCGCCTCGCCCAGCGCATAGGCCTTGTTGGGGTCGATGCCTTCGCGGGTCTTCGCTACACGCTTTGCAATCTTTGCCATCGTCTCAGCCCACCACTTCCAGGCCCATCGAGCGGGCGGAGCCCTCGACCATGCGCATGGCGGCTTCGACGTCGTTGGCGTTCAGGTCCTTCATCTTCTGCTCGGCGATCTCGCGCACCTTGTCGCGGCTGATCGTGCCGGCCTTGACCTTGCCCGGCTCCTTCGAGCCCGACTTCAGGTTCGCGGCCTTCTTCAGGAAGTAGCTCACCGGCGGCGTCTTCATGACGAAGGTGAACGACTTGTCCTGGTAGTAGGTGATGACGACCGGAATCGGCGATCCCTTTTCCATTTCCTGCGTCTGCGCGTTGAACGCCTTGCAGAATTCCATGATGTTGATGCCACGCTGACCAAGCGCCGGGCCGATCGGGGGCGACGGCGTCGCCGAGCCCGCGGCAACCTGGAGCTTGAGCTGGCCTGCAACTTTCTTAGCCATCTCTCTTCCTGCCTTTGTCTCATGCCGGCCCCACTGTCGGGGAACCGGCGGTTGCAGTCTGGTGGTGCGGTTCGCCGCGGCCGGCTAAGCCGCACTTCGCCTCCCACCCGTTCATGGCCGCGCGAAATTCCGCGCCGCCTCGCCCTGCCGCCGGCCGGACCCGAGCGGCGCGGATATTCGGATCAGCCCTTTTCGACCTGTCCGAATTCCAGATCGACGGGCACGGCGCGCCCGAAGATCGAAACTTCCACCTTGAGCCGCGCCCGCTCCTCGTCCACTTCCTGGACGAAACCGTTGAACGAGGCGAACGGACCGTCCGAAACGCGGACCTGCTCGCCGATCTCGAAGGTGACCGACGGCTTCGGCCGCTCGACGCCTTCCTGCACCTGGTTCAGGATGCGCTCGGCCTCCGTCTCGGTGATCGGCACCGGCTTCGGAGTCGCCGAGGAAGCCGGTGACCTTCGGCGTGTTCTTGACCAGCGAGAACACCGCGTCGGTCAGATTGGCCTTCACCAGCACATAGCCCGGGAAGAACTTGCGCTCGGCATCGACCTTGCGGCCGCGGCGGATCTCGACGACCTTCTCGGTCGGCACCACGATCTGCTCGATATCCGCGGACAGACCCTTCTGCTTGGCCTTGTTCTCGATGTCCTCGGCGACCTTCTTTTCAAAGTTCGAATAGGCGTGGACGATGTACCAGCGCGCAGTCATTTCAAGACTTCTCCGTAATCGCCGGACTTAGCGTCCGATGCCGAGAATCAGCTCGATCGCGTAGCGCCATGCCACTGGTCGGCGGTGAAGAAGAAGATCATCGCGATGACCGCGAACACCAGCACCATCACCGTCGAGATCATCGTCTCGCGCCGCGACGGCCAAGTCACCTTCGCGGTCTCCGCGCTAACCTGCTGGAGGAAGATAAAAGGATTTGTGGTCTTCGATGCCATATGCCGCTCTGTCTTCAAGACCCGTTGGCCGGGTCTCCTGGATGATCCCGCTGGCCGGGACGTGCCGCCTGGGCTTCATGTTGGCGCCGAATCAGCGCGAACCATTTCGCCCATGCAAATCGGACGCGTAAAGCCGGCTTCCCAGCTCCACGCGTCGCGTGTCTGTTTCGTCTACATAAAGCCGATTCCTGATCCACGCAAGTGGCAAGTGTCCGCTTTATGGCCAAACGCCGCATCGGAACCATCCAGTCGTCCCGTCCCGGCTATGAGCGCCTTATGCCCCAATCGCGCAAATATGGCAAGCCTGCCGCCGATTTTCAAATGCGGAGGGCACGCCAGAAGGTCAAACAAGACCAGGACGTCGAATTTGGCCATTTTGGGAAATGGCACGGGCAGCAGGGCTCGAACCTACGACCTGCGGTTTTGGAGACCGCCGCTCTACCAACTGAGCTATGCCCGTACATGCGCGTTTCGGCGCAGGCGCTTCCTAAAAGCTTCCGGGCGCTCTGTAAAGAGTGGTCGGACGCGCTTTCATATCCTTTGCCGGAAATCCGGGTAGCTGGAGGAACGGCCCGCCTGCGGCCTGCCCTTAAATGACTGTGGAATCATTTCCCGACCGGCGGCTTGTACGGCCCGCCGGGTACGCCCCAGCCCCAGGCCGGCATGGGCTCTGTCTGCGGATCGCAGGTCTCGCCGAGGTTGGAATTCATCTTCGCCAGCCGCGACCCCCATTCGACATAGCCCATGAAGGCGGAGCGGAATTCAGGATCGTCCGGCAGGCCGATTTCGTCGGCGGCGTCGGCCAGCAGGTTGATCCAGCGGCGGCGCTGCTCTTCGCTCAGATGCTTGCCGAGATGATGCATCACCATCTCGCGATGACCGCCATGCTTTTCGCTGTAGGTCTTCGGCCCGCCGAAAACCTCGCCGATGAAGGCCGCGACGTGGGCTGGATGGTCCGGCGACATGTGCTTGAACACAGGGCCGATGACCGGATCCAACGCCACTTTGTCGTAGAAGGTCTGCGTCAGTCGGTTCAGAGCCTCCGCGCCGCCGGCCCATTCGAACAATGTCGGGATGTCTTTGCTCATGTCGATCCTCGCCTCTCGATCGCCGCGGACGATAGCGGAAACATCGAGCACGGCTCAACCTGCCTCGATGGTTAGTCCAGATCGGTTGCGGCGCTAGAGCTTCGGCGGACGCATTCGCCTCTGCATTGGCAGCCGGCGGAAGCCGGCAGTTGTCAGGCTTGGGTGAGGATTTGCAAATTGCGGCGCCGGTTAGCGCATCCACCGACTCCGGCCCGGTAGTCAGCCCGACCTTCAGCATTATGTCTGGTTCGAGCTGACGCTCGACCGAGCTCTGCTCTATCGCGGCGAACAGACCTGGATTGATAGCCATCTCCTCCAGGTAGGCCTTAACTATTTGCTTCTGCCCCATCGAGTACATGCTGAGCCGCGCCTTGGGATCTACCAGCCGTTTGGCGCCGCCGGCAAGCATGAGCGCGCAGGCTGAATCGCACTCCACTCCCACATCGCTAGTCAGCCCGACATAGGCACCATTGTCAGCCAAGCAACCTGCCTCGGGTGGGTCGCAGCCAACGATATTGGTGCGGGCGACGGCGACGTCGAGCTTCCGTTCATGGATAAGCCGTCCCGTGGCCAAAGCGCTGAACAAGTCGCCTCCCCGTGAACTGATCACCACGGGCGGCCGCCGGTTGCCAAGCATGGCGAGCAACTGGCGAAGCCTCTGCGGGGTCTGAGGCGTGATCGCGCCTTCCGCCGAGATCCATTCCGGGCAGTCGGGATTGCAGAGCGGATCGCTGCCGCGAACGACCACGAAGCGCATCTCCGACGCCCCGTTTCCTGCCGCTGCCTGGAACGGCTTGGTAGGTGGAGCCTTGGCCGGCTGGAGAATTGGGGCCTCAACCTTTTGAGTAGGCCCGGCCTTCGTTTTTGCCACCTTGGCCCGGCTGGCATTCCCCGGTACTTCCCGGCAATTCGGGCCCAACTGGTCGAGCATGCACAGGGTTGCGCTGGTAAACAACTCAACAGTGTCCGTGCTGGTGGCCAATTTCATCGTCAGCATGTCGTGGAGGCTGATCTGCCGGATGTCGCTAGCCGGCGTCGCCTTCATTGTGTCCAGCACGCCCTGTCCGACCCCCATCTCCCTGAGATAGGCCGATAGCTTTCTCGCGAACGCCTTGCTCATTTCATAGGTCTTGTAGCTTTCGCCTTGAGTGATGGTTTCCGTGGTGATCCGATATTTCTTGCCCCGTTTAACGCGATAGGTGGTTCGATAGTGCCGTGTGGCGGGGAAATAGGTGGTGGTGATCTGATGAACACCCAGATAGGCCCAGCCACCGGCCACGCGCCGGACGCCTCCGGCAAACATCAGCGGACAGGCGGAGTTGCACATGGCGCCGCCATCAGAGGCTATGCCGAAATAAGCGGCGCCCTTGCCGTCATTGGCCCGGCAGTCCGTCATCCCGGGCCAACAACCGGAAAACTCGGTCTTACCGATGGCGATATCGAGCTTGTTCTTGCGGATTATCCGGCCAAGCTGGAGCGCCGCGTCGACATTGCCGCCCGGGGAATTGACGATGATCGGCAGTTTGCGACGGCCGAGCTTCTTCAAGGTACGCTTGAGCAGCGCTGGCGTGCCGGCTGCGATAGCGCCTTCGGCCGAGATCCATTCCGGACAGTTGGGCTCGCAGCCGGGCGCGTTGCTGCGCACGACGACGAACCGCATCGGCGAGTCATCATTGGAGAATATCTTCGGATCGGTCCAAGTTGTCGGATCGGTCCAAGTCTGCGGATCGGACAATGTCTGCCATGTCTTCGGGAAGACATCCTCCGCCTTCGCGGAGAAGGCGGCCATCGCCATTGCGACCGCCGGCGCCAGCCGAACCAGCGCGCGCCACCACCTTGCCATACTGTCTGAACGGCGCCCCGGAACCACGCTTGGCAAAAGCCCCCTTGATGCAACCTATAATAGTTGCGGCAATGGTGCTTGCAAGAGCTTTGAAACAACCGCGCAATACTCATTCTGCCTGGAGCCAGTAAACGAAAAAGGGACGGCCCGAAGACGGCCCTTTCCTTCTCGATCGTAGGCTTCGACCACGATACTTTTTGTGCAGCGCTACAGACGGGCTCGGCGCGAATTGCTTCGGCCTGGGCACGCCGTTGGGCGACGGCGCCATGCGGCAGTTGTCAGGTTTCGGCGACGCATTGCAGATCGTGGCGCCGGTCAGTGCGTCCACCGACTGGGGCCCGGTCGTCAGCCCGACCTTCCGCATCATGTCGGGTTCGAGCTGGCGCTCGACCGAGCGCCGCTCAATCGCTGTGAACAGGCCGGGACCGATCGCCATCTCCTCCAGGTAGGCCTTGACCACCTGCCTCTGTCCCATCAGGTACAGGCTAAGCCGCGCCTGGGGACCGACCAACCGTCTGACACCGCCGGCAAGCATGAGCGCGCAAGCCGAATTGCACTCCGCGCCCGCATCGATGCTCAGCCCGGCATAGGCGCCGTCATCGGCCGGGCAGTCCGCCTTTGCCGGGTCGCAGCCAACGAAATCGGTGCGGGCAACGGCGACGTCGAGCTTCTTTTCATGGATTAGTCGTCCAGCCGCCAGAGCGCTGGACAGGTCGCCTCCCCGTGAGCTGATCACCACAGGCAGCCGCCGGTTGCCAAGCGTGGCGAGCAACTGGCGCAGCTTCTGCGGGGTCTGAGGCGTAATCGCGCCTTCCGCCGAGATCCATTCCGGGCAGTCGGGGTTGCAAAGCGGATTGCTGCCGCGAACCACGACAAAGCGCATATCCTGTTCACGCTGCGCGATCTCGGGTTGGGCCGGCGGGACCTCGGCAGGTTCGGACCCGGCCGTCGGGGCCTCGACCGTTGGGACCGTCGGCGTCGCGGGTTTGTTCGCCGGTATCTCCCGGCAATTCGCGGGTAGCGGATTCGCGCGGCATATGGTTCCTGCAGTGAACAGGTCGACGGAATCCAGGCTGGTGATGAGGGTCATCCGCAGCATGTTCTCCGGGACCAGCTGGTGGATGCCGCTGGCGGGCGTGTTCTTCATCGTTGTGAGCACGCCCTGGCCGACGCCCATCTCCTTCAGATAGGCCGCCAGCCTCTTCTCCACTGCCTTGCTCATCTCGTAGGTCTTGTAGCTGCCGGCGCTCTTGCGGCTGACGACCTTGGTGCCGATGATCTGCTTCTTGCCATTCACCACCCGATAGGTGGTCCGGTATTGCAATTTCGTCTTGACGTAGGTGGTCGTGATCTGGTGGACGCCGAGAAAGGCCCATTGCCCGACCACACGGCGGACCCCGCCGGAAAACATCAGCGGACAGGCGGAATTGCAAATAGAGCCGTCGGCATAGGCGGTGCCGAAATAGCGGGTGCCCTTGCCGTCATTGACGGTGCAGTCCTTCTCATCCGGCAGGCAGCCCTCGAACCGGGTCTTGCCGACGGCGATATCGAGCTTGTTCTTGCGGATCAGCCGGCCCAAGCGCCAGCGCCGCATCGACATTGCCGCCGGGAGAATTGACAACAACAGGCAGCTTGCGGCCGCCAAGTTTCTTGAGCGCGCGCTTGAGCAGCGCCGGCGTGCCGGCTTCGATCGTGCCTTCCGCCGAAATCCATTCGGGACAGGTCGGCTCGCAACCCGGCGCATTGCTACGCACGACGACAAACCGCATCGCCGGGCCAAGATCGGATTCTCTCGCTTCCGCCGCTAACGCGGCATGCCCCATGACAAACAGAGACAGCAGGCAAACCAGCCCTAGCGACCACCACGCCTGATTGTTCAAACGACGCCCTGGAACCACTTGCCGGCCAGCTCCCCAATGCAACCTATACTAGTTGCGGCAGCGGCGCTTGCAACAGCTTTGAAACAACGTGCGGAACGAAAAAGGGCGGCCCGAAGACCGCCCTTTCCATTCGAACTCCGGCTAAGCCAGCCTCGATTATTCCTTGATGGTGACGACGATGCCGGCACCGACGGTGCGGCCGCCTTCACGGATGGCGAAGCGCAGCTTCTCTTCCATGGCGATCGGCACGATCAGCTCGACATCGACCGTGATGTTGTCGCCGGGCATCACCATCTCGGTGCCTTCCGGCAGCGACACGATGCCGGTCACGTCCGTGGTGCGGAAGTAGAACTGCGGACGGTAGTTGGTGAAGAACGGCGTGTGACGGCCACCTTCGTCCTTGGTCAGGATGTAGGCTTCGGCCACGAACTTCTTGTGCGGCTTCACCGTACCCGGCTTGGCCAGAACCTGGCCGCGCTCGACACCTTCACGGTCAACGCCGCGCAGCAGCGCGCCGATGTTGTCGCCGGCCTGGCCCTGGTCGAGCAGCTTGCGGAACATCTCGACGCCCGTGCAGGTCGTCTTGGTGGTCGGACGGATGCCGACGATTTCCAGCTCCTCGCCGACCTTGACCACGCCGCGCTCGACGCGGCCGGTCACCACCGTGCCGCGGCCCGAGATCGAGAACACGTCTTCGATCGGCATCAGGAACGGCTTGTCCAGCGGACGAACCGGCGTCGGGATGTAGGCGTCGACCTGAGCCATCAGCTCGCGGATCGCGTCCTCGCCGATCTTCTTGTCGCTATCTTCCAGAGCCGCCAGCGCCGAGCCCTTGACGATCGGAATGTCGTCGCCGGGGAATTCGTTCTTCGTCAGAAGCTCGCGAACCTCGAGCTCGACCAGTTCGAGCAGCTCGGCGTCGTCGACCTGGTCGACCTTGTTCAGGAACACCACGATCGACGGCACGCCGACCTGGCGGGCAAGCAGGATGTGCTCGCGGGTCTGCGGCATCGGGCCGTCGGCGGCCGACACGACCAGGATCGCGCCGTCCATCTGCGCGGCACCGGTGATCATGTTCTTCACATAGTCGGCGTGGCCGGGGCAGTCGACGTGGGCGTAGTGGCGGTTGGCCGTCTCGTATTCGACGTGCGCCGTCGAGATGGTGATGCCGCGGGCCTTTTCTTCCGGCGCCGCATCGATCTGGTCATAGCGCTTGTATTCGCCAAAATACTTCGTGATCGCCGCCGTCAGCGACGTCTTGCCATGATCGACGTGGCCGATCGTGCCGATGTTCACATGAGGCTTAGTGCGCTCGAATTTACCTTTTGCCATAGTCTCTTTCCTTGGACGGCCTTGACCTTCAGTTCAGTCGAATGCGGGGCGATTAGCGACTACGGCTGCAAAACACAAGTGCCTTGTGGCTGGGCGCTCTCCAGTCGGTCCGAACCTGCGATCCGATTTTCGGGGGATATGGCGTGGATATAGGAACGCCAGCCGGGAAATGAAATAGGCGACAGCCCCGGCTCGTCAGAGCCGCAATCACCTCTGCCCTTGCCGGATTTGCAGCGCGGGCCTGGCCCATTGCCGCCGCCGCATCGGTCTGATTTGCTCATCCGATGCATTTCATCCCCACATCCATCCGCGGCCCGTTGTTCATGGTCGTTTCGACCGGGTCCTACCTCGTCAACGACACGATGATGAAGCTCGCGACCGCCGGGCTGCCGTCCTACGAGGTGCTGTTCCTGCGCGGCGTCGCCGGCCAGGCTGTGGGGCATGCCGCTGCTGCTGCTGCTCGGCTATGGCAAGCAGATACCGCTGATCTTCGACAGGCGGGTTTTGCGCAGAAACCTGCTCGAACTGGCGGCGATCCTTTGCTACGTGGTGGCGCTGGCCAACATGCAGATCGCCGATGCCACCGCGCTCGGGCAGATCACGCCGCTGCTGATGCTGGTCGGCTCCTCGCATCCTGTTCGGCGAGCGGATCGGCGGCGTGCGCATGGCGCTGATCGGGCTCGGCTTCATCGGCGCGCTGATGGTGGCGCAGCCGACCATGCAGGGGATTTCGGTCTATGCCTTGCTGGCGCTCGGCAATGCGGCGCTGTCGGCCGCGCGCGATCTTGCCGGCACGGCGGGTCGCCGGCCGACGTGCCGGGCATGATCGTCGCCATTTCCGCGGTCCTGGTGGTGCTGATCGGCGCGGGCGCCGCGCATCTGGTTTCCGAGCGCTGGGTGATGCCGGAGGCCCGTCACCTGCTGCTGATGGCCGGCGCCGGGTTCTTCCTGATCTTCGGCCATTTCTTCATCTTCATGGCCTATCGCGTCGGGCCGACCGGCGTCGGTGGCGCCGTTCTACTACTGCTTCACCGTCTGGGCGGTGATTTCAGGCCTGCTGGTGTTCGGGCAGTTCCCCAATGCGCTGGCCGTCTGCGGCATCCTGCTGGTGGTGGCGAGCGGACTGACCATCGTGTCGCTGGACGAACGCAAGCGCAGGCTGACCGTCGTCGCATAATCCTAACGACGACGATCAGTGACAGCCAGCAAGGAAGTCGGTGCTAAAGCGTCCGCTTGCCGCTGATCTGGTGATAGGCCCACAGCACGACCACCGCGCCGATGACGGCGACGATCAGGCTCCAGATGTTGAGGCCGGTCACGCCCGTGGCGCCGAAGGCGCTGAAGATCAGCCCGCCGACGATGGCGCCGACAATGCCGAGCACGATATCCATGATCAGGCCCTGGCCGGTCTTGTTGACGATCTTGCTGCCGATGAAGCCGGCGATGACGCCGAGGATGATCCAGCTGATGATGCCCATTTTTCCTCTCCATTCCCCCGCCGGCCGATCATGGTCACATGATTGTCAAAAGCTCAAGCCAACTTGAAATTCGGCCCGCGCGCTCCATTCTAGCCGATGGGACGGGGCTTGGTCGCAATGGAGGATTGACCTATGGGACTCTTTGACAACGCCGTACCCGGCGGCAACATCACCAAGCCGCTGATGATCGCGCTCGGCGCGCTGCTGGTCGGAAAGATGCTGAGCGGCAGAAGTGCCGAACAGCCGGACGAACCCGCTCCAGCCTCAAACCCCCGCTCCCACCGGAACCACCGCCTCCGGCGACGGCGGCCTGCTCGGTGGACTGGGCGGACTGCTCGACAAGCTGAAGGACGCCGGCCACGGCAATGTTGCCGATTCATGGGTCGGCACCGGACAGAACCAGCCGATCAACGCCAACGATCTTGGCAAGGCGATCGGCCCGCAGGTCATCCGCGAGATCGCGCAAAGGACCGGGCTCGACGAGCAGGAACTGCTCAAGCAATTGTCCACCGCCCTGCCCGGCATCGTCGACAAGCTGACGCCGAACGGCCAGGTGCCGCAACAGCACCAGGTCGCATCGGCTTTCAACAACTAGGGCGCCGCTTCGCTCCAGCATTTTCAGCGCAACGACGCCCGGCGCCGCCTTGCGGTTGTCGGGCGTTTCCTCGACCAGCGCCGCGAACCGTTTGGCGGTCAGCTGATCGACCGGTGTGTAGACCGACACGGAAAAATCGCTGTCGCGTCCGCCCGGTTGCAGCGTTGCGAAATCGAACGCCATCTCGCCGGCGACAGGGTGCCGGATGGATTTCCGCCAGATCGGCGGCTCGGCGATGTCGCGGCTGTTCCAGCAGGCGGCGAAATGCCTCGCTTGCCGCTTCCAGTGACGAAACCAGTGCGGCCAGCACCGGATCGCGGGTCATGGCCACGGTGGCGAGCCGGAACTGCGCGACGGCCGAGCGGGAAACCTCCGGCCAGTCGACAAAGCGCTGCCGCCATTCCGGGTCGAGAAACAGCCTGGCGATCAGGCTGCCGGACCATTCATCGTCCGTCTCGAAATTCCCGAGCAGCACCGTCGCCGGGTGGTTCCAGGCAACGACCTGCCAGTAGCGATTGACGATGTAGGCCGGATGCGGCGCCAGCCCTTCGAGCAGGCTCAGAAGCGGCGCGCTCGGCAGGCCTTGCTCGCCGAGGCGGTTTCGCCAGTCGAGATCGGGCCGCGCCAGCTGGAACAGATAGGCCTGCTCGGACCGGCTCAGCCTCAGCACCCGCGCCAGCGAACGAAGCACCTGCGGCGACGCGTTCACCTCCCGCCCCTGCTCGAGCCAGGTGTACCAGGTGGTGCTGATCCCCGCCTCGGCGGCGACCTCTTCACGGCGAAGACCCGGCGCCCGGCGGCGGCCATTGGCGCCATCGGCTCCGCGGCAAGCGGTCCCGCCGCTCGCGCAGGAAGCGGGCAAGCTCGTCGTGGCGGCCGTCCGTCATGCTGTCACCTCGAATACCAGTATAAGCTATAGTCTTGTACCCCTTTAAAGGAAAGCTAGGTTGCGGGCGATCGCAACATAGGCCGAAGGGACACCCACCAATGAACGCACTGAACGAGATCCGTCAGATCGACTACACCGTCATCTTCGCCCGCGACATGGCCGCCATGCGGCACTTCTACGGGGATGTGATGGAATTTCAGCTGCAGCGCGAGCTGGGCGACAGCTGGATCGAATACCGGGTCGGCTCCAACACGCTGGCATTGACCAGCCTCGGCATGATGTTCAACGACACGCCGCAGCAGCAGGATGCGCTGTCGCTGCAGCTGGCCTTCCGGGTCGCACCGCAGATGGTGGCGGCTTGCGCTGAGGCCCTTCAGGCCAAGGGCGTACAGCCGGTCCTGCCGCTCACCGACCAGGAATGGGGCCACAGGACGGTGTTCTTCCGCGATCCCGACGGCAACGTCGTCGAGATATTCGCTGAAATCTGATGCGGATTGGGGAAGTTTGGAGCGGGTAGCGGGAATCGAACCCGCATATTCAGCTTGGAAGGCTGCTGCTCTACCACTGAGCTATACCCGCATCGTCTTCAAGGCTCACGGGCTGGCAGTGGTGGAGAGGGTTGGATTCGAACCAACGTAGGCTAAGCCAACGGATTTACAGTCCGTCCCCTTTAACCACTCGGGCACCTCTCCAGCCTGCCGTCGAAGCCTTGCAACGAGGCATTCTCGCCGATCAGGTCGAAACCAAGGTCTTGTCCGAAATCAGCGAAGCGCCTTATGGCGGCAAGGCCAGTGGGTGTCAACCGCAACCGCTCGGCAAAATGCGCTGAATTTGACAGCCCGCCCGGCAAGCCGGCTTTCTGCCAGTATCCATGGCCCGGCGACACGGCTATAGAAGCCGGCCATGAGCAACGACAAGCAAGCCCAAGACCGCCAAAGACACCCACTACGCCAAGCTGCGCCGCGCCCACCGCGACGAGAAGGCCGGCGGCGCGCCGGCCTTCCGGCCGCGCCAGCCAGTGCCGCCGGGCGAGAACGCCGCCGACGGGCTGGTGCGGCTTTATGGCCTGCACACGGTGCGGGCGGCGCTCGACAATCCGCGCCGCAAGATCCGCAAAATGCTGGTGACGCGCAACGCCGCCGAGCGGCTGGCGATCGCCGATCTCGCCGCCTTGCCGTTCAAGGCCGAACTGGTCGAACCGAAGGAGATCGACAAGATCACCGGCTCGGACGCCGTGCATCAGGGCGTGCTGATCGAGGCCGAGCCGCTGAAGCCGAAGCGCCTCGACGCGCTTGGCGACACAAAACTGGTGCTGGTGCTCGACCAGGTCACCGACCCGCACAATGTCGGCGCCATCCTGCGCTCGGCGGTCGCCTTCGGCGCCGGCGCGCTGATCACCACGGCCCGCCACAGCCCGCAGGAATCCGGCGTGCTGGCGAAATCGGCCTCCGGCGCGCTGGAGCATATCGACCAGATCGAGGTGAAGAACCTGGCCGATGCGCTCGGACAACTGCACGAAGCCGGCTTCCAGACCATCGGCCTCGATTCGGACGGACCGGCCGAACTCGAAACCAGTTTCTCCGGCGACAAGATCGCGCTGGTGCTGGGCGCCGAAGGCAAGGGCCTGCGCCAGAAGACGCGCGAGACGGTGACGACGCTCGCCCGCCTCGACATGCCCGGCGCGATCAGATCGCTCAACGTGTCGAACGCCGCGGCGGTGAGCCTTTATGCGGCGCGGGAATTTCTTAAGCGCGGCTGAGCGAATGGTAGCATGGCGAAACGGGTCCAGCTAACGCAGGAACCCGTTCTTGGCAGACAAGAGTTGACGGCTTGGAACGTTGCGACACCTCTCCTGACCTATGCTGCTTTACCTTAGCTTCGCTACTTCGCCACCTCGATGTCCGGCCATCCGCTCCAGCGCCCGAACCAGCGCCGAGTGATCCTCCTTCGCGCCGCCATTGGCGGCGCAGGAATTGAACAGCTGCTGCGTGGTCGAGGTGTTGGGCAGCGAAACACCAAGCGCCTTGGCGCCTTCCAGCGCCAGGTTCAGGTCCTTCTGGTGCAGTTCGATGCGAAAGCCCGGCGCGAAGGTGCGCTTGACCATGCGCTCGCCATGCACTTCGAGGATGCGCGAGGCCGCCAGCCCGCCCATCAGCGCCTGCCGGACCTTGGCCGGATCGGCGCCGGCTTTTGATGCAAAAACAAGCGCTTCGGCGACGGCCTCGATGGTCAGCGCGACGACGATCTGGTTGGCGACCTTGGTGGTCTGGCCGACGCCGTTCGGCCCGACCAGCGTGATGTTCTTGCCCATCTTCTCGAAGACGGGCTTGGCGCGCTCGAACGCCTTGTCCTCGCCCGCCGACCATGATGGTCAGCGACGCCGCCTTGGCACCGACCTCGCCGCCCGAGACCGGCGCATCGAGATAGTCGCAGCCGAGATGCGTTGATCTTCTTGGCGAATTCCTTGGTCTCGATCGGCGAGATCGAGCTCATGTCGATGACGAGCTTGCCCTTCGACAGGCCGGCCGCGACGCCGTTCTCGCCGAACAGCACGTCGGCCACCTGCGGCGTGTCCGGCACCATAGTGATGATGATGTCGGCCGCCTTCGCCACGGCGGCATGGCCGGTGACGGTCTTCAGGCCCTTGCCGACCAGTTCGGCCGGCGCCGGCTTGCGATGGTCGCTGGCGACGACCGTGTAGCCGGCATCGAGCAGATGCCCCGCCATCGGCGCGCCCATGATGCCGAGGCCGATGAAGCCGATGGTTTCCATCTGTTGTCTCCTTGATAAGTCCCGTCTCGCGCCGCCTAGGCTGCGATCGCACCTCTCCGCTCGGGACGGCCCTTCCCCCCGCTACTGACGCGGAGATTGGCGAAAGCCGCGATGACCCAATCTCCCTCCTGGGGAGAGGGCAAGCCGAGGGGGCGCGAAGACGCGAGTTATGCAAACTGCTAAGCCGCCGCGCTCCCCTGCCCGGCGAGCTCCCTGAACCACCCAAGCCCGGCTTCCGTCCCCGCCTTCGGCTTGTATTCCGCGCCGACCCAGCCGGCATAGCCGATGCGGTCGATATGCTCGTAGAGGAAAGGATAGTTGATCTCGCCCGTCCCCGGCTCGTGACGGCCGGGATTGTCCGCAAGCTGGATATGCGCGATGCGGCCGAGGTTTGCCTCGATGGTACGGGCGAGATCCCCCTCCATGATCTGCATGTGGTAGATGTCGTATTGGAGGAACAGGTTCTTCGAGCCGACGCGGTCGATCAGCGCCAGCGCCTGGTCCGAGTAGTTCAGGAAGAAGCCCGGAATGTCGCGGGTGTTGATCGGCTCGATCAGCAGCCGGATGCCGGCCTGCTCCAGCTTCTCGGCCGCGAAGGCCAGGTTCTCGGCGAAGACGTCCTCCAGCACGCGAGCGATCCACGCCTTGCGGCGCGATGCCGGCGAGGCAGTTGACCTGCTCGCAGCCGAGCGCATGCGCATAGGTGATCGCCTTGGCGACGCCTTGCCGGAACTCCGGCACGCGATCCGGCAGCACGGCGATGCCGCGCTCGCCCTTGCCCCAGTCGCCCGGCCGGCAGGTTGAACAGCACCTGGGTCAGGCCGTTCTTCTTCAGCCGCGCCGCGACCACTTCGGGCGCATGGTCGTAGGGGCCGATATATTCGACGCCCTTGAAGCCGGCGCGGGCCGCCGCATCGAAGCGGTCGAGGAACTCATGCTCGCCGAAGAGCATCGACAGATTGGCTGAAAAACGCGGCATTCTTCTTGTTGCCCCCTTGAGGGCGATTTTCCGAGGGCGGAGCTCTTAAGTCGAGCACGGACGAATGCGCCGGTCGGCGCGTCCTCGTTGCGCTTCTCGGCAAGCTCCTCGAATTCGGTGATCTTGTCGATTTCCGTGCCCATGGAGATGTTGGTGACGCGCTCGAGGATGAATTCGAGCACGACCGGAACCTGGTGCTCCTTCATCAGCCGCTTGGCCTCCTTGAAGGCGCCGGCGAACTCCTCCGGCTTGCGCACCCGGACCGCCTTGCAGCCCATCGCCTCGGCGACCGCGACATGGTCGACGCCGTAGCCCGGCTTCGGCATCGTCGGCGCGGTTGATGTTCTCGAAGGCGAGGCTGACCTCGAAATCCATCGAAAAGCCGCGCTGCGCCTGGCGGATCAGGCCGAGATAGGCGTTGTTCACGACGACATGGATGTAGGGCAGCTTGTGCTGCGCGCCGACCGCCAGTTCCTCGATCATGAACTGGAAGTCGTAGTCGCCCGACAGCGCCACGATGGTGCGGTCGGGATCGGCGGCGCGCACGCCAAGCGCTGCCGGCAGCGTCCAGCCGAGCGGGCCGGCCTGGCCGCAATTGATCCAGTTGCGCGGCTTGTAGACATGCAGGAACTGCGCGCCGGCGATCTGCGACAGGCCGATCGTGGTGACATAGGTGGTGTCGCGGCCGAACGCCTTGTTCATCTCCTCATAGACGCGCTGCGGCTTCAGCGGCACCTGGTCGAAATGCGTCTTGCGCTTCATCGTCTTCTTGCGCTGCCTGGCATTCCTTCGCCCAGCCCGACCAGTCGCGCAGCTTTCCCGCCGTCTTCCACTCGGTGGCGACGTCGAGCAGCATCTTCAGCGCCGCGCCCGCATCCGAGACGACGCCGAGATCCGGCGCGAAGACGCGGCCGATCTGCGTCGGCTCGATGTCGACATGGATGAACTTCTTGCCCTTGGTGTAGACATCGACCGAGCCGGTGTGGCGGTTGGCCCAGCGGTTGCCGATGCCGAAGACGAAGTCGGCTTCGAGCATGGTCGCATTGCCGTAGCGGTGCGAGGTCTGCAGCCCGCACATGCCGGCCATCAGCCGGTGGTCGTCGGGGATCGTGCCCCAGCCCATCAGCGTCGGGATGACCGGAACGCCGGTGATCTCGGCGAATTCGATCAACAGATCGGAGGCATCGGCATTGATGATGCCGCCGCCGGCGACGATCAGCGGCTTTTCCGCCGCGTTGAGCATCGCCAGCGCCTTCTCGGCCTGCGCGCGCGTCATCGCCGGCTTGAACGGCGACAAGCGGCTCATAGGCGTCGATGTCGAACTCGATCTCGGCCAGCTGCACGTCGACCGGCAGGTCGATCAGCACCGGGCCCGGCCGCGACGAGCGCATCAGATGGAACGCCTTCTGCAGCGCCATCGGCACCAGATAGGGCTCCATGACCGTGACCGCCCATTTGGCGACGGGTGCCGCGATCGCGGCGATGTCGACCGCCTGGAAATCCTCCTTGTTCAGCCGGGCGCGCGGCGCCTGGCCGGTGATGCACAGGATCGGGATGGAGTCCGCCGCCGCCGAATAAAGCCCGGTGATCATGTCGGTGCCGGCCGGGCCAGACGTGCCGATGCACAGGCCGATATTGCCCGCCTTGGCGCGGGTATAGCCTTCGGCCATGTGCGAGGCGGCCTCGACATGGCGCGCCAGGATATGGCGGACGGTGCCCCTCGCCTTCAGCGCCGAATAGAACGGGTTGATCGCCGCGCCCGGCACGCCGAAGGCCGCAGGTGATGCCTTCCTTTTCGAGAACGAGAACCGCTGCATCGACAGCGCGCATCCTGGCCATGTCCAGCCTCCGCAAATGTGTTGATGGCCAAGGATGGCAGCGTTCGCGCTATTTTTCAATTTTTTCAGAATATTTTTTCATTTCTAGAAAAAGGCGGCTGTGCACTGATTTCGTTGAGTTTTCTGTTTTCCAGAATTCGACCATCGCAAACGAGTGAAAAACTTTTTCATTGCTTGTTTGGCGAAATCGGCAAGAATGCCGCCATGGAACCCACCGAAAAACGCCAGCGCGGCCGTCCCCGCGCCTTCAACGGGCCCGCCGAGGCCGCTTCGGTGCAGTCGCTGGACCGGGCGCTGCGCATCCTGGCCATCGTTGCCGAGGGCGCCGGCCTGTCGCTGAGCGAGATCGCAGCGCAGAGCGGCCTCGCCGCGTCCACCGCCTACCGCATGCTGACGACGCTGCAAAACCACGGCATGGTCGAGTTCGAGAGCACCGACCAGCTGTGGTCGATCGGCGTCGAGACCTATCGCATGGGCGCGGCGTTCCTGCGCCGCCGCAAGCTGGTCGACCGCGCCCGCATCGTCATGCAGGAACTGATGGAAAAGACCGGCGAGACCGCCAATCTCGGCGTCGCCGAGGACGATTGCGTCGTCTTCGTCAGCCAGGTCGAGACGCATCAGGCGATCCGCGCCTTCTTCCGACCGGGCACGCGCAGCCCCTTCCATGCCTCGGGCATCGGCAAGGCGGTGCTTGCGCATCTCGAGCCCGAGCGCGTCGGCGCTATCCTGCGCAAGGCGGGGCTGGAGCGTTTTACCGAAAACACGCTATCCGACATCTCTGCGCTGGCGCACGACCTGGTGCGGATCAAGCTGCGCGGCTGGTCGGTCGATGACGAGGAGCGGCATCCCGGCATGCGCTGCGTCGCCGCCGCCATCTTCAACGAGTTCGGCGAGCCGATCGGCGGCGTTTCGGTGTCGGGGCCGACGGTGCGGGTGACGCAGGAGCGGCTGGCCGAGATCGGGCCGTTGGTGCGCGAGGCGGCGACGGAAATCACCAGGATGATCGGCGGCCTTTCGAACCCTTCCTCACAAGGCAGCGCCGATGCATCGGGATCACTCTTCGACATCACAGCCGCGCGCTCGCCTTGACACGCGGCCGGTGACGGCCAAATCTGCGCCAACCTTCCAAAGCCGGCAGTCCCCACCTGAAGACGATGAGCCTCCAGTCCGTCAAAGCCTTCTTCGCAGAACATGCCCCCGACATCGAGGTGATCGAAACGCCGACAAGCTCGGCGACCGTGACGCTCGCGGCCGCGGCGCATGGCGTCGAGCCGGGGCAGATCGCCAAGACCATTTGCATGCGCGTCGGCGACCGGGTCCTGCTGGTCGTCGCCCGGGGCGATGCGCGTATCGACAACCGCAAATCGCGCGATGCCTTCGGCGGCAAGCCGCGCATGCTCGATGCCGAACAGGTGGCTGATATCACCGGCCACCCGGTCGGCGGCGTCTGCCCCTTCGGCCTCGCTTCGCCGCTGCCGGTCTATTGCGACGTATCGCTGCGCGCCTTCGAACAGGTCGTGCCGGCGGCCGGCGCAACCAATGCTGCGGTGAGAATAGGCGTCGAGCGCATGGCCGGACTGGTCGGCGCCGAATGGTGCGACATCTGCCAGGACAGCCAGGGCGCCGCGGCGGCCCGTTAACCGCCCGGCAGCGCGCTCTTGCCCGCAACCTCGAAGACATCAAGCAGGATCGCCAGCCCGACGCCGCTTGCGGTGAAGATGAGACCCGCAATGAAGATGCGGTTGGCGCGCTCGTAGATGCGCCTTTGCAGCGACTGGACATCGAGCAGCATCGACAACGCCCGCATCTGCAATGCGATGCCGATCAGGATCGGCACGACGGCAAGCAGATGGTAGGTTTGCCAGGGGATCGGGTTGGCGGCCCAATGGGTGATGAAACCCAGCGAAAACGCCAGCAGGATGCCGACGGTGGTGACCGTGCCGTTGCGAAAAACCGGCTCGATCAGGTCTTCCTTCGGATCCTGTTCGTCCAAGGGTCCCTCCTCTCCGTTGGCCGTGGAGGAGAGATTAAACGTTCGGAAAATCGCTGTACACCGCCGGGCGCGTTAGCGCCGACATTGGCAGTCGACCGATCCAACAGGAGCCGAACCACCGAGGCAGTGGAAAAAGGGGCCACGGAGGAGCCCCTTCTTCCATTTGCCTGAAGCGGTTCACCTCCTCTCAGAGCCGGCAGTAGTGGCGATAGCCGTCATAGCCGACATAGGTGTCGGAGTACGGGTCGTAGCTGGCGTAGCGGGCGAGGCAGCGGCGGACGTGCCGCGACTCGCCATAGTCCTCGACATAGACCGGGCGCGGCTGCTGGGAGAGAAGGCTGCCAAGGACAAACCCGCCGACGCCGGCGGCAATGCCGATGCCGATTTCGCGGTGGTGATGATGGCCGTGGGCGGCCGAGGGCTGGATGGTGCCGGCCAGCGTGGCGGCGGCAACGGTGGTGGCGATCAGGCCGGAAACGAGTGTGCGCTTGAACATGACGATCTCCTGGTTTCGTTGGAGAGGCGATCCATCCGCCTCTTGATCGTCAGTCGCAGCGAGCCGGAAAAAGGTTCGACAAATCTTTGATTTTTTTCGCCAAGGGGGCTGAGGCGTTCTTTTGGGCACTCGTTGGCCCGCGCTCTCGACCTGCCGGCGCAGGTGTCAGCGGTTTGGTGACACGGCGCAAGAGCGGCTACTACCGACTATTCACTACACCCCTATTCTACCCCATGCCGGTGACATGGCGCAGCCAGAAGGCCAGAGCGATGAAGCCGATGATGGTGGTGACGCCGGTCCAGTCGATATTGGCGTTCTTCACATCCTTGACGAGCCTCACCAGGAGAAGAAAGGCCACCACGACAAGCGGAAGAATGATGACGAATCTGATCATGCGACACCCTCGCTAAGGCGATTGCACCTCCACCATATGTAGGAAACGAATTGGCGGTTTTCAGCATGCCTGCCCTGCCGCCTCGACAGGGTCCATTAGCAACCAAGAATGGAGTTTTGACTTTACTGGCGCACGAAATATGCTACCGGAGCGCCGTGCCCTTGTAGCTCAGCTGGTAGAGCAGCGGTTTTGTAAACCGAAGGTCGGCGGTTCGATTCCGTCCGGGGGCACCAGTTCGCAGCCAGAACGCCAATCTCTTGTTTTCGATGTGCCGGCATTCCTGAAATACGAGATGATCCATGTCACGCTGTGGAGACGTCTACGAGAACAAGGTGACCGGCGAATTTGCCGTGATCCTGCGTGGCACCGAAGACCGCGGCCAAGGACCAGGCATCGTTCATTTGACTGCTCGACCCGGAGCTGCGGTCGTCGGCGAGCACTTCCATCCGAACATGATCGAACGGTTTACCGTCCTGAGCGGCCGGCTCGATGCCTCCATCGCCGGGCAGACATTTTCTCTGGGACCCGGCCAATCCGCAACGGTGGAGGCAGGCGTGGTGCACGATTGGTGGAACAGCAGCAAGACCGACGAGGCACACGTCCTGATCGAAATCGAACGGGCACAAGGCGCGGACCATATTGACCCGAACCGCTTCGAGCTGCTGATCGGCATGCTCTTCGGCCTCGCCAATGCCGGTCGGGTGGACAAGAAAGGAAAACCTTTCCTGCTTCAGGCGGCAGTCATCGCCAGGGAATTTGCCGACGTGATCGTCTTCACGCAGCCTCCACCCGCGGTTCAGCGGGTGGCGCTCGCAATCCTGGCGCCGCTCGCCAGTCTGCTTGGCTACCGGGCGATCGACCCTGATTTCTGCAGACCCGCACGCACATATCACCCCGACCCCCGAAATCCTCGCCTTGGCAGGCCTTCCGCCGGCCTGACAACGATGTCACCAATCGCCGGCGTCTCTATGAAGTAATGAAGTACTCGCGATCTGGGCAGATCCGCTCATCCTGGTGAATGTGTTGCTCACCCTGACCGACCTGTAGACATAAGCGGCCCAGAAGGACTGGGCGCTTTGGCCGAAAACCCGTCCCTTCGCCCGCTACTATCCTTTGGCAAACGACAACAAGTGCCATAATCTATGGGCGCTTTGGATCAGGAATGCCTAATGCGAAAGTTACTTCTGATCGGTGTCGTGGCCATGATTACCGCTGCATCCGCTTCGGCGAGAACGGTGATGCCTTTTCGCCATAACTGGCCGCAGGAGACCGTCAGTCGAACTGTGCCGTTGCTGATTTGTGCCCAAGATTTTCAGCTGACATGCCAGAAAGAGTCACCTGAATGCATGCCGCTTCACGAGGCTCATTGGATGAGTTTTCGTGTCGATCTGCGAGATGCAACGATCTCCTTTCGGGACGTCGATGCCGTTCAGGCTCCAAGACCTTACACCTTTGCATACGGGTCGATTGAGCAAAATGGACGCAACGCGCTCGTTCTACTTCGTGCCTCGAAGCCGGTAAGTAGTCTGGCTATAAAACTCCTCAATCCGTCCGACGTTGAAGCGCAAGTGTCTTTCACCTTGACGTCAGACGACAAAAACAACCGCCAGATATATCTTGGATCCTGCAAGCACCAGTAGGCCTGGATTGCACAAGGTTGAGCCTGCGGGATGTTAGGCCTCACACCCAATCGCCGCCACCAGTATCCGGTTCTGCCGCCGTATCGCCGCCCGCAGTTCCGGTATCTTCGCCTCGTCGCGCTTCACGAACTCGATGAACATCATGTTCATGTTGTTTAAGACCAGTTCGCCGAGTGGGCGCTCGGCCGAAAACCCGTCGCTTCTGTCTGTTCCTGCCCCGTCTCGCACGGCGGAGAGCATGCCCCTCGTCGTCGGCGATCTTGAGGTGATTTTTTTCGAGCGCCTCCAAGTTGACCAAAAGCTGCATGACAAGGGTTTCAGGTCATCTGCCCTTGGACATTCCAGCATGAAACGAGCGACGTTGACTATCGGGCTGGTCTGCTTTGCTTTTGTTGGCCAAGCGGTCGCCAATCCGAAGGTGGATGCGTGGCTCGAAATGATGAAATTGACCCATTCTTGCAGAGAGGACGTCAAATACCGAACGGCTCGGGATACAGCCCTGAACCTGGCGGAGAGACTTCGGCCGGAGGTAGACTTGAAATGGCAAATTCTAGCGATGGATACCTTGCTTCGCTTTGACAGAATTTCTGCGAAGATCGACCAGTCAGAGTGCCCTAAAGCTATTGATCAGATGACGTCTGGCTTGATAGCCAAGGGCTATTTCTGATTGAACAACGTCACACGCCTATCGCCGCCACCAGAATCCGGTTCTGCCGTCGGATCGCCGCGCGCAGGTCCGGTATCCTCGCTTCGTCGCGCTTTACGAACTCGATGAACATCATGTTCATGTTGTTGAAGACCAGTTCGCCCAGCGCCGACCCGTCGATGTCGGCGCGCACCAGGTCAAGCGCCTGCAGCCGAGCGATCAGCGCGCGGATCTGCTCGGTCAGCGCCCGGTCGAGCCCGGTGTAGGCCTGGCCGGACGGCTGTCGGGCAGTTGCGTCGAGATCGATCCGACAAGTGCTGTTCCCACTGATGGGTTTTACCGACTGGCACGAAGGCATCAACGCGGCAGCAGGTAGGCCCGTTTGGAAACGCTATCGCGAGAACGGACTCATGGGCGTTTCGTCCGACGTCGCCCGAAGAGGAAGCCGAGGCTTTCTGGTGGTGTCATCCACCGTATTGAGCGCCCGTCTCTATCGCGGCCTGCTGCAAGACGATCTAAAAGGGCAACGAGCGGATGACAGAGATTGCGACAGTCGCGGCAGCAATGACGAGCAAGATCGCGGCTATCCGGCCGTTTTCTTCGAAACGATCGCTATTTGGGTAGACCCTTTTGGGCTTGGGTTGTGGTCGAAGCATTCCCATGGCGCGCCCTCCCGTATTCGAAGAGCATCTTGATCAGATTTTACCCCTGCGAAACCGCCGCTCTCAGCCACAGTTCCTAAGCAAAAAGCCGTAGTGCGACCCGGCAGGGACGTGCGAGCGCCGTTCGGCGCCATCGTTCTTCGATCGAGCCGGGAAGCTTGTTGCGCCATTAGTTAGCGAAGACTAATATGCTGACGTCTTCGAGGTCGAGAGGGCCGCGCATGTCGGGTCGACCTGCTTTGTCCCCAGCTTTAATCGTGACAGCTACGATGCCGGATCCCGATTTGCCTTGGCCTCCCTGCAGGGCTCTGGGTAGAAGCATTCCAAACCGATCAGGATGTTCGCCAGTATCGGCGGGGCTATGCCCTTGGGGGCTTGGTGTGCGCCGTTTTGCTGATCATCGAGCTTCTGGCAATTCACCTGCTGCTCTGAAATAGGCACACTGCATTGCAGGCGTTCGCTGAACCACTGACCCTCGGATGGTCGCTGAACGAGTGCTCGATATAGATATAGATGCCGATCACCATCCGACATTTTGTATTTTGTTAAATTTTGTGATTTGCGCGATACCGCCAACGGGGCTTTTGGTGGGTGCAGGCCATTCTGGCTTCAGGCATATGGGCACAAACGGCGGGGGGTGTGAAAGGTGGCCGAGCATGGCCCTTGGAAGCACCATCGTCTTGAGCGGCAACTATGGCTACAGCAGCTACAAACCATCCAGTCTGGCCGCCGACACCACTATCGATGCCACTAACGCCTCGTGGATCGTCGCCAATCAGGGAAGTCCCACAAACCGCTATCCCGTCTCGATCAGCGGCCCCGGCGACAACCTCCTGGTTTCGGGCGGCACGATCAACGGCACGGTTTCCCAAACCGGCGACTGGGAGAGCATTTACATCAACTCCGCCGCACTCCGTGTAAATTCAGCCTACAGCTTTGTCATCGACGACTGGACGATCACCAAGCCCTGGGATGGCATCCGTGTCGGCGGCACTGGCACCTTCCTCATCGACGATTGCTATGTCGGCTACTCCCGAGACGACGCGGTCGAGGACGACGACGTCATCGGCGGCACCATCCGGGATTCCCTGTTCGACAACGTGTATTCCGGTGTGAGCCTTGGTGACGGTGACGTAGATGGGTCTGACAACACGGTCACCATGGATGGCATGCTTCTGGGCATGGGAGAGTACCTTCGCAAAGGCGAGATGACCCACGGCTCGCCGTTCAAACTCGACAAGGGCACAGGCGCTGACGATGTCGTGCCCAGCCTGCGCTTTATCGATTGTGTGGTGGCGATCACCGACATCGACCACAACGGCATGGAGCGGCTGCAGCGGGCCTGGGACAAGACGGTCGAGTCGCACGGCAATTACTACCTCAACCTCTCTGACACGCCGCTGCCGTCCGATTACCCAATGCCGCCCGCCGGCTGGACGGTCTTGCAAGGCCAGGCGGCCCGCGATTACTGGGCCAGCGCCAAGGCAGCCTGGCATGCAGCCCATGACGGGACCGACCCGTCAATTCCGTCACCGCCGACACCGACACTTCCGACACCGACGACACCGACGACCGACCCGGCCAAGGGGACCACCGGGAACGACACTTTTGTCGGCACTGGCGCGGCCGACCGCTATGATGCCCTGGCTGGCAATGACACACTGTCGGGCGGGGGTGGCAACGATGTGCTGACCGGTGGCACCGGCAACGACACCTTCGTGTTCAACACCGCCTATGGCTCCGGCAATGTCGACACACTCACCGACTTCCACGCGGCTGATGACGCGCTTTATCTCGACAATGCCATCTTCACCAAGCTCGGCCCCGGTTCCCTATCCAGCCCGACGCAGGTGAACTCGTCGTATTTCGAGTTGCGCGAACACGCCACCAGCAGCAACGACTACCTGCTCTACAACCAGACCACGGGCATTCTGTACTATGACCCCGATGGCTCGAAATCGGCCGACCAGGTGCAAATCGCCCAGCTGGCGGCCGGGGCGGCCCTGAGCTATCACGACGTGTTCATCATATGATCGCTCATGCGATCGCACATGGCACTACGAAGCGGGAGCGCGTCGCACGACGACGCCTCGCGTGTGGTGGCCCGAATTCCCGTTCCGCCCGAACAGGTCGCTCTGGCGGTCTGTAACCGATGTGGAATTCGTCCACTATGGCCGATCCGGTGCCATGTCTCTTCGGCAAGATCGCGCGAATGGCGGTCTTCAACAATTCCTGTGTCAACCAGTTCGCTGAAGACGTCATGGATTTCTCCTGTCGGCGCCTGTCTCCCCACACACGACAATCGCCGCCACCAGTATCCGGTTCTGCCTTCGGATCGCCGCGCGCAGCTCCGGTATCCTCGCCTCGTCACGCTTCACGAACTCGATGAACATCATGTTCATGTTGTTGAAGACCAGTTCGCCGCAGCGCCGGACCGTCGATATCCTGGCGCACCAGGCCGAGTCTCTTGCAGCCGGGCGACCAGGGCGCGGATCTGGTCGGTCAGCGCGCGGTCGAGCCCGGTATAGGCCTGGCCGAACGGGCTGTCGGGCTGCTGCGTCGAGATCGCCATCGCCTGCCGCCACATCTCCTTGCTGAGATAGATGCAGCGAGTGCTCGATATAGATGCCGAGCAGCGTATCCAGCGCGTCGCCGACATTGGCCGGCGGGTTGGCGACGACGCCGCGCCCGGCATTGAGCACCTCGTTGACCTCCATCGAGACGATGGCGACGAGGATGTCGCCCTTGTTCTGGTAATAATTGTAGATGGTGCCGATCGACACTTCGGCCTGCGCGGCGATGGCCTCGATCTTGGCGCCTTCATAGCCGGCCTCGCGGAACAGCTGCCGCCGCCGCCTCGATGATGCGGCGGTGCCGATCCGCCTTTTGCCTTGCCCGCAATCCGCTCATGACAAGCCTCTTGCCATAGAAACTAGAATTGACTTAATTTTGGAATTGGTTCAATTTTTTCGCAAGAAGCCACAAAGGCAAGGGAGAACACTCGATGTCCGCACAGACCACGAATCCGCTTTCCATCCTGAAGACCCATTTGCGCGCCGCTTGTGCCGCCGCGGCACTGTTGCTCGCTGCCGGCAGCGCCCAGGCCGCCGATCTCAACGCGCTGATCTGGTGCGACCATGCCGATCCGGCCCTGCTGCAGCCTTTCGAGGAGGCCAACGGCGTCAAGGTCAACGTCAAGGAATTCGAAGGCACCGGCGCGGGCCTCGCCATCGTCGAACAGTCGCAGCCCGGCGACTGGGACGTGATGGTGATCGATTCGCATCGACGTGCCGCGCGGCGTCGAAAAGGGCCTGTTCGAGCCATTGCCGGAGGACAAACTGCCCTTCGCCGACCTGTTCCCGCAGGTGAAGATGGACGCCTCGACCGTCGTCGACGGCAAGCGCTACGGCATCACCGAAAAATTCGGCTACAACACGATCGGCTTCAACAAGACCAAGGTCGATCCGGCCGACATGCAGTCGCTGGCCGCGCTGACCGGCGACAAATACAAGGGCCGCATCGCCATCTACGACTACTATCTGCCGGTCATCGGCATGGCGGCGCTTGGCCATCGGCAAGAAGACGGCGGAGCTGACCGAAGCCGACCTGCCCGCCATCAAGGACGTGCTTCTCAAGATGAAGGCCAATGCCAAGCTGGTCGGCGAAGTGACCGCCAGCCAGACCGCGCTGGCCACCGGCGAGGTCGACATCCTGGTCGGCGGCGGCGAATGGGTGACGGCGGGCCTCGCCAAGGAAAACCCGGCGCTCGACTTCTCGATCCCGAAGGAAGGCGCGGTGCTGTGGTCGCAGTCGCTCGCCATGTTCAAGGATTCCAAGAACAAGGACCTGGCGCTGAAATTCATCCAGTACATCATGAGCCCGGAAGGCCAGGCGCGGCTTGCCACCTCGTCCTGCTACTGGGGCATGCCGGCGAACACCAAGGCAGCGCTGACCGACGACCAGAAGAAGATCGCTGCGCTTCGACGAGCAGCCGGACTTCCTCGCCCGCGCCCAGCCCTATCCGGCGCCGAATGCCGATCTCGACAAGAAGATGCAGGACGTCTGGACCGAGATGCTGCAGGCGCAATGAGCGGCTGCCGCGTGACACGCAGCGGGCGTCGCCCGGCCGGCCGTGCCCTGCCCTGGGCGCTGGTCACGCCGGCGCTCGGCTGGACGCTGCTGTTCTTCGTCCTGCCGTTCATCGCCATGGCGGTGTTCCAGCCTCACGGCGCATGAGGGCGGCGGCTTCACGCTTCGGCAACTACAGCCAGTTCTTCACCAATCCGAGCTACTGGCAGCGCGATGGTCAACTCGCTCGAGGTGACGGCCATCGTCACCGTGGTCTCGGTGCTGCTCGCCTATCCCTTCGCCTGGATCCTCGCCGAACAGGTGCCGCGAGCGCTGGCAGCGGCTGGCGCTGATGCTGGCCGTGCTGCCGTTCTGGACCTCCTATGTCGTGCGCTCCTATTCAGCTGGCTGCTGGTGCTGGCGCGAGAACGGCGTCGATCAACCGGGCGCTCACCGGCCTCGGCCTCATCGCCGAGCCGCTGCAGCTCGCCAACACGCGTTCGCCACCGTCATCGGCTTCGTGCATTTCTTCGTCATGCTGCTGACGCTGACGATCTTCGCCAATCTGAAGCAGCTCAGCCCGAGCTATCGCAAGGCCGCCGCCGATCTCGGCGCCGGGCCGGTGCGCACCTTCCTGCATGTCATCCTGCCGCTGACCCTGCCCGGCATCATGGTCGGCGCCTTCCTCACCTTCGTGCTCGCATCGGCGACTACATCACGCCGCAGATCCTCGGCGGCAACAACGAGCTTCTGATGCCGCAGCTGATCATGATGCAGATCGGCCGGCGCGGCGATTTCCCGCTGGCCTCGGCGCTGTCGATCATCCTGATGGCGGTCGTCACCGTCGCCTATCTCGCCTGCGCCCGCTGGCTGAAGATCGAGCGGGCCTGACATGCGCGCGATTGTCCGCATCGCGTCCTGGCTCTACGCGCTCGCCGTCTACGGCTTCATCTTCCTGCCGGTCGTCGTGCTGGTGCTGTTTTCGCTGCAGGCGACGTCGTTCCCGATCCCGCCCTTCACCGGCCCGTCGCTGCGCTGGTACGAGGCCGTGCTCGCCGACACGCGGCTGACCTCGGCGCTGGTCAATTCGCTGCTGGTCGCGATCCTCTCCTCGCTGCCGCCGTCGCGCTCGGCTTCCTCGCCGCCTGGGGCTTTGCGCGCTTCACCTGCCGCGCTCGGCGCTGCTGCGCGGGCTGATCACGCTGCCGCTCACCGTCAGCTATCTCATCATCGGCATGGGCCTGCTGGTCCTGTTCAACTGCGGCCGGCTGCCGAAATCGCTGCTTGCCGCCGGCATCGGCCATGTCGTGATCAACCTGCCGCTCTGCTTCGCCATCATCTACAGCCAGATGGGCGACCATCAGATCAACATCGAGCGCGCCGCGCGCGACCTCGGCGCGCCGGAATGGAAGGTGCTGCTCCTGATCACCGTGCCGGTCATGTGGCCGGCGATCTTCGCCAGCTTCTTCCTGTCGATGACCTTCTCCTGGGACGAATTCGTCATCTCCTTCCTGCTGACCCGCTTCGACACCACGCTGCCGGTCGAGATCTGGAACCTGCTGCGCTCCGGCCTCAACCCGAAGACCAACGCCGTCGGCTCGCTGGTCTTCGCCGTCTCGATCGTGCTGGTGGTGCTGTTCGAACTCGACATTGCTGCGGAGAAAGCCGGCATGAGCGCGCCCGCTGGTCGACATCCGCAACGTCTCGCACCGCTTCGGCCAGCACACGGCGCTGAAGGACGTTTCGCTGAACATCGAGCCGGGCAGCTACACCGTCCTGCTCGGGCCCTCCGGCTCCGGCAAGACGACGCTGCTCTCGATCCTCGGCGGCTTCGTCACGCCGAGCGAAGGCAAGGTGTTCATCCGCGGCGAGGACTGCACCGCCGTGCCGCCGGCCAAGCGGCCGACGACGACGGTGTTCCAGGACTATGCGCTGTTTCCGCATATGAGCGTCGGCGCCAATGTCGGCTTCGGCCTGCGCATGCGCGGCGTCGACGGCGCGACGCGGGCGGCGAAGGCGCGCGAGGCGCTGGCGCTGGTCGGGCTGGCCGACGCCTTCGACAAGAAGCCGCACCAGCTCTCCGGCGGCCAGCGGCAGCGCGTGGCGCTGGCCCGCGCGCTGGTCGTCGAACCGGCCGTGCTCCTGCTCGACGAGCCGCTCGGCGCGCTCGACCTGAAGCTGCGCCGGCAGATGCAGGACGAGCTGAAGGCGATCCAGAAGCGCGTCGGCACCGCCTTCATCCATGTCACCCACGACCAGGAAGAGGCGATGGCGCTGGCCGACCATTGCGTGGTGATGAATGACGGCCGCATCGAGGACGAAGGCCCGCCCGAGCGCGTCTATGCCCGGCCGGCGACGCGCTTTTCCGCCACCTTCATGGGCGAAAGCACGCTGCTCTCGGGCAACGCGTGACCGCGGCGAAGGACGGGACGATCACGGTCGACGACGCAGGTCGGGCCGGTTTCGCTGCCGCGGCACCTCGCCGAGCCGGGCTGCGACAGTCGCGCTCGCGATCCGGCCGGAGCATTTCGTCGCTCGGCGCAGCTGGCGGCATCGGTCTGCGCTCGGCGACGGCCGACGGTCAGTCGACGTCGTCTTCCAGGGCAGCTTCAAGCGCGTGCTGGCCGCCTCGATCGCAGGATCCTGCGCTGCCAGTTCATCGCCAAGGCTCCCGCCGCGGCCAGCCAGTCCAGCCGGGCGACACGATCGCCGTTTCATGCAACGCCGGCCGACATGATCCTGCTGACGGACTGAGCATGGGCACGCTTCCGGTCATCGAGGCTCCGGCACTGGTACGAGACCATCCGCATGGGCGACGGCGTGACGCTGATCCACGAGCCGTGGATCAAGCCGTTCTTCCGCTGCAACATCTGGCATGTGCGCGGCCGCGACCGCGACCTCCTGTTCGACACCGGGCCTCGGCCATTTCAGCCTGCAGGCGCCACGTGCCGCTGGTGACGCGAGCGAAAGCTCGTCTGCGTCGCCAGCCACACGCATTTCGACCATATCGGCTGCCATCACGAATTCCCCGACCGCTGCGTGCACCGGGCCGAAGCCGCAATCCTCGCCGATCCGCGCAACGAATGGACGCTCGCCGACCGCTACGCCACCGACGAGATGTTCGATCGGCATGCCCGCAAGGCTGGGATACGGCGCGCTACCGCATCCTGCCGGCGCCGGCCGGCCGCCTGCTGGAGCACGGCGACGTCGTCGATCTCGGCGACCGCGCCTTCGAGGTGATCCACACGCCCGGCCATTCGCCGGGCGGCATCGCGCTCTACGAGAACAGGACCGGCATCCTGCTGTCCGGCGACATCGTCTATGACGGCCCGCTGATCGACGATGCCTACCACTCCGATCGTCGACGACTATGTCGCGACGCTGCGCAAGCATGCGCGACCTCGACGTCTCGGTCGTGCATGGCGGCCATTTCCCGAGCTTCGGCAAGGTGCGCTACCGCCAGCTCATCGACGAGTATCTCGCGCAGAAGCGCCAAGCCCGGCTGCCACCTGCTGCAGGCCAGATAGGCGGCCGCAACCCGATCTGTCACGCCAGATCGAAATGGCGTGGAAACGCCTGATGCAGCAGCATCAGCATCGTCTTGCGCAGCACATCGGATTGGCCCGCCGGCGGGTTGAGGTGATCCCAGAACCATGCGCCATGGACGAGATAGTTGAGGCTCTCGGCCAGCGTGTCCGGGTCGACCTCGGTGTAGCCGCCGCTGCGCTTGATTTCGATCAGCAGATCGCGCGCCTCGGCATTGTAGCTGAGATCGCTGGGCAGGCCGATCTCGTTGTAGATCTGCATGCTCTTGCGGTCGCTGGAGAACACGACAAAGACCGAAACCCATTTCGGATGCTGCCGAGCAAACCGCTGTGCGCACTCGACCGCGCCCATCAGCCGCTCGACCGGCGACAGGCCGGGCGCCCGCACCAGCGTCGCCCAAAGTTCGTCGTATCGGTCGCTGAGATACTGCAGGACGGCTCGAAACAGGTTCTCCTTGCTGCGAAAATGGAACACCACCAGCGCGTTGGAGGAGCCGACATGTTCGGCGATGCGCTGCATGGTGACGCTGGCCAGACCTTCCTCGGCGATGAGGTCGATGGTGGCATCGATGATGCGCTGGACGCTCGCCTCGCCGCGCTCGCGCCGGCGGTCTTTCGGAGCGGCATCGTTCGCCGAGCCCCTGCCCTCAGCCATCGCAACCTTGCGCTTCTCCGCTGCCGCGGTTGCCTTGCGTTGTGCCATTCTCATCCGGCCTTTTCGAACCTGCGGCCCCGCGTCCGATATCAAAGCGACGGGCGTGTCCCGGCATTCCCATACCATTGTCCCTGCGCCGTTTCATAGGCGAGCGCCGCCCGGAACACATCGGCGTCGCAATAGGTGCGGCCGACAATCTGGATGCCCGTCGGCACGCCATTCGCCGCCCTGCCCGATGGCATGGAGAGAACCGGACAACGGCTCATCATGTTGAACGGCGTCGTCATCACCCAGCCAAGCGACGGGTTCACCTGTTTGCCATTGATCTCGACGCTGTCCCTGGTGTGGTCGAACTCCGCCGGCACCGCAGGAAGCGCGTTCGTCGGGCAGATCAGCACATCGTACTTTTCCAGCAACGGACCCAGTGTCTGGTACATCCTGGCCGCCACTTCCAGGGTTCCGACAAAGTCCGTCGCCTTCGACTTCTGCCCGTCCTCGGCGAACTGCCGCGCATAGCTGGTCATGTCTTTGCCGTGCTCCTCGAGCAGTTGCGCCAGCGAGGCGCCGAAGAGATGCTCGAGATAGGCGATGCCGGCCTTGAGCACCTCGTCGCCCCAGCCCAGGTCGACCTCCTCGACCGTGGCGCCGAGCGACCGGAACACATCGCAAGCGGCAAGCGTGTTCCTGCGCACATCGGCATCCACCTCGAAAGAGCCGAGGTCCATCGAGAAACCGATCTTCCAGCCCTTGATCGGCTTGTAGTCGAGCGGCAGCCGCAATTTCGGGCGCAGCGTCGCGATGTCGAGCGGGCTCGGCCCCGCCATGACGTTCTGCAGCAGGATCGCATCCCTGACGTTCCGCGCCAGCGGCCCGGTGTGGCAGTAGAAATCGAGATTGAACGGCGGCTCGTCCGGATTGCGCCCGTAAGGCGGCTTGAAGCCGACGAGACCGCAGGCCGACGCCGGAATGCGGATCGATCCGGCAATGTCCGAACCGGTGGCGATCGCGGATGTACCTGCGGCCAGCGTCGCCGCCGCACCGCCGGACGACCCGCCCGGCGTGAAATCGCGGATTCCACGGATTGCGCGTGACGCCCCATCGCCTCGACCAGGTAACGCCGGCGCAGCTGAATTCGGGCGTCGCGGTGCGGGCATGCACGATGCCGCCCGCCTTGATGACGCGCTCGTTCATCGTCGACGTATGCTCGCCGACGGCGTCTTTCGTCAGCAGCGAGCCATGCGATGTCGGCTTGCCCTTGATATAGCTCTCATCCTTGATGCCGATCGGCAGGCCTTCGAGCGCGCCGGTCCTGGCGCCCCTGGCGTATTTGGCCTCGGCTTTTCTGGCCAGATCCATGGCCTCGTCGAAATGCGTGAAGGTAAAACAGTTGATCGTCGCCTTCGTCGCCTCGGCGCGATCGATGGTCGCCTGCATCAGCTCGACGGGCGAAAGCGTCTTCGCCTTGAACTGCCGCAGCGCCTCGCTGGCCGGCATGTAGCAAAGGTCGAGATCGGTCATGGAAGTCTCCTGCGATCCTCGGATCGCCTTCTTGGCTTGATGGTCGAGAAATGGCCGCGCCGCGTGTCGCGGCGCGGGGAACTGCGGGTCAGGCTATTTCTGCAGGTCGGTCCAGATTTTCGTGTAGAGCGCCTGCACGTCCGGCGGACAGGTCGGCATGAACTTGCCCTTGGCGGCGAACTCAGCCGGAACATCCACCTCCGGCGCGCCCTTCATGTCGGCCGGCATGAAAGCTTCCGAGCCCTTGATGCCGTTGGCGTAGCGGGCGAAGGCCGAAATCAAGGCGGCGTTCTCGGGATCCATGATGAAGTTCTGGAACAGCTTTGCGTTCTCGACATTCTTGGCGTCCTTGAGAACCGCGACATTGTCCATCCAGATCGGATAGCCTTCCTTCGGATAGCCATAGACGATCTTGTCGTTCTGCAGCCGCTGGCGCAGCGAAATGCCGTTCCAGTTGACGCCGGCCGCGATGTCGCCCTTGCCCAGCCCGTCGACCGCGCCGTAGTCGAAGGACAGCCATTTCGCCTTGGCCTCGACCAGTCTGTCGCGCACCTTCTTCAGCACCTGCCTTGTCGTCGGTGCAGTACTCGCCGCCTTCATAGGCGATGGCGAGGTACATGATGTCGCCCATCTCGGGCACGACATTGATCTTGCCGACCAGCTCGGCCGGCGGATCGAGGAAGATGGCGGACGTGTTCACGTCGCCGGAATAGACCGACTTGTTCACCGACATGCCGGTCGTGCCCCACTGCCACGGCACGGTGTATTTGCGGCCCGGATCGAACGGCACGTCGACCCATTTCGGATCGACGTTCTTGAAATTCTCCATCGTGTTGGGATCGGTCTCCAGCAGCAGGCCTTCGCTGATCCAGATCGGAACGACGCTGGCCGACGGCACGACGATGTCGAAGCCGGCGCCGCCCTGGCGGATCTTGGCGAGCGCGGTATCGTTGGAATCGAAGTCGGTGACGGTGACCTTGACCTTGTAGGTCGTCCTCGAATTTCTTGATCAGGTCGGGGCTGGTGTAGTTGCCCCAATTGTAGATGTTGAGCTCGCCGTCGGCGCGGGCCGCGCTGGTGACAGTCAGCAGCGACAGCCCGACGGCCGTCGCGGTCAGTTTCCAGTTCATGCTTCTTGCTCCCATTGTTGGGACCGTCGGCGATGCAGCCTCAGGTCCGTTTCCTGCTGATGAAGAAGAAAGCCGTGACGATGCCGATCGACAGCGCCAGGAAGACCGTCGAGATCGCGTTGATCTCGGGTGTAACGCCGCGGCGGATCTGGCCGAGCATGAAGGTCGGCAGCGTGTCCTGGCCGCCCGATTTGACGAACTCGGTGATGACCACGTCGTCGAGCGAGACGACGAAGGCGAGCATCAGCCCTGCCAGAATGCCCGGCCAGAGCAGCGGCAAGGTCACGTGCCGGAAGGTCTTCCACTTCGTCGCATAGAGATCGGCGGCCGCCGTCTCGAGCGACAGATCCATGCTTTCGAGCCGCGCCCGGATCGGCAGATAGGCGAACGGCACGCAGAAGGCGGTGTGGGCCAAGATCAGGTAGCCGAGGCCCGAATAGCCGGTCCAGATCTTGATGCGCGAGAACACGATCAGCAGCGCCACCGCGGTGACGATCTCCGGCACCATCAGCGGCTGGTTGATGAAGGCGTATTTGAACGTCAGTCCCCGGTATGGCTTGGTCCGGGTCGTCGCCAGCGCCGCCATCGTTGCCGAGATCGTCGCCAGAATTGCGGCGACAGCAGCGATCTGGAACGAGCGGATCGAGGATTCGATCACCAGCGAATTGTTCCAGGCGGCATGGAACCAGCGCAGCGAAAAGCCCTTCCAGATCGCGAGCGACTCGTTGTCGTTGAAGGCGTAGACCACCAGCGTGGCGATCGGCAGATAGAGCAGGAAGAAACACATCATCGCCATGGAGGCGAAGCCTGTCTGCCGCCGGACGTCGAAGCGGTCAGCCATGGCTGCCATCCGATCTGCTTGTGTTGCGGACGTAGAACAGCAGCGCGACCATCACGATCGCCATCAGCGCGATCGACAGCGCCGCACCGAGCGGCCAGTTCCGCCCCTGGCCGAATTGCAGCTCGATCAGATTGCCGATCATCAGATTGGTGCCGCCGCCCAAGACGCGCGGCGTTACATAGGCGCCGAGCGAAGGAATGAAGACGAGGATCGAGCCGGCGACGATGCCCGGCGTGACCAGCGGGATGATAATGCGCCGCAGCACCTGCAGCCGCGTCGCATAGAGGTCGTAGCCCGCCTCGACCAGCCGGAAGTCGATCTTCTCCATGCTGGCATAGAGCGGCAGCACCATCAGCGGCAGGAACACATAGACCATGCCGGCGAGTACGGCGAAGTTGGTGTACATGAGCTGGACGGGGTGGTCGGTGATGCCAAGCGCTTGCAGCACCCAATTGACGATGCCGTCATTGCGCAGCACCTCCTGCATGGCGAAGGTGCGGATCAGGAGGTTCGTCCAGAACGGGATGGTGATCAGGAACAGCCAGATGTCGCGGCGGTGTTCGGGCCGCGTCGCGATGAAATAGGCGGTCGGGAAGCCGAAGATCAGGGTCAGGATCGTGGTCATCGCCGACAGCGACACCGAGCGCCAGAAGATCGACAGATGCGCGCCGGCAAGCGACAGCGTGTCGTCGAAGACGTCACGTTCGAGCAGCACGCTCACCCAGGCGTTGGTCGAGAACTGCCACTTCACGTCGCCGTAATTGCCGGGCGTCAGGAAGGAATATACGACCACGATCAGCAGCGGCCCAAGGGCCGCGAGGAAGACGATCAGCAGCGCCGGAGTGGAGAGCAGCCAGCGTGACCGGATATCGTCACGTTCGGCCTTGTCGGCGATCTCTTTCGCGCTCGCCATCGGCCCTAGTCCTTCAACAGCTGCGCGGCTTCGTCGCCGATCAAAATGCCGACCTTGTCGCCTCGCTCGAAGCCGCAACTGGCGCAGCGCGAATTCTGCTGGCGCACGATGAAGGCCTCGCCGCCGTCCAGTCGGACATGGATGTGCGTGTCGGTGCCGAAATAGACAACGGTCTCGATCGTGCCGGCCAGATCGCCGGTGCCCTTGACCAGCCTGGCATGCTCGGGCCGCACCATCAGCGTTGCCTGGCTGCCCGGCTGAAAGTCTTTGGCAGCGGTTGCGCCGATCCTCGCGCCCGAACTCAAGACGATCCGTGCATGGCCGTTCCCTGCACTCTCGATCATCGCCGGTCAAAAAATTCGTCTCGCCGATGAAGTCGGCGACGAAACGCTCGGCCGGGCGGTCGTAGATATCCCAGGGCGTGCCGACTTGCAGGATCTTGCCCGACGACATCACCGCGATGCGGTCCGACATGGTCAGCGCTTCTTCCTGGTCGTGGGTGACGAAGATGAAGGTGATGCCGGTCTCGTGCTGCAGCCGCTTCAATTCGATCTGCATTTCCTTGCGCAGCTTGTAGTCGAGCGCCGAGAGCGGTTCGTCGAGCAACAGCACTTTCGGCTGCGGTGCCAAGGCCCGCGCGAGCGCCACGCGCTGCTGCTGACCGCCTGAGATCTGGCTGGTGCGGCGGTTCCTCTGCTCCTGCATGTGGACGAGCTTGAGCATCGCATCGACACGTGCAGCGATCTCGGCCTTCGGCTTGCCCAGCATCTTGAGGCCGAAGCCGATGTTCTCGGCCACCGTCATATGCGGGAACAGCGCATAGGACTGGAACACGGTGTTGACCGGCCGCTTGAACGGCGGCAGCGGCGCGATGTCCCGGCCGTAGAGCAGGATCTCGCCATCGGTCGGATAGTCGAAGCCGGCGATCAGCCTGAGCAGCGTGGTCTTTCCGCAACCGGACGGGCCAAGCAAAGTGAAGAATTCATTCTCGCGGATCGAGACCGAGACGTTGTCGAGCGCTTTGACCGCGTCCTGGCCGGCTCCCTGAAAAATCCTGCTGACGCCCTTCGCCTCAACGGCGGGCCGGATGGCTGTCAAGATGTTCCCCTTTTCTGGTGGCCATTCACCGGCGGACGCCGGCTGACCAACTCACTTCTCGTCATCAGGGATAACTATGACTAAACATACAGTCAATATCTTTTTGAGCGAGAGTTTGTCGGGTGACCGTTGACGATGCGGATAAGTGAGGCGAGCGACCATTGGCGCGCCTTGTAAGCACGCTTCCCAACCGAAAGGCGCTTGTGAGGACGGGCTTTGGTGCTAGACGCTAGTCTGGATCTCGGCCGGTCAAAGCCCGTCGCGGCCGCTTCGGAAATGAGAACAGGCGATGGCACGAAAAATTCTGAAGAGAACCGTAGATGCGATCAATGCAAGCAGCTTCGTCGGCAAGGCGAAATCCATTCGCGATAAACTGTCGTACCGAATTTATCAGGCCAAGGGCGCGAGCCGTGGGCGGGAATTCTCGCGACAATTGCAAAAATCCGGATTGTCCAGGGTTTGCTTTACCATCGCCTTCAACACGCCTTGGGTCATCGATGCCTTGACCAGGGCATGGCAGATCCATTCGCCGGGATTGTCGCTCGTGGTCGTCGACAATTCGTCCAGCGATGCGGCGAGAAAATCGATTGAACGCATCTGCTCGGCAAGAGGCGTACCTTACCTCGGCTTGCCCAATCGTCGTGAGCGCCATTGGTCGCGCTCGCATGGGACGGCCCTGACCTGGGTGTTTGACAACATCGTCAGGCACCTTCGGCCGGAATTCTTTGGATACATCGATCACGATTGCTTCCCGGTCGCACCCTTCGACATTCCCGCGCGGATGGAAGGAAAGGTCGTTTATGGTCTCAAGCTGCCTGCCAACGAGAACTTTCGTTACAAGCCAACTGTAGACGATCCCAAATGGCATCTTTGGGGAGGGTTTTGCTTCTTCCGCTTCGCGGCCGTCGAGGGACTGGATCTGGATTTCGGGCCACGCATGGAACTTGGGCTGGACACCGGCGGCGGCAACTGGCTGCCGCTCTATTCGCGTCTGGCGGAAGGCGACATTTCAGCCGCGGTCGAAGAACCCGCTGCTGTCGTACTGGCTGGCGAACGCAGTGAGCACCATCAGATGTTTGACGCCACTTTCTTTCATGTCGGAGGCTCCTCCTACGCCGACCAAAAAACCCGTCATCACCGCACCGCGCAGCATCGCGAACTGTTGCGCGACTATGTTTGGGAAACCTACCTCGGCGGCGCTCAGAACCGGATTGCCAGCAATTCCTGATCCGGTATCGACTGCCGCGGATGAACGGCGCCTCTGGATTTTCGCGACCCGCAACATTACAGACGCAAAATGCAAGAGTTTCCGGCCGACAAGGTCTTTGTTCGCATATGCCACGTCAAACGAGGCTATGAGGATCGGGAGCGCCATATTTTGAAGGAGTTTGCCCGGCGCGGTGTGCCGGTCCATTTCTTTCTCGATTGGGACGTCGCGGACATCACCGAGGAAACCAGGGCATCCTTTGTTGGATCGGACAAATTGCTGCCGTCCGAAATCTCGCTTGCCCTGAAACATGCCAGTATATGGCGGGAGTTTCTCGAAACGGATAAGCCATTTTGCCTGGTGTTTGAGGATGATGTGTTCCTTGACGCCGACTTCGTCAGCAAATTGGGTGAGTGTATTGCCGAGTTCGGCAGTCCGGACCGAAAGGCAGTCGTCTATCTCGGCAGCGGCAGCAACTATTATGTGCCTAGATGGAAGTTGCGGAGGGGCCGAAACTCTATCCGGCGCTTCATGCGCGCTGCGCAAATTCATACCTGCTCACGCGCCCGGTCGCCAAAGCCAGGCTCGATTGGTTGGCCGAGCACAGACTGTCGAAGCCGATCGACCATCAGATTGAACATATCGATGAGAAACTGGGCATAGAAATGCTCTGGTTCGAGCGGCCGATCGTCGAACAGGGAAGCCAGAATGGTGCCTTCCATAGCTCGATCGCGGGCGCCGCTCGTTACTTATGGCTGAAACGGATCGGCTGGAGTTGTAAGAAAGCCATCCGGCGTTTCTTCGGTCATAACGCGCGCGGCAAGAGCAATTCCAGGAAAAGTGCGTAGCGGTTTCCGTTTGTTTTTGGAGATACCCTTAGTCGAAACTATCCAACTGGTTGCGCGAGCATCGCATCCTCGGGGCAAGGCACCCGTTGGCAGCGAACGTAACTGTTGGTCGCCACACCTATGGGATAACGAAGCACACGGTCTCCATGCAGTCCGCAGAGGCATCCTTGAATGTCGGCTCCTTTTGCTCGATCGCCGGCCAGGTCGTCATCATGTGCTCCGGCAATCATTCGATGGACTGCGCGACATCGTTTCCGGTCCACATGCAGCTGCTGAAAAGGCCCTCGCCGGTCGACAATGGCGGAAGGCGGGCCGGCGTGAATATTGGCAACGACGTCTGGGTCGGTTTCAGAGCGACCATATTGCCTGGCGTAAGCATCGGTCATGGTGCCGTCGTCGGCGCCGGCGCAGTGGTCACCAGGGATGTGCCACCCTATGCAATTGTCGCCGGGAACCCGGCGAGAATTATCCGATTCCGCTTCGCCGACGAGATTGTCTCAAAATTGCTCGCAATCCGCTGGTGGGAATGGGATGACAACAAGATCAAACAAGAGGCCGATACGCTAACCGGTCCGATAGAAATATTCGTTGCAAAGCATTTTCAGACTGCGCCTTGATAGCAACCTCCTGTTTTGACCACTTGGCGAGCTTCGGCCAAGAGTTCTCGGGCTTGTGGGAACTGAAAGCAGCCAGTATGTGCGGCTCCAGCGGGGGTATCAGACATGTTTGGTTTTGGAAAAAAGCGTCCCGAGCTTGCTCCCATGGAACAGGCCTTGTTGCGCACTCCGGCGAGACATAAGCTCGAGTTCGATAATCTTAAGCTCGGACGACGAGGCTTGGCAGCCAACGCGACGCCTGGTTGATCTTGCCATCAGAGCGGCCAGTCGCGCTGCCGATATTTCTTTTCCCTATCTGGACAGCAGAAAAGCCAAGGAGCGGCGCTGGTACCGCACCTGGCCAGGAGAACACTACCGGCTTCTCGCCGCGTTGGTGGCAGACCTGGAAGCTTTGAATGTTATCGAGATTGGAACCTGGACGGGCATGGGAACGCTGTCGATCGCCTCGGCGCTTCCACCAGGCGGCAGGGTTGTTACTTTCGACATCGTGCCCATGGAATAGCCTTAAGCGATCCTGGTTTCGCCAGGCTGATTTCGCAGATGGGCGCATCGTTCAGCATCTGGCTGACGTTACAACGCCCGAGGGAATGGAGCCCTATCGAAGCCTTTTTGCAGAGGCCGATTTCATTTTTATAGATGCCCCGAAAGACGGCGTCACCGAACAAAATTTCATCGACACTTTGGGTGCTCTGACCTTGCCCAAGAACCCGATCGTCATGTTCGACGACACCCGCGTCCTGAACATGATCCACATATGGCGCCAGTTGAAGCGCCCGAAGCTGGACATAACATCGTTTGGGCACTGGAGCGGCACCGGTCTGGTGGACTGGAATGGCAAAGCGGGCACCAAGAAAAGTCTTGCCGCCGAATAAGGCGCCGGCGCAGCGCCTTTCGTCACAATGCTTCTTGCGACGTGCGCTGCGCAGTGGACAATTGTGACACTCCGATCCAACCGCCCGCCGCCTATCCGGCGTCAATGATCACCGCGATTTGCGAACCTACAGCGCCTTTTGCGGACATGGCATGCCGGCGGCATCGCCGCAGCGTGAGGCCGTGGGCTGGGGCCGGATGCTCATTTCTTCGGACTGGCGCACAAGTTCGGCAAAGACGAAGCGCGAAACTTCCCAGCATCAGGAAGACGATGATCATTCGTGTCACCGGCAATAGACAGGTCTCGACTGGCTAGCCCCACGCCACCCATCCTCTGCCGGCTAACATGATCGATCCGGCTTTACGAGAGCTTAAGTTCGCGTCTTAACCATCACATTCGCCTTGCTCCGCGACATGAAGCGCGAGCGGTCATTTTCGTTCCAGCGCATGCCGCATCGAGGCCGGACGCTGCCTCCCTTTGCAGATGCGCTTGGCCCATGCTACCCCGGCGCAGCCGCGGCCCGGCAGGCCGTCGCCGCCAATCGGTCGTCGCCAATCGGTCGTCATCGGGGAACCATGAGCAAAGCCGCCAGCCGTCTCGCCTTCGTCTCCTCCGACACAGCCGACGCCAAAGCGGCGATGGAAAGCCTGTCGGCGCGCTATGGCCAGACCTCGGTCGAAGACGCCGAGATTGTCGTGGCGCTCGGCGGCGACGGCTTCCTGCTGCAGACCCTGCGCGACACGATGAGCACGGGAAAGAAGGTCTACGGCATGAACCGTGGCACCATCGGCTTCCTGATGAACGAATACCGCGTCGGCGGCCTCGCCGAGCGCATCGCGGCGGCCGTCGCCGAAACGATCCGCCCGCTGGAGATGCTGGCGGTGACGCATGAGGGCGAGACGGTTTCGGCGCTCGCCATCAACGAGGTCGCGCTGTGGCGCCAGTCCTACCAGACGGCAAAGATCCGCATCACCGTCGACGAGCAAGTCCGGCTCGAGGAATTGAACTGCGACGGCGTGATGATCGCGACGCCGGCCGGCTCCACCGCCTACAATCTGTCGGCGCACGGGCCGATCCTGCCGCTCGACGCGCCGCTGCTGGCGCTGACCCCGGTCAGCCCGTTCCGGCCGCGCCGCTGGCGGGGCGCGCTGCTCTCCAACAAGGCGACCGTTCGCTTCGATATTCTGGAGCCGGAAAAGCGGCCGGTGAACGCCGCCGCCGACCACACCGAGGTCAAGGCGGTGGCCTCGGTCACGGTCCGGGAATCGCCGACGCGCGACGGCGACGCTGCTGTTTGACCCCAACCATTCGTGGAACGAACGCATTCTCGCCGAGCAGTTTCGCTATTGAGCCGGCGCAACGAACGACTACCTCGATTAAGCATCGCGATTAAGCTTACGTCTTCACAATCGTGCCAATCCCGCCCGTTTCTGTTGACAAATCGCGGGCTTGCGCCTAATCGCAATACCAATCTTGCAGGCGCGCTGCGCTTGCCGCGACGGTTGCCGTTGCGCTTCCCCGAACCAGCCAAAGACATCAACACTTGTCCTCAGACACCACGACCGCTCCAGAAGCGTTGACCTTTTCAGACCTCGGCCTGTCGCCGAAGGTCCTTTCCGCAGTCACCGATGCCGGCTACACGCAGCCGACGCCGATCCAGGCCGGCGCCATCCCGCATGCGCTTGCTCGGCAAGGATATTCTGGGCATCGCCCAGACCGGCACCGGCAAGACCGCATCCTTCGTGCTGCCGATGCTGACCCGCCTCGAAAAAGGCCGCGCCCGCGCCCGCATGCCGCGCACGCTGATCCTCGAACCGACGCGCGAACTCGCCGCGCAGGTCGAAGAGAATTTCATCAGATACGGCAAGAACCACAAGCTCAACATCGCGCTTCTGATCGGCGGCGTCTCCTTCGACGAGCAGGACAAGAAGCTGGAGCGCGGCGCCGACGTGCTGATCGCCACGCCCGGCCGCCTGCTCGACCACCGCGAGCGCGGCAAGCTCTTGCTCAACGGCGTCGAGATCCTCGTCATCGACGAAGCCGACCGCATGCTCGACATGGGCTTCATCCCCGACATCGAGCGCATCTGCGAGATGATCCCGTTCACCCGGCAGACGCTGTTCTTCTCGGCGACGATGCCGCCGGAGATCACCAAGCTCACCGAAAAATTCCTGCATGCGCCGGTGCGCGTCGAGGTTTCGAAGGCCGCATCCGCCGCCACCAACATCATCCAGCGGCTGGTCAAGTCCGGCTCGAAGCCCTGGGACAAGCGCGAGACGCTGCGCAATCTGATGAAGGCCGAAGACGCCGAGCTGAAGAACGCCATCATCTTCTGCAACCGCAAGGTCGAAGTGTCGGAACTGTTCCGCTCGCTGTTGAAGTATGATTTCGACGCCGGCGCGCTGCATGGCGACATGGACCAGCGCGCGCGCATGCAGATGCTGGCCAATTTCCGTGACGGCAAGCTGCGCTACCTCGTCGCTTCCGATGTCGCCGCGCGCGGCCTCGACATTCCCGATGTCAGCCACGTCTTCAACTACGATGTGCCGATCCACGCCGAGGACTATGTCCACCGCATCGGCCGCACCGGCCGCGCCGGACGCTCGGGCAAATCCTTCACCATCGCCACCAAGTCGGACACCAAATACATCGACGCCATCGAGCGGCTGATCGGCAACAAGATCGAGTGGCATGACGGCGACCTGTCGACGGTCGTCGCCAGCGAAGGCGGCGAGGACGAAGCGCCCCGCCGTGGCCGCGGCGCCCCGCGCCGCGCCGGCCGCAAGGACGAGGACCGCAAGGATCAAAGGGCGAGCGCAAGCCACGCGAGCGCCATGCCAAGCCCAGCGAAGCCGCGCCCGGCGGATGCCGCGCGCGAGGAACAGCCGGTCGTGGCCGAGGCCGCGGTCGCCGACATCGGCGAACGGCGTCAGCGCAAGGAAGCGATCCGCTCCGAAAACACCGAGCGCAAGGCTCGATCGCAACGAGCAGCCGGCTCCGGAACGCGGCGACACCAGGCCGCAGCGCGACAACAACCGCCCTGCCCGCCACCGCCAGGAAGACAATGACGGCACCGTCGGCTTCGGCGACGACATGCCGGCCTTCATGAGGATCGTCGCCAAGGTCTGATTGGCGGTTCGATACAGCATCACAAACAAAAACGGCCCCTTGCGGGGCCGTTTTCATGTGCAGCGTTGTATGACTCAGGTGAGCGGCGAAAGCTGGATCTCGACGCGCCGGTTCTGCGCGCGGCCGGCCGACGTCGCGTTGGACGCGATCGGGCGGGTCTTGCCGAAGCCGGTGACGGCGAAGCGGCGCGAATCGACGCCCTGGCCGGACAGATAGTTGGCGACCGCCAGCGCGCGGCGCTGCGACAGATCGAAATTGTGTTCGTCGCCGCCGGTCGAATCGGTGTGGCCGAACACGTCGACCGTGGTCTGGCGGAACTTGTTCAGCACCAGCGCCACCGAATTCAGCACCTGATAGAAGCCCGGCTTCACCGCGTCCTGGTCGACGTTGAAGGTGATGTCGGACGGCATGTTGAGGATGATCTGGTCGCCGGTGCGGGTGACGCTGACGCCGGTGCCCTGGAGCTGGCGGCGCAGTTCCGCCTCGTTCTGGTCCATGGTGGCGCCGATGGCGCCGCCGGCCAGCGCGCCGATGCCGGCGCCGATCAGCGCGTTGCGGCGGTCGTTGCCGCCGGCAAGCAGGCCGATGCCCGCACCGGCCAGCGCGCCAAGGCCGGCGCCGGCCGCGGTGTTGGAAACCTTCTGCTCCCCGGTATACGGATCGGTTGTGGTGCAGGCGCTCACGAGCACAGCCGTCGCCACGACGACGAGCACAGTCTTTTTCATGAGATATCGTCCCTCTCCAAACCGCGGCCGTTGCGGCCGCGCATATCAGCCCTTCGCCGGGACTTGTACCATGAAATACGGCGAAAAGCGGAACGGGGAAAGCGCCGGCCAAGGCTTTTCCCGGCTCAATGCACACGCTGCTGCGCCAGCCGCTGCGAGACCGGCTACCAGAGGTTCTTGCCGTCGATGACGACCACCTCGACCTTGTCGAGGTCGAAATCGTCGAACAGCCGCGAATTCACGCTGATCTTGGGATTGTCGAAATCCGGCTCGCCGGTCGACCAGTCCGGCGTCTCGGTGAAGGTGCCGCAGCCGCATGTGGCGCAAAATCCGTGCTTTGACGGTCTTCGACCCCCAGCGATAGAAGGAGACGTTTTCAGGCGGGCTGGTGAGCTTGAATTGCGACGGAACGTAGTAGGCCCACAGCGAGCCGCGCTTCGAGCAGAAGGAGCAGGTGCATTGCGTCACGGTCTCGGGCGCTTGCGAAACCTCGAATGTCGTCGCCTTGCAGTGGCAGCTTGCCTTGATGGTCATGAACGAGTTCCTCTCCGTTGCCCGCCGCCCATGCGGCAAAGGCAACATAAAGAAGCGTTCCTGACAACCGTCTGTCAGCAACGTGCGCTGGAACGCTGGCTTGCCGTCAGTAGGAGCGCGGCGGCACGAACAGGCAGATCGTCTTGCCGGCGTCGAGACCAGCCTGGTGCGCGCACCAGTGGAAATCGCCGTCGGGCTGTCCTTGACCCGCTTGTCGCTCATCGGAACGACCTCCCCCGTGCCGGCGATGACATAGCCCTCGGGCTTTTCCAGCACCTCGCCCGTATGGGTGGTGCGGCAATCGTAGTTGGCGCAGCAGGCGAAGGGATAGCTCCAGCCTTGCGGCTTCGCCGCCGTCGGCTTGGCGTCATGCGCGAAAGCGGGCGCCGTCAGCAATGCGATCGCAGCCGGATTGCGAACAGGGAAAACAGAAGTCGGCCAGCCGGTTGAACGGCTCTGGCCGATCGGAGTGTGGCAGCAGACATGGAAACGTTCCTTTCAAACGAGCATCAAGCGTTTCGCTTGCCCGTTCCCGGAACGTGTCTTCCCAGTGGCCGGATCGTCAGGTCGCAGATATGCCGCGTCCGGCCATAAATGCTTTTTCTCCCTCAGCCCGAATGCTGGGCTGATTCCTTGGTCGGCGCAAGAATGCTGCTACAGTGCCGCAGCCCCGAGCGCCGACATCTGCCGTCGAAATGGTGCGCCGGCTTGGTTAACGAGCAGTTAACGCAGCCTGCAGCCAGGGATCGCCGACGAAATACGCAGCCGCGGTTCCAGCTACCCGTCGGCGGACGTCGTTCACATGCCCTTCATATTGCGGCAGGTCGTCGGCGATGGTGAACCATGGCGCCTTGGAACCGACGAAAATGTGGGCCGTCGGGCGGATGCGTCGGATCGTCGACCAGCGTGCCCATGGCGACATGGACGTAGGCGCCTTCGCGCACCAGCGAATAGAGCAACGAGCCGCAGCGGCCCGCAATGCGCATCGTGGCCGCTGTCGTCGCCGAAGATCGAGCAGCCCGTGATGCGCCTTCGGTCAAGGCGCGAACTTCTCGCGCTCGATGCCGGCGAAAGGCTTGAAGGCCGAACCCGTAGTGCGCCGGCAGTTCGAGCAATGGCAGTTCGCGGCATAGGCGAATTCGTCCGCCACCTCATAGTGAACGGCGCCGCAAAAGCACTTTCCGGCAAGCTTACGGGTCACCGTCTCCTCCTTCGCTAAGGCGCGGCGGGATGTGTTCAGATTCAGGTCAGGCCCAGCCGAGAGTGGTGATTTCCGAGAACCGGAGCGGAGCGTACTTAAAGACGTGAGCACCGGAAGCGCCGGAAACCACCGTTCGCAGGCCGGCCTCACCTGAATATGGACATACCCTAGTCGAGGTCCGCCACCGCTTCGCCGGCCCCGCCCTCGATGCGCTGCGACAGCGAGGCCTCCATGAAATCGTCGAGATCGCCGTCGAGCACGCTCGACGGGCTGGTGCTCTCGACGCCGGTGCGCAGATCCTTCACCAGCTGGTAGGGCTGCAGCACATAGGAGCGGATCTGGTGGCCCCAGCCGATGTCGCTCTTCGACGCCTCGGTGGCATTGGCCACCGCTTCACGCTTCTTCAGCTCTTCCTCGTAGAGGCGCGAGCGCAGCATCTCCCAGGCCTTGGCCTTGTTCTTGTGCTGCGAGCGCTCGGCCTGGCAGGCAACCGCGATGCCGGTGGCGATATGGGTGATGCGGACCGCCGAATCGGTGGTGTTGACGTGCTGGCCGCCCGAGCCGGACGAACGATAGGTGTCGATGCGGACGTCGGATTCCGAAACGTCGATCTCGATCGTGTCGTCGATGACCGGATAGACCCAGACGCTGGAGAAGGACGTATGGCGGCGCGCATTGCTGTCATAGGGCGAAATGCGCACCAGGCGGTGGACGCCGGATTCCGTCTTCAGCCAGCCATAGGCGTTGTGGCCCTTGATCAGCAGCGTGGCGGACTTGATGCCGGCCTCTTCGCCGTCATGCACTTCCAGCACCTCGACCTTGAAGCGGCGCCGTTCGGCCCAGCGCGTGTACATGCGCAACAGCATCGAGGCCCAGTCCTGGCTCTCGGTGCCGCCGGCGCCGGCATGGATTTCGAGATAGGTGTCGTTGGCGTCCGCCTCGCCCGACAGCAGCGTCTCGACCTGGCGGGCCTTCGCCTCGCCTTGCATCGAGCGGATGACGCTTCGGCCTCGGCGATGACGCCCTCGTCGCCCTCTTCCTCGCCAAGCTCGATCAGCCCGATATTGTCTTCCAGCGCCTGGGTCAGGCCCTTGACCGCAGCGATGCCCTCCTCGAGGCCCTGGCGTTCGCGCATCAGCTTCTGCGCTTCCAGCGGCTCGTTCCAGAGGCTGGAATCCTCGGCCCGCACATTCAGGTATTCAAGCCGCTTTATGGCCTGATCCCAGTCAAAGATGCCTCCTCAGCAGGGTTATCGCCTGCCTGATCTCGTCGACAATATTCTGCGTTTCCGCGCGCATGGCTGGCTGTTCTGTCCTGTTGCTGAAATGGCGCTTGGTCGGCGCGATACATAGGGACGGCACCGCCGCCTGTAAAGCGAAATGGGCCGGCTAAACCATGATCCGAAAAGTGGAAACCGGTTTTCGGATAAGATCATGATCAGGCCAAAGGAGGCCGGCCCAGCTCTGCTTGCTGATCGTCAGTAAAGGCCGCCGCCGCCCGCCTGGATGGCCTGCGTGGCCTGCGGCGACAGCGCGCCGCCGGCGCCATTGGAACCGTCGGCGCCCATGCCGATCACCCAATAGCTGTCGGCCGGACCGGTGCCGGGCTTGAAGGCTTCGATGATGGTGCCCGCCTCGCCTTCGCCGGCCTGCATGCCGGTCTTGCGGTTGATGGCGATCAGCTTCATGCCTTCCGGCACCTGGAAGTCGACATTGGGCGTGCCGTCCAGCGCCACGCGCATGAAGTCCTTGAAGATCGGCGCCGCCAGACCGCCACCGGTCGCGCCTTTGCCAAGGCCGCGCGGCGTGTCGTAGCCCATATAGAGGCCGACGACGAGGTTCGGCGTATAGCCGATGAACCAGGCGTCCTTCTCGTCATTGGTCGTGCCGGTCTTGCCGGCGATATGACGGCCGAGTTCGGCGATGGTGGCGCCGGTGCCGCGCTGGACGACGCCTTCCATCATCGAGGTGATCTGGTAGGCGGTCATCGGATCGAGCACCTGCTCGGCATTGTCGACCAGTTCCGGCTCGGGCTGGTTCTTCCATTCGGTCGCGTTGCAGCCTTCGCAGCCGCGCTCGTCCTGCTTGAACACGGTCTTGCCGTAGCGGTCCTGGATGCGGTCGATGAGCGACGGTTTGATCGACTTGCCGCCATTGGCCATGATCGAATAGGCCGACACCATGCGCATCACCGTCGTCTCGCCGGAGCCCAGCGCCATCGGCAGATACGCCGCCAGATGGTCATAGACGCCGAAGCGCTCGGCATATTCCACGACCAGCTTCATGCCCATGTCGTTGGCGAGCCGCACCGTCATCAGGTTGCGCGACTTTTCGATGCCGGAGCGCAAGGTCGCCGGGCCGGCCGCGGTGCCGTCATAGTTCTTCGGCGTCCAGGTCGTGTTGCCGCTCTGGATGGTGATCGGACCGTCCATGATCACCGAGGCCGGCGTATAGCCATTGTCGAGCGCCGCCGAATAGACGATCGGCTTGAACGAGGAGCCCGGCTGGCGCATCGCCTGCGTGGCGCGGTTGAACTCCGACTGCGCATAGGAGAAGCCGCCGACCATGGCCAGCACGCGGCCGGTATGCGGATCCATGGCGACCAGGCCGCCTTCCACTTCCGGCACCTGGCGCAGGCTGTAGGCGCTGTCGGAACCTTCGTTCTTCTGCACGAAGATGACGTCGCCGGGCTTGCAGCACATCGGCCGGCGACTTGGCCTTGACCGTCTTGCCGTCGACCACATGGCGCATGGCAAAGCTCATGTCTTCCTTGCTGACCGTGCCTTCGACGCGCTCCTTGACGATGTCGCCGGAAACCTGGCGCTTCGGCTGCAGGCCGATGGTGAGGCCGGTCTCGGAGCTGTCGAGCACGACGGCCAAGCGACCATTCCGGCACGTCTTCCAGCCCCTTGACGTCGCCGAGCGGCACGCCCCAGTCGCCGGAGACGTCGATATGCTTCACCGGCCCGCGATAGCCGCGCAGCGTGTCGTATTTCAGCAAGCCGTTCTGCATCGCCTTGCGGGCGATGAGCTGCATCTTCGGATCGAGCGTCGTGCGGACCGACAGGCCGCCCTCGTAGAGCGCATTCTCGCCGTAGCGGGAGATGATCTGGCGGCGCACTTCCTCGGTGAAATATTCGCCGGCGAACAGATAGGTGCCGTTGCGGCGCGGCGTGACGCCGAGCGGCTCGGCCTTGGCCTTGTCGCCTTCCTCGCGCGTCACGTAGCCGTTCTCGACCATCTGGTCGATGACCCAGTTGCGGCGCTCGAGCGCGCGGTCGGCATGCTTGAAGGGATGGTAATTGTTGGGGCCCTTCGGCAGCGAGGCCAGATAGGCCGCTTCCGCCACGGTCAGTTCGTTCACCGATTTGTCGAAATAGGTCAGCGCCGCGCCGGCGACGCCATAGGCGCCGAAGCCGAAGAAGATCTCGTTGAGGTAGAGTTCGAGGATGCGGTCCTTCGAATAGGCCTGCTCGATGCGGAAGGCCAGGATCATCTCCTTGATCTTGCGCTCGTAGGTCTGGTCCGAGGTGAGCAGGAAGTTCTTCGCCACCTGCTGGGTGATCGTCGAGGCGCCGACCTGGCGCCTGCCCGAGCCGGCATTCTGCAGATTGACGATGACCGCGCGGCCAAGGCCGGTGACGTCGATGCCGGGATGATTGTAGAAATTCTTGTCCTCGGCCGACAGGAAGGCCGCCTTGACGCGGTCCGGAACCGCCTGGATCGGCAGATAGAGGCGCCGTTCGCGCGCATATTCGGCCATCAGCGAGCCGTCGGACGCATGGATGCGCGTCGTCACCGGCGGCTCGTATTTGGCCAGCACTTCGTAGTCGGGCAGATCCTTCGACAGATGGCCGATATAGATCGCCACGCCCGCGGCGACCAGAAGCGCCAGCGTCGTGCCGATGCCAAAGAAATAGCCGATGAGACGAATCATTCCCGCTCCAGTCCGTGGTCCGGGAATTTCCTAAACGAAGCCGCCTTCCGCGCAAGCTTCCGGGACGGTCCCAATCCGCAATGGAAAACCCATGTCGCCATCATGTGGACAAAATACGGCAACGCTGGGACTTCGGCTTCCCGTGCGGGAAATAATAGCGCCGGGTGTTGTCGTCGCGCAACGCTGCCTCTGGTTGCAGGCGGCAGCGGTCATATCAGCCTCCGGCTCCCGTCCCCATCTTGGCCGAGGCGAACAGCGCGACGGCGTTGGTGATGCTCTGCGCCGCCTTGCCGCGCCAATCGGCATCCAGCAATTGCGCCTCGTCCTTGGCGTTCGAGAGATAGCCGAGCTCGACCAGCACCGAAGGCACGTCGGGCGCCTTCAGCACCTTGAAGCCGGCTGAACGCTGCGGATTGTTGATGAGGCCGACGCTGGTCGAGAGCTGGCCGACCAGCGTGTGGGCAAAGCTCATCGAGAAGTTGTGCGTCTCGCGACGGATCAGGTCGATCAGGATGTCGGTGACTTCCTTGTTGTCGTCCTTGATCTCCATGCCGGCGAACTGGTCGGAGAGGTTTTCACGATCGGCCAGCGCCTGCGCCTCGGGATCGGACGCCTTGTCGGAGACTGTATAGACGGTGGCGCCTCGAATGCCCTTGACGCTGATCGTGTCGGCATGGATCGAGATCAAAAGGTCGGCCTCGTGCTGGCGGGCGATGCGCACCCGGTCGTCCAGCCGCAGGAATTCGTCCTTGTCGCGCGTCATGAACACGTCGTAGCTGCCGACCGCGGCGAGCCTTGTCGCGCAATTCGGTGGCGAAGGCGAGCGTGACATTCTTCTCGACGGTGCCGTGGAGCCCCTCGGCGCCGCCGTCGATGCCGCCATGGCCGGGATCGATGACGACCGTGAAGCGGTGGCCCGGATTGGAGATCGGCCCGGTGCCGACCCTGGACACCCTTGTCGGTCGAAACCGTCGAACCGGTGGTCAGCGCCTGGTTGGCCAGAGCGGCGTCGAACTCCCGCGCCGAGGCCGCCGACATGTCGATGGCGATGCGGTAGCCCTTGCCGTCATCGTTCTTGAGCACGTCGAGCTTGTCGACCGAAAACGGCCCCTTGCCGGTGAGGATCAGCCGCGATCCCTGGCCGAGATCGCCGTAACGCACGGCCTTGACCAGGCCGCGCGCCTTCACGTCCTTGGCATTGATGGCGAACCTGGTGCGCGGCAGATCGACGACCAGGCGATTGGGGCCGCGCAGCAGGAACCATTTGATGTCGGGCTCGCGATCGAAATTCATGACGATGCGCATCTTGGTGGCATCGCCGGCCATCTTGTAGCCGGTGGCGCCGAGCGGCGCCTCAGCGGCGTGGGAAACGGCGGAGAAAGCGAGGAAAGCCGCCATCAGCAAAAGGGCGCAGACGGCATGCAGCAAAGGCCCCGCAGCGCCGTGACCCTTGTTTGCCGTGCCTGCCAGTCCCATCTCTTTCCAGTCGCTCCCGGTTTGGCGCCAGGCGCCGGGTCGTTTCGTCGAATTGCCGGTTAGGCCGCGGACTCGATTAACGATTGGTATCCAGAGAAGGTTAACCAAGCCTTTTCGGACAAGGAATTGGAGCCTGTGCTTCCCCAACGGAACCGCTTTTTGCCGGCATCCTAAATCGGGGTTGCCTTCCATGCCGCCAAATCATAAAAGCGATGGTGGATCACTGCAATCCTGGAACCGCTTCCTCCGCAGCTTCCTGCTACAGGTCAGATGAAAAGCGGCTCCTTTCGCTTCCAGCGAAAAGGCTTCAGGTGATCGCGATGAATTTCGCAGGCGCGCGCCCGTGGCGGGGGAAACGCCTGCGTGAGGAAAACGGCCGGGTTTGTCCCGCGCCGGCTCTGTATGAGCAAACAAGCTGGTCCGGTCTTTCCGGGCTTTGGTTCAAAAGGTTCTGCTGGTGACGATGGCTTCAAGCGCAATCATGGAAAGGTCCGCATCAAACCGCGCCATTACGGCTGCGGGCGGCACCGCCATGGCGCTCAAGCGGCGGCCGGCGGACGTTCAATTATCCGGCACCCACACTCCAGACACGCAGCAGCAGGCCTTGCCTCGCAAGCTGCGGCTGACGGCTGCCGGGGGGAAACGAAATAATGCCCAACAAAATGCTGATAGACGCCTCCCACCCGGAGGAAACACGGGTTGTCGTCGTTCGCGGTAACCGTATTGAAGAATTCGACTTTGAATCACAGGACAAGAAGCAGCTCAAAGGAAACATCTATCTCGCCCGCGTAACGCGCGTCGAACCTTCCCTTCAGGCAGCCTTTGTCGAATATGGCGGCAACCGTCACGGTTTCCTCGCCTTCAGTGAAATTCACCCCGACTACTACCAGATCCCGGTCGCCGACCGTCAGGCCCTGCTGCGAGCCGAAGCGCAGGAAGCCGAGGACGAAGAGGACGAGGACAATGACGGCGAGGACCGCCAGAGCCGCGATCGCGGCAGGCGCGGACGCCGGCGCGGCGGCAAAGGCCGCGAGCGCGGCGACCACAAGCGCGACGCCGGTGCCGCAGATTCCGACGACAGCGGCGAACATGGCGACACGGGCGGCGATGCAATTGCCGAAGACACCACCGCCGAAGCCGATTTCACAGCTGAACATGCCGACGCCTCGCCTGAAACGGCCGGGCACGAAGACGTAGCCGCCGATCACAGCGAAGCGGAAGCGTCCGAAGAAGTTTCCGGAAGCGGACCGACATCGATCGCGGCCAGCGTCGAAGCCGATGTGATCTCCGAAGCCGTCCGCAGCCGGAGACAGCCTCCGCCGACGCAAGCGGCGAAGCCTCGTCCAGCGACAATGATCGCGGCATGCTGGAAGAGGTTCAGTCCTCGCATCCGGACGACCACGAAATCGAATTGGTCGGCGCCGAGGATGCGCTGGAAGAGGTGCGCAACCGCCGCAAGCCGGTGCGCCGCCAGTACAAGATCCAGGAAGTCATCAAGCGCCGCCAGATCCTGCTGGTGCAGGTCGTCAAGGAAGAGCGCGGCAACAAGGGCGCCGCGCTCACCACCTATCTGTCGCTTGCCGGCCGCTATTCGGTGCTGATGCCCAACACGGCGCGCGGCGGCGGCATTTCGCGCAAGATCACCAACGCGCAGGACCGCAAGCGGCTGAAGGAAGTCGTCGCCGACCTCGAAGTGCCGCAGGGCATGGGCGTCATCCTGCGCACCGCCGGCGAAAGCCGCACCAAGGCCGAGATCAAGCGCGACTACGAATATCTGATGCGGCTTTGGGAAAACGTCCGCAATCTGACGCTGCAATCCACCGCCCCTGCCCTCGTCTACGAGGAAGGCAGCCTGATCAAGCGCTCGGTGCGCGACCTCTACAACAAGGACATCGACGAGATCCTGGTCTCCGGCGAGGAAGGCTATCGCGAGGCCAAGGACTTCATGCGCATGCTGATGCCGAGCCACGCCAAGGTGGTTCAGCCGTACCGCGACACGACGCCGATCTTCGTGCGCAACGGCATCGAGGCGCAGCTCGACCGCATGCTGCAGCCGCAGGTGACGCTGAAGTGCGGCGGCTACATCATCATCAACCAGACCGAAGCGCTGGTCGCCATCGACGTCAATTCCGGCCGCTCCACCAAGGAGCACTCGATCGAGGACACCGCGCTCCACACCAACCTCGAAGCGGCCGAGGAAGTCGCCCGCCAGCTGCAGGCTGCGCGACCTTGCCGGCCTGATCGTCATCGACTTCATCGACATGGAGGAGAACCGCAACAACCGCGCCGTCGAGAAGCGGCTGAAGGATCACCTCAAGAACGACCGCGCCCGCATCCAGGTCGGCCGCATCTCGCATTTCGGCCTGATGGAAATGTCGCGCCAGCGCATCCGCGCCAGCGTGCTGGAATCGACGATGAAGCCCTGCCCGCATTGCGGCGGCACCGGCCATGTGCGCTCCGATTCGTCGGTGGCGCTGATGGTCGTGCGGGCGATCGAGGAATTCCTGCTCAAGGATTCGCGCAGCCACATCACGGTGCGGACGCCGGCGGCGACCGCGCTCTACGTGCTCAACCACAAGCGCGGCACGCTGGTCGAACTCGAAGGCCGCTTCGGCCTGACCATCACCATCGAGGCCGACGACACGGTCGGCGCGCAGCACTATGCGATCTTCCGCGGCGCACTGGCCGAAAAGCCGGAGGGCTTCGTCGAAGCGCGCAGCCTGCCGACCTATGTCGAGCCGGAAGAGCCCGAAGACGAAATCGTCGTCGAGGAGGAGGACGAGGCACCGGTCGCAGGCGGAGCAGCCGCGCCATCACCGCAGCGAGCAACAGCCGAGGTCCGGCGAGGACGGCGAAGGCCGCGACCGCAAGCGCCGCAAGCGCCGCAGGCGGCGTGGCGGCAAGGATCGCGACCGCGAACACGGTGATCGCGAGCACGGCGCTCCCGCGGAAGGTGCATCGTCGCGGCGCCGGCGGATACCGACGCCGCTGTCGCAGCGGATGAAACCACCGCCGAGGGCGGCGAAGCGCCGGTCGGCGCCGTCGCAGTCGACGCATCGGACGACGGTCAGGGCAAGAAGCGCCGGCGCGGCAAGCGCGGCGGCAAGCGCAATCGCCGTGAGGACGGCGAGGACGGAGCCGAGGCGGGCGAGACGACCGATGGCGTCGAAGCCGATGCACCGGAAAGCGAAGCCGCGGCCATCGAGTCCGTGGCCGAGATTGTGGCGGCGGCAGCGGTGGAAGAGCTTCCCTCTGCCGCCAATGACGACGCGCCGAGCGCCGAGAAGCCGAAGAAGAAGCGCGCATCGAGGTCCAAGAAGGCTGCAGCAGAAGTCGCCGCCGAGACGGTAGCCGAAGCACCAGCCGAGGAAGCTGCACCGGCCGAGGCGCCGACGCCTGCGCCTGTACCGGCCGCCGACCCGGCTACCGAGGAGGAAGCGCCTGCCAGTGCACGCCCGACCCGCCGCAAGCCCGTCGCACTCGATGCCCCGGTGGTGCCGGTGGTCTCGTCGAGCGTGCCCGAAGAGGCCAAGGTCGAGGAAAAGCCGAAGCGCGCCGGCTGGTGGCAGCGGAAAGGCTTTTTCTAAGCTTTTCAGCCGCTTGGGTTGATTTTCTGAGCCAAAGAAAACCCCGCGTCGTCGCAGGACGGCGCGGGGTTTCTCCTATCTCGATGGTCGTACTAAGGCGCGAAGATCGACCAGTTCATCGATCTTCGCCAGCTTCTCCAGCGCGATCGAGCCCAGCTTGGAATTGCCATTGGCATTGAGGCCCGGCGACCAGACGGCGAGCGAGGCGACGCCCGGCACGATCCCCAATATGCCGCCGCCGACGCCGCTCTTGCCCGGAATGCCGACGCGGAAGGCAAAGTCGCCGGATCCGTCATAGTGGCCGCAGGTCAGCATCATCGCGCCGATGCGGCGCGCCCGCTCGGCCGACACCACCGAATGGCCGGTCGCCGGGTTCCTGCCGCCATTGGCGAGGAAGCGCCCGGCCAGCGCCAGCTGCCGGCAGCTCATGGCGATGGCGCAATGGTGGAAATAGACGCCCAGCGCCAGCTCCGGCGCATGGTGGAGATTGCCGAAGGATTTCATGTAGTTGGCCAAGCGCGAAGTTGCGAAAGCCGGTGGCGCGTTCGGAGGCCGCGACCTCGCGGTCGATGATGATCGTCTCGTCGTCGGCGAGGAACTGGATGAAGCGCAGGATCTCGCCGATCGCCTCGCGCGGCTGGTGGCCGGCGAGCAGGATGTCGGAGACGACGATGGCGCCGGCATTGATGAACGGATTGCGCGGAATGCCGTTCTCGTGCTCGAGCTGGACGATCGAGTTGAACGGATTGCCCGACGGCTCGCGCCCGACCCGCTGCCACAGCGCGTCGCCGACATTGCCGAGCGCCAGCGTCAGCGTGAACACCTTCGAAATGCTCTGGATGGAAAACGCCTGGTCGGCATCGCCCGCCGACCAGCACGCGGCCGTCATTGGTGACGGCGGCAATGCCGAATTTCTTCGGGTCGACCTTGCCGAGCTGCGGGATATAGGTGGCGACGTCGCCGCGATCGGTGCGCTCGGCCATCTCAGCGGCGACTTCCGCCAGCGCCTGTTCGAGTTCCGGCATGATGTCCCCGCTATTTCAGCCAGCGCTCGATGCGCGCCATCGCCTCGACCATGTCGTCATGGCTGCCGGCATAGGAAAAGCGCATGGTGCGGTGTCCGGCCAGCGGATCGAAGTCGCGGCCGGGCGTTGCCGCCACATGCGCCTCGGCCAGCATTTTGCGCGCAAAGGCCATGCTGTCATTGGTATGCCTGGTGACATCGCAGAAGGCGTAGAAGGCGCCGTCCATCGGCGCGGCCAAGGGGAAACCCGAGTTCCGGCAGGCGCTGCATCAGGAGTTCGCGGTTCCAGGCATAGCGCGCCTTGACCGCTTCCAGCTCCTGCGTCGCCTTGAACGCCTCGATGGCCGCGATCTGCGACAGTTCCGGCGGCGAGATGTAGAGGCTCTGGGCGATGCGCTCGACCGGCCGCACCAGCTCTTCCGGCAGCACCATCCAGCCGATGCGCCAGCCGGTCATGCAATAGTATTTCGAGAAGGAGTTGATGACCGTTACGCCGGAGCCATAGGCCAGCGCCGTCGTGTCGGGCGCCGCATAGGCCAGCCGGTGATAGATCTCGTCGGAAATCACCGCGATGCCAAGCTCTTCGGCCGTCCTCACCAGCGCCGCCAACTCGTCGGCGGGAATGACCGCGCCGGTCGGATTGGCCGGGCTGGCGAACAGCACGCCCTTCAGCGGCTTTTCGGCATGCGCCGTCTTCAGGTGCTCGGCATGCAGATAGGCGTCAGTGCCGAGCTCGATCTCGACGACCTCGATGCCGAGCGCGGCCATGATGTTGCGGTAGGCCGGATAGCCGGGTGCGGCGATCGCGACGCGGTCGCCGGGATCGAACATCGCCAGAAAGGCCAGATTGAAGGCGGCCGATGAGCCCGTGGTCACGGCGATGCGGCTCGGGCGGGACGTCGATCCCGTAATGGTCGCCATAGTGCCCGGCGATCGCCTTGCGCAGCGTCGGCAAGGCCGAGCGCGTCGGTGTAGCCGATGCGGCCGATCTTCAGCGCCCTGGCCGCAGCTTCCCGGACCCCGCACAGGCGCCGGGTCGGACGGCTGCCCGACCGCCATCGACATGACCGGCACGCCCGTCGCCTTCAGCCGGTTGGCCTCGGCCAGAATGTCCATGGCGTGGAACGGCTCGACCTCGCCGCGCCGCGAAAGCGAAACGACCATTTCAGATCCACTCATTCCGCGATCGATCCCGGCTCAAAGCTGCAGGCCCTTGCGCCGCACAAATGCCCGATTGATGTGGGGATCACAAGTTCAGGAAGTTTTCGGTGCCGACTTTTCATCCTTCGCCCGCTCGTCTACCAGTGGACTCGTCATGTTGAGCCGACCCAGATCGACGATTTCTCCACGGTAGCGCGCGGCTTCGCGACGCTGTTGCTTGCCGCTGCCGTCGCGGTCTCCGGCTCGGTCAGCGCCTTCGCGCAGAACGTGCCGGTCGTGCGCGATGCCGAGATCGAGGCGCTGGTGCGCGACTATGCGCGGCCGATCTTCAAGGCGGCGGGTCTGGCCAATGACGGCGTCGACATCGTTCTGGTCAACGATCAGAGCTTCAACGCCTTCGTCACCGGGCGCCGGCTGTTCATCAACACCGGCGCGCTGATGCATGGCCGAAACGCCCAACGAGATCATCGGCGTCATCGCCCACGAGGCCGGCCATATCGCCGGCGGCCACCAGCAGAAATTGCGCGACCAGCTTGAGCGCGCCAAGACGATGGCCATCATCGCCACGCTGCTCGGCGCCGGCGCCATCGTTGCCGGCGCCACCACAAACAGCCGCGGCCTCGCCGGCGCCGGCATGGGTGTTGCTGCCGGCGGCGGCGAGATGGCGCAGCGCAGCATCCTCGCCTATCAGCGCACCGAAGAGACGACCGCCGACCGCTCGGCGATCACCTATCTCAACGCCACCGGCCAGTCCGGCATGGGCATGCTGAAGACCTTCGACCGCTTCCAGAACGCGCTGTCGCTTTCCGGCGCGCAGGTCGACCCCTACCGGATCAGCCATCCGATGCCGCAGGACCGCATCGCCAATCTCGAAGTGCTGGTCAAGCAGAGCCCCTATGTCGACAAGGTCGATCCGCCGGCGCTGCAGCAGCGGCACGACATGATGCGCGTCAAGATCGCCGCCTACATGGGCGGCCAGGCCGCGGCGTCGCGGCTGATGCGCAAGAATCCGGGCAGCCTTGCCTCGCGCTATGGCGAGGCGCAGCTGGCCTATCTCTACGGCAATCTGGGCGCGAGCGCTCGACCAAGACCAATGCGCTGATCAAGGAACAGCCGAAAAACCCCTATTTCCAGGAACTGCGCGGCGACATCCTGATGAAGGCCAACAAGCCGAAGGATGCAGCGGACGCCTACGCCAAGGCGGTCAACCTCGATCCGGCGACGGTCCGGGCTGCTGCCGGTCTCCTATGGCCAGGCGCTGATGGCGATCGGCACGCCCGAATCGCTGAAGAAGGCGGTGGTGCAGATCAACAATGGCCTCGGGCGCGACAAGGAAAACGCCGACGGGTATCGCTATCTGGCGCAGGCCTATGGCGAACTCGGCGACATTCCGGCGGCCGAACTCGCGACCGCCGAAGGCCATTTCTATTCCGGCGACTACAAGAACGCGAAGATCTTCGCCATGCGCGCGCAACAGAAATTGAAGCGCGGCGAGCCGGGCTGGCTTCGCGCGCAGGACATCATAAACTACAGCGCCATCAGGCAAAATCAAGAAATGAACCTTCCGGCGTCATGCTGCGACAAAAGCGGACGGAACAGGCAAGAGGACAAGGGACGATGAACAAGGCAATTCTGCTCGGCACGACGGGAGTGGCGGCCGCTCTTGCCATGCTGGCTTTCGGCTTCGTCGCCGGCAGCCCGCAGGCGGCCAAGGCCGATACAGCGCAGGTCGTGCAGGTAGCGTCCGTCGGACACCAAGATCGACCGGGCCGAGGTCGAGGGCATCATCCGCGACTATCTCTTGAAGAACCCCGAAGTCCTGCTCGAAGTGCAGGACGCGCTCGAAGCCAAGCAGAAGGAAGAGCAGCGCATCGCCACCTCGGCGTCATCAAGAACGCCAAGGACGAGATCTTCAACTCCGCCTTCGACGGCGTCGTCGGCAATCCGAACGGCAAGGTCACGATCGTCGAGTTCTACGATTACAATTGCGGCTTCTGCAAACGCGCCATCGACGACATGCAGGCGCTGACCAAGGCCGATCCGGACCTGCGCTTCGTGCTCAAGGAATTCCCGATCCTCGGTCCGGATTCGCAGAAGGCGCAGCGTCGTCTCGCATGGCCTTCCACCTGATGATGCCGGAGAAATACGGCGAGTTCCACAACGCCGCTGCTCGGCGGCCAGGGCCGCGCCACCGAGGCCACGGCGATCAAGGTCGCGCTGTCGCTCGGCGCCGACGAGGCGAAGCTGCGCGAGAAGATGAAGGACCCGAGCATCACACGAGGCCTTCTCCAAGACCTACGATCTCGCCAACAAGCTGGCGATCACCGGCACGCCGTCCTATGTGGTCGGCAACGAGGTTGTGTTCGGCGCGCTCGGGCAGGAAGTGCTGGCCGAAAAGATCGAGGCGGCGAAAGCCGCGCTCTGATCTACGCCAGGCTGTTGCTCACGGCGCGTTTCCCGCCTGTTGTGGACAGCAAAAGAACGCACTTGCGCTCTTTTCGCAGGCGTCTATGCCCATTATAGAGGGCCCAGCGCGCCGGCTGAGGCCGGCGCCGGGAAAGGTCGGCATTCTTGAAAACGATTTTCGTTCTGAACGGTCCCAATCTCAACGCGCTCGGCAAGCGCGAGCCGGGGATCTATGGCGGCAAGACGCTTGCCGCCATCGCCGACGACTGCAAGCAGGCCGGTGCAGCACTTGGCCTCGAGATCGATTTCCGCCAGTCGAACCATGAGGGCGACCTCGTCGACTGGATCCAGGAAGCCGGCGACAAGGCAGCCGGCATCGTCATCAATCCGGGCGCCTACAGCCACACCTCGATCGCCATCCACGATGCCATCCGCGCCGTCGCGCCGCTGCCGGTCGTCGAAGTGCATCTTTCCAACATCCACGCGCGGGAACCATTCCGCCACGTCTCCATGGTCGCGCCGGTCGCGGTCGGCATGATCTGCGGCTTCGGGCCGCTCGGCTACACGCTCGCGCTGCAGGCGCTGGCGGCACGCCTGTGACCGGCCAACAAACAGAAGGCTCGAAAATGTCGATAAAGAAGACCGGTGTTGACCAGCAGCTGATCCGCGATCTGGCGGGCATACTGAACGACACCAACCTCACCGAGATCGAGGTCGAGCTGGGCGACCTGAAGGTGCGCGTGTCGCGGCAGGCGCCCGCCGTTCATGCCGATTGCCGCACCCCAGCCCGGCTATGTCGCCGCGGCAGCGCAGCCGGCGGCGGCCGCAGCGCCGGCGGCGGCCGACCCGTCCAAGAACGCGGTCCCCTCGCCGATGGTCGGCACCGCCTATCTGGCGCCCTCGCCCGACGCCAAGCCGTTCATCGAGGTCGGCCAGAAGGTCAAGGAAGGCCAGACGCTTCTGATCATCGAAGCGATGAAGACGATGAACCAGATCCCCTCGCCGCGCGCCGGCACGGTGACGGCGATCCTGTTCGAGGACGCCCAGCCGGTCGAATACGGCATGCCGCTCGTCGTGATCGAGTAGAGCCGGGAACAGCCGAAATGTTCCAGAAGATCCTCATCGCCAATCGCGGCGAAATCGCGCTCCGGGTGCTGCGCGCCTGCAAGGAGCTCGGCATCCAGACGGTGGTGGTGCATTCGACCGCCGACGCCGACGCCATGCATGTCGGCTCGCCGACGAAAGCGTCTGCATCGGCCCGCCGCCGTCGCGCGACAGCTATCTCAACATCCACCAGATCGTCGCCGCCTGCGAGATCACCGGCGCCGACGCCGTGCATCCGGGCTACGGCTTCCTGTCGGAGAACGCCAAGTTCGCCGACATCCTGGCCGCCCACAACATCACCTTCATCGGCCCGTCCGGCGATCATATCCGCATCATGGGCGACAAGATCGAGGCCAAGCGCACCGCCAAGCGCCTCGGCATCCCGGTCGTGCCCGGCTCGGACGGCGCGGTCACCGACGAGAAGGAAGCCAAGCGCATTGCCGCCGAGATCGGCTATCCCGTGATCATCAAGGCGTCGGCCGGCGGCGGCGGGCGCGGCATGAAGGTCGCGCGTACCGAGGACGACCTCGAGGTCGCGCTGCAGACGGCGCGCACGGAAGCCGGTGCTGCCTTCGGCGACGATGCCGTCTACATCGAGAAATATCTGGAAAAGCCGCGCCACATCGAGGTGCAGGTGTTCGGCGACGGCGCCGGCCGCGGCGTGCATTTCGGCGAGCGCGACTGTTCGCTGCAGCGCCGCCACCAGAAGGTCTGGGAAGAAGCGCCACTCGCCGGCGCTCAACGCCGAGGAGCGCGCCCGCATCGGCGGCATCTGCGCCAAGGCCGATCGCCGATCTCGGCTATTCCGGCGCCGGCACGATCGAATTCCTCTACGAGAACGGCGAGTTCTACTTCATCGAGATGAACACGCGCCTGCAGGTCGAGCATCCGGTGACCGAAGCGATCACCGGCATCGACCTCGTGCACGAGCAGATCCGCGTCGCCTCCGGCGGCGGGCTTTCGGTGCGCCAGGAAGACATCAAGTTCAACGGCCACGCCATCGAATGCCGCATCAATGCCGAGGATCCGCGCACCTTCACGCCCTCGCCCGGCACGATCACCCATTTCCACACGCCGGGCGGCCTCGGCATCCGCGTCGATTCCGGCGTCTATTCCGGCTACAAGATCCCGCCCTATTACGACAGCCTGATCGGCAAGCTGATCGTGCACGGCCGCAACCGCGTCGAATGCATGATGCGGCTGCGCCGCGCGCTCGACGAATTCGTCGTCGACGGCATCAAGACGACGCTGCCGCTGTTCCGCGATCTGGTCGGCAATGCCGACATCGCCAATGGCGACTACGACATCCACTGGCTGGAAAAATACCTGGCCAAAGGGAGAGTAGCAACTCGTAAGCTATAATGCGCGATGACCCGCCCCTACGCGCCCGGCTATCGCATCCCGACCGACCTGCTGCTCAAGGCCTATGCCTCGGGCGTCTTTCCGATGGCCGAAAGCGCCAGCGACCCGGAAGTGTTCTGGGTGCGGCCGGAGACGCGCGGCATCATTCCGCTCGACGGCTTCCACACGCCGAAGAGCCTGAAGAAGACGATCCGCAAGCACCCGTTCGACATCCGCTTCGACTTCGATTTCGAGGCGACGATCGACGGCTGCGCCGAAAAGCGCGAGGAACGCCGCTCGACCTGGATCAACGCGCCGATCCGCGAAGCCTATGTCGAGCTGCATCGGCTGGGCCATTGCCATTCGGTCGAGGCCTGGCGCGAGGAGCGGCTGGTCGGCGGCCTCTACGGCGTCTCGCTGGGCCGCGTGTTCTTCGGCGAAAGCATGTTCGCCCGGGAGACGGACGCCTCCAAGACCTGCCTTGTCCATCTCGTCGAGCGGTTGAAGGCGCGCGGCTTCGCGCTGCTCGACACGCAGTTCACCACCGAGCACCTCAAGCGCTTCGGCGCGGTCGACGTGCCGCGCGGCAAGTACGAAAAGATGCTGGCCGACGCGCTGAAGGGCGAGGCGGTCTTTTTTCCGTAACCGGCTGTTTCGTCAGCCTTTCGCAGGTTCCATCGGCGTCTGCGAATGGAACATCATCTTCCAGCCATCGACGCGATGGACGTAGCCGGTGCTGACCAGCGCCGCATAGGCTTCGCCGTTCTCCCTTGTGGCGTGGGCCTCATAGGTCAGCATGACGATGTCGCTGCCCGGCTCGATCATGCCCTTGAGCGTCGATGTCGAGATCGCGCCAGCGGTTTGGCTTGCTTGCGGTCTTGGCGAGATCGGCGTTGTCTGATCGCCTGCGCCATCTCGGGAAAGGCCACGAGGCATTCGGCGTCGGCATTGGCGGCATAGTAGGCCGCATCGCCGGTCCAAAACCCCTTTTCAAGGTCGAGCAATTCCTTCTTGCTGGCCGTCATCTGCTTGATTGCTGACATCGCAAGATCCTCCATGCGCAATGTTGCGCGGTCGCTCGTTGCCAACGTGTGGCAGGCGAAGCGGTTCCTCGCGGATCAATTGGTATTGGGGGATCAGTTCGGTGCTGTCGGCGTCCGGCTCGGTCGTGGCTGGAGCGGCGGCGGCCTTGGGCTTGGATGTATCGACCTGTGGTGCATCCGCTCTTGGCCGCGTCGGGTGGCGGTACGTCCGACTTCTGCTTGCAGGCCTTCAGCCAGACGTCATAGACGGCGTGCTCCACGGCGTTCAGGCCGGGGCTTTCGGCGAACATCCAGCCGGTGAAGATGCGGCGGATCTTGCGGTCGAGCGTGATCTCGTCGACCTCGACGAAGGAATTGGTCTTCGGCTCTTCGGTCTCCGGCCGCGAATAGCAGATGCGCGGCGTCACCTGCAGAGCGCCGAACTGCACCGTCTCGTCGATATAGACGTCGAAGGTGATGATGCGGCCGGTGATCTTGTCGATGCCGGCGAATTCGGCGACCGGATTGGTGATGCGCTCGGCCACGGCCGGCGCTGCAGGCGCTGCAGGCGCTGCCGGCGTCTGCGCCGAGGCAAACGTCGTCGTGCAGGCGACAAGGGCGGCTGCCGTCAGTCCGGCCATCGAAATTCGGCTGAAGATGCTCATGCAGGGATACCGGTGGTTGCGCCCGGGTGATTCTTTCAATCGCCAAGGCTAGTCGCCGTTTTCAGATCAGCAAGCAGCTAAACGTCAATTGTGGCGACAAAGGACCGATCGGCGCGGTGATGGCCGATTACGAACCGGGCGTCCAGGCGTCGTAGTCGCCGGTCACCTGCGGGCGATGCTGATTGGTCAGCACCGAACCCTTCGGCCGTAGGCCGCCGGCGCTTCCGGTGAGGTTCGGCTGATGCGGCTTCTGCCACTCGCGCGGCCGGTAGTCCTCGCTCGGCGGCGCGATATCGACGCGGTGATGGATCCAGCCGTGCCAGCCCGGCGGGATGGCCGAAGCTTCCGAATAGTCGCGGTAGATGACCCAGCGGCGGGTGCGGCCTTCCGAATCGATACCGCCCTCGTAGTAGACGTTGCCGGCCTCGTCCTGGCCGACCTGCTTGCCGTGACGCCAGGTGTGGAAGCGCGTTCCCAGCGTCTGGCTGTTCCACCAGGTGAAAAACTGCAGAAGGAAAGTTTTCATCCAGATCCTCGCGGCGGCAGCGGCGGCGCCTGTTTCCTGCTTATGGCGTCAGGCCTTCGCGAAGGCAAGGGTTTTGCCGCGCGGGCGACGCAAATGGTCCGTGCGCTAAATCGATGCAGCAGCGCGGTTGGCGGAAGCCGGCTTGCCAAGCACGGCTTGTCTTTCTAAAGCTCGGCTCGCCCGGCAGCGGGCGTCCGGCCCGGTGCCGGCTGTGGGAGGTGAGGATTGGCCCCAGAAATGTCCGCCGATGTCCGGATCGGCCCTAACGATATTCGCCGCCGCAAGGGCGGCGTGCCGATCGTCTGCCTGACCGCCTATACCTACCCGGTAGCCCGCCTGCTCGACGACCATGTCGACCTGCTCCTGGTCGGCGACAGCGTCGCCATGGTGCTGCATGGCCACAAGACGACGCTCGGCGCCTCATTGGAAATGATGATCGCTCATGGGCAAGCCGTGATGCGCGGCTCGGCCAAAGCCTGCGTCGTTGTCGACATGCCGGCCGGCAGCTATGAGACCTCCGCTGCGCAGGCCTTGGCCTCGGCACGACGGATCGTCGACGAAACCGGCTGCCAGGCGGTCAAGCTGGAAGGCGGCATCGATGTCGCCGAACAGATCGCGGCAATTGTCGCGGCCGGCATTCCTGTCATGGGCCACATCGGCCTGCAGCCGCAATCGGTGGAAAAGGATGGCGGCTACAAGATCAAGGGTCGGACCGAGGAGAATGTGGCGGCCCTGTTTCGCGACGCCGAGGCGGTCGAAAAAGCCGGCGCGTTCTCTGTCGTCATAGAAGGCACGGTCGAGACCGTCGCCGCCGACCTCACGCGGCGCCTCGCCATTCCGACCATCGGCATCGGCGCCAGCGCCGACTGCGACGGCCAGATCCTGGTCATCGACGACATGGTCGGGATGACCGTCGATCGGGTGCCGAAATTCGTCAAGGAATATGCCGATCTGCGCGGCGTGATCTCCGATGCGGCGGCACGCTATGCCGCCGAGGTGCGCAGCCGCACATTTCCCGGCCCCGGCCACGTTTTTCCAGCTACGCCAAGCAAGGACAAGGCATGAGCCGACCAATCGTCGTCGACAGCGTTGCCACCTTGCGCGCGCAAATCCGCGTCTGGCGGGAGGAAGGCCTGCGCATCGCCATGGTTCCGACCATGGGCGCGCTGCATGACGGCCATATCTCGCTGGTCAGGATCGCGCTCGAAACGGCCGATCGCTGCCTCGTTTCGATCTTCGTCAATCCGACGCAGTTCGCCCCTACGGAAGACCTCGAAAAGTATCCGCGCCAGTTGGCCCGCGATCTCGAGCGGTTGGCGGAAGCCGGTGCGCATCTCGCCTTTACGCCTGATGCTGCCGAGATGTACCCGGTCGGATTTGCGACAAAGATTTCGGTCGGCGGCCCCTCCGCCGGTCTCGAATCGGACTTCAGGCCGACCTTCTTTGACGGCGTCGCCACGGTCGTGGCCAAGCTCTTCCTGCAAACCCTGCCCGACTATGCGATCTTCGGCGAAAAGGACTACCAGCAGCTTTGCGTCGTCAGGCAGCTTTGCCGCGACCTTGACCTGCCGGTCGAAATCATCGGCGCGCCGACGGTGCGCGACGCGCACGGTCTCGCCATGTCGTCGCGCAACGCCTATCTCGGCGAAGCCGAACTCGAGGTAGCGCGGAAACTCAACGCGATCCTGCGCCGGACAGCGAGTGCGCTGACGGGCAGCGCCGATGAAGCCGGCGCGACCGATGCGGCCGCCCGCGCCCTTGTCGAAGCGGGCTTCCAGCGGGTCGACTATGTCGCCGCGCGCGAAAGCCTGACGCTCGCTCCCTGGCGGCGCGGCCGCGATGGCCGCCTGCTCGCCGCCGCCTGGCTCGGCAAGACCAGGCTGATCGACAATGTGGAGATTCCCTCCGCCTAGTCCTGGAGCCTTCGCAACCCGCGCTTGCGGCCGTCCGTGCACCGTCGCGAAGCGCCTTGTTCCTCGCTCCGGCACGTGCATGCCGCCGGCGGCCTATCCGGTCGTCTTCTCGAAGATCAATGCCGGCAACCCCGACCGGCCGCCGCAGTCGGCAGTCTTGCCAGTCGGCAAGAAACCATTCGAGCGGTAGAAGGCGATAGCCACCGTGTTAGCTTCCTCCACCTCGAGGCGAAGTGTTCGCGCTTCGGGAAAGCTGGCCTCGACCTCTTCCAGCAATGCCCGGCCGATCCCCTGCCGCTGGCAGGCTGGATGCACGTAGAGCTGGTTCAGCAGGATGATCTTCGGCTCCGTGGTGGCAGCGGCGAAGGCCATGCCGCCGAGACGCTTGCCGTCATCGGCGACCAGGAATTCGGAATTCGGCCGCGTCAGCCGCGCCTTGAGCGAGGCGATCGAGTGCCAGTCGTCGGTGATTTCGGTCACCCGCTCGACGCCATAGATGGCGTCGTAGGTGGCATGCCAGGTTTCGACCAGCAAGGCGCGGACCGCGGCAAGATCGCGCTCGCTGGCGGTACGGACGAACATCGCCCTATTCGATGCCGAGCTTGGCCTTGACCAGGTCGTTGACCGCCTGCGGGTTGGCCTTGCCGCCGGTCGCCTTCATCACCTGGCCGACGAACCAGCCGGCCATGGTCGGCTTGGCGCGCGCCTGCTCGACCTTGTCCGGGTTGGCGGCGATGACCTCGTCCACCGCCTTCTCGATGGCGCCGGTGTCGGTGACCTGCTTCATGCCGCGGCTTTCGACCAGCTGGCGCGGATCGCCGCCCTCGTTCCAGACGATCTCGAACAGGTCCTTGGCGATCTTGCCGGAGATGGTGCCTTCCTTGATCAGGTCGATGACGGCGCCGAGCTGATCGGGCGAAACCGGAGCGTTTTCAATGTCTTTGCCGGCCTTGTTGAGCGCGCCGAGCAGGTCGTTGATGACCCAGTTGGCGGCAAGCTTGCCGTCGCGGCCGGCGGCCACCTGCTCGAAATAGTCGGCGATCGGCTTTTCCGACACCAGGATCGAGGCGTCATAGGTCGACAGCCCGAGCGAGGCGATCAGCCGCGCCTTCTTGTCGTCGGGCAGTTCCGGCAGGTCCTTCGCCAGGGCGTCGACATAGGCCTGGTCGAATTCCAGCGGCAGAAGGTCGGGATCGGGGAAATAGCGGTAGTCATGCGCCTCTTCCTTGGAGCGCATCGAGCGCGTCTCGCCCTTGATCGGCATCGAACAGCCGCGTCTCCTGGTCGATCTTGCCGCCGTCCTCGAGAATGGCGATCTGCCGGCGCGCCTCGTAGTCGATGGCCTGGCCGATGAAGCGGATCGAGTTGACGTTCTTGATCTCGCAGCGCGTGCCGAATTCGCCGCCCGGCTTGCGCACCGAGACGTTGACGTCGGCGCGCATCGAACCTTCGTCCATGTTGCCGTCGCAGGTGCCGAGATAGCGCACGATGGTGCGCAGCTTGGTGACATAGGCCTTGGCCTCGTCGGCCGGAACGCATGTCAGGCTTGGAGACGATCTCCATCAGCGCCACGCCCGACCGGTTGAGGTCGACATAGGACATGGTCGGATGCTGGTCGTGCATCGACTTGCCGGCATCCTGCTCCAGATGCAGCCGCTCGATGCCGACCTCGATGTCCTCGAATTCGCCCTGCCGGTCCGGGCCGACCGAAACGATCACCGTGCCCTCGCCGACGATCGGCTGCTTGAACTGCGAGATCTGATAGCCCTGCGGCAGATCCGGATAGAAATAGTTCTTCCGGTCGAAGACCGACTTGTGGTTGATCTCGCGCCTTCAGCCCGAGACCGGTGCGGATCGCCTGCTTGACGCATTCCTCGTTGATCACCGGCAGCATGCCCGGCATCGCCGCATCGACCAGGCTGACATTGGCGTTGGGCGCCGCGCCGAAAGCGGTCGAGGCGCCGGAAAACAACTTTGCTTCCGAGGTCACCTGCGCGTGCACTTCGAGACCGATGATGATTTCCCAATCGCCGGTGGCGCCGGGGATCAGGCGTTTGGCGTCGGGCGTGCGGGTATCGATGAGGGTCATGGTGGCCTGCGAACTGGAACGACGGCAATGTGCGAAACGCACATTCTGATTTGCAACTTCGCTAGTGCAAACCGTTCCATGAGACAAGCGCAAAGCCGCAGATCGGACTTTTCAGCCGCTTGGCGCGGGCTCGAACTCGTCCGCGCCGAACTCGACAACAGGTAGAATAGGGCTCCGCCGGTCGGCTTCCGGCCGGCGGTTTCCCTTCACCGCTCAGGCCGTGGCGATATAGGCCCTGATTTCCTCGGCCTCGCGCTCGACATCCTCGATGCGGCGCTTGACCACGTCGCCGATCGACACGATGCCGTCGAGCATGCCGTCCTTCTCCACCGGCAGATGGCGGAAACGGCCCTTGGTCATGATCTCCATGACCTCGTTGACCGTGTGGTTCTCGTTGCAGATCTTCACCTTCGGCGTCATCGCCGAACGCACCGCGATATCGAGTGCGGCACCGCCTTCCTTGGCAACAACCCGCACGATGTCACGCTCGGAAAGGATGCCGACGATCTTGTGATCGCCATTGGTGATGACCAGCGCACCAATCCTGTGTTCGGCCAGGATGCGAATGGCTTCGCTCAGCTTTTCGTTTGGCCCGAGCGTGAACACGTCATGGCCTTTTTTCTCGAGAATTGCCTTAACAGTCATGGCGTCCTCCTCCGCTCTTTGCTGCCGGTTCCTGCCCTGACCGGCATTTCACATTCCGAGTGAACATCGTGCGCCGTGATCGGCTGCATTTCAAGTGCGGCGGTCGATCGCTCGTCGGGTGCGCTGGTCGTCGGGGATTTCCCATTCAGGCGCCTGCCGGCGCCGGTCGAAAAGCGCACGCCGAAGAAGCCGGCGACAAAGCCGCCAATATGGGCCTCCCAGGCGATCTGGCTGTCAACACCCGGCGCCAAGCCGATAAAGGCCGGTGACGAGATTGATCGACCATCCAGACGCCGAGAAAAGTCATGACGCCGCGCGAGCGCAGCACGCTCCGCGATCGGCAGACGGCGCACCGGCAAAGGCGGCCTTGCCCGAAGAGCGGTCGATGCGGAACCCAAAGCGCGCCGCCGCCCCCATCATGCCTGAAATGGCGCCCGAAGCGCCGACCAGCGGCGCCTGGCCGAGCGGATGCACGGCCCAGAACAGCGCCACCGCCGCCAGTCCGGTCGCGGCGAAGAACAGCGCGAACCAGAACGTGCCGAGACCGGTTCGCCAGCGGCGAGCCGAAAGCCGCGAGCCACACCATGTTGATGGCCAGATGCGCGAAGCCGCCATGCAGGAAGGCATAGGTGAAGGGGCGGGTGAACGCGTAGACATCGAGATCGAACTGGCCGGAGTAGCGGATCGGCATGAAGGCGGTCCGCACCAGCAGGGCAAAATCCTGGTCGTCGGTGAGCCCGTAGACGCGGATCAGGTGGACGGCGACGCAGATGCCGATCACCGCCAGCACCACGGGCGGCAGGTTGAATACCGGCTCGCGGCGCGGCTCCGGGGCCTCGTCCTGCTGTTCGGTTTCGGAAGGGCTTGCCGGTTCGCTCATTCACATCTGTTCCAGGGATTCGGATGTTGAGCATTTAGAGCAAACCGGGTCTGAGCGGGAATTTTTCTCTCCGCACCCTCCGGACGAGCGCTCTCCCGCCGAGCACCACGAGAACCCCCACTTCGCCATATGGCCGCGGGTAAGCTTGTTTTAATGGAGGCTTGTGCGCCGCCAGGTTGCTCAAAATTGGCGACTACATTGGCGCGATTTCGCCGCGCGTTCAAAAGAAGCTACCTGGAGCCTAGCGCAACTCTCGCTTGACCGGTTTCGGCAAGATGTCGTCGACGACATTCGGCAATACTGTCTTGACCTCGGCGCTCTCGAGCATGGCGCCTATGGCGGCGGGATCTCCGCTCACGGATGCGGAGTTGGCCGAAGGACGGACCTTCCCCAATGTCACCGCGCCAGGCTTTCCCACGCTTTTTTCGGCCTGCTCGATCACGCGCGAAACGGTCTCCGGCAATGCCGCGCCGGCGACGTCGTCGTTGAAGAAAACCTGCGCGCTCACCGGCTTGCCGGAGCGCGCCTGGCGTACCAGTTCGTCTTTGATCGCCGCCGGGCTCCATTCCTGAGATGTCTTTTCATCGGCCATTTTGCCAGCCTCCGGTTTCCCTGCAGCAATATATAGGTCCGATTTTGCAAATGACAGGCGGCAGATTTCGGCTTCGACGGCCATGGGTCCGAAATTCGCAGCCCTTTTCGGACGATGCGAATTTCGGATACCACACTGCAGCAGCGCGCATCCATTTGGGACGCGCAAGGGACTAAATTCTGGCAGCTGCAACTTTCTTGCCGGTCGATTTGGTCGCGCGTTTGGTGACCGGCTTTGCTTTCGAGACCTTCCGCCGCGAAGCCACTGCGACTGCCGGGCCTCTTACTGGCAAAGGCGAACCCGTCAGCAGCTGGAAGGCGCGCCGCACGTCGGGCAGCCCTCGGTTGCCGCGTGCCTTCAGCATGCCCGCCGGCAATGTGCAGGATCCGATGATCGCCTGCTCGATCTGGTCGATGCTCGCTGCCGGCTTTGCCTGCTTGAGCAGCACCGCCAGCCCCGCGACATGCGGCGTCGCCATGGACGTGCCGTCCATTTCGGCAAACTTTCCGCCTGGGATGCAGGACAGTATCCCGACCCCAGGCGCCACCAGATCGGGCACCAGCGGATCCGCCGGCCGTTCGAATCTCTGACTGCTCGAGAACGACGCCACCGCGTCCGCCTGGTCCATCGCCCCGACGGAAAGGACATTGTCATAATTGCCAGGCGAACGGCTGGTCATCGGCCCTTCATTGCCGACCGCGAAAACCGGCAGCACGCCGCCGGCACGCAGCGCATTGATGATCTGCTGGAATGCGGGCGTAAAGCCCCGCAAGCCCAGCGACATGCTGAGAATGGGACACTTCTTTTCGATAATCCAATCCATCCCGGACAAAATCCGGTCGATCACCTGGCCGCCTTCGATCACCATGGCGCTGGCGATCTGCGCTCCCGGCGCAACGCCGAAGGCACCCTTCTCTCCCGCCCGTCCGACGATGGTGCCGGCCGTGTGGGTGCCGTGCTCGTCGCTGTCATGCGGCTTGGCGTCGGGGACCTTGTCGCCTGCCAGGTCGAACTCGGCGAAATCGAAGATGGCCCCCTTGAGCGACGGATGGTTGCCGTCGATGCCCGTATCGAGATGGCCAACGACGACACCCTTGCCGTCGAACCCTGCATTCCACATATCCTCCACGCCCAGCCGGCGCAGCCCCCAGCTCACAGTTTTCCTGGGCCGTGCCGGCCTGATGCTCGTCGGCCGGATGAGGCTCAGTTCCGGCGCCTTGACGATGCTCCCCGCAGTCGGGCTCGTCTCGAGAGCAGCCATGCCGGCTGCATCGACAAAGCCCGTGGCGAGGCCCAGATGTGGATAGACGCGCATGCGGCGCGTCGCCGGATCCACGGTCCGCCGGAAACTGCGGCTGGCGGAAGCCCGGGCGTCGAGTGCCAGGCTCTCCTGCTGTGCTTCGCTGGGGACGATAAAGTGATCCTGCAATTGCGCTTCGGCGTCGCGAGACGCTGAACTGTCGACGCCGCCTCGCGCCGCCGCGGCAAGACCGGCCCCGAGCCCAACCGGGGTCAGAGTTACGATGACCTTCGCGTAGCCGACCGACGCGATGGTTTCTGCGATGTCCTGATTGGCCATGATGTCCTCCCGTCTATGGTTTCCAGCTGCGTTGCACTGCTGCCCATGCGCCGACGCCATCCATGGCGGACGGGTCGAAACCGGCCGCCCTGCCGAGCAGATGCCGGGGACCGCGGTCGACGATTGTTTTGTGGAGGCGCCCACTTATTTCGATTTTGAAAATTCGGCGGCATTGCAAACATTTCGATGCTTGTCTTGCTCGCGATGTTTGTCCTGCGCCATCGGCCATCTTAGTTTGTCGATGCCGCACGCTATGTGAAATTACTCACATAGGAAAATATTTATCGAAGCAACGGTAACTCTACTTGTACATCAATGCTTTGGGGACATAACGTCGAGCAAATAATTCATCGGCCATGTTTGAGGGAGGCGATCATGCAGTACATGCGTAAGAACGTCTGGGAACTCGGCAATGACTGGGCCGCGCCGATCCTGTGGTACGCACGAGGCGTTGCAGCGATGAAGTCGCGAGCGCTCGCCGAGCCGACGAGCTGGCGTTTCTATGGTGCCATCCACGGGATCGACCGGTCGCTCTGGAAACAGCTCGGTTATCTGAGTTCGTCCGACCCGCTGCCCGGCAGCGCCAACATCAAGCGTTTCTGGCAGCAGTGCCAGCACGGCAGCTGGTATTTCCTGCCATGGCATCGCGGCTATGTCCTGGCCTTCGAAGCCAACATCCGCGACGCGGTGATCAAGCTCGGCGGACCGAAGGACTGGGCACTGCCATATTGGAACTACTTCAAGCCAAAACAGTTCAAGCTGCCGCCTGCCTTCGCATCACCGGACTGGCCCGACGGCAAAGGCAACAATCCGCTCTTCGTCCCGCAACGCTACGGACCCAACAATGACGGCAAAGTTTATGTGCCGGTCGGCCAGATCAATCTCGATGCGATGAACGATCCCGACTTCACCGGCGTTTCGAGCGGCGGCAGCCCTGGATTCGGCGGCGTCGACACCGGCTTCGAACATGGCGGAACGACGCATGGCGGCATCGAAACGCAGCCGCATGACTGGGTGCACGGCCTGGTGGGTGGCGAGAATCCGAAGCCGCCCCATCTGCCCGGCCTGATGTCGGACCCGGACACCGCCGGGCTCGATCCGATCTTTTGGCTGCACCATGCCAATATCGACAGGCTATGGCAGGTGTGGCGGCAAAATCCGCCTGCCCATATCGACCCGACCGATGCCAATTGGCTCAAAGGCCCGGGCAACATCGGCGAGCGCATCTTCTCGATGCCGATGCCGGGTGACGTTCCCTGGGACTATACGCCGGCCGCGATGGCCGATCTGGCGAAGCTCGACTATAATTATGACGATCTGTCGCCAGCCGAAGTCGGCCTGGTCGCGAGCTTGAGGCTGGAGAGACTGGGCGCGAGCGCCGCTGCCGCGAATGTGACCGAAGGAGCCATGGCCATGGCGAGCGGGAAGAATGTCGAGCTGGTGGGCGCCAATCGCAAGGCGCTGCCGATCAGCGGCGACGAAGCCAGAACATCCGTGCAGCTCGACGCAGGCATGCGCAGCAAGGTGTCGGCGAGCCTTACCGAAGCAGCCACGACCGGCGAGCCCGACCGCGTATTCCTCAACCTCGAAAATGTCCGCGGCCTATCCGACGCTACTGCGTTCCACGTCTATGTCGCGCTGCCCAAGGGGGCTGATCCCGCCAAATATCCCGAACGGCTGGCGGGCAGCATCGCTTTGTTCGGTGTTCGCAAGGCGAGCCTTACGGACGGAGAACACGCAGGAAAAGGCCTGACCTTCGTGCTGGAAATAACAAAAATCGTCGACGCGCTGCATCTCGACAATGCGCTTGACGTCAGCGCGCTCGACGTTCGCATCGTTCCGGTCAAGCCAGTCCCCAAGAAGGCGAAGATCAGCATCGGGCGCATCAGCATCTTCCGCCAGGGCGTTTGAGCGGAGCTCCGGCGATGACGCCAGCCGCCCGGGAGCGACTGCGCATCCAGGCGCCGATCCTGTCGATCAGCATGCTTGCCTGGATCGTCGTTGCGATCGAGGCGACGGGGATGACGCTTCCCGCCTTCTGTTCGGCCGGAGCGCTGTGGGCCGCCCCTTCCACCGCTTCGCTCGACCTGGTGCTGGCGCTCAACCCGCCAGCATCGCTCGCGGGCAGCTGGGCGCTGATGCTTGCGGCCATGATGGCGCCCTTGCTGATCGCGCCGGTGCGCCACATCCACGATCGCTGCTTCCCGCGACGCCGTGCGCGTACCGTGGCGCTGTTCGTTGCCGGCTATGCCGCAAGCTGGATGGTTGCGGGCGCAGTGCTGCTGTCCTTGGCCTTCGCGGTGCGGCTGACCGCTCCGGCATCTTGGCTGCCGCTCACGGCAGCGGCAATGCTCGCCCTTGTTTGGCAGATTTCACCCGCCAAGCAGATTTGTCTCAATCGATGCCACTTCCGGCCGGAGCTGGCCGCGTTCGGGCCGGCGGCCGATCTCGACGCGATCCATTTCGGCGCGACGCACGGCGTCTGGTGTGTCGGCTCATGCTGGACATTGATGCTGCTGCCCTTGCTGGTTGCGTATGGGCATATCGCCGCCATGGCCGCGGTCGCGCTGTGGCTTTTCGCCGAGCGTCTCGACCGACCGATGCCACCGCGCTGGAGCTGGCGCGGCCCGGGCAAGGCCATCCGCATTGCGGTTGCGCAAATAGGGATGCGACCGCCGCGCAGTCAGGGCAATTTCAGGAAAAGTGCGTAGCGGTTTTCCGTCCGGAACTGCGTCAAAAGGATAGAGCGGTACGGTAAATCGCTCTAGCAGATCACGGCGGCGAATCGCCGGAACAGAATCATCCGGCGCGAATCAAAAAAGAAGCCGTTCAAGGTCCCCCCTTGAACGGCTGGTCGAGTCCCCTGCTCCCCTGAACTCTTGACTGAAGTGCTGCCGATCGTTGCGAAACGACCGTTTTTGGAGTGGTTTTGGTGTGCCATAGCCGCCGCCGGACAGCAACGTAAACCACTTGTTAACCTTAACGTCCCCGACCCGTGAACAAGTGTTAACGATGCTGGCACGCATCCTGCAACGCAACGCATGTAGTCATCGGAGGGCGCCCTGTCTGTTCGCCGATGGGACATGAAAAGACAGATTGCGCGGAAGAGCACAAAATGAACCAGAACGGATCGATCACGCTGTTCCATTATTGGAACCGGCTGCGTGATGGGCGCTCCGCCCCGAAGCGTTCGGAAGTGGAGCCCGCCGATATCAAATCGCTGCTTGCCGACACGTTCATCCTCGAAAGGGATACGCGCGGCGAAGCGGTGTTCCGGCTTGCCGGCACCAGGCTTTGCGCCGGATATGGCCGTGAACTCAAGGGGTTCTCCTTCCCTTCGCTTGTGGCGTGAGAAGGACCAGCGGCTCGTCGCGCGGCTGGTTCACGGCGTCTTCGACCAGAAGTCGGTGGTGCTCATCACCTATGAGGGTTTCAGCCGCAACGGCCGTTCCAACAAATTCGAACTGCTTGCCCTGCCGCTCGACGGCGGCGTCGAGAATCCGCGCTGCCTGGGCGTCATCAGCGCCGCCGAAAGGCCGTTCTGGCTAGGTGCCGATCCGATCACCGATGCGCTGATCGATTCGATCCGCGTCGTCGATCCGGACAAGGAGCCGATGTTCCTGAAGAACCGGCCGGCGATCAGCGTTCCCTCGCTTGTCCCCTCCGAATACGACCCGCCCGAAACGATTTCGACGCTCGGCCGTGCGCGCCGCATCCGCCATCTCGTGGTGTTCGACGGCGGGCGTGGGGAATAGTTCAAATCTGAAGTCTTATCTTAAGGCTGATGGCGGACTTTTCTTCTTTGTTAACCTGCTTGGCTGTACTTTTCCTGGTGAAATTCCTCGCATCGACGCGCGGGAATGCCAACGGGGTGTAGGCAGTCATGAGGTCAGCGGCGGTCGACTACGCGCCGTCCCGCGCCGAAAGGCGTAACTTTCAGCGCGTCCGGGTCAAGATCTATGGGCGCTTCATGCTGGAAGACCGCACCGAGCACCCGTGCCAGGTGATCGACATGTCGCCTGGCAATGTCGCGTTGCGCACCGAGCGAATCGGCATGCCCGGCGAAAAAGTCATCGCCTATATCGACCATATCGGCCGCATCGAAGGCGTCGTTACCCGCACCTCGCAGGACGGCTTCGCGATGACGGTCATTGCCTCGGAGCGCAAGAAGGACAAGCTCGCCGCGCAGCTGACCTGGCTCGCCAACAAGCACGAGCTCGACCTGCCGGAAGACCGCCGCCACGAGCGAGTCGCGCCGCGCAATCCGATGAGCGTGCTCCAGCTTACCGACGGACGCCAGTACCAGTGCCGCATCATCGACCTGTCACTGTCGGGTGCGGCGATCGAGATCGACGTCAAGCCGGCCATCGGCATCCAGGTCATGCTGGGCACGATGCGCGGCCAAGTGGTGCGTCACTTCGAGGACGGCGTCGCCATCGAATTCGCCGTCATCCAGCGCCCGGAAACCCTCGACTCCGAATTCAACGCGCCGCGCTCCTGACGAGCGGTAATCCGCCAGACGATTGAACCGGCCCAGTGCGGCCGGTTTTTTTGTTGCTCTCATCTGACGCCTCGTGACCAAAATGACCCACGCTGAGACACGGGTTGCACACCGGCAAAAACGAACTTCGGAGAAGGTCTGAGCAATTTTAGATCAAACTAATTCAAATTTTATGTTTATTCTATTGGCGTTTTACTCAATGTCTACTTCGGGTTTTTGCGTCAAATAAATCCGCGCTGTGACAAGGTCTCCTCAAACGGGGAGACTAAAACAATGAAGAAGACGAGGGGCGGGCTGTTGCTCATGGCAATGGCGATGCAGCTTTCCGCTTTGGGAACAGCCTATGCAGGGGACCGGCTTTCATGCACACGGGCGGCCGCACCACCCAGCCGGTCGGCCACTACGAATTCTGCCAGAAGCTTCCGAGAGAATGCACCGAAGAGGACGCCGAAGCAGGGACCGGTCGAACTGACCCGCAAGCTCTGGGCGAAGATCGTCAGCATCAACAATTCGGTCAACACCAGGATCACGCCGCGCACCGACATGGAAATGTGGGGCAAGGAAGAGGTCTGGTCCTATCCCGACAGCGGCTTTGGCGACTGCGAGGACTATGCGCTGGAAAAGCGCCGCGAGCTGATGAACACTCGGCGTCCCGGCCGGCGACCTCCTGATGACGGTCGCGCGCCAGCCGAACGGCGACGGCCACGCGGTACTCACCGTGCGCACCAGCCTCGGCGAGTTCATCCTCGACAATCTGCAGCTCAAGGTGCTGGCCTGGACCGACACCGACTACACCTACCTGAAGCGCCAATCGACGGAGAATTCCGGCGTTTGGGTGACGATCAACGATGGCCGCGAGGACGCGGTCGCCAGCGTCCGCTGAGGACGCCAATGCATGTCGCCCAAAAGTGCGCAGCGGTTTTGGGAAAACGACATGCATAAAGCAAGAGGTTAAGCGCACCGCATCAATGCGACGCGCTTAGGGAGAAAACCCGGTCGAGTCCCCACCCTCCCCGTCCCCAACGACCGGGTTTTAGGAGCCGGCCCCGTCCCCGGGCCGGCTCCGCCATTTCTGGCGTAAACTATTGAAATCATGACCGAAAATACGGTTTCAATAGCTCGGATTTCTGTTTGCGGCCCGCCTCTGCTACAACAGTAGTTAGCGCGAACGGGGGGCCGGCTATGGTTCTCCGGCTAGTTCGAAATCCGAGAGTGCGCCAGTCCCGGGAATTCCTGCATGCCGACCGAACCCCGATCACCGCGCTTGGCGGTCCTTATCGACGCTGATAACGCTTCCGCCAAGATTGTCGACGGCCTATTCGACGAGATCGCCAAGATCGGCGAGGCCAGCGTCCGCCGCATCTATGGTGACTTCGCAAATGCCCGGTCGAAGGGATGGGCTGAGGTTCTGTCGAAGCACGCGATCATTCCTCAGCAGCAGTTTGCTTACACCACCGGGAAGAACGCTTCCGATATCACACTGGTGATCGACGCGATGGACCTGCTTCACAGTGGTCGCTTCGACGGCTTCTGTCTGGTCTCTTCCGACAGTGACTTCACCCGGCTTGCCGCACGCATACGAGAACAAGGCGTTGATGTGTTCGGGTTTGGGGAGCAGAAAACCCCAGAGAGTTTCCGGCAGGCATGTCGCCGCTTCTTCTATACCGAAAACCTTCTCCGCGGCGTGGGGGATAGCCAGGATGCTGCGCCGGCCAGAAAGCCACTTGAGGTGCCGAGCGCCGCGACGCCCATACTGCGGAAGGTCATCGGCCAGATGGAAAGCGAAGATGGCTGGGTGCTTCTCGGCACCTTCGGCAAGCAGCTTTTGAACCTCTTCTCCGACTTCGACCCTCGCACCTACGGCTTCAGCAAACTTAGCGACCTAGTGAGGAATACAGCCGCATTCGAGATTGAAAATCCGAAAGGTGGGGCCATGCGAATACGAATCAAACCTGCAGCGAAAAAAGGGAAAAGCACTATATGCCGTTAGTCTGGATGCACGGCGATGCTGGAAATCCCGGAAGACCGATGCGAGCGCCATCGGCTGTTCAAGGCCATCGACGATGCGTTCAAGGCCGGTGACTTCGAGGGCCTTGGCGTGGCCCTCGGCGGCTCGCCGCGCTGGTACGACGAGCCCATGCCGTTCGAGCTCGGCCTCGGCCATCCGCTGGAATATGCGATCTACTGGAGTCCCGTTCGGCTTCATCTCGGCCTTGCTGGATGCGGGCTCGAATCCGAACTACGAGGACCATGGCGGATTTCCGTCGATCATTGCGGCGCTCTCCACCGAACGGACCGACAAGCTCGACATCATCCGCATCCTGATCGACCATGGCGCGGACCCTGACATGCGGGGCGTCAACGACTGGACGCCGCTTCACTATGCGGTAGCCATCCGCAGTGCCGAAGCGATCCACCTGCTTCTGGCGGCGGGCGCCGACCCGGCGCTCAAAACCCGTATCGATGACTATACGACAGCCCTAGCGGAAGCCGATAGCGGCCGGCTTCGAAGCCGGCGCTTCATTGCTGCGCGATGCGATGGCGCGGGCGCGGTTCCGATTGATGCTCGATCGTGGTGCAGCGACCAAGAGCCGAACCGATCCGGCATGCTGGCCTCAAGCCTTCTTCAGCCCTGCCTTGAACCGCTTGCCGTTGGCGACATAGTGCGCGGCCGAGCCGCGCAGCCTGGCGATCGCGGCTTCGTCCAGTGTCCTGCACCACCTTCGCGGGCGAGCCGACGATCAGCGAATTGTCGGGAAACTCCTTGCCTTCGGTCACCAGCGCGCCGGCGCCGACCAGCGAATTCCTGCCGATCCTCGCGCCGTTGAGCACGATCGCGCCCATGCCGATCAGGCTGTTGTCGCCGATCGTGCAGCCATGCAGCAGCGCGCGGTGGCCGATCGTGCAGCCCTGCGCCGATCGTCAGCGGAAAGCCGGGATCGGTGTGCATGACCGTATGTTCCTGGACATTGCTGTCGGCGCCGATGACGATCGGCTCATTGTCGCCGCGGATGACGACGCCGAACCAGAAGCCGGCATTGCGGCCGACCTTGATGTCGCCGATCAGCGTCGCGTCCGGCGCGATCCAGTTGCTGTCGGCATCCTCGAAACGGGGCGCCTTTCCGTCGATCGCATAGATCGGCATTTTCGTCTCCGATTCGTCTCGAGCCGGAACGAACCCTAAAACAATCCGAGAAAACCGCGTAGCGGTTTCCAGCGAAAATGCTCAAGACGAATACCGGGCCAGCGATTCCATCAAAAGCTGAACTGCTCCAGGGGAGTCGATCGCCCCACGAGGCAATGGCGATCAGCACGATGCCCAGCGCCAGCGCCCAGGCCATCGACCGTGCAGCCGCAGGACATCAGCATCAGCGTCGAAATGCGGCCTTGCGCGCCGCGCATCGAGCGCATCGTTGGCGAGCATGAACGGCCCGGCGCAAGCGGTCGCGGCCAGCGAGCGCAGGACATGCGCCGGCGACACATAGGGTTCGGCAAAGGCAAGCCGGCGGCCCGCCACCAGCTCCATCGCCGATCCGGCCAGCCCGCAGGCGGTCAGCCCGACGGCAAAAGCGAACAGAACGAGCTCCAGCAGGCCCATCTTTACCTTCCGTTTACCATGAAATCGCACAGTCGCATTCGACAGCCGGCGCTGCAAGAGCCATGCCGCGCCATGTGTGCCGCCCAAGGACACCGGAGGTCGGCGATGTCGTCGGGGATTGCGATGAAGCAGGCAGCGACCGCTAACGATCCAGAATTCAACGTCGTCGATTCCGTGCTGATGAAGCGGGTGTTCTATGCCTTCGCGGCGCTGGCGCTGCTGTCGCTGGCGATCAGCCTTGGCGGCAAATGGTTTGGCCGCTCGATCGCCATGGCCGGCTACACCGACGACACCACGATCCACTGAGGTGGTGATCGGCAACAATGTCATCGCCGTGCCGGCCAACATCATCCGCTTCGAGCAGGCGCGGCGCGACGGCATCGCCTCGCGGCTCGACCTCTATCTGCGTTATCCCGAGATGGACGGCTACAGCGACGCCGCCCGCGACGACTTCAACCACACCGGGAACGAGCCAGAAACATCATCTTCCTGTCGTTCGAGCAGCAGATGATGTCGCGCGACATGAGCGGCCGCTTCGCGCCGATCTACAGCGCGCTGATCGCCCAGCCCGGCACGCCGGCCCCGGCGGCACGACGCTTTACGGCTTCACCGAAAAATCAGGCTATCTCAACGAGGTGCTTGCGGTCGCCGAGCGCCCCGGCAAGGACCCGTTCGTCGCCCGCTGCCTGAGCGGACCGACTGCCGAGGAATTGCTGGCGCCCTGCGAACGCGACATCCAGGTCGGCGACAGCCTCAGCCTGACCTACCGCTTTCCCCGGGAGTTTCTGGGCGACTGGCAGGCGCTTGACGCGGCGATCGCCGCCGAGACCAGCGCATGCGCTGAAGACAGCGCGCTAAGCCGGCTTTCGTTGCACTGTTCTAAATGCAAACGGCTGGCCGGTCCGCATCGCTGCAGGACCGGTCAGCCGCGAATTCAGGCTCAGGCCAGATCGATGTCGAGGATCGCCATCGAGAAATTGTAGTCGCCGTCGTCCTCGTCCTTGAAGACGATGCCGAGGAACTCGTCGCCGACATAGACCTCGGCCGAATCTTCCTTGCGCGGCCGTGCCTTCACCTCGAGCTTGGGATTTTGGAAGACGCGCTTGAAATAGGCGTCCAGCTTTCTGATTTCGTCCGGCTTCAAAAGTCTTCTCCGATCGTCGGGCTTGCTCGTTGGAACGCGCTTCTGGCACGCCGACGATGGCGATGTAAAGGCAAGCCGGCTGGATATGAACGCGAGAACTAAGCGGGCAACAGCGCCGGCAGCCGGACTTCAGCCGCGGCACGCCGGATCGCGCAAATCAGATGTCGAAGCTGACGACCTGGTCCATCGTCTGCGACGGCAGAAGCTGGTCCATCTGGCGCGAAGGCTGGTCGCAGCCGGTCTCGCCGACGACGCGCGCCGGCACGCCGGCAACCGTCTTGTTGTGCGGCACCGGCGACAGCACCACCGAGCCGGCCGCGATCTTCGAGCAATGGCCGACCTCGATGTTGCCGAGGATCTTGGCGCCGGCGCCGATCAGCACGCCGTAGCGGATCTTCGGATGACGGTCGCCGCCGGCCTTGCCGGTGCCGCCCAGCGTCACGCCGTGCAGGATCGACACGTCGTCCTCGATCACCGCCGTCTCGCCGACGACGAGGCCGGTGGCATGGTCGATGAAGATGCCCTTGCCGATGCGGGCGGCCGGATTGATGTCGGTCTGGAACACCGAGGACGAGCGGCTCTGCAGATAGAGCGCGAAATCCTTGCGGCCCTGGTTCCACAGCCAATGCGCCAGCCTGATGCGTCTGGATGGCGTGAAAACCCTTGAAATAGAGCACCGGCATGATGAAGCGGTCGCAGGCCGGATCGCGGTCGTAATAGGCCTGGATGTCGACGCGCACCGTCGTCGACCAGTCCTTGTCGTCGGCCAGCATCGACTTGAAGGTCTGGCGGATGAGGTCGGAGCCGATGTCCTGATGGTCGAGCCGCTCGGCCAGCCGGTGGATGACCGCTTCCTCCAGGCTTTCCTGGTTGAGGATGGTCGAATAGAGGAACGCCGCCAGCAGCGGATCGCGGTTGACCGCTTCCATCGCCTCGTCGCGGATCGAGCGCCAGATCGGATCGACCGGCTGCACCATGCTGGGGCGGGCAATCGTAATGCTGTTCATCGACGGTCTCCGGCCTGCCGGCTTGTTGTCTCCGGCCGCACATATAAGCCAGATCATAGCACGATTGAACTCAATTTTCCTTAGTGCTTTGTCAAATGGATTTGGTTCACGGAAATTCAAGCCGCCATGGAAAACGAACCCTTGATCGACGAGCCGCTGAAGCGCGCAGCTTTCCGCGCTCTATCAGGCGCCGGACCGGCACTATCACAACCTCGCCCATATCGAGGCGATGCTGGCGCTGGCCAGGCACTATCGCGCTTCGCTGCACGACCCTGAGGCCGTCGAAGCGGCGATCTGGTTCCACGACGCAATCTATGACAGCCGGGCCAAGGACAACGAGGCACAGAGTGCAGCTCTTGCCGAGGAAAAACTCGCCGGCCGCACCGATCCGGAACGTCTTGGCCGTATCGGCACGATGATCGTCGCCACCGCCACGCACGAACTGCCGAGCCTTCAAAGCCTTGGCGACGAGCACTTCATCGGCGACGCCGCGCTGTTCCTCGACATGGACCTGTCGATCCTCGGTGCCGCGCCGGAGGCGTTCGACGCCTATGAACAGCGCGGTCCGGCGCGAATATGCACTGGGTCGAGGAACCGATGTGGCGCGCCGGCCGCGGCGCGGTGCTGAAGAATTTCCTCGCCCGCCCGCATATCTTCCACACCGAGGAATTCCGGCAGCGGTTCGAACCGCAGGCCAGGCGAACATGGCGCGATCGATCGCGGCGCTTGAACCGCTAAGCGATGTCGCTGCAATCCGGAAATGTCTCCATGCGCTGCGAAAAGGGCCTGAACCCTGCACGCCTGTAGACCGATTGCGCGCTGGGTGGTCGAAGGTGTCGGTGTGCAGCCAGAGCCTTTGGGCCGCATGCGACCAGACGGCGCGAAGCGATCGGTCGAGCAGGAACGGACCGAGCTTGCGGCCCTGGAAATCGGGAACGAGCCCGAAATGGGCCAGCTCGACGTCCGGCTGGCCGACGCCGTTGAATTCGCACAGGCCGGCCGCCTCGCCATCCACGCGCAGGACATGGATATGCGTCGATGGAAGCGCGAGCAGGCGCTCGAGCTCACCTGAACCGATGCGCAGCCGCTGATCCCACTGCACAGGCTCGCCGACGGCGCGGTAGAGGCTGATATAGCCGGCGATATCGAGCGTTTCGTGCGCAACCATCGCACCCGGCGCGGGGCCGCAAAGGCGTCGCCGGACGGCGGCGCGCATCTCCATATAGGTGACGAGAAGATCGACCATGGCAATTCGGGTCCGAGGCTGACGGGTACGGCACCCGGATGACATCGGGGCCGCCGCTGCTTCAAAGCGGGTTTTCGGCATAAAACTCCAGCACGCGCTGCTTGAAGCTCTTGTCGCCGACCGCCAGCATATGGTCGCGGCCCTCGATGTGAAAAGCCCTGGCGTTCGGCATCAGCGCCGCCAGTTCGTCCGGCGAACCGCCGATGTCGTCCTTCGTCCCAACGGCAACCAGCGTCGGCTGGGCGATGCGCGCCATGTCGTCCTCGCTGAGCAATTCGCGCGACGTGGCGATGCAGGCGGCCAGTGCCCGGCGGTCGCTGCGCGTCTGGTCGGCGAAGGCGCGGAACGAGCGGCCGCGCGGATGGCTGCGTGGCGGCCGGATCGTCGGCAAGCAATGCTTCGGCGATCGGATCCCAGTCGCCGACGCCGTCGACCATGCCGATGCCGAGCCCGCCGAAGACCAGCGTCGCCACCTTGTCCGGGTCGGACAAGCGCCAGGAACGCCGAGATGCGCGCGCCCATCGAATAGCCCATGACATGCGCGCGCTCGATGCCGAGATGGTCGAGCAGCGCTGCCGCATCCGAGGCCATTTTGGCCGGCGTATAGTCGGCCTCGTCATAGCTCTTCGACGACGAACCATGGCCGCGATTGTCGAAGGCGATGGCGCGGTAGCCGGCATCGTTCAGCGTCTTGAACCAGCCCGGCGACACCCAGTTGACATAGTGGCTGGAGGCAAAGCCGTGGATCATCAGCACCGGATCGCCATGCGCCCGACGCCGGCTGGCGGTCGAGGAAGGCGAGGTCGAAGCCGTCATGGGAAAAGAACTGCATCGACACCGACTCAACCGGCGCCGGGCGTTGGCGCATCGCCCTTGTCCAGCCGGCGGCACGCCCGGCCCGGGTGCCGTGCCGACAGCCGGATGGCGCAACAGATCGCCATACGCGATGCCGTTTTTGGCGGCCGTGCCGGCCTTGAGCTCGAGCACGAAGCGCACCGGCACGCCTGGCGAGATGACCGCCTCGGAGAACGGCTCGCCTGCTTGATCGCGCGGACCTTGCCGTCCTGGCCGACAAAGATCAGGTCGAGCGGCATCGGCGTGTTCTGCATCCAGAAGCCGACCTGCTTCGGCTCTCGAAGACGAACAGCATGCCATGATCGTCGGCCATGTCCTTGCGGAACATCAGGCCGGCCTCGCGCTCGTCGGTCGGTGTCGGCGATTTCGATGGAAAAGGACTTGCTCTCCGCCTTTCGTCGCCACGACCAGCGGCGTCGGATCGACGGGAAGGATCATCGCCTGGCCGCCAGCGATCGTCTGCTGGATGCGGTCGGCTGCCCGAATAGAAGTAGGCGCCGGCGGCCGCGGCAACGATGACGCACAGCGCGCCCGCTGTCAGCCAGTTCCTGTGCGCCATTCATATTCCTCGACCGAAAACCATGATCCCGAGATAATGGTCTCAGGTATTCGGATAAGATCGTGGTGAAACCAAGAAAATCAAGGAAAGAGATGGACCAGGCTCCAAGGTGCGAATTCTGTCGGGCCGAGCAGCCATTTGCAGGCCGGCCGAATACGACAAGTCCTCAGTGCGCGACCGGCAACGTGCCCATATCGGGGTGAATCTCGGCAGCCATAAGGCCTTTGTCACCGCGGCCGAAACGCACCAGCACGACCTGTCCGGGCCTGAGCTCGGTGATGCCGTAGCGGCGCAGCGTCTCCATATGGACGAAAATATCCTCGGTGCCCTCGCCGCGGGTCAGGAAGCCGAAGCCCTTGGTGCGGTTGAACCACTTCACCAGCGCCCGTTCGAGACCGCTTTCCGGCGTCACCGACACATGGGTGCGCTGCTCCTGCATCTCGGCAGGATGGACCGCCGTGGTGGTGTCCATGGACAGCACCCGGAACGCCTGCAGGCCGCGGTCGCCCTGCTTGACAAGGCACACGACGCGCGCGCCCTCCAGATGCAGTCTGGAAACCGTCCTTTCGAAGACAGGTCACATGGAGGAGGATGTCGCCCGAAGAACCGTCATCGGGAAGTATGAAGCCGTAGCCCTTGGCCACGTCGAACCATTTGATGGCGCCGGCGATTTCGACAAGATCGGCGGTATCGCCGCCACTGTCGCGCGTCAGGGCGTCGTCAAGGCTTCTCATCCCGCCTCGTGAAAGAGGCCCTATCCCCCATAAGAACGCCCCCTTTTTTTCAAGAACACCGCAACTGATTCTTGACATCAGATTAACACCGCCGCTTCCGGGGTGTGCAAGACCTGACGTGCCTTTTTTCACGGTTGGATACAGGAATAGCTGATTTGTTGTTTGCCGGCGTTGCTGCCGCGCAATGACGATCTGTCCAGGCCTCAACCGGTCGGCAATTTGCGAATTGGCAACCACTTGCTCCAACGCTTTTGTCAGAGCAATCCGACTTTTCCAAAACCGGCGACCGCATTTTCAGTCCGATGCTCGTTGCCCTCGGCGGGGTGGACCCTATGTTGCCCCGCAACCCAAATATCCCCGAGGAAATCACATGCGCTATCTGCACACCATGGTCCGCGTCGCCGACGTCGATGTCTCGCTCGATTTCTACTGCAACAAGCTCGGCATGAAGGAAGTGCGCCGCTACGAAAACGAGCAGGGCCGCTTCACGCTGATCTTCCTTGCCGCCTCCGAGGACGAGCAGAGCGGCATCGCCGACAAGGCGCCGCTGATCGAGCTGACCTACAATTGGGATCCGGAAGACTACAAGGGCGGCCGCAATTTCGGCCACCTCGCCTATGAGGTCGACGACATCTATGCCACCTGCCAGCATCTGATGGACAATGGCGTCGTCATCAACCGGCCGCCGCGCGACGGCAACATGGCCTTCGTCAGGTCGCCGGACGGCATCTCGTTCGAGCTGCTGCAGAAGGGCCCGGCCAAGCCCAAGGCCGAGCCCTGGGCTTCGATGCCCAACACCGGCAGCTGGTAGCGATCACGCCATCTTGAGCGGATGGCGGCCGCGCGGACACGCCGGCCGCCTTTGCCGTTTCGCATGACGGCACCTATTTACCTGGCTGTCGCGCCAGCTTCGCAAGGCTGGCGCGACATCAAGCAACGAGCGCCTCCCTCCAGGAGAAGTCATTTCATGCCGACCAGCCGTGTCGATGTCGCCACCGCCTATGCCAGCCGTTACCTGCAGCAGCTTTGCAAACATTGGGCGCACAAATTCCCCGTCGAGTTCGACCCGAACCATGGCACCATCGACCTCTCGCATGGGCCGCACCGTTCATCGACGCCGATGCAGCCGCCCTGCACATCGCGGTGACGATCGGATGAGGCGGTTCGCTCGAGCGCCTGGAAGCAGTCGTCGCCGACCACATCAAGCGCTTTGCCTTCCGCGAGGAACTGACCTTCGACTGGAAACAGGCTCCGGCGGCCTAGACTAGCGGTCAGCCGGTGCTGCCCGCCCCACCGGCCATTTCCAGCAGCGCCAGCACCGAGCGCCAGTTGCGCGCGGTGGCGGGCACTTTCAGCACACGTGGGATCAGTCCGGCAAACACCGATTTGCCCAGCCCGTCCGGTGCGTGCAGGTAGAGCACGTCGCCCTTGATCTCGAAGCTTTCCGGGCCGGTGCATTTTTCGGCGAGCCGTGCGATCTCTCACGGCGGTCGGCTCGCGCTCCAGCACATAGGCATGGAGCTTGGTCGGATCGCCGGCGACCTGCGGATAGGGGTTTTCGCTTCACCAGCCGCTCGAACCGGCCGAGGTCGCGCACCATGATGCGCGAATAAAAGCCCCATTTCTTCTCGAAGGCTGCTTCCAGCTGTTTGGTCAGGCTGGCTGCGTCGCCCTTCCTCGCCCGGAAGACGGCGTTGCCGCTCTGCACATAGCTGGCGACGTCGGAAAAGCCGAGTTCCTCGAAGAAGGCCCGCAACTCCGCCATCTTGACGATGCGGTTGCCGCCGACATTGATGCCGGAAAACAGCGCGACGAAAACCGTCCCTTTATCGCTCATTCCGGCCCGCTCATATGATGAACCCGGCCAGGCGTCTCGTTGTCGGTGATGTCCTGATAGTGGACGCCCTCGGCGTCGAAATTGGCCTTCAGCAAGTCGAAATTGCGCCGGTCCTTGGTTTCGATGCCGATCAGCACCGAACCGAAATTGCGCGCCGATTTCTTCAGATATTCGAAGCGGGCGATGTCGTCGTCGGGCCCGAGCATTTCGAGGAAGTCGCGCAGCGCGCCGGGCCGCTGCGGGAAGCGGATGATGAAGTATTTCTTCAGTCCCTCGAAGCGCAGCGCCCGCTCCTTGACGTCGGGCAGCCGCTCGAAATCGAAATTGCCGCCCGAAACGACCGCGACGATGGTCTTGCCGCGGATCTCCTTCCGCGAAAAATCCTTCAGCGCATCGATCGCCAGCGCGCCGGCCGGCTCCAGCACCACGCCTTCGACGTTGAGCATCTCGATCATGGTGGCGCAGAGCCGGTTCTCCGGTATCAGCCGCACGGCATCGGCGGCAAACTCCTTGAGGTGGCGCAGCGGCTCGCGGCCGATTTCGGCGACCGCGGCGCCGTCGACGAAATTGTCGACCTTGGCGAGCTTGATCCGCTTTCCGCTGGCGAGGCTTTCGTTCAGGCTCGGCGCTCCGGCCGGCTCGCAGAAGACGAAGCGCGTGTCGCGGCTCTGGTCGGCGAAATAATGCGTGACGCCGGCGGCCAGGCCGCCGCCGCCGACCGGCAGCATGATGATGTCGGGCATGCGCGCGCCGGGCATCTGGTCGGCGATCTCATAGGCGACGGTCGCCTGCCCCTCGATGATGTCCTTGTGGTCGAAGGGCGGCACCATATGCGCGCCGGCACTTTCGGTGAATTCGAAGGCGGCGCGGTAGCAGTCGTCGAAGAAGTCGCCGACCAGCCTGATCTCGACGAACTCGCCGCCGAACAGCCGCGTCTTGTCGATCTTCTGCTGCGGTGTCGTCACCGGCATGAAGACGACGCCCTTCTTGCCGAAATGGCGGCAGACGAAAGCAAAGCCCTGCGCATGATTGCCGGCCGAGGCGCAGACGAAAAGCTCGGCATCGTTGCCGGCGGCGAGCGCCTTGCGGAAGAAGTTGAAGGCGCCGCGGATCTTGTAGGAGCGCACCGGCGAACAGATCCTCGCGCTTCAGCAGCACCCGCGCCCCGGTCTTCTTCGACAGATAGTCGTTTTCCTGCAGCGGCGTTTCCGGAAAGATCTGGCGGATCGCAGTGGCGGCGGCGGCGACGCGGGAGGAGAAACTGTTCATGGCGCCGTCACCTCTGGATCGAATGGTTCGAACGCGAAGCCTATTGCACAAATCGCTGTTTGCGGCCACCGATGCCGTGCGGCCGCCTTAACGCGCCAGCAGAAATCCATTGGAGCCATCCATGCCCGTTTCGGCCGTCGCCCTAAAGACCATGTCATTGCCGGAATTCGGCGAGCCGACGGTGATGCCGCTGCTCCCGCGAACCACCTACGAGGCGCGCATCGAAGCTCTGGCTGGCGCGCGGCTCAAGGCCAGGCTTCGATGCCTTCGTCGTCTATGGCGACCGCGAACATGCCGCCAATGTCGCCTATCTCTCAGGCTACGATCCCCGTTTCGAGGAGACGCTGCTGGTCATCCTTCCCGGCAGAGCAGCCAAAACTTCTCGTCGGCAATGAGGGCTGGGGCTATGCCGAGATCTGCGACGGGCCCTATGAGCGCGTCCTCTACCAGACCTTCTCGCTGCCGGCGCAGCCGCGCGACCGCTCCGCTGCGCTGCCCGATATCCTTGCCGCTTGCGGCCTGAAAGCCGGCCAGAAGATCGGCGCCATCGGCTGGAAGCCGTTCGGCGCCGGCGATGCCGGCTTTGGCGAGACGGCGCTCGACCTGCCTTCCTTCATCGCCGACACGCTGCGCACGCTTGCCGGCGACAAGGGCGCGGTGGTCAACGCCGCCAACCTTGCTGATGAACCCGGCGGACGGCCTGCGCGCCATCAACGAGGCCGACCAGCTGGCCGCCTTCGAATTCGCCGCGACCTTTTCCTCGCAAGGCCTGCGCAACGTGCTCAGGGGCATCGAACCCGGCATGAGCGAATTGCAGGCGGCGCGGCTGATGGGCATCAACGGCCTGCCCCTGTGCTGCCATCCGATGCTGTCGGCCGGCAAGCGGGCGCCCTATGGCCTGCCGAGCCCCCGCCTCGACGTCATCAAGCGCGGTGACCCGATCACCATGGCCTATGGCATCCAGGGCTCGCTCAATGCCCGTGCCGGCTTTCTGGCCGAAAGTGCGGCTGATCTGCCGCCAGCCATCCGCGACTATGTCGAAAAACTGGTCGCGCCCTATTTCTCCGCCGTCGTCGACTGGTACGAGACGGTCGGCATCGGCGTTCCCGGCGGCGCTTTGTGGAAGGCAGTGCATGACCGCATCGGCGATCCGTTCTTCGGCGTTACGCTCAATCCCGGTCATCTCGTCCATATCGACGAATGGATGCATTCGCCGGTGTTTTCGGGTTCCGAGATCAAGCTGCAATCGGGCATGGCGCTGCAGGTCGACATCATCCCGGCGACCGGGACGGACTATTTCACCACCAACATCGAGGACGGCATCGCGCTTGCCGACGAGGCACTGCGCGAGGAGATCGCGGCGCGATACCCGGAAGCCTGGCGCCGCATCGAGGCGCGCCGCGCCTTCATGGTGGATGTGCTCGGCATCCGGCTGAAGCCCGAGATACTGCCCTTCTCCAACATTCCGGCCTTCCTGCCGCCGTATTGGCTTTCGCGCAACACTGCGATGGCCGTCGCCCGGCGCTGATCGCATTTCGGCTGGACACGACTTACTTCCGCCGCACTTCGCCTGTCCGGGAGGTGTCGCGGAGGGTGATGGCCTTTGGCCGGAGTGGAATTTCAAGAAGTGCGTTTGAAGACGATTTGCATCCTTGCCCTTGCCTTGCTGATTGCTGGCTGCGGCGGCCGCAAAACCGAGGAACTGCTCGGCAGCGCCGTCGTGTCCACGCCGGTGACGGAAATCGCCGGCAATCACTCGATCTTCATCGCCACGACCCGCAAGAAATCCGACGATCCCAACAAGGTTTTCGACGGCGAGCGCTCGGCGACGCTGAACTATGCCCGCGTCAACGTCACCGTTCCGGGAATCCACCAGACCGGCCAGATCGAGCGGCGCTCACGCGGCAAGTCCAACGACCCGGCCAAATATTTCATGGCCTCCGAGGTTGTCGGCTACGACGCCCAGCCGAAATTCTCCAGCGCGCTGAGCGCCGACATCGCCGCGCGCGGCGGCCGCGTCATGGTCTTCGTCCATGGCTACAACACCGGCTTCGACGACGCCGTCTACCGGCTGACCCAGATCGTCCACGATTCCGGCTATCCGGGCACGCCGGTGCTGTTTTCCTGGGCGTCGGGCGCCAAGACCACCGACTATGTCTACGACAAGGAAAGCGCCAGTGCGGCCCGCGACCAGCTGGAAGTGACGCTGCGGATGCTGGCGCAGTCCGGCGCGCGGCGCATCGATATCGTCGCGCATTCGCTCGGAACCTGGGTCACCATGGAGACGCTGCGCCAGCTCGCCATCACCGGCGACCGCGATCTCGGCGGCAAGCTCGGCGACGTGGTGCTGGCCTCGCCCGATATCGACGTCGACGTGTTCAAGAGCCAGATGCGCCGCTACGGCAAGCCGGACAAGCCGTTCATCCTGCTGCTCTCCGACGACGACCGCGCGCTGAGGCTGTCCGGCCTGATCGCCGGCTGCGCGGCCGCGCGTCGGCGACTACAAGGACGCTGCCGACCTCGCCGCCTATGGCGTGACCGTCGTCGATCTCTCCAAGCGTCAAGGGAATCGGACAGCTTCAACCACACCAAATTCGCCGACAATCCCGAACTGGTGAAGATGATCGGCCAGCGGCTGCGCGAGGATGACGGCTTCGCCAGCGACCAGGACAGTGACCGACCGCATCAACCTGCTCGGGCAATGAGGCTGGCCCCGCAGTACTTGCGGCTTCGCGCCCGCGCTCAGCTCACTTTGAACTGGACCGGGCCGCACTCTGCCTTTATCGAATGGGCACAGACGCCGTGAGCATGGCGTCACCAGCGGGAGCCCGCGTGTGACCGTGCGTTCGAAGAGCTTCCTATTCGTGGCATTCGCGCTCGCTGCTTGCCGGCTGCGCCGGCCGCAACACGCACGACCTGCTCAACAAGACGACGGTCGCCGCGCCTGCCTCCGACATCGCGGCCACCCATGAGATCTTCGTCGCCACCACCCGCCAGCAAGCCACCAAGGATCCGCGGCAGGTGTTCGACGGCGACCGCTCGCTGACCACCAGCTACGCCCGCGTCGACGTCACCGTGCCCAAGGTCCATCATGTCGGCGCCATCGAGCGCGCCAAGGGTTCGGCCGACTGCAACCCGGCCAAACAATTCACCGCGACCGACGTCATCCACTACGAGGGCGCACCGCAATTCGCCAAGGCGGTCGGCGCCAACATCGCCACGAGTGGCGACCGCGCCCTGGTGTTCGTGCACGGCTTCAACAACGGCTTCGACGATGGCGTCTACCGGCTGACGCAGATCGCGCACGACACCAAATATCCGGGCACGCCGGTGCTTTTCTCATGGGCGTCGAGCGCCAAGACCACCGGCTACATCTACGACAAGGACAGCCCGACCGCCGCGCGCGACGACCTCGAGGCGACGCTGCGCATGCTTGCAAAGACGCGGGTCAAGAGCATCGACATCATCGCCCATTCGATGGGAACCTGGCTGACGATGGAGGCGCTGCGCCAGCTCGCCATCACCGGCGACCGCGATCTCGACGGCAAGCTCGGCTACGTCGTCCTGGCTTCGCCCGACATCGACGTCGACGTCTTCAAGAAGCAGATGATCCGCTACGGCAAGCCCGACAAGCCGTTCGCCATCCTGCTTTCGGGAGACGACCGCGCGTTGAAACTGTCTTCCATCATCTCGGGCGACAAGCCACGCGTCGGCGACTACGGCAATGCGGCCGACCTCGCCAGCTATGGCGTGGTCGTGGCGGATCTGACCAAGACCAAGGGCGGCGACCGCCTGAACCACGCCAAATTCGCCGACAACCCGATCCTGGTGCAATTGCTGGGTGACCGGCTGCGCACACCGGCCGCCTTGCGATCGAATGAACCCAACTCGGCAGAGTTCGACAATATCGGCCAAGGCATTGGCAAGGCTGTCGGCTCCATGGCCGAAGTCGTCATCACCACCCCCTTCAAGGTGCTGACCATCGCCACCGGCGGACAGTAAAGTCGCGCCGCCTGGTTCTCAGATAAAAAGGTCGACCTTCTGGAACGTCGTGACATCGACCAAGCCGACATCGGAAATCCTGAGTTCCGGGATGACGACCAGCGCCAGCAGCGAGTGCTGCATATAGGCGTTGTTCAGCGAACAGCCCATCTTGCGCATCGCCTCGGTCAGCTTCTCCGCCTTGGCCGCGACGATTTCCGCCCGCTCGTCCGACATCAGCCCGGCGATCGGCATTTCGACCAGCGCCAGTTCCTTGCCCTTGGAGAACAGCACCACGCCGCCGCCGACCTCGCCCAGCCGGTTGACGGCCAGCGCCATGTCTTCCTTGTTGGTGCCGACGCAAATGATGTGGTGGGCATCGTGCGCCACGCTGGAGGCCATGGCGCAGTCTGCCATATAGCCGAAACCGGAGACGAAGGCGTTGGTGACGCCGCCCGTACCCCGGTGGCGCTCGACCAGCGCGATCTGGCAGACATCGTTGCGCCGGTCCATGGCGACCAGCCCGTCCTCGACCGGCAGATCGGCCTCCAGCGCCCGCGTCGGCGCCTGGTTCTCGATGACGCCGATGACCCGCACCCGCACCTCGTTGGCGCCCTTGGGAGCCGCGATGTCGAAATCGCCTGCGCCTTGAGCTTCTTGCCGAGCTTGACCGTGTTCTTCGCCGTCTTCGGATAGTCATAGGCCGGAATATCGATATCGAGCTTGCCGCCCTTGGCCAGCCGAACGCCGCGGCCATAGACCTCGTCGATGGTCATCGCGGCGAGATCCGAGACGATCAGCAGGTCGGCGAGCCGTCCCGGCGCGATCGAGCCGATCTCGCGCTCCAGCTTGAAATGCTGGGCGGTGTTGAGCGTCGCCATCTGGATCGCCGTCACCGGCTTCAGCCCCTGCTGGATGGCGTGGCGCACCACCCGGTCCATATGGCCTTCATGGACCAGCGTGCCGGAATGGCTGTCGTCGGTGCACAGGATGAAATTGCGCGGATCGAGCCCGCTCTCCGTCACCGCCTTGATCTGCGAGGCGACGTCGTACCAGGCCGAGCCCAGCCGCAGCATCGCCTTCATGCCCTGGCGCACGCGGGCGATGGCGTCCTCGGCGCGCGTGCCCTCATGGTCGTCCTCCGGGCCGCCGGCGACATAGCCGTGGAACGGCAGGCCGAGGTCGCGCGAGGCATAGTGGCCGCCGACCGTCTTGCCCGCCTTCACCGTCGCGGCGATCTCGCCCGACATCACCGGATCGTTGGCGGCGACGCCGGGGAAATTCATCACCTCGCCGAGCCCGATGATGTTTTCCCAGGTCATCGCTTCGGCGACATCGGCGACCGTCAGTTCGGCGCCGGCATGCTCCAGCCCCGGCGCCGACGGCACGCAGGACGGCATCTGCACATGCACGTTGATCGGCATGGCGACGGCCTCGTCATGCATCAGCCGCACGCCGGGAAGGCCGAGCACATTGGCGATCTCATGCGGGTCGATGAACATCGAGGTGGTGCCGTGCGGGATGACGGCGCGGCAGAATTCGGTCACCGTCACCATGCCGCTCTCGACATGCATGTGCGCGTCGCAAAGGCCGGGCACCAGATAGCGCCCGCCGGCATCGACCACCTTGGTGCCCTGCCCGATGGCGTGGCCGGCATTCGGCCCGCAATAGGCGAAGCGGCCGCCGGCAATGGCGATATCGGTGCCGGCGATGATCTCGCCGGAATGGACATTCACCCAGCGCCCGTTGCGGATGACGAGATCGGCCGGCTTGCGTCCCATGGCGACATCGACCAGATGCGTCGCCATCTCGGTCCAGGGCTTTGGTTTCGTGGTGTTCGCGCTGCTTCGCCATTGGGGACTCCTGTTTGCCCGACTGTGCCAATCCGGCGCGGCTTTGACCAGCTTGGCAAAGCCAGATTGTGCTTGATGCAGAACCGTTTCATGATCGGCTCCTCCGGCAAGCCGAAATGCTCTAAATTGGGCTCACCTCTGGCGACTGTCTCGATTGGTGTGGACCATGGCACAGACGATCCGATTTGCGGTTTGCGTGCTGTCGGCATGCCTGGCCGGCCTGGCCTTTTTCACCCTGCATTCGTTCTGGATGTGGCTGGCGCCGATCCTGATCTTCGTCGCCGGCTCCATGCTGGCCGAACATGCCTTCAACCGGCTCGCATCGCCTCTGGAGAAACAGCGCGACCTGGAGGATCGAACGCGCAACCCGCCGATATGAGCCGTCGCTCGTGGCCAGGGCCGAGCTTGTTGACTAATCCGACTAAAACGCAATGCCGGAACCGTAAGAGGGAAGATGACCCGTTCCTGGAAAGTGTTCGCCGTCCTCATCCTGTTCCTGAGCTCGACCGCTTTTGCACCTGCCGAGGAACGTTGGCAGACCTTGCCGGAGCCGGCGGCCATGCCCAAACCTGATCAGAGCGGCTATGCGCCGGTCAATGGCATCCAGATGTACTACGCCGTTTTCGGCGCGGGCGACCCGATGCTGCTGATCCATGGCGGCCTTGGCCACGCCGACATCTGGGCCAGCCAGGTGGCGACGATTTCCAAAACCCACAAGGTGATCGTCGCCGACAGCCGCGGCCATGGCCGCTCGACCCGTACCGAGCAGCCTTATGGCTACGACCTCATGGCGTCGGACTATCTGGCGCTGCTCGACTATCTCAAGATCGACAAGACCGCTCTTGTCGGCTGGAGCGATGGCGGCATTATCGGTATCGACATCGCGCTGCATCATCCGGAACGGCTGACGAGGCTGTTTGCGCAAGCCGCCAATGTCACCACCGATGGCGTCGATCCGGGCGTGATGACCAACAAGACCTTTGCCGCCTACATCGACCGCTCCGGCCGCGACTACAAGAAGATGTCGAAGACGCCGGACCAGTACGATGCCTTCGTGGCGCAGATCAGCCACATGTGGGAGTCGGAGCCGGCCTGGACCAAGGAACAGCTCGGCAAGATCACCACGCCGACGGCGATCGTCGCCGGCGATCATGACGAGGCGATCAAGCGCGAACACACCGAATACATGGCCTCCGCCATTCCGGGCGCCAAGCTCATCATCCTGCCCAACGCCAGTCATTTCGCCATGCTGCAGGCGCCGGACGAATACAGCCAGGCGGCGCTGGATTTCATCGACGCCAAATAGGGCACTCTTGCGCCGACAGGCGGATTTCGATTGTTGAACAAGGGGATTCCGTTTTGCGGCGAATAGGGCTACCCTGCAACCTAGGGATTTTCTGAACCGCCATTTCGGAGAGCTCGATGCGTCGTTTGACGCTTGCCAGTGCCGGCTTTCTTGCCCTCATGTGCGCGCCGGCTTTCGCCGCGGACCTGATGCACCGACCTGCCGATGACAGCGCCAGGCTTCGACTGGACCGGCTACTATGCCGGTCTGCAGGCCGGCTATGGCTGGGGCCAGCTCCGACATATCGGGAACGGAAGGCGAGCCATTTTCCGCCTCGCCCGACCTCGACGGCGGTTTCATCGGCGGCCATGTCGCCGGCCTCTGGCAGTTCGACCAGGCCGTGATCGGCGCCGTGGCCGAACTCAACTACGCCTCCATTGACGGCACGACTGAACTCGGCCCTGGAAACACATTCGGCACCGACATCAAGTGGCTCGGATCGGTGAACGCCAAGGCCGGCTACGCCATGGACCGCTTCCTGCTCTACGGTGTCGGCGGCATCGCCTTCGCCGGCATCGAAACGTCGCAGAACGCAGGCACGTCATTCGCCACGCACGCGCACGAGTGTCGGCTGGACCGTTGGCGCCGGCGTCGACTACGCGCTGACCGACCAATTCGTCGTCGGCGCCCAGTATCGCTACTACGATTTCCGCTCCGAGCACTTTGACGCGCCGGACGCCTTTGTCGATCGCGACCAGAAGGTGAAGCTGAACACGGTCGGCATCAACTTGAGCTACAAGTTCTGAGCATCCACCATCGCGAAAGGTCTGACCTTGTGCCGCTCTTCCTCGTCGCTGGGCGCGGGTAACGGCCAATCTGATTGAGTGCTGCCTGAGCTGCGAAGTACAACAGCAGCGGCCCGACAGCCCGTTGGGGTGAGATTGACTGGCTGCCGGGCCTAACCGGCTTGGGGGGCAAGCCGGCTGGGTCAAGCCTAATATTAGCAACTGCGCAACAAAACCCCGACGTGGCGTTTTCCCCTTGTTATGCGCGACTAGCCGCCAGGAATTGGTGCGGACGACGGGAATCGAACCCTTACGATCAGAGATCGAGGGATTTTAAAATCCTTTGAGGCTTTGCGCGTGGCTGGTAGATTGCCGGAGCGGCATGGAGAGGAAGGGGAAAGCTTATGATCAGTCGCAGCTTGTTCTGTCGCGCGGTCGCCATTTGCGGCATGCTCGCGATCTTTTCGGTGGCCGGCAACAGCTTGGGCGGCTTTTTGGGGTTCCGCCTCGTCAGTCCGGCGGAAGCAAAGGCGGTCGTGATCCAGAGAACGACCATCTACATCACGACCCTGCCCAAAGGATGCGTGAAGACCACGTACAGCGGCGGCATCGTGGTCTGGAAATGCGGGACAAAGTATTACCAGCCCTATAAGAACCGCTACGTGCTGGTTTATATCAAGTAAGGCGCTGCCCCCTGGGAGAGCCGTGGAAAGCCTTTTCGCCAAGCGGCCGGCGAGACCTGCGCGCCGGCTGCCGTTCGGCTGCATTCTCATTGGTTGGAGCCGCGGCATCCAGGAATAGTGGTGCGGACGACGGGAATCGAACCCGTACGATCAGAGATCGAGGGATTTTAAGTCCCTTGCGTCTACCAATTCCGCCACGTCCGCGCCCGTTGCTTTTCGGGGCTTCGCGCCAAAACGTCAACCGCCTCCGTACAGGCACGAGAACGTGTCCCCTCCGAAACACGGGCTCCGGAGGTTGCAACAGGCTGTGCGGGAGCCTCGGCATCCGAGAACCGAGCAGCCTCAAGCGCTCGATGTCCCGCGCACGCGCGGGCTGAAACAGGCAGTCGTTTCAGGCCGGGATTGGGTGTAATTTCAGGTGCTGGATGAGGATGATCGTCTTGGCGTCGACGATGCGGCCGTCGGCAATACCGGCCAGCGCGTCATCAAGGGGCATTTCCAGGACTTCGATGTCCTCGCCTTCCTCCGGTGCGCCGCCGCCGGCCGAGATGCGGTCGGCGGGCGTGTAGCGGGCGATGAAGAACCAGAGCCGTTCGGTCACGCTGCCGGGGCTCATATAGGGGGCAAACAGCCGCTCGACGTTCTTCAGACGATAGCCGAGTTCCTCCTCGGCTTCCTTGCGGATACAGGTTTCCGGGTCGTTTTCGTCGAGCAGGCCTGCGCAGGCCTCGATCAGCGGCTCGCGATGGCCGGTGACATAGGCCGGATAGCGGAACTGCCGCACAAGCAGCACCGTCGAGCGCTCGGGATCGAACGGCAGGATCACCGCGCCGTCGCCGCGATCGTAGGTCTGGCGGATCTGGGTCTCCCACTGCCCGTCACGGCGGCGATAGTCGAGCACGGTCTTCTTCAGGACCGCCCAGTCATCGGAAAGCACTTCCTCCGAACGGATGCGAATGCGATCTTCCATGATGAACTCCGATGAACCCCTGCTCGCGTACGAGGCGTAGCCGCGAACCGCTTTTCATGCAATCGGGCCGGCCATGGGTCCAGGGCGGTCATTCACTGCCCCGTGTCTGGCGCCGGCCGCATCGCCTTACTAAATAGCGGGTACGCCCTCCAGGAGCTTTCGATGACCACATCGCTTTTCCAGCCGATCACGCTTGGCGGCCTCAGCTTTCCGAACCGCATCGCGGTGGCGCCGATGTGCCAGTATTCCGCCGAGGACGGCTCGGCCAGCGACTGGCACCTCCACCACTGGATGAACCTTGCAATGTCCGGCGCCGGCATGGTCACCGTCGAGATGACCGACGTCGAACGGCGCGGCCGCATCACGCATGGCTGCCTCGGGCTTTATTCCGACGACAACGAGGCCGCGGCCAGGCGCACGCTGGATGCGGCCAGGCGCGTCGCCCCACCCGGCACGAAATTCGGCACCCAGCTCGCCCATGCCGGCCGCAAGGCTTCCAACAGGAGGCCTTGGGAAGGCGGCGGACCGCTGCGGCCGACCAGGATCCCTGGCCGGTCGTCTCCGCCTCGGCCGTCGCCTACGACACCGGCTGGCAGGTGCCGCATGCGCTGGAGGACGGAGGAGATCCTGCAACTCATCGAACGCTTCGCCGAGGCGGCAAGGCGGGCCGAACGGGCCGGCTTCGATTTCATCGAACTGCACGCCGCGCACGGCTATCTGATCTTCCAGTTCCTGTCGCCGCTGTCCAACCAGCGCACCGACCGTTGGGGCGGCTCGCTGGAAAACCGCATGCGCTTTGTCGTCGAGATCACTAAGGCGGTGCGGAAGGCCGTGCCCGGGCTGATGCTCGGCGCGCGGCTGTCGGTGAAGGAATGGGTCGATGGCGGCTTCGATGTCGACGACGCGATCGAAGTGGCCAAGGCGCTGAAGGCTGAGGGCGTCGCCTATCTCTGCTGTTCGAGCGGCGGCAATTCGCCATTGCAGAAGCTGCCGTCAGGCCCCGGCTATCAGGTGCATCTGGCGGAAGCCGTGCGCAAGGGAGCCGACATTCCGACGCGCGCCGTCGGCCTGATCGACGATCCGCAGCAGGCCGAGATGATCATCGCCGACGGCCGCGCCGATATGGTGGCGCTGGCCCGCGCCTTCCTGGCAGATCCGCGCTGGGGCTGGCGTGCGGCAGCCACCTTTGGCGAGGAAATCCACCCGGCGCCGCAGCTTGCCCGCTCGGTAACGACGATGCGGCACTGGATGAAGGCGGCGGGTTGATCGACTCCGTCGACAACGGGTTGATCGCGTCGGATTGCGGCTACTGAGACGTTTGGGCGCACGCTGGCAGACACGATTGCAACCAAATTGGCTGCTTTGCGTTGGCGGCCATGATGGACAGCAAACCTTTTGAAACGCCGGTGGTGGTCGAACTCGGCCATGTCGGCAAATATCGCCAGATCCGCAGCACGCGGGAAGCCGCGGAGTGCCTGATGACGGTGTGGCCGCTCAACCGCGGCCCACGGCATCGTGATGCGCTCGACACTTGCCTCAAAGTGCTGGAAGGTTATCGCTCGACCGCCGATGCGCGGCGGGCATTGATCGAAGCCGCCAAGGAATTGGAGGTGCTGGTTCCCGACGACAGGCTGCTCGACAGCAAGCTGCATTGAATTGCGGGGCATTTTCAATCGGAGGACTTCATGGCGAAGCTGACTTACAAGATCGTCGAGCATGATGGCGGCTGGGCCTACAAGGTCGGCTCGACCTTCTCGGAAACGTTCCCCAGCCATCAGGATGCGCTGCGCGCCGCCGAGATCGCTTCGGCCGAGCAGCAGATTGCCGGCACCACGGACGGCATCCAGTACGAGGACGCCGACGGCAATTGGCATGACGAACTGGCCGATGGCCGGGATCGGCCGCAAACCGAAGTTTCCGATTAGCCCGGTGTTGGTGACTGCGGCGGCTGCGGATGCCCCCCGAGAGCATCCTGCCAGCCACTCGCAAGAGCGGTTGATTACTTGCCGCAGTAATGATCGTTGACGTTCAGCCCGGCATTGGCGTCGGGTCCAGCCGTGTTGGAGGCGCAGGGACCGACCGGACCGGAATTGCCAAGCGTATTCAGGCCTGATGCATTGCCACCCGCGGCTATGCTGCCGGTGGTGTTTCGATCGACAGACCTCGTGTCCTCATTGCCGAATAGCCAATTGTGATGACTGTCGGACGTTGACTCGGCTGACTGGGCCAGTGCCGATGTGGCGAGGCCGATGGTCAAAGCCGATGCAGCAAGAATTTTCATGATCATTGATATTTACTCCGTGTCTCTGCCGCAAAGGTGCGGCGCGGAGTACAACCGGTAGTCAGCCCAAAGGTTCAGTGAAATTGTTGTGAGGCTGTGTTGATGTTCGGCCCATGAACGCCCGCTCGGCAATGCGCTTGATGAAAGCGATGACGCGTTCTGGCTCGACGAATTGCGGCATATGTCCAAGCCCGTCGACAGCCTCGAAATCGAGCCCTTTGATCCTGTCCCGCATCGGCTCGCCATGGACAGCGATGCCAATGACGCGGTCGGCCGTGCCGAACAGGATGCCGGCCGGCATGGCGATCTCGCCATAACGCTGCTCGATGCGGCCGAGATCCTGTTCTACCGCCACGACATCGGTCGAAGTCGCATGGATAGTGGGCGGGCCGCAGTCCGAGCCAGCCACCACCTGCGATCATGTAGTCGCCGGCAACTGGCTGCGGCGCGAAGATGAATTTCATCGTCGGCTCCGCGTATTTCAAGCTTAACGGTATCGCCACCGTATAGGCCATGATCCAGCGCAACAGGCGTGAAGGAACATAGAGCAGGTCGAATTTTTGGCGCACGCCTGGTTTCCAGATGCGTCAACGGCGCGAGCAAGGCGATGCCCGAAATCGTCTCGGGATGTTCCACCGCCAAGGTCAGCACGATAGCGCCGCCAAGCGAATGGCCGACGACCAAAGGCCGTTCCAGCCCAAGCGCCTCGATGAAGCGCCGCACCATTTGCGCCTGCTCCGGCAGCCGGCCAGTCGCTCCGCTGGCCCGTAGCGAATAGCCCGAGCCCGGGCGGTCGAGCGCGATCAGTCGGTAGCCGGGGCCGAAACGGTCGAACAGCGTATGCCGGAAATGGTGAAGCTGCGCGCCAAGCCCATGCAGGAACACGATCGGCCTGCCCTCGCCGGTCTCGACGTAATGGATGCGGTTGCCGTCGATTTCGATGAACTTGCCGTTCGCCGGCACCAGCCTTTCGGCCTTCGCGGCGATCCACCATGTCGCCAGAACCAGGCCGGCGACCACGATCACCGCCAGCAGCAGCAGGCCGCCGAACAGCCACGACAAAACAGACAGAAGCATTTTTCACCCGAAGCGAACGCCCCGCACCATACCTGCCGCCGGTGCCACCGCAAGGCCATCGACGCGCGATCCGTGGCGCATTGCCGCCGGTCGCCCGCCGCGCTATCTCAGGCGACCCAGCCTTCCCCAAGGCGACATCTTGCCGGAGCCCCTCATGCCTGAAATCGTCACCGCCGCCATGCTTGTCATCGGCGACGAGATCCTGTCCGGCCGCACCAAGGACAGGAATATCGGCCACCTCGCCGACATCATGACGGCGATCGGCATCGACCTGAAGGAAGTGCGCATCGTTCCCGACGAGGAGGACGAGATCGTCGCCGCGGTGAATGCCGTGCGCGCCCGCTACACCTACGTCTTCACCACCGGCGGCATCGGCCCGACGCATGACGACATCACCGCGGATTCGATCTCCAAGGCCTTCGGCGTGCCCTGCGAATATGACGCCAAGGCCTATGCCATGCTGGAAGCGAGCTACGCCGCGCGCGGCATCGAATACACCGAAGCGCGCAAGCGCATGGCGCGCATGCCGCGCGGCGCCGACCATATCGACAATCCCGGTCTCGATCGCGCCCGGCTTTCGCATCGGCAACGTCCATGTCATGGCCGGCGTGCCGTCGATCTTCCAGGCCATGCTCGACAATGTCGTGCCGACGCTGAAGGCCGGCACCAAGATGCTCTCGGCCGACCGTCCATTGCCCGTTCGGCGAAGGCTTGATCGGCGGACCGCTGGGCGACATCCAGAAAGCGCATCCGGACACGATCATCGGCTCCTATCCGAAATATGGCGACGGCAAGTTCTGGACCGAGCTCGTCGTGCGCGCCCGCAGCGAGGAGGCGCTGGAGGCGGCGCGCAAGGATGTCGAGGCCATGGTGGCCGGCATCGCCGCCGGCGCAACCGATCCGTGATCCCCGGGCCGTGAGCGGCCCGGAACCAAGCATGGCGTTCTGACGTTTCCCTCGGGCGCACCCAGCGCCAGCAGATTTTGAGGGATTCCCATGCGCTTCAAGACCATCGTCGCCATATTGCAGAACGAACAGGATGCCGAGCGCGTGCTCGACTGCGCCATCCCGCTCGCCGAGCGCTTCGAGAGCCACCTCGATCGGCATCCATGCCGAGGCGCTTCCCGTCCCCTACACCTCCGCCACGGGCTTTCCCGACACCGAGTTCCTGCAGGTCTCCGCCGAAATGAACCAGGAGCGGGCCGAGAAATTGCAGGCGCTCTTCCTCAAGCGCATCGAGAAGTCCGGCCTGTCCTTCGAATGGCGCAGCCTCGAGAGCTTTTCCGGCGACAGCGCGCTGACCGGCATCTCCAGCGTCCGCGCCGCCGACCTGGTCATCGCCGCCCAGCGCGACACCGGCGGCGACCCGAGCGCCGACGTCGACACGCTGGTCTACGATGCCGGCCGGCCGGTGCTCGTCGTGCCGCATGCCGGCCCTGCTCGTCACCACCTTCAAGCACGTGCTGCTGGCCTGGAACGGCAGCAAGGAGGCCGCCCGCGCCGCCTTCGACGCCCTGCCCTTCATCATCGAGGCCGAGAAGACGGACATACTGGTCATCGATCCGCCGGAGACGCTGGACGAGAGCCCGGACGCCGCCGGCGCCGAAATCGCCGCCGCACTCTCCCGGCATGGCGCGACCGTCAGCGTCTCGGTGCAGCAGTCGGGCGGCATCTCGGTCGACGACGTCATCCAGACCAGGATCGCTGAGACCGGCGCCGACCTTCTGGTGCTCGGCGCCTACAGCCATTCCTGGCTGCGCCAGCTTCTGTTCGGCGGCGTGACGCGCACGGTGCTGCGCTCTGTGCCGGTTGCGGCCTTCCTGTCGCGGTAATGCATGTCGCCCAAAAGTGCGCGACGCGCTTCAAGTCCACAGGCATCGCTTGCCGCCACCTTGCCAAGACCAGCGCTTTCCGGCTAATTCCGCGCGCATTCCATCGTGACTGCGCGCGGCCAGCGCGCCTGCGGAGTGCGCGACCATGTCTCTTCCCGAAAAAGCCTTTCCCGGTCTCCTGGGACCAGTTCCACCGCGACGCCCGCGCGCTTGCCTGGCGGCTTGCCGGCGCCAACAAAGGACAATGGAAGGCGATCGTCTGCATCACGCGCGGCGGTCTGGTTCCGGCCGCCATCATCTCGCGCGAACTCGGCATCCGGGTCATCGAGACGGTCTGCGTCGCCTCCTATCACGACTACACCTCGCAGGGGCAGTTGCAGGTGCTGAAGGAGATCACGCCGGCGTTGCTCGCCGACGACGGCGCCGGCGTGCTGATCATCGACGACCTCACCGACACCGGCAAGACGGCGGGCATCGTGCGCGCGATGATGCCGAAGGCGCATTTCGCCACCGTCTACGCCAAGCCGAAAGGCCGCCCGCTGGTCGACACCTTCGTCACCGAGGTCAGCCAGGACACCTGGATCTATTTTCCCTGGGACATGGGTTTTACCTACCAGAAGCCGATCGCCGACGACCACGCCGGCTGATTCGTCGGAAAGCCATTTTCTGTCTAGCCTGCCTCGGCGAGCGCCCGTTTGCTTCACAAGGAGAATTGCCGGGCACGATATTTCGTGGAACCGGCCCGCCTTGGTGGAATTTAACCAATCCGAGTGAAATTTTTTACTTTTATGCCCAAGATTACGTCGTAAGATTCATCAGGCGGCAAATGATTCTGGAGGCTGGGGCAGCTTCTCCGATGTTGACGAGGCCAACGACGCACAATCACCTGGTCGAAAGGGTCCGGCGACTCTTCGGCACCGCGCCGTGCCGCCTGCAGGTTGCCGCCCTGCCCTGGCGAGAGGCCGGGAATGGCGTCGAAATCATGCTGATCACCAGCCGCGACACCGGCCGCTGGGTGCTGCCCAAGGGCTGGCCAGAGGCCAGGGAGCCGCTTTGCGAGGCGGCGGCGCGTGAGGCCGGCGAGGAAGCCGGATTGCGCGGCACGGTCTCGCATTTCGAGGCCGGCCGCTATTTCTACGCCAAGGCGCTGGCTTCCGGCGAGGAAGTGCCGTGCGAGGTGCTGGTCTTTCCGCTGCAGGTCGACCGCGTCGCCGAGCGCTGGAAGGAAAAGCGCGCGCGGACCCGCAAATGGGTAAGCTCGGCAGAGGCCGTGCGCATGATCAACGAGCCGGACCTCTGCCAGATCATCGCCCATTTCTGCGCCGATCCGCACGGATACGCCTGATCTGGAGCTGACCGGCCGAGGGGCGCCAGCCCGGCCAGACGTCACCGGGCGCCGGAGACGAATGCTTTGCTATTGCGGCTATTGCGTCTAGAGTTCGATTCGACTGCTCTGGCGTTTTACCGATGACGAACACTGCACGACCACTCGAAGGGAATTCCGGCGAACACAAGCGCGAGCATCGCCAGCGTGTGCTCAAGGGCGGCACGATCATCACCGGCATCCAGAATTCCGAGGTCAGTTGCACCTTGCGCAATCAGCATGCTGGCGGCGCCGAGTTGAAGGTCGCTCCCGACTCTGCGGGTTCCCGACAATTTCCTGCTCTATGTGCCGGTCGATGGAATTGCTTATCGCGCGGAAGTCCGCTGGCGCCGCACTGACCGCGTCGGCGTCCGCTTCACCGGCACCGCCCCGAAGCCGAAGCTGCATTACGGCTGACGCCATTCGCATCGAAAGCACCCGGACCATTCGATCCGGGTGCTTTTTGCGCGATCAGACCACCAGTCCCTTGGTCAGCTCGAGCGCCTGACGTTCGAACAGCCGGCGGTAGATGCCGCCGTTCAGCCGGATCAGTTCGTCATGCGAGCCCTCTTCTGACGATGCGGCCGCGATCGAACACCAGCAGCCTGTCCAGCGCCCGCACCGTCGACAGCCGGTGCGCGATGACCAGCGTCGTGCGGCCGACCATCAGCCGCTCCATCGCCTGCTGGATCAGCACTTCCGATTCCGAGTCGAGGCTCGACGTCGCCTCGTCGAGGATCAGGATGCGCGCATCGGCAAGGAACGCACGCGCGATCGCCACCCGCTGGCGCTCGCCGCCCGACAGCTTCACGCCGCGCTCGCCGACCAGCGTCCCGTAGCCCTTCGGCAGGTTGGCGATGAAGTCGTGCGCGCTGGCCAGCTTCGCGGCATGCTCGATCTCGGCCTGGCTCGCGTTCGGGCGGGCATAGGCGATGTTTTCCGCCAGCGACCGGTGGAACAGGATCGGCTCCTGCTGGACGATTGCGATCTGCCCGCGCAGCGACGCCTGCGCAACCTCGGAAATATCCTGGCCGTCGATCAGGATCCTTCCGGCGCTTACGTCATAGAGGCGCTGGATCAGCTTGACGAAGGTCGTCTTGCCCGAACCGGAATGGCCGACCAGGCCGACGCGTTCGCCGGGCGCGATCTCCACCGAGAAGTCGCGATAGAGCGGCAGCCGATGGTTGCCATAGTGGAAGGTGACCTTGTCGAAGGCGATGCCGCCGTCGCCGATGCGGATCGGCCCGGCGCCGGGCCGGTCCTCGATGCCGAGCGGTTCGGACTGGAAGTCGACCAGTTCCTCCATGTCGTTGATCGAGCGCTGCAGATTGCGGATATGCGTGCCGATGTCGCGCAGATAGCCTTGCAGCACGAAGAACGAGGTCAGCACGAAGGCGACGTCGCCGGCGCTGGCCTGACCCCAAGCCCACAGCATCAGCGCCAGCCCGATCACCGCCGTCCTGAGCAGCAGAAGCATCGTACCTTGCGTGGTGCCGTTGACGGTGCCGCGCACCCAGGTACGACGCGTGCGCGCGCGCCATTTGGCGACGACCTTCGCGAGCCGCGTTTCCTCGCGCGCCTCGGCACCAAAACCCTTGACCACGGCGTTGCAGCTCACCGCGTCGGCCAGCGAGCCGCCGAGGCGCGTATCCCATGTGTTGGCGAGCCGAGCCGCGGGCGCGACATAGCCGAGCGACAGCATCGCCGTCACCGCGATGAATAGTACCGATCCGGCGGCGACCACCGCACCCATCAGCGGCCAGAACCAGCCGAGCAGCAGCGTCGAGCCGACCAGCATGACGACCGACGGCAGCAACGCAATCAGGATCGTGTCGTTGAGCAGGTCAAGCGCCCACATGCCGCGCGTGACCTTGCGCACCGTCGATCCGGCAAAGCTGTTGGCGTGCCAGTCGGTGGAAAAGCGCTGGACGCGGTGGAAGGCATCGGCGGCGATATCCGCCATCATCTTCAGCGTCAGTTCGACGATGGCCATGAAGGCGAGCGTTGCGCAGCACGACGCCGGCCAGCGCCAGAGCCACCAGCATCGAAAAGGCCGCGATCGCCGCATTCCATGCGACCTCGTCCGCCGCGGCGCTGCTGGCAACCGCGTCGACCAGCCGGCCGGAATAGAGCGGCGTCAGCACGTCAGCCAACGTCGACAGCAGGAAGGCGCCCATGATCAGCGAAAGCCGCCACGGCTGGCGCCGCCAATGGATGAGCGTGAAGCCGAGAACGCTGCGGAAGGCGCTCGGCGCGCAGATCGAGTTCGAAAACGAGCCATGATGTCATCCGGGCGCAAACGAGCCCGGTCCCGGTAAGGTCGAAAATTGAAAAACCGCGCTGGCGCCATTGGCGCCCGGAAAATGCGGAGGTTCGGCATATTTGGCGGCTCGCCCGTATAAGGGGCGGCGACCTGCATCGGCAAATGCCTGTTCTCGGATCAGCTCTCGTCGCGAAGGCGAACCCTCGCGGCATGCTGACCAAGACCTAGGCTTCGCGGCCTCGCGTAGCGATGTCAAATCGTGGCATTCGGTTCCTCCTGAAGGGGAATCGCGGAGGAGTTCTTATAGAGATCCCCCGGCGCATCGCCAAGACGGGCCGTGACCGAAAGCGCAACTGGTCCAGCAGTGAGACGATTTTGCAACAACGGCCGGTTGCGCGCCGTTGCTGTTCGGGCTGCCCCCAAGCCGGGATTATGATCTAGCCGCGATCCCTGAATCGGTTGGTGATCGGATAGCGGCGGTCGCGGCCAAAGTTCTTCCTGGTGATCTTCACGCCAGGTGCTGCCTGCCGGCGCTTGTATTCGGCGATGTAGAGCAGATGCTCGATCGCGCGTCACCGTCGCCCGGTCATGGCCGCGCGCGACGATCTCGTCGACGCCCATCTCGTTCTCGACCAGGCATTCGAGAATGTCGTCCAGCACCGGATAGGGCGGCAGCGAATCCTGGTCGGTCTGGTTCTCGCGCAGTTCCGCCGACGGCGCCTTGTCGATGATGTTCTTCGGGATCACCTCGCCGGAAGGCCCGAGCGCGCCCGGCGGCACATGGCTGTTGCGCCAGCGCGACAGCGCATAGACCTGCATCTTGTAGAGGTCCTTGATCGGATTGAAGCCGCCATTCATGTCGCCATAGAGCGTGGCGTAGCCGACCGACATCTCGCTCTTGTTGCCGGTGGTGACCACCATCGAGCCGAACTTGTTGGAGATCGCCATCAGGATCGTGCCGCGCGCGCGGCTCTGCAGATTCTCCTCGGTGATGCCTTCCTTGGTGCCCTCGAACAGCTGCGTCAGCGCGTGCAGAAACCCTTCGACCGGCTCGAAGATCGGCACGATGTCATAGCGGCAGCCGAGCGCGCGGGCGCAGTCCTCGGCATCCTTCAGCGAATCCTTCGAGGTGTAGCGGTAAGGCATCATCACCGCGCGCAGCCGTTCCTCGCCGAGCGCATCGACGGCAAGCGCCGCGCAGATCGCCGAATTGATGCCGCCGGAAAGACCGAGCACGACGTTCTTGAAGCCGTTCTTGTTGACGTAGTCGCGCAGGCCGAGCATGCAGGCGCGGTAATCCGCCTCCTCCCGCTCGGGGATCTTCGACATCGGCCCTTCGGAGCAGACCCAGCCGTCCGCAGTCCTCTTCCAGGTGGTGACGTCGACCGCCTCCTCGAACTGGCTCATCTGGAAGGCCAGCGTCTTGTCCGCGCCGATGGCGAAGGATGCGCCGTCGAAGATCAGCTCGTCCTGGCCGCCGAGCTGGTTGGCATAGATCATCGGCAGGCCGCTTTCGATGACCTGGCGGATGACGACCTGGTGGCGGACATCCATCTTGGCGCGATAGTAGGGCGAGCCGTTCGGCACCAGCAGGATTTCCGCGCCGCTTTCGGCCAGCGTCTCGCAGACGCCGACATCGCCCCAGATGTCCTCGCAGATCGGAATTCCGATGCGCACGCCGCGGAAATTCACCGGTCCCTGGAGTTCGGGACCGGCCTGGAAGACGCGCTTCTCGTCGAACTCGCCATAGTTCGGCAGATCGAGCTTGTAGCGCTCGGCCAGGATCTTGCCGCCATCGGCGACGATGACCGAATTGTGCGTGCCGCTCTTGCGCTTCAGCGGCGTGCCGATGATGACGCCCGGCCCGCCATCGGCGGTATCCTCGGCGAACTCTTCCGCCGCCCGCTCGCAGGACTTCAGGAACGCCGGCTTCAGCACCAGGTCCTCCGGCGGATAACCGGCGAGGAAAAGCTCGGTGTAGAGCACGAGATCGGCGCCCTGGCGGGCAGCATCCGCCCTCGCCTCGCGCGCCTTGGCGAGATTGCCGGCGACGTCGCCGACAGTCGGGTTGAGCTGGGCGACGGCGATGCGCAGAATGTCGGGGCGTCTTCTTGGTCATGCCTGCGGGTTTAGCGCGGCAGAATTCGCCCCGGCAATGGCGTTTGCTTGTACCAATCGTACGTCGTGTGGCCGGTATCGATCAGGCTATTCGCCCATATATTCGCGCAGCGCTTCCGGCGAATGGTTCTCGCCGATCGACATCGCCAGGATGCGCGAAATGTGCCGACGCGGCAGGCCGGTTTCGCGGCCCATATGTTGATCTGCGCCTGGATCTTGTCGAGATCCCTCTTCGAAGTCGGGCTTTCGGCAATGTCGAGGCCAGCGTCGCGCAAGTGCCGCCGCCATGTCGGCCGAGATGATGAAGGCGTCCCATCCCAGCCAGCGCAGGAAATACTGGCCGGTGTTGCCGCCGAGCCGGCTGCCATGCTTGCCGAGATAGGCCATCAGCCCGACCTGGTCGTCGGCCGGCCATTCGGCGAGGAACTTGCCGAAGCCGCCATGCTCCTTCGACACCCGCTCGACGAAGGCGGCGTTGTCGCGCACGGATTTGATCTTCTGCGGATTGCGCACGATGCGCTTGTCGGACGCCAGATCGTGCCAGAAATCGTCGGGCTGGAACAACAGCCGCTTCGGCTCGAAGCCGAGGAACGCTTCCTCGAAACCAGGCCATTTCTGCTCGATGACACGCCAGACGAAACCGGCGGCAAAGACGCGCTCGGCCATGGTCGACAGGATGCGGTCGTCGGTGATCTTCGCCACGGCAGCATTGTCGGGCATGGGCCCGAGCAGCGACGCCAAAGCGTCGCCTCACCGCCTTTGCGTTTTGCGGCACGGGCGCGGATTTTCTGGAAATCGGCCATTTGGTCCCTCACAGGTCGCGTCAATCTACCACTTCCCGTTCGAACCGGCAGCCTCTACGTCTATGCGCACACGCTGACCATGGAGACGAGACACATGAACAAGACCGTGCCAGATCTGGCCAACCGCTGGCTGAAGCGAAGGCCGGATGCCTTGAGCGAGCTTGAAAGCCGGGTCCTGCAAGCGCCGTCGAACGCACAGCCGATATCGCAGGACACCAACAAGGCCGTCGCCTGTCCATCAGACGCTCGGCGACCGCGTCGCCGATGCCATCGCCCGTATCGGCGGCTCGTGGACCTTCATCCTCGGCTTCATCGCCTTCCTGATTCTGTGGACCGGCGGCAATGTCTGGCTGCTGACGCGCGATGCCTTCGACCCCTACCCGTTCATCTTCCTCAACCTGGTGCTGTCCATGGTCGCGGCGCTGCAGGCGCCGGTGATCATGATGTCGCAGAACCGCCAGACCGAGCGCGACCGCATCGACGCCGCGCACGACTACGAGGTCAATCTCAAGGCCGAGATCGAGATCATGGCGCTGCACGAGAAGCTGGACGAGCTGCGCCACAGCGAGATCATCGGCTTGCGCGACGAGATCGCTGCGCCTGGCCGAACAGGTCAAACGGATCGACGAGAAGCTCTCGGCGCGGCAAAGCTCCTGATGACCGAGGCGATCCATCATCTCATCGAGCAGTATGGGCTGATCGCGGTTTTCCTGGGCTGCGTGGCCGAAGGCGAAAGTGCCGCCATCCTCGGCGGCTTCTTCGCCCATCAGCATGTCTTCGTCCTTTGGCAGGCCTTCCTGGCGGCCGCCTTCGGCGCTTTCGTCGGCGACACCTTCTTCTTCATCCTCGGCCGCAGTTTTGCCGATCATCCCTATGTCCTCAAGCTGAAGGCGAGGCCGGGCTTCAGCCACGCCTTCCGTCTCGTCTCCTCGCACCCCAACATCTTCGTGCTGTCGAACCGCTATATATACGGCATGCGCCTGGTCGGCGGCATCGCTGCCGGTTTCGCCAGCATCACGGTGACGCGCTTCGTCATCCTTAACGCCATCTCGTCGCTGGTCTGGGCCGCGCTGTTCGGCACCGTCGGCTATGTCTTCGGGCTTGGAGCCGAGCGTATCGTCGGCCAGGCACTGCATCGCCACGAACGGTTGCTGATCGCCTTGGCCATCGGTCTTGCCGTGGCCGGCCTTGCCTGGCTCCTCGCCCACCATGTCGCAGGCAAGGAACGCGCCAAGGATGCCGGGGAAACGTGAACGTCAGTCGGGGTCCAGCGCGCGATCGCCGCGGTCGAGGATCAGCGGGAATGATCAGGTCCTCTTCATCGGCCAGATGCCTTGTCAGCATGGCGATCAGCCGGCTGTTCTCGTCGGCATAGGCATCGGCGGCAAAGCGCTGCCTGTCCTCGCTCTCCTCCAGCGCCCGGATGAAGGCGTTCGCCGCCTCGGCATTGCGCTCCAACCCCTCATGGATCGTGTGGTGATCGGCGTCGAGGATCTCGAAGCCGCGCTTCAGCCGCGCCTCCGCCTTGGCGAAGACCGGGAAATAATGATGGTCCTCGACATTGTGGTGGCCGTCGAGATGCCGAAGAAAATGGTTGAGGCGCGGCGCGAACCAGCGCGCGAAATCCGGCGCCGTCAGCCTGCCCTCGCGATAGTCGCCAATGCCGCTGGTCAGCATGCCGCCGAGTTCGCGGAACATGTCGTGCCGCTGCAAGCCACATATTCGCCATGCCGTGGATGTTGGCATGGCCCTGCCACATCTCGCGCGGATATTTTTCGACCAGCCAGCGCAAATCATCCGGCAGTCCAGCCCGTTCAAGCAGTTGAAAATCGGCGGCATCGGCCATGTCGGTCTCCTTTGGTAACCGACATGTAGGGACCGGAAGACTAGATCGGTAGCCCCGTGATGCGCTCGATGATGGCGATGCCCCAGACGCCGGCGACGATCACCACCGAAATCAGCACCGCCAGCGAGCCGCAATCCTTGGCGAGCTGGATGTCGACGTTGAATTCGCGGCTGAAGGCGTCGCACGCCGCCTCGATGCCGGTGTTCAGCACTTCGACCATGATCAGCAGCAGCACCGCGCCGATCAGCAGCGCGTAGCCGCGCCACGACGTCGACACGAACCAGCCGAGCGGCAAGGCCAGCACCAGCAGCATCAGTTCCTGCTGAAACGCCTTCTCGCTGGCGGCCAGCTTGCGAAACGCCCGCACCGAATTGTAGAAAGCATCGATCAGCCGCTGCATGCCCAACGTCCCTTTCCGAATCACCGGCAGGGGATATCGCAATCGCTGGATCAAGGGAATAAGGCAGAGCCCGCAAAAATCATTCGTCCGCAACCCTGATCGTCGGCGTCGACTTCTCGAACTGCGGCAGCCCGTCGTCGATCGTGTAGTAGTCGCCCTTGTCGCCGACGAAGATGTGGCATTCGCCCTTGAAGCCCAGTCGGCGCGTCGAACGATCCGGCCATGACCGAAACATAGGCATCCTGGTGAGGCTTCCAGAACAGCACCGAGCCGCATGTCTTGCAGAAGCCTCGCCTGGCAAACGACGACGCTTCGTACCAGGTGATGTTCTCGGCGCCCGCTATTGTGATGTTTTCATCGGGGACGTTGGTTGCGGCGTAGTAATGCCCGCTCTGCTTGCGGCATTGCGAGCAATGGCAATAGATCACGCCGCGCAACGGCCCCTCGCGTCCTGAAGCGCACCGCCCCGCACAGGCATGATCCGCTGTGATCGTCACTCATCTCGGCCTCCGTTTGATTTCACTGCCAGAGTTCACGGCTTCGCCGTCGGCGAGGATTTCAGCTTTGCGCCGGCCAGGCACAGACAAATGCGACACCGCAGAGTACGCGTTTCGAAAACCTCGCCGCTTGGTCGCGAAAAACCTGCTGCAGCCTGAGGTAGAGGAAAATCGCGTTGCAATGCAGCGCATTAAGGAAACTTTAGCGCGCCCGCATCTATTGTTCCTGCAAGCGGAGGTCGTGATTTGGGGACGCATCTCTTCGCGATGTCCGGAATTCGGCTCGCACTCCCCGCATCGGCGACGTCCGGCACTCGCAGGTCCGCGGTGGCTCTTAGGGGTAGAGTGAACAGAACATGCAGCCGGCAGCCGCCTCGACCGACAGGAACACCGACATTGCAAGCACCGTCGTGGCAACCATGCGCCAGCTTGGCGTGCTGGGCCTGCCGCGCAACTACGAGATCTTCTACGAGGCGCTGAACGGCGCCAACCACGAGCTCAGCCTCGCTGTCGTCTCGCTGAGCAACCGGCCGACGCAGGACGATCTCGACCGCATCGGGCGCACCTTCTTTGCCCAGCATCACGGCCCAGGCATCGTCGAGCATGCCCGCGACGTCATCGCCAAGGAACTCGAGGACATCGCCTCGCTGCTGCGAAGCGAACGCACCCATATCGAAAAATACGGCAGGATCCTCGACGAGACGTCGAGCGGACTGAGCAACCGCAGCCTGCTGTCGCAGGACCTGCTGCAGAAGATCGTCGGCGCCATGTCGGTCGCCACCAATTCGACGATCGACCATGGCAAGCAGGTAGCGAGCACACTCAGCGACAAGACCGCCGAACTCGAGAGCGTCAAGTCGAAGCTCGAGGAATACAAGCGCCTCGCCGACACCGATCCCCTGACCCATATCTGGAACCGCCGCGCCTTCGACAAGGAAATCACCAAGATCTACAACAGCAACAAGGGCATCCTGTTCAACGCACTGATCCTTGCCGACATCGACCGCTTCAAGGACATCAACGACCGTTACGGCCACCCGGTCGGCGACAGGATCATCCAGATCATCGCCGAGATCCTCCAGACCAGCATCCGCGACGACATGTTCGTTGCCCGCACCGGCGGCGAGGAGTTCGCGCTGATCGTCGAAGGCGCCAGCGAGGACACCACCTACGAGATCGCCGAGCGCATCCGCATGCTGATCGAGCAGACGCCGTTCACCAGCAGCCAGACCGGCACCAATTACGGCACCGTGACGGTCTCGATGGGCATCTGCATGGCATCCGAGGCTGAGAGCCCTGAGGATCTCTACACCAAAGCCGACCGGGCGCTCTATCGCTCGAAAGTAAGCGGGCGCAACCGCGTGACCCGCCATTCGGCGATGGCCGGCCGCGCCGGCAAGAGCTGGCTGCTCTACAAGAAGGACTGAGCCGTTACGGGCGGCCAGCCTGCGGTGGGCGAATGCCCGCCAGAGTTCAGAAAAATCGTTGCCGACACCTTTCCATGTGAATTTTTGTGGACTATATTTTCCATAGAAATGAGAAAAGCATGCCCATGATACAGCCTAAAATCGCTGCTGGCGCGGCCGAGAACGCGGTTCTGACCAAGGCCACGCTGCGCGCCGCCGAATTGCTCGACGTCACCGCCAGGATACTGGCGTCGATCATCGGCGTCTCGGAAGCCACGGTTTCGCGCATGCGCAAGCAGGAATTCCTGCTGGAGCGCGGCACCAAGCCATTCGAGCTTGCGGTGCTGTTCGTCCGACTGTTCCGTTCGCTCGACGCCATTGTCGGCGGCGACGAGACGATCGCCCGGGCATGGCTGAAGAATGCCAACACGGCCTTCGACGGCGCGCCGGTCGAGAAAATCCAGACCATATCAGGGCTCGTCGATGTCATCGCGTATCTGGACTCCCGCCGCGCTCTCGTCTGAGGCCGTTCCGCTCGACGGCAAGTACTGGCGCATGGTCGAGGCGCAGCATCGCGTCTCGACCTTGAAGGTCGTCGACACGCTCGACGAACAGGCCCTGCTCGAGGACCTGATCGAGGAGACCAAGCCGCAGATCCCGCTGGAATGCCGGCATCTCCATTATCTGCTGGCGACGCCTTTCCGCTACGGCTCGATCTATCCGCACGGCTCGCGCTTCCGCCGCGCCGGCAGGACCCTGGGCGTCTACTATGCCGCCGAGACGATGCTGACGGCGGTCGCCGAAATGGCCTTCTACCGGTTGCTGTTCTTCGCGGAATTCGCCCGACACGCCCTGGCCGCACGACGCCGCCGACTACACCGCCTTCGCCGCCGCCATCAAATGTGCCAACGCCGTCGACCTGACACGACCGCCGCTCGATCGCGACCAGGCCGCATGGACGCATCCGACCGACTACAGCGCTTGCCAGTCCATTGCCGATGTCGCGCGCGAGGCCGGGCTGCAGGCGATCCGCTACCGCTCGGCGCGCGACCCCAAAGGCGCCAACATCGCGCTTTTGACGTGCAAGGGTTTTGCCAAGGCAAAGCCGCTGGAGCCGCAGACCTGGCGCATCCGCCTCGGCGCTTTCGGCGTGCAGGCGATCTGCGAATTCCCCGAAAAGCGGATCGAGTTCTCCAGGACGGCTTTTTCCGACCCGAGGCTTGCCGGCCTGCGCTGGGAACGTGGAAGGCGCTAAGCCAGTATGTTGACGGCCCGCGCGGCCACCAGCGCGATGGTCAGCAGCGAGATCATCGCCTCCGCCATCATCAACAGCTTGGCACGCTGGGACAGCGGCAAAGTGTCGGTCGGCGAGAACGCCGTCGCATTGGTGAACGCCAGGAATACATAGTCGACGAAGCCGGGCAGCCAGCCCTGGATTTCGCGATCGGGCAGCGTCATTTGTGGGAAGAGGAAGTCGGCCTGCGCGCGCTTGACCAGCCCGCAGGTCGGCGGTCCGCCCCGGTCGGTGCTCCAAAACCAAAGCGCAAAGACGATGACGTTGGTGACCCAGATGTTCAGTGCATCGACGAGAAGCGTCGTTCCGGGGCCGGCATGGCCTGCCAGCAGCGCGCTGCACCAGGAAGGCCAGCGCACCGCAATTCATGATGCTGATGACGCCGGTCATCACCAGCGCCATCCGACGGATGAACACGCGAAACCGGCCGATCGCGTACCAGTGATCGTGCTCGACAGCCCTCTGGGTTGCCATTTGCGTCCAGGCCGTCGCGATCGAGAGAGGCATGAGGAGCGCTGCCTCGATCGCGGGAGCCAGCCACCGCGGCCCGAATGACAGATCGTTGATGACCAGAAGCTGCAGGCAAATGATGACGAGGACCGCGGCGCGCGCCGACCAGAAATCAAGCCCGCGGTGGTGGATGATGGCATGCTCGTGACGCATGGTGCTGGCGATCGCATCGAGAGGGCTCGGAGTCTGCCGTGCGTTCCGCCTCAATCTTGGTTTTGCGATGGTCGTGTGAGAACACATTTTCGTAAGCGCTGATGTGATCGCGGCCCGTCATGCGTCGCCGCGAAACGAAAAAGCGCCGGATTTCTCCAGCGCTTTTGTTCAATCCATTCTGGCTGCAAACAGGCTCAGCCGTTGGCGGCCTGCTTGTGCTGGACCGGATGGCTCTTCTTCAAGAGGTCCGAGACCAGGAAGGCCAGCTCGATCGCCTGGTCGGCGTTGAGGCGCGGGTCGCAATGCGTGTGGTAGCGATCCTGCAGTTCCTCGGCGGTGATGGCGCGGGCGCCGCCGGTGCATTCGGTGACGTTCTTGCCGGTCATCTCGACATGGATGCCGCCCGGATGCGTGCCCTCGGCGCGATGCACCTCGAAGAAGGTCTGCACTTCCTTGAGGATGCGGTCGAACGGCCGCGTCTTGTAGCCGGCGGCCTCGATCGTGTTGCCGTGCATCGGGTCGGACGACCACACCACGCTGCGGCCTTCCTTCTGCACCGCGCGCACCAGCTTCGGCAGGTGGTCGGCGACCTTGTCGGAGCCGAAGCGCGCGATCAGCGTCAGCCGGCCCGGCTCGTTCTCCGGATTGAGCAGGTCGATCAGCTCCAGCAGACCGTCCGGCGTCAGCGACGGGCCGCATTTCAGGCCGAGCGGGTTCTTGATGCCGCGGCAGTATTCGACATGCGCATGGTCGGGCTGGCGGGTGCGGTCGCCGATCCAGATCATGTGGCCCGACGTGGCGTACCAGTCGCCCGAGGTCGAATCGACGCGGGTCAGCGCCTCCTCGTAGCCGAGCAGCAGCGCCTCGTGGCTGGTGTAGAAATCGGTCTCGCGCAGCGCGTAATTGGTTTCCGAGGTGATGCCGACCGCCTTCATGAAGTCCATCGTCTCGGTGATGCGGTTGGCGAGCGACTCGTACTTCTCGCCCTGCGGGCTGTCGGAGACGAAGCCGAGCATCCAGCGATGCACGTTCTCCAGGCTGGCATAGCCGCCCTGCGCGAAGGCGCGCAAAAGGTTGAGCGTCGCCGCCGACTGGCGGTACGCCATCTCCTGGCGGGCCGGATCGGGAATGCGCGACTTGGCGTCGAACTCGATGCCGTTGATGATGTCGCCGCGGTAGCTCGGCAGCGTCACCTCGCCCTTGGTCTCGTTGTCGGACGAGCGCGGCTTGGCGAACTGGCCGGCGACGCGGCCGACCTTCACCACCGGCTGCGCGCCGGCGAAGGTCAGCACCACCGACATCTGCAGGAAGACGCGGAAGAAGTCGCGGATATTGTCCGCGCCATGCTCGGCGAAACTCTCGGCGCAATCGCCGCCCTGGAGGAGGAATGCGTCACCGGCAGCGACAGCTGCAAGCTGCTTCTTCAGCTTGCGCGCCTCACCTGCAAAAACCAGCGGCGGAAAGGTGGCGAGCTGGGCTTCCGTGTTCTTCAGCGCGGCAAGGTCCGGATAAGCAGGAACCTGCTTGATCGGCTTTGCTCTCCAAGAATTCGGCGACCATTTCGTCATCGTTGCACCCAAACGCTCTTTCCAGCGGGCATCCTCGCCCGCCATTCCCGCCCCATATGGGGATCGCGGCTCCATACACGAAGCCGATTTCCTATTCTAGACCGGAATTTCAGCGCTGGCGAATGCGCCAGACGCCGCGAGCAGCCTCGCTACGCAGCCACCAGCCGCGCCAACTGCGTCATCACGACTGCCGAGCCTGCCAGCCGCTTCTCCGCAGTCGGCCAGTCGCGGATGAAGACGACGCTGTGGTCGGGCCGGATCTTGGCCAGCGAGCCCTGCTCGCCGATGAACTTGACCAGCCCGACCGGGTTGGGGAACTCGCGCTTGCGGAAGTGGATGACGACGCCCTTTGGCCCGGCATCGAGCTTCTCGACATTGGCCTTGCGGCAGAGCGCCTTGATGAAGACGATCTTCAGCAGATGCTTCACTTCCTCCGGCAGCGGCCCGAAGCGGTCGATCAGTTCGGCGCCGAAGGCGTCGATCTCCTCGGTGTTTTCGAGGTCGCCGAGGCGGCGATAGAGCGCCAGCCTGAGCTGCAGGTCCGGCACATAGCTCTCCGGGATCATCACCGCCGTGCCGACGGCGATCTGCGGCGACCAGCCGCCATCCTGCACCTCGCCGGAATCCTTCACCTCGGCGACCGCCTCTTCCAGCATCTGCTGGTAGAGCTCGAAGCCGACCTCCTTGATGTGGCCGGACTGCTCTTCGCCGAGCAGATTGCCGGCGCCGCTGATATCGAGGTCGTGGCTGGCGAGCTGGAAGCCGGCGCCGAGCGTGTCCAGCGACTGCAGCACCTTCAGCCGGCGTTCGGCGGTGTCGGTCAGCTTGCGGTTGGCCGGCAGCGTGAACAGCGCGTAGGCGCGCACCTTGGAGCGGCCGACGCGGCCGCGCAGCTGGTAGAGCTGCGACAGGCCGAACATGTCGGCGCGATGGATGATCAGCGTGTTGGCGGTCGGGATGTCGAGGCCGGATTCGACGATGGTGGTCGACAAAAGCACGTCGTACTGGCCGTCGTAGAAGGCGTTCATGATGTCGTCGAGCTCGCCCGGCGGCATCTGGCCATGGGCCACCGCCACCTTCAGCTCCGGCACGGATTCACGCAGGAAATCATGGATTTCGGCGAGATCGCTGATGCGCGGCACGACATAGAAGGAATGGCCGCCGCGATAGCGCTCGCGCAGCAGCGTCTCGCGGATGACCAGCGGATCGAAGGGCGAGATGAAGGTGCGCACCGCCATGCGGTCGACCGGCGGCGTGGCGATCAGCGACAGTTCGCGCACGCCGGTCAGCGCAAGCTGCAAGGTGCGCGGGATCGGCGTCGCCGACAGCGTCAGCACGTGCACGTCGGTCTTCAGCTCCTTCAGCCGCTCCTTGTGCTTGACGCCAAAATGCTGCTCCTCGTCGATGATCAGCAGGCCGAGATTCTTGAACGAGATCGCGGACCCGAGCAGCGCATGCGTGCCGACGACGATGTCGACCGTGCCCTCGGCGATGCCCTTCTTGGTTTCGGCCAGTTCCTTGGCGCCGACCAGCCGCGAGGCCTGGGCGACGCGGATCGGCAGGCCGGAGAAGCGCTGCGAGAAGGTCTTGAAATGCTGGCGCGACAACAGCGTCGTCGGCACCACGACCGCGACCTGGAAACCCTTCCATCGCCGCGATGAAGGCGGCGCGCAGCGCCACTTCCGTCTTGCCGAAGCCGACATCGCCGCAGATCAGCCGGTCCATCGGCTTGCCGGCGCCGAGATCGTCCATGACGGAATCGATCGCGCGTCTGCTGGTCGTCGGTTTCCTCATAGGGGAAGCGCGCGGAGAACTCGCCATAGAGGCCTTCCGCCGGCACCATGGCGCGGCGCCGAGCGCATCTGCCGCTCGGCGGCGATGCGGATCAGCTGCCCGGCCATGTCGAGCAGGCGCTTCTTCAGCCGCGCCTTGCGCGACTGCCAGGCGCCGCCGCCGAGCTTGTCGAGCGTCGCCTCGGCCGAATCCGAGCCGTAGCGCGACAGAAGCTCGATGTTTTCGACCGGCAGGAACAGCCGGTCGTCGCCGGCATAGTGGATCTCGAGGCAGTCATGCGGCGCGCCGACCGCCTCGATGGTGCGCAGGCCGATGAAGCGGCCGATGCCGTGATCGGCATGGACGACGATGTCGCCGGCCGACAGCGACGACGCCTCGGCGATGAAGTCGGAGGCGCGCTTCTTGCGCTTGGAGCGCCGGATCAGCCGGTCGCCGAGAATGTCCTGCTCGGCGACGACGACCAATTGTTCGGTCTCGAAGCCGGATTCCAGCGGCAGCACGGCAAGCGCCGCCTGCCCCGGCTCGAGCTTTTCCGACCTCGGCAAGCGTCGCCACCGGCATCGAGATTGCCGAGATGATGTTCGGCCAGGATCTGGCCGAGCCGGTCGAGCGAGCCTTCGGTCCAGCCGGCGACGACGACGCGGCGGCGTGCCGGCGCGCTCGTCGGCGATGTGCTTCACGACGACATCGAAGACGTTGGCGTTGGGGTCGGCGCGTTCCTCGGCGAAGCTGCGGCCATGGCGCGAGCCGGCATGGAAGACCTTTTTGCGCGCCCGACATCGGGCGCGTCGAAGGCGGTGAAGTCGATGGCTTCGCGCGGTCCGAGCGACGCCACGAGGTTTTCGGGCGAGAGATAGAGCAGGTCCGGCGGCACCGGCTTGTAGGGCACGGCGTCCTTCAGCGCGCCGTCGGCCTGCTTGCCGGCGCGCCTCGTAGTGGTCGAGGATCAGCGTGTGGCGTTCGGCGAGCGCCTCATGCGCCAGATGGTCGAAGACGACGGGCGCATCCGGCAGATAGTCGAACACCGTCTCCAGCCGCTCGTAGAAGAACGGCAGCCAGTGCTCCATGCCGGCAAAGCGCCGGCCCTCGCTGACCGCCGCATAGAGCCCGTCGTCGCGCTGCGGCGCGCCAAAGGCCTCGATATAGGCGCGGCGGAAACGGCTGATGGTCTCCGGCGTCAGCGCCACTTCGCTCATCGCCTGCAGCGCCATCGACTTGCGCTGGCCGGTGGTGCGCTGGGTGGCGGCGTCGAAGACGCGGATCGATTCCAGCGTGTCGCCGAAGAAATCGAGCCGCAGCGCTTCCGTCCAGCCGGGCGCGTAGAGGTCGAGAATGCCGCCGCGCACCGCGAACTCGCCGACGCCGCGCACCGTCGGCACGCGCTCGAAGCCGGAAGTCTCCAGCCGCGACGATCAGCGCGTTCATGTCGATCTGGTTGCCGGGCTTGGCGTGGAAGGTCTGCGCCTCGACCAGATCGGCCGGCGGAATGCGCTGCAGCAGCGCATTGGCGGTGGTGAGGATGACGGCGCGGTGCGGCTTTCTTGCCAGCGCGATCATTGCCGTCAGCGCATCGAGCCGCTTGGCGGCGGCATCGGAACCCGGCGAGACGCGGTCGTAGGGCAGGCAGTCCCAGGCCGGCAAGTTCCAGCACCGGCAGGCCGGGCGCGGCGAAGGCCAGCGCCTCGATGATCGCCGGCAGGCGCTGGCCGTCGCGCGCCACGAACAGCACCGGCTTGTCGGGCGCGATCTCATGCGACCGCCTGCACCAGCGCGAAGGCTTCGTAGCCGTCGGCGACGCCATCGACGATGAACTGGCCGGCGCGGCCTTTCGGCAGGCCGATGGATGGGGATGCAGGCTCATGGAATTCACGTTTTCAGAATGTCATGGTCCGGCGCGACGCCAGGATCTTTTGCAGGACGGCACAGTCGATATCGCGGCGGAACCGGACGTTCGCCGGTGACCAGGGCAGGAATTCGGTGTCGGGAATGTCGAGGAGCCTCTCATATTGGTCGATTTCGTCGCCGGTCAAGGCGCCGATCTCGGCATCGGCGAAGGTGCCGAGGATCAGGTCCATCTCGCGCATGCCGCGATGCCAGGAGCGGAACAGCAGCTTGCGGCGCCGGGCATCCAGCCCCTCGCTTGATCGTTTCGTTCCGGTCATCGTGCCGCATCCTTGTCTGATGCGGCGCATATAGCGTGGATAGAGGGTGGTGTCAGCCTTGCGCAATGCGCCGTCGCGACATAAGCTGACATCATGCGTCCTTCCCTCCTCGATCCGCTGTTCGTCCCGATCACCTCGCTTGCCGGCGTCGGGCCGAAGGTCGGCGCGCTGATCGAGAAGGTGGTGCGCGGCCGATCTCGGCGACCGCGCCGCGCGCGCCGGCGACCTGCTTGTTCGTGCTGCCGCACACGCGTCATCGACCGCCGCAACCGGCCGGGCATCGCGCTCGCGCCGACAGGCGCGATCGTCACGCTCGACGTGCGCATCGACCGCCACCAGCCGCCGCCGCGCGGCAACCGGTCGGTGCCCTACCGGGTCTATGCCCATGACGACACCGGCGAGATCGGCGCTGACCTTCTTCCATGCCCATGCCGCCTATCTGGAAAAGGCGATGCCGGTCGGCGAGCATGTCGTCGTCTCCGGCCGCATGGAATGGTTCAACGGCCGCCCGACCATGGTCCATCCCGACCATATCGCGCTGGCCAGCGAGGCCGAAGCCCTGCCGCTGGTCGAGCCGGTCTATCCGCTGACCGCCGGCCTGTCGGGAAAGGTGCTGCGCCGCGCGATCGGCCAGGCGCTCGGCCGGCTGCCGGAGCTGCCGGAATGGCAGGACGCCGCCTTCATGCGCCGGCAGACCTTTCCGGCCTTCGGCGACGCGCTCGCCCGCATCCACAATCCCGCCGACCCGATCGATGTCGCCATCGAGGGGGCGGCATGGCGGCGGCTTGCCTATGACGAATTGCTGGCCGGCCAGGTGTCGCTGGCGCTGGTGCGGGCAAAGGTGCGCCGCCTGTCCGGCCGGCCGCTGATCGGCGACGGCCGCATCGTCGAGAAACTGCGCGCGGCCCTGCCCTATTCGCTGACCGCCAGCCAGGAATTCGCGCTGGCCGAAATCAACGCCGACCTCGCCGACCCCGAACGCATGCTGCGCCTGCTGCAGGGCGATGTCGGCTCCGGCAAGACGGTGGTGGCGCTGCTCGCCATGGCGCGCGCCGTCGAGGCCGGCGGCCAGGCGGCGCTGATGGCGCCGACCGAAATCCTGGCGCGCCAGCATCTGGCGACGATCGCGCCGCTGGCCGAACAGGCCGGCCTGCGCGTCGCCATCCTGACCGGCCGCGAAAAGGGCCGCGAGCGCACCGACACGCTGGCAGGTCTGGCGAGCGGCGACGATCGACATCGTCGTCGGCACCCATGCGCTGTTCCAGGAAACGGTGACGTTCCACGACCTCGTCTTCGCCGTCGTCGACGAGCAGCACCGCTTCGGCGTCCACCAGCGGCTTGCCATCACCGCCAAGGGCGATGCGCCCGACATGCTGGTGATGACGGCGACGCCGATCCCGCGCACGCTGGTGCTGACCGCCTTCGGCGACATGGACGTGTCGAGGCTGACGGAAAAGCCGGCCGGCCGCCAGCCGATCCGCACCGTCACCCTGCCGCTCGAGCGGCTGGACGAACTGGTCGGCCGCATGCTCGACGCCGTCGCCGACGGCCAGAAAATCTACTGGATCTGCCCGCTGGTCGAGGAATCCGAAGAGATCAAGCTGATGTCGGCCGAGGACCGCTTTGCCTCGCTGAAGCCGCTGTTCGGCGACCGGATCGGCCTCGTGCATGGCCGCATGAAGGGCGCCGAAAAGGACGAGGCGATGCGCGCCTTCAAGGCAGGGCGAGACGCGCATCCTGGTCGCCACCACGGTCATCGAGGTCGGCGTCGACGTGCCGGACGCGACGATCATGGTCATCGAGCATGCCGAGCGCTTCGGCCTTGCGCAACTGCACCAGCTGCGCGGCCGCGTCGGGCGCGGCGACAAGCCGTCATCCTGCGTGCTGCTCTACAAGGATCCGCTCGGCGAGACGGCAAAACGCCGGCTGTCGGTGATGCGCGAGACCGAGGACGGGTTCCTGCATCGCCGAGGAGGATCTGAAGCTGCGCGGCGAAGGCGAATTGCTCGGCACCCGCCAGTCCGGCACGCCGGGCTTCCAGGTGGCGCGCATCGAGGCACATGCCGACCTGCTGGAAGCCGCCCGCGACGACGCGAGGCTGATCCTGTCGCGCGATCCGGAGCTGCAATCCGAGCGCGGCGAGGCGCTGCGGCTGCTGCTCTATCTGTTCGGCCGCGACGAGGCGGTGCGGCTTGCTGCGCGCCGGCTGAGGCCACGGCGCCGAGCGGCGGATTGGCGAGCGCTCCATCGATCGGCTCGCCGTTCACGCGTCACCATCTTGGCTTGACTTCGGGCGCCACCAGCCCGGCCGAGACGATCAGCTTGGCGCCGTCCTCGATCGTCATGTCGAGCAGCACGATCTCGGATTTCAGCACATACATCAGGAAGCCGGTGGTCGGGTTCGGCGTGCACGGCATGAACACGGCGATCAGCGGGTCGCCTTCCTGGTCGAGCTTCTGCGTTGATCTCGGTTTCCTTCTCGCTGGCGACGAAGACCAGCGACCAGACGCCCTTGCGCGGATATTCGACCAGCCCGACCTGGCGGAACATGTCGCCCTTGTTCGACAGCACGGTCTCGAAAATCTGCTTCAGCGAACCGTAGATGCCGCGCACCAGCGGCATGCGGCCGAGCAGCCGCTCGCCGAAATTGACGATGGCGCGGCCGACGATGTTGGCCGTCAGGAAACCGATCAGCGTGATCAGGATCAAGCGCAACGATCAGGCCGAAGCCCGGAACCGGGAACGGCAGATAGGTGTCGGGGCTGTAGCGCGCCGGAATATAGGGTTTCACCCAGGAATCGACCCAGCCGATGAACGACCAGGCGATATAGGCGGTGATCGCCAGCGGCGCGCAGACGATGAAGCCGGTCAGGAAATAATTCCTCAGCCGGGTCATGCCGGAAGTCTTGGGAGCGTCGGACATGAGTTCACCGCAGTGCGCTGATTGCAACGCAACATTAGTGAACCGGAAGGCGGTTTGGAACTGCGAAGTTTTTAAAGCGCTGCCTATTCCACCGTCACCGATTTCGCCAGATTGCGCGGCTGGTCGACGTCGGTGCCCATGAACACGGCGGTGAAGTAGGCCAGCATCTGGATCGGCAGCGCATAGATGATCGGCGAGATGATTTCCGGCACGTCGGGCAGGATGATCGTCTCCATCGTCTTGACGCTGGCCTGCGCCGCGCCCTTGCTGTCGGTGATCAGGATGATCTTGCCGCCGCGCGCCGCCACTTCCTGCATGTTCGACACGGTCTTTTCGAAGATGCGGTCATGCGGCGCGATGACGATGACCGGCATGTTCTCGTCGATCAGCGCGATCGGCCCATGCTTCAGCTCGCCGGCGGCATAGCCCTCGGCGTGGATGTAGGAGATTTCCTTGAGCTTCAGCGCGCCTTCCATGGCCAGCGGAAAGTTGGTGTCGCGGCCGAGATAGAGCACGTCCTTGTAGCGCGAGAGTTCGCGCGCGATTCGCTCGATCTGCTCGTCGAGCTTCAGCACCTGGTTGGCGTAGCGCGGCGCTTCCGACAGCTCGCGCACCAGCGTCTTTTCCTGCTCCGTCGAGATCGTGCCGCGCGCCACGCCGGCGCGCACCGCAAGCGACGCCAGCACCGAAAGCTGGCAGGTGAAGGCCTTGGTCGAGGCGACGCCGATCTCCGGGCCGGCCAGCGTCGGCAGCACCACGTCGGATTCGCGCGCCATGGTCGATTCGCGCACATTGACGACAGCGCCGATCTTCATGCCGGCCTTGCGGCAATAGCGCAGCGACGCCAGCGTGTCGGCGGTCTCGCCCGACTGCGAGATGAAGAAGGCGGCGTCATTGGCCGACAGCGGCATTTCGCGGTAGCGGAATTCCGAGGCGACATCGATGTCGACCGGCAGCCGCGCATAGCGCTCGAACCAGTATTTGCCGATCAGGCCGGCGAGATAGGCGGTGCCGCAGGCCGAGATCGCCAGCCGGCCGATCTTGGCGAAATCGAACGGCAGGTCGAGCGGCTTCGAGACGCCGGAGACGAAATCGACATAATGCGCCAGCGTGTGCGAGATCACTTCCGGCTGCTCATGGATTTCCTTTTCCATGAAGTGGCGGCGGTTGCCCTTGTCGACCATGAAGCTGGTCGACAGCGACTGCTGGCGCTTGCGGTCGACCTTGTTGCCGTCCATGTCGAAGATGGCGACGCTCGTCGCGGCGCACCACCGCCCAGTCGCCGTCTTCGAGATAGGTGATCGAATTGGTGAAGGGCGCCAGCGCGATGGCGTCGGAGCCCAGAAACATCTCGCCATCGCCATGGCCGACGGCCAGCGGCGGGCCGTTGCGGGCGCCGACGATCAGATCCTCGTCGCCCTTGAACATGATGGCCAGCGCAAAGGCGCCTTCCAGCCGCTTCAGCGCCTGGTGCGCGGCCTCGACCGGCTTCAGCCCCTTGGCCAGTTCGCGCGCCACCAGATGCGCGACGACCTCGGTGTCGGTCTGCGACGAGAAAGAATAGCCGTCGCGGATCAGTTCGTCGCGCAGTTCGGCGAAATTCTCGATGATGCCGTTGTGGACGATGGCGACGCCGTCGGAAAAATGCGGATGCGCGTTGGTCTCGTTGGGCACGCCATGCGTCGCCCAGCGCGTGTGGCCGATGCCGATCGTGCCGTCGAGCGGCTCGTTCTTCAGCCGGCGTTCGAGATTGATCAGCTTGCCTTCGGCGCGGCGGCGGCCAAGCTCGCCATGTTCGATGGTGGCGACGCCGGCGGAGTCATAGCCGCGATATTCCAGCCGCTTCAGCGCATCGACGATGAGCGGCGCGACCTGCTGCTGGCCGACAATTCCAACGATTCCGCACATGGCGCTTGCCCCCAATTCCCCTGCAGAAACCCAGCGCTATCTAGGGATTGCCGGCCTGCCGCGAAAGTCACTTTGCGTTTCGTTCCGTGTCAGCGGAACGGTTCTGCTCGCAATGCACCATGACAGACCGCTCTTGCAATCCGGTTACTGCAATCGTTCGGTTTTTCAGGCGCTTCGGTTCTCGTTTCAGAAATATCTGGCTAAAGTCCGGCCATGAGCGAAGCCAAACCCACCGTGACACTCTGGCGTCCTGTCGGACCGAAAGAACTGAAACTGATCGAGGCATCGGGCATGCGGGAGTTCCCGCCGCGCCTGCCCGAACAGCCGATTTTCTATCCGGTCCTGTCCGAAGCCTATGCCGTGCAGATCGCGCGCGACTGGAACGTACCCGCCAGCGGCTCGGGCTTCGTCACCCGGTTTGACGTTCTGAAAGAGCTTTCTCGACCGCTACCGGGTCGAGCATGCCGGCAGCAAGGCGCATCTGGAGTACTGGATTCCTGCCGAAGACCTGCCTGAATTCAACAGGTCGATCGTCGGCAGGATCGAGGTGACCGCCACCTTCGGCAAGGACATGAGCCTGCCGGCTGACCGCTAATGGTCGGCGCCGGCTTTCTTCTTCGCCGCGGCCGCCGAAGCAAAACGTTCGCGCAATTCCTTGCCCTTGCCGGGAATCGTCTTCTGGCGGGCGCGGCCGAAGGCCAGCGCATCGTCCGGCACGCTTTCGGTGATCACGCTGCCCGAGGCGATGTAGCCGCCCTTGCCGATCGTGACCGGCGCCACCAGCGACGAGTTCGAGCCGATGAAGGCGCCCTCGCCGATATCGGTGAAGAATTTCGAGTAGCCGTCATAATTGCAGGTGATGGTGCCGGCGCCGATATTGGCGCCCGCGCCGACCCGCGCATCGCCGATATAGGTCAGATGGTTGACCTTGGCGCCCTCCTCGATGACTGCCTGCTTGACCTCGCAGAAATTGCCGACCTTGGCCTTCTGCTTGAGATCGGCACCCGGCCGCAGCCGCGCGAACGGCCCGACATCGCAATTCGAGGCGATGGTGGCGCCTTCGATATGGCTGAAGGCATGGATCTTGGCGCCGCGTGGCGATCTTCACGCCCGGGCCGAACCAGACATTGGGCTCGACCATCGTGTCGGCGCCGATCTCGGTGTCGTGCGAGAAATACACGGTCTCCGGCGCGATCAGCGTCACGCCGGACAGCATCGCCTCGCGCCGCCGGCGCCGCTGCCAGATGCCTTCGGCTTCGGCCAGTTCGGCGCGGTTGTTGATGCCGAGCGCGTTCTCGAAACTGGCCTCGGTGGCGATGACATCGAGCCCTTGCGCCGCTGGCGATCTCGACGATATCGGTCAGGTAATATTCGCCCTTGGCGTTCTTGTTGCCGACCGCTTCGAGCAGCTTCAGCGCATGGCTGCCGGCCACCGCCATCAGGCCGCCATTGCAGAAGCCGATCTTTTTCTCCTCGTCGGAGCAGTCCTTCTCCTCGCGGATGGCGACCAGCTTGCCGCCCTTTTCGATCAGTCGGCCATAGCCGGTCGGATTGGCCGTGCGGAAACCGATGACCACGACGCCAGCACCTTCGGCCAGCTTCAGCCGCGCCACGGTCAGCGCGTCCGGCATCGATCAGCGGCGTGTCGCCGAACATCACGAGGACATCGTCGTAACCCCTTGATATCGCGTCGCGCGCAGCCAGCACGGCATGCGCGGTGCCGAGGCGCTTTTCCTGCACGAAAGTCTCTGCCTTCGGCGCGAACTTGGCCGCCGCCTTGCGCATCTCGTCCGCGCCATGGCCGATCACCAGCGCCTGATCGCCGGCGCCGGCGGCTTCGGCCGCCTTCACCACATGGGCGACCATCGGCAGGCCGGCGATCTGGTGCAGCACCTTCGGCAGCGCACTCTTCATGCGCGTGCCTTCGCCGGCGGCGAGGATGACGGACAGGCAGGATCTCTGGCTCATGGAAGGGCAACCATATGAAAAGGGATCAGGAATCGGGACTATTAGCATTGGCGCCATGCTGCACCAATGCGGTTAAATTCCGGTGAGACGGTCAGGCCTACCCCAGCTGCCCCAGCGCCGGAAAATTCTCCAACAGCCAGTAGGATGCGCTCTGCACGCCGCCGGTGAGGAAAAACACCCCGGCGACGACCAGCAGCGCGCCGATCGCCTTTTCGACGCGGCCGAGATGGACGCGGAATTTGCCGAGGAAGCGCATGAAGGCGCCGGAAAACAGCGCCGCGATCAGGAACGGGATGCCGAGCCCGAGCGAATAGGCAGCGAGCAGCAGCGCGCCCTCGCCCACCGTCTCGCGGCCGCCGGCCAGCGTCAGGATCGGTCCCAGCACCGGACCGATGCAGGGCGTCCAGCCGAAAGCGAAGGCCAGCCCCATGACATAGGCGGCGATCAGGCTGGCCGGCTTGCCTTGCGACTGGAAGCGCGCCTCGCGCGACAGAAGCGGGATGCGCAATGACGCCGAGGAAATTCAGCCCCATCAGGATGATCAGCACGCCGGCGGCCATCGCCAGCTGCTCCTGCCAGACGCGCAGCCAGTGGCCGATGGTCGAGGCGCCGGCGCCCAGCGCGACGAACACGGTGGAGAAGCCGAGCACGAAGGCGATCGAGGACGCAATCAGCGCGCCGCGCGCGCCGGCCTTGGCCGTGGCGCCGGCATCGCCGCGAAAATCGTCGACCGACACGCCGGCCATGTAGCAGAGATAGGGCGGCACCAGCGGCAGCACGCAAGGCGACAGGAACGAGATCGCCCCCGCCCCGACCGCGCTGACATAGCCGATGTCCAATGCCATTCCCAAGCTCCGACAATGCTGGCGCGCATATAGCGACGCACCGCCTTGTCCACCAATCACCATTGTGTGGCAAGCCGCCGGCCCTGGAGCGACAGACGGCGGAAGAAACAGACGGCTGGACGCGTTGATGAAAAAGAGGCCGCGATTTCCCGCGCGCTTCTTCGGATACCCAGGGAGATTTCCATGAAAACGATCACAGCCGGGCTGGCCGCGCTTTTGCTCAGCACCGCAGCATCCTTCGCCGCCGAGGCGTGGAAGGAAGCCGATGTCGGTGGCACCAAGATCTACACCGATGCCAACGGCATGACGCTTTATACCTATGACAAGGACGAGAAGGGCAAGACCAACTGCTACGACAAATGCGCCACCAACTGGCCGCCGCTGAAGGCCGAGGCCGACGCGAAGGCGGACGATGAATGGACGAGTCGTCGACCGCACCGACGGCACCAAGATGTGGGCCTATGACGGCAAGCCGGTCTACACCTTCATCAAGGACAAGAAGGCCGGCGACATGACCGGCGACGGCGTCGGCGAAGTCTGGCACGTCGTCAAGGCCGACTGACGTTCCGAATGCAGCGTCCTGCCTGCTGGCGGACAGCGTGCTGCCGCAAGCGGGACGTCGACTGGCCGCCGGGCACCTCCATGCGCCTGGCGGCCAGTTTCATTGTGCAGGCTATTGCGCCTGCTCAGATGCGGCACTGAGCCGGACTTGCATGGTCGCCGGCGACGTATCTCCGAGTCGTTTCGCGGTCGACTCGAACCATGAACGGCCTTCCCCGAAATTCTGTGATTTTCTCCATACACTCTTAGAGTGTATTGCTGCGGACGTCCCCGCAATTTGGCCGCTTCCCCTTGACCGGATGCAAAAGCGCGGCCATGTGAGCGACAAAAAGAACGAGATTTCGTCGCGCGCAGCGGAATTCTTCTGCCGCACCACAGCTGATATGAGACCTCATGGACGTCGTCGTCGTCGAATCGCCGGCCAAGGCAAAGACAATCAACAAATATCTCGGCAAGAACTACAAGGTTCTGGCCTCGTTCGGCCATGTCCGCGATCTGCCGGCCAAGGACGGCTCGGTGCGCCCGGACGAGGATTTCGCCATGTCCTGGGAGGTCGACACCGCCTCGGGCAAGCGCCTCGCCGACATCGCCAAGGCGGTCAAGGACGCCGACGGCCTGATCCTCGCCACCGACCCGGACCGCGAGGGCGAAGCCATCTCCTGGCATGTGCTGGAAGTGCTGAAGCAGAAGCGCGCGCTGAAGGACAAGCCGGTCAGCCGCGTCGTCTTCAACGCCATCACCAAGTCCGTCGGTGCTGGAAGCGATGGCCAATCCGCGCCAGATCGACGCGCCGCTGGTCGATGCCTATCTCGCCCGCCGGGCGCTCGACTATCTCGTCGGCTTCACGCTGTCGCCGGTGCTGTGGCGCAAGCTGCCCGGCGCCCGCTCGGCCGGCCGCGTCCAGTCGGTGGCGCTGCGCCTGGTCTGCGACCGCGAATCCGAGATCGAGCGCTTCGTCCGCGAGGAATACTGGCAGATCGCCGCCATCCTCGGCACGCCGCGCAACGAGCACTTCGAGGCCCGGCTGTCCGCCTTCGAGCGGCAAGAAGCTGCAGAAGCTCGACATCGCCAACAAGGCGCAGGCCGACGCATCAAGGCGATGCTCGAAGGCGCCGACCTTCAAGGCGCTGTCGGTCGAAGCCAAGCCGACCAAGCGCAATCCCGGCCCGCCCTTCACCACCTCGACGCTGCAGCAGGAAGCCTCGTCGCGGCCTCGGCTTCTCGGCCAGCGCGCACCATGCAGGTGGCGCAGCGCCTCTATGAAGGCATGGACATCGGCGGCGAGACCACCGGCCTGATCACCTATATGCGAACCGACGGCGTGCAGATGGCGCCGGAGGCGATCGACGCCGCGCGCGACGCCATCGCCAAGGAATTCGGCGCCAGATACCTGCCGGAGAAGCCGCGCTTCTACACGACCAAGGCCAAGAACGCCCAGGAAGCGCACGAGGCGATCCGCCCGACCGATTTCATGCGCACGCCGGCATCGGTCAGGCAATATCTCGATGCCGACCAGGCGCGGCTCTACGAGCTGATCTGGAAGCGCGCCATCGCCAGCCAGATGCAGCCGGCCGAGATCGAGCGCACCACCGTCGAGATCGAGGCGGTCAACGGCGCCCGCACCGCCGAGCTTCGCGCCATCGGTTCGGTCGTCCGCTTCGACGGCTTCCTCGCCGCCTACACCGACCAGAAGGACGAGGACGCGGAGGACGAGGAAAGCCGCCGCCTGCCCGAGATCCGTGCCGGCGAACAGCTTGCCGCGCCAGGCGATCAACGCCACCCAGCACACCACCGAGCCGCCGCCGCGCTATTCCGAAGCGTCGCTGATCAAGAAGCTGGAAGAGCTCGGCATCGGCCGCCCGTCCACCTACACCGCGATCCTGAAGACGCTCGAGGACCGCGACTACGTCACGATCGACAAGCGCAAGCTGGTGCCGCAGGCCAAGGGCCGGCTGCTGTCGGCCTTCCTCGAAAGCTTCTTCGAGCGCTATGTCGAATACGACTTCACCGCCGCGCTCGAGGAAAAGCTCGACGAGATCTCCGACGGCAAGCTCGCCTGGAAGGATGTGCTGCGCGACTTCTGGAAGGATTTTTCCGGCGCCGTCGCCGACATCAAGGAACTGCGCGTCACCGACGTGCTCGATGCGCTGAACGAGGTGCTGGCGCCGCTGGTCTTCCCGGCGCGGGAAGACGGCTCGAACCCCCGCATCTGCCCGAAATGCGGCACCGGCCATCTGTCGCTGAAGCTCGGCAAGTTCGGCGCCTTCGTCGGCTGCTCGAACTATCCCGAATGCTCGCTTCACCCGCCAGCTCGGCGACGCCGCCAACCCGCAATGGCGAGAACGGCAACGGCGACGACGGCACCAAGGTGCTCGGCAAGGACCCCGACACGGCAGAGGAGATCACGCTGCGCAGCGGCCGCTTCGGCCCCTACGTCCAGCGCGGCGACGGCAAGGAAGCCAAGCGCTCCAGCCTGCCCAAGGGCTGGACGGCCGATACCATCGACCTCGAGAAGGCGCTCGCCCTGCTGGCGCTGCCGCGCGATGTCGGCAAGCATCCGGAGAGCGGCAAGATGATCTCGGCCGGGCTCGGCCGCTACGGACCGTTCGTGCTGCATGACGGCACCTACGCCAATCTCGAAAGCATCGAGGACGTGTTCTCGATCGGCCTCAACCGCGCCGTGTCGGTGATCGCCGAGAAGCAGTCGAAGGGCAAGGGCGGCCGCAACGGCGGCACGCCCGCCGCGCTGAAGGAGCTTGGCGACCACCCCGACGGCGGCGGCAAGATCGTCGTGCGCGACGGCAAATACGGGCCCTACGTCAATTACGGCAAGGTCAACGCGACGCTGCCCAAGGGCAAGGATCCGCAGTCGGTGACCATCGAGGATGCGCTGGCGCTGATTGCCGAGAAGGAAGCCAAGGGCGGCGGCGGCAAGAAGCCGTTCCGCAAGGCGGCGCGCAAGGCCGCGAAGCCAGCGGCGGCCAAAAAGCCGGCGGCGAAGAAAAAGGGATAGCGGCCGTGGCGCGCAGGATCTCCGGACGAAGCCACGGCGATCCGCGCACCGCCGATACCCGCGCCAAGGTCAAGGACGACTACCGGCCGTCGCGCGACGAAATCCTGCGCTACATCGCCGAAAACCCGGACCGCGCCGGAAAACGCGACATCGCCAAGGCGTTCGCGCTGCGCGGCGACGACCGCATCTGGCTGAAGGACATGCTGCGCGACCTGCAGGACGAAGGCCTGCTGACCAAGGAGCGCAAGCGGCTCGCCCGCGTCGGCGCCCTGCCCCATGTCGCGGTGCTCGACATCTTCGGCCGCGACGGCGACGGCGTGCTGCTGGCGCACCCGGCCGAGCGCCGTCGGCAGCGGCGAGCCGCCGGTCGTCTCGATCCGCGTGTCGCGCGGCGGCAACGGCCCGGCGCCGGGCATCGGCGACCGCGTGCTGGCCAAGACCTTCCCCACCGACGATGCGACAGGCCCCGCCTATACCGGCCGGGTGATGAAGATCTTCGAGAAGCGCACGCGATGCCGTGCTCGGCGTCTTTCGCGTGCTGCAAGGACGGCACCTTCCGCATCGAGCCGGTGGAGCGGCGCCAGCCCGAACTGGTCGTCGACAAGGAATTCCAGAACGGCGCCAAGAACGGCGACCTGGTCGAGGTCGAGCCGGCGCGGGCCTCCCGCTACGGGCTGCCGCGCGCCAAAGTGCTGGCGGTGCTGGGCTCGCTGACCAGCGAGAAGGCGGTCTCGATGATCGCCATCCACGCGCACGACATTCCGCATATCTTCCCGGCCGACGTCATCGCCGAAGCCGAGGCCGTCAAGCCGGCGACGCTCGACCAGCCGCGAGGACTGGCGCGACCTGCCGCTGGTCACCATCGACCCGGCCGACGCCAAGGACCATGACGACGCGGTCTTCGCCGACGCCCGACCCCGACGAGAAGAACCCGGGCGGCGTGGTCGTCACCGTGGCGATCGCCGATGTCGCGGCCTATGTCCGCCATGGCTCGGCACTCGACCGCGAGGCGCTGAAGCGCGGCAATTCGGTCTATTTCCCCGACCGCGTCGTGCCGATGCTGCCCGAGCGCATCTCCAACGATCTCTGCTCGCTGCGCGAGAGGCGAGGACCGCCCGGCGCTGGCGGTGCGCATGACCTTCTCCGCCGACGGCCGCAAGCTCAGGCACTGCTTCCACCGCGTCATGATGAGGTCGGCGGCCAAGCTCGCCTACCAGCAGGCGCAGGCGGCGATCGACGGCATGCCCGACGACAAGACCGCGCCCGATCCTCGACACGGTGCTGAAGCCGCTCTGGGACGCCTATGCCATCCTGAAGCGCGGCCGCGACGCGCGCCAGCCGCTCGAGCTCGACCTGCCGGAGCGCAAGATCCTGCTGAAGCCGGACGGCACCGTCGACCGCGTCGTCGTGCCGGAGCGGCTCGACGCCCACAAGCTGATCGAAGAGTTCATGATCCAGGCCAATGTCGCGGCCGCCGAGACGCTGGAGGCGAAGCGCCAGGCGCTGGTCTACCGCATCCACGATGCGCCTTCGCTCGCCAAGCAGGAATCGCTGCGCGAATTCCTGCAGACGCTCGGCCTGTCGCTGGCGCGCGGCGCGCAGATGCGCCCGGCCCAGTTCAACGGCATCCTCGAGCGCGTGCAGCGGCGCCGACAACGAGGGCGCTGGTCAACGAGGTGGTGCTGCGCACGCAGAGCCAGGCCGAATATTCGCCCGAAGAATATCGGCCATTTCGGCCTCAATCTGCGCCGCTACGCGCATTTCACCTCGCCGATCCGCCGCTATGCCGACCTGATCGTGCATCGCGCGCTGATTGCCGCGCTCGGCCTCGGCGCGGGCGGCCTGACGCAGGACGAGGAGGATCGGCTGGAAGACGATCTCCGGTGCTGATCTCCGCGCACCGAGCGGCGCGCCATGGCGGCCGAACGCGACACGGTCGACCGGCTGGTCGCCGCCTATCTGGCCGAACGCATCGACGACACGCTTCGACGCGCGCATCTCCGGCGTCACCAAATCGGGACTATTTGTCCAATTGCCGCAGTACGGCGCGGATGGTTTCATCCCGGTGTCAAGTCTGGACGGCGATTACTATATCTACGACGAAACCGCGCGATCGCTGTTCGGAGAGCGCACCGGCAAGGGTTATCAGCTTGCCGACCGCGTCGAGGTTCGCCTGGTCGAGGTGGCGCCGATGGCCGGCGCGATGCGTTTCGAGATGCTGACCGACCCGAAGCCGCTGCCCGGTTCCAAACGGTCGTTCCACAAGGCCAAGGGCCGCGCTCGCGCGTCGCAATCGCGTCCGGGCACGCGCGGCAGGAGACGATGATGGAAGAATTGCAGATGAAGATCAGGTTTTCGGCGGCGAACTTCATTCGGGCCGGGTCGCACGACCGCTGTGGACGGCGATGAAGCGCGGCCTGCTCGGCCGCTGCCCGCATTGCGGCGAAGGCAAGCTGTTTCGCGGCTTCACCAAGACCGTCGACAAATGCGAGCATTGCGGCGAGGAGACTGCATCACCACCGTGCCGACGACCTGCCCGCCTATCTGGTGATCGTCATCGTCGGCCACATCGTGCTTGGTGCCTTCATGGGCGTCGAGGCAACCTCCACCCTCTCCACCTGGCAGCACATCGCCATCTGGGTGCCGCTGACCATCCTGCTGGCGGTGGCGCTGCTGCAGCCGGTCAAGGGCGCCGTCATCGGCCTGCAATGGGCGCTCTATATGCACGGCTTCGGCGGCGAAAAGGATGTCATCGAGTCTCATCCCGAGGCTTGAAGTCGCCCGGATAGCTGGTGCAAATCGGCGACGTGAACGCCACTTCGTCTGCCAGACAAGTTTCCGCTAAAGGGCGTGCGTATGGACGGGATGACCAAGGCCGACATCGACAAGGTGGAGCAGAGTGTTGCGACCGCCTCGGGCTCGGGCGCTGCGTCCGCGCGACGCCGCGACGCTGATCCTGCTTGACCGCAAGGGCGATGACATCCAGGTGCTGATGGGCCGGCGCCATGCCGGTCATGCCTTCATGCCCGGGAAATTCGTCTTTCCCGGCGGCCGTACCGATCCGGCCGACAGCCGCATTCCCGTCGCAGCAGGCGCTCCTTGCAGAGGAACAAGCCAAGCTTGACCACCGGCCTTGGCCGCACGAGCGTGGCGCGCGCCCGCGCCATTGCGCTGTCGGCGATCCGCGAGACGTACGAGGAAGCCGGCCTGCTCATCGGCCGCAAGGGCGCCTTCGCGACGACCAGGCGTGATTGGCAAGGCTTTGCCGAACACGGCGTGATGCCCTCGCTGGAGCCGCTGCGTTTCATCGCGCGGGCGATCACGCCGCCAAACCGGGTACGCCGTTTCGACACCCGCTTCTTCAGCGCCTGGCGCGGCGACGTGGCGGTCGAGCTTCCGGGCGGCGGTCCGACCAATGAGCTGGAGGAGCTGGTCTGGCTGCCGCTGGCCAAGGCCAGGGAGGCAGACATTCCCGATATCACCCGCATGATCCTGGAGGAGTTGGAAAGGCGGCTCGCCGACGATCCGCTGCTGCGTCCGGGCGGGTCGGTGCCCCTCTACCGGCTTGTCCGCAACCGCTTCATCCGCGAAATTCTATAGGTAAATCAGGCATCACATGACGGTCGATACCCAACAACAGGGCGACGAACGCGTACACTGGCTGCCGATGATCGCTGCGATCTCCTCGATCAGCGTCGTCGGCATCGCCATCGGCCTCGGCATGCCGCTGCTCAGCGTCATCCTGGAGACGCGCGGCCACTCGGCCTCGATGATCGGCCTCAACACGGCCGTCGCCGGCCTGGCCTCGATCGCCGGCGCGCCGCTCGCCACGCCGCTTGCCATGCGCTTCGGTGTCGCCTGGACCATGCTTGCCATGATTGCCGCCGGCGCGCTCGCCTTCGTCGGCTTCCATTTCGCGCCGGCCTTCTGGATGTGGTTTCCGCTGCGCGTCGTGCTGCATATCGCGCTGACGGTGCTGTTCATCCTGTCGGAATTCTGGATCAGCACCTCGGCACCGCCGCACCGGCGCGGCCTGGTGCTGGGCATCTATGCCACCGTGCTGTCGCTCGGCTTCGCCGCCGGACCGTGGCTGTTTTCCCATCTCGGCAGCTCCGGTTTCCTGCCTTTCGGCGTCACCATCGCCCTGGTGACGCTGGCGGCCATTCCGGTGCTGGCGGCGCGCAACGAGAGCCCGACGATCGTCGCCGACAGCGAAACCAGCCACTTCCTGCGCTATATCTGGCTGGTGCCGACCGCCACCTTCGCGGTGCTGGTGTTCGGCGCCGTCGAGACCGGCGGCTTCGCGCTGTTCCCGGTCTATGGCAGCCGCATCGGCTACTCCGAGGCCGACGCCGCCCTGCTGCTGACCATGATCGGCCTCGGCAACGTGCTGTTGCAGATCCCGATCGGCATGATCAGCGATCGCGTCCCGGACCGCCGCTATCTGCTTCTGGCCTGCGCCGCGGTCGGCCTCGCAGGCACCATCTTCATGCCGCACTTCGCCGGGGATTGGCACCTGATGGCAGCGCTTCTGTTCGTCTGGGGTGGCGTGGTCGCCGCGCTCTACACGATCGGCCTTGCCCATCTCGGCTCCCAGCTCTCCGGCCATGAGCTGGCATCGGCCAACGCCGCCTTCGTGCTTTGCTATGGCGTCGGCATGGTGCTCGGGCCGCAGGCGATCGGCATCGGCATGGACATCTTCGGCCCCTCCGGCTTCGGCTGGTCGCTCGGTGTTTTCTTCGCCGCCTATATCGCTTTGGTCGGCATCAGGCTCGTCCGGAAAATCCTGTAGAGCGGCTCGATCAGGCGCCTCGGCGCACGAGGCTGCTGACATCACCGTGTCAGCAGTACCCCTGTTATATCGACGCTCCACAAGCAGGGAGATATCAGATGATCGACAGTGGATTCGAAACCAGATCGGTGCGGATGGAGTTGCTGCTGCTTGTCAGCTTCCAGGCACCGCCCGCCGATGTCGACCGCATCATGGAAGCGGTGGTGGCGATCAACCCGCTCGGCATGGGCAATTATGACAGCAACGCCTTCCAGTCGGCTGGCGGCGTCGAGCGCTACCGGCCGCTCGAAGGTGCTGCCGCCGGCGCCGAGACGATCTTGCGTGAGCGGCCAGGCACGGTCGAGGTGTCGTTCGAACTGCCCGACGACCAGACGCTGGCCGCCCGAATCGTTGAGGCGATCTACCAGGCGCATTCCTATCAGGAGCCGGTGATCCGCATCCAGCCGCTGCTCGCCAGCCGCTCGAAAGGTCTCGACGACCGCGCCAACCCCAATCGCTGGTGGAACACCACGGGCGACTGGAAGAAGGCCGCTTCACCGGTCAGGGAGGACGCCTGAAGCTGCCGACGTCGCTGCCGTCGGCACGCTCCTTGCCTGCGGCAACATGGGCATTGGGCGCGGCAGAGGCCCGGCCGGGCTTGACTTTCCGGGCACGTTCTTTATGTGTCGCGCCAAGTTTCCCGCGTCCGGGTGTTTTCCCCGTGCTCCAGCGGCCAAAACTCCACGAACATTAACGGACGAACATCATGGCCAAAGCCGCAAACATCAAGATCAAGCTTCTGTCGACCGCCGACACCGGTTTCTTCTACGTGACCAGCAAGAACAGCCGTACCAAGACCGACAAGCTGTCGTTCCGCAAGTACGATCCGGTCGCCAAGAAGCACGTCGAATTCAAGGAAACCAAGATCAAGTAATCGGTTTCCTGCGAGTATGCCGAAGCGCCGCCCACCGGGCGGCGTTTTTCGTTTGGTGGACTGATCGCCAGCCCGCACCGAAACGCAGATCTTCCGCCGCTCGGAGCGGACTCCTGATGTCGTTTTTTGGGAGAAAGGGGGCCGGTCGGCGTTTGGCAGCGGTACGAGGAGGCCACTATGTGCCAGCGCCGGCCGGCCGACCCCACGGACCCAGGAGATGCGGCGGACCTGAGCATCATGGGGTATTTTTCGGATCGAACCGGCAAATCTACCCTCGTGCCGGTCGTCTTGGTCTATGGCTTCACATTTGCGCAAGACCTTATAAAAATCAACAGTTTCTTAACCAAGCCTCGCGAATCGCTTGGATTAAGGTAAATTCCTAACCTTGTTGGCTTGACCGGGAAATCGGGCGCCGGCGCCTGAGCATGATCCCCCAAAAGTGGTATCCGGCTTCGGAAAAGATCATGCTCGAACAAAAAAGATAGAGCCCCATTCCGGCTCCATCGGGAGGGAACAGGCTCTATGCAGCCTTGGCGACGACGCGGTTGCGGCCACCGCTCTTGGCCTCGTAAAGCGCAAGGTCGGCGCGTTTCATCAGCGCCGCGACCGTATCGGTCCCCTTTAGCACAGACGATACGCCGACGCTTACGGTGACCTCGATCGTCTTGCCCTCATGGCCGATCGCAAAGGGCATCTGGGCGATCTCGGCACGGATGCGTTCGGCGACCTTTTCGGCCACCGCGCCGTCAGTATCGGGCATGACCACGACGAACTCCTCGCCGCCGAAGCGGCAGGCAAGGTCGATGCCGCGCACGTTCTTGCGCAACCGCCGCGCGAATTCGCGCAGCACGTCATCGCCGCCATCGTGGCCGTGCAGATCGTTGATGGCCTTGAAGCGATCGAGGTCGCTGATCATCACCGATAGCGGCCGCCGCCGCGCCACGGCACGGTCGAACAGCGTTTGCAGATGGCTGTCGAGGTAACGGCGGTTGTGCAGCCCGGTCAGCCCGTCGGTCACCGCCATCTCGATGGTTTGGGTCACACTGGCGCGGAGTTGGTCGTTGTAGCGCTTGCGGCGCACCTGCGTGCGCAGCCGCGCGGTCAGCTCCTGCTGGTCGATCGGCCGCATCAGGAAATCGTTGATGCCGAGTTCGAGGCCACGAATGATGCGCCCCTCCTCGCCCTCGTCGGCCAGAAGGATGATCGGCAGGAAGCGCGTGCGATCGAGCGAGCGCAGCTGCGAGCACAGCCGCAGCGGATCGAAATCGGCGAACGCCGTCGAGATCAGCACGCATTCATAGGCTGTCTCGGCCGCCTGGAAGAAACCGGCATGCGGATCGCTGGCGATGTCGAGATCGGCCCTGCCGCGCAGCATCTTCTGGATACGCTCGTAGGACGATTTGCGCTCGTCGATCAAAAGAACCTTCGGCGTGGTGTCGGCCGCGGTGAAGTTGCGGCTCAAAAGCTCCTCGATGCCGATGTTGCGGGTTGTCGAGGCGCGCAGCCGCAACTCGTCGGTCAGCGACTTCAGCCTGACTAGGCTCTTGACGCGCGTCATCAGCTGCAGGTCGTTGACCGGCTTGGTCAGGAAATCGTCGGCGCCGGCCTCGAGGCCGCGCACCCGGTCCGAAACCTGGTCGAGCGCGGTGATCATGACGACTGGGATGTGCGCGGTCGCCGGATCGCTTTTCAGCCGCTTGCAGACCTCGAAGCCGTCCATGTCGGGCATCATCACGTCGAGCAGCACGACATCGACCTTGCCGTTCTCGCAGGTCTCAATGGCGTCCGGCCCGTTGGACGCAGTCAGCACCTCGAAATATTCGGCAAGCAGCCGAACCTCGAGCAGCCTCACATTGGCAGGGACGTCGTCGACGACGAGGATCCGCGCGGTCATGTCACAAGGCTCCGGCTTGGCTGGACATCAGGCATCGCCCAGATAGGATTTGATGGTCTCGATGAAGCGCGGCACCGAGATCGGCTTGGAAATATAGGCCTCGCAGCCGCCCTGGCGGATGCGTTCCTCGTCGCCTTTCATGGCGAAGGCGGTGACGGCAATGACCGGAATCGAGTGGAGGTCGTCATCCTCCTTCAGCCATTTGGTCACTTCCAGCCCCGAAACCTCCGGCAGCTGGATGTCCATCAGGATCAGGTCCGGCCGGTGGCGGCGCGCCAGATCCAGCGCTTCCAGGCCATTGCGTGTGCGAACCGTCTCGTAACCGCTGGCTTCGATGAGGTCCCGAAAGAGCTTCATATTGAGCTCGTTGTCCTCGACGATCATGACCTTCTTAGGCATCGATTTCCCGTCCCGACGGCCTTCTGCGTGAAGACAATCGTTATGCGTCCTTGCCGGATCGCACCCAACCCTTCGCCACTCTACGCCAATTTGATTGACGAAACGGAAACCGGCCGCCGCAAAAGCTGTCCGGTTTCCAACGCGGAGACGGTGATGGCTTGCCGCAAGCGACGCTTGCCATTACTGCGGAAAGAGACTCATTCCGCACCCAGAAGGTAATGATGGCAAACGCAGCGTCAATGCGCGAGGAAGCGGAGACCATTGCCGTCAAGGCATTGGCCTTCGTCGCGGCCGATCCGGAGCTTCTGCCGCGCTTCCTGGCGATCACCGGCATCGAGGCGCAGTCGATCCGGCGCGCGGCAGGCGAGCCGGGTTTCCTGGCCGGCGTGCTGCAGTTCATCCTGGCCCACGAACCGACCTTGCTGCGCTTCGCCGAGGAGACCGGAACCCCGCCGGCTGCCGTCGGCAAGGCCCTGCGCGCGCTGCCGCTGGGCGACGACGATCATGAGCACTCGATATGAGCGACGATCCCGAGACAGCACGGCAGATCGAAGAGCTTGCCGCAGACGACCGGCCGCTGCTGGTGCTCGACGTCGACGATGTCGTGCTGGAATTTATCCGGCCCTTCCCGCATTTTCTCAGATCGCGCGGCTTCGGCCTGACGCTGGCCTCCTTCCGCCTCACCGGCAACATCGCCGAGACCGCCAGCGGCCGCCTGATCGAACAGGAAGAGGTGACGGCGCTTCTGGGTGAATTCTTCGACGCCCAGGCCGACTGGCAAAGCATCACCGACGGCGCGGCGGAGGCCCTAGGCACGCTCGGCGGCCGCGCCGAGATCGTTCTGCTGACCGCCATGCCGCACAGGCATCGTGCCGTGCGCCGCGCCCATCTCGACGCGCTCGCGCTGCCCTACCCGCTGCTGACCACCGAAATGGCCAAGGGACCGGCGGTGGCCAAATTGCGCGGCAAGAAGGGCCGGCCGGTGGTTTTCGTCGACGACCAGCCGTCCAACCTGGCGTCGGTAAGAAGTTCGGTTGCCGACGCGCATCTTTTCCATCTGATGGCCGACAATTCGCTGCGCGCCTTCCTGCCGCCCGCGCCGGACGGCGTCACCGTCGTCGAGGACTGGCGCGATGCCGCGCCGAAGATTGCGAGTGCGCTCGGGCTTTAGAGCCTGACCACTCAGGGTTTCAGCTTCGCTCCTGCTCCGCCGCTGTTGCCCTCGCCAGGACTCGCATCCTGATCGGTGCTGTCATCCGTGACGGGATCGGCCTGCTTAAGCATGGCCCCGTTGACGGTGACCGAACCATCTGGCTTGGCGTTGATGGCCCATTCGATGCGGCCGTCCGGCAGAGTCTTGCCAAATCCCTTGATGGCCAGCGCGATCGGAAAATACTGCGCCGCCTCAGGCTCGGTCTTGGCCGCCTCCTGCAGGCTCGCCACGATCTTGTCATAGCCGGCGACATCGATTGTCACATTTGCATCGGGCTTCTTGCCAGGGAACGTCATCTCGCCCTCCAGGGCTACCTCGATACTGCCGTTCTTCACCGTGCTATGCCCGATGACGAACTTGGGCGTCTTGGCAAGGAAATCGGCGGAAATCTGATCGCCGAAATCAGCCGGCAGCGGCGGATTCTTGTTGAGATCAAAGGTTTCGATGGCTTTCTTCGTCATGCTGTCGAGATCTATGTTGGCGCCGCCGAAGTTCAGATCGATATCGGTGGGCAGCAAAGCCACACTCCAACTGGGCAGGAGTTGCGCGGGGATCGTCAACCCCGATGCCTTGATCGCATAGTTGATCTTTCCGTCCTGGGCGATGCCGTCCATTCCGAACGCCGTGCTTAGCTGCGCAGCGCCGAAATTGCCGACCGGACTTTCGACCGCGAAATCCTTGAACCCATAGGTTCCGTCGAGCCTCTCCCACAAGGGCAGCGCCGCCAGAAGAAGCGATTTTAGTTCCGCCTGGTTTGCCTTCAGCGCAGCCTCGTCTTCATTGGCCACAGCGAATGCCAGAAGATCGAGCAGCGGCCTTGTCCGCATTCCCTTGCCGATTGCATCCACCGACAGTTCCGGCGACTTCACGGTGACCGGAAATTTCATCCCACTCTCAGGATCGTCGAACTTGATCGCTTCCACGAAGCTCGACATCTTCTGCGTCATTGTCACGTCGACGCCGCCAGTCGCGGACTTGGTCGCGGCAAAGTTTGCCGTGCTGGCGCCGGCGCTGACGTCCATGTGCTGCTTGGCATCCTTGGACGTCATCGTCATGCCGGCCATCGTGCTGGCGCCGCTGGTGAACGCGGCCAGATCGGGATTGTAGACGCCGTTGCCTTTGCCGTCCTTGATCGTGAACTGCGTGCTTTGCAAACCTTCCGGCCCGTTGACCTCGAAGGACCCGGTCTGCGAGAACTCCATCGAGACGTCCCAGGATCCGTCACTGCGCGGTTTCACCATCATCGCGTAGGGCGCGAAGTCGAATTTCACGAGTTTCTGTTCCGGCAAGGCGTTGACCAGCGCCTTGAGATCAAACGTGATCCTGTAAGCGTCGCCTTCAACCGAAACCTTGAGCACGCCTTTCTCGATCGCCTGTTTGCCGACATAGCGGGACAGATCTTCGGAAAGCTGCTTCGCGCCCTGGCTGTCGACGGTCTGGGCGAAGGCAGGCGCGCTGAGCGCGAGAACGAAAACAAATGGCAACACACGCTTCACGTCGCTTCTCCCTTTGGCCTTTGCTGGCAAAAATCACGTCTTGCTTCTGTTAGGGAAATACCATCACAGCCGCAAGACGAGACCAGTTCATCAGGCCGTCGCTTTCCTAAAGCACCAGCCGCATCAGCGGCCGCCCCGGTTTGCGTTCGACAAGTCGTTCGAAACCGGCCTTCTCGAACACCCGCGACGAGCCGACGAACAGGCCGATCGAGCGCGAATCGCGCGACAGGTCGATCGGGCAGGCCTCGACCAGCCGCGCGCCGTTCTCCCGGGCAAACGCGATGCCGCCTTCGACAAGGCGATGGCTGATGCCCCTGCCGCGCGCCTTGACGCCGATGAAGAAGCACGAGATCGCCCAGACGTCCGGGTCGGCGGCATCGGCCGGATCGACGGGAGCCGAGCCCCTGCCATGATTGTTCCATTCGGGCACGTCGCCGCGCGGGCCGATCTGCATCCAGCCGACCGCCTTGCCGTCCTCGAACGCCAGCAGCCCGGGCGGCGGCCCGGCTTCGATCCGCGCTTTGATGTGGTCCTTGTTGCGCTCCCGATCGCTCGCGCGACGCACCGCCGGCGCCAGCCGGAAATGCGTGCACCAGCAGCCGTAACAGGCGCCCTGCTTGCCGAAAAGATCCTCGAAGTCCGCCCACAGTTCGGGCGCCAGCGGCGCGATGGTCGTGCTCATGAACTCTCTCCCGGCTAACCGCTTGTGGCGGCTTCCGTCCTGACGTACCATTGCATCTGTTCTCTTTATGTTCGCAGCGATGGCGGCTCCTGTCAACAATCCCGATCACGGTTTTTGCCGCGACTGCCTGACCTTTCAGCGCGGCGAGACGCGCCGCTGCGAGCGCTGCGGCAGTCCACGGCTTGCCCGCCATCCCGAGCTTTACCGGCTGCACCTTGCCCATATCGATTGCGATGCGTTCTACGCGGCCATCGAGAAGCGCGACAACCCGGCGCTGAAGGACCGGCCGGTGATCGTCGGCGGCGGCAAGCGCGGCGTCGTCTCCACCGCCTGCTACATCGCCCGCATCCACGGCGTGCGCTCGGCGATGCCGATGTTCAAGGCGCTCGAGGCCTGCCCGGAAGCGGTCGTCATCCCGCCCGACATGGAAAAATATGTCCGCGTCGGCCGCGAGGTGCGTGCCTACATGCAGGCGCTGACGCCGCTGGTCGAACCGCTCTCCATCGACGAGGCGTTTCTCGACCTTTCCGGCACCGAGCGCCTGCATGGCATGCCGCCTGCCGTCGTTTTGGCGCGCTTCGCGCTGACGGTGGAAAAGGAGCTCGGCATCACGGTTTCGGCCGGCCTCTCCTATTGCAAGTTCCTCGCCAAGGTGGCGTCCGATTTCCGCAAGCCGCGCGGCCTGTCGGTGATCGGCGAGGTCGAGGCGCTCGGCTTCCTGGCCGAACAGCCGGTGACGCTGATCTGGGGTGTCGGCAAAGCCTTCGCCGCAAGCCTGGAGCGCGACGGCATCCGCACCGTCGGCCAGCTGCAGCGCATGGAGCGTGGCGATCTGATGCGCCGCTACGGCGTGATGGGCGACCGGCTCTACCACCTGTCGCGCGGCGAGGACGACCGCGCGCGTCCACCCCGACAGCGACGCCAAGAGCGTGTCGGCGGAAACCACCTTCGACACCGACATTTCAGCCATGGCCGAGCTTGTCCCGGTGCTGCGGGCGCTCTCGGAAAAAGTCTCGGCGCGGCTGAAGAAGTCGGGCATCGCCGGCCGTACCGTGGTGCTGAAGCTGAAGACGCAGGACTTCAAGCTCCGCACCCGCAACCGCCAGCTCGGCGATCCCACCCGGCTCGCCGACCGCATCTTCCAGACCGGGCTTGACCTGCTGCGCCGGGAAGCGGACGGCACAAAGTACCGGCTGCTCGGCATCGGCGTCAGCGATCTCTCGGACGACGAAAAGGCCGATCCACCCGATCTGGTCGACATCCAGTCGCGCAAGCGCGCGCTTGCAGAAGGCGCCATCGACACGCTGCGCGGCAAGTTCGGCGGGAAGGCCGTGGAAACCGGCTACACTTTCGGCAAGGGCCGCAGCGCCAACCCGCCCGAACCGATCGAGGACTAACTCGCCGGTCAGGTGCGGCTGAGATCGATCCGGCTGGTCACCACGGTCTTGCCGGTTTTGGGATCGACGTCGGTCACCGTCAGCCGCATGCCGTCGCCGCCGGTTTTCTCGACCGTCAGCCGCGCCTTGCGGTCGCCATTGACCTCCTTCGCCCAGCGGATGCCGAGATTGATCGCATTGCCGGACCGTTTGCCGGCGAGCTGCGCCGGTCCGGTGCGGGACCCGACATAGACGCCCGTGTAGCCGGCGCCGCTCGATTTCAGATCGGCGCTGATGGCGCGCGCCACCACGACGAGACCGCGGCATTTGCCATCGAGCGACAGCGATGTCGCGGTCGCGCCGGAGCTGAAGGTGCAGGAAACATTCACCGTCGGCGCCTCTGTAGTCACCTTGACGGTCCCTTTGCCGGCGAAGCTGCCCTGGAACGAACGCAGGAAGTCGGCATCGTCGGCACGGGCGTCGGCCGCGGCCATCAGGCTGCCGGCAAGGACAAGGCATGCAAGTGATTTCATGGAACTCTCCCCCGAGAAAGTGTTTCGGAAACAAGGTGCATCCAGCGAAGCTGGCAATACGCAAACTCAAGGAACGCCTGCCAAGACGGCAGGTTCCGCTTCCAATATGACTGTTTTTTAACGCCCGGATTCCTGCGGCTGGCCCAGTCGAATGCGTCGACTAGCGGTTGCGACAAAAGTCGGGGCTTGCGACATAGCGCGCATGGCACCCGTCCCCTCGATCCCCAAGGCCGCGTTCTGGATGGCCCTGTCGATCGCCTCGTTCCTGGCGATGTCGGTCGCCGGCCGCGCCACGACGGCCGAGCTCAACGTCTTTCAGGTGCTTGAGCTGCGCTCGGTGATCGGCTTCTTCATCTTGCTGCCGCTGGTGATGACGAATGGCGGCTTTGCAGCGATGCGTACCGAGCGGCCGCTGGCCCATCTTGCCCGCAACGTGGTCCACTATGCCGGCCAGGCCGCATGGCTCTATGCGCTGACGCTGATCCCGCTGGCTGTCCTGATTTCGATCGAATTCACCACGCCGATCTGGACGGCGATCCTGGCCGTCAGCTTCCTGGGCGAAAAACTGTCGCGGCTGAGGCTCGCGGCAATCGTGCTGGGGCTGGTGGGTGTCGTGATCATCGTTCGCCCGGGCGTCGGCTCCGTCGATCCGGGCCATCTTGTCGTCCTGGGCGCGGCGGTCTGCTTCGGCATCTCTGTGGTCATGGTCAAGTCGCTGACGCGCACGGACAGCGTCGTGCGCATCATCTTCTGGATGCTGATCATCCAGTCGGTGCTCGGCCTTATCCCGGCGCTCTACGTGTGGCGCAACCCGCCGGTCGAACTCTGGCCATGGATACTGCTCGTCGCCTTCACCGGCATGTCGTCGCATTTCTGCATGGCCCGCGCGCTTGCCCATGCCGATGCTACCGTCATCTCGCCGATGGATTTCTTCCGCGTGCCGCTGTCGGCGCTGATCGGCTGGCTGCTCTACCACGAGCAGGTCGACGCCTTCACCGCTGGCGGCGCCTTGCTGATCCTATTGGGCAATCTGCTCAATCTGCAAAGGAAGCCGCCACGGGCGGCGGAGGTCGCGGCGTCCTAGGAGGTGAAGCTCGGGCAACGGGGCGAGTTAGTTCCCCTCGTCCGGTATGTTCAGCAGATGACCGCAGGCCTTGCAGTGGACGGCATCCGGCTCGTGCCGCTGCAGTCCGCATTGCGGGCACGGAAAGAACACCTTGGTTGGACGGAAGATCGCCTGCGCCAATCTCACGAACAGCGATATGCCGATGATCATGGTGACGATCGCCGTCAGCTTGCCTGCTATCCCCGGCAGCACGATGTCGCCGAAGCCGGTCGTCGTCACCGTCGCGACCGTGAAATAGAGCGCGTCGATATAGCCTTCGAGACCTGCCTGGCTGCGGAAGAAGAAGGTGTAGACGAAGCCGGTGGTGACGAACAGGAAGGTCAAAAGGTTGATCACCGCCTGGCTTGCCTCGCGCCACGGCTTCAGCCCACGCATCTCGAAATGCCGCCAGAGCGAGCCGCTGCGCGACAGAGACCACAGCCTCAGGATGCGCAGGAAGGCGAGATTGGCGAAGGCCGTGGGCATCAGCAGCGTCAGAAGGATGAAGCCATCGACCCAGGAGGTCGGCTGCCTGATCAGCCGCAGCATATCGTTGGAGGCAAGCAGCCGGGCAATCATGTCGGCGGCGACAAGTGCTGCCACCGAATAGTCGAGCCAGAGGAACGACGGTTTGTCCTGCAGAACCGGCGTGGCGATGAAGAAGGCGATGATGGCAAGATCGATGATGACGGCCACCAGCTGGAAACGGAAGGCGGCCGGAGTGCGCCCGTGATAGAGCTTGCGCAGCTTGTCACGCAGGCGCGCCATCGCTGAATCGCTCCCGGTCACGCCGGCCTGGCCTCGACAATGCTGATATGCGGCCCGGCCGCGATGATATCAGTCACCTCGAACCCTGCCGTCGCCAACAGTGACCTGTATTCCGCCGCTGTCCGCTCCTGCCCGTCCGGCGCGACCAGCATGTTGAGGTCGGAGAATTTTGCACTCGCCCCTTCATTGGGCGGCGCAAGCACGCCCTCGAACACCAGCAGCCAGCCGTCGGCACGGATCGCCCGGCGGCAGTTCTTCAGGATCGCGATGTTGGTCTCGTCGTCCCAGTCATGCAGGATCCATTTGAGCAGCAGAGCATCGGCTCCCTCGGGCAGCGCGGCGAGAAAATCGCCGCCGACAATGTCACAGCGATCCGCGACCTCAGCCGCTGCCATGACCTGAGCCGCGGTTGCCACCACATGCGGCTGGTCGAAAAGGATACCGCGGCTGCCGGGCGTGGCAGCGAGGATTTCGGCAAGCAGCGAGCCTCGCCCGCCACCAACGTCCATGATGAGCGAAAATGGCGAAAAATCGTAGCTTGCCAGCAACGCCGCCGCCACGTTCTTCGAGTTCGCACCCATGGCGCGATCGAAGATGAGCGACTCCTCAGGGTGCTCGGCCCGGTAGTCCCACACCCCCTTGCCGTGCACGTGCCGGAATGCGTTCTTGCCGGTCTTGATGCTGTAAAGCAGATCGCTCCATGCCTGCCGGTAATAGGGCCGACCGGCAAAAGCTGCCCATGGGGCCGCCGAATGCTCGGCGTCGAAGCGCAAGGCGCCGCCAAGCGGCGTAAGCGAAAACAAGCCGTCTTCCCCTTCGTGGAAAATGCCGACGGCCGCCAGCGCGCGCAGCAGGCGGTAGAGCGCTTGCGGATGAGTGTCCGTCAATTCAGCAAGCTCGGCGGCGGAGCGTCTGCCATCCTTGATGTGATCGGCGATGCCGAGCGTCGCGGCCACGCAGATCGCTTGCGAGACCCGGTATTCGTTGACCATCCGTATCAGTTCGAAAGCGGCTGTTCGCGGATCCATGGCGTCCCCCGCCGGCCAGCAATCAGATGGTACCCGGCTCCAAGATGCGTTGAGATTCAGGTCATGCCGAGCCGCCATCTGCAGGCCGGCATCATCTGAATATCAACATACCTCAAACAAGCTCCACTTCCACCACGCCCTGCACCGCGCGCATGGCGGATGCGATTTGTGGCGAGACGCGATACCCGCCCGGCAGAGCGATCTCGACCTCGCCCTGCGCCTCTCCCTTGAGGACAATGATGCTGACCTGGCTGTCGCCGCGCTGTTTGAGCTGCGATTGAATGATCGACGTCGGCCCGTCGTCCCGGACAAAGACGCGCAGCGCCTTCTGGATGCGGCTGGCCTCGTCTTCCAGCGATTGCACCGAATTGATGCGCAGATTGACGCCTTCCGGCCTGTCTTCGGCCGAAACGGTGATCACCACCGAACGACCGGGCTCCAGGAGGTCGCGATACTGCGCCAGCCCTTCGGAAAACAACACCGCCTCATACTGGCCCGACGTGTCGGAGAACTGCACGACGCCCATCTTGTTGCCGGTGCGCGTCTTGCGCTCCTGCTTGGTGGTGACGGTGCCGGCGAGCCGGCCGGCAGCGGCACCGCGTTTGACGGCGGCCGAGAACTCGGCCCAGTTCTGCACCCGCATCTTCTGCAGCGCCGCCTTGTATTCATCGAGCGGATGCGCCGAAAGATAGAAGCCGACCACCTGGAACTCCCGGTGCAGCCGGTCGGCGGCCAGCCATGGCTCGGTCGCCGGCAAATTGAGCGCCTGCGACTGTGCGCCAAGCGAGGCGCCGAAAATGTCGGCCTGGCCGGAGACAGCATTCTGCTGCGCCAGCGACGCCAGCCCCATCATCCGCTCTACGCCGGCCATCATCGCGGCACGGTCGTGGCCGAAGCAATCGAGCGCGCCGGCGGTGATCAGGCTTTCGAAGACGCGCTTGCCGACGATCTTCGGATCGACCCGTTCGCAGAAATCGGCAAGGTTCTTGAACGGCTTTTCGCCGCGCATGGCGACTATGTGCTCGACCGCCGCATCGCCGACACCTTTCAGCGCCGCCAGCGAATAGAAGATCTTGTTCTCGCCGACCTCGAAGTCGCGGAAACTGGTCATCACCGACGGCGCCAGCACCTGGATGCCGAGGCGCAGCGCATCCTGGCGGAAATCCGCGAGCTTGTCGGTGTTGCCCATGTCGAGCGTCATCGACGCCGCCAGGAACTCGACCGGGTAATGCGCCTTCAGATAGGCCGTCTGATAGGACACCACGGCATAGGCCGCGGCGTGCGACTTGTTGAAACCGTAGTCGGCAAACTTTGCCAGCAGGTCGAAGATGAAGTCGGCCTGCGGCTTGCCGACGCCGCGCTCGACGGCACCCGAGACGAAACGCTCGCGCTGCTTGTCCATCTCGGCGCGGATCTTCTTGCCCATGGCGCGGCGCAAAAGGTCGGCTTCGCCGAGCGAATAGCCGGACAGCTCCTGCGCGATCTGCATGACCTGTTCCTGGTAGACGATGACGCCTTGCGTCTCCTTCACCAGATGGTCGATCTTGGGGTGGATCGAGGCCATCTCCTCCTCGCCATGCTTTCTGGCGTTGTAGGTCGGGATGTTCTCCATCGGGCCTGGACGGTAGAGCGCGACCAGCGCGATGATGTCCTCGATGCAGTCGGGCCGCATGCCGATCAGCGCCTTGCGCATGCCGGCACTTTCCACCTGGAACACGCCGACCACTTCGCCGCGCGACAGCATCGCATAGGTATCGGGATCGTCGAGCGGAATGCGGGCGAGATCGATCTCGATGCCGCGGCGGCGGATCAGCTTGACCGCCGTCTCCAGCACCGTCAGTGTCTTCAGGCCGAGGAAGTCGAACTTAACCAGCCCGGCCTGCTCGACATATTTCATGTTGAACTGGGTGACCGGCATGTCTGAGCGCGGATCGCGGTACATCGGCACCAGTTCTGACAGCGGCCGGTCGCCGATGACGATGCCGGCGGCATGCGTCGAGGCGTGGCGGTAGAGCCCTTCCAGTTTCTGCGCCATATCGAGCAACGTCTGCACGATCGGCTCTTTCTCGGCCTCTTCGGCAAAGCGCGGTTCGTTGGCGATGGCGTCCGCCAGCTTGACCGGATTGGCCGGGTTCTGCGGCACCATTTTGCTAAGCTTGTCGACCTGGCCATAAGGCATCTGCAGCACGCGGCCGACGTCGCGTAGCACGGCGCGCGCCTGCAGCGTACCGAAGGTGATGATCTGGCCGACCTGGTCGCGGCCGTATTTCTGCTGGACGTAGCGGATCACCTCCTCGCGCCGGTCCTGGCAGAAGTCGATGTCGAAGTCGGGCATCGAGACGCGGTCGGGGTTGAGGAAGCGCTCGAAAAGAAGCGAGAAGCGCAGTGGGTCGATGTCGGTGATTGTCGTCGAATAGGCAACCAAGGAACCGGCGCCCGAACCGCGGCCCGGTCCGACCGGAATGCCTTGCGACTTCGCCCATTTGATGAAGTCGGCGACGATCAGGAAATAGCCGGGGAACTTCATCTTCTCGATGATGCCGAGTTCGAAATCCAGCCGTTCGCGGTATTGTTCGGCCGTATAGCCGGCGGTGGGTCCATGCGCGGCCAGCCGCGCATTGAGCCCTTCATGGGCCTGACGGCGCAGTTCGTCGGCTTCTGCTTTCAGCGCCGTTTCGTTGTCGGCGCCATCGCCACCGGTAAAGCGCGGCAGGATCGGGTTGCGGTTCTTCGGGTAGTAGGAGCAGCGCAACGCGATCTCGACGGTGTTGTCGATCGCTTCCGGCAGGTCCGAAAACAACCTGGCCATATCGCCCTGGCTGCGCAGGAAATTGTCAGGCGACAGCCGGCGGCGGTTGTCGGCCGCGACCACGGAGCCCTCGGCAATGGCGATCAGCGCGTCATGCGCCTCGTAGTCGTCGCGGGTGGAGAAGAACGCCTCATTGGTGGCGACCAGCGGCAGGTCGTGGCTGTAGGCAAGATCGACTGTCGACTTCTCGATTGTCCGGTCATAGCCGGAAACCCGCTCCAGTTCGACATAAAGCCGGTCGCCGAACAGCGCTTTGAGGGTCAGCAGCCGTACCTCGGCGAGATCGCGGCGGTCCTCCTTCAAGGCGCTGCCGATCGGACCGCGTGGCCCGCCGGTCAGGCAGACCAGGCCATCGCATTGTCCCTGCAGCATGTCGGTCGTCAGGTGTACAGGCTCGCCGGGCGGCGTGTGGAGATAAACCCGGCTGACGAGCCGGACCAGATTGGCATAGCCGGCCTCGGTCGCGGCAATCAGCACCACGGCGCGCATCTCCGGTCCCTGCCGCCGACGGTCGCGCTGGCCGTCGCTGTTTTCACCGGAAAAGGCGAGATCGATCTGACAGCCGATGATCGGCTGGATGCCGTCCTTGACCGCCTTTTGCGCGAACTCCAGCGCCCCGAACAAATTGTTGGTGTCGGTGACGGCGATCGCCGGACATTCGTCCTTGACCGCGTGGCCGACGATCTTGCCGATCTGCAAGGCGCCTTCAAGCAGCGAATAAGCCGAATGCACCCGCAGATGAATGAAGGGCCGCGCCGGCGCCTCCGGCCTCGACGCCTTCTCATAGGCTTCACGCAGCAACGGATCGCGCGTCATTTTCTCGTCTGCCACCCGGCCTGCCTTTGATCTGATCCGCGAATTCTTGGTCTGTCGCCCTAGTCTAGGCGTCCAGGTAACGGGCCGCCAGCATTCCGTGTGAAGCGCTTCATGGTCGATCCGCAACAGCTCCCACAAACTGCCGGATGTAGAGGAAGTTTTTGCGAGGAGAATTTCCATGGCTAGTCGTTTTGTCGTCGATCTATCCGGACTCAAACTCTCCAAGAGCATGGACGAGAAGCTGGCAAAGACCATCCAGCAGGCGGTGCTGGCGTCGATTGCCGAAACCCGCGCGCAACCGGACGTCGTCCTGCGCTTCCCGAAGGAATGGCTCGGCCTGGTTGCGCATATCGACCAGCTCAAGCTGCCCGCCGTCGAGAGAGAGATCGGCGGGTTGATCCGCTGACGCCATGTCGCTCGCTCCGGCAGACGGCAAAAAGGGCGCGACGAACCCGAAGATCGCCGTTCACGGCGAAAAGTCGTGTCCAAGCGCCCGCGCCGAACCCGGAGCGCTTTTGATCGGTGTCGTCGGAGCCGACGGCATCGTGCAGCCGATCCCGACCCGGCTCGAGATCGACGCGGACTTCGTCGAGCAGGCGAGCAAATCGGGCGTGCCCGAAGCGCGTTTCCGCTTTGGCGGACGTTGCGTCGAGGGCAAGTGCAAGCAATGGACCGGCAATTCCTGCGGCGTCATCGAAAAGGTTCTGACAGGCATGGCCGACCAGAACATCGCGCCTGCCGAAAACCTGCCGCGCTGCGTCATCCGTGGCACATGCCGTTGGTACAGCCAGCGCGGCACGGACGCCTGCCGCGCGTGCGTCTACGTCGTCACCGATCAGAGCGTGCTGGTGGCACACGCCTGATGTGACCTCACGGGGGGCGGGCCTTTCGGGCCTGCCCTCCTTCAGCCCGTGACGAAAGTCATGCGAATTCCATGATCACCGCGTCGACGGCGAGACTGTCGCCGGGCTTGGCGTTGAGCTTTGCCACCGTGAGGTCGCGCTCGGCGCGCAGCACATTTTCCATCTTCATCGCCTCGACCACGGCCAGCGTCTCGCCGGCCTTGACCTCCTGCCCCTCGGCAACAGCGATCGACACGACAAGGCCGGGCATCGGGCAAAGCAGCATTTTCGAGGTATCCGGCGGCACTTTTTCCGGCATCAGCCTTTCAAGCTCCGCGATGCGCGGCAGCATGGCTTGAGCCGTCACCGACATGCCCTTCCAGGCGATGCGCAGACCATTCGGCACCGGCCTGATCTGTGCCGCAATTCTGCGGCCGTCCACCGTACCGCGCCAGATAAGATCGCCGGGCCGCCAGTCGGAGGCCACGGTCAGCGCCCTGCCGCCGTCGATCGACAGGTCGAGTTCCATCGGGATCGAGATCATGCCCTCGATGATGGCGGCCGAAAGATAGTCGGCGCCGATCTTGACCACCCAGTCCCGCTTCAGGATGCCGGAATGTGGTGCCAGCCGCCCGCCCAGCCGGTCGAGCCGGTCGCGGCGCAGCAATTCGACGGCGGTCGCGATCGACGCCAGGACCGCCTTCTCGTCCTTGTCCGGCACGATCGGTGCAAAGCCATCGGGATATTCTTCGGCGATGAAGCCGGTCGACAACCGCCCTTCCCGCCAGCGCGGATGCTGCATGAGTGCGGCCAGGAACGGAATGTTGTGCTCGATGCCGTCGACGACGAAGCTGTCCAGCGCTTCCGACATGGCATCGATGGCCTTGAGCCGCGTCGGCGCCCAGGTGCACAGCTTTGCCACCATCGGGTCATAGAACATCGAAATCTCCGATCCCTCGGTGACGCCGGTGTCGTTGCGGACGACAATATCGCCGAACGTTCCCTCCTCCGGCGGCCGGTATCGCGTCAGCCGACCGATCGACGGCAGGAAATTTCGGTACGGGTCCTCGGCATAGAGCCGGCTCTCCACCGCCCAGCCGTTCAGCTTCACGTCCCCCTGCCTGATCGCGAGCTTTTCGCCGGCCGCCACGCGGATCATCTGTTCGACCAGATCGATGCCGGTGACAAGCTCGGTCACCGGGTGCTCGACCTGCAATCTCGTATTCATTTCAAGGAAGTAGAAGTTCTTGTCCTTGTCGACGATGAACTCGACCGTGCCGGCACTCTGGTAGTCGACCGCCCTGGCCAGCGCCACCGACTGCTCGCCCATGGCCTTCCTGGTCTTGGCGTCAAGGAATGGCGACGGCGCTTCTTCAGCCACCTTCTGGTTGCGCCGCTGGATCGAGCATTCGCGCTCGCCGAGATAGAGCGCGTTGCCATGCCCGTCGGCCAGCACCTGGATTTCGATATGGCGCGGATCCACCACGAATTTTTCGATGAAGACGCGGTCGTCGCCGAACGAGCTTTTCGCCTCGGAACGTGCCCGGTCGAAGCCGTCGCGCACTTCCGATTGGTTCCAGGCAATGCGCATGCCCTTGCCACCACCGCCGGCCGAGGCCTTGATCATCACCGGATAGCCGATCTCGCCGGCGATCTTCTCGGCATGGTCGGCATTCTCGATCACACCGAGCCAGCCGGGCACCGTGCTGACCTTGGCGGCATTGGCGAACTTCTTCGATTCGATCTTGTCGCCCATCGCCTTGATGGCTTTCGGCTTCGGCCCGATGAAGACGATGCCCTCCTCCTCCAGCGCCTCGCAGAAGGACGCGCGCTCCGACAGGAAGCCGTAGCCGGGGTGCACGGCTTCGGCACCGGTTTCCTTGCAGGCGGCGATGATCTTCTCGGCCACCAGATAGCTCTGCGAGGCCGGTGAAGGCCCTACATGCACCGCCTCGTCGGCCATCTCGACATGCACGGCATCGCGATCGGCATCGGAATAGACGGCGACCGTGGCGATGCCCATCTTGCGCGCCGTCTTGATGACACGGCAGGCGATCTCGCCGCGGTTGGCGATCAGGATCTTCTTGAACATACTGAATTCATGTCCTCCGGAGGAACCAGTTCTATGGACTCTCCAGCCATGTCTCAAGTGCCCCGGCAGTCCGCGCTGGGCCTTGTGGCCGGTGCGTCGAAAAACGTCGCAAGGGAAGTTGGCCACTATCGCCGAAGCCTATAAGGTGGTGTGGGGTCGCTGCGGAGGGCTGGCGGGCATTTCGCCTCGCCGGGCAGGCTCAACAAGTCGGCCACAACCTGAAATTCTGTCGATTGCCTGGGAGGAACTGCCTGATGAAAACCCGCGCCGCTGTCGCTGTCGCCGCCGGAAAGCCGCTGGAGATCATGGAGGTCGACCTCGACGGTCCGCGAGACGGCGAGGTGCTGGTCGAGATCAAGGCGACCGGCATCTGCCACACCGATGAGTTCACGCTGTCGGGCGCCGATCCCGAGGGCCTCTTCCCGGCGATCCTCGGCCATGAAGGCGCCGGCGTCGTCGTCGATGTCGGCAAGGGCGTCACCAGCGTCAAGAAGGGCGACCATGTCATTCCGCTCTATACGCCCGAATGCCGGCAGTGCCCGTCCTGCCTGTCGCGCAAGACCAATCTGTGCACCGCCATCCGCGCCACGCAGGGCCAAGGGCTTGATGCCCGACGGCTCGTCGCGCTTCTCGATCGGCAAGGACAAGCTCTTTCACTATATGGGCTGCTCGACCTTCTCCAACTTCACTGTGCTGCCCGAGATCGCTCTGGCCAAGGTCAACCCCGACGCTCCCTTCGACAAGATCTGCTACATCGGCTGCGGCGTCACCACCGGCATCGGCGCGGTGATCAACACCGCCAAGGTCGAGCAAGGCGCGACGGCCGTCGTCTTCGGCCTCGGCGGCATCGGCCTCAACGTCATCCAGGGCCTGAAGCTTGCCGGCGCCGACATGATCATCGGCGTCGACTTGAACAACGACAAGAAGCCTGGGGCGAGAAATTCGGCATGACGCATTTCGTCAATCCGAAGGAGATCGACGGCGACATCGTCCCGCATCTCGTCAACATGACCAAGCGCGGCGCCGACCAGATCGGCGGCGCCGACTACACATTCGACTGCACCGGCAGCACCAAGGTGATGCGGCAGGCGCTGGAAGCCTCGCATCGCGGCTGGGGCAAGTCGGTCGTCATCGGCGTCGCCGGCGCCGGCCAGGAGATCTCGACACGGCCGTTCCAACTGGTCACCGGACGCACCTGGATGGGCACCGCCTTCGGCGGCGCGCGCGGCCGCACCGACGTGCCGAAGATCGTCGACTGGTACATGGACGGCAAGATCCAGATCGACCCGATGATCACCCACACGCTGAAGCTCGAAGACATCAACAAGGGCTTCGACCTCATGCATGAGGGCAAGTCGATCAGGAGTGTGGTGATTTACTGAGGAGGAAAGCCGCCGACCGAAGGGCCAACGACTGAAGTTGCACAGGTTCAACAAGGGAGGAATAAATGCCGGAAAAACTGCATCCGAAAATCGACAATGGCCTGCCCAGGGAAAGCGCGAGCTTTGCCGGCGGCACGCTGGTCTGCGCCTGCACCAGCAAGCCCGGTGAAGGTGAAGGTCAAGGGCCAGATCGCCCACAACCACGCCTGCGGCTGCACCAAATGCTGGAAGCCTGATGGCGCGATCTTCTCGGTCGTGGCCGTGGCTGGCACCGGCGACGTCACCGTCGTCGAGAATGGCGACAAGCTGAAAGTGGTCGATCCGAGCGCGCTGATCCAGCGCCATGCCTGCACCGGCTGCGGCGTCCACATGCACGGTCCGGTCGAACGCGATCATCCGTTCAAGGGGCTGAGCTTCATCCATCCCGAACGCTTCGAGGAGGACGGCTGGTCGCCGCCGGGCTTCACCGCTTTCGTCTCATCGATCATCGAATCCGGCGTCGATCCAAGCCGCATGGACGGCATCCGCGCGCAGTTGAAGTCAATCGGCATCGAGCCCTATGACTGCCTAAACCCCGGCCTGATGGATTATATCGCCACCTGGACCGCCAAGAAGTCCGGCGCATTGCCGGCCTGACATCTGTTCGATTGCAGGCATGGGGCCGGACAAGTCTCCGGCCCCATGTTCGTTTTGGAGAGACAATGCCCGCACCCGCGATCCTCGTCGACGCCGATGCCTGCCCGGTCAAAGCCGAGGTCGAAAAGGTCGCCGAGCGACACGGTGTCGTCGTCACCTTTGTCTCCAATGGCGGCCTGCGCCCGTCGCGCGATCCGATGGTCCGCAACGTCGTCGTTTCCAAGGGCGCCGACGCAGCCGACGACTGGATCGTCGACAATGCGAAAGCCAACGACATCGTGGTGACGGCCGACATTCCTCTCGCCGCCCGCGCGGTGGCGCTTGGCGCCCATGTGCTTGGGCCGACCGGACGGCCGTTCACGCCGGAGACGATCGGCATGGCGGTGGCGATGCGCGATTTGAAACAGCATCTGCGCGAGACCGGCGAAAGCAAAGGCTACAATGCCGGTTTCCTGCCGCAGGACCGCTCGCGGTTTCTCGGCGAGCTCGACCGCATCTTGCGGCGGGCGCTCAAATCCGCCACACCGGATTGAAATATGACGACCGACACGCCCATCAAGATGCCCTTGCACCGGCATAAGCAGTTCGCGATTTCTGCTGGCATTGGCTTGGCAGCGTTGATCATCGCGCTTTTCTTGCGTGCACCGCTCGCCTATTCGATAGGCGCCAACGCGTTTTTCGGCACCTATATCACTCTCGTCGTCGCCCAGATGCCGTTGCTTACCGGCGCCTATCTGAGCAAGAACGCGCGCGCCACCGACCAGCCCGTGCTGGTCATCTTCGCTGTCACGCTGATTGTCGTTGGCGTCGCCATCGTCTCGCTGTTCCAGCTGATCAACCAAAAGGACAGCGCGGATTCGTTCCAGCTCGCCTTCGCACTGCTGTCGATCCCGCTCGGCTGGTTCGCCATCCATGCCATGACAGCGCTGCACTATGCGCATGTTTATTGGATGGACGACGAGGAGACCGATTCCGGCGGCAAATCGAAACAGAAAAAGCCCGTCGGCGGCCTCGAATTCACCGGCAAGGAGCGGCCGGACGGCTGGGATTTCCTCTATTTCTCGACCACCGTCGGCATGACCTCGCAGACCTCCGATACCGAGGTCTCGACCACACAGATGCGGCGCATCGTGCTTCTCCATTCGATCCTGTCGTTTTTCTTCAACACAGTCATCGTCGCCGCCGCGGTCAATCTCGCCGTCAACCTCGGCAGCCCGTAATAAAAACGTGATCGTGTGAAACATCGCTTTGGCCGGCGACGTATTGGGAGGAGAACGAACATCTGAGAGGCCGCGACGGGACGCGCGGACGGGAGTACAAAAGACGATGGAAACCGTTGCCAGAAGCCAACCAACCGTCGAGGCGGGTGCCGTGCCGAAGGATGCGACGCTGATCTACCGGCAATCGCGCTGGACGCGGCTGACGCACTGGCTGTGGGCGATCTCGCTGTTCTTCATGCTGCTTTCCGGCCTGCAGATCTTTAATGCCCGCCCCCAGCTCTACATCGGCAAGGAGTCCGGGTTCGATTACAACAACACCGTCTTCGCCATCGGCGCCGAAAACACCGCCACCGGCACACGCGGCTACACCGAGATCTTCGGCAAACGTTTCGACACCACCGGCGTGCTCGGCTGGTCAGGACCGGCCGGCCAGGAAACAGCGCGCGGCTTCCCGTCCTGGGCGACGATCCCGTCCTACTACGACCTCGGCACCGCCCGCGTCGTGCATTTCTTCTTCGCCTGGATTTTGAGCACCACGCTTGCTCGTCTGGCTCGTCGCCAGCCTGGTCAACGGCCATCTGCGCCGCGATCTCGCCCCGCGCATCGATGACCTCAAGCGCCTGCCGCGTGACATCGTCGACCACGCCAAACTGAAATTCCACCACACCCGCGAATACAACACGCTGCAGAAGATGGCCTATGGCGGCGTGCTGTTCGTGCTGCTGCCGCTGATGATCGTCACCGGCCTTGCCATGTCGCCGAGCATGAATTCGGTGCTGCCGTTCCTCAACGATCTGCTCGGCGGCCGGCAGACGGCGCGCACCATCCATTTCGCGGTCATGGTGCTGCTGGTCGGCTTCTTCATCATCCATATGCTGATGATCCTCGCTGCCGGCCCGATCAACGAGCTGCGCTCGATCATCACCGGCTGGTACCGCACCGATCCGCCGGCGCATGGCGACAACACGCCCGAGAGGAGCGCCTGACATGGCGAAGTTCGAGATCAGCCGCCGCAAGTTCCTCACCTCGGCCAGCCTCGGCATGTCCGGCATCATGCTGTCGGGCTGCGATGCTTTCGACAGTCAGCTCGGCGTCGGCGACGGCTTGCGCAGTTTCCTCGAAGGCGCCAACGGCCTGACATATCGCGCGCAACGGCTGGCTCGCCGGCCGCGACGCGCTGGCCCAGGAATTCACCGAGGCCGACATCCGCCAGCCGCAGCGGCCGAACGGCGTCACCGCGCCCGATGACGACACCTACAAGGGCCTGCTCGCCAACAATTTCGCCGACTGGCGGCTGGAAGTCTCAGGCCTCGTCGAGAAGCCGCTGTCGCTGACCCGCGAGCAGCTTCAGAACATGCCGAGCCGCACCCAGATCACCCGCCACGACTGCGTCGAAGGCTGGAGCTGCATCGCCAAATGGACCGGCACGCCGCTGTCGCTGGTGCTCGACCAGGCGATGGTCAAGCCGCAGGCGCGCTACGTCATGTTCCATTGCCTGGACACGATCGACCGCAGTCTTGCCGGCGACATCAAATATTACGGCACCATCGACCTGATCGACGCCCGCCATCCGCAGACGATCCTGGCCTATGGTCTGAACGGCAAGCCGCTGCCGGTCGAGAACGGTGCGCCGCTGCGCGTCCGCGTCGAACGACAGCTCGGCTACAAGATGCCGAAATACCTCTACAAGATCGAACTGGTCGACAGTTTCACCGCGATCGGCGGCGGCCGCGGCGGCTATTGGGAGGACAATGGCTATGACTGGTACGCCGGGATTTGAAGCCGTCGACCGTTTCCGATCAATGATTTGACGCCTAAGCCACTTTGTCGAGCAGCGGCTTCAGCGCCGGGTGGATTTCCGGCGAAGCGTGCTTGATCAGCGTCAGCAGCGCGCGCTCGTTCTCGTGTAGCGGCCGGTCCCCGCCGATTCGCTCGGCCAGCCATTTCGCTTCGCCGGCGTCGATCGTCTCGGCGCGGCGGGCGAGTGCCTCGGACGCCCGGTTCCTTGCTTCCCACTCGGTCTCGATATCATCCGGCGCGCGATAGGCTTCCATGATGGCGGCAAGACCGCCTGACACCATGCGGCCGAAGAAGCCGCCGATTTCGGCATCCGCCTGTTCGAAGAAGCTATCGCGGCGCAGCGCCACCTCGCGCGTCGGCGCCTCGTAACCGGCCGAGCACATGACAAAATTGGCGATCGCCTTGACGAACAGATCGTTCCAGGACGGGTCGTTGCTGGCCGCCGCGGTCCGCTCGTTGATCTTGAACAGCACCTCGGCCTCGGCGCGGGTGATGGCGATGTTGCCGTCGCCGCCATAGGCATAAAGGATCCGGCGCAACAGATCGACCTCGGCCTTGGCGATAAGGCCGGGGACCAGATCACCGCCGAGCATCAGCGGACCCTTGCCGTCGATCACCGCATGGCCGACCTGTTCCAGCGCGTAGGCGCAAAGCTTGCTCGGCGACGATTTCGCCGTCTCCAGCACATGCACCAGCAATTCGAGCTCGGTGCGGCTGTCGACCATGCCGTCGCGCGAGATCGTCTGGACCAGCCAGTCGGCATTGCCCTCGCGAGATGTAGCCCGCCGGCTTTTCCTGGTGGACGATGTAGTCGGTGATCGCCTCGACGAAGAATTCAGGCCATTCCTGGCACTTGTCGCGAGCCGTCGCGTCGAGCGCGAACAGCGCCTCGGCCTCGCCGCGGCTCACCACGCCGTCGCCGAACACCTCGCGGCGCAGCATCGTCACATCCTCGGCCGTGATGCGGTTCTTCGAGGTCAGTCCAGCCACCGGCGCGCTCATGATCAGTTCGCCCATTTTCTTGTCCCCGTCCGCGCCGGCAGCCGCCGGTCGCAAGCCACCATGTCGACCAGCATATCAGCAGTGTCTTGAGAATCCGGCAAACGGCGTGGTTAGCGAAGACTTGTCGGCCAATGCATGTCGCCCAAAAAGCATGCCCTCGGGCTCGACCCGAGGGTGTGCCGCGGTTTGGGAGAACGACATGCATCAAAACAAAGATCTAAGGCGCATAGCCTAAATCCGTTTCAACGCGACGCGCTTTAGATGTCGCTGGCAGGTGACAAGGTGTCGTTCACGGGCTATGGATGACGAGTCGAGGGCTCATCGTTTGAGTCCTACCTGTTTGCGGGAGAGAGCAGCGAGAGCTGCCGCCGAAGGGGAAATCGCCCGAAATCTCTCAGGCAAAAGAACCGTAGACGGGAAAGACACTCTGGAAAGTCGGGGCTTGCCCCCGCGCCGAAGGTGTAAGCGCCGCCGACAGAGTTCCGGTTGCGCGAGTCTCTCAGGCTTCAGACAGAGGGGCACGGACTGGTCGCCATCAGCGGCCGATTGCGTGCGACTCTGGAGAAGTCATGACGGGCGAAGACACCAAACACCTCCCCTCGAAGATCTGCACAAGGCCGCAGGCGCGCGCTTTGGCGCGTTTGCCGGCTGGTCGATGCCGCTCACCTATCCGGCCGGCGTGATGAAGGAGCATCTTCACACCCGCGAGCATGCCGGCCTGTTCGACATCTCGCACATGAAGCTGTTCGAGGTCAGCGGTCCCGGCGCCGCGGCGCTGCTCGACCGCGCCTGCCCGCTGGATGCCGGCGCGCTCGAGATCTCGCAGTCCAAATACACCTTCTTCCTCAACGAGGCCGCCGGCATCATCGACGACCTGATCGTCACCCGGCTCGGCGACGAGCGCTTCATGGTCGTCGCCAATGCCGGCAACGCCGCCACCGACGAAGCGCATCTGCGCGCGCTGGCCGAGGATTTCGACGCAAAGGTCGACGCCGCTCGACCGCGTCTTCCTGGCCATCCAGGGTCCGGAAGCCTGGGCAGCCCTTGCCCGCGCCGGCATCGAGACCGGTTCGCTCACTTTCATGCACGGCATCGAGCCCAGGCAGGACTGGTTCATGAGCCGCTCCGGCTATACCGGCGAGGACGGCTTCGAGATCGGCCTGCCGGAAGCGGACGCGCGCGAGCTCGTCGCGAAGTTGCTCGCCGACGAGCGCGTGCATGTGGATCGGGCTTGCCGCCCGCGACAGCCTGCGGCTGGAAGCCGGGCTCTGCCTGCACGGCCAGGACATCACGCCGGAGATCGATCCGGCCTGCGCCGGGCTGATGTGGGCGATCCCCAAGGACGTTCGCGCCGACGGCGCCTTCATCGGCGCCGAGGCGCTGCGCGACGATCGTTGCAGCGCGGCGCCGGCGCGAAAAGCGCGTCGGCCTGAAGCCGGAAGGCCGCCAGCCGGTGCGCGCCGGCGCGGCGCTGTTCGACGCCGACGGCAAGCCGGCCGGCCGCGTCACCTCGGGCGGCTTCGGCCCTTCGGCCGGCCATCCGGTCGCCATGGGCTATGTCGCACACTGCGCTCGCCAAGCCCGGCACAAGACTTTTCGCCGACGTGCGCGGGACGAAAATCCCGGTCGACGTCCACCCCCTGCCCTTCACCCCGCATCGCTACCGCAAAGGATAAGTCCCGATGGCAAAGACCTATTTCACCGAAGACCATGAATGGCTCCGCGTCGAAGGCGGCATCGCCACCGTCGGCATCACCGACTACGCGCAGGAGCAGCTCGGCGATCTCGTCTTCGTCGAACTGCCCGAAGCCGGCAAGAAGCTGAAGAAGGGCGATATCGCGGTCGTGGTCGAATCCGTCAAGGCGGCGTCCGACGTCTACGCGCCGGTCGACGGCGAGATCACCGACGCCAACGCCGCGCTCTCGTCCGACCCGGCGCTGGTCAACTCGGCCGCGACCGGCGACGGCTGGCTGTGGAAGATGAAGCTCGCCGACGAAGGCCAGCTCGACGGCCTGCTGGACGAGGCCGGCTACAAAGCCCATATCGGCTGACAGCAGGATCATGACAATGAGCGCAGCACCCTACCCCTTCCCCGCCCGCCATATCGGCCCGGCCTCGCCGACACCCGCGCCATGCTGGCCGTCGTCGGCGTGCCCTCGCTCGAGACGCTGATCTGCCAGGCCGTGCCGAGATCGATCCGCCTCGACCGCCCGCTCGACCCTGCCCGCGCCGGCCAGCGAAGCTGAGGCGCTGGCCGAGCTTGCCGCGAAGATGGCGACGAACACGGTGCTGAAGAGCTTCATCGGCGCCGGCTACCACGGCACCATCGTGCCGCCGGTCATCCAGCGCAATCTGTTCGAGAATCCGGCCTGGTACACGGCCTACACGCCCTACCAGGCCGAGATCAGCCAGGGCCGGCTGGAAATGCTGTTCAACTTCCAGACGCTGGTCGACCGAACTGACCGGCCTGCCGGTCGCCTCGGCCTCGCTGCTCGACGAGGCGACCGCGCGTCGCCGAGGCCGTCGGCATTGCGCTTGCGCCACCACCGCGACAAGCGCACCAAGCGTGGCGCTCGCCGGCACGCCGCATCCGCAGACGCTGCGACGTCGTGCGCACCCGCGCCGAGCCGCTCGGCATCGAAGTCGACGGCGAGACCATCGACGACAATACCGCGGCCCTGCTCGTCTCCTGGCCGGACACTTTCGGCGTCTATGGCGACCACAGCGCAGCGATCGAGAAGGCCAAGGCCGCTCGGCGCGCTGGTCATCTTCGTCGCCGATCCGCTGGCGCTGACGCTCACCGAGCGCCGGCCAAGCTCGGCGCCGACATCGCCGTCGGCTCGATGCAGCGCTTTGGCGTGCCGATGGGCTTTGGCGGCCCGCATGCCGCCTATTGCGCGGTCTCCGACAAACTGACCCGGCTGATGCCCGGCCGCCTCGTCGGCCAGTCGGTCGACAGCAAGGGCCGCCCCGGCTATCGGCTCGCCCTGCAGACGCGCGAGCAGCATATCCGCCGCGACAAGGCGACCTCCAACATCTGCACCGCGCAGGCGCTGCTCGCCAACATGGCGACCGCCTATGCCATCTGGCACGGCCCGGAGGGCCTGCAGGCGATCGCCGGACGCGTGCATGGGCTCGCCAGCCGCCTGGCCGCCGGCCTCGAGGCAGCAGGCGTTTCGGTGCTCGGCGCCAGCCGCTTCGACACGGTGACGGTCGAAGTGAAAGGCAAGGCCAAGGCGATCGCCGCCGCCGCCGAAAAGACCGGCCGGCTGCTGCGCGTCATCGATGCCGACCATGTCGGCATCAGCTTCGACGAGACCTCGACCGAGGCCGATCTGCGAGGCGATTGCCGCGCTGTTCGGCGCCAAGGCCGGCGCTGCCGGCGCCAGCACGCTTGCCCGGCAAGCCGCGCGGCAAGGAGTTCCTCAGCCAGCCGGTCTTCCACGAGAACCGCTCCGAGACCGAGATGATGCGCTTCCTGCGCCGGCTGGCCGACAAGGATCTGGCGCTCGACCGCACCATGATCCCGCTCGGCTCCTGCACCATGAAGCTCAACGCCGCGGCCGAGATGATGCCGGTCAGCTGGCCGAGCGTCGCCAATCTGCATCCCTTCGCGCCGAGCCAGCCATTCGGCCGGCTACCGCGCCATGGTCGGCGAACTGGAAGCGCTGGCTGGCGGAGATCACCGGCTTCGACGCCGTGTCGCTGCAGCCCAATGCCGGCAGCCAGGGCGAATATGCCGGCCTGCTCGCCATCCGCGCGCTATCACCGCTCGCGCGGCGAGGCCCATCGCACGGTCTGCCTGATCCCCTCCTCCGCGCATGGCACCAATCCGGCGAGCGCGGCGATGGCGGGCATGAGCGTCGTCGTCGTGCGCTGCCTCGACGACGGCGACATCGACATGGACGACATGCGGGCCAAGGCCGAGCAGCATTCCGAGCAATCTGGCGGCGCTGATGTTCACCTATCCCTCGACGCATGGCGTGTTCGAGGAAGGCGCGAGGGACCTCTGCGCCACTCATCCACGAGCATGGCGGCCAGGTCTATTTCGACGGCGCCAACCTCAACGCGCTGGTCGGGCTGGCGCGGCCGGGCGACATCGGCGCCGACGTCTGCCACATGAACCTGCACAAGACCTTCTGCATCCCGCATGGCGGCGGCGGCCCGGGCGTCGGCCCGATCGGCGTCAAGGCGCATCTTGCGCCGTATCCTCCCCGGCCATGTCGACCGAGGGCTCGGCGCATGCCGTGTCGGCGGCACCCTTCGGCAGCGCTTCGATCCTGCCGATCACCTGGATGTACATCCGCATGATGGGCGCCGCCGGCCTGAAGCAGGCGACGGAGATGGCGATCCTCATCGCCAACTACGTCGCCGACGCGGCTCGCAGCCGCACTTCCCGCTGCTCTACAAGGGCAGGCACGATCGCGTCGCGCATGAATGCATCCTCGACACGCGCGTGCTCAAGGAGAGCGCCGGCATCAGCGTCGAGGACGTCGCCAAGCGGCTGATCGACTATGGCTTCCATGCGCCGACCATGTCCTGGCCGGTGGCCGGCACGCTGATGGTCGAGCCGACGGAATCCGAGCCCAAGCGCGAGCTCGACCGCTTCTGCGAGGCGATGATCGCGATTGCCGGGGAGGCCGCGAAGGTCGCCAAGGGCGAATGGCCGATGGACGACAATCCGCTGGTCAACGCCCCGCACACCGCGGCCGAGGCGCTGGCCGGCGAGTGGGCGCATCCCTATTCGCGGCTGGAGGCGGCCTACCCCGCGGGTGATGCCGACATCGCGGCCAAATACTGGCCGCCGGTCTCGCGCATCGACAATGTCGCGGGCGACCGCAACCTCGTCTGCTCCTGCCCGCCGCTGTCGGAATATCTGGGCGCCGCCGAATAATTCGGCGACGGCACGAGCGCAAGGCCGGCCTCAGTCGGCCTTGCTCATGCTCTTCCGGCTGACGACGCGATTTCGCCCGGCCCTTTCTTGGCCGCGTAGAGCGCTCTGTCGGCGCTCGGCCAGCACGTCCTCGAGGCTGCGGCCGCCTGCCTCGCCGAAGCCAATGCCGCCGCTGACGGTGCTGCGCAAGGGGCCGAGCGGTGTCGGCACGACTTCGGCGCCGAAGGCGACGCCGATCTTGCTCGCGAGTCTCGTAGGCCTTTTCTTCCGTCATGCGCGACATGACCAGCGCGAACTCCTCGCCGCCCAGCCGAAACGCCTCGACGCCGGTCCGCCATACTTGCGGATGACCGCGGCGAAGCGGCACAGAACCTCGTCGCCGACCGGATGACCGAAGACGTCGTTCGTCCGCTTGAAATTATCGAGGTCGAACATGACGATCGGACATGAACGGGCCGAAAGTCGCGCTCGCCATAGAGCGACGTCAGCGCCCGCCGGTTCATCAGCCCGGTCAGCGGGTCGGTCATGGTCTCGGCCTTCAATTCGATCTGCGCCTGCAGATGGTGCAGCGAGAGCGTCAACGCGCCGAGCCCGGTCATGCAGGCGACCGCCACGACGGAATTCAACCGTTCGGCCCAGTTGTCGGGCGCCACGCCGAGCACCCATTGTCCCTTGACGAGCCAGCACCGCGGCGCAAAGTCCGAAGGACAGTGCACAGGTGCCGCTCAGGAACGAAACGACCAGCAGGATCCGGCGATCATGACCGCCCTGGATCCAGAACAGCACCCCGGTCACCGTCAGCAGTGCCGTCACGGCAACGTAGGTGAGGATGAAGCCGACGCCATCGAGGCCGAAATAGGTGACAGCCGCGCAGACGGCCATCGCCGCAACGGTCGGCAGCACGACGCTTCGATAGTGGCGAACGCCGAGATACTGCATGGCCGACAGGCAGATGATCAGAAAGCCCAGGCTGAGCAGCGCAAGCACGGCCTGGCACAGCCAGGGGCCTGGATCCCTGGCGTACTGCCAGAACAGCACCACATGCGCGACGAGAACGAGCATGCCGCACGCCACCGTCAGCACAAACCGCGCCATCGGCGTGGTGAACCAGATTGCAAGCAGGGTGATGCTGAGACACGTGCCCGACAGCGCCGCCGCGAGCAGGAGCGAACTGAAATCCAACATATGTGCGCGGCAGCCTTTGCGATCCTTGGTTGCAATGCATCATAAGCCAGGGGCGGCCCGCAGATACCATTTTTGGTCAGGTTTCCCGCCCAACCTGCGGACAGGGTTTACAAAGAACTGATGTCCTGTTCCGGCAGAACCGCTGCACGTTACGGATGCGAGACGGAAGGGATCAACTCTTGGCCAGCAGCGCCAAATTGGCGTCGACCACCGCCGGGTCGGCCATGCCGTCCTTGGCTTCCAGCAGCAGCGCCCTGGCCTTCTTCTTGTTGCCGCGCAGCAGCTGCGAATAGCCCATGTTGTTGACGATCTGCGGCTTGCGGCCGGCGACCTTCAAAAGCTGGTCGTAGGCGCGGTCGGCGAAGTCGAAGCGGCCGAGCTGGTCGTAGGAAGCGGCAAGCCCCATCCAGGCCTCGGCATTGTCCGCGCTGCAGCTCGACGGCCTTGCGGAAATGCTTTTCGGCGAGGCCGTAATTGGCCTCGCGGAACTGCGCCTTGCCCTGGCCGCGAGATCGGCCGCGCTGATGTCGCTGTGCCGCCGGCGGATCGACGTCGTCTCGGTCGTGTCGACGCCGCTCGTGGTGCAGCCGCCAATCATCAAGGCCGCAGCCATCGCGGCCATTGCCGTGAGAAATTCTGTGACGCATTGTCCCTGCCCCGATCGCCCGTTTGCCGGGTCGTTCTTAGGAAGCAACATTAGCACAGAAGGCGATTAAACTTCGGTGCCGAAACGCGCCTAAAATTTAGTTTCGAGCAAGGATCGCATTTGTCGCAAAAACGAAGTCCTAATTCGCCGTCATTTTCACGATGATCGGAATGATGGCGATCATCAGCACCACCGGCAGGATGCAGACCGTCACCGGCACCGACATCTTGGCCGGCAAGCGCATGCGCCTTCTCCTCGGCCAGCGACATGCGCTTGTGGCGCATTTCGTCGGAAAACACGCGCAGCGCGCCGGACAGGCTGGTGCCGAGTTCCTTGGACTGCTGCAGGAGCGTGGCGAAGGAACGCACCTCGTCGAGGCTGAGGCGATCGGCGAGCGACTTCAGCGCGTCGTCGAGGCTGCGGCCGGCCCTCAGCTCCAGCGACACGAGCTGCAGATTCTGGCTGAGCGAAGGATAGGTCTTCGCCAGTTCCTTCGAAACGCGCTCGATGCCGGCCTCCATGCTCATGCCGGCATCGGAGCAGACGATCATCAGGTCCATGAAGTCGGGAAAGCCGTTGCGGTATTCGCGCATCTTGGTCGCGACCAGCCGGCCCAGCACCAGGCCCGGCAGGAAATAGCCGGCCGCTCCCGACATGATGACGAAGGCTCCAGCGGCTGGTCATGGTCGCATCGGCGCTGGCCATCCAGTTGTTGATCAGAAACGCACCGATGGCGGCGCCGACAAAGCCGGCAAAGCGGATCAGGAAGAACGTGCCGACCGCGCGCGGCTCCATGTAGCCGGCCTGGATCAGCTTCATGCGCAGTCGCGCGACATTTTCCGGATCGCTCTTGGCGTAGAATTCCTGCGCGGTCTTGACCGCCTTCTCGCGCACTGCGCCGACATTCTTCTTGTGCGCGGCTTCGGTCCGCTCGGCCGCCGGCATCGCGTCTCGACCTTCAGCCGGCGCTTGACGTCGTTGCGGTCGCCGCGCGCGGCAACCATCGGCCACGCCACCGCGCCGCCGCCCGCGCAAGCAACAGCAGCGCGACCGGCATCAGCGAGGTCGGGCGCAAGCGAGGCGAGGAATTCGATGACGCTGTTCCATGTCAGAACTTGAAGTTCGACATCTTGAACATCATCGCGTTGCCAAGCATCAGCCAGGAGATCGAGCCGCCAAGCAGATACCAGGTCATCGGCTCATCCCAGACGCTTGATAGAACTGCGGCATCAGCACCATGATGGCGGCGACCAGCAGGCCGGCACCGCCGTCAGGATGTAGGCCGACATGCGGCCTTCGGTCGAAATCGCCCGCACCTTGCGGCGCAGCTTGCCGCGGTCGCGGATCGTCATCGACAGCCCGTCGAGGATCTCGCGCAGATTTCCGCCCGAGGTGGTCTGGATCGACACGGCGGTGACGAACAGCGGCAGATCCTCGTGGCCGACGCGGTCGAACAGCTCGTTCAGCGCCGAAACGAGGTCCGAGCCATAGGTCACCTCGTCGGCGATGACACCGAATTCGGTGCCGATCGGGTCCGGCATTTCGCGCGACACCATGGCGATCGCCACCGGCACGGGATGGCCGGCCTTCAGGCCGCGCGTGATCAGCTCCAGCGCCTCCGGCAACTGCATGCCGAACCGCTTCATGCCGGCGATTGCGCTGGGAGCGCAGCACCATCACCGGCAGGACAGGCAGCAACACGACGAAAAGCAGCAGGCCCATCAGCAGCGGCAGGCCATACCAGATGGCAACCAGCGCCAGCGCCAACGCCACGCCGGAGGTGATCGTCAGGAATTTGCGGCAACGGCATGACCATGCCGGACTGGGTGCGCAGCGCACGGAACTGGTCGAGCGAAAACCGTGACGCTCCAGCCTCGAGACCGCGCTCCTTGCGCAGCTGGATCAGCACCTGCTCCTGGCTGATCTTGTTCTCCTGCAGCTTCATGCGCCGGTTGATCGCCGTGCGGCTTGTCGCTGCGGCCGGCATAGAGCAGATAGATCGCCTCGGCGATCATGATGCCGGTAAGCGCGGCCGCGGCATAGACGACGTAGATCGCGCTGAACCCCTCGAACACCTGCTACTCCTGCGGCCGGCCGGGCTCGAAATATCGTGCCGGGGAACTCGATGCCCATGGCGCGCAGATCCTCGAGGAAGCGCGGACGGATGCCGGTCGCCTCGAAGTGACCGAGGATCTTGCCGTCGGCCTCCATGCCGGTGCGCACGAAGCGGAAGATCTCCTGCATCTGGATGACGTCGCCTTCCATGCCGGTCACCTCGGCGACGCTGGTCACCTTGCGCTTGCCGTCGGACAGGCGCGTCAGCTGGACGATGATGTCGATGGCGCTGGCGATCTGGCTGCGGATCGACTGCACCGTCATCGGCATGCCGGTCATGCCGAGCATCTGCTCCAGGCGCGAGATGGCGTCGCGCGGCGTGTTGGCGTGGATGGTCGCCATCGAGCCTTCATGGCCGGTGTTCATCGCCTGCAGCATGTCGAACGCTTCCTCGCCGCGGCACTCGCCGAGGATGACGCGGTCGGGACGCATGCGCAGCGCGTTCTTGACCAGGTCGCGCTGCTTGAGTTCGCCATGGCCCTCGATGTTGGCCGGGCGTGTTTCCATGCGCGCGACATGCGGCTGCTGCAGCTGCAGCTCGGCCGCGTCCTCGATGGTGATCAGCCGCTCGTCTTCGGGGATGAAGGCCGACAGCGCGTTCAGCATCGTCGTCTTGCCGGTGCCGGTGCCGCCCGAGATGATGGTGGTCTTGCGGGCATGTACCGCAGCCGCCAGCACTTCGGCCATGTTCTGGGTGATCGCGCCGAACTCGACCAGTCTGTGCAGGCCAAGCTTGTTCTTCGAGAACTTTGCGGATCGACACCAGCGGCCCGTCGACGCCAACAGGCCGGATCGCTGCGTTGAAGCGCGAGCCGTCGAGCATGCGCGCATCGACCATCGGCTGGATTTCATCGACGCGGCGGCCGACGGCCGCGACGATTTTGTTAATGATTCGAAGCAGATGCGCCTCGTCCTTGAATGGGATGTGCACCTGCTGCAGCTTGCCGCGCTTTTCGACGAAGCAGTTCTGGTGGCCGTTGATCAGGATATCGTTGATCTCGGGATCCTTCAGCAGCGGCTCCAGCGGGCCGAGGCCGACCATCTCGTCGACGATGTCGTCGACCAGCGCTTCAAGCTCGGCGAGTGTTGATCGCCATCCGCTCCTGGCGGGCCTTTTCGGAGACGAATTCATGCACCTGGCGGCGCATCTCGTCCTTTGGCAGCCGCTCCAGCGCGACGAGGTTGATCTCCTCGAGCAACATCCGGTGGATACGAACGCGCGCGTCGCCCACTTTGTTGCCACTCTTGGCCGGTGTGGCCTCCGGCTTTGGCGCGACGGCTTGCGGGTCGTCGGAATGACCACGGCGTGCTGGGTGACCGGCGCGGTCTCGGGCGCCCTCAGCGGGCGCGCGTCGCGGTTCTGCAGGGTGGAAAAGCGGCTGGTCATCCGACCTTCCTCTTGAGCAATCCTTTGCCGATACCGAACAGCGAGCGCGATTTCTCGGGCGTCGCGACCGCTTCTTCCGGCAGGATGATCTTCTTCAGATCGTTGACGACATTGGCGTTCGGGTCGATCTCGTGCAGCGGCACGCCGCGATCGACCGCCTCGCGCACCAGCCGATAATTGTTCGAGATACCGCCGACGAAATGCTCGCCGAGGATTTCCTGCACATCCGCATGCTTGATGCCGTTGTCGAACATCTTCTGCTCGAAGCGGTTGACGATGACGTTCGGCTTCACTTCCTTGCCGGCCGTCTCGTAGACCGCCTGGATGAGCCTCTGTGTGTGACGCAGGCACGGCACCGTCATTTCGGCGACGATGTAGAGCTTGTTGGAGCCGAGCAGCACCGTTTCCGTCCACGGAAACCAGGTGCGCGGCATGTCGATCACGACATTGTCGAAATAGGCCGAGACGAGGTCCAGCATGCGCACCACGACATCGGTCTTGAAGGAGCGCATTTCAGACGGACGTGTCGGCGCCGCCAGCACGCAGAGCCCGCTCGCATGCTTGGACAGCATCACATCGAGCAGTTGCCGGTCGAGGCGCTCTGGCTGGTTCTCGATCTCGGTGATGTCGAAGCGCGGTTCGAGGTCGAGATATTCGGCGCAGGCGCCTTGCTGGAAATTCAGGTCGACCACGCAGGTCGAGGCGCCCCGCGTCACCGAATGATGAAGCTGGAAGGCGGTCTGCAACGCCAGTGTCGTGGTGCCGACGCCGCCCGCGGCCGGCATGAAAGTATAGATCTGCGACTCGGTGTTCTCCTCCCGCCCCGGACCCTGCAGCGCGCGGATGACGGAGCGCACCAGGTCGGCGGTGGTGATCGGCTTGACCAGGAAGTCGGCGACCTGGAGCTGCACCAGGATGCGCACAGCCGCAGCGTTGAACTCCTGCGTGACGACGACAACCGGCGCCCTGGCCCTCGAGCCGGCGCATGATGCGCTGCAGCGACTCGATCTCCTCGAGCTTCGCCGCATCCATGTCGATGATGACAGCGTCGCAATCAGCTTCCTGAACCTCGCCGCGAAGCTCGGTGACATTCTTCTCGACCGTCGAAAGCTCAATGACTTCCGACGCGGCGAACGCCGTGCGCGTATCCTGCAGGAACGTCCTGTCGGTCGATACGAGCAGTATCCGCTTGGTCTTGATGCCGCTTGCCATGTCGTCAGCCCGTCAGGTCAATAACAAATCAAAATCAATTGGTTGTGGACGTCGGTGCCGTCGTCGCGCTGGCTGCCGGGTCGGCGCCGCCACTCGCGGGCGTGTCGCGCTGGGCCGGCACAAGAAGCCTGGTGTTCTGGACGCCGTGCTGCCAGGGATCGACCATCTGCATGACGGTATTGGACGGCCTGCGCATTGCCGGCGGCCGGCGTCACGCCTTCGCTGCGCACATAGTCGTCGCTGGTGCAGCCGCCGGAGAGGCCGGCAAGCGACAGGGCAAGCACAAATCCTGGGGCCAGACGCATGGCTTATTCCTTCGGCAGGTCGAGGATATGGCCGGCCGTGGTGGCCGCGGCAGGCTGCGCGACGCGGCCGTCGGCCATCGCCAGGGCGCGGTCCGGCGTCGGAGACCTTCACTTCCTCGGTGTTGTCCAGGAAGTAATCGGCATTGCTCGCCGGCTGCGTGCCGTCGATCGGCTCGACGAGCTTCTTCGACGGATCGATCGGCTTGACCAGGTAGGGCGTGACGATGATCACCAGATCGGTCTCGCGCCGCTGATAGGACTTCGACGAGAACAGCGGCCCAAGCACCGGCAGCTTGCCGAGGCCAGGAAGGCGCGAGGTGGTGATGTCGTTCTGCGATCTGCAGCAGGCCGGCGATCATGAAGCTCTGGCCGTTCTTAAGATCGACCGACGTCCTGGCCCGGCGCACGATGAAGCCCGGCACCGAGATATCGCCGATATTGTAGGACGCCGAGGCATCGATCGAGGACACTTCCGGCGCGATGTCGAGGGCCACCAGCCCGTCCTTCAGCACGGTCGGCGTGAAATCCAGGCTGACGCCGTATTTCTTGTAGCTGACGCTGATCTTGCCGTTTTCTTCGGAAACCGGGATCGGGAACTCGCCGCCGGCGAGGAAACTCGCGGTCTGACCCGAACGGGCGATCAGGTTCGGCTCGGCCAGCCGGCGGGCGAGACCGCGCTGTTCCAGCGCCTTGATGGCGATGTCGATCGACACGCCGTTCGACAACAGCCGACCGATGACTTCGCCGGTCCCCGCCCGCCGGTATCTCGCCCGGCTCAAGGGTGACCTCGCGCCCACCGATACCGTAGGCGAAGTTGGCGCTGTATTTGGCGCCGAGATCCTGGCCGGCCTGACGGTTGATCTCGACGAAGCGGACATTGAGCTGGACCTGCTGCGACGAGGAGATGTTGACCGAGTTGATCACTTCCTCATTGCCGGAAAAGCGGGTGGCGATCTTGTTTGCCTTCTCGGCGGCAACCGCGTCATCGGCCTCGCCCGACAGCACCACGCGGCCGTTTGCCGAACCGACCTTGATGTTGGCGTCCGGCACGCTGGCGCGAATGGTGTTCGCCAACTGGTCGGTGTCCAAAGTCACCTCGATGTCGATGGTGCCGACCAGATGCTTGTTCTCGTCGAACAGGGCGATGCCGGTGGTGCCGAGATTGTTGCCCAGCACGTAGAAGGACTTGTCGGTCAGCGGATTGACGTTGGCGATCTCCGGATCGCCGATGACGATCTGGTAGAAGGCCGCACTTGTCATGATCGTTTTCGGCTTGCCCTTGGCGACCTTGATCGAGGTGTTCTTGGTCGCCGAGACATAGACGACGTCGTTGTTGGCCATGGCCGGCCCACCGAGGCCAAGCACTCCGGAAGCGGCCAGCGAGGCCACCGCGACGAGCGCGCGTGCTAGGAGCAGCCCTTTCGTCAAGCGATAGATGTTCAGCCCAAACATTGTCTGTCCCCGTCCGGTCCCCACCGGTTATTGTTTCAGGTCCTTCGAAGGAACCTTGTATTCCTCGGCCTGCGTGCCGCGCGTTACGATGATCGTCTTGAACTTCGGCTTCTCCGGCTCCTTGGTGGCCGCATTGAACAGCGACCCTGCGGCTGCCTGGACGTTGGCTGCGACCGACCCGCCGAAGGACGATATAGTGGTCAGGCCATCCTTGCCGGCGCCGTCTTCGCTGGCCGAGCGAAGCGACAGCGACAAGGTGCCTACGGTGCGGGCCAGCGCCACTTTCTGCGCCCCGTCGGTCGTCACCTCGAGGGTCACGGAATTGGCGACCTGCGGGGCGGTCTGCCGCTCGTCGGCGCCTTGGCCGACGCTCAGCACCTTGGCATCGGACACGACGATTTCGGATGTGATGGTCGAACCGGCGGCACCCTGCGCGTTCTTGGCCACTTCCTGGATTTCGCCGGCATCGCGCGTCAGCACCACGTCGACCCGGTCGCCAGGTGTCACGAAGCCGCCGACACCGGCGATCTCGTCGGTGCGGATGGTCACCGCCCGCATCCCGGGCGACAGCATGTTCGACAGCGTCGCGCGGCCGTTCGGCCCGGACAGCTTGGTGAGCAGCACCGGCTCGTTGATCTCGATCGGTGACAGCACCACACGGCTGCCTTCGTCAAGCAGCGATCGGATGGTGGTGAAGGCGCCTTGCGGCAGGGAATCCTGCGGCCACGGGATTTCGCTGAGCTGAGCCCGCTCGAGCTGCATGCCGTAGCGCAGCGGGGCGTTCGCCACCACGATGGTCTTGAACTCGACCTTGGGTGCCGCCGGCGCCACGATCGACGCCGTTTTTTCCTCGGAATTGGCCTTCGCCTGGCTCTTGACCCAGAAATCCGCAGCGAAGATCGAGATCGCGCCGAAAACGGCGGCGATGCCGATCATGGTTATGGCCTTGCCCCTCACGCTAAACCCCTGACGCCCGTGGTCTTTTGTTCGTTGACGCTTACGCTAGGCGTCATTGTTAAAGAATCAGGAACGCCGCAATGCGCGCGCCGACCTATTTCCGCCGGCTTGGTTATCGAAAGGTTTTGGAATAAGAGACACTTTGATCCCTGAACGGAACAGGAACCTCGTTAGCCCGCCAAAAGCGTGGCAGTATCGCGGGGTGATTCGCGGCACCGGAATTTATGGCGAGCATGGACGACAATAACGATCTTTTCGGCACCCTCGACAAGCAGCCGCCACCGGCTCGCGCACCGGCGCGGCCTGCCGATCCGCTGGTGCAGGCGGCGAAACGTCCAGCCGCCTCGCGCGACGGCAGCGAGAGCTACAGCGCCGCCGACATCGAGGTGCTGGAAGGGCTGGAGCCGGTGCGGCGCCGGCCGGGCATGTATATTGGCGGCACCGACGACAAGGCGATGCACCATCTGTTTGCCGAAGTCATCGACAATTCGATGGACGAGGCGGTTGCCGGCCACGCGACCTTCATCGACGTCGAACTCTCCGCCGACGGCTATCTCTCGGTTACCGACAATGGCCGCGGCATTCCGGTCGACCCGCACCCCAAATTCAAGAAGCCGGCGCTCGAAGTCATCATGACGACGCTGCATTCGGGCGGCAAGTTCGACTCCAAGGTCTATGAAACTTCCGGCGGCCTGCATGGCGTCGGCGTCTCCGTGGTCAATGCGCTGTCCGACCATCTCGAAGTCGAGGTTGCGCGCGGACGGCAGCTCTACCGGCAGAAATTCTCGCGCGGCATTCCGGTAACCGGCCTGGAGCAGCTCGGCGAGGTGCACAACCGGCGCGGCACGAGAATCCGTTTCCATCCCGACGAGCAGATCTTCGGCAAGGGTGCGGCGTTCGAACCGGCGCGGCTTTACCGCATGACGCGATCGAAGGCGTATCTGTTCGGCGGCGTCGAGATCCGCTGGAGTTGCGATCCCTCGCTGATCAAGGAAAAGGACCAGACGCCGGCCAAGGCCGAGTTCCATTTCCCGGGTGGCCTCAAGGACTACCTCAAGGCATCGCTCGGCGACGAATTCCAGGTCACGCGCGAAATCTTTGCCGGCAAGAGCGACAAGCAAGGCGGCCATGGCTCGCTCGAATGGGCGGTGACCTGGTTCGGCGGCGACGGCTTCATCAACTCCTACTGCAACACCATTCCGACCGGAGAAGGCGGCACGCATGAGGCGGGCTTCCGCAACGTGCTGACCCGCGGGCTTCGCGCCTATGCCGATCTCATCGGCAACAAGCGCGCGTCGATCGTCACCTCGGAAGACGTGATGATCTCGGCGGCGGGCATGCTGTCGGTGTTCATCCGCGAACCCGAATTCGTCGGCCAGACCAAGGACAGGCTGGCGACGATCGAGGCGGTGCGCATCGTCGAGACCGCCATCCGCGACCCGTTCGACCATTGGCTCGCCGACAATCCGCAGGAAGCCTCAAAACTGCTCGAATGGGTGATCGCACGCGCCGACGAGCGGGTACGCCGCCGCCAGGAAAAGGAAGTGTCGCGCAAGAGCGCGGTGCGCAAGCTGCGCCTGCCCGGCAAGCTCGCCGACTGCACGCAGAATGCCGCCGCCGGCGCCGAACTCTTCATCGTCGAAGGCGACTTCGGCCGGCGGCTCGGCCAAGCAGGCGCGCGACCGCGCCAGCCAGGCGGTTCTGCCGTTGCGCGGCAAGATCCTCAACGTCGCCAGCGCCGGCAACGACAAGCTTGCCGCCAACCAGCAGATCTCCGACCTGGTCCAGGCGCTGGGCTGCGGCACGCGGTCGAAATATCGCGACGAGGATTTGCGCTACGACCGCGTCATCATCATGACCGACGCCGACGTCGACGGCGCCCACATCGCGTCGCTGCTGATCACCTTCTTTTATCAGGAAATGCCGAACCTGGTCCGCGGCGGCCATCTCTATCTGGCGGTGCCGCCGCTCTATTCGATCCGCCAGGGCGGCAAGGTCGCCTATGCCCGCGACGACGCGCACAAGGACGAACTTCTGCGCACCGAATTCACCGGGCGTGCCAAGGTCGAGATCGGCCGCTTCAAGGGGCTGGGCGAGATGATGGCAGCGCAGCTCAAGGAGACCACCATGGACCCGAGGAAGCGCACGCTTCTCAGGGTCGATGTAAACGAAATCGATTCGAGCGCACCAAAGACAGGGTCGATGAGCTGATGGGCACCAAGCCCGAGGCACGCTTCCGCTTCATCCAGGAACGCGCAGAATTCGCCGAAACAGACGTTCTGGATATCTGAGCGTCTGCCGTTCTAGCTTGCCGTTCTAGGAGACGAGCATGTGACCTGGACGCGGTTGAGCGATTATTTCGGTACGACATTCGCGGAACTGACACGACCGACCCGCTCGGACTGGATTTTCGCCCTGCGCACCGTTTCGGCCGGGTTGATCGCGCTTCTCGCCGCCTACGCTCTCAAGCTCGACCATCCGCAATGGGCGATGATGACTGTGTTCATCGTCGCCCAGCCGGTCGCCGGCATGGTGCTGGCAAAAGGGTTCTACCGGCTGCTCGGCACGCTGGCCGGCGGCTTGGCGGCGATCGGCATCACCTCGGTATTCGGCACCAATCCCTGGCTGCTGGTCACCGCGCTTGCGGTGTGGATCGGCCTCTGCACGCTGCGTCTCGTCGCTGCTGCGCAATCCGGAAGCCTATGGCGCGGCCCTTGCCGGCTACACCGCGATGATTATCGGCCTGCCTGCTTTCGGGCAGCCGCACCTCGTCGTCGACCTCGCCGTCGCGCGCTGTGCCGAAATCGTGCTCGGCATTGTCTGCGCCGGCGTGACCAGCCGGCTGATCCTGCCGAAACTGGCGGCCGACGCCATCATCTCCAGGCTGAAGCGCAGCATTCTCGACCTTGCCACCTATGCCGGAGGCGCCTTTTCCGGCGGCGATCCTGCGATCCTTGCCGGGCTGCAGCGCAAGCTGATCACCGACGCCCAGATGCTCGCCGAAATGCGCACCTATGCCAGGCTCGAGGCGCCGAGCTTCGCCACCCGCGCCCACCCGGTCAGGCGCACGATCGGACAGCTTCTGTGGGCGCTGTCGGCGGCACGCGCGCTGCATTCTCATGCCGCACCGAAGAACGCCGCGCTGATCCCGGTGCGCGGCGAATTGCAGGCGCTTGTCGACGAACTGGCGGCACAGCCGGGAGCACTGGACGACACCGGGCCGTGGGTCGTGCGGCTCGACGCGATCGCCGGCAAAGCGCGGCAGATACCGGAAATGCCGGCCGGGCAGGACGGCGACAAGATCGGCGCCATGACCCGCCTCACCATCGCCGCCGACTTCGCCGAGGCGTTGAAACAGGTGCTGCGCGGCCTGGACGCGCTCCGCTCGCCCTCTTCCCGCCCCTCCCGCGACCGGCGGCAGCCGGCGTTGGTCGTGCACCGCGACTATCATGCGGCATGGCGCAATGCCGTGCGCGCCGCCCTTGCCACGCTGCTGGTGGCGGCCTTCTGGCTGACGACGAAATGGTCGGAAGCGGCGGGCACGGTCATTCTCGTCGCCGTCGTCTCCAGCCTGTTCGCCGCCCGCCCAGATCCCGTCGACTCTGCCTGGGGGTTCTTCAAGGGCACGCTGCTGGCCCTGCCCTTTGCGTTTCTCGTCGGCCAGATCGCCCTTCCCGCCCTGCCCGGCTTCGGCTGGTTCGTCGTCTTCGTCGTGCCGATCATGGTGCCGGCAGCGCTTGGCATGGCCAATCCGCGCCATGTCGGCGTGGCGACCGCCTTCGCCATCAACTTCTTCGCCTTCCTCAGCCCGCATCAGGCCGTGACCTACGACCCCGGCCCGTTCTTTGCCGGCTCGGTGTCGATCCTGGTCGGCATCCTGCTGGCGGTCGGCGTCTTCATCGTCGTGCTGCCCGCCGACCCCTGGGTCACGGTCAATCGCATCCTGCACGCCATGCGGGAGGATCTGGCGCGGCTTTGCCTGCATGAGCGCGTGCCGAGGCGATCGGCCTTCGAGAGCCTTGCCTACGACCGGGTCAACCAGCTGATGCCGCAGTTGCAGCGCACCGGCAAGCAAGGCGACGGCGTTCTGGGTGGCAGCATCGCCGCCGTCACCGTCGGACTGGAGATCCTGCGGCTGCGTGGCGCCCAGCAAAGTCCGGCGATCCCGCCCGAGACCGTGCTCTCGATCACCAATTTCCTGCGCGGCCTGGCACGCGAGTTGCTGTTTCGAAGACCAGGCGAGCCGCAAACCGCGACTGTCGCAGTCGCCAGGCAATATGCCGCCGGCATTGCCGCGCGCAGCGACGCAGCCGAGATGCTGCAGGTCGCCGCCTCGCTGCGCATCATCGCCGCGGCGATCGAGGACTTTCCGGATTTTTTCGCGAAGGGTCGGGTCTAGGGTCCAGCCTATGCCGCCGCGATCGCCAGCGCATGGCCGCGTGCGTTCTCGCGCAGCGCCTCGAGATGAATTGACTTCACCAGCCCGGCGAGATCGCCTTCGGCGGACTGACCGCCGAGTTCCTTCAGCATCAGCCAGCTGACCTCCTGCACGCCGGCGACGCGCTTGCCGTTGGCAACCTCGCGCCAGACTTTCAGCGCGCGCAGGATGACCCCATGGGTGGCGGCGGCGAGGCCGGCGTTGCGGAACAGCGCTTGCAGCGCGACATCGTGCCCGCCGGCGAGCAGCGCCCTCACCCGTTGTTCGGACTGCTGGGCGAGCGCCACCAGCGCCGAACCGAAGAAATCGACCTTGCCATGCGCGATGGTCCGGATGATGAAGCTTGCGGTGAGGTCACCGCGCAGCCGCAGATGTTCGATCAGCGCGGCGTGCTCCTCGGCGCGCGTGCCTTCAATCAAGGTCACGGAAGCCTTGACGCAGGCATCGCGCATGACGCGATCGGCCCGGGCAGCTCCCATCAGCGCCAGCACCAGCGGCGATGTCTTGAGCGTCTCGCCGAGCTTGACCAGAAGCATGTGCCGGCAGTCGGCGGGTAGCCGCGCATCCGATATCAGCGCCTCGCGCACCAGTGCGAGGTGGCCATGCCGCTCCGCCATGCGGCGAAAGCTGAGCGAGGCGATGTCGGCGCCGCTGTTGGCGAGAAGCACGGCGCAGGCCTCCGGCTCGCCGATCTCGGCGATGGCCGCCGCCAGCGACATGGAAACGACTGGCCGGTCGGCGATCAGTTTCTGCGTCGCCTTCTGGCCGCCGGCAACCCGGTCGATCAGGTCGGCGTCGGTGAGCAACGGCGAGCGCGCCAGCACCATGGCGGCCACTTCCGGCTGGTCGGAAGCGAGCGCGCTGATGATCTGCAGCGGCGCGTGGTGGCTCATCGACAGCGCTTCGGCGATCGCCAGCCGCACCTTCGACGAGGCATCGTCGAGCAGCAGCGTCAACGCGGCCTCGGCGGCGCAGCGGTCCTCGAAGGGCAGGTCGAAATTGATGTAGGCACGGGCCAACGCACTGGCCGCGGCGGCGCGCTCGGAGACCCGCGCCGTGTCAATCCATTTCAGAAAGTGCGAAACTACCATGCCGCCTGCTTACGCCCCTTGCCAGAACGCGCCTGGCCCCGATGGAAACGTAGGCCTGAAATGGTTTACGAAGCGTTCACCATGTTTATTAACTGGCTTGCGAGCGAAGCATGCAGCGCCTATCAACCGCTGACCAGCGCAGGAGATCGACCATGGCCGGGCTTTATCTCGAGGAGTTCGTCGTCGGCCATGTCTTCCGCCACACGCTGCGCAAGACCGTCACCGAAAGCGACAACATGCTGTTTTCGGTGATGACGCTGAACCCGCAGCCGCTGCATATCGATTTCGACTTCGCCGCCAAGAGCGAATGGGGCAGACCGCTGGTCAATTCGCTGTTCACGCTGGGGCTGATGATCGGCATCTCGGTCAACGACATCACCGTCGGCACCACAGTCGCCAATCTCGGCATGAAGGAAACCGTGTTTCCGCATCCGGTCTTCCACGGCGATACCATTCGCGTCGAGACCACGGTGGTTTCAGTGCGCGAGTCCAAATCCAAGCCGGATCGCGGCATCGTCGAGTTCGAGCACCGCGCCTACAACCAGGATGACGTCCTCGTCGCCAGATGTACGAGGCAGGCGATGATGATGAAAAAGGCGGCCTGAGCGATGCGTTCGCTGCTCTTCATTCCAGGTGATTCCGAAAAGAAACTGGAAAAGGGTTTTGGCGCCGGCGCCGACGTGGTCATCGTCGACCTCGAAGATTCCGTCGCGGCCGCCAGCAAGGCGTCGGCGCGCGCGATTGCGAAGAGTTTTGTCGCCAGCCAAAGGCAGCAGACGAGGTCTGCCATCTATGTGCGGGTCAACGATCTATCGACCGGCCTGACCGACGATGATCTCGCGGCCCTGGTCCCGGCGAAACCGGACGGCATCATGCTGCCGAAGTCGAACAGCGGCCAGGATGTGCAGCAGCTTTCGGCAAAACTCAGGGTGCACGAGGCCGAGAACGGCCTGCCGGATGGCGGGATCAAAATCCTGCCGATCATCACCGAAACGGCCGCCGGCGTGTTGGCGGCCGCGACCTATGCCGGAGCCAGCGCGCGGCTTGCCGGCCTGACCTGGGGCGCAGAGGATCTGTCGGCAGCCATTGGCGCCCGCGCCGCGCGCGATGAGCGGGGCCGCTACACCGATGTCTTTCGCCTTGCCCGCACCATGACCATCCTTGCTGCCGGCAACGCCGAGGTCGCGGCGATCGATACGGTTTTTCCAAACTTCCGCGACATGAGCGCCTTCGAAGCCGAATGCATCGAGGCTGAGCGCGACGGATTCACCGGCAAGATGGCGATCCACCCGGCGCAAGTGCCGGTGATCAACGCAGCCTTCACACCGTCGGCCGAAGCCGTGAAACACTCCCAGGCGATCGTCGAGGCCTTCGCGGCGGCCGGAAATCCCGGCGTGGTCGGCATCGACGGCAAGATGGTGGACAGGCCGCACCTGCGGCTGGCCGAGCGGCTGCTGGCGCGCGCCAAGGCGGCGGGGATTTCCGCGTAAAAGCTCAGGCCGCTACCAGACCAGCGGGATCAATCGGTAGCGAACGTTTGCCGCATAGTCGTCATAGCCGCGCAGGCCGGTCCGCAACGTCTTTTCTTCGATGAAGGTGCGGATGGCGAGCAGCACGATGAACACGAGCACCGACGCCAGCCCCCACCAGGAGCCAAGCAGGAGCGCCGTGCCGGCAAAGTAGAATATGGCGCCGGCATACATCGGGTGGCGGACGTAGCTGTAAGGGCCGGTGGTGATGACGCGCTGTCCGCGTTCGTCCTGGATCTTCACGACCGGCGCCGCAAAACTGTTCTCCAGCATCGTCAGGTAGCAGATCCAGATCCCGACCAGCACGACCAGCGCGCCGATCACCTGCACCCAGACAGGAACCCCTGACCAGCCGAAGCGGAAGTCGAACCCCATCAGGGCCAGCCAACCGAAGATGGCCAGCAGCAGTATCGACAGCAGAACCTTGTCGGTCGCGGGCTGGTTCTTCTGGATGGGCGGGCTCAGCCGCTCATTCATCAGGCCGGGATCGCGCCGCGCCAGCGCCACGCCCAAGGTGAGGCTGAGTCCCACCATCACCACCAGATACGCCCAGGCTCCCAGCCAGTGCAGCGTGCCGGCCGACAGGAACAGCAAAGCGCCCATGACGCCGAACCACACGAATGTCTGCAGGATCAACTTCGAGATCATGAGATGCCTCCTGCCCCAATCGGCTAGTCCTTCCCCCAGCGCGGCCGCCGCATCGAAAATATGTCGCTGATACTCGAATAGTCCATATAGCCGAGGCGGCTGACATTGCCGGCCCTGACGATGTCGAACCTGCCATCCTTGAGGTAGGCATCGTCGATATGCACGCCGACGACTTCGCCGGCGACGACGACGGCGCTGGTCTGCGTGCCGTCGAGCGCCCGTGGCCGCAAGATTTCCGTCACCCGGCATTCGAGCGCCGCCGGTGCCGCCGCCACGCGCGGCGGCGCGACGAGGCGCGACGGCGCCATGGCGAGATCGGCATAGTCGAACTCGCTGACGCCGCGCGGCGCATCGACAGCGGTGCGGTTCATCTTGTCCGCCAGTTCGCGGCTGACCAGATTGGCGACGAACTCGCCGGTCTCTTCGGCAAAGCTGGCGCTGTCCTTCTCGCCCTCGGACGAAAACCAGACGATGAAGGGCCGGGTCGAAAAGGCGTTGAAGAAGGAATAGGGCGCGAGGTTGATCTTGCCTTCCCTGTTCAAGGTCGAAATCCAGCCGATCGGGCGTGGTGCCACGATCGCCTTGGACGGATCGTGTGGCAGCCCGTGCCCTTTCGCCGGCTCGTAAAACATTTTCTCCCTAACCCGCCCACGGGCCCTGATAGTCGGCATAGAGCTTGGCCGGATCCGGCCGCGGCCGCTCCGGCGCCGGCCCCTGGTAAGAGCCGATATGGACGAAGCCGACGACCCGCTCCTGCGGCGCCAGTCCGAGGATCGCCCTGCCCTCCGGCACGTCGGAATACCAGTTGCTGATCATGTTGGTGCCATAGCCCAGCGCGTTGGCCGCGATCATCAGGTTCATCGCCGCCATGCCGCCGGACAGGAACATTTCCCATTGCGGGATCTTGGGGTTCTCCCGGGGGATCGACACCACGCCGATCACCAGCGGCGCGCGCGAAAAGCGCGCCAGTTCCTGGTTGCGGCGGCCTTCCGGCAGCGGCCCTTCGCGCTGTTCGGCGAGTGCCGCCAGCTGCTTGCCGATCTCGACGCGCGCCTCGCCGCGATAGAGGATGAAGCGCCATGGTTCGAGCCGGCCGTGGTCGGGCACGCGTGCGGCGGCGGCGATCATCGTCGCGATCTCGGCATCGCCGGGCGCCGGCTCCTTCAGCTCGGGAATCGGCGCGGAATTTCGGGTCAGCAGAAAGTCGATGATCGGCGACGCCATGGGCGCAGGTCTCCTGAACTGTGAGCTGAAGCGCGCCATCGGGAATTCGGGCGGCTCGGGCATTGGCGCGGCGCGCCGGAAGGAAGAGCCTCCGGCAGAGCGGATCAGACTCTTAAGCCTTGAAATTGCCACCGCCTTGGGCTTCAACGCAAGGCATGTTTGAGGGGAACTTGCGTCTTTTCCTGGTCTGGCTCGCCGCCGCGCTGTTCATGGCGCCGGTTTCGCTTGCTTCCGCGCAGACCAGGGACGGCATCAGCGACCTCAAACTTCCCGGAATCTCAAACTATTCGTCCCCCAGGAACGAGACGTCGCTGGCGCTGGGAAGCGGCGGCGCAATCACGCTGTCGGCGCAGCTGACGGACAAAGGCACCGATATCACGCGCGGTATCGTCTGGCGTGTCTTCAAGCCTGAAGCCGCGAGCGACGGCAAGCTGCCGATGGTGGCCTCCGCCCATGGCGGCACCGCCGTGTTCCAGCTCGAGCCTGGCAGCTATCTGGTGCACGCTTCCTACGGACGCGCCGGCGCCACCAAGCGCATCACCGTCGGCAAGGAGGCCAGGCGCGAAAGCCTGGTGCTCGATGCCGGCGGCCTCAAGCTCGACGCCGTCCTGTCGGGCGGGGCGCACATACCGCCGAAAAAACTGCGCTTCTCGATCTATGAAGGCCGCACCGAAGCCAATGGCGAGCACGCGCTGATCATCCCCGATGTCGAACCGAACAGCGTCGTGCGGCTGAATGCCGGCACCTACCACGTCGTCTCGAACTATGGCTCGGTGAATGCCGTGATCCGCTCCGACATCCGCGTGGAGGCCGGCAAGCTGACGGAAGCCACGGTCGAGCACCGGGCGGCCGAGATGACCATGAAGCTGGTGCGCGAAACCGGCGGCGAGGCGATCGCCGACACGTCCTGGTCGCTGCTCAACGAATCCGGCGATCCGATCAAGGAAACCGTCGGCGCCTTCGCCTCGATGGTGCTGGCCGAAGGCGACTACACCATCATCGCCAAGAACCGCGACCGCATCTACCAGAAGGATTTTACCGTGGTCGCCGGTCAGAACCAGGAGATCGAGGTTCTGGCCACCGAGGCCTCGGCGATCGATCCCGAGGAAGGCGCCGACTAGGCAGCGCTTCTGTTTCTCAGGCTGCCTTGCGCATCCGGCGCGGTAGGAAGTGGACGCGGCCGCGCGGCGTGGCCGGCGCCATGTCGAAGACGCCACGGTAGAGACGCTCGAGCAAGGCCTTGCGGTCGCGCAGCGGCTCCAGTTCGTCCCAGGCGAGAACGTCGCCGACGCGCACGTCGATCGACTTGCCCGACAGCCGCGCGAATTCGTGGATGAGCAGAGAAATGCGCAGCGTCAGCGAAGCCTTGCCGACGAATTTCGCCACACGCCCATCGCGCTCGGCCATGTTCATGGGACCACTGACCAGATGGAACAGCCGCCCGTTCTGGCCGGAGAAATGCATCGGGATGACCGATGCCCTGGCATCCTGGACGAGACGGGCCGGAAACATCTTCCATGGCAGGTCACGCGCCCGGCCAAAGCCCTTCGGCGCGGTGGCGACGCCGCCGGCCGGAAAGACGACGATGGTGACGCCTTCCTTCAGCAGCCGCACCGCCTCATGGCGCACCGCCATGTTGTTCCTGAGCGCATCCTTGGTCTCGGAAAAATCGATCGGCAGCGAATAGGGCTCCATTTCGCGGATCTTGAGCAGATCCTTGTGGATCATGACGCGGAACGGCCGCCCAAGCTGCTCGGCCAGCGACAGCACGGCGATGCCGTCGCCGATGCCGAACGGATGGTTGGCGACGATCACCAGCGGTGTGTCGGGCAGCTTTGCCGGCGGCCATTGATCGGCGCTCCGCACCTTGACGTCGATCAGTTCCAGCATGCGGCTGAACACCCGCTCGCCGCTCGGCGCCACCTGCCGGCGCCAGAAATCATAGAGCGCGGCAAAACGATCGCGCCCGGACAGGCCTTCGATGGAATGGATGAACCAGCGCGTCAGCGCCGGCTGATGCGGACTGGCGTAGGAAAGCTCGGGAAACGGTCTTTCCCGCAGTTTCAGCTTGAGCATGGACGGCTCGTTACAGGCTTGGCGTGACAGGCATGTGAAAATGGCGGTGGATCGCTCCACCGCCATCTCGTCGTGGATCAGGCAGCACGCTTGCGCCTGCGATCCGGCGTTATCGCTTCTTCGCTCAATTGTGCGATCGCCTCGGCGAGACCAAGCGATTCCTGGTCGCGCGAGCCGAGCCGGCGGATGTTGACCGTCTCTTCCTCCGCCTCGCGCTTGCCGCAGACGAGGATGACCGGCACCTTGGCCAGCGAATGCTCGCGCACCTTGTAGTTGATCTTCTCGTTGCGCAGATCGGCTTCGGCAAGCAGCCCAGCCGCCTTCAACTGCGCCACGACTTTCATCGCGTAATCATCCGCATCGGAGGTGATCGTCGCCACCACCACCTGCAGCGGCGCGAACCACAGCGGGAAATGGCCGGAATAGTTCTCGATCAAGATGCCGAGGAAACGCTCCATCGAACCGCATATGGCACGGTGCACCATGACAGGCTGCTTCTTTTCCGAATCCGAGCCGATGTAGAAGGCGCCGAAGCGTTCCGGCAGGTTGAAGTCGACCTGCGTGGTGCCGCACTGCCATTCGCGACCGATGGCGTCCTTCAGCACATATTCGAATTTCGGCCCGTAGAAGGCGCCCTCGCCCGGATTGATCGAGGTCTTGATGCGGTTGCCCGAGCGCGTCCGGATCGTCTCCAGCACGCCGCCCATGATTGCCTCGGCATGATCCCAGGCCTCGTCAGTGCCGACGCGCTTGTCCGGCCGCGTCGACAGCTTGACGCTGATCTCGTCGAAGCCGAAATCGGCATAGGTCGACAGGATCAGATCGTTGATGCGCAGGCATTCGGAGGCAAGCTGTTCCTCGGTGCAGAAGATATGCGCGTCGTCCTGCGTGAAGCCGCGCACGCGCATCAGCCCGTGCAGCGCGCCGGACGGTTCGTAGCGGTGCACATTGCCGAATTCCGCAAGCTTTACGGGCAGATCGCGATAGGATTTCAACCCATGCTTGAATATCTGCACATGGCCGGGACAGTTCATCGGCTTGAGCGCGAACACCCGGTCGTCGTCGGTGTCGTCGCCGGCGACCGTCACCTTGAACATGGCGTCGCGATACCAGCCCCAGTGGCCTGACGTCTCCCACAGGCTCTTGTCGAGAACCTGCGGTGCGTTGACCTCCTGATAGCCCTGTTCGTCGAGGCGGCGGCGCATGTAGTTGACCAGGTTCTGGAACATCTTCCAGCCCTTGGCGTGCCAGAAGACGACGCCGGGGCCTTCCTCCTGGAAATGGAACAGGTCCATTTCACGGCCGAGCTTCCTGTGGTCGCGCTTTTCGGCTTCCTCCAACATCGTCTGGTAGGCGTCGAGCTGCGCCTGGTCCGCCCAGGCCGTGCCGTAGATGCGCGTCAGCATCGGGTTGTTAGAGTCGCCGCGCCAATAGGCGCCGGCCACCTTCATCAGCTTGAAGGCGTTGCCGATCTGCCCGGTCGAAGCCATATGCGGGCCGCGGCAAAGGTCGAACCAGTCGCCCTGCGCGTAGATCTTGAGGTCCTGGTCCTCGGGAATGGCGTCGATCAGTTCCAGCTTGTAGCGCTCGCCCTTGTCGGCAAACACCTTCTTGGCCTTCTCGCGCGGCCAGACTTCCTTGGTGAACGGCTTGTTGCGCTGGATGATCTCGCGCATCTTTTTCTCGATCACCGGGAAATCGTCGGGCGTGAACGGCTCGTTGCGGGCGAAGTCGTAATAGAACCCGTTCTCGATCACCGGCCCGATGGTCACCTGCGTTCCCGGCCACAGTTCCTGCACGGCCTCGGCCAGCACGTGTGCTGCGTCGTGGCGGATGAGTTCGAGCGCGCGCGGGTCTTCACGGGTGATGATCTCGACCTTGCCGGACTTGCCGAGCGGATCGGACAGATCGCGCACGACGCCGTCGATGGCGTAGGCGACGGCCTTCTTGGCCAGCGACTTCGAGATCGATTTGGCAAGGCCGGCGCCGGTCATCGCCGCTTCATAGTCGCGGACGGAGCCATCGGGAAATGTCAGGGAAACGGAATTCAGCATAATTATCTCCTATCCAGTCCCGCAAACGAGCGCGGGTGGTGAAATGCCGGATGCGTCCGGCGGCAGTCTTTTATGGGCAGATTCCGGCGCCGTAAAGCGCTCGTTCCGCCTATTTGATCAAGCCAGGCAGGTCTTTCAAGAACCCTGCCCGTGTCTTGGGACCCTTGGGCATGTCGGCTGGCTTCTCGTCAACCACCAGCCGGGCAAACACGATCCGGCGACCATCCTTCGCGGCCCAGCCGACGAACCAGCCGAGCGAGCGTTTGCCCGTGCCGCCACTGCCGAGCCTCGTGCTGCCGGTCTTGCCCTGCACTACCCAACCTCCCGCGCGAAAGCTCGGGATGATCGCCTTAGCCATCTGATGCGCCCTGGCCGACACCGTCATTTTGCCGGCAAGCATCCGGCGCAGGAAAGCCGTCTGCTCGACCGGCGATATTTCAAGCGAGGAATTCACCCAGGAATGGGTCAGGCCGTCATTCTTGCCGGCGCTGCCGGAGACATCCATATTGCCATAGCCGAATTTCGATACATAGCCGGCAAATCGTTCGCCGCCGAGTCTGCTTGTGATTTCGCGGGAATACCAGAGAACGGAATCGCGCTCCCAGATCGTCGGATCGACAGTCTTCCGGTCCCGCTTCACCGCATTGAACTCAGGTCTGTAGTCCCAGCTCGGGGTGTGCTCGTCGCTGAGGATGCCCGCGTCGTAGCCGATCAGCGCCAGTGGCACCTTGAAGGTCGACGCCGGGCTGAAGCGCTGGTCGCAGACGCCGTCCCGATAGAGCGTCTCGCCGCTTACCGCATCCTCGACCAGCGTGCATTCGACATCGTCAAGCGGAGCCGACTGCGCCCGCATCGGGAACCCAAGCAGCCACGCCAGCAGGAACAGAACGATGGCAAAAACGAATGGAAGGCGGTCTATCTGGCGCATGTAAAATCTCTCTCCTGACGGGTGGGCAGGAGAGGACCTAGCGAGGTGTCTTGTCTCGATTTTGTCTCAAATTCGCAGTCTTTGTGCAGGCTTGCGTTAACCCTACCAGATCGTAAAGACCGGCCGCCGCGGAGACCTGGACGCAGTCAGACCTCGCCGCGCTTCTTGCCGATCCGCCAGTACCGCCACGGCATGAACCAGACATAGCGCCCGGCCAGCGTCTCCGGCACGCGGTCGATGCCATGCGTCCCGAAAGGGCCGCAGCGCAGCACCCGGAAAAGCCCCATCCAGCCCCCGGCCCACAGGCCGTGGCGGGCGATCGCCTCATGCGCGTATTCGGAACAGGTCGGCAGATGCCGGCAGGAATTGCCGACAAATCCGGACAGCGTCAGCTGGTAGAGACGCACAAGCGACGTGCCGAGGATGCGGCCCGGCGTCTTGCGCCAGGGGCCTGGCCAATTGCGCCCGCGCCGGGCCGGTGTTGCGGCATGCGCATGCCGATGGTGGTCGCGCACCGCATTCTCCGTATCGCGTTTCGCCCCGGATAAATGTGGACTTCGGGCAGAGAACGCAATCCCCGTTGATGCTGGCCCTTGATGATACCGGTTGTCGATGCTGGCCGTCCTGCCTTTTTCACCGGTGAAATGTGCGCCGATCTGCCGGGGCCACCCAGCGCGTGGGACTGGTTGGTCCCTGTTCGCGGCGTCCGGCCTGCGGCCGCTTCTCGCCATAGCATTGAAACGTCGCGATCCGCATGACGTCGCCAAAAATCTCCAGGAACTGGATCATGGCCGTATCTCCTTTGGCATCGATTAGACTGCCGCTGGCCTTCGTCTTCAAACGAGTATAATTTCCACATCGGATAACTTTAGATTATGCGTATTGAAGTGTGCCCGGCTGCATGACAACGATGCAACTATATGAAATCATTATGCGATCTGGCTTTTACCACGGCGGCTTCAAGCTTACTGTGTTGAGCGGGCCGTAGGGCTATTTCGCGCCGTTTGTGTGCTTGATGTAAACTCGGAAAAAGGAGCTAAACTCGTGCCGACCGTCAAACTGAACGAAAAGTTCGTCGACTGGCTGAAGGCTCCAGAATGAAGCGCGGACGCCTGCCCTTGACGGCGCTGCGGAGCTTCGAGGCGGCCGGACGACAGTTGAGCTTCAGCCGGGCGGCCGAGGAGCTGTTCGTCTCACAGGCAGCGATCAGCCGGCAGATCCGCGAGCTCGAGCATTTCCTTCGCCAACCGCTGTTCTTCCGCCACCACCGCCGCGTTGAGCTGACCGAGGCAGGCCGGCGCCTGCTCGATCAATTGGTCAGAAGTTTCGACGACATCGACAGGCTGCTCTCGGATCTGGCCGCTCCGGCCCAATCCGTGGTTCGCGTCAGCGTGGAACCGTCCCTTGCAGCCGTATGGCTGGTGCCACGACTCAATCGATTTCGTGAATTGCGACCCGATATCGACGTTTCCGTCGAAGTCGATCCACGACCCATCGAGTTCCGCAGCGATCAGGCCGAGCTCGCTCTGCGCTTCAGCGCACACAACACCTCATGGCCGCGCAGCGAAGCCGAGCGGCTTGCCTTGACCGTCAACTCGCCGGTCCTGTCGCCGGCGCTGCTTGCCTCGGGTCCGCCGCTGGAAAAGCCGATCGACCTTGGCCGCTACACGCTGCTGCATGAGGAAAATCGCCAGGGCTGGGCGCGCTGGTTCGAAGCGGCCGGCGTGCCCGCCGACGCCGCGCCCGCGCGCGGCCCTATGTTTGCGGATACCTCGCTTTCGAAGCAGGCGGCGCAGCTCGGCCATGGCGTGGCGTTGGGCGATCTCATGCTGGTCAGGGACGAACTGGCATCCGGCGCGCTGATCAAGCCCTTCGACATCGACGTCGCTTCCGGCGCCTACTGGCTGGTAGCAAGAAGCTTGAAGGGTCTACCGGAGCCGGCCAAGGCTTTTGCGGACTGGGTCCGCAGCGAATTTGCCGAGTGCCGGCGTTCTCTGCAAGAAATCTAAGCTGCTTCTTCGGCGCGCTTCTTTTCGATCTGGCCGATCGCATCGACCACCGCGTCGAAGGTGAGCATCGTCGAGGCATGACGCGCCTTGTAGTCGCGCACCGGTTCCAGATAGCGCAGGTCGGCGAAGCGGCCTTCCGGCGGCGCGCCGTTTTCCTTCAGCATCTTCAGCATGGTCTCGCGCACTGCGCGCAACTCGTCCGCGCTGGCGCCGATGACATGCTCAGCCATGATCGAGGACGACGCCTGGCCGAGCGCGCAGGCCTTCACATCATGCGCGAAATCGGTGACGACGCCGTCATCCATCTTGAGATCGACGGTCACGGTCGATCCGCATAATTTGGAATGCGCGCGCGCTGTCGCGTCCGGATGGTCGAGCCGGCCGATCCGCGCGATATTTCCGGCAAAACCCAGAATTTTCGCATTGTAGACGTCGTCGATCATATTTTTCCAATCTGTCGCCGCCAAGCGAACAGCGATTGCCGCTGATGCGTCTTTCATTCGCTCGGCACGACCATATATAATGCTCACAGTCGAGCATCGACAAGGCAGCCGAAGGCCACGTCTTTGCTCAAATCAATTCACGCCGCTTGAGGGCTGGAAACCGCGAGTTTCTTACACCCGAAAGGTCGTGGTCCGTTCAACTCGTCCCTCCTGAGAGAGGGACTACGGGAGACGCCTTTATGGATGCCGTCATCAAGAAACTCATGCCCCAGTCCACTTACATGGAAAAGCCGGTCACCGACAGGCCGAGCGAAGCCGAGGTCGAGGCCGCGGTGCGCACCCTGTTGCGCTGGACCGGCGACAATCCGGAGCGGGAGGGCCTGATCGACACGCCGAAGCGTGTCACCAAGGCATTCCTCGAAATGTTCAACGGCTACGACATGTGCCCGGCCGAGGAACTTGGCCGGACCTTCGAGGAAGTCGCCGGCTATGACGATCTCGTCATCGTCAGGGACATAAATTTTCATTCGCATTGCGAGCACCACATGGTGCCGATCATCGGCAAGGCGCATGTCGGCTACCTGCCGGACGGCAAGGTCGTCGGCCTGTCCAAGATCGCGCGCGTTGTCGACATCTTCGCCCATCGCCTGCAGACACAGGAAGCAATGACCGCGCAGATCGCCAGCGTCATCCAGGACGTGCTCAATCCGCGCGGCGTCGCCGTCATGATCGAAGCCGAGCACATGTGCATGGCCATGCGCGGCATCCGCAAGCAGGGCTCGACCACGCTGACCTCGACCTTCACCGGCGTCTTCAAGGACACACCCGAAGAACAGGTCCGCTTTGTCACCATGGTGCGCGGCGGCGGGGTCTGATCGGCCCTCGCCGGCCGCTAGACCATGATGCCAAAAAGTGGGAACCGGTTTTTGGACAAGATCATGGTCAAACAAGAAGATCCGGCGATGTCGGCACTGGAATTTCCCGAAAGCTCCGTCAGACAAGAAAGCGCTGGAGGAAGGCACTGTCCTTTCGCCGCGCTTCGATGCCAATGGCCTCGTCACGGTCGTCGTCACCGATGCCGCCGACGGCATGCTGTTGATGGTCGCGCATATGAATGCCGAAGCGCTGGCGCTGACGCTGGAAACCGGCATCGCCCATTACTGGTCGCGCTCGCGCAACGCGCTGTGGAAGAAGGGCGAAACCTCCGGCAATTTCCAGACAGTCGTCGAGATGCGCACCGATTGCGACCAGGATGCGATTGTGGCTGCGCGTGAAAGTGTTGGGCCACGACGCAACTTGTCACACCGGCCGGCGTTCCTGCTTTTATCGGACGGTGGGGTTGAACGACGGCAAGGCGACGCTTGCCGACGACGGCAGCAAACCGCTGTTCGATACGGAACAAGCGTATCGGAAGCCTGTTGTGAACCATTCAATATTCACAAACCACTCATATTCACTATTCTCGAACATCCTTGCTGTAGAAGGGATGTGGGACAAGGGGAGATTGTGATGCTCGAATGGGCGTCATTGCGTAGCAGACCAGACGTTCGAGAGGCCAACGGCCCCTCCTCGTCGGGCGGCGCATCCGATACGAAGCCTGGCAAGAAAACAGGCATTTCATTGGCGCTCGGCGGTGGCTGCGCGCGCGGCTGGGCTCATATCGGCGTGCTGCGTGCACTCGACGAGGCCGGCATCGAAGTGTCGATGATCGCCGGCACTTCGATCGGCGCCCTGGTCGGCGGCTGCTACCTTGCCGGCAAACTGGACGATCTCGAAGAATTCGCCAGGAGCCTGACCAAGCGGCGCCTCTTCGGCCTTCTCGATCTCAATCTGCGCGGCAGCGGGCTGTTCGGCGGCATGAAGCTGGACGCCAGGCTGCGCGAGCACATGGCCGGCATCCGCTTCGAAGACCTGTCCAAGCCTTTCGTTTGCGTCACCTCGGAAATCCGCACCGGCCATGAGATCTGGCTGTCGAGTGGCTCGCTGATCACCGCCATGCGTGCTTCCTACGCGCTGCCCGGCGTGTTCGAGCCAGTAATCTGCAACGGCCGCGTCCTGGTCGACGGCGCGCTGGTCAATCCGGTGCCGGTCTCGGTCTGCCGCGCCTACGAGCAGCCGCTGGTTGTCGCGGTCAACCTTCACTACGACCTGTTCGGCCGCGCCGCCGTCATCAAGCACAGCGCCGGTGAACTGGTCATCGAGAAGGACGCGCCAAGAGCCGGCCACGTCGACGCCGAGCGCCAGTCGCACCAAACGCGGCTCGGCATCACCGGCGTCATGGTCGAGGCCTTCAACATCATCCAGGATCGCATTTCGCGCGCCAGGCTGGCCGGTGACCCGCCCGACATGTCGCTGCAGCCCAAGCTCAGCCATATCGGCCTAACCGAATTCCATCGCGCCGACGAGGCGATCCGCCTCGGCTATCAGGCGACGATGGCGCAGATCAGCGAACTCACCCGGCTGCAGACGGTTCTCGCCTAACCAACGATCAAACAGATCTCAGGCAATCGCCGCGTCGGTGATGCGGAACTGCACCGTGCGGTTGCCGTTCCAGTAATTGCCCGACAGCGAACCCGCGACATGCACCGTCTTGCCCCGGTTCTTGAACAGGAATTCGCCAAGCGCCGTATCGACGGCGCGAAACGCGATCGCCTGGATGCGGCCGCCGCTTTGCGACTGCAGCTCGGCGCGGATGTGGTTGGTTCCGACCGGCCGCGCATCCGCCAGCTTGTGGCGCGGCAGTGCGAAGACCGGCGCGACATGGCCGGCGCCGAATGGCCCGGCCTTTTCCAGGGCATCGAGCAGGCTGAGCGTCGCGCCCTCGGCGGCCAGTGCACCGTCGACGGCCAGGCTCTCCTCGTCCTGCAGCCGGAACACTTCGGCCGCCGCCCGCTCCTCGAAGAAGGCCCTCAACGCCCCGAGTTTTGCCCGCTCGACCGTGATGCCGGCCGCCATGCCGTGGCCGCCGCCCTTGACGATCAGCCCGGCATCTGCCGCCTCGCGCACCAGCCGTCCGAGATCGAAGCCGGACACCGAGCGTCCCGAGCCGGTGCCGACGCCATTGGCGTTGAAGGCGATGGCAAAGGCCGGCCGCCGTGCGTGGTCCTTGAGCCGCGAGGCGAGCAGGCCGACGATACCCGGATGCCAGGTGGTGCTGGCGGTGACGACGACGGCCGGGCCATTGCCGCCGGCAAGCTCGGCATCGGCTTCGACGCGCGCCTGCGCAAGCATCTCCAGCTCCATCTGCTGGCGTTCCTGATTGAGCCGGTCGAGCGTCTCGGCAATCGTGTTGGCCTCGACCGGATCGTCGGTGGCGAGCAGGCGGCTGCCGAGGGCGGCGTCGCCGATGCGCCCGCCGGCATTGATGCGCGGCCCGATCAGATAGGCGAGATGAAAGGTGCTGATCGGCTCGCCGATGCGCGACACCCGCGCAAGGGCGGCCAGCCCCTCGTTCTTCTGCTGGCGCGCCACCTGCAGCCCCTTGACCACGAAGGCGCGGTTGACGCCGGTCAGCGGCACCACATCGCAAACGGTGGCCAGCGCCACCAGGTCGAGCAGCGAAAGCAGATCCGGTGACGTGGCATCCGGCAGCCGACCGCGCAGGATCCTGGCCGTCTGCACCAGGGTGAGAAAAACGACGCCGGCCGCGCAAAGATGGCCCTGCCCGGAAAGATCGTCCTCGCGATTGGGATTGACCACCGCATCGGCTGCCGGCAGCGGACCGCCGACCTGATGGTGGTCGAGCACCACGACATCGGCGCCGGCCTCTCTCGCCGCGTCGATGGAGACGGCACTGTTGGTGCCGCAGTCGACGGTGACGATCAGGGTCGCGCCGCGCGAGATGAGGTCGCGCATGGCCTCCGGATTGGGGCCGTAACCTTCGAAGATGCGGTCCGGTATGTAGATCTCGGACGGCACCGAGAAATGCCCGAGAAAGCGCTTGAGCAGCGCCGACGACGCGGCTCCGTCGACATCGTAGTCGCCGAAGATCGCCACCTTTTCCCTGGCGATTATGGCCCCGGCGATGCGGGCTGCGGCCTTCCCCATGTCGGTCAACGATGCCGGATCCGGCAAGAGATCGCGGATCGTCGGATCGAGGAAGCGCTCGGTCTGCTCGGCGGTCACGCCGCGCCCGGCAAGCACCCGCGCGACGATATCCGGCACGCCGTAGCCCTGCGCTATGGCAAGTGCAGTCATGTCCTGCCGCTCGGTCAGCCGGTGTTCCCAGGAGACACCGGTGGCCGACTGCCTTACGTCGAGGAAAAGCCTCTTCTCGCCCGTCATATGACGTGCCGCCCGCCTATTGCCATCTGTCACGACATCAATAGGCGACGGCTAAGCAGGAAGGAATCAAAACTTTTCCAGATCCTGATGGCGTGCCTTGATCTCGCGCACGGTGCGCGACGACGAGCGCAGCACGATGGTGTGCGTGGTGATGTAGGTGGGCCCGAACTTGACGCCGTCCAGCATGTTGCCGTCGGTGACGCCGGTTGCCGCAAACAGCACGTCGCCGCGCGCCATGTCCTGCGCCCGGTAGATCCGCTTCGGATCGGACGATGCCCATCTTGGCCGCGCGCGCCACCTTTTCCGGCGTATCGAGGATCAGCCGGCCCTGCATCTGGCCGCCGGTGCAGCGCAACGCGGCCGCCGCCAGCACCCCTTCCGGCGCGCCGCCGGTACCGAGATAGATGTCGATGCCGGTCTCTTCCGGGTCGGTAGTGTGGATGACCCCGGCGACATCGCCGTCGCCGATCAGCCGGATCGCCGCGCCCGTCGCCCGCACCGCCTCGATCAGTCTGCCGTGGCGCGGCCGGTCGAGGATGCAGGCGGTGATCTCGGACACCGCAACACCCTTGGCCCTGGCGAGGCTCGCGATGTTTTCGGCCGGCGAGGCGTCGATACCGATGACGCCTTCCGCATAGCCCGGGCCGATGGCGATCTTGTCCATATAGACGTCGGGCGCGAACAAAAGGCTGCCCTTTTCCGCGATCGCAATGACGGCAAGCGCGTTGGGCAGGTTCTTGGCGCAGATCGTCGTGCCTTCCAGCGGATCGAGCGCGATATCGACCGCCGGACCTTTGCCGGTGCCGACCTCCTCGCCGATATAGAGCATCGGCGCCTCGTCGCGCTCGCCCTCGCCGATCACCACCGTGCCTTTGATGGCGAGCCGGTTGAGTTCCTCACGCATAGCGTCGACCGCGACCTGGTCGGCGGCCTTCTCGTCGCCGCGTCCGCGCAGCCTGGCGGCGGCGACAGCGGCCCGTTCAGTGACGCGCACCAGTTCCATGGTGAGTATCCGGTCGAGACCGGCGACAATGTTCTGGGCCATATTCATCGATGGAAAATCCTCATTGCATGCCGCCTCCGCCAAGGGGCCGCTTCTTGTGTCAAAGCTCCATGACAACGGCAAGACTTGCCACGTCAATTTTTCGATATCGCAGCAATATCAATCGATTAAAGGCGAAATATGATTGAATTTATCCGGCGCGTTCGATGCGGATGACCTGCGGCTTGTCGGTCAGATGGCCGTCCTTGGTGATGCCGTCGACGGCCTTTCGCACCGCCGCTTCGGTCGTCTCGTGAGTGACCAGGATCACCGTTTTCTGCGCGTCCGTTTCCGGCCCGGAGGCGTGCTGGACGATCGATTCCAGCGAGATATCATTGTCGGCCATGCGCTTGGCGATCGCGGCAAAGACGCCGATGCGGTCATGCACCGTCAGCCGGATGAAATAGCCGCCGGCATGACTGCGCATCTGCGCTTTCTTGTAGGGCTTCAATTCCTTGGCCGGGCGGCCGAAGACCGGCCCATGCTGGAAGCCCGGCCGGCTCTTGGCGATGTCGGCGATATCACCGATGACGGCCGACGCCGTGGCGTTGCCGCCGGCGCCGGGGCCGGAAAGCAGCAGCTCGCCAAGGATGTCGGTCTCGATCGCCACCGCATTGGTGACGCCATGCACCTGCGCGATGACGGAGGCGGTCGGCACCATGGTCGGGTGTACGCGCTGCTCGATGCCGCTGTCGGTGCGCTGGGCGACGCCCAGCAGCTTGATCCGGTAGCCGAGATCGGCGGCTGCGCGGATGTCGGCCTGGCTGATGTTGGAGATGCCTTCCATGTAGATGTCGTTGGCGGCGATCTTGGTGCCGAAGGCAAGGCTGGTCAGGATCGACAGCTTGTGCGCGGTGTCGTGGCCCTCGATGTCGAAGGTCGGATCGGCCTCGGCATAGCCCAGCCGCTGCGCGTCCTTCAGGCAGGCGTCGAAGGAGATGCCCTCGGCTTCCATGCGGGTCAGGATGTAGTTGCAGGTGCCGTTGAGGATGCCGAAAACGCGGGTGACGGAATTGCCGGCCATCGCCTCGCGCATCGTCTTGATGACTGGGATGCCGCCGGCCACCGCCGCCTCGTAGTTGAGCAGCACGCCCTTCTTCTCGGCGATCTCGGCAAGCTGCACGCCATGCTTGGCCAGCAGCGCCTTGTTGGCGGTCACCACGTGGCGGCCGGCCCCCAGTGCCGCCTTCACGGACGCGAGCGCGGGCCCCTCGTCGCCGCCGATCAGTTCGACGAAGACATCGATATCGGCCTTCTCAGCCATCTTCACGGCGTCGTCGAACCAAGTCGCCGAGCCAAGGTCGACACCGCGGTCGCGCTTCGGATCGCGGGCAGAGACAGCTGTAACGACGATGTCGCGGCCGCACTGGCGGGTCAGTTCCGCCGCCTTGTCGCCGAGCACGCGCGCCACCGAGGCGCCGACAGTGCCGAGACCGGCAATTCCAACACGCAACGCTTCAGCCATGTCCGGCGACGCCCCTCAAATTCGTTCGATGATGTCAGGCAAACTCAGCGATGCGCGGAGAGCGGCACCACATTGTTGGGCTGCTTGGCGCTGGACGCCAGGAAGCGCTTGATGTTGCGGGCAGCCTGCCGGATCCGGTGCTCGTTCTCGACCAGCGCGATGCGCACATGATCGTCGCCATGCTCGCCGAAGCCGATGCCCGGCGCCACCGCCACGTCGGCGTGCTCGATCAGCAGCTTGGAGAATTCGAGCGAGCCGAGATGGCGGAACGGTTCCGGGATCGGCGCCCAGGCGAACATCGAGGCCGCCGGCGCCGGGATGGTCCAGCCGGCGCGGGTGAAGGCGTCCACCATCACGTCGCGGCGCTTGTGGTAGACCTCGCGCACTTCGGCGATATCAGCACCGTCGCCGTTCAGCGCATGCGCCGCAGCCACCTGGATCGGCGTGAAGGCGCCATAGTCGAGATAGGATTTTACGCGCGTCAGCGCGGAGATCAGCCGTTCGTTACCGACGGCGAAGCCCATGCGCCAGCCGGGCATGGAAAACGTCTTCGACATCGAGGTGAACTCGACGCAGACATCGATGGCGCCCGGAACCTGCAGCACCGAAGGCGGCGGGTTGCCGTCGAAATAGATCTCCGAATAGGCAAGGTCGGACAGGATGATGATGTCGTTCTTCTTGGCGAAGGCGACCACGTCCTTGTAGAAATCGAGCGAGGCGACCAGCGCCGTCGGGTTCGACGGATAGTTGAGGATCAGCGCCAGCGGCTTCGGGATCGAATGGCGGATGCCGCGCTCGACCGCCGGGATGAAGCCGTCATCCGGCTCGACCTGCAGCGAGCGGATGACGCCGCCCGACATGATGAAGCCGAAGGCATGGATCGGATAGGTCGGGTTCGGGCAAAGGATCACGTCGCCGGGCGCGGTGATCGCCTGCGCCATGTTGGCGAAGCCTTCCTTGGAGCCCAGCGTCGCCACCACCTGCGTGTCCGCGTTGAGCTTCACGCCGAAGCGGCGCTGATAGTAGGCGGCCTGGGCGCGGCGCAGGCCCGGAATGCCGCGCGACGACGAATAGCGATGCGTGCGCGGATCGCGCACCACTTCGCACAATTTGTCGACGATGGCCTTCGGCGTCGGCAGGTCCGGATTGCCCATGCCAAGGTCGATGATGTCGGCGCCGCGCGAGCGGGCGCTAGCCTTCAGCCGATTGACCTGCTCGAAGACATAAGGCGGAAGCCGGCGGACCTTGTGAAATTCTTCCATGTCAGTTCCAGACATTTAAACGTGTTTGGCAAAGAGACGCTTTCGGCGCGCGATATAGCCCTAATTGCAGGTAGGGTCGAGGGCGGGATCGCATTTGGTCTCGATCTGCTTCAGCGTATCGTCGCCATGGGTCTTCGCCAGCGAGTTCAGCGCCGCCGGATTGCTCCCACCGGTGCCGCCGCTCTTGCCGAGCTGCGCCTGCTGGTCGCCCTTCAACTGGGCAAGCTTGGCCTTGGTCTCCTCAGGCGTGAGCTGCTTGGCGGCCACCTGCGGCGGGATGTTGAGGTTCGGATAGGAGCCGGTGTCCTTCGGGCCGTCGGTGACTGGCGACCGGCGTCGTGTTGTCGGTGTTGCTGCTGGCGCAGCCGCCGGCCGCAAGCAGGGTGCCCCCCAGCAAGGCCATCGCGGCAGCGATGCGGCAAATACCAACAGCGCTCGAAAAAACGGTCTCACCGACATTAATCGTCATATTGTTTTCCTGGCAGCCGGGTTAGAGCGTGTTGGACCCGGCCGAATGTCCCATGATACTATGTCAAGAAAACGCTCCGGGAGGAACCCCGAGAACCATGTCCAAGACACCCGATTCGGGCAAAGCGGAAGATGGCGGACCTTCGACCGTCGAGCAATATCTGGTAAAGGACCCGGAACGCTTCGCGCTGAACATGGCGCGCATGGTCGAGCAGGCCGGCAAGGCCGCCTCCGCCTGGGCCGAGCCGCGCGAGAAGGGCGAGGTGCGCGATCACGTCGCCGAACCCGTGGTCGACATGGTCAAGACTTTCTCCAAGCTCAGCGAATACTGGCTTGCCGACCCGCAGCGCGCGCTGGAGGCGCAGACGCGGCTGTTCGCCGGCTACATGACCGTCTGGGCAAATGCCATTCAGCGCGTCAGCCCCAACGCCGAAGCACCTGACGACGCGGTCAAGCCGGAGCGCGGCGACAAGCGCTTCCAGGATCCCGAATGGGGCCGCAACGCCTTCTTCGATTTCCTCAAGCAGGCCTATCTCGTCACCTCGCGCTGGGCTGCCGACCTTGTCGAGCATGCCGAGGGGCTGGACGAGCACACCCGCCACAAGGCCAGTTTCTACGTCAAGCAGGTGTCCAATGCGATTTCGCCGTCGAACTTCATCCTGACCAATCCGGAGCTGTTTCGCGAAACGGTTGCCTCCAATGGCGAGAACCTGGTGCGCGGCATGAAGATGCTGGCCGAGGACATCGCCGCCGGCAAGGGCGACCTGAAGCTCAGGCAGGCCGACTATTCGCCCTTCGAGATCGGCAAGAACGTCGCCACCACGCCCGGCAAGGTGGTAGGCCGCAGCGATGTCGCCGAGATCATCCAGTATGATCCGGCGACCGAAACCGTGCTCAAGCGCCCACTGCTGATCTGCCCGCCCTGGATCAACAAGTACTACATCCTCGATCTCAACCCGCAGAAGTCCTTCATCCGCTGGGCGATCGAGCAGGGCCACACGGTCTTCGTCATCTCCTGGATCAACCCTGACGAGCGCCACGGCGCCAAGGGTTGGGAAGCCTATATCCGCGAGGGCCTGCAATACGGCCTCGACATGGTCGAGAAGGCCACTGGCGAGAAGGATGTCAACGCCATCGGCTATTGCGTCGGCGGCACGCTGCTGGCGGCAGCACTGGCGCTGCTGGCGCAGGAGGGCGACGACCGCATTAAGTCCGCGACCTTCTTCACCACCCAGGTCGATTTCACCTATGCCGGCGACTTGAAAGTGTTCGTCGACGAAGACCAGGTCGCGGCCGTCGAAAAGTCGATGAACGAAAAGGGCTACCTCGACGGCACCAAGATGGCGACCGCCTTCAACATGCTGCGCTCGGGCGACCTGATCTGGCCCTATGTCATCAACAACTACATGCGCGGCAAGGATCCCCTGCCCTTCGACCTGCTCTACTGGAACGCTGATTCCACCCGCATGGCGGCGGCCAACCATTCCTTCTACCTGCGCAACTGCTATCTCGAGAACAATCTGACGCGAGGCGTCATGGAACTCGCCGGCCGCACCGTCTCGCTCAGCGACGTCACGATCCCGGTCTACAACCTCGCCTCCAAGGAAGACCACATCGCGCCGGCGCGCTCGGTGTTCCTCGGCTCGCAATATTTCGGCGGCGAGGTCGAATATGTGATGGCCGGCTCCGGCCACATCGCCGGCGTCGTCAACCCGCCGGCATCGAAGAAGTACCAGTACTGGACCGGCGGCAAGCCGGTGGGCGACTTTGGCCAGTGGTTCGCCAAGGCGACGGAGCATCCCGGCTCCTGGTGGACGCACTGGCAGCGCTGGATCGAGACCCAGGACAACACGCCGCGTTGCAGCCCGCAAACCGGGCAAGCATATGAAAACCTTGGGCGATGCGCCGGGCACCTATGTCAAGGTGCGTGTGTAACAGACTGTAATGTCTGGTGAGTTGACGACTTGGCAAAACAGGCCGAAATGGTGTCGTCGAACCATCGCCAGCCTCAATTCGCCTTCTAGCAAACGAATAATTGCGAGGCTTGCAGATTTGACACAGGTCCCGTTTCCGGCGTCGGGAACATAGAGGGTATTGCGACGGAGCGCGAGCGCCAGTACGACAATGAACCGGCCGGATACCGAGGGGGAATTTTGTTTTGAGATCAGCAGGTTGGCGTCTCACACGAGGGGAAAGCCGCAGCATTGCGGCAGCGCTTTTCTCCGTGCTTCTGGCGTCCTGCACCTCCGCCGGCGACCCGACAATGTCCGTCGGCATGCCGGGCTACAACGCCACCTCGGCCGACATCAACGCGGCCTCCAGCGCGACAACGGCAACCGCGCCGACAATGCAGCGACGTCAGCCTCTTCGGAGCCATCGACCGTGATGAGCGAGGGCGACAAGCCCTTGCCCGAAAAGGTCGCCTTTCGTGCCGGTGACCAAGCCCGGGGCAGCCTTCCCCATCGACGCGCCGCCGGTGCCGACACCATTGCCGGCAACACGCCGCAGTCGCTGGCGCAGCCGGCGCAGACAGCCGCCGAGACCGACGCCGGGCGCAGAAGGTCGCCGCCGCCGATGCCTCCGCGACCGCACCGAAAGCCGACGCCAAGGCTGCCGCCCCGGCGGTGGACAACGCCGTCTATGTGACGGCCGGCGAGGCGGCGCCGCAACGGTCAGCCGCACCGAAGAAGAGTTTCCTCGCCTCGCTGTTCAGCACCACGCCGGCCTCGGCGGCACCGGCGCCGCTGATCAACGCGCGCTCGGGCGACCAGCCTGTGCAGGCCAAGGCGACGCCGGCAAAGCCGATCATCACGCTGGCCTCGGCCACTCCGGCAGAAAGGCCGGTGCAGACTCGCCTCGATCGGCGGCGACAGCGACCACATCACCGGTGCAGACGCCCTGCCCGGCGTGCGCCAGACCGCGCTGTTCGAGATCAAGCGCAAGTCCGGCCTCGACGACGAAAGCGACGTCGACCTGCAACGAGGACGAGGGCGGCGGCCGTATCAGGTGGCTTCGGCCGCCGGCCTCGCACGGCTGGCGCCCAACGGCCTGCTGAAGCAGAACGAAAGCGTCGATGTCGCCTGCCTGAAGCCGTCGCTGGTGCGCGTGCTGAAGACGGTCGAGGGCCACTACGGCCGCAAGATGGTCGTCACCTCGGGCTATCGCAGCCCGGCCCACAACCGCCGGGCCAACGGCGCCAAGAACTCGCTGCACATGTATTGCGCCGCCGCCGACATCCAGGTTCCCGGCGTCAGCAAGTGGGAACTGGCGAACTACATCCGCACCATGCCGGGCCGCGGCGGCGTCGGCACCTACTGCCACACCAATCCGTCCATATCGACGTCGGCCCGGAGCGCGACTGGAACTGGCGCTGCCGCAGCGCAGCGCCGGCTAGTATTCGCCGGCCAGCGCATATCTGCCGAACACGTTTCCGAAGACCGGCAGGCTCGAACTGCGACCCGATCGGCTAAATCGCAGATTTGCACTGTTTGAAAAAAGTTGTCGCAGGCGGCGTCAGACGGGTTGCCGGTCGCGCACAACGCAATTATAAGCCGCTTCATCTGAGCGCGCCCATCGTCTAGCGGTCAGGACACCGCCCTTTCACGGCGGTAACAGGGGTTCGATTCCCCTTGGGCGTACCAGACTTTCAAGCACTCAGATGAATATTCTTCTCGCCTGTCGTTTGGCCAATTTCCCTTTTTGGCAAACTGAGTCGGGAAGGACTTGCTCCCGTTGATTACAAGGATTTCGTGCGACTATCGGTAGCCCTACAGAATGCATTCCCTGTCCCATTAAGCCAGCACGCGCTCGCTACGGGGTGCTAGGCGGTCAGGACTTCTTATCACCGTTTGGATTTGGCACCGGCGCCTCTCGCACGTCTCGCGGTGGCGGGTCGACATGTTCAGGCTCTGGCGACGCTTCCTTGTCGGGAGGTGTCCCTTTCTTCGGGTTGGGCTTCGGTGGCGGATCTTTGATTTTGTTTTGCATGTCCAGTTTCCTCCAATTCTGAAACCGGATCGCCGCACTTCCGTTCCCGTCGGTTCCTTGATCTGGTTTGCGATACAGGTCGCGAAGCTATTCCAGGGCGGGCATGGGCCTGGTGACCTCCGTCGGCGTCTACATCGCCGCCGCTCTAATGTTCGTCGGCGTCGTCTGGCTGCAAGCAGCGCGACATGGCGACTTCCGCGATCACGCCATACGTCCTGGCGGCCCATGTGCTAGCTTGCCCAGGCGGCGGACTTGATTGCCCGCCTGGCCGGCGCCTTTACCCCAAAGCCCCCCGCCCAATGGGCGCCGGCCATCTTCCACGAGTGATCCGCGTCGTTTTCGGCTAGCCGCGGCTCTTTCGGATGGATGAAATGAGGTCGTCGACACGGTCTGCCGGATCGGCTGGGCGCTTTCCCTTGCTGCCACGCGATCGAGCCTCCAGCCGTTTGTCGTAGATGCGCCTCAGCCGATCGCAGGCCACCTTGGCGCGCTGCCAGGTCCTGCTGACAAGGAGGTGCTCCCTCCAAGTACCCGACGATTCGGGGCGATAGCGGAATCTTCGCTTTCTGATCTTCCATGGTCCGCAACGGCAACGACACACCGCGGGTTCGACCTAACATAGCAACGTGGTTAACACTGCAGAGGATGTCAGGCCTTTCGCCGACGATACCACAACCCATCTCCCCGCCCCGCCATCGCGATCACGGCGCTGGCGCTATCGGCGAGACAATGGCTCGTCTCTGTACATGAAACCTTTCTAATGCTGGCCGGTTGTTAACCCAAAGCCGGAGAGAGTGTTCATGCCAAGACGAGATCACGCGGCTCGGCCGCCCAAGAAGCCACGCACGCGCCCGCTAAAAGGCGAGGAGGCGGAAGTGAGCCACATTGTCGAAACGCATGACGTCTCGCCGAACCAGGCAAGAGAGCTTGTGCGTCGACACGGCAACGATTGGCGAAAGATCGATGAGGCCGCCAAATCCTATAAAGACGAAAAGTGAGTTGGCCCTGCCGCGAAGCGCCACAAGGTCTGGTCAAGCCACCGAGCCGCCATCACGATGGTCGATCGAAGAGAAGATGGTCACCCCCGAAACGACGATTTGCGCGGTCATCTCGGTGAGCTTCTCGCGCTTCACGAGCGTGGGTTTTTCGTAGGCCTTTTTCATTTGCTGGTTCCGAAATCCGCTAGCTGACGTGTCGGGCCGAGACACTGAACGCTGCAGCTTCAGTTGCGTTCCATTGCGGAGCGGCTTCGTCTCACACTTCCCGAAAATCCTGCGAGGAGTGGGGCAAGGCCGGCGCCTTGGCTAACTTCCAGTCCCAGAGGCAACTACAGAACCTTACCGCTTAGCGGGAAGTCTTCTCTTCAAGGATGGCTGAGCAATCGATCTCATCGTGAAACGGTGCATGAGGATCGAGCACCAGCCATGACGCATGAGACCGAAGTTCCCTCAGGCGGGCGTTCTTTTCGAGACGAGCATGGCGTTCCGCCTCTGCATGGAACGCTAGAGTAGGCTTTTCACGAAGAGAGCTCATACGCAGCCCCACTTAACGTCATCGCCTATGAACGCTAAGCGCTCTGAGTTGCGTTCCCTTTTTATATCCCAGGATGTCGCAGGGGATGCAGGACAATGCGAAACGCTGTCACCGGGCTGGACTTGCTGGTAGTTCTGTTTGCGGGGGCAATTGGCGCGATGCTCGCCATCCCGACAGGCGTTCTTTGTCACGAAGAGCCACCGGAATGGGGACGTTCACGACACCAAGCTATGCGGTGAGCGGCTGTCCGCGCTTTATCGGCGTACCACAAGGGCAGAAAACCTCGCCGCTCCATTTGCGGAGCGACGAGGCCCCCATCGCCCCTAATGCCGGTCCCAACACCGGCGTTTTTAACACTGCAATTGTGGTGCCAGCGGCAAATGACCCATTACAGGACAGTCCGCTGTTCCACAGACCGACCTAATGCCGCTCAGCAGTCCTCAAGCCTGCTCCGCTGGTGCTTCTTCGAATGACGACGTAGCCGACATGCGAGACCTGACAGCTGTCGCGCGGGCAAGCGTGGCACGGTTCTTGCTTCAACAGCTTCAGGCACGCCGGGCGCGAAGACCTGTTCCACATCGATACCGGCGTGTGAGGTTGGGACAATGATGTCGCGTAAGCTTCTGTTCGCCCTTCCCGCAGTGTTCCTGGCCACCGCCTTGGGGGTAGCCCTCTGGTCGTCCGTCACCTCATGGGAATTTCTGGCTGCGACCCAATCCGGTTCGGTCTTCTGTTCAAGCGGTCCACCACCCGGGACCGTATCGGCGTCGGCGTCGCGGACTTTGCCACCATGCCCGCCGGGCGCCACAAGGTCATAAGGGAGCGCATCGATGGCCGCGAGACTGTGGATTGCCCAGACAAGAACTGGAGATGAACAGCCCTCAGCAGCGACGTATTGCAGAGATTGTGTCATGGAGTGGTGGGCTTTGATCACTCGGTCGGCATCGGCCATTCGCGAATTCGTTGCACCGCGCTACCGGCCAGAACTTCACTATATGCGCGGCCCCGGTCCGGCCTGCGCGCGCCGCGTGAGCACGCGCTGAATGGACAACGTAGGAATCGTCGTCGATGACCTCGGAGGGACGATTGATTTCTTTCGCGAGCTCGGCCTCGAGCTCGAAGGGCGGGCCACGATCGAAGGAGAATGGGCCGGACGTGTCACTGGACTGGGCGATCAGCGCGTCGAGATTGCCATGATGCGCACGCCGGACGGCCACGGCCGGCTCGAGCTCTCCCGCTTCCTCACGCCGCCTGCCGTCGCGGATCACCGCAACGCCCCGGTGAACGCTCTAGGCTACCTCCGCGTCATGTTCGCCGTGGACGACATCGACGAGACGCTTGAAAGGCTCCGCAAGCGCGGCGCGCAGCTCGTAGGCGAAGTAGTCCAGTATAAAGACGCGTATCGGCTCTGCTACATCCGCGGGCCTGAAGGGCTTCTCATCGGACTCGCCCAAGAACTCAGCTGAGCGCAATACGAAGACAATGACGAAGAGCGACCAATGTCAGCGAGCGCGTCTCCTTGGGCGGAAACGCACTGTTAACGTCGTTGGCGGGTGACAGGATGTCGGCCTCGGATCGAGAGCGTAAAGTTCTGCTTGCTGTCAGCCACGGAGGCGGAAATGAATTTGCTTCGCATAGCGCTCTTGTGCACGGCCATGATCGGCTTGGTAGCACCGCCGGCCGTTCGCGCTGAAGATCAGCCTGCTGCGGCGAATAGCGAAATAGCGCCAGAGGTGCCGTCAGTTCATTGCGAGGGGCAAAATTGCCTGCCGCCGGCCGAGGACCCTGTCGAGGCATGCAAGGGGCAAGATTGCACGCCGGCTCCAGTGATTGACCAGACGCCGGCTCCGGAGATCGAGCAGATCAAGTGAACAGCGGCGGCCCATGTCTGAGATTCCGTGATAGCCGGGAAAGCGGCACTGCCTCCGATCAAAACGGAACCAGTGGCGCCGGCTGTTCGCACCGATAAACCATGCACTGACCGTCACTGGTCGGGACATAGTCAACCATCGGCACGTAAGGAGCATCGCAGTCACTGCCGAATTGGCGGACATAGCGATCATAGGTATTCGGTCCGGTGCTCAGCACCGTCGCCTGCTGGCTCTGGATCAACGCCTGGGTCTGCGCGCACGTCATCTTTCGCGTGTCGGGCCGAGCGTTTGCGGAATTTGTAGCCGCAATCACTATCGCTGCCGCGCAAAGCATCGTCCCGCGTATGGTCATGGTGGCATCCTCGCAAAAACGTTGTACTGTCAAAATTCGCGGGCCCGCAACGGTCGCGCTGTCACGATGCAGCGAGCGAGGCCGAGATCGCCTCGATTTGGCAGGGCTTGAACGGCATCCGGTCCATTAGGAAACCGCGCCAAACACCACCGTCTGCAGCAGCCCTCCGCCCTGCCGGTTCTCCAGCCGGATCGTGCCGCCGTAGCGCTCGATGATCTCCTTGGCGATCGCGAGGCCCAGCCCAGCGCCGGGGATAGATTGCGCGCGGGCCGGATCGACCCGGAAGAACGGCTCGAACGCCTTGTTCAGGAGGTCCGGCGGAATGCCGGGCCCGCGATCGGCGATGGTCAGAACGGCCCGGCCACCCTGCCCGGTGAGTGCAATGGTGCAGCTTTTGCCGTGCGTCGCGGCGTTGACGATCAGATTGCGCAGCGCGCGGCGCAGCCCGAGCGCGCCGGCTTTGACCGACACCTTGTCGAGATGGTCGATCGAGACCGCATGGCCGGCCGAAATCATCTCGGCTTCGATATCGCGGACCAGCCTGTCGAGTTCCACCGGCTCCACCGCATCCTGGTTCACCTCCTCGCGCACCAGCCGGATGGCGCTGTCGGCGATGCGGTCGAGCTCGTCGAGATCGTGAAGCCATTTGTCGCGATCGTCGTCGAGGAATTCGGCGCGCAGCCGCATCCGCGTCATCGGTGTTCTGAGGTCATGCCCGGCGGCGGCGACCAGCCGCATGCGGCTTTCCATCGCCGTCTTCAGCCTGGTGGAAAGCTGGTTGAGCGCATGCGCGGTCGCCCTGACCTCGGCCGACCCTTCCTCAGGCACCGCCGCCAAAACGCCGTCCGAGCCGATCTTGCCGACGGCGGTCTCGAGCATTTCCAGCGGCCGCACCAGCACGGCGGTGAAATAGACCGACACGGCGGTAGCGCCCGTACGATCAGCGTGATCCAGCCGAGAGCACGAACCAGGCATCTCGCGCCGTGGCGGCCGAAATCGCGGACATCCATGATCGTCCAGCGATTGTCGGGCAGCGCACCGAAGCGACCTGCCGGGTCTCGCCAACTTCCGGCTGACGACGGCCGGAACATCAAGGCCCAACTCGGTGCATGATGTCGTTGAGCACACCGGTGTGCCTCGGGTCCTTGCCGCCATCGGCGGGCTGATCGCTGAGATTGACCGGCGCGTCGCCGACGCCCGGCACGTGGCCCGGGACGCAGCCGCACCACGAATTCGATCTGACGAGCCACCGGCCCCATGCTCAACTCCGGCGACGGCCCGCCCAAGCACCTTGATGGCGACGGTCGTTGCCAGGCCGACAACGCCGACGATCGAGACGACCAGCAGGATGATCAGGCGCCGGCGCAGCGAGTTCATGCCTCGGCCTCCACCGTCTCGACGCGGGCGGTGAGCTGGTAGCCGCCATTGCGCACCGTCTTGAACAGCGGCTCCTCGCCGGTGTCGCCGAACTTGCGGCGCAGCCGGCTCATCAGCACGTCGACGGAACGGTCGAGCGGATCGCGCTCGCGGCCTTGCGTCAGGTCGAGCAGCTGGTCGCGCGACAAGAGCCGGCCGGGACGGTCGAGGAACACCTGCAGCAGGTCGAACTCGGCGCCGGTGAGGTCGATGAGCGCGCCCTCGGCATCCGTCACCTTGCGCGTGTCCGGTTCCAGCCTGTAGCCGGCGAATTGGTAGACGCGCACGCGTGGCGGGGCGACCTCTTCCGGCGCCGAGCGCCGCAGCACGGCGCGAATGCGGGCGGTGAGTTCGCGCGGATTGAACGGCTTGCCGAGATAGTCGTCGGCGCCAAGCTCCAGCCCGATGATGCGGTCGACATCTTCCTTCAGCGCCGTCAGCAGGATCACCGGAATATGCGGCTTGCGGTCGCGCAAGGCGCGGCAGATGTCGAGCCCGGAGCCGTCGGGCAGCATGACGTCAAGCACGATCAAGTCGAACTGGCCCGTGCCGAGCTTCTGTTCGCAATCGCGCCGGTCGGCCGCCACCGAGACGCGAAAGCCCTGGCCGTCGAGATAGCGTCCGAGAAGCGTCCTGATCTCGCGGTCGTCGTCGACGACTAGGATATGGGATTGTGCCTGCATTCTTCGCCCGGTTGCCTGTTCGCTTTGCGATTATAGGGAGAGCCGCAGGCGAGCGGCATGGAAAATTGCAACCGAATGTTTCCGGCCGGCGCACGGAAACATTGGGAAACAAATCTCCCTTTTGTGGAAACCTTCGGCAACGCGCCGAAGCAAAGCGGACAAAAGACGCCTCCTATCCTCCAGCCATCCGAAGCATGTGGGAAAGGAATAACATCATGCGAAGCAGACTTTTTGCGCTCGGCCTCTTCTCGGTCGCCGCCATTCATCCGGCGCTGGCGCAGCAGGCCGACCCTGGCGCCCCCTCCGGCGACGAACCGCCCATGGTGGCCATGCAGAACAGTCCGGACCAGGGCCCGATGCCCCGCCCCGGCGCGCATGGACCGATGCGGCACGGGCCGGCAAGGTTTTGGCCCGCAGCGCTTCGGCCCACAGCGCATGGGACCGCCGCCGGAATTCATGCTCGCCGCCCGACTTGCCGCGCTCGAGACCAAGGTTGGCATTCGGAGGAGCAGCTCGACGCCTGGCGCGACTACACCAGCGCGCTGCAGGAGACGCTGACGCCACCGTTGCCTGATCATGGCCCGGGCGGCTCCGGTGGACGCGGCCCCGAGCCGGAAAGCCCGGCCCCGATGGCAGCGCCGCTCAGGCACCACGCGACCCGTTCGCTCGTCAGGAAAGCCTCGCCGACGACATTACCAAACGTGCGGTTTCGGCCGGCAAGCTGAAGGATGCAATTACCGCGCTCCGCGCCAAGCTGACGCCCGAACAGCTCGAAATCCTCGCTTCGGCGGAACGGCCGCATGGACCACCCCCCGGTCCCTGGGGCGGCCCGCCGGACGACGCAGCCGGCCCCGGAGGTCTCCCTGGCCATGGCAGACAGCTCCCGCAGCCTCGCGATGGCGAGCAACTCTGACCGGTTGCGCCGGCCGGCCCGTTGACCACCCGTTCTCGGGCCGGCCGGTCTCTTTTGTCCCAAAATGGCGGCCGGTTTGCCCGGCCGTCATCGAGCAACGAAAGCACGACAATGTGGGAAGCCCTGATGATGCTACGGCTGATCGCGGCGATGGGTCCGCCGTCCCTGCCGATCGGTCATGTCGCTCGCGCCATGCCGCCGGCCCTGCCGGCCAACACGCTGAAGGGCGCGGTCCGGTTGAGCTTTGCCGCCTACCGCCTGTCGCTTCCGATTTCCGCACGTTCGAGCACCCAAGATCATGACCAGAAAATTGCGTAAGAGCCATCTTCTCCTTGTAGCCGTGCTGGTCGCAGCCGGCGTTGTCGCGGTGCTCAACGCCTATGGCCGCGGCACGACCGAACCGGCTGCGCAAACGGCCGCGCCCGTTCAGACCGCCACGCTGACCGTATCCGTCGAGACGGTCCGTTCCGATGCCATCAAATCTTCCGTCAGCGCCACCGGCACGGTCGCTGCCTGGCAGGAAGCAACGATCGGCGCGGAAGAGAGCGGCTTGCGCCTGATCGATGTCCTGGTTGCCGAAGGCGACCACGTCAAGGCGGGCGATGTCGTCGCGCGCCTCGACGCCTCACTGCTCAAGGCTCAGCTCGCCGAGCAGAAGGCTGCGGTCACGCAGGCCCAAGCGACTCTGGAGTCGGCGATCTCCGCCGCTGCCCGTTCCAACAAGCTGCTGGCCAGCAACGCTGTCAGCGCCGAGACCGCGGAAGAGAAAGCAACCGCCGTCAAGACCGGCCAGGCGCAAGTCGAACAGGCCGAGGCCGCTGCAGAGAGATTGCAGGCCGAACTCGACCGGACGACCATCCGCGCCCCCTTCGACGGCATCGTCTCCAGCAAGCCCGCTGTCGCCGGCTCGATCATCCAGGCCGGCACCGAGTTGATGAAGATCATCCGCGACGGCAGGCTGGAGGTCGGCGTCCTCGTCCCCGAAAAGGACCTGGCGGCGATCTCGGTTGGCAAGTCGGCGAGCGTCACCGACGCTTCCGGCCGCGCCTTTGCCGGCAGCGTTTCCTCCATTGCCGAGACGGTCAATTCGACCACGCGGCTTGCCACCGTTTATGTCGGCCTCGGCGAAGGCTCCGGCCTGAAGCCCGGCATGTTTGCCCGCGTGTCGATAGCCACCGCTGCCTCGCAGCAGCTCAGCGTCGCCGAGGCGGCCCTCGTCTGGCATGACGGCCAGCCGGCGGTTTTCGTCGTCGATGGCGCTGGCAAGGTCAGCGCGCGCTCCGTCGCAACCGGCGCACGCCAGAACGGCCGCGTCGCCATCGAGAGCGGCCTGTCGGCAGGCGACAGCGTCGTCGTCGCCGGCGCCGGCTTCCTCAGCGACGGCAATCTGGTTCGCATCGCCTCTGCCGAGGCCGACGCCTCCGCGCCCTCGACGGAGACAGCCCAATGAACGCCATTTCCTCCTGGTCGATCCGCAACCCGGTTCCGACCATCGTATTGTTCCTCTCGCTGACGATTGCCGGCCTCTACGGCTTCATGCAGTTGCGCACCAACAACATGCCCGACATCGACCTGCCGACGGTCACGGTGACGGTTGCGCAGCCGGGTGCCGCGCCGAGCGAGATGGAGGTGCAGGTCGCGCGCGTGGTCGAAAATGCCGTGGCGACGCTCGAAGGCGTCGACGACGTCTCGACCTCGATCAGCGAGGGTGCTTCCGTCACCACGGTGGAATTCACCCTCGGCACCGATCCCGAGACCGCCACCAACGACGTCCGCAACGCCGTATCCGAAGTACAGGCCAGCCTGCCGGCTGCGGCCCAGACACCGGTGGTGGCCAAGGTCAACGCGACGGGCAATTCGGTGCTGACCTATGTGGTCGAGGCGCCGTCCATGTCGCCCGATGCGCTGAGCTGGTACATCGACAACGACGTCGCCAAGGCACTGCTCGGCGTCGACGGCGTCTCCAAGATCACCCGCTCCGGCGGCGTCGACCGGGTGATCCGCGTCGAGCTCGATCCGGATCGCCTGGCGGCACTCGGCATCAGCGCCGGCGATGTCAGCCAGACGCTCGCCTCCAACAACGTCAACCAGCCCGGCGGCCGCACCGCCATCGGCGGCCAGGAACAGTCCGTGCGCACGCTGGCCAGCGCGACGAGCGTCGAGGCACTGGCCGACACCCGCATCGCGCTTTCAGGCGCCGGGGACGTCAAGCTCTCCGATCTCGGCACCGTGGTCGACAGCTGGGAAAAACCGCGCCAGGCGGCCTATCTCGACGGCAGGCAGGTCATCGCCTTCAACGTCTACCGGTCGGTCGGTTCGAGCGAGATCGACGTCGTCAAGGCCGCGCGCGCCACGATCGCCGAAATGGGCGCAAAGACCACGACGGCGAAATTCACCGAAGTCACCTCCTCGTCCGGCTTCGTGCAGGAGAGCTACGATGCAGCGCTCGAGGCGCTGTGGATGGGCGCCCTGCTTGCGATCGGCGTCGTCTGGCTGTTCCTGCGCGACATCAGGGCGACCCTGGTGTCGGCGGTCGCCATGCCGCTGTCGCTGATCCCGACCTTTGCCGTGATGGCGGCCTTCGACATCTCGCTCAGCAACATCACCCTGCTTGCCCTGTCGCTGGTGGTCGGTATCCTCGTCGATGACGCCATCGTCGAGATCGAGAATATCGTGCGCCATATGCGCCAGACCGGCGCCAGCGCTTACCAGGCGGCGATCGAGGCGGCCGACGAGATCGGGCTTGCCGTGGTGGCGACCACGGCGACCATCGTCGCCGTGTTCCTGCCGGTGGCCTTCATGCCCGGCATTCCCGGAAAGTTCTTCCTGAGCTTCGCCATCGCCGTCTGCGTCTCGGTGCTGTTCTCGCTGCTGGTGGCGCGCATGCTCACACCGCTGATGGGCGCCTATCTGGTGCGTGCCGGCGGCCATAGCGAGGAGGATACGCCGGCCTGGCTACCGACCTATCTCTGGCTGCTGCGCAAGGCGCTCGACCACCGTTGGATCACGCTGTTCGCCGGCATTGCCTTCTTCGCTGGCTCGATGGCGCTGGCAACGAAACTGCCGACCGAATTCATGGCGGCGACCGATCGCGGCCGCTCGATGATCTCCGTCGAACTGCAGCCGGGTTCGACGATCGAACAGACGACGGCCGTCGTGCAAAGCATCACCAAGCGGCTCAAGGACGAGCCGGCCGTCGACAGCATCTTTGCCACCATCGGCACGGCCGCTGCCTCGGGCGGCGGGCCGAACCAGGGCTCGAGCTCGGCCGAGGTGCGCACCGCCACCGTCACCGTCAACCTCAAGCCGCGCGCCGAACGCACGGTCAGCCAGCAGGAATTCGAGGCCGAAGCCTCGCCCAGGCTCAACGACATTGCGGGCGCCCGCATCCAGTTCGGCGCCGACGGTTCTTCCGGCGCCAAAGTGTCGATCACCCTGGTCGGCGACGATGGCACCGCACTTGAGAAGGCGAGCGACGCACTGATCGACCAGATGAAATCGGTCCCCGGCCTGATCAACCCGACCTCGACGGCCGCCACGACCAAACCGGAGCTCATCGTGCGTCCCGACAGCGCCAAGGCGGCTGAACTCGGCATCACGCCGACCGAGATCGCCGCGACTGTCAAGATCGCCACCATCGGCGATACCGACACCAGCCTGGCGAAATTCAATCTCGGCGACCGCCAGGTGTCGATCGTCGTCACACTGCCGGACGGCGCCATCGACGATCCGGCCAAGCTCGCAATGCTGCCGCTGACCGGCAGCAAGGGCACCGTGCCGCTCGGCGCCGTGGCCGACATCGGCTTCAATGCCGGCCCGAACAGCATCACGCGGGTCGACCGCAGCCGCAGCGCCACTATCGAGGCGGATCTCTCCGGCCTGACGCTTGGCCAGGCGACCACGGCCATCCGCGCCTTGCCGGTCATGCAGAACCTGCCGGCCGGCGTGCACGAGCTGGCGCGCGGCGACGCCGCTCGCATGCAGGAGCTGTTCTCAGGCTTCGCCACCGCAATCGCTGCCGGCATCCTGCTCATGTACCTGACGCTTGTTCTGCTGTTCCGCAGCTTCGTGCAGCCGGTGACCATCCTCGTCGCGCTGCCGCTGTCGATCGGCGGCGCGCTCGGCTTCCTGCTCATCACCGGCAAGGCGCTCGGTGTGACGTCGCTGATCGGCCTTTTGATGCTAATGGGCATTGCGGCCAAGAACTCGATCCTGCTCGTCGAATATGCTTTGGTCGCGGAGAAGGAGCGTGGCCTCAGCCGCTTCGAGGCGCTGCTCGACGCCGCTCGCAAGCGCGCCCGGCCGATCGTCATGACCTCGATCGCCATGGGCGCCGGCATGCTGCCGATCGCGCTCGGCATCGGCGCCGACGCCGAGACACGCGCGCCGATGGCTATCGCCGTGGTCGGCGGACTGCTGTCCTCGACGGTGCTCAGCCTCATCTATGTCCCGGTGGTCTACACCTTCATGGACGACATCCAGCGCTTCCTCGCCCGCCATCTCGGCAAGCTGCTGGTGGAGCGATCCGACGCCGACCGACAGGTAGCGGACGCCAACACCGCAGGCTGACTGGACATCAATCAAGGCAGCCCGCCCAATCATGGCTTCGTTGTCGCCCGACAGCGGCCTCACGAATGCCCCGGCCGTATCGACGGATACCAGGCCGGGGCCATGACCGATCCTAGTTGAGGGTAAGAGTATGACGCGTAAGGACTCCAAGAGCCGGACGACCGGCCGAAGCTCGGCGCCGGCCAGCCGGTCGACCTGGAGGCAGGTGAGCGCCATGGCGCTGGCAGCGACCACACTGGCCGGCTGCGTCGTCGGTCCGGACTATCAGAAGCCGCTTTTGCCGATGCCAGCCGCATGGAGCAGCCAGAAGAAAGCCGTACCCGCCAGGCCGGCGCAATTGTCTAAATGGTGGCAGCGGCTGCGTGACCCCGAGCTGGACGCGCTTGTCGAAGAAGCCGTTGCCGGCAACCTCGACGTCGCGACAGCCAGGGCCAGGATTCGCGAGGCCCGTGCCAGCTACCGCCAGAGCGCCGCGACATTGTTCCCGTCCGCCGACAGTTCCGGATCCACCACGCGCAACAAGACGGCCGCGACCACTTCGGGCGGAACCGCCAGCGATGCGTACAGCCAGTTCCAGTCCGGCTTCGACGCCAGCTGGGAACTGGACCTGTTCGGCGCCAACCGCAGGAGCGTCGAGGCCGCCCGCTACGGGCTGGATGCCGCCCAAGAGGAACTGCGCTCGACGCTGCTGACCCTGGTCGGCGATGTCGCCTCCAATTACACCCATGCGCGCGGCTATCAGGCGCGTGCTCAACTCGCCCGCCGCGCGGCCGCGTCGCAGAAGCAGACGGCGAAGCTCACCCGCACCATGGCCGAAGCCGGTACGGCGACGGCGGCCGATGTCGCCAAGGCGAAGGGACAGGCGAGCAGCACCGAGGCCGACGTCCCGACTCTGGAGGCAAGCTATGCCGAAGCGGTACACCGCCTTTCGGTGCTCACCGGCCGGCCGCCGGCCGCGGTGACCGAGCGATTGAAGCGCAGCGCGCCGATACCAACGCCGCGCCTGCCGATCCCGACCGGCGTTCCCGCCGACATCCTGCTCTCGCGGCCGGACGTGCGCATGGCGGAGCGGCAATATGCCGAGTACACCGCCAGGATCGGCCAGGCCGAGGCGGCGCGCTATCCGAGCGTCAGCCTGACCGGCGACATCGACACCTCCGCCTTCAAGCTCGGCGATCTCGGCAAGAACTCCACCATCGGCTGGTCCTTCGGGCCGACGCTAAGCATGCCGCTGTTCAACGCCGGCAAGTTGCAGGCCGCCGTCGACGTCGCCAAGGCCGAGCGCGACCAATATTTCATCGCTTACAAAGCCTCCGTCCTGACGGCGCTCGAAGATGTCGAAAACGCCAGCGTTTCGTCTGACGCAGGAGCGCATCAGGAACGGCAAGTTAGCTTCTTCCGCGAAGTCCTATGGCGACGCGGCGAGTCTCGAGCGGACGCTCTACAAATCCGGCGAGACCAGTCTCCTTGATGTGCTGGACGCCGAGCGCTCGCTCTATTCGGCCGAGGACGCTCTTCTGCAAAGCCGTGTCCTGATCGCCACCGACTATATCGCGCTCAACAAGGCGCTTGGCGGCGGCTGGGACGGCGCCATCGACAGTTCAAGGCCGGAAATCGTTGACGCCAAGACAGGACCGCGGGTGGCATCACAGCCTCCGAAGAACAAGGACATCCAAGGATAGCCCATCGGCTCTCGCAGTGAGCGCAGCTGGGCAATTCAGATTGGCGACGACCCCGTAGGTGGGCAGTAGCCTAAGCCACCTCACCCGTCAGCACATGCATCTCTTTTTGAACGGCAGCGAAAAATCGGCGAACCTCGTTGCTGGCGGAAGCGGGATCGCGGCCGGACCCGATCGCGAGGTCGAGGAGTTCACGCGCCGTAGCCTTCCAGAAGGATGTGGCCGTGTCGCCATGCAAATTGCCGAGCTTGGCGGCAACCTCGCGAACCAGGACCATCTGCCGGTCTATTGGAAAGGCTCGCACGTTTGCTGACGACATCTTCTGGACCACGACACTGACGCAACGAATCACACGCTGCTCTACGGTCACAGGCCTAGCTGCGAGGTTGGAAACAGAACCTTAACGGCGAGGTCCGTCGTTCGATTTGCGAAGGGACCGCGAAGTCGAGGCAATTGCAGCCGACGGACGACTGGAGCGCCAATTGCCCGGCCTAGATCCTCAGCCCCTTCGCCTCGCCGCCGCGCTTGCCGGGCACCATCATGTCCCTGGCCAGCAGGCCGCTGACGCGGCAGAACGTCATGAACGCCCGGCAGGCGTCCTCGGTCTTGACCACGTCCACCGTGGCGCCGAAGCAGGCATTGAAGGCTGCCTCATGGATCTTGCCCTGCCGACGCGCCGGCCAATTCTGCAGGAAATCGAGCGCCTGTTCGACGCTGTAGATTTCCTCGACCGGCAAGCCGGGCGCGGTCGCAATGCGCACCGGCACCTCGAATTGCAATCTGTCCATTCCATCTCTCCCGAACCGGCATCACCGCGCGGCAACGCCGGTCGTCGTGAAAGGTTGCTCTGGCCGGCTTCTGGCGCAGGAATGTGTCGTCAGTGCGGTCGATAGCCGCAAGAAGCCCAGCCGAACCGCGGGCTCATTGGTTTGCCGGGTCGGTTTCGGCGTCATAGGCCATGCGAACAACGACCGTCAGGACATAGAATGTCGGCACCGCAAAGATGGCTGCGAAGACCAGCGCCGCCGTTCCTGTCATGCCGAGCGTTTCGGCGATCGCCCAATAGACGGTGCCGATGCAGATCAGCGCCTGCACCGAGAGAAACGAGGCGGCCGAAACGGCACGCGAGAGGGTTTTGAAGGTTTTGATACGTTGCATCTGGAGGCTCCGGAAATGACGCGCCGCGCGGCCGGTGCACGGCCAGGGCCGCCGCACGGGTCACGACGCGAAAAGGCTATGAATGGGGTCGAAAAGCGCGGTCCGCGACCGCCCAGTTATACTGAAGGCGGCGCGCGCGGCTGGTTGGCTCTCTTGCGCGGCGCAGGCACGGACGCCGATACGAGCACTGCCCAGGCCGAAGAGAGTTGATCGAGCGGAAGGAACCCGGCCTCCGGCCGAAGGGTGTTCGCGTCACCGCCAACGAACTTGGCCGGCAGCGGCCGGGCGGCCCGGATTTCGGCCGCCTTCATCTTGCCGGCGACGCGCAGCAGCAGCACCGCGTCGCCCTGCCTGGCCGCGCTGATAGCGGCGCCGCTCGACGCGACCTTCGCGGAAGCCGTCGCGTCCGACTGGGCCAAGCATAACAGCGACAGCAACAGCAGCGCCATCAGGCCCGAGCAGGCGGCCCTGATCGGCGACAGGAATGATGTTGCGCGCTTGGACGCCATCAGGGGCACGGGTCTCCGAATGTTGCCTCCGCCCTAACCCACAGGGCCGCAAAAGGAAAGCGGAGCAGCCAGACAGTCTGGGGTCCATCAAGGCAAGAATATCGCCAGGCTACGCCTGCCGCCGGCAGTTCCTCCTTGAACCTTGCGGCTTCCGGTGCCAAATCTGGGGAGATTTTCGCGCCGGCTCATTTTTGGAGCCACCCAATCGACAGACGGACAAGAATGGTCACCTATCTCGACGCCGCCACGGCACCGCTCAGGAACACCGGCCAGATTCGCCTCTATGGCGAAGAGGGTTTTGCCGGGATGCGCAAGGCCTGCGACCTCACCGCGCGTTGCCTCGACGAACTGGTGCCGATGGTCGAGCCGGGCGTCACCACCGAGACAATCGACCGCTTCGTCTTCGAATTTGGCATGGACCACGGCGCGTTGCCGGCGACGCTCAACTATCGCGGCTACACCAAATCGTCCTGCACCTCGATCAACCACGTCGTCTGCCATGGCATCCCCGACAACAAGCCGTTGAAGGACGGCGACATCGTCAACATCGACGTCACCTATATCCTCGACGGCTGGCATGGCGATTCTTCGCGCATGTATCCGGTCGGCACCATCAAGCGCGCGGCCGAACGGCTGCTCGAGGTCACCCATGAATGCCTGATGCGGGGCATAGCAGCGATCAGGCCGGGCGCCCGCACCGGCGCCATCGGCGCCGCCATCCAGACCTATGCCGAGGCAGAGCGCTGCTCGGTGGTGCGCGATTTCTGCGGCCACGGCGTGGGCCAGTTGTTCCACGACGCGCCGAACATCCTGCATTATGGCAGCGCCAATGAAGGCGTGGAAATGCGGCCGGGCATGATCTTCACCGTCGAGCCGATGATCAATCTCGGCCGCCCGCACGTAAAAGTGCTGTCGGACGGCTGGACGGCCGTAACACGCGACCGCTCGCTGTCGGCTCAGTACGAGCACACGATCGGCGTCACCGAGACCGGTTGCGAGATCTTCACGTTGTCGCCGAAAAAACTCGACCGCCCCGGCCTGGCGGGCTGATGAATATCGCCCAAAAGCCCTGACTGACATCCGCCCGGCTTTGACGCAGGGCGAACTTCTCGCCATGCTGAGGCGATGACCCGAGGCGTGCTGCTCGATCTCGCAGGCGTCATCTATGATGGCGAGACCGCCATACCAGGCGGGGTGGATGCCGTTGCGCGTTTGCGCCAGGCCGGCCTGGCCGTGCGCTTCGTAAGCAATACGACACGTTCATCGAAGCAGACGGTCCTCCAACATCTGGAAGCGCTGGGACTGACCGTCACCAAAGCTGATGTCTTCACGCCGGCGCACGCGGCGCGCGAATGGCTTCTTCGCAATGGCCGTGCGCCATATCTGTTGGTTCATCCCGGCCTTGAGCCGGACTTTTTCGAGTTGCCGGTTCGCGACAAGCGCGCCGTCATCGTCGGCGATGCCGGCGAGGCCTTCACGTATGCGGTTCTGAATGATGCGTTCCGCGAGTTGAACGCGGGGGCCCAACTGCTGGCCCTCGCCACCAACCGGGCGTTTCGGGATGCCGACGGCGCGCTCAGCCTCGATGCAGGGCCGTTCGTCACGGCATTGGAATATGCCTCCCTGAAACGCGCAACCGTTCTCGGCAAGCCGTCGCCGGCATTCTTTCTGTCGGCTCTGGCAAGCATGAACTGTCCGCCGGATCAGGCGATCATGGTCGGCGACGACGCCGAGGCCGATATAGCTGGCGCCCTGCGTGCCGGAATTTCGAGCGCATTGCTGGTGCGGACGGGCAAATACCAGCAAGGCGACGAAAAACGCTTTGACCCGCGCCCGACCGCAACCTTCGCCGATCTCGCGGCGGCAGCCGACTGGATCATTGCGCGCCGAGACTGAGTGCACGGACCGAGGCTCAAGCTCATCGGCGTCTGGCGGCTCTTTTGAAAACCATCGCGAGCCGGTTTCGCGTTTTAGAATCATGCTCTACTGTCTCTTCCGGTCAGGTAGATATGGGCGTTCGATGGGGAAAAGCGGCGACGACGAGCGGGGATTCTTCTCCGAGCGGTGGAGCGAACCGCCGGCGAAGGCCGCGGCGGTGGAAAAGCCGCATTATCACGGCCATCGCGACCGCCTGCGTGAACGGTTCACGGCGGCTGGGCCCGACGCCCTGCCCGACTACGAGCTTCTCGAACTCCTGCTCTTTCGCCTGATCCCACGCGTCGACACCAAGCCGATCGCCAAGGCGCTGCTTTCGCGCTTCGGCACGTTGGCCGAGGTGCTTGGCGCGCCGGTGGCGCTGCTTCAGGAGGTGAAGGGCATTGGCCCATCGGTGGCAGTCGATCTGAAGGTGATTGCTGCCGCCGCGCAGCGCATGGCACGCAGCGAAATCCGCGGCCGCGAGGTCCTGTCCAACTGGACCCAGCTTCTCGACTATTGCCGCTCGGCAATGGCCTTCGAGAACCGCGAGCAGTTCCGCATCCTCTTCCTCGACAAGAAGAACGTGCTGATCGCCGACGAGGTGCAGCAGATCGGCACCGTCGACCACACGCCAGTCTATCCGCGCGAGGTGGTCAAGCGGGCGCTGGAACTCTCGGCCAGCGCCGTCATCCTGGTGCACAACCACCCATCCGGCGACCCGACGCCGTCGCGCGCCGATATCGAGATGACCAAGCTGATCGTCGACACCGCCAAACCACTCGGCATCGCCGTCCACGACCACATCATCATCGGCAGGAAGGGCAATGCCTCGATGAAGGGCCTGCTGCTGATTTGATCCCGAGAGATTAGCAGCGGCAAAGTCGACATTTTCGCCTCATCCACAACCGGCTCTAGAATTTCGATTGCAAATCAAGCTATGATGCCCGTGGCATTTCCCCGGACGGCTTCGCGCCCCTGGAATGCCGGGAGGAACGGGACATGGCCATAGCGCTTGTACTCGTTTTAGTCGTCGTGGGCTCAGTCTTGTTCCACTTGCTGAGCCCATGGTGGTGGACGCCGATTGCCTCGAACTGGGACTATATCGACCACACCATCATCATCACCTTCTGGATCACCGGCGTCGTCTTCGCCGCCGTCGTGCTATTCATGGCCTATTGCGTGTTCCGCTTCCGTCATCGGGAAGGCAACCGCGCGGCTTACGAGCCCGAGAACAAGCGGCTCGAATCGTGGCTGACGATCGTCACCGCGGTCGGGCGTCACGGCCATGCTGGTCCCCGGCCTGTTCGTCTGGAGCCGTTTCGTTAACGTTCCGAGCGACGCGACCGAGGTCGAAGTCGTCGGCCAGCAATGGCAGTGGAGCTTCCGCCTGCCCGGCAAGGACGGCAAGCTCGGCACATCCGACACCCGCAACGTCAGCGCTGAAAATCCGCTCGGCGTCATCGCCAGCGATCCCAACGGCCAGGACGATGTCGTGGTCGAGGCGGCCGATCTGCACCTGCCGGTCGGCAAGCCGGTCAAGATGCTGCTGCGCTCGATCGATGTGCTGCATGATTTCTACGTACCGGAATTCCGCGCCAAGATGGACATGATCCCGGGCTCGGTCACCTATTTCTGGTTCACCCCGACCAAGACCGGAACCTTCCAGGTCCTGTGCGCCGAGCTTTGCGGCCAAGGGCATCCTCTGATGCATGGCATCGTCATGGTCGATACGCAGGAAGACTATGTGGCCTGGCTCGGCGAGCAGCAGACTTTCGCGCAATTGTCGGCGCCCCAGCAGACGGGCTCGGCGGACCAGGCGCCGGCAGGAACGCGACGGCGCCAGGTTCTGAAGATTTCGGCAAAGCTCGAAACGGTCGGGTCCCGCTGAAAAGGGCACGGAGTGCTCCTATGGTCGATATCACGCCTGCAGATGCCGTTCCGCCGGCCGAAGTCGCGGAAATGGAGCTTTACCACCCGCATAGCTGGTGGACGAAGTACGTCTTCTCGCAGGACGCCAAGGTCATCGCCATCCAGTATTCGGCGACCGCAACGGCCATCGGCATGGTGGCGCTGGTGCTGTCCTGGCTGATGCGGCTGCAGCTCGGCTTCCCCGGCACCTTCGACTTCATCACCCCGGAAGCCTACTACCAGTTCATCACCATGCACGGCATGATCATGGTGATCTACCTGCTCACGGCGCTCTTCCTCGGCGGCTTCGGCAACTACCTGATCCCGCTGATGGTCGGCGCCCGCGACATGGTTTTTCCCTATGTCAACATGCTGAGCTACTGGATCTACCTGCTCGCCGTGCTGGTTCTGGTGTCGAGCTTCTTTGCGCCGGGCGGACCGACCGGTGCCGGCTGGACGCTCTACCCGCCGCAAGCCATCATGACCGGCACGCCGGGCGGCCAGGACTGGGGCATCATCCTGATGCTCGTCTCGCTGATCCTGTTCATCATCGGCTTCACCATGGGCGGCCTGAACTATGTCGTGACGGTGCTGCAGGCCCGCACGCGCGGCATGACGCTGATGCGCCTGCCGCTGACCGTCTGGGGCATCTTCACCGCCACCGTCATGGCGCTGCTCGCCTTCCCGGCGCTGTTCGTCGCCTGCGTGATGATGTTGTTCGACCGTGCGCTCGGCACCTCCTTCTTCATGCCGGCGATCGTCGAGATGGGCGAACAGCTGCAGCATAGTGGCGGCAGCCCGATCCTGTTCCAGCATCTGTTCTGGTTCTTCGGCCACCCCGAGGTCTACATCGTGGCGCTGCCGGCCTTCGGCATCGTCTCCGACCTGATCAGCACCCATGCGCGCAAGAACATCTTCGGCTACCGGATGATGGTCTGGGCCATCGTCGGCATCGGCGCGCTGAGCTTCGTGGTCTGGGCGCACCACATGTATGTCAGCGGCATGCACCCCTATTTCGGCTTCTTCTTCGCCACCACGACATTGATCATCGCCATCCCGACCGCCATCAAGGTCTACAATTGGGTGCTGACGCTGTGGCGCGGCGACATCCATCTCACCATACCGATGCTGTTTGCCCTGGCCTTCATCGTCACCTTCGTCAATGGCGGGTTGACCGGCCTGTTTCTCGGCAACGTCGTCGTCGACGTTCCATTGTCGGACACGATGTTCGTCGTCGCCCATTTCCATATGGTCATGGGCGTCGCCCCGATCGTCGTGATTTTCGGCGCGATCTATCACTGGTACCCGAAGGTCACCGGTCGGATGCTGAACGAGACGCTCGGCCGGTTCCATTTCTGGGTCACGTTCCTCGGCGCCTATCTGATCTTCTTTCCCATGCACTATCTCGGCCTGATGGGCGTGCCACGGCGCTACGCCGAACTGACCGACATGACGATAATGACGGAATCGGCGCACCACCTGAACTCGTTCATCAGCATCATGGCGTTTATCGTCGGCTTTGCCCAGTTCGTGTTCCTGTTCAACCTGATCTGGAGCATCCGCCATGGCCGCGAGGCCGGCGGCAATCCCTGGCGCGCAACGACGCTGGAATGGCAGACGTCCGAAGACACCACCGGCGCATGGCAATTTCGGCAAGGAGCTGCCGATCGTCTATCGCTGGGCCTATGACTACAGCGTGCCGGGCGCCAAGGAGGACTTCATTCCGCAGAACGTGCCGGGCTCCTTCGGCCCCTCCAAGGAGCCGGCATGAGCGTCATCCTGGTCTTCCTGCTCGTGATCGTCGGCTTTGCCGGATGGTGGCTTTCCCATCAGCGGCTGATGTCGAAGCCATGGCTCGAGCAAGGCATGGCCGGAGGATTTTGTCGCCCTCGACCGCTCGGCGCTGCCGACGGCCAAGATCGGCCTCGGTGTCTTCCTCGCCGTTGTCGGCTGCCTGTTCGCGCTGTTCACCAGCGCCTACTTCATGCGCATGGCGCTGTCGGACTGGCAGCCGCTGCCGCTGCCGCGCCTGCTCTGGCTCAACACCGGCATGCTGGTGCTGAGCAGCATCGCGCTGCAATGCGCCGTCGGTCGCGGCGCGCAAGCGCCAGATGGACACGGTCAGGCTCGGCCTTGCCACGGCCGGGCTCACCGCGCTCGCCTTCCTCGTCGGGCAGCTCGTGGCATGGCGGGAACTGACGCACCGACGGCTATCTGCTGGCCTCCAATCCGGCCAACAGCTTTTTCTACCTGATAACCGGCATGCATGGCCTGCATATACTGGGAGGGCTGGTCGGCCTCGGCAGAACGACCGCCGGCGCCTGGAACGGAGCACGGCCGGAGCGGCTTCGCCTCAGCGTCGAACTGTGCGCCATGTACTGGCATTTCCTGCTTTTCGTCTGGCTCGCCATCTTCGCGCTGCTGGCCGGCTGGGCCGCGACGTTCATCGACATTTGCCGACAATTGCTGACCTAGGGGATCAAGCGAGATGGCAGAAACGACACTGACGCATATCGGCCAAACGGAGCCCCGGCCTGCGGGCTGGCAAGGCATTGCCGCCGACTGGTCCTCGGATCAGCGGGCGTTCAAGAACGTGTCCTGGGGCAAGGCCATGATGTGGATCTTCCTGCTCAGCGACACCTTCATCTTCGGCTGCTTCCTGCTCTCCTACATGACCGCGCGCATGTCGACGCGCGTGCCGTGGCCCAACCCGAGCGAGGTCTTTGCGCTGCGCATAGGCGGCTCGAATGTTCCGCTGATCCTGATCGCCATCATGACCTTCGTACTGATCTCGAGCAGCGGCACGATGGCCATGGCGGTCAATTTCGGCTATCGCCGCGACCGCCGCAAAACCGCAATCCTGATGCTTCTGACCGCGCTGCTGGGCGCGACCTTTGTCGGCATGCAAGCCTTCGAATGGACCAAGCTGATCACCGAAGGGGTCCGGCCCTGGGGCAATCCGTGGGGCGCAGCGCAGTTCGGCTCGACTTTCTTCATGATCACCGGCTTCCACGGCACGCATGTGACGATCGGGGTGATCTTCCTGATCATCGTGGCGCGTAAGGTCTGGCGCGGCGACTATGACACCGGACGGCCCGGCTTCTTCACCAGCCGCAAGGGTCACTACGAGAGCGTCGAGATCATGGGGCTCTACTGGCACTTCGTCGACCTGGTCTGGGTGTTCATTTTCGCTTTCTTCTATCTTTGGTGAGAGGCAGACATGGCTGAAGCAACCGCAAACGGCCTCGGACAACACCACCTGAACGCGGGGCATGCGCATGACGCAGCCGCTGCCGGCGTTGCCCCTGCCGAGGTCCATCAGGAACACCCGATCAAGCTCTATCTGGTGGTCTGGGCATGGCTGTTCGTCCTCAGCGCCTGCTCCTACATGGTCGATTATTTTGGCCTTCACGGCTATCTCAGATGGTCGCTGATCCTGATCTTCATGATGCTCAAGGCAGGGCTGATCGTCGCCGTCTTCATGCATATGGCCTGGGAACGGCTGGCGCTGACCTATGCGATCATCCTGCCGCCGATATTGGTGCTGGTGTTCGTGGCCATGATGGTCCTCGAAGCCGACTACACGCTTCTCACCCGGGTGACATTTTTCGGAGCCGGGCACTGAGATCTAGAGCTGGGTGAGGACGCTTGCCGTTCGGCTGCCTTGAAACAACCGGCGGCTGGTCCATTTTCCAGATATCGGAAGCGATATCGGGAGAATGATTGCTCTCGTTCCCCGCGCGTCGCGAACTCCGGCAAGGGAGGCCCAAGATGACGATCGCCAACAGACTGAAGGACTATATCGACGGCAAGGGAATTTCCTACGACACCGTCGCGCATCACCGCACATCCACAACCAGGCAGTCTGCCATAGCCGCGCATGTGCCGGGCAGCATCATGGCCAAATCGGTGGTCGTTCACCACGAACTTGGCTATGCGCTGGCCGTGGTTCCAAGCACCCACAGGATCGAACTCGGCGCGTTGCAGGACGTCATGGACAGGCGTCTTGGTCTCGCCTCCGAAGACGAGGTGGTTTCGCTTTTCGCCGATTGCGACATCGGCGCCGTCCCGCCGATCGGCGCGGCCTACGATGTGCCCGTCATCGTCGACGAGAGCCTTGGTGCCGCCGATGACGTCTATTTCGAGGGTGGCGACCACAGGACGCTGGTGCATGTCAGCGGTAAGGATTTCCGCGACCTGACGGTGGACGCACGCCAAGCCCGCTTCAGCCACCCGGCTTACTGAAGGCTACGCCGCCAGCCAGCACTGGCCTTCTCGCCGGTGCTGGCTGGTGGAATGTCTTCAATCGGCAGGCCTGGCAGGTGGCGACGAATCCACCACCTTGCGATAGACATGCCAGGTGGCATGGCCGAGGACCGGCAACACGACGGCCAGCCCCGCGAACACCGGCAGCGAGCCGATGATCAGCGCGACGGCGACAATCAGCCCCCAGACAGCCATGACGATCGGGTTCGCCAGCACCACGCGCACCGAGGTGTGGATGGCTTCGTAGGCGCCGACGTCACGGTCGAGCAGCAGCGGGAAAGCAACCACAGTTGTGCACAACACCACCACAGCGAAGGCGAAGCCGATAGCGTGTCCGAGGATAATCAGCGTCCAGCCGCGTCCGGTGGCGAATACTTCGTTGATGAAGCTGGATATCGATTCCGGCGGTGCCGGACCGAAGAGCTGCTGGTAGAACAACTGCGCGGTCAAAAGCCAGGCGATGAAGATCGAAAACAGCATGATTCCGACCGCCGCGATGGCCGGCAGCGCCGGAGAATTCCTGACCTCGAAGGCGTGTCTCCACGAAGTATCGAGCCCGGCTTCCCGCCTGCGGCTGATCTCGTAGAGGCCGATCGCCGCGAACGGGCCGATGAGCGCAAAGCCGGACACAAGCGGAAACAGCAGCGGCAACGCATTGGCGCCCGATGTCCAGGCGGCGAGCACGACGCCCACCAGCGGATAGATCAGGCAGAGAAAAACGATGTGCGACGGTTTGATCATGAAATCGTCGACGCCACGCCTGAGCGCATCAAAAAGGTCGGAAACACCGATTTTTCGAATTTTGGTATGTTCCAGCGTTTCGCTGGCGCCTGCTATCACGTGAAAACTTGTCATGCCCGTTCCTCCAGACCAGGTCCGGTAAGGTCGCGGTTTCACGGTGCTGTCGTTCAGCGTGACTGGCCACGCAAACCGCGACCTGCACCGCAAACAACATACTCTCCTACAGGGGATTTGTCGCCCTTTGTTGAAGATGGCCGGGGCGGCCACGCTAGCTCTGGAGGCACTTCTTCGATATTCTATGCCGGTGAACGGTGAAGGTCATGTCATGGACACAAGGACTGTTCTCATACTGGGCCTCGGCATCGTGATTCTGTTGCTGCTGGGATTCTGCGCTCTTCCGATGTGACGTGAGCCCGAATGCAAGATCTTCATGCAGCAAATGCCCGACCGGCACTACCGTTCGTGCCGTCAACCGCCGGCTGAAACAAGCGCGCGCGTTGCGATCGTGTCGGCAAGCAGCATCGCGAAGATCGCAAAGAGATAGAATATCGAATAGGCAAATAGCGACTTGGCGGGCCTCATTTCCTTGCCGGGAGCCGCCAGAACCTTCCACGCCTGCCAGATGAAGCCGGCGCCCAATGCGGCCGAAGCGATCCCGAAATATACGCTGGCGAAACCGAAGGGCCACGGCAGCACGCCGATCGGCGCCAAAACGAGCGAATAGGCGAAGATCTGTTTTCGCGTCGACGCCTCGCCGGCGACATTTGGCATCATGGGTATGCCCGCGGCGGCGTAGTCGCCGACCTTGAACAGCGCGAGCGCCCAGAAATGCGGCGGCGTCCAGAGGAAGATGATCAGGAACAGGATGAGGCTTTCGACGCCGACGGCGCCGGTGGCCGCCGCCCAACCGATGACAGGAGGAAGAGCGCCCGCGGCCCCGCCTATGACGATGTTCTGCGGCGTCGAGCGTTTCAGCCACATCGTATAGATCACGACATAGAAGAAGATGGTGAAGGCCAGCAGCGACGCGGCAAGCCATCCCACCAGCACGCCGAGCGTCATGACCGACAGCGCCGAAAGCACCAGGCCGAAGCCGAGCGCCTCGCCTGGCGTGATACGGCCGGACGGCACCGGCCGCTTTGCGGTGCGCGACATCAGCGCGTCGATATCCGCGTCGTACCACATGTTGAGCGCCCCGGCCGCGCCGGCTCCAACCGCGATGGCGCTGATGGCGATCACCGCGATGACCGGGTTCATCATGACCGGCGCCACCATCAGTCCGACGAAAGCGGTGAAAACGGCAAGCGCCATGACGCGTGGTTTCAAAAGCGCAAAGAAATCCCCGGCCGTCGCTTCCGAGAGGCGGATGCCGGTATCCTCGAGGTGGCTTTCCCGGGTCGACATGTTAGCCGGTGACGATCAGGCTTACGGGGAGAACTGCTTCAGATAGGCGATGACGTTGGCGACGTCCTCGTCCTTCTTGAGGCCTGGGAACACCATCTTGGTGCCTTTCACCATGCCCTTGGGATCGTGAAGGTAGCGTCGCCAGCGTCGGTTCGTCCCATTTGACGCCGGATGTGCCGGCCGCGACCATGGCTTCGGAATATTTGAAATCCGGATGCGTGCCGGCCGTTCGGCCCATGACCCCATGCAGCGATGGACCGATCTTGTTCTTGTCCTCGTCCGCAACGTGGCAGACCTTGCACTTCGTGAAGACCTTCTCGCCCGCGGCGGCGTCCTGTGCCTGCGATTGGCTTGCGAAGAAGGTTGCGACGAAAACGACGACTAAAAACGCGACTGCGCGCATGGCATTTCCTCCCTGACCGTCAATAGGCCTCGGACGATCTGCGCGTGCCAGTTCGCCGGCATGCGCCCCTTGCACCACAGAGCGGAATATCCGCTCCTCCCTTGTGGAATTGCGGCATCTGCATACCACAGAATCTTCCCAGCAGGTAGAGAACTCAATCAATGGTTGGGGATACGCGATCAAGGCGGATCGGTGTTGCAGGTCCCGGCAATCTGGTCGACCGCCTCGCCAAGCCCGGCAAGGTCGAAGTCGGCCTCGCCCCTCCCCGCCAGCAGGCCGAACCGCCAGGACAGCAGGAGCCGGTTTGCCGACACCAGCCGCTTCACACCGTCAGCGCCGTCCCTGACCAACTGCCTGCCGCGCGTGCCGACGGACCAGCTTTCATCGAACTTGCCGCCGCCGTCGAGCGTGATCGACATGGTGATCTTGCGGCTGGCCGAGACGGCATCGTTGAGCTGCAGCCATTCGCTCCAGCGCGGCTCGCCGTTCGCCCGGCAGGCAATGGTCAGGATCGGGCTGTAGCTAAGCGCGCCGCCACCGGTGATGAGCTTGTTGCTGGCATGGAGCGAGGCGGTCGCCAGACCGTCGCTGCCGGTGTCGAAACGCCAGTTGTCGAGGCCGGCCTCGGCCGTGCCGCACAGCGAAGCAAGAACGAGCGCCGCAGCCACCACGCCGCCGATTTCGACGAACTGCCTCAACGATGCCTCCAACACCCCACGGTTTGCAACAGAAGCGCAGATAATGATCAAGGTTTCCTATCGCCAGCCGGCTGCCACCATTCGAGGGCGCCCCTGTTGCGCCGTGGCCACAGGACGCAACAACGAAAAAGGCCGCCCGAAGGCGGCCTTTCGCGATTTGACTGATACGCCGAATTACTCGGCGTCCTTGGCCGCCTTTTTCTTCGGCGCTGCCTTCTTCTTGGGCTCTTCCGCGTCGTCGGCCGCCTCAGGCTTCTCAGCCTTCTTTGCAGCGGCCTTCTTCGCCGGCTTGGCCTTGGCGGCCGTCTCGGCCTCCTCGTCGTCGGCCATCAGCTCTTCCTTGCTGACCTTGACATCGGTGACCGAAATCTGGCCGAGCAGGTGGTCGACGACCTTCTCCTCGAACATCGGCGCGCGCAGCGTGTTCAGCGCTTCCGGGTTGCTGCGGTAGAATTCGAAGGCTTCCTGCTGCTGGTTCGCCGGATAGCGGCGCACCTGCTCGAACAGGCCGCGCTGCAATTCCTCGTCCGAAACGGTGACACCGGCCTTCTCGCCGATCTCGGCCAGGACCAGGCCGAGGCGCACCCGGCGCTCTGCAAGCCGCATATACTCGGCGCGCGCCTCTTCTTCCGTCGTCTCTTCGTCGGCGAAGGTGCGGCCGGCGGCTTCGAGATCGCGGTTGACCTGGCTCCAGATGTTGTTGAACTCGGCCTCGACCAGCTTCGAGGGCGCCTCGAACGAATAGGAAGCATCGAGCTGATCGAGCAGCTGGCGCTTGACCTTCTGGCGCGTCATCGAACCGAACTGGTTCTCGATCTGGCCGCGCACCACTTCGCGCAGGCGCTCCAGCGATTCCAGGCCGAGGTTCTTGGCCGTCTCGTCATTGATCTCCAGCGCGCCGGGCTGGGCCACTTCCTTGACGGTGACGTCGAAGGTGGCTTCCTTGCCGGCCAGATGCGCCGCCTGGTAATTCTCCGGGAAGGTCACGGTGACCTGCTTCTCGTCGCCGGCCTTGGCGCCGATCAGCTGGTCCTCGAAGCCCGGGATGAATTCCTTGGAGCCGAGCACCAGCGGCTGGTCGTTGCCGGCGCCGCCAGCGAAGGCCTCGCCGCCGATCTTGCCGACATAGTCGATGCGTGACGCGGTCGCCCTCGGCGGCCTTGCCGGTCTTCGGCTCGTAGCTGCGTGCCGATTCGGCGACGCGCTTGACCTGCTCGTCGATCTCGGTGTCCGGAACGTCGAACACCTGGCGCGTCACCTTGATGTCGGAGAAATCCTTGATCTCGATCGCCGGGATGACCTCGTAGTTGAGGCGGAACTCGAAGTCGGCGCCGCCGGCCAGGATCTTCTCGGCCTCTTTCTCGTCCTCGGTCATGATCACTTCGGGCTGCATGGCGGCCTTTTCGCCGCGCCCGGTGATGATCGAACGGGTCGAATCGATTGAGGATCTCGTTGACCACCTCGGCCATGAACGACTTGCCGTAGACCTTGCGCAGGTGCTGCACCGGCACCTTGCCGGGACGGAAGCCGTTGATGCGAACCTTGTTGCGGGCGTCCGACAGCCGCGCCATCAGCTTGGCTTCCATGTCACCGGCCGGCACGGTGATCTTGATCTCGCGCTTGAGACCGGAGTTGAGCGTTTCGGTGACCTGCATCGTAAAACCTTTGTTTTCACCAATGAGACTGCCACGGCCTCTGCCGTTCACAGCCTGCCGGTATAATCCTGCCGGAAATGGCTTTTGGTACGGAACCTGGCGATTTGACCGTACGTCAAATCCTCCCAAACTGCGCTCCAAAATGTGAATAAGTCTTTGTTTTTCCTACTTCTTATCACATTCTGCAGAAGCGGATCGTCGCATCCCGTCACATTCGACACGCCTTTTGTCACAGGCGAGGCTAATTTTCAACTCTCTTCGCGTTTCCGTGTTTGACCGGCATTTTGGCTCTGACATTGACAGAATGATGGCTACATGGGATTGCCGGGCGACGCGGATGTGGCGGAATTGGTAGACGCCCTGGATTTAGGTTCCAGTGCCGAAAGGCGTGGGGGTTCGAGTCCCTTCATCCGCACCAAAAACAGAGCATTGGCTCGCCAAATGAAAACCCCTCGACTAGGCGACGCGCAAAACAGTGTCTGCATTGATGTCGTGCCGGCGCCGTCAGTTCGATTGTCACACTTCACTCGAGGTCCAGGCGAACGGTCACGGAGACTGGCGAAGAGCGACGAGCATGCGGCGCGACTGGCCGTGTCTAATAAAGCGGCTCCTCGAACAATGTCTTGTCGCCATCCATCAGCGCCTTGATCTGCGGAGTGCCGTCGGCTGCGATCGCGACCCGGACGGCGAACGGCCGCACCCGCATGTCGTTCTGGATCGCCATGCCCTCGCCTTCCGGCAGATAGAAGCGCTCTATGCCGTAGTCCGGCGCGATCGAGCCTCCCTCTTCGCGCAAACTCCAACCCTCGCCAACATGTCCGACAATATCGGCTTCATCGGAGGCGGCAGGCGTCGGCGCCTGGCCAAACCAGGCCGCTGTCGGCTGCCAATAGCCGTCGGCGCCCTTTTTCAGCCTGACCACGATCGAGGTGTCGTCGCTCGAGAGTTTGTCGGCGGGGATGTCGGCGATCAGTTTCACCGGAATACGCGATATCTCGTAGCCAAGGCGAATATAGTCGCCGCGCAAGAGGTCGCGCGGATCGATCGGCTCGACCTTCAAGAGCACTTCCTTGCCGTCGCGCAGGATCGCTGCCCTACCGGCGATGATCCAGCTCAAAAAGCCGATCTGGACGAGCGCCAGCACCAGCGCCGAGATGATTAGCCTTTTCCCGGTCATCACGCTGCCATTCCTTCGGCGCGCGGCGCCTTCATGCGTTTCTCGATGCGAATGATGACAAGCGCCAGGATGCCGAGAAGCACGGCAGCGGCCAGGAAGAAGCCTGCGGTGTCGAGCATCGACTGCAGCATCACCACATAGATGATGGCGAGTTCGAAGGCGAAGCCGGCATAGGCAACCCAGCGCAGGCCCCGGCTCTCGCGGCCGCCCAGCATGATCGCCGCGACGATACCGGCCAATGCAACCGCCGAGGCAATGGCGAAGCCGCTGTTGTAGCTGGCGTCGCCGGCGAGCTCCATCTGGAGCATCGCCAGTCCTGTGAGGAAGCCGATCAAGGCGTGCAAGGGCAACCGGCCGCCGAGTTGGACAATCCGGTCGACCGGACTCGGCGGCAAAGACCGCCACTGCAAAGAGCAGCGCCGAGACGATCGCCAACGGGATGGCGACCTGCAGCGTGTCATAGTCAATCACGAACAGCACGAGATAGCAGAGGACCGACAGGATGATCAGGTGCCGCGCCGCCTGACTGCGGGTCCAGAACGAAATGGCGAACAGCACGATGGCCATGACGACGAAGAAATGCGGAAACTCCGTACGCTTGAAATAGTCGAATCCTTTGACGAACAGCCAGGCATCGGCGATGCCGACGGAAGCGACGGTCAGCGGGTTCGAGCGCAATGCCACCGCCGCCAGCGCCGTGCCGGCACCCCAGGTGATCAGCGCCGACGCCTCGTCGCCGGTCAGATGGTACATCTGGCCGATCAGCGCGATCGACCCGCCGAACGCCGCCGCCGCGATGATCCAGAATGCCTCACCGATCGCCGCGTGGTCGCGGGTCTTCAGCAGCGCACCACCGACATATCCGGCAAGGATGATGGCGAAGAGTGCGGCGACCCGCGCCAGCCGCGGAATGGCCTCCCAGTTGGCGGCGACGAAGATCAGGATGGCGGCGCCAAACAACAGGGCCGCCATCATCGCCAGGATCGAACCGAAGCTCAGCGATCTCCGTTCGATTGGCTTCGACGTCGCGCCTCAGCGCATCGGCCGTCGGCCCGTCGATCAGCCCAGCCTCGACCCATCGCGCAATGTCCGATCTGGCCCGCGACGCATAGCTCGCCATGTCTTCTCCCCCAGCTTGGTCTTTTTTTCAGCCGAGCCGGCCAAACCGTTGACGCCACGGCATTTTCCGATTCGGGTTTGTTTGTGTTCAAGAGCGTGAACGCGCGTTAATGGTGCATTGCACAATTTGCATTGCTGCCATGCAGCGATAGCGCTTTTAAATCGATATGACCCCACCTATCTTCACGGCATACAGAAAGACGGAATGATCCGAAAGAAAGACGAAACGAGACTACCATGAACCTGATCCGCAACTATCGCAACTGGCGCCGCTACCGGAACACCGTGTCCGAGCTGAGCCGCCTGTCGAACCGTGAACTGAACGACCTCGGCATCGGCCGCAGCGACATCCACTACGTCGCCCGCAAAGCGGTCTAATCCGCTTCGGACCGCAAATGGTCCGAAACAGTTTTGAAGAGAGAACGACAATGAACCTGATCCGCAACTATCGTAACTGGCGCGTTTACCGCGACACCGTTAACGAGCTGGGTCGCCTTTCGAACCGCCAGCTCCATGATCTCGGCATCGTCCGCGACGAGATCAAGACCGTCGCCCGCAAGGCGATCTAAATACAAGAATTTCGCCAGGGTCGACCTCCTCCCCGACCCTGACGGATACGGCCAACCTTCACCTCCTCCCGAGGGTTGACCAGCAAAACGGCGCCCGCCGCACCTCCTCCCGCGGCGGGCGTTGTTCCCCAAAAGGGTTTCGCCCCTTTTCACGAAGCGAAAGAGATTTCGTCTTCAGGCGAAAGAGATTTCGTCAAAGCCGACCTCCTCCCCGGCGATGACGAATACGGTCGATCTTCACCTCCTCCCGAGGATCGACCACCAAAACGACACCCGCCGGACCTCCTCCCCCGGCGGGTGTTGTGTTTTTTGGCGCCAGGTTTTCCGACCCGGCTGTCCTCACGCTCCCAGCCGGCCAATTGCAATCGCGGCTACAAGCGATTATCCCGGCGCTCATGAGCAAAAATCCCATTCACATCGTCGGCGGCGGCCTCGCCGGCTCCGAAGCCGCCTGGCAGGCGGCCGAGGCCGGCGTTCCCGTCGTGCTGCATGAAATGCGTCCGGTTCGCGGCACCGATGCGCACAAGACCGACGGGCTGGCCGAACTCGTCTGCTCCAATTCCTTCCGCTCCGACGACGCCGAAAGCAACGCCGTCGGCCTGCTGCATGCCGAAATGCGGCTCGCCGGCTCGCTGATCATGAGCGCCGGCGACGCCAACCAGGTGCCGGCCGGCGGCGCGCTCGCCGTCGATCGTGACGGATTCTCCGAGGCCGTGACCAGGAAGCTCGAGGCGCATCCGCTGATCACCATCCAGCGCGAGGAAGTGCCGAGCCTGCCGCCGGCGGACTGGGACCAGGCGATCATCGCCACCGGCCCGCTGACGGCACCGTCGCTTGCCCAGTCGATCGCCGAGGCGACCGGCGCCGACGCGCTGGCCTTCTTCGACGCCATCGCGCCGATCGTGCATTTCGACACGATCGACATGGACATCTGCTGGTTCCAGTCGCGCTACGACAAGGTCGGCCCCGGCGGCACCGGCAAGGACTACATCAACTGCCCGATGGACAAGGAGCAGTATCTCGCCTTCGTGCAAGCGCTGGTCGAGGGCCAGAAAACCGAATTCAAGCAATGGGAAGGCACGCCCTATTTCGACGGCTGCCTGCCGATCGAGGTGATGGCCGAGCGCGGCGTCGAGACGCTGCGCTACGGCCCGATGAAGCCGATGGGGCTGACCAATGCGCACAATCCGACGGTTAAGGCCTATGCGGTCGTCCAGCTGCGGCAGGACAATGCGCTGGGCACGCTCTACAACATGGTCGGTTTCCAGACCAAGCTGAAGCATGCCGAGCAGGTGCGCGTGTTCCGCACCATTCCCGGCCTGGAAAACGCCGACTTCGCCCGGCTCGGCGGCCTGCACCGCAACACCTACATCAATTCGCCGACCCTGCTCGACGCCTCGCTGCAGCTGAAATCGCGACCGGGCCTGCGCTTTGCCGGCCAGATCACCGGCTGCGAGGGCTATGTCGAAAGCGCCGCGATCGGCCTGCTCGCCGGCCGCTTCGCCGCCGCCGAGCGGCTCGGCCACACACCGTCGCTGCCGCCGCTGACCACCGCCTTCGGCGCGCTGCTCAACCACATCACCGGCGGCCATATCGTTTCCGACGACGAGCCCGGCAAACGCTCCTTCCAGCCGATGAACGTCAATTTCGGCCTGTTCCCGCCGGTGGAAGCACCGAAGGCAGAGGGCAAACGCCTGCGCGGCAAGGACAAGACCGTCGCCAAGCGGCGCGCCGTGACGTCGCGCGCGCTGGCCGACTGCAGGGAATGGCTGGGCTTGCCTGCGCGGGCGGCCGAAGCGGCGGAGTAGCTACTCAGCCGGTTCAACACCCGCTGCGGGCAGGCCCGGCTTGCCCGCCTCACCAGGATTTCGCCTGACATAGGCGGCCTTCAAACTCTCCGACGTCTCGCGCGAACCGTCATGGCTCCAGCCCGGCGGCTTGATCAGATAATTGAGACGCTGGCTCAGTGTCAGCCCAGGCGCGAAGGCATCCGCGAACATGCCGATCCACTCGTGAAAAGCCACTTTCAGCGGATTGAAGGTGCCGATGTTCTTGACTATGCCGTAGCGTGGCCGGTCCTCTTCCAGTTCCTCGACGAAGGTGCCGAACATGCGATCCCAGATGATCAGCGTGCCGGCAAAGTTGGCGTCGAGATAGCGCGGATTGGTGGCGTGATGGACGCGGTGATGCGAGGGCGTGTTGAAGATGAATTCGAACCAGCCCCACATCTTGCCGATGGCTTCGGTGTGGATCCAGAACTGCCAGACCAGGTTGAAGCCGAAGGTGAAGGCGATCACCGCCGGATGGAAGCCGAGCAGCACCAGCGGCGCCTGCAGCACGAACATGAAGGTGAACAGCCCCGTCCAGCTCTGCCTGAGCGCCGTCGACAGATTGTAGTGCTGGCTGGAATGGTGGTTGACGTGCTCAGCCCACACCCATCGCACCCGGTGCGCGATGCGGTGGTAGACATAGTAGCGCAGATCATCGAGCAGGAAGGCCGCCAAAAAGACCCAGGCCGACAAGCCCAGATCGAAGAACCGGAACTGCCAGAGCCACAGCAGCGCCCAGTAGGAGACGACGCCGAGCAGCAGCCCGGCAACGACATTGCCGGTCCCCATCATCAGGCTGGTCAGCGTGTCGCGCGTCTCGAACGAGCCCTTGGCGCGGCCGGTGCGCACCAGCCACAATTCGATCAGGATCGCACCGACGAAGAACGGGATGGCAAGCTGCGTGACCTGCGGGAAATTGTAGTCGTCCATCACGCGGCCTCCCTGGCCTGATCGAGATTTCGCAAGGCAGCGGCGATCGACTCGGAGTCGGTCCTGTCGGCGAAGACGAAGCGGCCGCCCTTCCAGGTGAAGTCTGCGAGCTTGAGCAGGATGGCGCCCCGATCGTCGACATCCAGGGCAACAATGTCGCTGGCCGTGACGATGCGGGTCAAAAAGCAGTCGCCGATGGTGTGGACGATGCCGGTGCGCCCATTCCCAAGCTCGAGAAACGCCGTCCGGGCGTCCGCCGTCAGCCGAACCGTCGCCACCAATCTCGTCGGGAAAATCCTCAGCGAAACGGCTCAATGCCTGATCGGCATCGGCGAGCGTCGCGGTCTTGGTGCCGCCGGTGAAATGCACGGCCGCGACCGACAACGCAATGCCGAAGACGACAAGTGCGACCAGCACAGGCAGGCTCATGAACCGACGTCTCCTCCGGGCCGGCGGATGTTTTTCGCACTCGGCTTCGATCCGGCGCGAGTCTCTACCATGGTTGACGTTTACGTCAAAGGGGCGGCCAGCCTTTCGATGCGCGGCGCAGCAGTAGCCAATGCCGGCGCAAGGCTGATAGCCGCACCACACCGTCGAGCGGTGAGTGCCTTTCCATCCTGTCGAGATAGGCGCGTGTCAGGGCAAGCGGCAGGAAGGCCGGGCGCAGCGACGCCGGCAAGGCCTGAGTGCCCTGTTCGAAAGCCGCGAGATGTTCGCGCGCCAGCGCGATCATCGCCTCCACAGCGCGTTGCGCGCCAGGACCGCCGTCGCCTTTGATGAACTCTTCCGGCGACGATCCGGCCGCCGCAAGGATATCCGTCGGCACGAAGCACTGCCCACGCCGACGATGCAGCGGCAACAGCAGCAAAAGACCGGTCATCGCCTGCGCGCAGCCCGCCCTGCCCGCCAGTTCGGCGAAGCGCTGCGCCTCAACCGGATCGAGCACCATCGCCGCAAGCTGGATGCAGCGCCGCTGCCGTCTCGCCACAATAGCCTTCGAGGTCGGTACGCGACGGCATCGGATCGTCGTAGAGATCGAAAATGCGCGCTTCGAGCATGTTGTCGAAGGCCGGTTTCGGCAGTCGGTGGGCGGAAATCGTTGCCTTCAGCGCATCGGCGAGCGGGTTGCCGGTGACTTCGCCCTCGGCGGCGATGACGTCGCGCCACCATTGCAGCCGCACTTCGCCGGGAAGCGGCTCGTGGATGCGGTCGCGGACACCAGCGATCTCGGCATTGAAGGCATAGAGCGAAAACAGCGCATCGCGTCTGTCTGCCGGCGCGTAGAGCGCACTAACATAGCGGTCTTGGTCGGCGGCGCGCACCGCGTCCATGACGATTTTGGTGGTATCGGACACGGTCAGTCGACGGCGATGAGCGCTGCGGCCACGGCGCGCTCCTCGGCCAAAAGCACATTGTAGGTCCGCACGGCAGCCCCCGTCGACATCGGGTCCGCCGAAATACCGGCCTCCTTCAGCGCCGCACGCAGCGCTGCCGGCAATGGCCTCAGATCCTTGCCGGTGCCGACCAGCAGGATCTCGACCTTGCCGGCCTCGGTTAGGAGCTTGCCGAAATCCGCTGCCGTCAGCGCCAGCGGATCGGCCGGCTCCCAGCCATGGATGCCTGACGGCAGGCACAGCAGCGAGCCGCGATGCGACATGTCGGCGAAGCGGAAGCCGCCATTGCCATAGGCCTCGATCGGCGCCCGGCCAGGGAAATGCGCCTCGCGGATGACGATGCCTTTGGCCACTGGCGTGGCCGTCAGGTCGCCACGGCTTTGCCGCCGTTCACCGGCTTCTCCTCGTCGGCGGTCGCGGCCTGCGGCCGCAACTTGAACAGGATCAGCAGCGGCGCGGCGATGAAGATCGACGAATAGGTGCCGAAGACCACGCCGAACAGCATCGCCAGCGTGAACGACCGGATCACCTCGCCGCCGAACAGCACCAGCGCCAAGCAGCGCCAGGATCGTCGTCACCGCGGTCAGCGTCGTTCTCGACAGGGTCTCGTTGATGGCGTTGTTCAGCAAATGCGGCAACGGCATCTTCTTGTATTTTCGCAGATCCTCGCGGACACGGTCATAAACGACGATCGTATCGTTCAACGAATAGCCGATGATGGTCAGGATCGCCGCCAGCGACGACTGGTTGAACTCGAGACCGGTGATGACGAAGAAGCCAAGTGTCATGACGATATCGTGCACGGTGGCAATGATGGCGCCGACCGCGAACTGCCATTCGAAGCGGAACCAGACATAGACCAGGATGCCGATCAGCGCGACAAGCATGGCGATGGTGCCTTGCTTGGCGAGTTCGCCGGAGACAGTCGGCCCCACCACTTCGACGCGGCGGAAATCATACTGGTCCTGCAATTCGCCACGCACCTTGTCGATAACCGTCTGTTCGGCGTTCTCGCCGCCGTCCTGCGTGCCGACGCGTATAAGCACGTCGGTCGGCTCGCCGAACTGCTGCACCTGCACCTCGCCGATGTTCAGCTCCGTCAGCCTGCTCCGGATATCGGCAAGATCGGCGTTGCCGTTCTTGGCCTGCACCTCGATCAGCGAGCCGCCCTTGAAGTCGATGCCGTAATTGATATCGACGGTCATGAACAGCACGACAGACAGGATCGACAGCACCGTCGACAGCGCGAATGTCCAGCGGCGGATGCCCATGAACGGAATTTTCGTGCCGGGCGGAATGAAGGTCACCGGTGCCCGCGGCAATTCCTTCGGGCGGGCGCGGCGAAGCCAGATCGACACCAGCAGCCGGGTGAAGGTGAAGGCGGTGAAGACAGTGGTCAGAATGCCGATGGCGAAGGTGATGGCAAACCCCTTCACCGGTCCGGTGCCGATCCAGAACAGCACTACTGTCGCGATCAGCGCCGTGACGTTCGAATTGACGATGGTCGCCAGAGCCTTGGTGAAACCGGAGTCGATCGCCTGGATCACCGAGCGGCCGCTTCGTCGCTCCTCGCGAATGCGCTCATAGATGAGAACGTTGGAATCGACCGCCATGCCGATGGTCAGCACGATGCCGGCGATACCAGGCAAGGTCAGTGTGGCGCCCAGCAGCGACAACAGCGCGATGATCATCGCCACGTGCACCGCCAGTGCGACGTTGGCGAGGAAGCCGAGGAAGCCATAGGCGACGAACATGAACGCCACGACCAGGATCGAACCGATGATACCGGCAACCTTGCCGGCATGGATGGAATCCTGACCGAGGCCCGGACCGACGGTGCGCTCTTCGATCACGGTCAGTGTCGCCGGCAGCGCGCCGGCGCGCAGCAGCACGGCCAGATCGTTGGCGCTCTGGGCCGTGAAATTGCCGGAAATCTGTCCGGAACCGCCCAGGATCGGCTCACGGATCACTGGCGCCGAGATCACCTGATTGTCGAGGACAATGGCAAACGGCTTGCCGACATTCTGCGATGTCGCCTGGCCGAAACGCGACGCGCCCTTGGAATTGAAGGTGAACGAAACCACCGGCTCGTTGGTCTGGGAGTTGAACGTCGCTTGCGCATCGGCCAGGTTTTCACCTGAGACGATGACGCGGTTCTCGATCAGATACGGGACCGGCGGATCGTCCTGCGAATAGAGGACCGTGGAGCCAGCCGGCGGACGGCCGTTGAGCGCATCCTGCACGGGCATCGACTGGTCGACCAACTGGAAGGTCAGCTTGGCCGTCTGGCCGAGGATTTCCTTGAGCCGCTGCGGATCCTGCAGGCCCGGCACCTGGACCAGGATGCGGTCGTCGCCTTGCCGCTGGACGATCGGCTCCGTCGTGCCGAGTTCGTTGACGCGGCGCTCGACGACCTCGATCGACTGCGTCAGCGCCGTCGACGTGCGGTATTTGATGCCGGCGTCGGTGACCGTGAATTTGAGCAGGCCGGGCTCGGAGTCATCCAGCGTCATCTCCTGGACGGAGCCGCCGGTGAACAGACCCGCCGCCACCGGAGTGGTCAATGGCTTCAGCGCCGTCTTGGCGGCATCGATCTGAGCGGGATCGGAGATGCGGACCTGCACGGTGCGGCCCGATCCGGACAGGCCGGTATAGCCGACCTTGGCGTCGCGCAGCAGCGTCCTGATTTCGTCGCGCGTCGTCTGCAGCCTGTCCTTGATCAGATCGTTCGGATCCATCCTGAGCAGGATGTGCGAGCCGCCCTGCAGATCGAGGCCGAGCGTCATCTGCCGCTTCGGCACCCAGTCGGGCAGCTTGGCCAATGTGCTGGCAGGGAACAGATTGGGCGCGGCGAGGACCACTGTGGCGGCCACGGCCAGCCAGATCAGGATCATCTTCAGGCGCGAGAAATAGAGCATGTCTGTCGTCCGTTCAGGCGTACAAGCGGCAGCGTTCCGCCTGGAATTGGATTACTTCTTGGCGTTCTGGTTCGCCACCGGCTCGCCCTTGACGCGCACGTCGGCGATCGTCGAACGCAATGCGGTCACCTTGGTGCCGCCGCCGAGGTCGATCTCGAGCTCGTTATCATCGATCACCTTGGTCACCTTGCCGACGAAGCCGCCGCCGGTCACGACCGTATCGCCGCGGCGCACCGCCGCAAGCATTTCCTGGCGCTTCTTCAGCTGCGTGCGCTGCGGCCGGATGATTAGAAAATACATGATCACGAAAATCAGGACAAACGGCAAAATGCTGATGAACATGTCTGGCGAGGCGCCGACGCCCTGGGCGTATGCCGGTGTAACGAACATCAAGAACTCCTGAATGGTGAAAAACCGCCACAAGGCGGCCCCGCGAAATTTGGCCGGAATATAGTCGGTAAAGTTCCCAATGCAACTGCGCTAGAAGGCAAATCCGCCGCTTTTCCGGCCGTTGGCCCCGTGTTAGAGCATGGTCGCCGAAAGCCGGACGCGACTTCTGGAAAAGATCATGCTCCGACAGACGGTTGGAACCGGTTCTTATCCCGCCGCGAAAGAGTGGATTTTGCGCTCTGCGTGCCCGTGAAGCCAGAACAAAAAGACCAGACATGACCGACAGCACCATTGACGCCCTGAACCGGAAGCTCGACCGCCTGATCGAGGCGGTCACCCGCCTCGCCCCGCCGCCGGTGCCGCAGACGGATATTGCCGCGTCAGATTGTTTCGTCTGGCAGGCCGATCCCGGCTATCTCGAGCCGGTGCGCAAGGTCAATCGCGTCGACATCGGCCTGATCCGTGGCGTCGATCGCGTGCGCGACATCCTTGTCGACAACACCGAGCGCTTCGCCGCCGGCTTTGCCGCCAACAACGTGCTGCTGTGGGGCGCGCGCGGCATGGGCAAGTCCTCGCTGGTCAAGGCGGTGCATGCCGAGATCAACGCCAAAGCCAAGTCCGACCTGCCGCTGAAGCTCATCGAGATCCACCGCGAAGACATCGACACGCTGCCCAAGCTGATGGGCCTGCTGAAGGCGGCGCCTTTCCGCGTCATCCTGTTTTGCGACGACCTGTCGTTCGATCATGACGACACGTCCTACAAGTCGCTGAAGGCGGCGCTCGAAGGCGGCGTCGAGGGCCGCCCGGCCAATGTCATCTTCTACGCGACGTCCAATCGGCGGCATCTGTTGCCGCGCGACATGATCGACAATGAGCGTTCCACCGCCATCAACCCGTCCGAAGCGGTCGAGGAAAAGGTCTCGCTCTCCGACCGTTTCGGCCTCTGGCTCGGCTTCCACAAATGTTCGCAGGACGAGTATCTCGATATGATCGACGGCTATGTCCGCCATCATGGGCTGGAGATCGATCCGGAGACGCTGCGCGCCGAGGCGCTCGAATGGGCAACGACGCGCGGCAGCCGCTCGGGCCGCGTCGCCTGGCAATTCACCCAGGACCTGGCCGGCCGGCTCGGCAAGCCGCTCAAGGATTAGCGACGGCATCCGAACCGAAGGCATGCGGCCAGGCTATCGCAAGAGCTTGCGTGCTGAGGGTAATGTTCTTTATCTGTTCCACAATTCGTGCCAATTTGCACAGGCTCCGGCGACTCGAAGGCTGAAGGGGAATGCAATTGGAAAGCAAGGGCGCAGCGTTTCGCAGGCTTCATGAGGAACCGGGCGCGTTCGTCATTCCCAATCCCTGGGATATCGGCACGGCACGGATTCTGGCAGCCATGGGTTTTCGTGCCCTCGCCACCACCAGCGCCGGCATGGCGTTCTCTCTTGGCGTCGCCGAAGGACAGGTGTCGCGAGAGGACACTCTAAGCCATTGCCGGGCCATCGCGGCGGCGACACCGCTTCCTGTCTCGGCCGACCTCGAAAAGGGCTTCGGCGACAGTCCGCAAAGTGCCGCCGAGACGATCCAGGCCGCTGCCGGCATTGGCCTTGCCGGATGTTCCCTCGAAGACCATACCGGCAGACACGACGACCCGATCTACGACTTTGAACTTGCGGTCGAACGGATCGAGGCGGCCGCGCAGGCGTGCCGCGCGCTGCCGGATGATTTCGTCCTGACGGCGCGCTGCGAGAACTTCCTGTGGTGGCGGCCTGATCTGGATGACACTATTCGCAGATTGCAGGCTTTCGAGAAGGCCGGAGCCGATGTGCTTTATGCGCCCGGCCTGCACGACCTCGGCATGATCCGCACCGTCTGTGGCGCCGTGACGAAACCGGTCAATGTCGTGATGGGCATGCCGGGCGCGACGTTTGCCGTGGCCGAGCTGGCGGACGCCGGCGTCAAGCGCATCAGTGTCGGCTCGGCGCTGGCGCGGCTCGCCTTCGGCAGCTTCGTGCGCGCCGCGCGCGAGATGAGATCGGCAGGCACCTTCCGGTTTTCCGAACAAGCCATGGGCTTTGCCGAACTGGAGGGCTTCTTCACCGGATCGACGAAGGCTTGAGAGTCGTCGAGTATCTCGCGCGAACTGCGTTTTGCCCAACGCAGCTCCGATGCCGTGTGCCACTGAAAAAGCCCGCCCCTTGCGGAGCGGGCTGAGCCGGCAAGCCGGACTGGAGGTCAGACGGCACGCAATCGTTTTTTTTTCTATTCCAGGTAGCCCGACGGATCGACCGGGGCCGAGTTCTTGCGCACTTCGAAGTGCAGCTTCGGCGAGTCGGTGGTGCCGCTCATGCCGGACAGCGCGATCTCCTGGCCGCGCTTGACCTTCTGGCCGCGCTGCACCTCGATCGAGCTGGCATGGCCGTAGACGGTGACCAGCCCGTTTTCGTGGCGCACCAGGACAGTGTTGCCGAATTCCTTGAGCCCGTCGCCGGCATAGATGACGACGCCATTCTCGGCCGCCTTGACCGGCGTGCCCTCGGGAACCGCGATGTCGACGCCGTCCTTGCCGCGAACCGAAGCCGGAGATCACGCGGCCGCGCACCGGCCAGCGCATCTTGCCGATGCCCGTCGCATTCGGCGCCACCGCGTCGTCATCCTCGGCCTGCTGGATGACCTTGGCATCCTTCTTCGGCGGCGTGTAGGACGCCAGCGTTTCGGTCGGCTTGGCCGCCGGCTGCGTGGTCGCGGTCGTCACCGGGTCGACCTTTGACCGGCTTGGCGGCGGCGACTGTCGCTGTCCCGCCGGCCGGAACCTTCAGCGTCTGGCCGATCTTGAGCAGGCCGTCCTGCATGCCGTTCGCCTGCTTGAGCGCGGTCACGCTGACGCCGGTCTTCCTGGCAATGGCGGACAGCGAGTCGCCTTGCTGGACCGTGTAGGTGCCGGCGCCGCCTTGCGCGGCCTGCTGCCGGCTTGGCGTTCTTCGGGTCAGTCGCGGCGGCCGACGCGTCGACCTGCGCGGCGGACTTGCCATCCTTGAGCTTCGGCTGCTGCGGCAGCACGGCGAGCTTCTCCGGTGCGGTAGCCGGCGGCTTGGGGCTGTTCGCCGGCTTGGTGTCGGCAATCTTCGGCTGCGGTCGCTTTGCTTGAATAGGCATAGGCCGGGATGACCAGCTTCTGGCCCGTCTTCAATCCCTTGGTCGCGCTCAGCCCGTTGACCTTCATGATCACATCGGCCGGCACCTTATAGCGCTGCGCCAGGCCGGAAATCGTCTCGCCGTCCCTGACCACGATCTCGGTTGCATGCGGCGTGCCGCCCGCCGTCGCCATTTTCGGCGCATCGGGCTGCGCGTCCTTGAACGGCTTTGCCGCCGGGGCGACAGTGCCGGTGGTCGTCCTGTCGACATGCGTGGCCGGAGGCGCCAGCGCCGGCGCGGAAGCGGTGCGCACCGGCTTTGCAGCGGGCGGCGGCCGGCTGCGAGACCGGCGGCAGCTGCTGCACCGAGACCGGCTCCAGGCTGGAGCGGCTGACCGACTGGGTGTGGCTGCCATCGACCGGTGCGGCGAGATCGCCGCGACATCGCCCGGATAAGGCTGGGCGGCGTCTCTGCTTGTCGATGATGGCGCGCTGGTTGTTGGTCGAGGAGGTGAAGACGTCGTCGACACCGTTGAACCGCGAGACCTGGGAACTGCATCCCGCGGCGACGCCTGCAATCATGAGGACGGCGCAGCCACGCGACAGATTGCGTCCGTTTGCCTTCAAAACACTGAATTGCATCGCACTAACCCGCACAGACCCGGTACAAACTAGGCATGATTAAAGCGCGTTAATGTTACTGGCCGGTTAACCCCTTAGAATCTGACGCAAATTTTCTTAAAATATTCGAGTGCGCTGCTAGATCACCGCAGCGACGCTGCGCAGGATCGGCTGCAGCCGCACGATGCCGATGTCCTCGCGCTCGAAACGGCTGCCGACCTTGGTCAGCTTGGCCACCACCTGCTCGCCCTCTTCCGGGCCGATCGGCGCGATGACGATGCCGCCGCTCGACAGTTGGTCGAGCAGGAAGCGCGGCAGGCTGTCGAAGGCCGCCCAGGCGACGATGCGATCGAACGGCCCTTCATTGGCCAATCCCTTGGAACCGTCCGCTTGGCGGACGACGACATTGCCGATGGCGAGCGCCTCGAAGCGCTGCCTCGCCTGCTCGGTCAGCGTCTTGTAGCGGTCGATGGTGACGATGCGCGCGGCCAGCCGCGACATCACTGCTGCCGTGTAGCCCGATCCGGTGCCGATCTCGAGCACCCGGTTGCCCGGCTCGATGGCCAAAGCCGCGATCACCGCGGCCTGCAGGTCAGCGCCCTCGATCGCCTCGCCGCATTCGATCGGCAGCATGCCGTCCGACCAGGCGAAGGAATGGAACTGTCCGGCGAGGAAGCCGCGCCGCGGCGTCGCCTCGAAAGCCGCGATCAATGCCTTCGGCACCGCGCCCCGGCCGCGCAAGCGCAGCAGGAAGGCGGCAAAACCCTCGCGGTCGTCGAGTGGCAGTCTGCCGTTCATGCACGAGTGCCTTGGTCAGTTGGTCGCGGATTTCGTGGGCGGTGAGATCGAGCTGCAGCGGCGTCACCGACACCAGCCGGTTGCGCATGGCGTGGAGATCGGTGCCCTTCTTGCCTTCGACGGGCTCGCGGCCGAAGCGCAGCCAGTAATAAGGCAGGCCGCGCCCGTCGCGGCGCTCGTCGACCCACAGGCTGTGCACGAGCTTGCCTTGCGAGGTCACGACGGTGCCGGCGACCTCTTCGGGAAGGCAATTCGGAAAATTGACGTTGAGCAGCACGCCGTCCGGCAGCGGCATGGCGACAAGCTTGTTGAGCAGCGCCGGCGCCAGCGCCTCGGTGGTCTCGTAGGGAACGACACGATCCTCGCCGACATAGGAGTAGGCCTGGCTGAGCGCGATCGAGCGGATGCCGAGCAGCGCGCCTTCCATGGCGCCGGCGACGGTGCCGGAATAGGTGACGTCGTCGGCGATGTTGGCGCCGGAATTGACGCCGGACAGGATCAGGTCCGGCGCTCCCGGCAGGATCTTCTTCACGCCCATGATGACGCAATCGGTCGGCGTGCCGCGCACGGCAAAATGCTTTTCGCCGATCTTGCGCAGCCGCAGCGGCTCCGAGATCGACAGCGAATGCGCGTAGCCGGACTGGTCCTGCTCCGGCGCCACCACCCAGACATCGTCCGACAGCGTGCGGGCGATGCGCTCGAGCGACGCCAGGCCCTCGGCATGGATGCCGTCATCATTGGTAAGCAGGATGCGCATTATTTCGATTCGATCTTTGCCAGACCGCCCATGTAAGGCCGCAGCACTTCAGGAATGGTTACGCTGCCATCCTCATTCTGGTAGTTTTCGATGACAGCAATAAGAGCGCGGCCGACGGCGGTGCCCGAGCCGTTCAGCGTGTGGACGAAAGCGGTTGCCCTTGCCGTCCTTGTCCTTGTAGCGGGCGTCCATGCGCCGGGCCTGGAAATCGCCGCAGACCGAGCAGGACGAGATCTCGCGATAGGCGTTCTGGCCGGGCAGCCAGACCTCGATGTCGTAGGTCTTGCGCGCGCCAAACCCCATGTCGCCGGTGCATAGCGTCATGGTGCGGAACGGCAGTTCCAGCCGCTTCAGCACCTCCTCGGCGCACGCGGTCATCCGCTCGTGCTCGGCGAGCGAGGATTCCTGATCGGTGATCGACACCAGCTCGACCTTGTAGAACTGATGCTGGCGCAGCATGCCGCGCGTATCACGCCCGGCCGAGCCAGCCTCCGAGCGGAAGCACGGCGTCAGCGCCGTATAGCGCAGCGGCAGCTTTTCCTGCGCGGTGATGTCCTCGCGTACGAGGTTGGTGAGCGGGACTTCGGCGGTGGGGATCAAGCCCAGCCTGCCGTCTCCATGCGGCGTGAAGAACAGGTCATCCTCAAATTTCGGCAGCTGGCCGGTGCCGATAGAGAACCTCGTCCCGCACCATCAGCGGCGGGATCACTTCCTCATAGCCATGCTCGGTCGTGTGCAGGTCGAGCATGAACTGGCCGAGCGCGCGTTCCATGCGCGCAAGCCCGCTCTTCAGCACGGTGAAGCGCGAACCCGACAGCTTTGCCGCGCGCTCGAAATCCATCATGCCGAGCGCTTCGCCGATCTCGAAATGCTCCTTCACCCAGTTCGGCCGCGTCGGCACCTTGCCGACGGTGTGCTTGACGACATTGTCGTGCTCGTCCTTGCCGACCGGCACGTCGTCGAGCGGCACATTGGGCAGCACCGCCAGCGCATCGTTCAGCGCCTTGTCGAGCTCGCGCTCGCGCGCCTCGCCATTCTGGATGAAGGCCTTGATCTCGCCGACCTCGGCCTTCAGCTTTTCGGCAAGCGCAGCGTCGCCCGAACGCATGGCGTTGCCGATCTCTTTCGAGGCGGCGTTGCGGCGTTCCTGCCTGGTCTGCAGCTCGGTCAGATGCTCGCGCCGCGCCTCGTCCCTGGCGATCAGATCATCGACGGTGGATTGCGCGTCGTCGCCCGACCACGAGCGCTTCACCAGCGCCTCGACAAGGGCCTTCGGGTTGTCGCGAATCCATTTGATGTCAAGCATGGTTTGTTTCGTCCTTGGCTAAGGCCAGAGGGCGTAAACCGCATCCTTGATCGATGCAAGACGGGCGAAACGCGCCCGCCACCTTTTTCGCTTCTGCCTAGCTTGGAGCCTGCGTCGAGGATGCGTCCGCCGCCTTCTCCGCCGCTTCTGCTGCAGCGTCCTGTTTCTCGCGCGCCAGTCGGTCCCGTTCCTTGCTGCGTTCGATCAGCCGCGCCGACCAGATGGCGACCTCGTAGAGCAGGATGGTCGGAATGGCGAGGCCGATCTGGCTCATCGGATCCGGCGGCGTCAGCACGGCCGCCACGACGAAAGCGATGACGATCGCCCATTTGCGCTTCTCGACCAACGCCTTGGACGACAGCATGCCGACGCGCGTCATCAGGCTGGTCACCACCGGCAGCTGGAACACCAGGCCGAAGGAGAAGATCAGCGTCATGATCAGGCTGAGATATTCCGACACTTTCGGCAGCAGCGAAATCTGCACCTGGTCGTTGGTGCCGGCCTGCTGCATGGCGAGGAAGAACCACATCACCATCGGCGTGAAGAAGAAATAGACCAGCGACGCGCCCATCAGGAACAGGATCGGCGAGGCGATCAGGAACGGCAGGAAGGCGTTGCGCTCGTTCTTGTAGAGGCCGGGCGCGATGAATTTGTAGATCTGCGTGGCGATCAGCGGAAAGGCGATGACCATGCCGCCGAACATGGCGAGCTTGACCTGGGTGAAGAAGAATTCCTGCGGCGCCGTGTAGATCAGCTCGACCTTGTGCGGGTCGAGCCCCGCCCATTGCGTCGCCCATTTGAACGGGACGACCAGCAGGTTGAACAACCGCTTGGCGAAGAAGAAGCAGACGAGGAAGGCGACGAAGAAGCCGCCGATCGACCAGATCAGCCGCCGGCGCAGCTCGATCAGATGCTCCATCAGCGGAGCCGACGACTTTTCGATCTCGTCCTTTTCCGTATCCGAAACGCTCACTTGGCGGCCCCCGCCGTCTTCTTGGCCGCCGGCTTTTTCGCCGGCGCAGGCTTCGGCTCAGCCTTTGCGCGGCGCGCCTTGGCGGCTGCCGGCTTGGCAGACTTTTGCAAGCGCTGGCTTTAGCCGGTGCTACCTTGGCCGCCGGGTAGCCTTGCCGCTTGCTTCGATGCCGCCGCCTTCTTCAGCCGGCGCCTTTTGCGGCGCTGGCGTTGCAGCCACTGCCGGTGTCACCACCGCATCGTCGGTCATCGCCGGAAAGATCGGAGCGGCCGGCACCGTTTCCGGTCCGTTGACACCGGGCATCACCGTCGCGCCGTTCTTCAGCGGCTCGGCCGCCTGCGGCGTCTCTGCCGCCGGCGCTGCGGGATCGACGGCCGGCTTCGGCTTCATCGCCGCGTCGACGCCGGCGCGGACATCGGCTGCCGCCTGCTCGAACGGATTGAGCTGCTTGCGGATCTCGGCCGCCGGATTGAGGCCCCGAAGCGAATCGACCGACTTCTTGACGTCGTCGAGTTCGGCTTCCTTCAGCGCCTCGTTGAACTGCTTCTGGAAGTCGGCGGCCATGGCGCGCAGCTTCGCCGTCGTGCGGCCGAAGGTGCGCAGCATATTGGGCAAATCCTTCGGCCCGACGACCACGATCATGACGATCGCGATCACCAGCATTTCGGTCCAGCCGACTTCAAACATGGCAATCTGTTCCGACTAATGCATGTCGCTCAAAAGTGCGACGCGGTTTTGGGACAACGACATGCACAAAGCAACAACCTTAGGCTCAGCTCTTGCTGGCTTTTTCCTTCGCCGCCGAAACGGTTTCGTCGGCCCGGTGCTCGACGGTGCGCTTGTCGTCGGCAACTTCGTCGTCGGCCATGCCCTTCTTGAAGCTCTTGATGCCCTTGGCCATGTCGCCCATCAGCTCGGGAATCTTGCCGCGGCCGAACACCAGCAGCACGATCACCAGCACGATCAGCCAGTGCCAAATCGAAAATGAACCCATTGCAAATCTCTCTCGAATGTTTTCCCTGGCGATGATCTATGCGCTTTCGCGTTGGGATTCAAACAGAACCGCGACAAAGTTTATGAAGGCGCGCCGGATGTCACGCATTTTCGGCAGTGCGGCCCGCTACCAATCGGCGCATCTACAGGCGGAACGCGGCTTTTGACAGCGGCTTGCGGTCAATCTTCCGTGACGCGCGGCGTCAGCAGGCCGAGTTCCTCGAGGTCGATGTCGGTCAGCGGATCCTCGTCCTCGGTCAGCGCATCCGGGTCCGCCGGCGGCAGCGGCATCGAGAAATTCGACGGCATACGGGCGGAAAGCAGCCCGGCGCCCTTCAGTTCCTCCATGCCGGGAAGATCGCGGATCTCCTCCAGCGCGAAATGGTCGAGGAAGCTCTCGGTGGTGCCGTAGGTGACGGGACGGCCGGGCGTCTTGCGCCGGCCGCGCATGCGCACCCACTCCGTCTCCATCAGCGTGTCCAGCGTGCCCTTTGACGTTTCGACGCCTCTGATGTCCTCGATCTCGGCGCGCGTCACCGGCTGGTGGTAGGCGATGATCGCCAGCACTTCGAGCGCCGCGCGCGAAAGCTTCCTCTGCTGCACGGTATCGCGGCTCATCAGGAAGGCGAGGTCGCCGGCGGTGCGGAACGCCCAGGCATCGCCGACGCGCACCAGATTGACGCCGCGCCGGCGTAGATCTGCTGCAGATCGGCCATCGCCGCGGCAATGTTGATGCCGTCGGGCAGGCGCGCGGCGAGCTGTTTTTCGCTGACCGGCTCGGCGCTGGCGAAGACGATCGCCTCGGCCATGCGCACGGCTTCCGCCAGATGCAGCCGCTCGGCCGGGTTCTGCGACCGTCCCCTGCTCGACGGCGCCTTCCTCGGTCTCGTCGTCGACCTTGAACGGAATGACCGAAGCGTTGGCGCGTTCGCTCATGATGCCACCTCGACTGCCTTGATTGCCTTGCGCGCGGCCGCGCAGATAGAGCGGCGCGAACGCCTGGTCCTGCCGCATCTCCATCTTGCCTTCACGCACCAGTTCCAGCGTCGCGGCAAACGAACTGGCGATCGCCGTGCGCCGCTCTTCCGGGCTGGTCAGATACTCGATCAGGAAGCTGTCCAGCGCGGTCCAGTCGCGCAGCGTCCCGACCAGCCTGGTCAGGATGTCGCGCGCGTCCTTGAGCGACCACACGCCGCGCCTGGCGATCGTCACATTGTTGATCGCCTGCTTCTGGCGCTGCTGGGCATAGGCGGTGAGCAGATCGTAGAGCGAGGCCGAATAGGCGTTGCGCTTCTCGATGATGACCATTTCCGGCATGCCGCGCGCGAACACGTCGCGGCCGAGCCGGTTGCGGTTGACCAGCCGCGCCGAGGCGTCGCGCATGGCTTCCAGCCGCTTCAGCCGGAACTGCAGCACCGCCGCCAGTTCCTCGCCGCTTTCGCCTTCCTCGCCCGGCTGCTTGGGGATCAGAAGCTTCGACTTGAGGAAGGCCAGCCACGCCGCCATCACCAGATAGTCGGCGGCAAGCTCGAGCCGCAGCGCCCTCGCCTTCTCGACGAAGGCCAGATATTGCTCGGCCAGCGCCAGGATCGAGATGCGCGCCAGATCGACCTTCTGGTTGCGGGCAAGATGCAGCAGCAGATCGAGCGGGCCTTCGAAGCCGGCGACGTCGACGACCAGCGACGGATCGCCGGTCAGCGCGGGAATCGTCGTTCTCGGCCCACAGACGGTCCATCGGTGCGGCCTTCGCGGCCTTGCTGTCCAATGTTTCCGCCACTTGCCCTTGTCTCTTCCTTTGCTTAGGCCACCGCATCGAAATAGGTGGCAAACTCGGCGCGTATCTCGGTTTCTTCGGCCGCGTCGCGGTCCTTTATATAGGTCAGCGCCCGCTCGGCGCGCTCCAGCGACTTGCCTTCAAGCCCCGTCGTCCGCGATGCGATGCCGGCCATCTCTTCGAAAACGCCATTGCAGTGAAGGACGAGATCGCAGCCCGCCGCAAGGATCGCGGCCGCCTTTGTCGGGAAATCCCCAGAAAGTGCCTTCATCGAGGTGTCGTCGCTCATCAACAGCCCGTCGAAGCCGATCTCGCGGCGGATGATCTCGTCGATGACCTTGCCCGAGGTCGTCGCCGGGTTGTTCGGATCGATGGCGCTGTAGACGACATGCGCCGTCATCGCCATCGGCAGATGGTTGAGCGCCTTGAACGGGGCGAAATCATGCCGCTGCAGATCGCTCGAGCGAGGCGTATCGACGGTCGGCAGTTCGAAATGCGTGTCGGCAAAGGCCCGTCCATGCCCGGGAATGTGCTTCATCACCGGCAGCACGCCGCCCGACATCAGCCCTTCGGCCGCCGCGCGGCCAAGCTCGATGACCGGCGCCTGGCTCCTTGCCATAGGCGCGCGCGCCGATGACGTCGCTGGCGCCCTCGATCGGCACGTCGAGCACCGGCAGGCAATCGGCGGTGATGCCGTAGCGCAGCAGGTCGAACGCATGCAGCCGCGCCATCAGCCAGGCGGCGCGCGTGCCCGGCGTCATGGTCGTTGCGCCACAGCGCGCCGAGCGCGCCGCCGGCCGGATAGTTCGGCGCCAGCGGCGGCCGCAGGCGCTGCACCCGGCCGCCTTCCTGGTCGATGAACACCGGCGCGTCCGGACGCCCGATGCAGTCGCGCATCGAGGCGACCAGATCGCGGATCTGCTCGGGCTCGCCGATGTTGCGGGCAAACAGGATGAAGCCCCAGGGCCGTCGTCGCGATAGAAGCGGATTTCGTCGCGGGTGAGCGATTTCCCGGCACAGCCGAGGATCATGGATTTTGATTCGGTCATGCCAACAAGCTTAGAGCTTCATGCGAACAAAGGGAATCATCCCGGATCGCACGCGCCTCGGAATGCCGCGTGACGCTTCCACATGAAAAAACCGGCGCGGCCATTCGGGACTGCGCCGGTTTTCGATGTGGTTTCAACTGATCTAGCGCGACACGAAGCAGTTGCCGCCGGCAGCCTTGTAGCTGGTGCACAGATTGATCGCATCGTTGCGCGACTGCGCCGGAACGCGGACACGGTAGAAGGTTCCCTTGCCGGCGATCTCGGCCTTGACGATGTTGGCGGTGCGGCCGGCAAGCACGCTGCCATAGCGGCGCTGCAGATCCTGATAGGTCGACTGGGCGCTTTCGACCGTCGGCTGCGAAGCGATCTGCATCGACCACGAACCACCGCCTGTCGCTGCTGCGGTCGCCGGATATGGAGGCGACCTGGTCGGGCTTGACCTCGCCGACCACGTCGACCGGCTGATCGGACGGGCGCTGCGGCGCCACGGCAACCGTCGTCGCCGGCGTGTTGGCGGACTGGGCCTTGGCTTCAGCCTTCGGCGTGCCGGCTGTCGCCGGCTTGACCGGCTTGGCGGTCTCGGCCTGATCGGTACTGCCTGTCGTCGCTGATCCTTGCCTGATCGGTGGCGGGCGCCACGGTGCCGGTCTGCTCCGCATCGGCCTGCGCGGCCGGAGCGACATGCTGCGGCGCCGGATCGGTCGGCTCGGCTGCCGCAACCTGCGGCGCCGCCGGCGCCGGATCCTCACGCGGCAACCAGCGAGCCGTCGGGCTTGACCACCATGGTCCTGCACCTTGCGCGGCGCAACGGCGACGACATCGGGGTTGGTACCCTTGTCGGCTTCCTGCAGAACCTGCGCGATGCGGTCCTCGGATTTCGGCGCCGGCGCGGCATCGGCGTTCCCGGACGTATCCGCGCCTGGCATCGCGGCCGCGGGGCATTGCCCGCTGCATCGGTGCCGGGAGCAGCATCGGTATCGTCGGGTGAAAGATCGACGACGCGGCTTTCCGGCTCCTTGCGCCTTCACATCCACCGGCTCTTCGGTGTTGGTGACCAGCTTCTCCTGCACCGGCTCGGCCGGCTTGGTGCCCTTGGCCACCGCGTCATAGACCTTGTTGTCCTGGTTCGGCACGACGGCGCCGCCCGGGTTTTCCGGCTTGACCTTGATCGGCGCGTTGTCGGCCTTGACGATCACCGGCGCTTCGCTGCCGCCCTTGCCGCCGAACGACAAGGCAAAGGCGCCAAGGCCACCGGCGATCGCCACCGCGCCGACGATCGCGGCGACCATCAGGCCGCGGCTGCGCGGCTTTGCGGCCTCCTGCTCGGCCAGACCGGGCACCGACATCGCCTCGTCCAGTTCAGGATCGTAGTCGAGTTCGTCGACGGCGAAATCGTCAGCCTGCGAAACCGGCTGGCTGCCGGGCAGATTGTCCATGTCGAAGCCGCCCGCGGCAGCGGCGTAGGCAGCGGTCGTCGTCGCGGCAAGCACTTCGGCCGGCCGCGCCGCATAGGCGGCGCTGCTTCGTCGCGGCTCATAGCCCGGACTGAACCCGGCACTGTAGGATTCGTCGTCATAGGCCGCGCTGCGCGCCGGCGGCGCGGCGCACCTCCACGGCGTTCATCTCGGTGAGCAGGCCGGCGAATTCGGCGTCGAGATCGTCATAGGCGGACGCAGCCGGCTCGATCTTCCTCGAAATTGAGCTCGGGAATATCGAGGTCGTCGGCCAGCGCGACGACGCGCTCCGGCACATCGACCGTCTCGACATCGGGCATCTCGTCATAGGCGAGGCTGTTCGTGCCGCACCGGCTCAGGCTCGACTTGGGCGGCGATCTCTTCGATCGGCTCCTGCTGGTACGCGGGCGCCGCGGAAGCCGGCGCTGAAGCAACTGGCGGCGCCGAGGCCATAGGCTGGGCCGAGAACGAGGCCTGCACCGGAGGCGCGGCAACCGGTGTCACCCGGCTCCACGAGCGGGCCGGTTCTGGCGGCGTCGAGCGCATCCAGTCCGCCGAATGGGCAAAGCCTTCCCCGACAGCGGTGCGTCCCGCGCCATCGTGATCACGGTCCGATCCGTCGTGACCAGGGTCCGATACATCGTGACCAAGGGCCGACTTCGTTCGGACCAAGGTCCGATACATCGTGGCCACGGTCCATTCCTGGCCAAGGTTGATACCCTTGGCAAAGGCGGCATCGAACGCCTCGTCGTCGAACGCGACGTCGGCAGCTGCCACAGTCTCAGCCCTGAAATCCTCACCATCGAGCTCGCCGGCGAGATCAATGTCGAGATCGGCATCGGCAGCCTGGGCCGCCTCATGATGCTGCTGCGTCTCTGCAGGCTCATGTTCGTCAAGATCCCAATCGAGTTCTTCGATGGGATCGGCCTGATGGGCAGAGGCCGTTTCCGCCTCGATCGCCGGCTGTTGAACCGGCGCGGGCTCCTTCGCGGCGACGGGTACCGGCCGCGCGGTCATGGCGCCAAGCAGCGCGTTCAGTTCGTCTTCCAGGCTCCGATCGTCTGCGGCGGCAACAGGTCTTGCCGGCTCGGCCGCAACCGCGGCGGGCGCCGTCGGCTCCGCGGCGGCGCTTTCGGCAACCTGCTCTTCGGCAGCCTCGGCCGGCCCCTCGTCGATGCCGAGGTCGAAATCGTCGTCAAACGCGCCCTGCGCGGCAACCTCGCGAGCATCAATCTCGGGAACGTCGTCATTATCGGCTTCGGCGACATAAGCCGCCTCGACAGGTGCTTCGACAGCCTCGACAGGCGCTTCGACAGCCAGAGGTTCATCGATTTCGGTCGGTTCTTCGGCCCGGACATCGAAATCCATATCGACGTCGGCCATATCCATATCGACATCGGCCATCGCCTCGTCGAAATGGTCGGAAAACTCCGCTTCGGGAATCTGACGGTCGGCTTCCTCGGCAATCTGGACCGGCGCCGGATGTTCGACAGCGGCAGCAGTTGCGTGATGATCCTCCGCCGGCACTTCATCGTCGAACGGCGCGTGATCGTCGAGTGTCAGCTCGTCCTCAAGCGACAGGGATACGGCATCGTCCAAATCGTCATCGAATGCGGCTTCGACAGCCGGCGCGACCTGCTCCGCGGCGGCGTGCTCTGCTTCATGTTCGGCCGTGTCGGTCGTGGGATGATCGTCGAGCTGGAATTCCTGATCGAGCGAAGCGGCAAGCTCGGCGTCCATCGGCATATCGTCGTCGAGCGGCGACACGTCTTCCAGCGAGCTGGCGACCGCCTGATCGAAATCATCACCGAAGGCAGCCTCGACCTGGGGCGCGGCAACCTCGGCGACGGGCGCAAAGTGATCCGCCGGGTCGTCGAATACGAAATCCTGTTCGAGCGATGCAGCAAGCTCGTCGTTCATCCTGGCGGCAACAGATTTCGAAAGCCGGCTCCTGGCGCTGCGCGGCGCCCTCATCGGCGCCGAACTCACCCATCAGCTCCTTCTCGAGGTCGATATCGAAATCGCCCTCTTCGACAAGCTGGTCGGCCGGAGCAGCCTTCGGCGCTGCAGGCGCCTGCGGCTTTACCGGCTGGCGCGGGTCGAAACCCATGATCCTGGTCAGTTCCGCGAACGGATCATCGTCAGCGATGTCGTTATGGTCGGCTGTTCTCAGCTGGGTTCTGTCTGCCATTATTGTTCCCGAACTCGCACACATTCGGACGCCATGGACGTCGCGCAGGGTTGGCCCATACCAGCGCAATGTGGGCAAAAGGTGACAGGTTTTTTAGTCAAACCTAACGCATTTCGGTGGGCGCATCAGCCCCGATCAGCGTCAGGCCGGACGTCAAAACGTCCGAAACAGCCTGCACCAGCCCTAGTCTGGCATACGTCAATTGTCGGTCGTTAACCTTAACAAAACGTAAGTCGGGATTATCGGTGCCCCGGTTCCAGTGTCCATGGAAGCTGGACGCCAGATCGTAGAGGTAGAATGCCAGCCTGTGCGGCTCCAGCGCAAGGGCCGCGGATTCGATCAGCCGGGGATATTCAGCCAGCTTCCGGATCAGGCCGATTTCGCCCTCGTCGGTCAGCGACGCCACAGCCGCGGCCAGCCGGTTGCGGTCGAAATTGGCTTCGCCCAGTTGCTCGCTCGCCTGCCGGAACACCGAATGGCAGCGCGCCGAGGCGTACTGCACGTAGAACACCGGATTGTCCTTCGACTGTTCGGTGACCTTGGCGAAGTCGAAGTCGAGCGGCGCGTCGTTCTTGCGGTAAAGCATCATGAAGCGCACCGCGTCGCGGCCCACCTCCTCAACCACTTCCCGCAGCGTGACGAAATCGCCCGCCCGCTTTCGACATCCGGACCGGTTCGCCGTCGCGAAACAGCTTGACCAGATTGCAAAGCAGCACGGTGAGCTTCACCTCGTCGCCGGCAATCGCCCGCGCCAGCGCTTCCAGCCGCTTGACGTAGCCGCCATGGTCGGCGCCGAGCACATAGATCAGGTCGACGAAGCCGCGGTCGACCTTGTCCTTGAGATAGGCGACGTCGGCGGCGAAATAGGTGAACGAGCCGTCCGACTTGACCAGCGCCCGGTCCATGTCGTCGCCGACCGCGGTCGAGCGGAACAGCGTCTGCTCGCGATCTTCCCAGTCGTCCGGCTTCTCGCCCTTGGGCGGCGGCAGCTTGCCCTTGTAGATGTGGCCCTTCAGCGTCAGATCGTTGATCGCCGAGCGGATCTTCCTGGCATTGTCGGCATGCAGCGTGCGCTCGGAGAAGAACACGTCGTGATGCACGTTGAGCAGCGCCAGATCCTCGCGGATCATCGCCATCATCGCGTCGATGGTGCGGTCCTTGACGATGGCCAGCGCCTCGTCATCCGGCATTTGCAGCAGGCTGCGGCCGAACTCTTTCGCCAGCGCCTGGCCGACCGGAACCAAGTAATCGCCGGGATAAAGGCCAGGCGGAATCTCGCCGATCTCGTCGCCGAGCGCCTCGCGATAGCGCAGCATAGACCGAGCGGCCGAGCACGTCGATCTGCGCGCCGGCATCGTTGATGATGTATTCCTTGGTCACGTCATAGCCGGCGAAGGCCATCAGATTGGCCAGCGTGTCGCCAACCACCGCGCCCCGGCAATGGCCGACATGCATCGGCCCGGTCGGATTGGCCGAGACATATTCGACATTGGTCTTCTTGCCGCCGCCAATGTTGGAACGGCCATAGTTGCGGCCCTCGCCGAGCAGCGCCGTCAGATGCGCCTGCCAGAAGCCGTCCTTGAGCCTGAGATTGACGAAGCCCGGGCCGGCGACCTCAGCGGCGGCGACATCGGCGTCGTTGCGCAGCGCCTGCACCAGCCTTTCGGCCAGCGCGCGCGGGTTCTGCCCGGTGGGCTTCGCCAGCACCATCGCCGCATTGGTCGCGAGATCGCCATGGCTGGCGTCGCGCGGCGGCTCGACGGCGATACGCGACAGGTCGGGCGATGCGCCCTCCTTGTCTTTCAAATCAAGCGCTTCGACAGCTTTGATGATTCGCGCGGTGAAATCGGCGAAGATGTTCATGGGTACTGGCTCTGGCAGCTTTGCGGGGTGACCGGCTCGTTGGCCGGCAAAATCGCGCCCGCCCTAGCTTAAATCCGGCGTATGGTCAAACAAACGGCGGTGTTCCTTCAAGGCATAGGTGTCGGTCATGCCGGCCAGGAAATCGGCGACGCTGCGCGCCTTGATGCGGTCCTGCGCCCTATCGAGCCCTTCGCGCCAGCCATCGGGCATGGCGCGCGGGTCGGCGAAATAGACGTCGAACAGGTCCCTGACGATCTGCTCGGCGTCGCCACGCACGCGCATCACCTCGCTGTGGCGGTAGAGGTGCTTGTAGAGGAAGGCCTTCAGTTCCTTCTCGGTCGCCGCCATATCGGCCGAGAACGTCACCATCGTCTCGCCCGCCGCCCGCACCGCATCGGCGCTTTCCGGCTTCAGGCGCTCGAGATTGGCGGTGGTGGAGGCGATCACGTCCTCGACCATCATGGTGATCTGCCGGCGCATCAGCTCGTGGCCGGTGCGCACGTCATCGAGCGCCGGATAGCGCGCGCGCACGCTTTTCAGGATCGAGCCCGGCAGGGTTACGTCTTCCAGCATGTCCAGCGTCAGGAAGCCCGATCTCAGCCCATCGTCGATGTCATGGGTGTTGTAAGCGATGTCGTCGGCGATCGCCGCGCATTGCGCCTCGATGCCGGCGAAGCGGTCGAGTTCCAGGTCGTGCAGCTCCGAATAGTCGCGGATCGCCTGCGGCACCAGGCCCTTGAGGCCCTGCCCCTTGGCATCCGTCAGCGGGCCATTGTGCTTGACCAGCCCTTCCAGCGTTTCCCAGGTCAGGTTCAGCCCGTCGAATTCGGCATAGCGCCGCTCCAGCCGCGTCACCACGCGCAGCGACTGCGCATTGTGGTCGAAGCCGCCCCAGGCGGCCATCTTCTCGTTCAGCGCTTCCTCGCCGGTATGGCCGAAGGGCGTGTGGCCGAAATCGTGCACCAGCGCCACCGCCTCGGCGAGATCCTCGTCGCCGCGCAGCGCCCGCGCCAGCGCCCGCGCGATCTGCGCCACCTCGATCGAATGCGTCAGCCTTGTGCGGTAATGGTCGCCTTCATGGGCAACGAATACCTGCGTCTTGTGCTTCAGCCGGCGAAAGGCCGTCGAATGGATGATGCGGTCGCGGTCGCGCTGGAACGGCGTGCGGGTCGGGCTCTCCACCTCGTCGAACAGCCGCCCGCGCGACTTGGCCGGATCGCTGGCATAGGCCGCGCGCGGCCGATAGCCGAACCCGATGTCGCCAAGCTCACTTGTCATGGCTGATGCCGCCGCAGTTGACTTGCCCCTTCCCGCTTCATACCTATCATGTGAAACCGAAAGCAAGGTGACGCCGATGGGCGCGGATGCCAAGACTGCCATGAAAGTCGAGATGACCGACGCCGCCGCCAGGCGGATCGCCAAGATTGTCTCGGGCGAAGCCGGCAAGACGGCGCTGCGTGTCTCCGTCGAAGGCGGCGGCTGCTCCGGCTTTTCCTACAAGTTCGACCTGGTCGACACGCGCAACGACGACGACGTCGCCATCGAGAAGGACGGCGCCACCGTGCTGATCGACGATCTGTCGCTGGTCTATATGGGCGGCTCGGTGATCGATTTCGTCGACGACCTGATGGGCCAGTCGTTCCAGATCAGGAACCCGAACGCCGTCGCCTCCTGCGGCTGCGGCACCAGTTTCTCAGTCTAGCGACGAAACGGATGCCTGCCATCGGCGCGGTCCGTCAGGTCGCGCTCTCGGCCGGGCGCGATCTCGACACGACTTTGGCCTTCTGGCGCGACGTGCTCGGCATGCGCGTTCACGCCCGCTACGATCCACCCGGCATCGCCTTCATCATGGCCGGCGACGTGCGGCTGTTCTTCACCGATGGCGTGCCGGCGGGGATCGTCTATCTCGACATAGCGGGCCTCGAAGCCTTCCACGCCGAGGCAAAAGCATCAGGCATTCCTTTCACCGCGCCGCCGGCGCTCGTCCATCGCGACACGGAGGGCCAGTTCGGGCCGGCAGGGGAAAGCGAATGGATGGCCTTTCTAAAGGATCCGGCAGGCAATACGATCGGCCTCGTCGAACGTCTTCCGCCGGATTCCTGAGGCTGCCATGAAAATCGTCACCTGGAACATCAACGGCGTTCGCGCCCGCATCGGCAACCTCACCCATTGGCTGAGCGAAAGCGCGCCCGACATCGTCTGCCTGCAGGAGATCAAGACGGTCGACGAACAGTTCCCGCGCGCCGAGATCGAGGCGCTGGGCTACAATGTCGAGACCCATGGCCAGAAGGGTTTTAACGGCGTCGCCATCCTGTCGAAGCTGCGTTTCGACGAGGTCATCAGAGGCCTGCCGGGCGACGATGCTGACGAGCAGGCGCGTTTCATCGAAGGCGTGTTCTCGACCGACAAGGGCGCCTTGCGCGTTGCCTCGCTCTATCTGCCGAACGGCAACCCGATCGATGACGAGAAGAAGTTTCCCTACAAGCTGTCCTGGATGGCGCGGCTGGAACGCTGGGCCGAGCAGCGGCTTTTGCTGGAAGAGGCGCTGGTGCTGGCCGGAGACTACAACGTCATCCCCGAGCCGATCGACGCAAAATTCCCGGAAAACTGGCTGGGCGACGCGCTGTTCCAGCCTGAGACCCGGCAGGCCTTCCGCCGGCTGAAGAACCTCGGCTTCACCGAAGCGGTGCGCGCCGTCACCGACTCTGGCGATGCCTACACCTTCTGGGATTATCAGGCCGGCGCCTGGCAGAAGAACAACGGTATCCGCATCGACCATCTGCTCTTGTCGCCCGAAGCTGCCAATCGTTTCTCCTCGGCCTCGATCGAAAAACACGTCCGCGCCTGGGAAAAGCCATCCGACCATGTGCCGGTGGCGATCGACCTGGCGCTGCAGCCGGCCTAAGCGGCCCGGCCGGGCGCCGGCCGGCACAGCCCGAGCGGACCTCATATCGCCACAAATCGCGCGTTTGATGCGAAATCATCATGGTGGCCGGGGTTCCATGACCATCCGATCCGATCTCTGCCCGATCGCCTGCCGGCTCGTGCTGGCAAGTGCCACGCTTGCGATGGCAAGTGCCACGCTTGCGATGGCGACAGCCACGCCGGTGCTCGCCGCGCAGGAATGCCTCGCCAACGGCAAATCGTTCCAGGTTGGTCAGGTCGCCTGCCTGACACTGGGTGACGAGAGCCACCTCGCCCGCTGCGAGATGGTGCTCAACAACACCTCGTGGACCAAGATCCACGATGATTGCCCGGCAGCCAAGCCGCCGCCGGTGCACCCCACGTCGATCTCGACACCGGCGCCAGGCCGGGTGCCGGCGGAGCCCACAGAGAACTGATTTCCAGCGAGTGAGAAGTGGACGTCCTGGACCAGCGGCAGCCCGCTTATTGATCGCCGCCGCCCTTGGTGAGGATGTCGTCGGCCAGCGAGATGGCCGTGCGGCGGTCGGCCTCGCCGGCCGCCGCAAACGCCTCTTCCTGCATGTTGCGGATCCAGGGCTGGTCGGCCGGTGCCGCGCGTTCAAGCGCGGCCGTCATCATCGCCAGCCCACGCACGATCTTGCCGCTCTGGAACAGGAGGTTGCCGAGCGTCGCCTGGGCGCCGGCATGGCCTTTTTCGGCGGCGAGCTGGAACCAGCGTCCGGCCTGCTTGACGCTTGCCTTGACGCCGCCCTCGCCTTTCAGGAACATCTGGCCCATCTCGAACTGGGCGTTCGGATTGCGGTAGTTGGCGGCCGCGCGCATGTAATATTCCTGCGCCGCCACTTCGTTTTCCTCGACCGGGCTGCCGGGAATGCCTTTCCGCAAATAGTCGCCCAGCGCCACCAGGGCGTCCGACACGTAGCTTTCCTCGGGCGAGCCCGGCTCGACATCCTGGTCGACGATCTCTGAGAAGAACTTGAAGGCCGCATAGTCGTCGCGCGTCACGCCGTCGCCCTCGGCATACATGCGTGCGAGCTTCCAGGTGGCGCCGATCTGGCCGTTCTCGGCGGCGTATTTATAGGCCTCGACCGCCTGCTCCTTGTGGCCGCTCTTGTAGGCGGAGAAGCCGAACTGGAACACCGCCCACGGGCTGGATTGCGGCTTCACGCCGGTCTTGTCGTCGAACACCTTGTCGTCGAAGGCCATGGCCTGGCCCACGGCGCCAAAGGTCGCTACCGCGACCAGTGCCGAAAAGACAGACGACCTCAACACCTCAGATATCCGCATAGCAATGTGTTTCTTTCGCACCGCCGGGATGGGTGACCGCGCCGTCGCGAGCCGACCCAACCGTCTGCGCATATTTCCAGATCGCGCCCGACTGATAGTCGGTCGTGCGCGCCTTCCAACTCTTCGCCCTCGTCTCCAGTTCCGCATCGGACAGATCGACCTCGATCGTGCCGTTGACCGCATCGATCGAGATCACGTCGCCGTCCTTCAGCAATCCGATCGGTCCGCCCACGGCCGCTTCCGGCCCGACATGGCCGATGCAGAAGCCACGCGTCGCGCCCGAAAAGCGTCCGTCGGTGATCAGGGCCACCTTGCCGCCCATGCCCTGGCCGTAGAGAGCCGCCGTCGTCGACAGCATCTCGCGCATGCCCGGACCGCCGCGCGGACCCTCGTAGCGGATGACGAGAACCTCGCCTTCCTTGTAGTTGCGTTGCGTGACCGCCTCGAAGCACTCCTCTTCCGAATCGAAGCAACGCGCCGGACCCGAGAATTTCAGTTCCGACATGCCCGCGACCTTCACGATCGCGCCTTCGGGGGCAAGGTTGCCCTTCAAGCCCACAACACCGCCGGTCTGGGTGATTGGCCGGTTGGCGGGACGGACCACATCCTGGCTGTCATTCCAGGCAACATGCTCCATATTTTCGGCCAAAGTGCGGCCAGTCACCGTCAGGCAGTCGCCATGCAGATAGCCGTGGTCGAGCAGCGTCTTCATCAAGAGCGGAATGCCGCCGGCCTCGAACATGTCCTTGGCGACATATTTGCCGCCCGGCTTGAGGTCGGCGATATAGGGCGTCTTCTCGAAGATCGCGGCGACGTCGAAGAGGTCGAACTTGATCCCGGCCTCGTGCGCGATCGCCGGCAGGTGCAGTGCTGCATTGGTCGAACCGCCGGTGGCCGACACCACCGTCGCCGCATTCTCCAGCGCCTTCAGCGTGACGATGTCGCGCGGCCGGATGTTTTTGGCGATCAGCTCCATGATCTTTTCGCCGGAGGCGAAATTGAAGCGGTCGCGCATCTCGTAAGGCGCCGGCGCGCCGCAGGAATAGGGCAGCGCCAGCCCGATCGCCTCGGCGACGGTGGCCATGGTGTTGGCGGTGAACTGGGCGCCGCAGGAGCCGGCCGAAGGACAGGCGGCCTGTTCGATCTCGAGCAGTTCGGCGTCACTGATCGTGCCGACCGAATGCTGGCCGACCGCCTCGAACACGTCCTGCACGGTGATCTGCCGGCCGCGATAGCTGCCGGGCAGGATCGAGCCGCCATAGATGAAGATCGACGGCACGTTGAGCCGCACCATGGCCATCATCATGCCGGGCAGCGACTTGTCGCAGCCGGCGAGACCGACCAGCGCATCGTAGCAATGGCCGCGCATGGTGAGTTCGACGGAATCGGCGATGACCTCGCGCGACACCAGCGACGACTTCATGCCCTGGTGGCCCATGGCGATGCCGTCGGTGACGGTGATGGTGCAGAATTCGCGCGGCGTGCCGCTGGCGGCCGCGACGCCCTTCTTGACCACCTGCGCCTGGCGCATCAGCGAGATGTTGCAGGGCGCCGCCTCGTTCCAGCAGGAGGCGACGCCGACCAGCGGCTGCGCGATCTCGGCCGCCGACAGTCCCATCGCGTAGAGATAGGAACGATGCGGCGCACGCGCCGGACCGACGGTCACGTGGCGGCTGGGAAGCTTGGCCTTGGAGATTACCTTGGCGTCCATACTCGTCCTTGCCGCGGGCGGTGCGGCCTGCCCCATCGCCGAGCCTTTTGGCGCGTGTCCCGAGACATATTCGAGGTGCGCCGGGTTTATGGCGGGAAATGGGCAATTTCCTCGGACCGGAACTGTAGCGCGGGGGTTGTTCATAAACTGTTGCTAAAACGTCACAATCGCAGGAGGCGGCGATGGTGCGGCGCATTTGCAACGCAGCTTGGGTACCGCGGCGACGGTGTCGCCACCCAAGACGCCGACCCAACAAAAAGGCCGGGCATTGCCCGGCCTTTTTGCTTTCAATTTGAAAGGCTTACCACTTAACCTTCAACGAAGTCGAAATGGCCGAGACAAGATCGTTGCCGAAGTCGGCAGTGTAGTCGGTGCCGTAGGTGACACCGTCGCTGCCCACGACCGGGTGTATCGGATGCCGCTGGTGAGTACGCCCAGCGCGCCCGCCGAAACGAAGCTCGATGTTCTGGGTCGGCGTGTAAGCCACACCGCCACTCACTGTCCAGGTATCGGTCTGAGCGCTGAGGCCGGTGGTCGGTGCCACGATCCCAGGTGAGCGCTGCGGCGCCGCTCCATTGATCATTGAACTTGTGGCCAATGCCGCCGGAGACGGTCCAACCGTCCCTGTAGAGCAAATCCAATGAAGTGGCGCGGACCGCACTGGTCGTCGTACAGGCAACCAAACCCTTCGTCGCAGTCGGACAGAAAGGAATGCTCTGCAATTCGCTCCAGTTCATCCACTTGATGGAGCCGAAGGCGAGCCACCCCGGCGCTATGCCGGACTGCAGCTTCAGTTCCACGGAGTCCGGCACCTCGGAGGAACCGTAGACGTCAGTTACGCTACCCAAAAGCGGATTTGCCGGATTGAGGAAGCCAGGAACCTGGGTCAGGTCAAGCGTTCCAGCGAGGTTGTCGAGCTTGACTGCCGAATTGTAAACCAGGCTCGCGCGCAGGGCGATTTCCGGAATCTCATAGGCGACGCCGGCCCGCCATCCCCATCCGTCGCCCTTCGAGATCAAGGCGCCCGATGCCAGTACCCAGTATGGCAGGAATGGGGGCTACCAAGCTGTTCCTTGAAGCCCGAAACATCCTCGTGAAACACGCCGCCGATGAAACGAAACTGACCTTTGCCGAGATCCATTTTGTATGAACACGTTGCGCCAAAGGCGTCGCTCTTACCTGGGTCTCGATATTGCCGTTCGCGCCGGCCCAATTGACGCCGGGATTGCTGGACGCCCCGATCGGTTGGGAATAGTCGACCAAGGCAATCGACGGGTCCCGATGCCGGCCTTTATGCCGACGCTCGGCACCCAATAGCTCTCGGTATCACGGGCAGAGTTGGGACTGCCCAACAAATTGAGCGGACCATTCGTCGGATCGATATCCACGACATTCTTCAGGTCTCGCTGAGGCATCACGTAAGTGGCGGAAACCTCGGCCCGTGACCGGCGCCGGATCAAACAGCAGGTCGATATCGTAGCCGCCGCGCTCCAAGCCGCCGGCATGCCCGCGAGCCGATCAAAGCCATCGAAAAGCACCCTGCCCCCAGCAGTGCTTTGAGACGCAAATAGTTCATGAATTCCCTCCCGAAAATACTGGTGCAGCAAGCTAGAACCAATTCGGGTTAACGGCGCAACAACGAATTGGCGGGGCGTACATGTACACCCTTGCCAAACGCATTTTCGACAAAGTGATGGACGTTACGGCATGGGCCTAAAATGGCATCACCGACGCAAATCGATCGAAAAAATTTGGAAAATCGGTCCCAAAAGGCCCAAAAACAGGTGGTTTTGCAGGTGTTTGGCCCCATTGTTACATTATGGCAACAATGGGGCTAAAACATTCCGTTTACGTCAACATTAACGTAGCGGAATGCCTGCTTTTAAGGCAGCGGAAGGGCCCGACAAGGCCATTCCGACAGGCCACGAATCTGCCGCTCAGCCGGCATCGCGGACGCGAGTCGAGGGCCACCGAAAGCTTCTCCTGCGCCTCGCGATATTCCGTGAGCTTTTCACGCTCCGCTTCCACGATCTCGGCCGGCGCACTGGCGACGAATTTGTCGTTCGACAGCTTCTTGTGCAGGCGGGCGATCTCCTCGGTCACCTTGGCCAGTTCCTTCTGCAGCCGCGCCGCCTCGGCGGTCAGGTCGATCAGGTTGCCGAGCGGCAGGCAGACCGTCGCCTCGCCGAGCACGATCTGCGCCGAGCCCTTGGGGGCGGCATCCTGCAGCGAAATGTCGCCGACCCGCGCCAGCCGCTTGATGGCGCAGTCATGGCGGTCGAGCCGCTCGCTGCGTCTCGTCGTTGGCGCCGACCACCACCAGCGGCGCGATCGCCGCCGGCGGCACGTTCATCTCCGAGCGCACGGAGCGGATGCCGGAGACGAGATCGACCAGCCAGTTGATCTCGGCGGCCGCGGCCGCGTCCTCGAAGTCCGGCGCCGGCCATGCGGCGTGGCAGAGCAGCGTGGCGCGCTCCTTGCCCTCGCCCGCCGTCTGCGCCCACAGTTCCTCCGTCATGAACGGCATCATCGGATGCAGCAGCTTGTAGATCTCGTCGAGCACGAAGGCGACGCAGGCCCGGCTCTCGGCCTTGGCCGCCTCGTCCGTCGCCCATGAACACCGGCTTCAGCAGTTCGAGATACCAGTCGCAGAACAGGTTCCAGACGAAACGGTAGGCAGCGCCCGCCGCCTCGTTGAAGCGGTATGAGGTGATGCCGTCGGTGACCTCACGCGCGGCGCGCGTCAGCTCGGTCAGGATCCAGCGGTTGACCGTCAGCTTGGCGTCGTTCAGCCAGAAATCGTCGTTGCGCGCGACCCCGTTCATCTCGGCAAAGCGCGTCGCGTTCCAGAGCTTGGTGCCGAAATTGCGGTAGCCGGCGATGCGGGCCGGATCGAGCTTCACGTCGCGGCCCTGCGCCGCCATGATCGTCAGCGTGAAGCGCAGCGCATCGGCGCCGTACTCGTCGATCAGGTCGAGCGGATCGATGACGTTGCCCTTCGACTTCGACATCTTCTGCCCGTTCTTGTCGCGCACCAGCGCATGCACATAGACGGTGTGGAACGGCTCCTCGTCCATGAAATGCAGGCCCATCATCATCATGCGGGCGACCCAGAAGAAGATGATGTCGAAGCCGGTCACCAGCACGTCGGTCTGGTAGTAGGTCTTCAGCTCCGGCGTCTGTCCGGCCAGCCCAGCGTCGAGAACGGCCACAGCGCCGAGGAGAACCAGGTGTCGAGCACATCCTCGTCGCGGGTCAGGATCTCGCCCGGCTTGAAGTTCTCGAGCTTGTCCTCGACCCAGGCCTTCCACGGCCCTTCCAGCGCCAGATAATATTCGATGGCCGCGCCGAGCGCCTCCTCCTCGGTCTTTTCGACGAAGACGTGCCCGTCCGGCCCGTACCAGGCCGGGATCTGGTGGCCCCACCAGAGCTGGCGCGAAATGCACCAGGGCTGGATGTTCTCCATCCAGTCGAAATAGGTCTTTTCCCAGTTCTTCGGGCACGAAATTGGTGCGGCCCTCGCGCACCGAGGCGATCGCCGGCTTGGCGAGTTCGGCGGCGTTGACATACCACTGCTCGGTCAGGAACGGCTCGATCGGCACGCCGCCGCGGTCGCCATGCGGCACGGCGTGGCGGTGCGGCTCGATCTTGTCGAGGAAGCCGCCGGCCTCCATCAGTCTCGACGACCTTCTTGCGCGCGACGAAACGGTCGAGGCCGTCGAGTTCGTCCCAGACGGCCTGGCGCTCCGGCGTCACGTCGAGGCCAGCGAGGAAATCCTCATTGTCCTTGAGCGTTATCGGCCGCCTCGACGGTCAGGATGTTGATCGCCGGCAGCTTGTGGCGCTTGCCGACCTCGAAGTCGTTGAAATCATGCGCCGGCGTGATCTTGACCGCGCCGGTGCCCTTTTCCGGATCGGAATACTCGTCCGCGACGACCGGGATCTTGCGGCCGACGATCGGCAGCACGACGTTCTTGCCGACCAGATGCCGGTAGCGCTCGTCGTCCGGATGCACGGCCACCGCCGTGTCGCCCAGCATGGTCTCCGGGCGCGTCGTCGCCACGGTGATGAAGGTCTTCGGGTTTTCCGGATCGAAGGCCTCGCCCTCGATCGGATAGCGGAAATGCCAGAGGTTGCCGTTGACCTCCTGCTGCTCGACTTCGAGGTCGGAAATCGCCGTCAGCAGCTTCGGATCCCAGTTGACAAGGCGCTTGTCCTTGTAGATCAGCCCTTCCTTGTAGAGCGTGACGAACACTTCGAGCACGGCCTTGGACAGGCCCTCGTCCATGGTGAAGCGTTCGCGCGACCAGTCGGCAGAGGCGCCGAGCCGCTTCAGCTGGTTGAAGATCGCGCCGCCGGATTCGGCCTTCCACTCCCAGACCTTCTCGATGAACTGCTCGCGCGTGAGATCGCGGCGATGGATCTGCTTTTCCATCAGCTGGCGCTCGACCACCATCTGCGTGGCGATGCCGGCATGGTCCATGCCCGGCTGCCACAGCACGTTCTTGCCGCGCATGCGCTCGAAGCGCACCAGGATGTCCTGCAGCGTGTTGTTGAGCGCGTGGCCCATATGCAGCGAGCCGGTGACGTTCGGCGGCGGGATGACGATGGTGAAGGCCTCCGCGCCCTCCTCCGCGCCGGCGCCGGCGCGAAAGGCGTCGGCCTCTTCCCAGATTTTGGCGATCTTCGGCTCGACGGTTTTGGCGTCGTAGGTCTTTTCAAGCATGGGAAAATGGTCCGCGCTGTCGGGATTTTGCTGGTCCGGTGTAAATCGGAAGGCCGTTGGCAAGTCAACCGCGGGCAACTGACAGACGGCGACGACCAATACATAGTGGCCGAGCAATTCAAGGCAACTCGCGAAGACGATCTGACTATGTCCCGCGATCGTCAGCATCGTCGCCGGCGCGGCTTTTCGATGCCACCGTCTCAATCGCTCGATCGCTGAGAACCCTCGAACAAAAAGCGCCGCCCGAGGGCGGCGCCTTGATCCGGGATCGGTCTATAACGCTATTGCGCGCCGCGCGCCACGCGCTCGATTTCCTCGCGCACCAGGCGCTCGACCAGCGTCGGCAGATTGTTGTCCAGCCAGTCCTGCAGCATCGGCCGCAGCATCTCCTCGGCCATCTCGTCGAAGGTCTTCTTGCTGCGGCTGGCAAAGGCATCGGAAAGCTCGCCGAAGGCGGCTGCGACCTGCCGGCCCGTATGTTCGGAAAGGATCGCCGGACGGGCGGCATCGCATCGGCCTGGCGCGCCATGCTCGCCGCGCGAAGGCGGCTCGAGCGGCTCGACAGAAGGCTCATCCTGCGAAGCCTCGATCTCCGGCGCAGTCTCGACCTCCGGTGTCGTGCTACCGATCGTCTTGCGGCCTCGACCTTGTGCCGACTCAGCGGCCTGGCCGCAGCGGCTTCGCCTGTCTCGCCCACGGCCGCGATTTCGCGCCGCCAGTCGGCGACGATCGGCGATCGTTCCGCCTTCGGCCGGCCGGCGCTTCCGCGCTGGCCGCCGGAGCTCGGCTCGGCGGCGATCCTGGCGCTCACTTCGGCAAGCGTCATCGGGCGCGCTTTGGCGTGACCGGCGGAGCAGCCTCGGCGCGCACCTTCGTTGCCATGCGGAGCCGTTTCCATGCGCGGCTATGACCGGCTCGGCCGCAGCTGTGCCTGCACCTCGGCCAGCGCACCGGCTTCTTGCTTTCGGCCTGCGGCTGCGCAGCTCGGCGCGGAACGCCTCGACTTCCGGGCCGGCGGCGCGGCTGGCGCAGGCTGCAGATCCTGGCGCAACTCGTCGGCGTCACCCGGCTGCTTGCGGCCGGTGTCGCTGTCTTCGATGATCCTCCTGATGGAAGCCAGTATTTCTTCCATGGAAGGTTCGCGCTGAGCGCTGCTTGCCGTTGCCATCGTCACATCCGCCGCCCTTGTGACCCGTTCTCGATTTCCGTTCCGGCAAAGCCGGATTCGAATCATGGCGACAGCGTAGCCGACGGATCGCCATCGCGAGAATCCCCAATCTCGGGAGATGCGGGATTTCAACAGATTAGACATGGCTCCGAACCGAAAACCTTCGTGCTGAGCAGAGATCATGTCGGTGAAAAGATAGCGCCGCGCATCCATGGATGCGCGGCGCTCCAATCTGAATCCAGGCTGCCGCTGGCGCTCAGCGGCCGTCCGGCGTACGCAGGCCGATCCACTTGTCCTTGACGGCGTTGTAGTGCTCTTCCGGCTTGTACTTCACCACATTCAACGCCAGGCGCTCGACCGACAGGCGGCCGATCGCCGAAAGGATGGCATAGCTCGCCACCACCACATCGCGCTCGGAGCTGGCCAGGTTGATCTTGGCGGTGATGACGGCGTTCTGCGCGTTCAGCACGTCGAGCGTGGTGCGCTGGCCGACATTGCGCTCCTCGATGACGCCGTTCAGCGCCAGTTGCGCGGCGGCGATCACCTGCCGGTTGGCGGCGACGCTTTGCTGCGCGGCGGTATATTGCGTCCATGCCGAGGTCACGGCCTGACGCACCTGGTCGCGGCTGACATCGACTTCGATGCGGGCCTGGCCGAGCGATTCCTTCGACTGGCGCACCAGCGCCGAGGTGCGGCCGCCCGAATAGATCGGGATGGTCAGCGTCGCGCCGATGCTGGCCGAATTGGTCGTGCCATCCTGCGACGTCAGAGGTCGCCGGCGAACGGTGTTGCGAGTAGTCGCTGCGAAACGCCGGCGGACGCGGAAAGCTGCGGCAGCAGCGCACCTTCGTGCGACTTCACCGAAAATGCGGCCGCATCGACCAGATGCTGGGTAGCCAGGATGGCCGGATGCTCGGCCGCACGCGATCGTCGATCGCCGCGTCGAGGCTCGTCGGCAAAAGCTTCGCCAGCGGCGAGGCCGCCTTGAGCTTGCCCGGCTCGTCGCCGACGATCTGGCGGTAGGTCGCGGCACTGGCCAGCGCCTGCGCGCGCGCGGCACTCAGCTGCGCCACCGCGGCAGAGCGCGAGGCGTCGGCCTGGGCGACGTCGGTGCGCGTGCCTTCGCCGACCTCGAAGCGCGAGCGCGCCGCGCGCGCCTGCTCGGTCAGGAACTGCAGGTTCTGTTCGGTCAGCACCGCCATCTGGCGGTCGCGGATGACATCCATATAGGCGCTTGCCGCGTTGAACAGGGTGTTCTCTTCGGTGTTGCGCAGGCTCTCGACCGACGCGCGAACCTGCGCTTCGGCGGCCGCGACATTGTTCTTGGTCTGAAAGCCGTCGAACAGCGTCTGATTGATCTGCGACGCCGAAATTGCCGGTGGTCAGGCGCGCGCTCCGGTTCGTGCCGTTGAGATGGCTGCTGGAGTAGTCGATGTCCGCCGACCCGGTAATGGTCGGGCGCCAGCCCGACTTGGCGATGGCCACGCCCTCGTCGGTGACGCGGACGCCGGCGCGGGCCGAAGTTCAGCGTGCGAATTGTTCTGGTAGGCCTTGGCAAGCGCGCCGAGGATGGTTTCCGCCGAGGCGGCCAGCGGCGAAAGCGCTGTCGCGGAAACCAGGACGGCGGCGAAAAGACTCTTGCGTACGGACGGCACGTGATATCCCTCATTCGTTTTGCATGGGAACTGCGCCACACCAGCCTCTCTCTACGCGATCAACCGGCGCCGCGTCTTTATCGTTCCCCCGCTGACTGCCCCCAAAATACCGGTTATGCAAATCAGCAACGATTGTTCAAATGCAAGCGATCATGACAGCGCCTTCGCTGCAAGGCAAAATCACTCAGAATTCAAACGCATGAATACGTTCAAATCCCGGTAGTGGCTTAATTGCCGCATTAAAGGCCCGTCTTCCGGTTACAACCCCCCCGGTTTTGAAAAATAACCGGGCCACACCCGCATTGCCCTGTCCCTCGACGGCGACCAGTCGCCCGCCTTCGGCAAGCTGGTCAAACAGCGACGCCGGCACTTCCTCGACGCTGCCGCCGATGAAGATCACGTCGTACGGCGCTTTGGCGGCGTGGCCTTGCGCCAACGGCGCCGGCGACCACGGCGACATTGCCGCAGCCCAGCGCCGACAGCGTCGACCCGGCGGCTTCCGCCAGCGCCGGATCGCTTTCCAGCGCGATGACGGATTTCGCCAGCCGCGACAGCAAGGCCGAGGAATAGCCGGTGCCGCAGCCGACATCGAGCACCGAATTCGCCGGCGCCGATTTCGGCCAGCTGCAACAGCTTGGCGAGCGGCGACGGCTCCATCAGGTAGCGCGCGCCGCCATTGGCGCCGTCGGAAATGCGGATGTCCTCGTCGATATAGGCGAGATCGCGCTGGTTGCGGCGCCGACAAAGGCCTCGCGCGGCACGGCAAGCATGGCATCGAGCAGCGGCGCGCTGGTCACGTCGGTGGTGCGGACCTGGCCATCGACCATCTTGACGCGAAGTTCGGAGAAATCAGCGCTCATGTTCCAACCAATCCGCCCAAACCAATGCGCCCAAAACCAATGCGCTTGCCGCGCCAGGACTGCGGCGCATTCGACCGGAACCCCTGCTCCGCACGGGAGCCCAGGCAACTGGAGGCCTCGCCCGGAATCGAACCGGGGTGCAAGGATTTGCAGTCCTCTGCGTAACCACTCCGCCACGAGGCCTCGTTGCTCCCGGCGTTCCGAGCGGACTCAATATGTTGGCGGCAGAAAGTCGTCAAGCGCTCGCACGTCATTCCCGACGCTTTCCTCGTCGAGGCTCGATACGATCCGGAAAGGTCTGCCAGCCAGGTCAATCCGGCCGGCGCCGGCGCTCCCACCACACGACAAGCCGGCGCCTGTGGCGGCGCACCAGCGCAAATTCATAGGAAAGCACCAGCAATCCGATCGGAATCATCCAGAAACCCAGGATAGGCAGGAAGCCGAGGATGCCGCCCAGGATCAGGACGACGCCGATGACGATTCTGAGAGCGCGCGAGCGCGGCATGGTGAATTCGCGGCCAAAGACCGTGATTTTCCGCGCCGGTGCGTGTTCGCCTGCTGCAGTCATGTCGAAGCCAGACCCGGTTCCATTCATTAAAGACACCCGCCGGTAAATGCCGCAACCGCCTTTTCGCTCCACGGCAGTGAGCAGAACCGCTCATATGAGGGCCCCCGCCGGCGATTGCCAGAAATCGTCATGCAAAAAAGCCCGAAAAAAATACGAAATGCTTCTTTGCAAAGGCGAAACGGGTTTGCTATAGGCTGCGCCACTCACATGAGAGCGCTGTTCCCCGGTAGCTCAGTGGTAGAGCAACCGGCTGTTAACCGGTTGGTCGCTGGTTCGAATCCGGCCCGGGGAGCCAACTTTTTCAAAGACTTGAGGGACTCGGCTAACCGATGATTATTCGGTTGCATACGGCATATGCACGCATGGTGCGCTTGCCCAGCCGAAAACAAGCAATCCTTGATTCCTGGCGGTTTCCTGCAACTATTGCCCTAAATCCATGTCAAATGGATGCAATGGGGGCATTGGACCATGGTGAGGTATCGGTTTGCAGGGCACGCCCTGGCTCTCTTGGCTGCTCACGCCTTCATCTCCGATGGTCGCGCCAATGACGCGGCAATGCCGGTCGCGGCAGACGCGCGGGTGTCTCACCTGCTCGACCGCTCCGACATGGCGCGTGCCTATTCAGGCGAATCGGACCTGGTGACCGCCTACACGACGGGAATGGCGCGCAATCGTCTCAATCTGACCGCGCGTGGCGGGGAAAGCGATCTTGCGGTCCCGCTCGAGCCAAGGCTCCTGCGCGCGGAATTCCGTGCGCGAACGTGGCGGGCGGCGGACGGCAGCCTGTTGCAGGGTTTTGCCGGCACGGGCGGCTTCCGGCTGACGACCGGAAATTGCCTTGCCCGCATCTGCTCCGCCAGCGAATGCAGCGATGACGGTTGGCCGGTCTACAAATGCAGCGACGGCCGCAAGCGCAAGATGTCGGTCGCCGACTTCGTGACGGCAGTCTTCGACGGCGTCCCCTACCGGCGATTGAGCGCCCCTCCTCCCAAGGAGTAACGCCGCACGTCAATGCCATGAGCGACAATACCGGGCACGGGTGAAGCGATTGAGGCCTGAAGCGCCGGGCAGGCAAAACGGGGCAATGATTTGAGCGACACCCCGTGGCGCTACGCAAGGGCCGAAGGGCCGGCTTACGCGATCGCGCAATAATCAATCCGGCGGACTTTGCTATGCTTGGCTCAGCGGCGGTCTTGACGCCGCGTGGCCGGCGCTCCCAGGCAACCCCAATCTCCCCGCCCCCTGCGGCGCCGGCCATCCTCGAAAACCGGGCGATCGATCGGACCGATTTCAGATTGCGACCCAAGTCCTTCCTGCGAGAGGCGCTTGCACGCGCATGCCCGCCGGGCGATGGTGCAACCGTGTTTTTGGGAGGAACCATGCGAAACATCCTGGCATCGGCGCTGCTGCTTTGCGCCGCGCTCTGCGCAGACACCGCCGCGGCGCTGGACAGCAGCGGAACGCCGGTTGTCGTGACGCCGCTTGCCGATCGCACGGAGACGGCCTCGGGCCAGCCGATCACGCTGCCGCAAAAGAACGTAGAGGTCATCGTCTCGACTTTTGACATCGCAGTTAGCGCGACCTTGCCGGTCCACAAGCATCCGTTTCCCCGCTACGCCTATGTGCAGGCGGGAACGCTTCAAGTGACGAATGTCGAGACCGGCAAGAGCAACACTTACAAGACGGGCGATTTCATCATCGAGATGATCGGCCAGTGGCACCAGGCCACCAATATCGGCGACGGCCCGGTCAAGCTTTTGGTCATCGACCAGGTCGAGCAAGGTGCCAAGAACACGGTGCTGCGCCAGTAGCGTTTAGCCCCAGGCGCCGACCGGCTGTCTGGTGGCGGCGTTGAGGCGGTTGAACGCATTGATGAGCGCGATCTGGACCACCAGCGCGGCCAGCCCTTTCTCGTCATAGTGCCGGGCGGCCTCGTCCCATACATCGTCGGGCACCGCATCGGAGCGGTCGCTCAACCGGGTCGTGGCCTCTGTCAGCGCAAGGGCGGCGCGTTCGGCATCGTTGAAATAAGGCGTTTCGCGCCAGGCGGAGACGGCGAAGATGCGTTCGTCCTTTTCACCGGCCTTTTTCAGTTCGCGCGCATGCATGTCGACGCAGACGCTGCAGCTGTTGATCTGGCTGGCGCGCAGGTGCACGAGCTTGCGCGTCAGATAAGGCACATCGGCAGCTTCGGTCGACTTGTCCAGCGCCAGCAGCGCCTGCAAGGCGCCGGGAATGAGCATCACCGGGTTTTTCAGTCGTGCTTGCATGATTGGTCTCCTTCAAATCGGTTTCGGCAGGGCTGTCGTCGGTTGCAAAATCAATAACCAACTGGCTATGGAATATCCATAACTAATCGGTTATGGATATGTCAAGCGGCGTCTGGCCCTGAATAGGCACCCACTGCCGCGTGTGGACCGATCATTGCTGCTTTAACGACGGCAGGCCCGATGCTAGGGCTGGCCGTCTGCAATCATGAATGGATCGTCCCCTTGGCCAGAAATTCCCGCCTGCCCCTGATCGAACTCTGCGTCGAAGGCATTGATGGCCTGCTCGCAGCGCAAGCTGCCGGCGCCGACCGGGTCGAACTCTGCGCCAGCCTGGTCGAAGGCGGCATCACGCCGAGCCTCGGCACCGTGCGCGCGGCACTGGAGCTTGCGACCGTTCCGTTCCACGTCATCGTGCGGCCGCGCGGCGGTGACTTCCTCTACAGCGAGACCGAATACCGTTCGATGCTGGCCGATGTCAGCGCGCTCCGCGATCTCGGCGTCGCAGGTGTCGTCGTCGGCTGCCTCAACGCGGACGGCAGCATCGACGAGCAGCGCATGAGCGGGCTGGTGCGAGGCGGCCGGCTCGCTCAACGTCACCTGCCACCGCGCCTTCGACATGACGCGCGATCCGGTCGAGGCGCTTGAAGCGCTGATCCGCTGCAAGGTCGGCCGCGTGCTGACCAGCGGCCAGCGCGACACCGCGCTGGAAGGCGCCGACCTGCTGGCCGAACTTGGTCCGGCAGGCTGGCGACCGCATCATCATCCTCGGCTGCGGCGCGCTCGCCCCCGACAACATCGCCGAGGTGCTCGAGCAAACCGGGCTGAGCGAAATGCATTTCGCCGCGCTCGAAGGACGTGCCGAGCGCAATGGCCTACCGCAATCCGCATGTCGGCATGGGCGGCGCCGACCTCGACCGCGAATACCGCACCACCGTCACCGACGAGGCCCTGGTGGCGGCGACCATCGCGGCGGCCAGACCATGACGACGCAGCTTTGCCGATAGACCGCGTCTTGCCCGAAGACGAAGCCTGCCATCCTCGCGCTCAACAACGAGCATGCGGCCGAATTGTCATGGCTCGAACCCGAGCGGCTGTCCTTCCTGATCGGCGAGGCGTTCTATACGCGGCGCATCGGCGCGCTCGAAGCCTTCATCATGACCTTCGACCAGGATGCCCACTACGACAGCCCGAACTTCCTGTGGTTCCGCGAGCGCTACCAGCGCTTCGTCTATGTCGACCGCGTCGTCGTCGCGGCGCAGGCGCGCGGCCGCGGCCATGCCCGCCGGCTGTATGAGGATCTGTTCGACCAAGTCGCGCGCGCCGGCCACACCATCGTCACTTGCGAGGTCAATGCCGAGCCGCCCAATCCGGCTTCGGATGCGTTTCCACGCCGCGCTCGGCTTTGCCGAGGTCGGCGATGCGGTGATCCACGGCGGCAAGAAGGCGGTGCGCTACTACGCCAGGGAGATCAGCGGCTAACGCGGCATCAACCGGCACTGGCGCCATAAACAAGCCAAGGCTAGAGTAGCCACTTCCGCCAGCCGGGGCGAAACACCATGCCGAGCAACGTCTTCCGTTTCGACGAAAGCTGGGACATTCCCGAGGCAACGCCGCAAGAGGTGTGGGAGCGTGCTTTCCGACGCCGAACTGCTGCCGCTCTGGTGGGGCGACGTCTACAAGGAGGTCGTGCCGCTCGACAGGAAGGGCAAGGGCGTGGTCGGCTCGCGGGCCAAGGCCCGGGCGCGCGGCGCCTTGCCCTACGAGCTGAACTTCATCGTCGAGGCAGCCGAGCTCGAACCGGGACGGCTGGTGGTGGTGAAGACTTTTGGCGATTTCGACGGGCTTTGGCGGGCGGAACTGTCGCCGTCCGGAACAGGCACCCATGTCAAGCTGATCTGGCAGGTGACGGTGCTGAGGCCGATCCTGAAACTGCTGGCGCCGATCCTGCGCCACGCCTTCGCCTGGAACCATCGCTGGACCACGCCGCGCGGCGAAGCCGGCCTGCGCCGCTACCTGGCGCAGAAAAATGGCAGGGCGGCCTGACCAGCAAAAAGGGGCCGCGAGGCCCCTTTCCATTCATCACATCACGAGCACTCAGGCGTTGGCGGCAGCCACTGCGCGCTTGGCCATCACCGCGATCAGATTGGCGCGATAGTCTGCCGAAGCATGGATATCGCTCATCAGATTCTTCGCCGGCACCTTCACGCCGTCGAGCGCCGATGCGGCAAAATTCTTCGCCAGTGCCGCCTCGATCTCCTTCGAGCGGAAGACGCCGTCGTCGCCGGCACCGGTGACCGCGACGCTGACGCCGTCCTTGCCCTTGGCGACGAACACACCGACGATCGCATAGCGCGAAGCCGGATTGCGGAACTTCTCATAGGCAGCCTTGGCCGGCGCGTTGAACGTCACTGCCGTGATGATCTCGCCGTCCTTCAAAGCCGTCTCGAACAGGCCCTTGAAGAACTTGTCGGCCGCGAGCTCGACGCTTGTTGGTGACGATCGTTGCCCCCAGCGCCAGCAGGGCTGCCGGATAGTCGGCAGCCGGATCATTGTTGGCGATCGAACCGCCGATCGTACCCCTGTAGCGTACCGCCGGGTCGCCGATCAGCGACGCCAGATGGGCAAGCGCCGGGCAGGCTTTCCTCAGCTTCTCGTCACTGGCGACATCGTAATGCGTCGTGGCCGCACCGATGGTGACGGTCTTGCCCGACACCTTGACGCCCTGCAGCTCCTTGATCCGCGAAAGATCGACAAGGTCGGAAGGTGCGGCGAGCCGCGTCTTCATCGCCGGGATCAGCGTCATGCCGCCCGACAACAACTTGGCATCGCCGCTCTTGACCAGCTTGGCGGCGTCGGCGACGGAGGTGGCGCGGTGGTAGTTGACCGAATACATGGCTGTTCCTCCTCAGTGCTTCGTCGTCGCGCGGATCGCTGCCCAGACCGTGGACGGCGATGCCGGCATGGCAATGTCGGTGATGCCGATGGCGTCGGTGATGGCGTTGATGACCGCCGGCGGCGAGCCGATGGCGCCCGCCTCGCCGCAGCCCTTGATGCCGAGCGGATTGCTCGGGCACGGCGTGTTCGAAGTCGAGACCTTGAACGACGGCAGGTCGCCGGCGCGCGGCATGGTGTAGTCCATGTAGCTCGCCGTCAGCAGTTGCCCGCCGGCGTCATAATGCGCGCCTTCCAGCAAGCGCCTGGCCGATGCCCTGGGCGATGCCGCCATGCACCTGGCCCTCGACGATCATCGGGTTGATGATGTTGCCGAAATCGTCCGCCGCGACGAACTGGACGATCTCGGTCGTGCCGGTTTCCGGATCGATCTCGACCTCGCAGATGTAGCAGCCTGCCGGGAAGGTGAAGTTCGCCGGATCGTAGAACGCCGTCTCCTTCAGCCCCGGCTCCATGCCGCTCGGCAGATTGTGGGCGGTGTAGGCGGCGAGCGCCATCTGGAACCACGGCATGCTCTTGTCGGTGCCGGCGACCTTCAGCTCGCCGTTCTCGATGACGATGTCGCCCTCGTCGGCTTCGAGCAGATGGGCGGCGATCTTCTTGGCCTTGGCCTCGACCTTGTCGAGCGCCTTGGCGATGGCCGACATGCCGACGGCGCCCGAGCGCGAGCCGTAGGTGCCCATGCCCATCTGCACCTTGTCGGTGTCGCCATGGACGATCGAGACGCTGTCGATCGGCACGCCGAAGCGCTGATTGACCAGTTGCGCGAAGGTCGTCTCGTGGCCCTGGCCGTGGCTGTGCGAACCGGTCAGCACCTCGATCGTGCCGACGGCGTTGACCCGCACCTCGGCCGATTCCCAAAGGCCGACGCCGGCGCCGAGCGAGCCGACCGCCGCCGACGGCGCGATGCCGCAGGCCTCGATGTAGCAGCTCATGCCGATGCCGCGCAGCTTGCCCCTTCTTGGCGGCGGCTGCCTTGCGCTTGGCAAAGCCGGCATAGTCGGACGCCTTCGTCGCCGCATCGAGCGAAGCGGCATAGTCGCCGGCGTCGTAGTTCATGATCACCGGCGTCTGGTGCGGGAAGGAGGTGATGAAGTTCGTCCGCCGCAGTTCCGCCGGCGACACGCCGAAGTTCGCGCGCCGCCGTCTCCATGGTGCGCTCGAGCAGATAGGTGGCTTCCGGCCGCCCTGCCCCGCGATAGGCATCGACGGGCGCGGTGTTGGTGTAGACCGTGCGCACATTGGCGTGGATTGCCGGGATGTCGTACTGGCCCGACAGCAGCGTCGCGTAGAGATAGGTCGGCACGCAGGACGAGAACAGCGACATGTAGGCGCCGAGATTGGCGATGGTGTCGACCTTGCAGACCGGTGATCCGGTTGTTCTTGTCGAAGGCCATCTCCACCGTCGAGACATGGTCGCGGCCATGCGCGTCGGTCAGGAAGCTTTCGGTGCGGTCGGCGACCCATTTGACCGGCACGCCGGTCTTCTTCGACGCCCACAGGCAGACGATCTCTTCCGGATAGATGTAGATCTTCGAACCGAAGCCGCCGCCGACATCGGGCGCAATGACGCGCAGCTTGTTTTCCGGCGCGACATTGTAGAAGGCGCTCATCACCAGCCGCGCGACATGCGGGTTCTGCGACGTCGTCCAGCAGGTATAGTGGTCCTCGGCCTTGTCGTAATGGCCAAGCGCGGCGCGCGGCTCCATGGCGTTGGGCACCAGCCGGTTGTTGACGATCTTCATGCGGGTGACATGGGCGGCAGCCTTGATCGCCGCGTCGGTCGCCTTGGCGTCGCCGATCTCCCAGTCGAAGATCAGATTGTTCTCGGCCTCCGGATGGAGCTGCGGCGCGCCTTTTTCGCAGCGCCTTTGTCGCATCGACGACCGCCTTCAGTTCCTTGTAGGTGATCTCGACCGCTTCGGCCGCATCGCGCGCCTGGCCCTTGGTTTCGGCCACCACGATGACGACGGCATCGCCGACATAGCGGACCTTGTCGACGGCGAGCGGCGACCAGGCGCCCATCTTCATCGGCGAGCCGTCCTTGGAATGGATCATCCAGCCGCAGATGAGATTGCCGATGCCGTCGGCCTTGAGCTCCTTGCCGGTCAGCACGCCGATGACGCCGGGCATGGCCTGCGCCTTCTTGACGTCGATCTTCTTGATCTGCGCATGCGCGTGCGGGCTGCGCACGAAGGCCGCATGCTTCATGCCGGGAACCACCATGTCGTCGACATAGCGGCCGGCGCCGGTGATGAACCTCTTGTCTTCCTTGCGCGCGACCCGAGCGCCGATACCTTCAATGCCCATCAGAAAATTCCTCCCGAAATAGCGAATAGTGAGTAGCGAATAGTGAGTAGTGAATGGTGGTGAGTTGCAACTCGGCCAGACGGACACCGACTACTCGCTACTCACTATTCGCTACTCCGTATGCCTATGCAGCTTGCTTCGCCTTGCCCTTCGACACCCTTGGCCATCGTCTTCGATGCGGCGAGGATCGCCTTGACGATGTTGTGGTAGCCGGTGCAGCGGCAGATGTTGCCTTCGAGCTCGGCGCGCACCGTCGCCTCGTCGAGGCCTTCCGGGATGGCGCGCGATCATGTCGGTCGCGGTCATGATCATGCCGGGCGTGCAGAAGCCGCATTGCAGGCCGTGATGTTCCTTGAACGCCGCCTGCACCGGATGCAGGTCGGCGCCGTTGGCCAGCCCTTCGATCGTCACGATGGTCGACCCGGAGGCCTGCACGGCGAGCATCGAGCAGGACTTCACCGCCTTGCCGTCGACATGCACGACGCAGGCGCCGCATTGCGAGGTGTCGCAGCCGACATGCGTTCCGGTGAGGCCGAGATTTTCCCGCAGGAAATGAACCAGCAGCGTTCGGTCCTCGGCAGTGCCGCTGACCCGCTTGCCGTTCACCATCAACGATACGTCCGACATGAAACCTCCCTGGGTAATTTACCTTGGTCATCCAGGCGCCGATGCGGCCGGACGCTGCGGATCTCGCGCCTATTCGTACACCGCACAAAACGCGGGAAAAAGTGCCTTGCGCCCTCCACGACGCGAGAATGCAGTTCGTCCGAAACGCCGCATATTGTACTTTCGGTCACGCCTGACGGGGCCCGCCCATTGCCAAAGCGCCCACCGAAGGCAACAATGCCCTCGACGCCTGCGCGCCAGGACATAAACAGCGCACAAGAACGCGTTGGAGGACATGCGGAGGAAGGCAGCTGGCCAGTTCGACGGACGCGCTACGCATGCGGCCTCTCGGCGCTCACCACGGATGAGCCCGACGCCGACGCTTTCGCCCGGGCCATCGCCGCGGAAGCCGCAGCCATCGACGCCGGCTTTGCGCTGCTGTTCTTCTCCCAGAGCCTGGTCGACGCGACCGCACTGTCGCAAGCGCTGAAGGCGCATGCGCCGACGCTGGCCTATGCCGGCTGCTCGACCGCCGGCGAGATCACGCCGCAGGGTCTGGAGGAAGGCCATATGCTGGCCTTGCTGCTGCCTTCGGCGTCGTTTTCGCGGTCAGCACCATGGTCGACAACCTCTCCTCGTCGGGCATGGACAGGATCACCGGTGAAGTCGAGGCGCTTGCGGCGCCTGCTGCGCGGCCGCATCGGCAGCTGCCATTGGCCAACAGCACCTTCGCGCTCTGCTTCATCGACGGCCTGTCCTATGCCGAGGAAGCGGTGACCTCGGCCATCCATTGGGGGCTGGACGACATTCCGCTGATCGGCGGCTCGGCCGGCGACGATCTGAAATTCGAGACGACCAGGCTGATCTCGAACGGCAAGGTCGCCTCCGACAGCGCCATCATCGTGCTGATCACCACGGAAATTCCGTTCCACGTCTTCAAGACCGACAATTTCATCCCCACCGACGAGAAGCTGGTGGTGACCGCGTCCGATCCCGATCACCGCATCGTGCGCGAATTCAACGCCACCAACGCCGCGGAGGAATATGCCGCTTCGGTCGGCATCGTCGCGCAGAACCTGACGCCGCTCAGCTTCGCCTCGCATCCGGTGGTGGTGAAGGTCGGCGGCGAATATTACTGCCGCTCGATCCAGAAGATGCATGCCGACGGCTCGCTGTCGTTCTTCTGCGCCATCGACGACGGCGTCGTGCTGTCCATCGCCCAGCCGAAGGACATGGTGGAATCGACGCGCGCCGCCCTGCAGCGACGTCGAGGAGAAGCTCGGCGGCATCGACATGATCCTCGGTTTCGACTGCGTGCTGCGAAGGCTCGACGCGCGCAACCGCCAGGTCTTTCGCGACATTTCGGAGCTCTACCGGGTCAACAACGTCATCGGCTTCGGCACCTATGGCGAACAGTATCGGTCGATGCATCTGAACCAGACCTTCACCGGCATCGCCTTCGGCGAGCGCCAGGCGGCGGAATAGGATCTTCACATGCCGCTCAGGGACATCGACGACGTCGACAGGCTGAAGAAGATCAACGCCGCGCTGGTCAGCCGCGTCGAGCGCTCGATGGACCAGCAGGGCAATGCCTTCTCGCTGTTCCAGACCGCGATTTCGCTGGAGAACCGGGTGCGCATCCGCACCGAGGAACTGCATTCGACCTTGCGCCGGCTGGAACAGTCGAACATCGACCTCAGCGCCGCCAAGGAAAACGCCGAACTGGCGAACCTGTCCAAGACCAGGTTCCTGGCCGCCGCCAGCCATGACGTGCTGCAGCCGCTGAACGCCGCCCACCTCTCCGTCTCGGCGCTGGCCGAAGTGCAGACCAGCGACGAAGGCAAGAAACTCGTCCGCCAGGTCGAGCGCTCGCTGGAGACGATGGAAGACCTGTTGCGCACGCTGCTCGACATTTCCAAGCTCGACGCCGGCGTGGTCCAGCCCGACATCGGCGACGTCAATCTGGAGACGCTGTTCTCCTCGCTGCGCTCGGATTTCCTGCCCGTCGCCGAGATGAAGGGCCTGACGCTGAAATTCCGCCCGGTCAACGCCGTGGTGCGTTCCGACCGCACGCTGCTGCGCCGCATCCTGCAGAACATCCTGTCCAATGCGCTGCGCTACACCCGCTCCGGCGGCGTGCTGGTCGGCACCAGGCATCGTGGCGACACCATCCGCATCGACGTCGCCGACACCGGCTGCGGCATTCCCGACGACCAGCGCGAGGCGGTGTTCGAGGAATTCCATCGCGGCGGCACCGCATTCCGGCCGATACCGGGATTTCCGGCGGCGGGCTGGGACTGGGCCTTGCCATCGTGCGGCGCATGGCCGCAGCGCTCGGCCATCCCGTGACGTTCTCGTCGAAAGTCGGGCGCGGCACGATTTTCCACATCGACGTGCCGGTCGGCATCGGCGCCATCGGCCGACGCCATCGCCAGCGCCGCCGACATGGAGCGTCCGCGCGGCTACGGCCTGTTCGGCACCAAGGTGCTGCTGGTCGAAAACGACGCCGACGTGCTGCAGGCGATGACGTCCCTGCTCGAGCGCTGGCAATGCGTGGTGCGCGCCGCGACCTCGACCGACGATGCGCTGGACATGCTCGGCGATACCGACTGGGTGCCCGACATCGTCATCGCCGACCAGCATCTCGACGGCGGCGACCTCGGCACCGCCACGATCGCCGAGGTCCGCGACTATCTCGGCCGCGCCGTGCCGGCGCTGATCGTCACCGCCGACGCTTCCGAAGCTGTCGCCAAGGCCGCCCGCGCCGACGGCATCGAGCTGATGCGCAAGCCGCTGAAACCGGCGCAGCTGCGCGCGCTGCTGGCGCATCTGCTGGCTTGAATCCGTCTGAGGCATGGGCGAACTGAATCAGGCAGAACCAAATTCTGAGAAGGCCGCGGATGTATTGGAGAATTGAAGAAGACGCTCAAAACTACTGTATTCTCGTCGACGACGGAAATACAAATGGATCCCAGGCTTTTCCTCGAGATGGAGGACGCTGGGCCTGTCGACAAAAGCAAGTTGCTTTTTCGCTTTGACGACGGGCGGCCGCTACCTATCCCGGATTTCGTACCCGGCTCTCATCCAGGCGTCTTGTTCGCAAAGCGCGAGACATTCGAGGCGTTTGGTCCGATTGTTTCGAGAAGCAAGCACCTCTTTTATACGGCCAAGACGGATAGGGGCGACTTGAAAATATATGTGCCCATGGAGGAGATAAGCGGGTTCGACTTCTCCAAATCTATTTTCGAATCATTTGAAGACGGCGACATATACCGCATTGATCAGCTAAGCCTCGTTGACGGCTTCTCGACTGGCTATGATATTTTTCGCTTGAATGATAATTTTGGAACAAGGTTCCATGTAATTGTTTCAGATAGATTCAAGGACAGATACGAATCAAATGGAATGACGGGGCTGCGTTTCTCTCCGGCATGAGCCGCTGAAGCCGCCCAGTTGCGGGTGCTGCTGGCGCGTCTCTTGGCCTAGAGCTGTTTTGGCAACGTCTTCAGCGGATAGGCAGAACCAATGGCTAATAGTATGCTCGACTACCTGGGAAAGCCGGCATCATCGCTATTGATGTCGCCGCCGTTTCAATCCTGGAAATTCAAAAGAACAGTTGACGATGACCTTCCGGAAATCCGCATAAATTACGTTTCTGCGCGTAACAAATTTTCCTTCATCTGCGATAGCGATGAAAAGATAGACACCATATTCATAGAAGCAGACAATCTGGATCGAGATCTCTTGGACATCCCCTTTTCATAGACTCGCAGCGACGTGCTGAGTAGTTTCGGCGTACCCTCAAAAAGCGGTGCCGCACGGACAGACCCCTTTTTGGGCGAATACGGCCCGTGGGACCGATTTGATAAGGCGGATCATTCAATACATGTCGAGTATCAGCCTCATGCAGATCGGATAAGAAGGGTGACGCTCATGCGTGCTGACGCGGTGCCATGAGTAAGTGGGGAGTTGCCCATGCGCGACAGAGAGACCCGGGAAGCCTGCAATGATGGTGCAATTCCATGGCCTGACCTTCGACCTGCCTCCGGATAGGACACACTGACGACCTTCCCGTAGGTCAATACTGGCAAACGAGGCAGGCGGCGAAAGGAAAATAGGGCACACCGTAATACCTAGACGGCCGGAGAAGGACAAAATGGAAAAGCAAGCGCCATTTGAGGTTGCAGTTATCGACGACGAGTCCTACGAAAATTTAGTAGCTGAGGTTAGTTTTCCTTCGAAGGAATTTGGGCTCATACTTAGCCAAGAGAAATCTCTCGAAATAATAGATGTTTCAATTTTTTCATTTATATCAGATGGTCGAGAAAAGTTTTGCGAAACAAAGAATATACCGGAGGTGTGTATCGAACTAAATTTATTCCTATCAGCAATCGATGAAGCTGTCCGGAGATTGAAGCTTCTTGATATACCAAGGTAGCTTAAATTAAACTATACGAGGATTACGCGACAGTGTCGCCCTCTCAAAACCCGGCCTGGTCCCGAAACAGCTCGGCATTGTCGAGCTTCGAAACCTCGATCACCGCTTGCGTGCGGCTATACACATTGAGCTTGCGCAGGATCTCCGAGACGTGCGCCTTGACCGTGGTCTCGCCGACCTGCAGCTCATAGGCGATCTGTTTGTTGAGCATGCCCTGGCGCAGCATCTGCAGCACCCTGAGCTGCTGCGGCGTCAACCTGGACAGACGTTGCAGCATGTCGGCGCGGTCGGCACTGTCGGCATCCGGCGGCTGGCCCTCATAGGTTTCGGGCACATAGATCGCGCCGTCCATCACCGAACGGATGGCGGCGGCGAGGTCGCTCTTGCGCGCCGATTTCGGGATGAAACCGGCAGCGCCATAAGACAGCGCCTCGGAGATGATCCTCGGCTCTTCATAGCCAGAGACGATGACCACCGGCAGGCGCGGATGGCGGGTCCTGAGTTGCAGCAGCCCGTCGAAACCATGCACGTCGGGCATGCTGAGGTCGAGCAGCGCAAGGTCGAACAGTTTTGCGCCGGCCAGCAGATCGAGCGCCTCGGCGATCGAGCGCGCCTCGACCGTGTCGACATCCGGATAGGCCATCTGCACGGCGCTGTGCAGCGCCTCGCGAAACAGCGGATGGTCGTCGATGATCAGAAACCGGGCGCGATCGTTGACTGCGGTCATGGTGAGGTCGCTTCACTTCGCTCAGAATAAGATAATCCGGCGACCATGGCCAGATTATTGCAAGATAGTACATCGCCATATTTGGCTGGCGCTTGCCCGGCCGTGCAAATCGGCCGAATGTGCCGGTAAACAAAACCATAGATTTGGCAGAGACCGTGCATGACAGAGTTCGTCCTCCCCTTGCCCGCAACCCCTTCGCTGGCCGTCGCGGGCTCTGAGTTGCGTCGACGGGATAGGCACGATCGAACTGACCATCGGCCAGCCGACAGCGTGATCCGATGAGCGACCTCGTCCTTCACAACTACTACCGCTCCTCCACCTCCTACCGGGTGCGGATCGCGCTGGAGATGAAGGGGCTGACCTATGATTATGTGCCGCATCATCTGCGCCATGGCGAGCATCTGGAGCCGGCCTATCTCGCCGTCAATCCGCAAGGGCTGGTGCCGGCGCTGATCCTCGGCGACGGCACGCTTTTGACGCAGTCGCTGGCGATCATCGAATATCTCGACGAGACGAAGCCCGAACCGCCGCTGCTGCCGAAAGATGCGCTCGGCCGGGCGCGCGTCAGGATGCTGGCGCAGATGATCGCCTGCGACATCCATCCGGTGAACAATCTGCGCGTGCTGACCTCGCTGCGCACGCTGTTCGGCGCCGGCGACCAGGATGTCGTCAACTGGTTCCGGCACTGGGTGAACGAAGGTTTCCAGCCGCTTGAGAAGATTCTGGCTTCGTCGCCCGAGACCGGCACATTCTGCCACGGCGATACGCCGGGCCTGGCCGACATCTGCCTGGTCGCCCAGGTCACCAACAATGCCCGCTTCGGCGTCGACATGACGCCCTACCCCACGATCTCGCGCATCCATGCCGCCTGCATGGCGCTGCCGGCCTTTCAGAAGGCGGCGCCGGAGAATCAGATAGACGCGGAATAGCCGCATAGGATCTGGGGCAGAGCATAGGGAGTTGCCGATGAAAGCCGTCGTCTTCGAGAAATTCGGCGAGGCGCCGACGATCCAGACCGTGCCCGACCCGAAGCCGGCGCCGGAAGGCGTCGTCATCAAGGTCGAGGCGACCGGGCTCTGCCGCAGCGACTGGCATGGCTGGATGGGCCATGACGACGGCATCACGCTGCCGCATGTGCCGGGCCACGAACTGGCCGGCATCGTCGTTGCCGCCGGCAAGCGGGTGACCCGCTGGAAGGCCGGCGAGCGCGTCACCGTGCCGTTCTGCCGTCGGCTGCGGCCGCTGCTTCGAATGCAATTCGGGCAACCACCAGGTCTGCGAGCACCAGACGCAGCCCGGCTTCACCGCCTGGGGTTCGTTCGCCGAATATGTCGCCATCGACCATGCCGACACCAACCTCGTGCGCCTGCCCGACGAGATGGACTTCGCCACCGCCGCCAGCCTCGGCTGCCGTTTCGTCACCTCGTTCCGCGCCATTGTCGACCAGGGCCGGGTGACGCCGGGCGAATGGGTGGCGGTGCATGGCTGCGGCGGCGTCGGCCTGTCGGCGATCATGATCGCCAGCTCGATGGGCGCCAATGTCATTGCCATCGACCTCACCGACGAGAAGCTGGATTTCGCGAAAAAGATCGGCGCAGTGGCGACGATCAATGCCGCGACAACGCCGAATGTGGTCAAGGCGGTCAAGCAGATCACCAATGGCGGCGCGCATATGTCGATGGACGCGCTCGGCCATCCGACGACCTCGTTCAACTCGATTGCCAATCTGCGCCGGCGCGGCCGCCACGTGCAGGTCGGCCTGATGCTCGCCGAGCATGCCAGGCCGCAGGTGCCGATGGACAAGGTGATCGCCTTCGAACTCGAAATCCTCGGCAGCCACGGCATGCAGGCCTACCGCTATCCGGCGATGATGGAGATGATCCGTACCGGCAAGCTGAAGCCCGAACTTCTGGTCGGCAAGAAGATCAGCCTTGAGGAGGCGCCCGCCGCGCTGATGGCGATGGGCGGCTTCGAAGGCATCGGCATCGGCGTGGTGACGAAATTTTAGCTGCGGCCGGCACTAACACCCAACAGTCGCGGGTCGCGGCGCTTCCTGCTTGGCAAACTTCTTCGCTCCGAACACGCACAAGACCACGCCGAGCGTGACGACAATCATCAGCGGGCTGACCTGTTCGTGCAGCAGCGTTGCCGCCAGCGCGAGGCCGAAGAAGGGCTGCAGCAACTGCAACTGCCCGACCGCGGCGATGCCGCCTTGCGCCAGGCCGCGATACCAGAAGACGAAGCCGATCAGCATGCTGAACAGCGAGACATAGGCGAGACCGATCCAGGCGCCGGAGCCGACGCCGGCGAAGGATGGCGGCAGCGTTGCGAAAGTCAGCGCCAGCATGATCGGCAGCGAGATCGCCAGCGCCCAGCAGATCACCTGCCAGCCGCCGAGCTTGCGCGATAGCGCCGCCCCTTCCGCATAGCCCAGGCCGCAGACGATGATGGCGGCGAGCATCAGGCCATCGCCGACCGGTGAGGCGGTCACGCCTTGCGTCAGGGCAAAGCCGGCGACCAGCGCGCTGCCGAGGCACGAAAACAGCCAGAAGGCCGGGCGCGGACGCTCGCCGCCGCGCAGCACGCCGAAGATCGCCGTCGCCAGCGGCAGCAGGCCGACGAAGATGATGGAGTGGGCAGAGGTGACGTGCTTCAGCGCCAGCGCCGTCAGCAGGGGAAAGCCGACCACCACGCCCAAGCGCCACGATCACCAGCGACAGCAGATCCGCTGCGCTCCGGCCGTTTCTGCCGGAACAGGAGCAGCATTGCCAGACCAAGCAGCCCGGCAATCGCGGCGCGGGCCGAGGTCAGGAATGTCGGATCGAAATCCGCCACCGCCACACGCGTCGCCGGCAGCGAGCCGCTGAAGATCAGCACGCCGATGAATCCGTTCACCCAGCCGCTCGCGGTCTTGTCCATTGCAGGCTCCATTTCTTTCGCTCTCTATCGGGCCGACGCCTATGGTGTAGCCAGAGACAATGCGGTACAATTTTGCGAAACTGTAATGGTTGATCGAGCAATACAGATGACCGAACTCGCTCTGGAAACCAACACTGCACACACTCTTGCCGCGACCACGCTTGTCGAAACTGTCATGGCGACCATCCGCCAGCGGATTGCCGCGCGCAGCCTGACGCCGGGCGCGCGACTGCCCTCGATCCGCGCCTTCGCCAAAGCCATGCAGGTGTCCAAATCCACCGTGGTCGAAGCCTATGAGCGGCTGGCCGCCGAAGGCGCGATCCGCTCCCGGCCGGGCTCGGGCTTCTATGCCGCCGGATCGCTGGCGCCTCTGTCGCTGGCCGAGATCGGCCCCCGGCTCGACCGCGCCGTCGATCCGCTCTGGGTCTCGCGCCAGTCGCTGGAAGCCGGCGACGACGATGCTGAAGCCCGGCTGCGGCTGGCTGCCGGCCTCATGGATGCCGCAGGCAGGCTTGCGCCGCGCGCTGCGCACGGCTGGCGCGCGCCGACGATGTCGCGCTCGCCGACTACGGCACGCCGCTCGGCCTGCCGCCGCTGCGCCAACTGCTGGCGCGGCGCATGGCCGGGCATGGCATCGAAGCCTCGCCCGACCAGATCATGCTGACGGAATCGGGCACGCAGGCCATCGATCTGCTGTGCCGGTTCCTGATCGAACCCGGCGATACCGTGCTGGTCGACGACCCCTGCTATTTCAATTTCCATGCGCTGCTGCGCGCCCACCGCGCCAAGGTCGTCAGCGTTCCCTATACGCCGTCGGGACCGGACATCGAGCTGTTCGCGCAGGCGCTGGCCGAGCACCGGCCGCGCCTCTACATCACCAATTCCGCCATCCACAATCCGACCGGCGCGATCCTGTCGCCGGTCACCGCGCACCGCGCTGCTGAAGCTCGCCGACCAGTCGGACCTGACCATCATCGAGGACGACATCTTCGCCGATTTCGAGCACGCGCCGGCGCCCGCGCCTTGCGGCGTTCGACGGCCTCGAGCCGCGTCGTCCATATCGGCAGCTTCTCCAAGACGCTGTCGGCATCGGTGCGCTGCGGCTTCATCGCGGCGCCGCCGCGACTGGATCGAGCAACTCACCGACCTCAAGATCGCCACCACCTTCGGCGGCGGCCGGCTCGCGGCCGAACTGGTGCTGACGCTGCTCAAGGACGGCAGCTATCGCAAGCACATGGACTTGCTGCGGGCGCGGCTTTCGCGCGCCATGGGCGAGACGAGCGCCCGCCTGAAGGCGATCGGCATCACGCCCTGGATCGAGCCAGCCGGCCGGCCTGTTCCTGTGGTGCAGCCTGCCGGATGGCGTGGATGCGGCCGAAGTGGCCCGCCGTGCTTTGGCCGACAACATCGTGCTCGCGCCCGGCAATGCGTTCAGCCTGTCGCAGACCGCCAGCCGTTTCTTGCGCTTCAACGTTGCCCAGTCGGGAGACGAGCGGATTTTCACCACGCTCGAAGCGGCGATGTCGCGTTGATGTCGTGATCGCCAGTCAGCGGGGAGACGTGCAAACCTCGCGAACGCAATCCCGCAGCCAGCGCTGCGCCGGATCGGCGTCGAGGCGCGGATGCCAGAGCATGGAGATGGTGACCTCCACGGTGGTGACCGGCAGCGGAAAGCTGAACATGCCGGCACGTGCCCCTTGCGAATGCCGCTCGGGGACGCTGGCGATCAGATCGGAAGCACGCGCCATGGCAAGTGCGGCCGAGAAGCCTGAAACCATGCACACCACGGTCCGCTGCAGTCCGAGCTGGTTCAAGGCCTCGTCGATCGGCCCCCTTTCGCGGCCACGCCTGGAAACACTGATGTGGCGGCCGACCGCGAAGCGCTCCGGTGTGATGGCGCCCCGGCTCAGCGGATGACCGGCCCGCACCGCACCGATGAAGCGGTCGCGAAACAGCGCCTGGATACGCACTTCGGGCCCGGTCTCACCGGCAACGCCGATCTCCAGGTCAACAGCCGCTTCGCGCAGTGAGGCGACGTCCTTGTCGGACTTTGGTGCAAAGCGCAGCCGAACGCTTGGCGCGTCCGCTTCGATGCGGGCGACAAGCCGCGGACCGTACTCCTCGACGAAGCCTTCATTGGTGCGCAGCGTGAACGATCCTGTCGAGACGTGAAAGGTCGAGCAGCTTTGCCGGACGCAACAACGCTTCCGCATCCTGAACGACACGCCCTGCCTGCTGCCGCAATTCCAGTGCCCGCGGCGTCGGCACCAGGCCGCGGCCGGCGCGGACCAGCAAGGGATCGCCCGTCGCCTCGCGCAGGCGCGCCAGCGTGCGGCTCATTGCCGAGGGGCTGAGGCGCAGCTTTTCGGCGGCACGCGCCACGCTGCCCTCGGTCAGCAGAATGTCGAGAGCGAACAGCAAATTGAGATCGGGCGATGTCATCGGCGGACCATAGCACTGACATGGCGTTTCATGCATGGATAAGATGCAAATGCTGCGCCTTCCGCCATATCAGCCAGAAGGCTAGATCTCCGATAGCTCCGGTTCCTGGGGCTGATGAAAAGGAGATCGCCTTGGCAATCGCTGAGCAAAATCGGGACGAGCGCGTCGCGGCGCCGCAACAGACCCAATCCGCAGGCTGGGCGCTGGCAAGCCTGTCGCTTGCCACGCTGCTGTCCTCGCTCGGCACCAGCATCGCCAGCGTCGGCCTGCCCTCGCTGATGCAGAATTTCGGCGCATCGTTCCAGTCGGTGCAATGGGTTGTTCTCGCCTATCTGCTTGCCATCACCACATTGATCGTCAGCGCCGGACGGCTCGCCGACATGTTCGGTCGCCGGCCGTTGCTGCTTGGCGGCATCGCGCTGTTCACGCTCGCCTCGGTGCTCTGCGGCCTGGCGCCGACCCTTTGGCTGTTGATCGCGGCGCGAGCCGTACAGGGGCTTGGCGCGGCGCTGATGATGGCGCTGACGCTGGCTTTTGTCGCCGAAACCGTGACCAAGGCCAGAACCGGTAGCGCCATGGGCCTGCTCGGCGCCATGTCGGCGATCGGCACGACGCTCGGCCCCTCGCTCGGCGGCTTGCTGATCGCCGGCTTCGGCTGGCGGGCGATTTTCCTCGTCAATGTCCCGCTTGGCGTGCTGGCCTTCGCTCTCGCCTGGCGTGCCCTGCCGGCCCGCGGCAAGACCGCGCAAGCCGATCGAGGCGAATTCGATGCGATCGGCACCGTCCTGCTTGCCCTGACGCTGGCCGCCTATGCGCTGGCCATGACGCTCGGCAGAGGCAGTTTCGGCTCCCTCAATATCGGCCTGCTGGCTGTCGCCGGCATCGGCGTCATTCTGTTCGCCGGTGCGCAAGCGAAGGTGAAAACCCCGTTGATCCGGCTCGCCAGCTTTCGTGACCTCGAGCTGAGCGCCAGCCTCGGCATGAGCCTCATCGTGTCCACCGTGATGATGGCGACCCTGGTGGTCGCCCCGTTCTACCTGTCTCGCGGGCTCGGGCTGGATGCAGCAATGGTCGGCTTCGTGCTGTCGACCGGACCGCTCGTCTCGACGCTTGTCGGCGCTGGTGGCCGGCCGCCTTGCCGATCGCTTCGGAGCCCACAGGATGATGGTCGCCGGCCTGCTCGGCCTCGCCATCGGCACTTTCCTGCTGTCGCTGGCCATGACGGAACTCGGCATTGCCAGCTATGTCGTTCCGATCAGCGTCACCTGCATCGGCTACGCGCTGTTCCAGACGTCCAACAATGCAGCCGTGATGAGCGGTGTCGGTGCCGGCGAGCGTGGCGTAGTTTCCGGCCTGCTCAACCTGTCACGCAATCTCGGCCTGATCACCGGCGCATCGTTGATGGGCGCCATCTTCGCCGCAGCATCGGCTGGCGGCACGGACGACACGATACTGGGCTCTGCGGCAGCTGCCCGGGGCATGCAGGTCACCTTCCAGGCGGCTACGGTGCTTGCGCTGGTCGCGCTCAGCCTGGCGGTGCTCTCCTGGCGCGCCGTCGCGAAGCGTCAGGAGTAGGCATAGGGGCTCAGGCCCCTGCCCGCTTGCGGCGCTCGTAGAGCATCACCAGCGTCTCGGCGGTCAAGGCCGGCTTCTGCTCGCCTTCGATCTCGACCGTATTGGCGGCCTTCATCAGATACTGGCCGGGACCTTTGTCCTCCATCGACAGCAGTGTCGTGCGCAGCCTGATGCGCGCGCCGACCCGGACCGGCGCCAGGAAACGCACCTTGTCGAAGCCGTAGTTGAAGGCAGCCTGCGTGTTTTCGGGCACGATGCCCATGTCGAGCGCCAGCGCGCCGATGATCGACAGCGTCAGATAGCCATGCGCGATCGTGGTGCGAAACGGGCTCTGCCGTTTCGCTCTCTCAGGATCGACATGGATCCACTGATGGTCGCCCGTGCATTCGGCGAACTGGTCGATGCGGTGCTGGTCGACCGTCGTCCACTCCGACACGCCAAGCTCCTGCCCGGCCATCGCCCTCAATTGCTCGAAGGTCGGCGGCGTCCTCGGCCGTGTTTCCGTCATTCCTGCATTCCCGATCGCTTCCGCCTGCCTCCGGACCACGAACCGGCAGCCTCTGTCAATTCGCCGCGATGCGATTCCGCTTCCATCATCTTCAGGCCGCGACAGGGTTCATTTCCGCGTCACGAAAGGCCATGCGGCTGAACATTTCCAGCTGTCTCGATGGTCTTCATCCCAAGTTTCGAGGGCAATCGTCGAACCAGGGAAAACCGGCTTTGGTACGGAAACGACTACTTCTTCTCGTAGCCGGAGCGGATTTCCTCCATCGCTTCCTTGATGCGCTCGCGCAGGATCTCGACGGATTCGGTGCCGGATTTCTTGACCAGCTCGGCCACTTCGCCGGCATTTTTCAGCGCGGTTTCGAAGGATTTCCTGGCGAACTCCGCCTGCTTGGCCATCAGTTCCTGCGGATTGCCCGGCGCCCTGTAGTTCTGCGCCATGTCGGCGACTTCGCGCAGCGTGTCCTGCAGCATCTCGCGCTGCCTGGACAACAGCGAGGTCGCTCCGGCAGCACCCGCCCTCGCCGATTTCTCCAGCGCTTCGAGGTTCTTGCGATGGTGGCTGAGGATCGCTTCGATATCGACATTCGGCACCTTCAGGTCACGGCCGAACCTGCTGAACATGTCCAGGAACGAGTTGGATTCCGGTTGTTTTGCCATAGTCGTTTGCTCCCCAGTCTGCCGCTGAATGACTAACGCGCCTGTCCATTCGGAACGAATAGCAGCATGACGCGCCCGCGTCAATCGACGAGGAACAATCGCTCCGCCGTATAAAGCACTACGCCGGCAAGGCCGCCGATGACCATGCCGTTGAAGCGGATATATTGCAGGTCCCTGCCGATGTTCATTTCGATCAGCCGGGTGAGCTGGGCAAGGTCCCAGCGCTTGACCTGGTCGGCGATGAATTTCGACACGCCGCTCTTCTGGCTCTCGACGAAGGAGGCCAGCGCCACGACGAACCCCTGGTTCATGTCGGCCCTGATCTGCGGTCGCCGGCCAGATGGCGGCCGACCTCGACGAACATGGCGGCGAGATGGGCGCGGATCATCGAATTCGGCGCCTTGGCGTCCTGCTCGATGAACAGGCTGAGGCTCTCCCACATGTCGCCGGCCAGCGCCTTCACCTCCGGCCGTGCCAGGAAATCGCGCTTCAGCTTCTCGGCGCGCTTGGCATATTGCTTGGACGTCCTCAGCCGCTCGATGAAGGTATGCGTACGAAACGGTCGAATTCGGCGCGCATCGGGTGATCGGGATCGGCCCGCACCTCGTCGAGCAGCGAGCCGGCGGAGGCAACGATCTTCTTCAAAAGATAGGCGTCGGCGCGAAACAGGTTGAACAGCGACGGCAGTTCCTCGCGGATCTTCTCGCGCATGGTCGCCAGCGCCTCCTCGTCGTTGAGGAAGCGGCCGATCACCCTGGTGAATTCGTCGAACAGTTTCTGGTGGCGGCGGTCGTCGGTCAGCGCCGACAGCAGCTCGGCCGCCAGCGGCGCCAGCGGCACCTTGTCGATCTGCTCCAGCATGCGGCTGGTGACGAAGCCGCGCAGGCCGGATTGCTCGACCGCCGCGAGCGTCTGCGGCACCAGCCGGGCGACGAAGCGCGACAGGCCGGCGGCGCGTTCGGCATCAGCCAGCCAGTCGGCGACCAGAGCCGCAAAAGTCGACCTCGGCCAGTTTCTCGCGCACCGGCTCGGGCGCCAGGAAATTGACCTCGATGAAGCGGCCGAGATTGTCGGCGATGCGGTTCTGGTTCTCCGGGATGATGGCGGTGTGCGGGATCGGCAGGCCGAGCGGCCGCTTGAACAGCGCCACCACCGCATACCAGTCGGCCAGCCCGCCGATGGTCGCCGCCTCGGCGAAGGCGGCGACAAAGCCAAGCCACGGGTAGGTGCCCTCGAACGACTTGGCCACGGCAAAGACCACGACGCAAAGCACCAGCGCCGCGGTGGCCGCGGAACTTTGGTGCGCCGCAGCGCGGAAAGCTTGCGCCCGCCTCGGCATCGATGCCGATGCGAACGGGGACGAACCGTGGGCAATGATACCTGGACTCGTCGATGACATGGGTCGAGTCCGCTCGCTGATCTAGGGATGTTGCGACCTTGATTTACGGATGGCCGGTCCCGGCCAAATGCGCCGATTCGACACGCCAAGTGCCAAGAATATTCATCAATATCCAGTCCCGGTCATGCACATAAAGTTGACGTATAGGCCTTGTTCATCTATTATGCGCCGCCAGTCTGGAATTGTTCCGAAGGTATAGGCCATATTGGACCCGACAGCTACAATGCTCCGCGAGGACAAGAAATGCGGCTTACGCGCCAGACCAATTACGCCATGCGCATCCTGATGTATTGCGCCGCCAACAGCGATCGGCTGAGCCGCATCCCCGAGATCGCAGCCGCCTATTCGGTGTCGGAGCTTTTCCTGTTCAAGATCCTGCAGCCGCTGGTCGAGCATGGTCTGGTCGAGACGGTGCGCGGCAGGAATGGCGGCGTCAGGCTTGGCCGCGCCGCCGAGCAGATCAGCCTGTTCGACGTCGTGCGGGTGACGGAAGAGAGCTTCGCCATGGCCGAGTGCTTCGAGAACGACGCGGCCGAATGCCCGCTGGTCGACAGCTGCGCGCTGAATTCGGCGCTGCGCGAGGCGCTCAACGCCTTCTTTGCCGTGCTGTCGCGCTATACGATCGCCGACCTGGTGGCGGCGCGCCCGAACGTGCGCCATTTGCTTGGCATCGACATGCTGGTGCAGCGCGCTCCGGCCGCCTGATCCTCTGGTTCGCTAAGCTGCCGACTGCGGCAGCACGAACGGCACGTTGCCGGCCGGCAGCACGCCGACCTTCAGCCGGCAATCGAACACCTTTTCGATCAGCTCGTCGCTGAGCACCTCCTGCGGCGCGCCGGCGGCGGCGAGCCGGCCGCGATGCATGACGATAGATGCGGTCGGCATACATGGCCGTCAGGTTGAGGTCGTGCAGGATGGCGATCACGCCGCCGCCGCGCCTGGCGAAGTCGCGGGCGATGTTCATGATGATCAGCTGGTGCTTGATGTCGAGGCTGGAAACCGGCTCGTCGAGAAACAGATAGCGCGGCTTGCCGTCGAGCACCGGCGCCCAGACCTGGCACAGCACGCGCGCCAGCTGGACGCGCTGCTGCTCGCCGCCCGAAAGCTCCTGGTAGAAACGCCCGGCAAAACCTTCGAGGTCGACGCGCGCCAGCGCCCGTTCGGGCAGCCGCGCATCCTCGCCTGGCAAGCACGCCCGAGCGGCCGCCGACGAGGCCGAGCTTGACCACCTCGCGCACCGTGAACGGGAAGGACAGCGTCGTCGCCTGCGGCAGCACCGCGCGCAGCGTCGCGGCCTCGACCGGCTTCATCGCCGACGAGGTCGCGGCCGTTGAGGGCGACGCGCCCGGTATAGGCAAGCTCGCCGGACAGTGCCTTGAGGAAAGTCGTCTTGCCGGATCCGTTGGGGCCGACAATGGCGGCCACTTCGCCCGGCCGCGCATCGAAATCGACATCGGTAACGATAGCGCTTGCCGCCGATCGCCACCGAGACATCCCGTGCTTCGATCATGCCAGGCCTCACAGGTCGACGATCGCCGCGCTTGCGCAGCAGGATCCAGAGGAAGAACGGCGCGCCGGCGATCGCGGTGACGATGCCGATCGGCAGTTCGGCCGGCGCCACGATGGTGCGGGCGACGGCGTCCGCCAGCAGCAGCAGCGAGGCGCCGAGCAAGCGCCGAGGCCGGCAGCAGATAGCGATTGTCGGGCCCGATCAGCAGCCGCAGCAGATGCGGCACGACGATGCCGACGAAGCCGATGCCGCCGCTGACCGCGACGGAGGCGCCCACCGCCGCCGAAACGCCGACGATCGCGGTGTATTTCAGCCGCTGGACCGGAATGCCGAGATGGCCGGCGGTCGCCTCGCCGAGCGCCAGCGCATTGAGGCCCCGCGCCAGGAACGGCATCGCCGCCAGCGCCAGCACGATGACCGGCCCGACCGAACCGATCTTCTGCCAGGTCGCGCCGGCCGAGCGAGCCGAGCTGCCAGAAAGTCAGGTCGCGCAGCTGCCGGTCGTCGGCCATGAAGATCAGGATGCCGGTCAGCGCCATGGCAAGCGCCGCCAGCGCGATGCCGGCGAGCAGCATGGTGGCGACCGAGGTTCGCCCGCTGCCGCGTGGCGACGCTGATAGAGCACCAATGTCGTCGCAAGACCGCCGACAGAAGGCCGCGAGCGGCAGCGCAAGCGTGCCGAGCAAGGCGGTTAGCGGCGCCAGGACTGTCGCGCCAAGCACGATGACGGCGACCGCGCCGAGGCTGGAGCCTGCCGAGACGCCGATCAGGCCGGGATCGGCGAGCGGATTGCGGAACAGGCCCTTGCATCACCGCGCCAGACACGGCGAGTGCCGCTCCGATCAGCACGCCGAGCAGCACGCGCGGCATGCGGATGTCCTAGACGATCAGCTGGTCGCGGGCGCTCAATGCCGCGTCGCCAGGCACCGAGCCGAACAGCCAGTCGCTGATGACGCCGACGGCCGAGGCGTCGGATGCGCCTGAGGTCAGCGACAGGAACATGGAGATGCCGAGCGCCAGGCACAGAAGCAGGATGACGAGGCGCGCACGCGCCGAGCGGTCGCCTTCGGCTACCGTCGCCATCCCGCCCGCCACGCCGGCGATCGACTGATCCGCCATCCGCTCAGTCCGTGACCTGGCCGCCATAGAGCGAGACTGCGAGGTCATGGATGGCGTCGGCCGTGCGCGGCCCGAAGCCGAGGAGATAGCCGCCATCCATCCGGACCACCTTGCGAGTGATCACCCGCCGGCGTCGAGGCGATGGACGGGTGGCGAAAACAACTCGTCGTCGGATACGGCCGGTCCGGCATTCTTCATCATCAGGATGACATCAGGCCTGGCGGTGACGATCGCCTCGTCCGACATTTGCTTGTAGCCGGAAAGGCCTTCGACGGCGTTGACGGCGCCGGCCAGCTTGACGATGCCGTCGGCGGCGGTCTCGCTGCCGGCGGCAAGGATCTTGCCGCCCTGTATCGACAGTACGAACAGGATGCGCTTGCGCTCCTTGATCGAGGCCGTCTGCTTCTCTGCCGCCTTCAGCTTGGCGTCGACTTCGGCCGCCAGTGTCTCGGCCTTGTCCTCGGCGCCGAGCGCCTTGCCGACGATGCGGATCTTTTCGAGGATGCCCTCATGGCTGTAGCGCTCGGGCACCTCGATGAAAGGGATGCTCGGTTTTCTTCAGCACGTCGACGGCTTCCTTCGGGCCGCTGCCATGCAGCGCCAGGATGCCCGACGGATTGACCGACAGCACGCCTTCCGGCGACAGCTGACGCATATAGCCGACATCAGGCAGTTGGAGCGCCGCCTCGGGGTAGCGGCTGGTCGAGTCGCGCGCGACCAGCTGGCTCTGCTGGCCAAGCGCAAAGACGATCTCGGTGATCGAACCGCCGATCGCCGCGATCCTGCGATGTGTCGGGAAAGGCGGCAACGGTTTCGCTCGCGCGAGCCGGCAAGACGGCAAGAAGCAGCGAAAGGCCGATCGCCGGGACAAGCGTCGAGCGGATCAGCCTGGGCAATGAAATCATCGTCATGTTTCCTTAGAGCAATTCCAGGAGAAGTGCGTCGCGGTTTTCCGCCCGGAATTGCGTAAAAACAAAGAGTTAGAGCGGCTCAACGATTTTATCAAATGATGAACCGCTAGGCCGCGGTCGGGCTTGGGATGCGCGGCAGGTTCTCGGCCAGGAACCGCCAGTCGTCGCGCTCGCCCTCGCCTTCATGGCGCTTGCCGAAGAACTGGATGATCATCTTGCCGTCGGCGCCATAAACCTCGAGCGAAGTCACATGGCCGTCCTTGGTCGGCTTGCGCACGGCCCAGACCTCGTGGATGTGGTCGGTCCGCAGGTGCAGATGGAAGGTCTCATCGAGCACGTTGATCCACGGTCCCATCGGCTTGATCGACTTGACCGGGCCGGAATGGATCTGGATGCAGCCGCGATTGCCGACAAAGCACATGATCGGCATTTCACCGGCGGCAGCATGATGGAACATGGCGCTGACAGCGTCATTGTCGACCAGCCAGGCATAGTCCTGACCGACCATGCGCACCGCCTGGCGGCGGCTGAGCTTGAGCGTCTTCAGCATGCCGAAGAACTGGTGCACGTCGGTCAGCCTGCTCCAGCTGATCGCGCAGATCGTCGACATTGGCAACGGCACCCTGAACCTCGTTCTCCTCCTCGGCGCCGCTTGCCGAGACCGCCACGGTCGGTTCCTGGTTCGACGATTCCAGCCCCGCCACCAGCTTCTGATAGGCGTAGAGGTTGGATGCGGGTCTGCAGATGCACCTTGTGCACGGCTTCGCCGGCCGCGTCGAAGAACTGCAGGCTGCGGCGGATGTCGCCGCCATCGCGCTTTTCGACGGCAAAGCCATGCGCCCAGACTTTCGGGAAGATGCGCAGGTCGATGTTTTCGCCGAGCACCATGGCATTGTGGTTGCCGGTGACGACCTTGTCGTAGATGCCGATCTTCTCGTGCACCGCGCTTTCGTTGCGGGTCAGCGCCATCACCTCGCCAACGGCTTCGAGGCCGGTCAGGAGATCGTTGACGCGCGGCTCGACGCGAACGACGCCGTCGCCGCAATGCGCGGCGACGAGTTCGGCCTCCGAAATGCCGAGCTCGGCGGCGAGATCGCGCTCGCGCGTTTTGGGATTGTCTTCCCGCGCCCGCCGGATTTCATGCGGGGAAGGTTTCACGCGCTGGTCCATGTCGGCTACCTTACTTGTTGAGGATAAGCTTGCCCTGGCGGGTGATCTTCAGCCGGTAGAGCGCGCCATGGTGCTCGATGCCGATCTCGTGCTCGCCCTGGAACAGCGTGTTGCTGGACAAGGTCCGCACCGCCAGCGGAACCCGGTCGAAACGGGCTGATGTGTCGTCGGAGCGGCGGACGCGATAGCGGAAGTCACTGGGATTGTGCGTGTTCATCTGGTCGGTCCCTTTCCTGTGCCGGCCACCTGGCTGGGCGCCTGCGTAAAATGCCGATTCATTTCTTGACTTGAATAATCATGTTTACTAGTCAGTGCAATACCGGACTAAATGAGTCAACATTTAAGACGCCGGACGCAATGAAAAATGCCAGCGAGCCCCGGGCCAGCCAGCATCGAACCTGGATTTTTGGAGTTGGGGCATGGGGTTGGCGAATTGGGGACTGGGTCTGGCGGACAGCGTTGGCCCGGCGCATCGATCGATGGCAAAGGGAGTGGCCGTATTGCTGGCCGGCGCGGCGGCAATCGCATTGCTCGCACCGCCGGCCAATGCCCAGCAGGCGGCCCAACCGGCGGCTGACCAGACGGACGAGGCGAAGACGGAAGAGCCCAAGCCCGCCGCGGCAGGCGCAACACTGCTCGACAAGATCCTTGTCATAAGCCGCACCGGCGAAACGGCGATCGAATCGCTGGCCTCGGCCAGCCATGTCGACCGCGAACAGCTCGACCGCCGCATGGCGACGACGCCGAACGAGATGCTGCTCGGCGTGCCGGGCGTCGCGGTGCAGGCCGACGCGCGGCGCGTCAGCTCCAGCATCAACATCCGCGGCCTGCAGGATTTCGGCCGCGTCGCGGTGATCGTCGACGGCGCCCGACAGAATTTCCAGCGCTCCGACCACGGCACGCAATCGACCTTCTATGTCGATCCCGAGCTCATCAAGTCCGTCGACGTCATCCGCGGCCCGGTCGCCAACACCTATGGTTCCGGCGCCATCGGCGGCGTCGTCTTCTTCGACACCAAGGACGCCGAGGACTTCCTCAAGCCTGAGGAAACCTGGGCCGGCTCCGTCACCGGGCGCTACGAAAGCAACGGCAAGGGCTGGACCACCAGCGCCAGCGGCGCTTACCGCTTCAACGAAAACTGGGATGTGCTGGGCAACATCGTCTACCGCAACTATGACGACTACAAGAATGGCGGCGGCGACACCGTCGCCGGCACCGGCTTCGACGTGCTGAGCGGCCTGCTCAAGACCACCATCCGCCCCGAGCGAAAACAGCGAATTGAAGCTCGGCTGGGTCGGCTCGAGCGACGGATGGACGGAGACCAGCGGCGGCGTGCCGGCGAACGATGTCGACCTGAAGTCGAACACCTTCACCGCCCGCTACAACATCACCGACGACGCCAAGAGCTGGCTCGACCTCCACATCAACGCCTCCTACAACAAGACCAACCTCGATCTGACGACACTTGTTGCCGCAAAACCGGTTCGATCCGGTCACCGGCCTTCCCGTGGTGCTGCCGGCGGGCTCGATATCGACCTTCGATGTCGGCACCACCGGCATCGACATCTGGAACACGTCGCGCTTCGAGACCGCGCGGCATCGCGCATGAGTTGACCTATGGCGGCGACTGGGTCGGCGACAATGTCGAGACCGGCGGCACGGCGGGCGGCGACAGTTTCTACACGCCGTCGGGCAAGCGCAACGTCTCCGGCGCCTACATCCAGGACAAGCTGACCTGGGACTGGCTCGAAGTCATCACCGGCCTGCGCTATGACAACTACAGCCTGAAGGATTCGAGCAACGAAACATCCGGCGACAGGCTGTCGCCGCGCATCACCGTCGGTGTCTCGCCATTCGAAAGCACCGGCCTTGCCGGCCTGCAGTTCTACGGCACCTACGCGGAAGGCTACCGCTCGCCGTCGCTGACCGAAACGCTGATCAGCGGCAACCATCCAGCCGGCGTCAGCTTCCCGTTCCTGCCCAATCCCGAATCTGCGGCCTGAAACCGGCAAGACCACCGAATTCGGCGTCAACTACAAGCAGAACGACATTCTCGAAGCCGGCGACGCGTTCCGGCTGAAGGCCGCCTACTTCAACAACGATGTCGACGACTACATCGAGGGCGTGACGCTGTCGCCCTTCGACCCGACCAGCGGCTGCCCGTTCGGCCCGGGCATCCCGATCTGCTTCCAGTACCAGAACTTCGCCAAGGCCAAGATCAACGGCTTCGAACTGGAAAGCGTCTACGATGCCGGCTGGGGTTATGCCGGGCTCTCGGCCTCGATCATCAACGGCCACACCATCTCCTATGAAGGCGAGCGGGCCGACCTCGCCACCATCCCGTCCTCGCAGGTCACCGGCGCAGCTTGGCTTCCGCTTCCTCGAAGACAAGCTGACCGTCGGCGGCGAAGTACAGTACAACGGCAAGCCGAAGGGCAATCCAGTGGCCAAGGACTATACGCTGGTCAACGCCTTCGCCAGCTATCAGGCGACCGACAATTTGAAGGTGGACTTCCGCGCCGACAATTTGTTCGATGTCAAATACACCAACCCGCTGAACGGCGGCACCACCGCCGTCATCTACGAACCCGGCATCACGCTGAAGCTGGCGGCAACCATGCGCTTTGGAGGCTGACGAATGACAGCTTGACGACATCGCTTCGTCTGCTGACCTCGACGCTGGCGATGTCGCTTGGCGACGGTGCCGGCGTGGGCTCAGTCCGCGCCGGCCCCGCAACTCAGCCTCGAACTCAATGGCGCGCAGCCCTCCGACAAGGGCTGCCGACTGACCTTCGTGGTCAACAATGCACTCGGCGCCGACCTTCCAAGGCGGCGTTCGAGATCGCGCTGTTCAATGAGGCCGGCGTCGTCGACCGGCTGACCGTGCTCGATTTCAAGGACCTGCCCGACCGGCAAGACCAAGGTGACGCGCTTCGACCTCGCCGGAACCGACTGCACCAAACTCAGCCGCGTGCTGATCAACAGCGCCACCGAATGCGCGGGCAGCCGGCGTCGAGCCAGGCGCCTGCATGCGCGGGCTGAAGACAGAGACCAAGACCGGCATCGCTTTCGGCGTCTGAGAGCGGCCGTGGGACTGCATCCCGCCTTCATGCAAGACACCTCGGCTTCGCCCGTCTCCGGCCCGCTGCCGTGGCAGGCAACCGATCTTGATTTGACAATTCCACCGTCGCTCGCGGCAGTTCTCGCCGCGAGACATGCAGGAAATCAGCCCCCTCCCCAACGCCGGCAGCGAGCTGGCGATCCCGCCGGCCGAGCCGATAGCACCCGCGCGGCCATCCGCCTGGAACCGCAAATGGACTGTGGCGATCATCGCTTCGTGCCTGCTCCATGCCGCCGTGGCGGCGGCGTTTCTGATCGCACCCGCCGGCACATTCGATTCCAGGGACGCAATACAGGCCGAGGGCACAGATCAATCAGGCGCCGACGTGGTCGGCAGTGCTCTGGATGGCCAGGCACCCGACGTGATGGATGTTACCTTGGTGCCCGATCCACGGCCCGCCAAGCCCGAGCCAGTTCGACCCGTGCCGCCAACCGACACGCCTCAACCATCAAAGGAGGCGGCGGCGCCCAAGCCGCCACCGGAAGCCGCCAAAACGGACGCTCCGGACATACTGACGGCCGCCACCCCGCGCCAGACGACCAGAATGTCACTGCAAGCAGCGAAACGCCGGCATCGCCCGCAGTTCAAACACAAAGCACCGCGGCGCCTGCTGTCGATGAGCCTCCTGCCGCTTTGCCTGTTGCCAAGCCACCGGTCCCAACCGCGAGGCCAAGCGCCACAGCCGGGCTTGGAGGAACAAGCAAAACAAACGATGCGCGTGGCGCGGCAGATGGCGAGGAACGCGACGCAAGCGGTGGTTTCCAGCAAGGGCAAAAAGCAGGCCGTGGCAGGCAATGCGATGGAATCCCGCTACAGCGGTGAAATTCAGAAGAAGCTTGCCCGCGCCAATCGTCGCGTTTCGAAATCCGTGCAAGAAAAGGCTCACAACAATGCCAGGGTGGTATTCGTTGTCATGGCCGACGGCAGCATCAGCGATCTGCAGCTTGCCGAAAGCTCGGGCTCTGCCGAGCTTGATCAATTCGCTTTGACCCTGGTGCGCCAGCAAGCCCCGTTCCCTCCCATTCCACCCGAGACCGGCAGGTCAAGTTGGGTGTTCAAAGCGCGGATCGGTCCGTTCTGAGAGCCTCCGCCTCGTCGTTTCAGACCTCATCAAACAGCGCAATTCGCAATCCCGAAAGGAACCCCATGTACATCGCCATGAACCGCTTCAAGGTCCAGAACGGCTCGGAAACCGCCTTCGAGGACGTCTGGAAGAACCGTGATTTCGAGCCTTTCGGAGATGAAAGGTTTCCGGGAATTCCACCTGCTGCGCGGCCCGGTCAACGAGGCTGAAGGCTACACGCTGTTTGCCTCGCACACGGTGTGGGCGAGCCACGATGATTTCGTCGCCTGGACCAAGTCGGAGAATTTCCGCAACGCGCACCGCAACACCGGCACGACGAAGGTCCACTATCTCGGCCATCCGCAATTCGAGGGCTTTTCGGTCGTCGAAGGCGCCTGACATGGCAACACCTGCCGAAGATCCCGCGCACAGCATTCCGGTCCTGCCCTCGCCCGACATCGCGGCGACGCGCGATTTCTATTGCGACGAGCTCGGCTTCGGCATCGTCGGGCCGGAGATGGACGACTATCTGATCGTGCGCCGCGGCGAAATCGAGATCCATTTCTGGAAAAGCGACGACCGCAGACTTCCCGAAGTTTCGTCCTGCTACATCAGGGGTGGCGAGGTGCCGGCACTGCACGCCGAATTTTCTGCGCGCGGCGTCGAGAAGCTCAGTCCCTTCACCGTTCGACCATGGAACATGAAGGAATTCTATGTCCGGGACCCGCACGGCAATCTGCTGAAATTCGGCTGCGCACCCGAGGAAATCTGAAGCTTCGCCGGGCAACCCGTGTCAGCGTGGCGCCCAACCGAACAGCCGCCGCACTCTCCGCGTGAAGCGCTTGCGCAACTGTCGCCGGCGGTTCTTGCTACTGAGAAACGGCGTCAGCCGAGGATCGGCGGCCAGAGTGCCGAACCGCCGGACATGCTGCGCAAGGAACCCGGGCACGAAATCCCTGCCGTTGATGGCGCGTAGCCGCTCCGCATGGGCCAGCACATAATCGAGGACATCCGCGCCCATGGTCGCTTCGTGGGCAAGATAGGCCGGCGATTGCTGCACATGGCCGCCGGCATAGGCAGCGCCGGCCGATGCGTTGGCGCCATGCAGACGATAAAGGCCGAGACTCTCGGACAGGATCAGGCTGCCCGCGGCCAGATGCGCGCATGTCGCGGCAAAGTAGTCGGTCCCTGTCTTCACCCGAAACGGGAACGCCAGAACCGGTTCCAGCGCACCGCGCCGGAAAACCATCGACGAGGTCGGCGCCCACATCCAGCCATAGGCGCCGGGTCCGAAATAGGTCACCGGATGGTCCGATTGATAGGCAAGCTCACCAGCCATCGCGCCAAGCTGCCTGAAGGCCGGAATGCCGATCCCGGCCGCCTCCGGTTCCGGATCGCGGCTTGCGCAGCATGACATAGGTGCTCGCGAGCAAGGTCCGCTCGCTATCGACGAAGAAAACATCCGAGCTGGACAGCGACGCCGTTCGCGTCGGGTTCAGATGCGCCGACAGATGCGCAAGCAAGAAATTCGGCAGCCAGATATCGTCGGCATCGAGAAATGCAACGAAAGGCGCGTCGGTCGCGGCAAAACCATCGCGAAATCCCGCGATCTGCCCGCCATTCTCCGAGCGCGCCAGCAGCCGCAGGCGCGGGTCGCCAATCACCTGGAGGAGTTGGCGGACATGTTCGGCCGAGCCGTCGGTCGAGGCATCGTCGACGATGACGCAGTCCCAGTTCCGGTAGCTCTGCGCCAACACCGAGCGGATCGCCTGTTCGACGTAAGGGCGGTAGTTGTAGCAGGTGATGACCACCGCCACGCGCGGCAGCTCAAACGGTGGGGACGTGTCTTCCATCTGATCGGCCTCGCCCGCTCGAATTGCCACCCATGTTCATCCGGCAGCTTTTCCTTTGCAACTCGACGCAGGCGAGCGAAGTACGAAAAGCCTAGGCGGCCGCCAGCAGGCTGGCATTGCCGCCCGCCGCCGTGGTGTCGACGCAGACGGCCCGTCTCATGTGCATAGGCCGCCGGGTTGAGCACCTCGCTGACCAGAGGCACGATCGGGCCGCTGCGGTCGGCGATGACCTTGCGCACGATGCGCGCGGCCTCAGGCGTGCCGGAGAAGGCGACGACGTCGACGCGTAGCGAACGCGCCTCGACCGGATCGGGGCGTCCGTCGATAGCCGCCAGCGGCAGGCCCTTGCCGGTCAGCGCCGACAGTGCCGCCGGCGCTCCTGGCGCGACGGCGAGCACCGCATTGCCGGCGGCGAGCGCCTGGATCGTCTGCGCCAGCAGCGTGTCTTGATCGGGACCGAGGCAAAGCACCCGGCCTCGCGGCGACAGCGACAGCGTGTTGGCCTCGCCCGTCGGCCCGGGCAAGTCGACCTGGCCGAAATCGATGCTTGCGGCAGCCCCGATGGCCGCCGCACCCTTGCCGCGCAGATGCTTGCGCAGAATGGCGATACGATCGGGCCGCGTCGACCAGCCGCCAAGCGTCGGATCGGGCAGATTGTCGGCAAGCTCGGTCGCCGTCACCTTATGGCCGTCCTCGATATGCGTGCCGGCCTCCGGCCCCTTGCGGAAGCGCCGGAGATAATGCGGCCCGCCGGCCTTCGGTCCGGTGCCGGACAGCCCCTCGCCGCCGAAGGGCTGCGAGCCGACGACGGCGCCGATCTGGTTGCGGTTGACATAGATGTTGCCGGCATGGATGCCGTCGACGAAATGCTGGACGCGGCCTTCGATGCGGGTGTGCAGGCCGAAGGTCAGGCCATAGCCCTTGCGGTTGATAGCGGCGATGACGGCGTCGATCTCGTCGGCGTCGAAGGTCGCGACATGCAGCACCGGGCCGAATACCTCGCGCTCCATCTCCTCGATGCCCTTGACCCGGAACACGTGCGGGGCGACGAAGCGGCCATTCTTCGGCGCCTCGAGCTTGGCGATCAGCCGGCCCTGCAGGCCCATTTTCGTGCAATAGTCGCGGATCGACGCCTGCGCCTCGTCGTCGATGACCGGACCGACATCGGTCGAAATCTGCCAGGGATCGCCGAGGTTGAGCGCCTCCATGGCGCCCTTCAGCATCTCCAGCATCTTCTTCTCGACGTCCTTCTGCACATAGAGCACGCGCAGAGCCGAGCAGCGCTGGCCGGCGCTCTGGAAGGCCGAGGCAAGGATGTCGCGCACCGCCTGTTCGGGAAGCGCCGTGGAATCGACGATCATAGCATTGAGCCCGCCGGTCTCGGCAATCAGCATGGCGTCGGGCGCGGCGGTCTCGGCCAGTTGCTTCTCGATCAGCTTGGCGACCTCGGTCGAGCCGGTGAAGCAGACGCCGGCAATGCGCGGATCGGCGGTCAGCGGGCCGCCGACCGACGGACCGTCGCCCGGCAGAAGCTGGATGACGTCTTCCGGCACGCCGGCCTCGCGCAGCATTTCGACGGCGCGGAAGGCGATCAGCGGCGTCTGCTCGGCCGGCTTGGCGATGACCGAATTGCCGGTGACCAGTGCCGCGGCGATCTGGCCGGTGAAGATGGCGAGCGGAAAATTCCAGGGCGAGATGCAGACGATGGCGCCGCGCGCCTGCGTGCCGCTCTCGGCATTGGCCGCCTCGGCAGCGTAGTAGCGCAGGAAGTCGACCGCCTCACGCACCTCGGCGACACCATCGGCGAGCGACTTGCCGGCCTCGCGGGTGGCCAGCGCGAAGAACTCGACGGCATTGGCTTCATAGAGGTCGGCGGCACGGTTGAGGATCGCGGCGCGCTCGGCGACGGGGCGCTTTGCCCAGGCCGGCTGCGCCTCCACTGCGATGCGCACGGCGGTGGCGACCTGCTTGGCGTGCCGCCTCGTGGACAGTGCCGACCACTTCGTCCGGCTTCGCCGGATTGGCGACCGGGCGCTGCTTGCCGTAGCCGGCGGCGCGGGTGATCGGCTTGGCGTGCCAGCGCTCCGACCCGGCGAATTCCGCCTTGGCCTTGTCGATCGCGGCCAGCGTCACCGGATCGGTGATGTCGAATCCCCTGGAGTTGCGGCGCCCAGCGCCGAAGATGGCAAAGGGCCGGGCGATTGCCGGATTGGCGGCCGGACCTTGCTTCTCGACCGTTTCCAATGGATCGCGGGCGATATCCTCCGGTTCGACCTCCTCATCGGTGAGCTGATGGACGAAGGAGGAATTGGCGCCGTTCTCCAGCAGCCGGCGGACCAGATAGGCGAGCAGGTCGGAATGCGCGCCGACCGGCGCATAGATGCGGCAGCGCGTGCCTTCGGCCTGGCGCACCGTCTCGTGCAATGCCTCGCCCATGCCGTGCAGGCGCTGGAACTCGAAGGCATCGCGGTTCGTCGCCATCGACAGGATGGCGGCGACAGTATGGGCGTTGTGGGTGGCGAATTGCGGATAGATGCGGTCGGTCATCGACAGCAGCTTCTTCGCGCAGGCCATGTAGGAGACGTCGGTGTTGGCCTTGCGGGTGAAGACCGGATAGCCGTCGAGCCCGAGCGTCTGCGCCCGCTTGATCTCGGTATCCCAATAGGCGCCCTTGACCAGCCGCACCATGATGGTGCGGTCGTATTTCTTGGCCAGCGCGTAGAGCCAGTCGATGACGAAAGCCGCGCGCGGACCATAGGCCTGGACGACGACGCCGAAGCCGTTCCAGCCAGCGAGTTCCGGCTCGGCCAGCACGCGCTCGATGACGTCGAGCGACAGATCGAGGCGATCGGCCTCCTCGGCATCGATGTTGAGACCCATGCGCGAATGCCGCGCCGCCAGCGCCAGCGACAACAGCCGCTCGGCCATGACCGGCAGCATCGTCTCCTTCTGCGCCACTTCATAGCGCGGATGCAGCGCCGATAGCTTGACCGAGATGCCGTGGTTCTGCCGGATGTCCGGCCCGTTGGAGCCGGAGTCGAGCGAGGAAATGGCGTCGGCATAGGCCTTGTGATAGCGCAGCGCGTCGGCCTCGGTGCGGGCCGCCTCGCCCAGCATGTCGAAGGAATAGAGATAGCCCTTCTGCGTCATCGGCCGGCCGCGCTTGACCGCCTCGGCGATGCTGCGGCCGAGCACGAACTGCTCGCCCATTTCGCGCATCGCGGCCGCGACCGCCTTGCGGATGACCGGCTCGCCCAGCCTGCGCACCATCGAGCGCAGCGTGCCTTCGATGCCGCCCTCGCCTTCGTCGAGCACACGCCCGGTCAGCATCAGCGCCCAGGTCGAAGCGTTGACGAAGATCGAGCTCGAGCCGCCCGAATGCGCTGACCAGTCATGCGGCGCGATCTTGTCGGCGATCAGATCGTCCATCGTCTCGGTATCGGGTACGCGCAGCAGCGCCTCGGCCAGGCACATCAGCGCCACGCCTTCCTTGGTCGACAGGCCATAGGCGGAGAGAAAGACCTCCATCAGCCGGGGATCGGACGAGCCGCGCACCGCCCGCACCAGATCCGCGGCACGGGCCGAGATCGCATTGCGGTCCTTCGTCGACAGCTCTGTCGCCTCGGCCAGCCGCTTCACGGCCGCGTCTTCGTCGGGCAGATAGTTGGCGCGGATCTGCTGGCGGATGGCATCGAGCGCTGGCATGGCGGTCCTGTGAACGAGCATCAGGAAGCGGGCCGGCGGTCACCGGACCGAATGGCGCAAGCTAGCACAGATTGCGGATTTCGGTCGGTCCAAAGAAATCGACAAGGCAGGCCAATTGATCTATCATTTGCGTCAAATCTCCCACCAAATTGACCACAATATCGATGACCGAAGACCAATTGGACCGCATCGACCGGAATATCCTGTCGGCATTGGCGCGCGATGGGCGGCTTTCCATGTCGGAACTGGCCGGCAAGGTCGGCCTGTCGAAGACGCCGGTGCAGGCGCGGGTCAAACGCTTGGAGAAGGACGGCTATCATCCGCGGCTACCAGGCGATCATCGACCGCGAGCGCATGGGCGAAGGCCATGTCGCCTTCGTCCAGGTCAAACTGTCGGATACGCGCTCGGCCGCCCTCGACGCCTTCAACCGCGCTGTCCAGGCGGTGCCGGAGATCGAGCAATGCCACATGATGGCGTCGAGCTTCGACTATCTCCTGAAAGTCCGCACCACCGATATCGCCGCCTATCGGCGTGTGCTCGGCGAGCGCATCTCGGCGCTCCCCCACGTCGCCCAGACCTCGACCTTCGTGGCGATGGAGACGGTCAAGGACCGCTAACTCACTCGGCCAGCGTCTTCAAAAACGCCACCAGCGCCGCGCGCTCGCGCTCCGATAGCTGCAGCGGATGAACTTCGGACGTGCCTTCGACAGCTCGCCGGCGCCTTCGAATAATGCGCCACCACCTCGTCCGAGCGACGAGAACTGGCCGGCATGCATGTAGGGCGAACGCGTGGCCGCGCCGCGCAAAGACGGCGTCTTGTAGGCACGGATCAGTTCCGGCCCGCTCTTCACCATGAAGCGCAGCTCGCGCAGGCGCTGGCGTCGCCGTCGCGGAAAGCGCCGAAGCAGTTGAACGGATCGGCCTCAACCTGCGCCACCGCGTCGAAGCGGCCGCGGTCCTGCGGCAGGTCCGCAACCGGCGGCACGCCGGTGTTGTGAAAGCTGTTGTCGGTGAAGCGCGGACCGTTGTGGCAGGTCACGCAATTGGCCTTGCCGATGAACAGTTTCAGCCCGAGGATCTCCTCCGGCGAAAAGGCATCGTCGCCTTTCGGCTTGGCGCCCGACGCCAGATCGATGGCAAAACGGTCGAAGCGCGTCTGCGGCGGTTCGATCGATCGTTCGAAGGCGGCGATCGCCTTGCCGATATTGGCGAAGACGCGATTGACGTCCTCGGCCTGGCCGTCGGGCATGGCATTCCAGGCTGCTTTCTCGGCATCCGTGCCGAGCGGACTGGCATTGGCGGGCACGCTCGAAAGATCAGGCAGCGGCCCGAAGATGCGCTCGTAGCGCTCGCCGAAACGCTTCTTGATGTAATGCGCGAAGGCGGCGCGGTTTCCGGCCTGCTCGAGCGGATTTTCGAGCGGCGTCAGCGCCTGCGCCCACAGGCTGTCGCGGCGTCCGTCCCAGAAGAACCACGGATCGCGCGCCACACCCGCCAGCGGCATGGTGCGCCGGTTGGTGCGGCCGACGCCGACCGCTTGCGGCAGGTCGTCCTGGAACTGGCGGTCGATCTTGTGGCAGGTCGAGCAGGACACGTTACCGTCGCGGCTCATGCCCTGGTCGAAGAACAGCGTCGAACCAAGTGCCGCGGCGGCAGGCACGTCGGCGAAACGGTTGGTGGTGTCGGGTTTCAACGCCGGCAACGTGTTCAGCGCCAGCGAGGCGATGGTTTTCTTTTCGGCATCACTGAACTGCGGCTTGCCGCAGCCGGCAATCATGGCCATCACCGCCAGCATGCAGAAGACACAAGAGACGGCCGTTCATCTAGTTCACAGCACCAAATTGAAGACGACCGTATCGGAGCCAGCCGCCGCGGAAATGGCAAAACGAAATTGCCACCATCCACTCATGGTGAACTTCAGCCCGTCGATGCGATAGCGCCCCTCGCCCAGATAGTCGGTCGCCTGCGGGCTGGTCGGCAGGCCGTGATTGTGCTGCGGCATGCCGCCGGAAACCGTGATCGCCGCCCCTTCCACAGGAGCCCCCTTGACCGTCTTCAACGTCAGCAGCCACGACTGCAATTCGCCCTGCCTGATGACGCCCCGCTCCGGCTGGAAACTGGCGACGAACAGCCCGTTCGCCGTCGTCTTCGAGCGCGACGTGTCGGCACCCGGCGCCGTCTGCGGGGCGGTCAGGTAGACGATCGCCAGGATGCCTACCAGCAAGGCGGCCAGACCGAGGCCCGCGAGAAGATAACGCCATAGGGATGCCAAACAGGTTCCTTTTCCGAGATAACGTTGCAGCGGGCGGATCGCGTCCCACCGGGGAAAACGCTTCTGGCGCAAAAAACGGCCTACGCCAAGCATGGCGCTGCCGATCGCAAAAAGCTACAGCAGCAAAAATTGCCTGGAGGGAGATACATGACGGGAATCGCCTCGATCGGTGAGTGCATGCTCGAACTGTCAGGCCAGGCGGGGCCGAACTGGCGCATGGGCTTTGCCGGCGACACGTTCAACACGCTGTGGGCGCTGCATGCGCTGAGCAACGACCGGCCGGCGACCTACGTTTCGGCTTTCGGCGACGACCCGTTCTCGCAAGGACAGATCGCTTTCTTCGCCGAAAACGGCATCGGCATTGGCGCCAGCCCGGTCATCGCGGGCGCCCGGCCCGGCCTCTATGCCATCACGCTGACCGGCGCCGAACGCGCCTTCACCTACTGGCGCGCCGACGCGGCCGCCAGGCAGCTCGCCTCGGACCCAGCCGCCCTGGCAAAAAGCCTTGAAGATCAGGCGCTTGTCTATTTTTCCGGAATCACCTTGGCAATTCTGGACGACGCCGCGCGCACGACATTGCTGGCGGGCGGTGGCCAAGGCCCGCACGGCCGGTTCGCTTGTCGCCTTCGATCCCAATTACCGGCCACGCCTGTGGCGCAAACGCGAGGACGCGCAGGCCGCGATCCTCGAAGCGCTTGCCGTCACCGACATCGCCCTGCCGACCTTTCCCGACGAGCAGATGCTGTTCGGCGATACCACGCCGCAGGCGACCGCAGAGCGGCTGGGAAAACTGGTCGGCGAAGTCGTCGTCAAGAACGGCGAGGAAGCGGCGCTGATTGCCGCCAATGGCGCCTTGCAGCCGGTGCCGGCCGTGCATGTCGCAACCCCCGTCGACACCACCGGCGCCGGCGATTCCTTCAATGGCGGCTACCTCGCCGCCCGGCTTGCCGGTCATGCTCCCGGAGCGGCCGCACAACGCGCGCATCGTGTCGCCGCCGCTGTCGTGCAGGTGCGCGGCGCGCTGGCGCCATTCGAGACTCTAAGGGCTGCTTTCGAAGGTTAAGGTAACCTGAAGCGGTATTCCGTGACCTGATGATAGATCTGCCCCGGCCACAGCGTGGCTTGCGGGAAATAGGGCGGTTCGGTGCATCCGGCCAGACCTGCGCCTCCAGGCAGAAGCCCGAGAACGCTTTGTACTGGCGACCCTCCAGTCCGCCTGAGGACGGCGTCAACATACTGGCCGGTATAGAGCTGCAGGCCGGGCTCCGTGGTCCACACCTCCATCTCGACGCCGGAAGTCGCGCCTTGCGCCCAGGAAGCCTGCTTCAGCGGGCCGCGTGTCGGGGCGAGGCAGAAATTCAGATCGTAGGGAAGCTGCTCGCCCTCGCTCTCCATGCGCAGCGGCCGTGCCTGGCGGAAGTCGAAGGGCGTGCCGTCGACCGGCTTGACCGCGCCGGTCGGGATCATCTCGCCGTCGATCGGCGTGTAGGCGCCGGCATTGAGCATCAGCCGGTGGTCGAGGATATCACCGGCGCCGCCATCGTCGAGATTGAAATAGGAGTGCTGCGCCAGATTGCACAGCGTCGGCTCCTCTGAGGTCGCGGTCAGTTCGACGCTGAGCGTACCGGGGATTTTCAGCCGGTAGGTGCAGGTCACGTCGAGCGCGCCAGGAAAGCCCATCGTGCCGTCGGGGTCGTGCAGGGTCAGCGTGACGAAATCCCTGCCATGCAGCGAAACCGTCCATGGCCGGTGGAAATAGCCGTCACGAGCCGCCATGCAGCGTGTGCTTGTCGAGGAAGTTGCGTTCCGTCTGGTAGCGGTTGCCGGCAATGGTGAAGCGGCCGTCGCGGATGCGGTTGGCATAGCGCCCGACGACCGCGCCGAAGAAGGCCCTGTCGGTCTCGTAAGGCTCGAAGCGGTCATAGCCCAGCACCAGCGGCGCATCGTGGCCGGAGAGGCGCAGATCCTGGATGATCGCGCCCAGCCCGATGATGTTGGCGGTGAGGCCGCCGCCACGGATGGTGAAGCGGCGGACGGCGTCGCCCGCCTGCGTCGTACCGAAGACCTCGCCGTCCTTCATCGTCATGCCCGAAAGTCAGTTCGTTGATCTATCGACTTCGGCCGGTTGCGTCTTTCGGCCGGGTTTGACGTATCGAAAGGGCAGGCTAACGCCAGCCCTTCTCTTCCGATGGCTATCAGAGGCCGAGGCCGCCGATGCAGACATATTTGGTGTCGAGATAATCCTCGATGCCCTGATGTCCGCCTTCCTTGCCGAGGCCCGATTCCTTGACGCCGCCGAACGGCGCTTCCGGTGTGGTGATGAGGCCTTCATTGACGCCGACCATACCGTATTTCAGCCCTTCCATGACGCGGAAGGCGCGGCCGAGATCGCCGGTGTAGAAATAGCAGGCAAGGCCGAATTCGGTGTCGTTGGCCAGCGCGACGGCCTCTTCCTCGGTCTCGAACTTGAACACCGGTGCGACCGGTCCAAAGATCTCTTCCTTCATGAAGCGCATCTTCGGCGTCGCGTTGGCGATCACCGTCGGCTGGAAGAACGAGCCGCCGAGCGCATGGCGCTTGCCGCCGGCGACGACCTTGCCGCCCTTGGAGGTCGCGTCGGCGATCAGTTCCTCGACCTTCTCGACCGCCTTCTCGTCGATCAGCGGCCCCTGCTGCACGCCCTCTTCGAGGCCGGAGCCGACCTTGAGATTGTCGCTGGCGGCGGCGAGCTTTTCGACGAACTTGTCATAGACGCCGGCCTGAACCAGGAAGCGGTTGGTGCAAACGCAGGTCTGGCCCGAATTGCGGTACTTGGCGGTGATGGCACCCGCGACGGCGCGGTCGATGTCGGCATCGTCGAAGACGATGAACGGCGCATTGCCGCCGAGCTCCATCGACACTTTCTTGACGGTCACCGACGCCTTCTGGATGAGCATCTTGCCGATTTCGGTCGAGCCGGTGAAGGTGATCTTCGACACCAGCGGATTGGCGCAGATCTCGTCGCCAATTTCGGCGGCGGCACCGGTCAGGATGTTGACGACACCCTTGGGGAAGCCGACTTCCTCGGCGAGCGCGCCCCAGGCAAGGCCGGAATAAGGCGTCTGCGTCGCCGGCTTGACAACGGCGGTGCAGCCGGCGGCCAGCGCCGGGCCGAGCTTGCGGGCGAGCATCGAGGACGGGAAATTCCACGGCGTGATGGCGGCGATGACGCCGACCGGCTCCTTCGTCACCAGGATGCGGCGGTCCGCCCACGGCGACGGCACGACGTCGCCATAGGTGCGGCGGCCTTCCTCGGCGAACCACAGGATGTAGGACGCGGCCGAGCCGATCTCGCCCTTGGATTCGAACAGCGACTTGCCCTGCTCGATGGTCAGGAGTTCGGCCAGCACGTCCTGATTGTCCATCATCGCGTCATGCAGCTTGCGCAGCAGCTTCGAGCGCTCGAGCGCGGTCGTCTTGCGCCAGGTCTTGAAGGCTTCGTGGGCGGCTTCGATGGCACGGCGGGTTTCCGCCTTGCCCGACTTCGGCACGGTGCCAATCTTGAGGCCGGTGGCCGGGTTGTTGACGTCGACCGTCTGGCCGCTGTCGGCCTGCACCCATTCGCCGTTGATGAGATTGGCCTGCCGCATGAAATGGCTGGTTTTCTGAAGCATGGTCTAACCTCCGTTCGGCGCAGTGGCGGGCCGGTCGCTGGATTTCTTCGGTGGAGCGTGCGCAATGGCCTCGAAGCCGGCACGCTGGGGCACTGCTCTTTACCTAGGGCAAGCCCCGCAAGCAATCGCAATATGGCATATAGGGGTTAGGCCAGAGAAGGCGAGAGCAGCGCTCGCCGGGCTCCCGTCCGGGAACACGATCCTACCCAAAAATATGGACGACCACCGCTCAGCCAGAAAGCAGTTGTGACGACCGCGCTCGCGGTGGCGATGGTCATCTGGTTCGACGCCAGCGCCTGGCCGGTCTTGAACTGCACGGCGATGAGATAGGAATTGACGCCCGATGGCAGCGCCGCCACCACGACCGCCACCTTGGCCGTCAAGGGCGGCAACCCAAGTAGCCAGACCATGACGAGCACCAGCGCTGGCATCAGGAACAGTTTCAGCGCCGACAGCGCCAGCGCCGGCCGGATATTGCCGGAAATGCCAAAACGGCACAGGCTGAGTCCCATCGCAAACAGCGCCACCGGTCCGGCCGTATCGGCCAGCGCATCGACCAGCCGCTCGGCGAGTTCCGGCAAAGGCGCCCCGGTGAGGCGCCATGCCAGCCCGGCCAGGATACCAATGATCAGCGGGTTGGCGAACAGTCTTCTCAGAAAGCTCTGGATGATGCGCAGCGGGTGCGCGGGCTCGCCGCCACCGCGACCAAATATCTCGAACATGATGATCGAGGCCATCATCATGGTCGGCAGATGCACCGAGACGAGCAGCGACAGCACTTCGAATCCGCTGGACCCGAATACGCCGAGAACGAAGGGAATGCCCAGCAACACCACATTCGAGAAGGACGACGACACGCCGCCGACGATGCCCGTGCGTGCGTCCCGCCCGAAGATCCGCGTCATGACCAGATGGCCGGCGGCCCATGTCATTGCAACTGCCGCGAAGTAAGCGCCCCACAGCGACCAGGGCGCCACACCGTGGAAATCGGAATTCACCATCGTCCGGAACAGCAGCAGCGGCATGGCCACGTTGATGGCGAATTCGGAAATGCCCTCGCCGCTGGCCGGCTTGAGATAGCCGGTGAGCCCGGCCAGATAGCCGAGCGCGACAAGACTGAAGACGAAGAGGACGGTTTCGGTAAGCGGAGACATTTTTCCCGTGATAGGCGAGCCCCGAGTGCGGCGCAATCGCCCTGCCCTTCTCAACCGCATGGCGCGGGAACGGGCCCTTTGACCCGTACTTGTCTTTCAGCCTGCTTTGCCGTCCCTATATGCCGGTCACCGGACCACCTGCCGGCGACCGGGAGAAAGATAACTGATGGTTCGATTTCTGTTGGCGCTGCTCCTGCTTGTCGCTCCCGCCACAGCCCATGCGACGGATGCCGGCTGGGCGTTGCTGCGTGACGGCGGACATGTCGTGCTGCTGCGCCACGCGCATGGTCACCGGCACCACCGACCCAGCCAATTTCGATATCGCCAAATGCCCGACCCAGCTCAACCTTTCGGCGCGCGGCCAGCAGCAGGCAAGCCGGATCGGTGCGCTGTTCGCCGCCCGCGCCGCACCCATCGAGCGCGTGCTGTCCAGCCGCTACTGCCGCTGCCTCGACACTGCCCGCATCGCCTTCGAAGCCGAGCCGGAGCCCTTCGCGCCGCTTGACCTGCTGAAGACCGATCCGGCGGAGAAGGCCGCGCAGCTCACAGCGGTGATGAACGAGATCCGCGGCTATTCCGGCTCGGACAATCTGGTCCTGGTCACCCATCTGGAGAACATCGTGGCGCTGACCGGCGTGTCGCCGCGCGAAGGCGAAGCGGTGGTGGTCGAGCCGCAGGGCGACGGCTTGCGCGTGCTCGGCCGCGTCACCTTCTGACGGCGCCGAAGGCCCTGCCCGGGCGCCGAGCGAGTGTTGCCGAAATGCCACCATCGAAAGAAGCCGCAAATTGCCGCAACAATGCCGCTTGCGACAACCCGTCGCAGGGGCTATAGGCGCGCTCCCGGTCACGAAAACCGAAGCGAGCACAACGGTTGGAGCTTTCGTCTCCGCCCGCGCAGGTGGCTTTGCCGTCCTGTGTACGGCGCCGTTTCGGGGATTGGGATCGCGGATGTAGCTCAGGGGGAGAGCGCCGGATTTGGGTCCGGAGGTCGCAGGTTCGAATCCTGCTGTCTGCACCACGGATAGCTCAGTTGGGTAGAGCATCAGATCGCGAATCTGACGGTCGAAGGTTCGAAATCCTTCTCCATTGGCCTTCCAAGCCAAGCCACCCTGTCACGGTGTTATTCGGAAAATCGGTCCGGGGACCGGAATGCTGAAGGACCTGACGGACGGCCGAAGCCTTCGGGCCGAGGCCGTATCGAAAGGTCCGACGCCATCGGCTTGCGGCCAGGCCCGCGGTGACGATCAAGGCGCAGTGTCGCCGGCAAGGGAGGCTTCGGCCTCCGGCGCCCGCTTCGCTGCCTCGCGATCCGCTCCCGAAGGCCCGCCGCGATCTGATGCCACCGGTCCCCGGATCATTCGTGCCCAGGAACGACGAAGTGAAACGAGAAACGAAAAGGAAGATCGACGCATGACTTGACGCCTCGCATGGGGCCATGCCCGACAGGAGTAAGACAATGACGACTATTCTCGACAAGGTTTTGGGACGCGAGCGCGTCCTCGTTAAGGAAAACGAACGTGCCGTCACCCTCTACAAGGGTGAGATCAAGGCTGTCCTGATGCCGGGCGAGCACTGGCTCGCCAACCGGCGCCAGAGCCTTGAAGTCTCGCGGCACGATCTGAAGAACCCGGAATTCGTTTCGGCGTACGAGAAGGCGTTGTTCGACAAGCTCCCGGATGTGGCCGCGCGTCATTTCACCGTCGTTCGCACCGGGCGCACGGACGTCGCCGTCATCGAGCGTGACGGCAACCTCCATGCCGTGCTGGCGCCGGACCGCAAGCTCGTGCTGTGGACGGATGCCGGACCGTGGAAGGTGACGCTGGTCGACACGGCCGCGATCTGGCGATCGATCCGGCGGTCATGCGCCGGATCGGCCAGGCCCGGAAGACGGAACTGATGTCCGTCCATCCGGTCGTCGACGGCCAGGCCGGACTGCTCTTCGTCGATGGTGTCCTTGTGCGGACGCTTACGGCGGGCGTGCATGCGTTCTGGAATGTCGGACGCATGGTGCAGGTGAAGGTCGTCGACCTCAAGCGCCAGTCGCTCGATGTCGCCGGGCAGGAAGTGCTGACCAAGGATCGCGTGACGATCCGCGTCAACATCGCCGCCGAATACCAGGTCGTCGATCCGGTCAAGGCGGTGAGCGCGGTGAAGGACTTCTCCGAAGCCCTCTACCGCGCCCTGCAGTACGCCTTCCGCAAGACGCTTGGCGCGCTGACGCTCGACCAGATCCTCGAGAAGAAGGTGACGGTCGACGAGGAGGCCGCCGGCAAGGTCCGCGCCGACATGGCCGAGATCGGGGTCGAGGTCAGCGATATCGCGCTCAAGGATGTCATCCTGCCGGGCGAGATGCGCGAAATCCTCAACCAGGTGGTTTCGGCCGAAAAGCAGGCCGAGGCCAACGTCATCCGCCGCCGCGAGGAGACGAACGCGACGCGTTCGCTGCTCAACACGGCCCGGGTGATGGCCGAGAACCCGGTGATGCTGCGGTCTGAAGGAGCTTGAGGCTCTGGAAACCATCGCCGGCAAGGTCGAGCGGCTGACCGTCCACAACGGAACGGGCGGGCTGCTGAACGACCTGGTCAAGCTCCGCGAAGCTGAGCTGACGCTAGCGTCAAATGGGAAGGGCCGCCGGGTCAGACCGGCGGCCCTTCTTGCGTTTCTTGAGACCGGCCTCCCCATCTGCGCCCGGCGCATCAGGCCTTTTCCTGCCGGGAAAAACCGATTAGACAGCGCCCAAACCAGATGCGGACAGATTCCGCCCGCAACCGAAGGAAGAGCCCTTGTCCACCACGTTCGACAAAGTCGCCAAGATCATTGCCGACACCAGCGAGATCGATATCGACACGATCACCCCCGAGAGCCACACGATCGACGATCTCGGCATCGACAGCCTCGATTTCCTCGACATCGTCTTTGCCATCGACAAGGAATTCGGCATCAAGGTGCCGCTGGAAAAGTGGACGCAGGAAGTCAATGACGGCAAGGCCTCGACCGACGATTACTTCGTCATGAAGAACCTGTGCGCCAAGATCGACGCGCTGGTCGCCGCCAAGACCGCCTGACATCGGTTGAGCGCGCGGCCTTGACGGGCTGCTGCCGCCTGACCCACAAAGCCGCTCATGAGCAGCCCCCGCGACGTCGTCATCACCGGCATTGGCCTTGTCTCCTCGCTGGGAGAAGGCCCGGACGCGCACTGGCAGAAGCTGGCGCAGCCGGGCCTGCAGCCGGTGCTCGAGGCCGCGCGCTTTGCGCCCTACACCGTCCATCCGCTGCCCGAGATCGACTGGAACCTGCAGATCGCCAAGCGCGGCGACCAGCGGCAGATGGAAACCTGGCAGCGGCTCGGCACCTATGCCGCCGGCCTGGCGCTGGACGACGCCGGCATCAAGGGCAATGACGAGCTCTGCACGACCATGGACATGGTGGTGGCCGCCGGTGGCGGCGAGCGCGACGAGGCGGTCGATGCCGCCATCCTCGCCGCTTCGGAAAGCCGCAACGACCGCGACGTGCTGCTCAACGAGAAGCTGACCACCGAATTGCGGCCGACCTTGTTCCTGGCGCAGCTTTCCAACCTGCTCGCCGGCAACATCTCCATCGTCCACAAGGTGACGGGATCGTCGCGCACCTTCATGGGCGAGGAAGGTGCCGGCGTCGCCGCCGTCGAAACGGCCGCCGCGCGCATCCGCTCCGGACAGTCGACGCATATGCTGGTCGGCGGCGCCTTCCAGACCGAACATTCCGACATGCTGCTCGGCTACGAGCTGGCCGGCTATCTGCATCGCGGCGCCGTGGAAGCCGGTCTGGCAAAGACAGGGCGCCGAAGGCGGCGGCCTGGTCTCCGGCTCCGGCGGCGCCTTCCTGGTGCTGGAGCAGCGCGAACACGCGCAAAGCCGTGGGCGCAAGATCTATGCCGAGCTCGGACCGGTCGTCTCCGGCCGCGCCAGGCGGCTCGCGCGGCGAACTCGACGCCGAGATCGCGACGTTGCTCAAACAGGCGGCACTGCCCAACGGCAAGCTGCTGGCCATGTCGGGCGCTTCCGGCGCGCATGCGGCAACCGCCGCCGAGAAGGCAGCGCTCGACGCCAATCCGGCGATTGCAGCGCGCGGCTTCGCGACGCTGACCGGCCACATGAAGGAAGCGCAGTTCCCCTTCGCGGTGGCGCTGGCCGCGCTGGCCGTCGACCGCAAGGCCGCCTACCCCGTTTTCGACGCCGCGGCCGAGAAGCCGTTCGAAGGCGTTCCGCAAATCCGTGCTTGCAACGGCGATCGGCTATCACCAATTCGAGGGCATGGCGCTGGTCAACGCCGCCTGAGCGGCTGCGCGATCGTGCATAGGACAAGAGGCTCCTATGGCCAATCTCAGAGATCACATGGGCAGGCCGATCGTCGCCGTCACCGGCATCGGCGTGGTGACGTCGCTCGGCGTCGGCAAGGCAGACAATTGGGCAGCGCTGACCTCGGGCAAATCCGGCATCCATCCGATCACCCGCTTTCCGGTCGATCACCTCAACACCCGCATCTCCGGCATGGTCGACTTCCTGCCGTCGAGCTCGAAGGGCGCCAGCCTGCTGACCTACGAGCTGGCCGAAACCGCCGCGCATGAGGCCGTCGGCCGAATCCGGCCTCGATTCCGCCGATTTCGGCGGACCGCTCTTCCTCGCCTCGCCGCCGGTCGAGCTCGACTGGCACGATCGCTTCTCGCTCTACAATTCCGACGGCAGGACGCCGGCGCCGAAAGGCTGCTGCGCGTGGCGCGCGGGCTGAAGGAACTCGACATCTTCGAGACCACGCAGTTCGGCTCGATCGCCGACCGGCTGGCCGACAGGTTCGGCACGCGCGGCCTGCCGATCACGCTGTCGACCGCCTGCGCCTCCGGCGCCACCGCCATCCAGCTCGGCGTCGAGGCGATCCGCCGCGGCGAATGCGACCGGGCGCTGTCGATCGGCGCCGACGGCTCGGCGACCGCCGAGGCGCTGATCCGCTTCTCGCTGCTGTCGGCGCTGTCCACCCACAACGACATCCCGGAAAAGGCCTCAAAACCCTTCTCCAAGGACCGCGACGGCTTTGTGCTCGCCGAAGGCTCCGGCGCGCTGGTGCTGGAATCGCTGGAGGCTGCCCTTGCCCGTGGCGCCAGCGTTCTCGGCATCCTGCGCGGCTGCGGCGAGAAGGCCGACGATTTCCACCGCACCCGCTCCAAGCCCGACGGTTCGCCGGCGATCGCCGCGGTGCGCGCCGCGCTCGCCGATGCCGGCCTTGGCAGAGGACGAGATCGACTATGTCAACGCCCACGGCACCTCGACGCCGGAAAACGACAAGATGGAGCATCTGTCGCTGTCGACCGTGTTCGGCGAGCGGATCGGCTCGATGCCGATCTCGTCGAACAAGTCGATGATCGGCCACACGCTGTCGGCCGCCGGCGCCGTCGAGGCGGCATTTTCGCTGATGACGATGCGCGAAAGCGTCATTCCGCCGACCATCAACTACGACAATCCCGATCCGGCGATCGTGCTCGACGTGGTGCCGAACAAGAAGCGCAATGCCGAGGTTCGGCACCGTTCTGTCGAATTCCTTCGGCTTCGGCGGCCAGAACACCTGCCTTGTCATGGCGCGGGAACCGGTCTAAGCGAGCGCTTTCCGCTCGAACAGAACCGACAGGCCCCATGCGCGCACTGCAACTTATCGAGGACCGCCGTCTTGAAACGGTGGACCTGCCGCCTCCGCCGCCGCCCGCGCTCGGCGAGGTCACGCTGCGCATCAAGGCCGTGGCGCTGAACCATATCGACGTCTGGGGCTGGCGCGGCATGGCCTTCGCCAAGCGCAAGCTGCCGCTGGTCGTCGGCGCCGAAGCCTCCGGCGAGGTCGAGGCCGTCGGCCCCGGCGTGTCCAGCCTGCTGCCCGGACAATTGGTGTCGATCTATGGCGCGCGCACCTGCGGCCTTTGCCGCGCCTGCCGCGAAGGCCGCGACAATCTCTGCGAACATGTCTCGGGCGTGCACGGCTTCCATCTCGACGGCTTCGCGCAGGAGAAGATCAACCTGCCGGCGCGCCTGCTGGTCCCGGCCCCGCCCGGCGTGACCGAGATCGGCGCCGCTGTCGCGCCCGTCACCTTCGGCACGGTCGAGCACATGCTGTTCGACAATGCCAAGCTGCAGCCGGGCGAGACGATCCTCGTCCATGCCGGCGGCTCCGGCATCGGCTCGGCCGCCATCCAGCTGGCCAAGCAGATGGGCTGCACCGTCATCACCACGGTCGGCTCGAACGACAAGATCGACAAGGCCAAGGCGCTCGGCGCCGACCATGTCATCAACTACCGCGACGACCGTTTCGAGGGCGTCGTGCGCAAGCTGACCAAGAAGAAGGGCGTCGATGTCGTGTTCGAGCATGTCGGCGCCGACACCTTTGCCGCCTCGATGCTGTGCCTGAAGCGCGGCGGGCGCCTGGTCACCTGCGGCTCGACCTCGGGCGTGTCGACGCAGATCAATCTGATGCAGCTTTTCCAGCAGCAGCTGAAGCTGCTCGGCTCGTTCGGCTGCCGCATGGAGAACATGGCCAACGCCATGCAGAAGATGGCGGCGGGACTCGTCGCGCCGGTCATCGACACCGAAGTCGGCTTCGACGGCATCGACGCCGCGCTGAAGCGCATGGAAGGCCGCGACGTGTTCGGCAAGATCATCCTGCGCGTCGCCTAGGAATGGTCGGCAAGAGCGTTCAAGAAAGTCCGCCGGGACTTCGTGTTCCGCTACGGCCGACGGCTGCGCCAGATGGAGCACTGGCTGGTCGCGCGCGTCGCGATGACGATCATCTCGCTGCTGCGCTTGCTGCCGGCCGACAGTGCGCTCAACTTCGCCGACCGCGTCGCCCGCCGCATCGGTCCGCTGGTCGGGCGCCACCGCGTCGCCATCAACAATCTGCGCCTCGCCTATCCCGAAAAGAGCGACGCCGAGATCGAGGCCATCGCCTCGGACATGTGGGGCAACATGGCCCGGCTCGCCGCCGAATACATCTTCCTCGACGCGCTTTTCGACTACGACCCGAACGCGACGACGCCCGGGCGCGTCGAGGTCGGCGGCGTCGAGCATTTCCTTGCAGATCGCCGGCGAAGACAAGCCGCACATCCTGTTCACCGGCCATCTCGGCAATTTCGAACTTTTGCCGGTGGCGGCCGCCACCTTCGGCATGAAGATCACGGCGCTGTTTCGCCCACCCAACAATCCCTATCTCGCCGACTACATCCATTCGACCCGCCGTTCGACGCATGGGCGCCCTGCTGCCCTCATCGACCGGCGCCTCATTCGCGCTGGCCGCGATCCTGGAAAACGGCGGCAATATTGGCGTTCTGGTCGACCAGAAATTCACCAGCGGGCTTGAGACGACCTTCTTCGGCCGCCCCTGCCAGAGCAATCCGGTGTTGGGCATGCTTGCCCGCCACTATGATTGCGACGTCTATCCGGCGCGCTGCGTCAGGTTGCCGGGCAACCGCTTCCGCCTCGAGATCGAGGACAAGCTGACCTTGCCGCGCAATGAGGGCGGCAGCGTCGACGTGCCGGCCACCACCCAGTTGCTCGCCGACGTGGTCGAGCGCTGGGTGCGCGAGGATCCTGGACAATGGATGTGGTTCCACAAGAGGTGGGAAATCAGCGGCCGGCGTCGCCGCCAGCGCGGGCGGGAAACGGACGCTGCCCGCCAGTAACCACAAACGTCGGCCCCGGGGCTAGTCGGTGACGACGATCCGCGTGTTGCCGTAACCGGCTTCCCGCACCATCGAGTAGAAGGTCGCGGCATTGGCCGTGTGCAGGCGCACGCAGCCATGCGAGGCCGGGCGCCCTAGATACTTCACAGCACCCGTGCCGTGGATGGCGTAGCCACCGCGGAAGAACACCGAATAGGGCATCGGCGACATGTCGTATTTACGCGAATACCACATCCGCGCCGTCCATTGCGGGCGGTACTTGCCGCGCGGCGTGAAGTAACCCTTGCGGGCGGTGGACACGCTCCACCGGTAAACCACCTGACCATATCGGCTGACGGTCATCGTCTGCGAAGATACGTCGATGTTGGCGACCAGAGCGGCTGCCCTGCTTTCGATTGAAGTGCCGAACAGCGCCGTTGCCAGTATCGCCGCCATGAGAACGGTTTTTTCATGCGATCAAACCCCTTTGATTGCCCCTTGCCTGCTCTGCCATCACGCTGTTTTTCATGCTTTTTAATGGCAGGTGAATGAAGTAACACACACTCCTTGATAAATTCGCCAATCTAAAGCAGCGAATTTGAACGATTTTCCCGCCATAGTTGCCGCTGTGACACGCAGTTTCAGCGGCTTCAGCATCATGCTTGCAAAATGACCCGGTTCGCTGCTCAACTCCGGAAATGAACGAACGACTCCTGAAGGCCGATCGACGCTCGGGTCGACGACCTGGTCGCACTGACCGCCGACCTGATCCGCTTTCCGACCATCAACCCGCCCGGCGAGGCCTACCGGCCGTGCGCGGAATACATCGGTGCGCGGCTGAAGAAGCGCGGCTTCGAAACCGAGTTCATCCGCGCCGAAGGCACGCCCGGCGACACCGACCGCTATCCGCGCGTCAATGTCGTCGCCCGCTTCGACGGCCGCTCGCCCGGCGCCTGCGTGCATTTCAACTCGCATATCGACGTCGTCGAGGCCGGCGACGGCTGGAGCGTCGATCCCTTCGCCGGCGTGGTGAAGGACGGCAAGGTCTATGGCCGCGGCGCCTGCGACATGAAGGGCGGCCTGGCCGCCTCGATCATCGCTGCCGAAGCCTTCATGGAGGTCTTCCCCGACTTTCCCGGGCGCCATCGAAATCTCGGGCACGGTCGACGAGGAGTCCGGCGGCTTCGGCGGCGTCGCCCATCTGGCCAAGCTCGGCTATTTCTCGAAACCCAAGGTCGACCACGTCATCATCCCGGAGCCGCTGAACAAGGACCGCATCTGCCTCGGCCATCGCGGCGTCTGGTGGGCGGAGATCGAGACCAAGGGCGAGATCGCGCATGGCTCGATGCCGTTCCTCGGCGACAATGCGGTGCGCCACATGGGCGCCGTGCTGCAGGCCTTCGAGGACGAACTGTTTCCCGGCGCTCGACCGCAAGATGACGCGCATGCCGGTCGTGCCCGAAGGCGCCAGGCGCTCGACCATGAACATCAACTCGATCCATGGCGGCCAGACCGAGGATTTCCGCCCCGGCCTGCCCTCGCCCAACGTGCCCGATTCCTGCCGGCTGACCATCGACCGCCGCTTCCTGCTCGAAGAGGACCTTGCCACGGTCAAAAGCGAAGTGACCGATATCCTCGACCGGCTGAAGCGCGAGCGCAAGAAATTCGACTACGAGATCCGCGACCTGATGGAGGTGCTGCCGCTGATGACCGAGCGCGATGCGCCGGTGGTCAAGGCGGTGGCGCAAGGCATCATGGCGATCTTCGACCGCGAGCCGGACTATGTCATCTCGCCCGGCACCTACGACCAGAAGCACATTGCCCGCATCGGCCACATCTATGACTGCATCGCCTATGGTCCGGGCATTCTCGATCTCGCCCACCGGCCCGACGAATGGGTCGGCATTGCCGACATGGTGGAATCGGCCAAGGTGATGGCGATCGGGCTCAACGTGCTGCTGCGCGGCACGGCAACGGATTAGTCCGCCGACAAAGAGGATAAGCGCTAATCGGCTACGCAATGCCAACAGGAAAAACATTCCTCCTGGCGCTGCCCGGCAGCACGAAACGCAATTTACTCCACCTCGAAATCACGCTTCTATCCACCCGGTTTGAGCATATGGGAGTTGCACGATGAAATTGTGGAAAACCATTCTTGCCGCTGCGGTCCTGGCGCTTGCCGCCAGCACCTCGGCATTTGCCGCGCGCACCGACCTGGTCATCGGCATTCCGCTCGAACCGCCGCATCTCGACCCGACCGCGGGCGCCGCGGCGGCGATCGACGAAGTGCTCTACGCCAACGTGTTCGAGGGCCTGACCCGCATCGGCCCGAACGGCGAGGTGCTGCCTGATCTCGCCGAGAGCTGGGCCATTTCCGATGACGGCAAGGTCTACACCTTCAAGCTGCACACCGGCGTCAAATTCCACGACGGCACCGACTTCAACGCCGACGACGTGAAATTCTCGCTCGACCGCGCCAGCGCCGACAATTCGGTCAACGCGCAGAAGGGCCTGTTCGCGGCCATCGACAAGGTCGAGGTCGTCGACCCGGCGACGGTCAAGGTGACGCTGAAGAACCCGCAAGGCTCCTTCCTCTACAATATGGGCTGGGGCGACGCGGTGATCGTGGCGCCGGAGTCCGCCGACACCAACAAGGAAAAGCCCATCGGCACCGGCCCGTTCAAGTTCCAGAGCTGGGCCAAGGGCTCGTCGATCACGCTGGTCAAATCGGACAATTACTGGGGCGCGCCGGTGGCCCTCGACAAGGCCGAGTTCCGCATCGTTCCGGACGCCGCGGCCGCCGTGCCGGCGCTGCTTTCCGGCGACATCCAGGCCTTCCCGTTCTTCGATCCCGACAGCGTCGCCCAGGTCAAGGACGATCCGCGCTTCAAGGTGGTGATCGGCTCGACCGAGGGCGAGACCATCCTGTCGATCAACAACAAGAAGCCGCCCTTCGACAAGCTCGAGGTGCGGCAGGCGATCGCCTATCGCGCTCGACCGCAAGGCGATCATCGACGGCGCCTCGGCCGGCCTCGGCGTGCCGATCGGCTCGCATATGTCGCCAGCCAACAAGGCCTATGTCGACCTCACCGGCCGCTATCCGCACGATGTCGCCAAGGCCAAGGAACTGCTGAAGGAGGCCGGCCTCGAGAACGGCTTCAAGGCGACACTGAAGCTGCCGCCGCCCTCCTATGCGCGGCTCGGCGGCGAGATCATCGCCTCGGAGCTGCGCGACGTCGGCATCGATCTGGAGATCATTCCGGTCGAATGGGCGCAGTGGCTGGATCAGGTGTTCACCAAGAAGGACTACGACCTGACCATCGTCTCGCACACCGAGCCCAACGACATCGATATCTATTCGCGCAAGGACTACTACTTCAACTACGACAATCCGGCCTTCGACAAGATCATCGCCGATCTGAACCTCACCTCCGACGAGGCCAAGCGCAAGGAGCTTCTGGGACAGGCCCAGAAGATCCTCGCCGACGATGCCGTGGTCGGCTTCCTCTACGAACTGCCGAAGGTCGGCGTCTGGGACGCCAAGCTGCAGGGGCTGTGGGAAAACGCACCGATCCAGGCGAATGACCTGACCAAGGTGAAGTGGAGCGAGTGAGGCTCTCTGGATTTCGTCATCCTGGGGCGAAGCAGCGAGCGAAGCGAACTGCGTAGACCCTGGGATCCATTCTGTGACCTGAGAGCGTCGCCGCGATGCCGAATCTGGGAGACTTTGGGGTGGAGATAGGGACAGGCAACGCCAGTTCCGGACAGTCGCGCTCTTCGGCTGCTGTCACGGCATGGATCCTGGGGTCTTCGCGACGTCGCTTCGCTCCTGCTCCGCCCCAGGATGACGACACTACGCTCGCCCGCGTTCCATGACCGCCTACCTCCTCAAACGCCTCGTCATCGCTCTCGCCACGCTGGTCCTGGCCTCCATGGTGGTGTTCGCCGTGCTGGAGATCCTCCCCGGCGATCCGGCGCGGCTTATGCTGGGCCTGAACGCCAGCGCCGATCAGGTCGAGGTGCTGCGCAACCAGATGGGCCTCAACGCGCCTCTCGCCATTCGCTATCTGCACTGGGCCGGCGGCCTGCTTAGCCTCGATTTCGGCCGCTCCTACACCTATTCGGTGCCGGTCATCGATCTCGTGCGCGAGCGCATGGTCGGTCTCGCTGCCGCTGGCGCTGATCGCGCTCGCTCTCTCCACGCTCATCGCCATTCCGGTCGGGCTCTATTCCGCCAGCCGGCGCGGGCGGGCCGGCGATGCGATCGCCATGGGCGCCACGCAGTTCGGCGTCGCCGTGCCGAACTTCTGGTTCGCGCTGATGCTGATCTACCTCTTCGCCGTCTGGCTGCGGCTGGTGCCGGCCGGCGGCTTTCCCGGCTGGAGCGCCGGTGTCTGGCCGGCGCTGAAATCGCTGCTCCTGCCGGCCGTAGCACTCGCTCTGCCGCAGGCGGCGATCCTGGCCCGCGTTGCCCGCTCGGCGCTGATCGAGGTGCTCAACGAGGACTACATCCGCACGGCGCGCGCCAAGGGCCTGCCCTACCGCGCGGTGCTCTGGCGGCATGCGCTGCGCAACGCCATGATCCCGGTGCTGACCATTCTCGGTCTGCAATTCGCCTTCCTGCTCGCCGGCACCATCATCATCGAGAATGTCTTCTACCTGCCCGGCCTCGGACGGCTGGTCTTCCAGGCGATCACCCAGCGCGACCTGATCGTCGTCGAAAGCGTCGTCATGCTGCTGGTCGCCGCCGTCATTGCCGTCAACCTCCTCGTCGACCTCTCCTATGCGGTCGTCGATCCGCGCCTGAGAAGCCGGCAATGACGCTGCACGTCGACATCCCCGAAGAGACGCTTGCCAGAATTCTGGCCAAGGCGTTCCGCAATCGATCGTTCCTCATCGGCCTCGTCATCACCGCGCTGGTGGCGGCGGTGGCGATCCTCTCCTATGTCTGGACGCCCTACGACGTCACCAGACTGGTGATATCGGACAAGACGCAAGGCCCGTCGCCGACGCACTGGTTCGGCACCGATCATTTCGGCCGCGACATCCTGTCGATGATCATGGTCGGCGCCCGCAACTCGATTGCCGTGGCCCTGGTCGCGGTCGGCATCGGCATGGGCGTCGGCGTGCCGCTCGGCGCCTTCGCCGCCGCGCGCGGCGGCCTTGTCGACGAAGTGCTGATGCGGCATGAACGACCTCGTCTTCGCCTTCCCGGCCCTGCTGTCGGCGATCATGATCACCGCCATCTTCGGGCCGGGCGCCATCAACGCCATCATCGCCATCGGCATCTTCAACATCCCGGTGTTTGCGCGCGTGGCGCGGGCCGGCGCGCTGGCGATCTGGCCGCGCGAATTCATCCTCGCCGCGCGCGCCGCCGGCAAGGGCAGCACGCTGATCACCGTCGAACATATCCTGCCCAACATCGCCACGCTGCTCCTGGTGCAAGGCACCATCCAGTTCGCGCTCGGCATCCTCGCCGAGGCCGGGCTTTCCTATGTCGGCCTCGGCGCCCAGCCGCCGATGCCGAGCTGGGGCCGCATGCTGTTCGACGCCCAGACCCGCATGGTGGTGGCGCCGTGGATGGCGATCTTCCCGGGCATGGCGATCGTCGTCACCGTGCTTGGCCTCAACCTGCTCGGCGACGGCATCGCCGACATCCTCGACCCGAAATCGCGGCGGCAGCGATGAGCCTGCTCGAGATCGAGAACCTTTCGCTGGCGATCGGCGACACGCCGATCCTGAAGGGTGTCGAGCTTTCCGTCGCGCCCGGCGAGGTGATGGGCCTGGTCGGCGAATCCGGCTCCGGCAAGTCGATGACGGCGCTGACGGTCATGCAGCTTCTGCCTTACGCGGCGCGCGCCACTGGACGCGTCACCTTCGACGGCATCGACATCCTCGCCGCCAGCGAAGACCAGATGTGCGCGCTGCGCGGCGACGACATCGGCATGGTGTTCCAGGAGCCGATGACGGCGCTCAACCCGGTCAAGACCATCGGCGAACAGGTCGCCGAAGGCATCCGCTGGCACACCAAGGTCAAGCCGCGCCGAGGCCGAGGACCGGGCGCGAAAAATGCTCGATCGGGTCGGCCTGCCGGCAGCACATTTCCCGCTGTCGCGCTATCCGCACGAACTGTCCGGCGGCCAGCGCCAGCGCGTCGTCATCGCCATCGCCTGCGCGCTGAAGCCGAAGCTGTTGATCGCCGACGAGCCGACGACGGCGCTCGACGTGGTGCTGCAGGCGCAGATCCTCGACCTCTTGCGCGACCTTGTCGCAGAAAACCGCATGGGCCTGCTGCTGATCTCGCACGATCTCGCGGTCGTGACCGAGATGGCCGATCGCATCACCATCCTGCGCCATGGCGAGGTGATGGAGGCCGGCGACACCGCGCGCACGCTGTCCGAGCAGCTCCATCCCTACACGCGCCAGCTGGCGCAGGCCTCGATGCATGTGCCGGCGCGCCCCAAAACGCACGCTGCCGGCTCAGGCCAAGCCGCTGCTTCAGGTCGAAGGCGTGACGCGCGACTATCCCGGGACGGCGCATGTCCCTGTTCAAGCGCGCCACACCGATCCGCGCCGTCGACGACGTGTCCTTGTCGATGGCGCCGGGCCAGTCGGTGGCGCTGGTCGGCCGCTCCGGCTGCGGCAAGTCCACGCTCGCCCGCATGATCCTGGCGCTCGACAGATCGACTTCGGGAACGATCCGCTTTCGCGGCGAGACCATCACCGGCAAGAGCGAGGCGGAACTCAAGCCGGCGCGGCGCGACATGCAGGTGGTGTTCCAGGATCCCTACGGCTCCTTCGATCCGCGCCAGAAGGTCGAGAAACTGGTAGCCGAACCGCTGCATGTGCTGGAGAAGAAGCCGGCGCCTGCCGAGCGCCGCGAGATGGTGGCGCATGCGCTGCACGAGGTCGGCCTCGGCCCGCGCGACATGGACAAATATCCGCATGAATTTTCCGGCGGCCAGCGTCAGCGCCTGTCGATCGCCCGCGCCATCATCACCCGCCCGAAACTGGTCGTCGCCGACGAGCCGGTCTCGGCGCTCGACGTCTCGATCCGCGCCCAGATCCTCGACCTGTTCGCCGAGCTCAACCAGAAGCTCGGCATCGCCTATCTGTTCATCACCCACGACCTGACCGTCGCCCGCGCCATCACCGACGAGGTGCTGGTCATGCATGACGGCAGGATCGTCGAGCGCGGCAAGACCAGCGAGGTGCTCGATCATCCGCAATCGGAGGCAGCCAAGGCGCTGGTCGCCGCCGCTCCCGACTTACATCGGGCGATCGCGCGGCGAATGCAGGAACAGGGGTGAGCGACCGGCTCGCGAAGCGATTTCATCGCGCCGGTGGCACAATGAAAGGTCAGCGAACGCCGGGACGCTGCGAATCAGCGGGGACCCGGCCGGGCGACCGTCAAAACAAAAGCCTACTCTTCCGGCTTCACCACATCGACCGGGCTGATGTCGAGCAGGTCGAGCGTGCGGCGCAACAGCCGCACCTCGCTCTCGGCCAGTTGCGAGTCGGCCTTGGCGATCTCGGCCATGTGGCGGGCCAGCAGCTTGCGCCGCTCGACGTCGAGGTCGCGGAACAGCGCGATGGCCTGCGAGCCGTTGGTCTCGTAGCCGAACTCGTTGAGATATTCGATGACGCTGTCGATGCTGGTCTCGGGAATGCCGAAGGCCTCCTTGCAGATGCGGCGGAAGGCGACCATTTCGCTCTCCGAGACCGACCCGTCGGCCAGGATCATGCGAAACAGCATCAAGAGTTCCGCCGACAGCACCGGGTCGTCGGCGACCTTGCGCACGCCGGGGTCGCCTTCGAAGATCGAGCGTATCTGGTCAAGCAATGCGATCGCCATCAGAGCCCCTTTCCAATTCCTGTCAAATAGGTAGCGCGAAATCGCCTTTGCGCAAACGGGGTAGCGATGGTCGAACGCGCACAATTCTTTCGCCGGGCGAAATCCTCCTCGCCCCGCGTGGCGTTCGCGATAAAGCACGCCAGCCGACGCGGCGAACCCGCTGCGCACCTTGATTGGTGTATGACCCCGCGCCTGATAGAATACCGGCGTACGAATCATGTTGGAGGAGCCACACATGAATCTTAGTGCACCCACTCAGCTTATTTTCATTATATCCCTTGTCATCGCCATCATCGGCGTTCTCGCCGCGCTTGGCGTTCTTGCGTTCATTCCCCTCGCATCGGTCTGGATCGTGCTCATCGCCTATATCGTGCTTGCCGGCGGCTGCATGATGCGCGGCGCCTAGGCACTTCAAGATCTCAGGTAACCGGAAGCGCCCGGCCCCAAGCCGGGCGCTTTTGATTTCGACGCATGGTCTGCTAGTTTCCTTTGCCGGATGGAGACGATGCCAATGGCCGATCCAGATGCAGCGCCCAAGGAAAGGACCGCTCGATCGCCGGGCCGGTTCGAGATGGTGCGGCGCGCTGCCGCGGCCCGCGCTTCGAGGGCGCGTGTCACCGACATGTGCGGCTATCGCGAGAACGCAGTCCGGCCATTTCCGCAGCGTCGAATATGCCTCGCTGACCGTGCCGCTGGTCATCAGCTTCGCCGAGCCCTTCGCCATCGGCCTTGGCACGAACCCCGGCGACAATGACCGTTTCGCCAGTTTCGCCGCCGGCCTGTTTGCCGGGCCGGTGATGATCGAATCCTTCGGCGGCGCCTGCTGCGTGCAGATCAATTTCACGCCGCTCGGCGCCCGCCGTTTCTTCGGCCATGCCGATGAGCGAACTGACCGACCGCATGGTCGGCGCTCGACGATGTGCTTGGCGCTCGAGGGCATCGCGCTGCGCGAACGGCTCGGCAACGCGCGGGACTGGAACGGCGCGCTTCGACCTCGCCGAGAGCCTTCGTCGCCGCACGTCTCGGCTGCGACGGATACGCCGCGGCCGAAATCGCCTGGGCCTATGACCGCATCGTCGCCTCCGGCGGCCGCACCCGCATCGCCTCGCATCGCCGGAAGACTGGGCTGGAGCCGCAAGCACCTTGCCGGCAAATTCTCCGATGCGATCGGCATCGGCCCGAAGACGCTGTCGCGCATCGTCCGCTTCAACCGCGCGCTCGGCCTGTCGCGGCAGGACAACAGCGATTGGGCCGACATCGCCGCCGATTGCGGCTATGCCGACCAGGCGCATCTGGTGCGCGAGTTCCGCGACCTCGCCGGCGCGACGCCGACCGCAATCGTCGCCGGGTAACATTTCTTCAAGACGCCGCAGCGGCCTTTGCACAGACTGGGTTATCGACCAACCCTAGTTGAAGGAGGTTCCCCAATGCCCACGACCACCGAAGCGCCCCGGCTCTACCCTGCTTTGCGTTACAAGAACGCAGCAAAAATGATCGACTGGCTTGGCGATGCGTTCGGCTTCACCGTTCGCGCCCGCTATGGCGAGGGTGACGTCGTGCACCACGCCGAACTCGCCTTCGGCTCCTCGATGATCATGCTGGGCACCGCGCGCGACGACGATTACGGCAAGATGGTCGGCGAGCCGGGCTCAGGCGGCGGCAAATCGATCTACGTCGCCGTCGACGATGCCGACGTCGCCTATGCCAAGGCCAAAAAGGCTGGCGCCACGATCATCCAGGAACTTGCCGACCGCGATTACGGCAGCCGCGAATTCATCTGCCGCGATCCCGAAGGCAATGTCTGGTCCTTTGGCACCTACTGGCCGAAAGCCGGGGAAACGGCTTAGCGCCTAGCGTGCCAGCGCGAAAATCGCGTCGCAGTCGAGGTGGGTTTCCAGCTCGGCCGCGATCTCGTCCAGCGCCCGTTCGACCTCGGCGCGATAGTCGATGCCGCCGCCCCTGACGCCGAGACTTTCGAGGAATTTCGCCCGGAAGGCGTCGGCGGAAAACAGCCCGTGCAGATAGGTGCCGATCACCTTGCCGTCGGCGGAAATCGGCGCCGTCCTCGACGCCATTGATGATCGCCGACGGCCGCAGGCATGTCGGGACCGGTGGTGCGGCCGAGATGGATCTCGTAACCTTCGAGCGGCAGGTCGAACTGCACCGAGCGGGCGCTGACATTGCGCACGGTCTTTTCCGGCTCCATCACCGTCTCGATGTCGAGCAGGCCGAGGCCCTTCTGCCTCGGTGACGCTGCCTTCGATGCCGTCGGGATCGCGCACCATGCGGCCCAGCATCTGGAAGCCGCCGCAGATGCCGACGACATGGCCGCCGCGCTTGCGATGCGCGGCGAAGGTCGCGATCCCAGCCATTCTCGCGGAATTTCAGCAGATCGCCGATCGTCGATTTCGAGCCGGGAATGACCACCAGCCCGGCATCTTCCGGGCAGCGGCTGTCCCGGCGGCACGAACACCACCTCGACCTGCGGTTCGGCCTTGAGCGGATCGAGATCGTCGAAATTGGCGATGCGGCCAAGCATCGGCACGGCGACCTTCAGCGCGCGCTTCTCGCCCGATGCCAGCCGTTCGAGCACGACCGAATCCTCCGACGGCAAGCGCGCTGCCGCCTTCAGCCATGGCACGACGCCGAAGCAGCGCCAGCCGGTGAATTTCTCGATCGCCTTGATGCCGTCGTCGAACAGCGAGACATCGCCGCGGAACTTGTTGATGAGGTAGCCGACGATCATGCGCCGGTCGTCTTCCGGCAGGATCAGATGCGTGCCGGCGACCGAGGCGATGACGCCGCCGCGGTCGATGTCGCCGACCAGGATCACCGGCACGTTGGCGCGCGTCGCAAAGCCCATATTGGCGATGTCGCGGCTGCCTGAGATTGATCTCGGCCGGCGAGCCCGCGCCCTCGACGATGACCAGGTCGGCGCCCTCGCCGACCTTGGCCCAGGAGTCCAGCACGGCGTCCATCAGCTCGGCCCTTCATCGCCTGGTAGTCGCGCGCCCTGCGCCTCGCCGAACACCTTGCCCTGCACGACCACCTGCGCAGCCGATATCGGTCTGCGGCTTGAGCAGCACCGGGTTCATGTGGACCGACGGCGCAACGCCGCAGGCGATCGCCTGCAGCCATTGCGCGCGGCCGATCTCGCCGCCGCCGGCATTGTTGTCGCCGGGAATGTCGGCGACGGCGGCATTGTTCGACATGTTCTGCGGCTTGAACGGCCGCACCTTCAGGCCGCGTTTCTTCGCCGCGCGGCACAGGCCCGCCGACCAGCACGGTCTTGCCGACATCCGAGCCGGTGCCTTGCAGCATGATCGCCTTGGCCATGCATCAGCCCTGCCCTGCGCGACGGTGCCGGTGATGGTCGGACTTCTGCGCCAGCGGCCCGCCGCGCCAGATGATAGAGCGCCAGCAGCGGCTCCTCGCCGGTGCGCATGGCATGGCTGACATTCGAGGCGTGGTGGATCACCTCGCCGGCCTCGCGAACCTGCGAAAGCCGCCCGTCGCCCATGCGCCATTCCGTGCCGCCGGTCAGCGGAATGTAGATCTCCTCGGCAATGTGATGATGGTCGGGATAGACGATGCCAGGCCCAAGGATCAGCAAGCCGGCCGCGACCTCGTCGATTGGCGAAATGGCCGCGCGTGCCGAACACCTCCAGCCAGCCGTATTTGTCGAGGAACTGCTGCGCCGAAATCGGCCGCGCTGTAGGTCTGGCCCCAGCGGAGTTCGTTGCGGCGCTCGCGCCAGCAGCCGCGCCAGCGGCCTGGCGTCCGGCCGGCGCAAGCTCGGCGATGCGGTCGAGATGGTCGAAGGCAAGGCAGGCGCATGCGGCTCGAGCTGCACGGGCCGGCATGTTCCAGTCGATCCGCGCCACCGCTTCCCGCACCAGCGGGCTGTCCACCGCGTCGAGATAGCCACGGAAGCTGTCGAAGCAGTTCATCGAAATCTGTCGGCACGCTATGCTCCGCTGATCCATTCGCGCACAGCCGCTGCGCAGCAGGCTCGGGTTGCGCGGCGGCATCATTGGTCTAGATTGAGCGGCGCGCAAAGCCAAAAACGACAGGCCAGCAAACTGGCTGGCCAGGGACATAGGGAGCACGCCATGGACGCCGCGGTCGATGCGAGCACCAGCCAGTTCGAACTCAACGAGGAACAGCGCGCCATCCAGGAGATGGCGCAGGCCTTCGCCGCCGACCGCGTCGCGCCCAACGCGCTCGACTGGGACCGGGCAAGCATTTCCCCGCCGACGTGATCCGCGAGACCGGGCCGCTCGGCCTCGGCGGCATCTATGTCCGCGACGATGTCGGCGGCTCGGCCTCGGCCGGCTCGACGCCGTGCTGATCTTCGAGGCGCTGTCGCGCGCCGATCCGGCCTTTTCCTCCTTCATCTCGATCCACAACATGGTGGCCTCGATGATCGACCGCTTCGGCAACGAGGAGCAGCGCCAGCGCTTCCTGCCGAAGCTGACCTCGATGGAATGGCTGGCAAGCTATTGCCTGACCGAGCCCGGCTCCGGCTCGGATGCCGCGGCGCTGAAGACGCGCGCGGTGAAGAGCGGCGACGACTATGTGCTGAACGGCGCCAAGCAGTTCATCTCCGGCGCCGGCGACAGCGACCTCTATGTCGTCATGGCGCGCACCGGCGCCGACGGGCCGAAAGGCATCTCCACCTTCGTCGTGCCGAAGGATGCGCCCGGCCTCTCCTTCGGCGCGAACGAGCACAAGATGGGCTGGCACATGCAGTCGACCCGCCAGGTCATCTTCGAGGACTGCAAGGTGCCGGCGGAAAACCTGCTGTCGGACGAAGGCGCCGGTTTCGGCATCGCCATGGCCGGGCTCGACGGCGGCCGGCTGAACATCGCCGCCTGTTCGCTCGGCGGCGCGCAATCGGCGCTCGACAAGGCGCTGGCCTACACCGCGCGAGCGCAAGGCCTTCGGCTCGAAGATCAACCAGTTCCAGGCGCTGCAGTTCAGGCTGGCCGACATGGAGACCGAGCTGCAGGCGGCGCGCATCTTCCTCTACGCCGCCGCCTCGAAGCTCGACCGCAAGGCGCCCGACGCCGGCAAATGGTCGGCCATGGCCAAGCGCTTCGTCACCGACACCGGCTTCAATGTCGCCAACGAGGCGCTGCAGCTGCATGGCGGCTACGGCTATCTGCACGACTACGGCATCGAGAAGCTGGTGCGCGACCTGCGCGTCCACCAGATCCTCGAAGGCACCAACGAGATCATGCGGGTCATCATCGCCCGCGCGCTGATCGGCCGCTGACGCAGACACTCAGGAGACATATCGATGACCACCATCGCCTTCATCGGCCTCGGCAACATGGGCAATCCGATGGCCGCCAATCTGGTCAAGGCCGGGCATGCGGTGCACGGCTTCGACCTGATGCCGGAGAACCTCACCGTCGCGCGCGAGCATGGCGTCGTCGTCATGGCCAACGCGGTTGCCGCGGTGAAGGACGCCGATGTCGGTCATCACCATGCTGCCGGCCGGCAAGCATGTGCTCTCGGTCTATGAGGACATCGCGCCCAAGGCCAAGAAAGGCGCGCTGTTCATCGATTCCTCGACCATCGACGTCGAATCGGCGCGCAAGGCGCATGCCATCGCCAGCAAGCATGGGCTGCTGTCGATCGACGCGCCGGTCTCCGGCGGCACCGGCGGCGCCGCCGCCGGCACGCTGACCTTCATGGCCGGCGGCTCGGACGACGCTTTCGCCGCGGCCGAGCCGATCCTGAAGCCGATGGCCGGCCGCATCGTCCATTGCGGCGACGACGGCGCCGGACAGGCGGCAAAGATCTGCAACAACATGATCCTCGGCATTTCGATGATCGGCGTCGCGCGAGGCCTTCGTGCTGGCGGAAAAGCTCGGCCTTTCGCACCAGGCGCTGTTCGATGTCGCCTCGACCTCGTCGGGCCAATGCTGGTCGCTGACCACCTACTGCCCGGTGCCCGGGCCGGTGCCGGCCTCGCCGGCCAACCGCGACTACAAGCCGGGCTTTGCCGCCGCGCTCATGCTGAAGGACCTGAAGCTGTCGCAGGAGGCCGCCCAAGGCGCCGGCGCGGTGACGCCGCTCGGCGCCGAGGCGGCGCAGCTCTATGCGCTGTTCAACGCGCAGGGAAATGGCGGCGCCGATTTTTCCGGCATCATAAATTTCCTGCGCGGCGCATTCCGATAAGTTTCGAATTTCGCAGCGCTTTTCTCGACTTTTATCCGATGGAAAAATCGCAAATTTAGATTTGCTTAAGCTCTCGATAACCCGCCGGTAACGATGTGCCTATAAAACGGACGGCGAGGCGGACATATCGCATCCGCCCGGCGCTCCGGATCAGGTCTCGCGTACCGGAGCCCGTAAGTTTCGCATGTGTTCTTGTTGCGAAACGCCATGCGTATCTGGCAAAGCCGCGTTCCCGGTGGGGCGCGGTTTTTGCGTTTGGGTACCACTCATCCGCTTTGTACAGGTCAAGTCTTTGCCGACAGCCGGCGAAAATTCGCCTTCACGGCCGGCTGGCCGGCTTCAGCGCCGCACTGATCGACCGCTCAGCGGCGATACCGTTGAACAGCGACGGCGTGCGGCCAGAAAAAACTTCCGGCCAGAAGCGCGCCGTCGATTGCAACAGCGCCATTTGCGCGGCAAACGCGCCTTCGGCCATCGCGGCCGCCTTTTCATGAATGGCGCGAGCGGTCTCGGTCCCCAGGCTGGCCGCTTTGCGCGTCTGCCGCCATCAGCGGCAGCCGCATCGCCGCCACCAGCGGCGCCAGCATCAGATCCTGGCCGATCGCGGCCGCTTCCGGCGCCCGTCGGCTCTTGCCGGTCTTTGTCATGAAAATGTCAACCCCAACTGCAGCCGGTCTGGCCGGTCCCGGACACTACGCGCGATGAGGGCTATTCGTTCCCTGATATCATCAGGAAAGTTGGTTTGAGGCCGGGCGCCCGAATCGAAAGGCGCCCAGCCGATCGTTCGTCTTAGCTGCTTGCGCAGATCCGCTTCGCGCCAGATCCAGCGCCTTGGCGATGCGGTCGCAGGCCATGTCGATCGTCTCGCGCGTCCAGATCAGCGGCGGCGACAGGATCATCGTGTCGCCGGTGGCGCGCAGCATCATGCCTTGGCGATGGCGTGGTCGCGCACGGTGACGGCCGCACTGCCCGCCGGCAGGAAGCGCTCCTTGGTCGCCTTGTCCTTGACGATCTCGATCGCGCCCATCAGCCCGATCGAACGCACCTCGCCGACCAGCTCGTGGCCGGCGATGCGCTCCTGCAACGCCTGGGCGAAATAAGGTCCGGTGTCGTTCCTGACGCGGTCGACCAGCCCTTCCCGCTCCATGATCTCGATGTTCTTCAGCGCCACGGCGCAGGCCACCGGATGACCGGAATAGGTATAGCCGTGATAGAACTCGCCGCCCTTCTCGACCAGCGTCGCGGCGATGCGGTCGCCGACCAGCAGCGCCGACAGCGGCTGGTAGCCTGAGGTCAGCGCCTTGGCCGTGGTGATGGTGTCGGGCTCGATGCCGAAGGTTTGCGCCGCGAACCACTCGCCGGTGCGGCCATAGCCGGTGATCACCTCGTCCAGCATCAGCAGCACATCGTATTTGCGGCAGATGCGCTGCACTTCCGGCCAATAGCTCATCGGCGGGATCTTCACCCCGCCCGCGCCCATCACCGGCTCGCCGATGAAGGCCGCGACCTTGTCGGCGCCGGCTTCGAGGATGGCGTCCTCGACCGCCTTGGCCGCGCGCAGGCCGAAATCATGGTCGCTTTCGCCGGGCAGCGCCAGCTCATAGGCATAGGGCATCATCACATGGACGATGTTGGGCACCGCGCCGCCGAGCTGCTTGTGCATCGGCTCCATGCCGCCGAGCGAGGTGCCGGCGATGGTCGAGCCGTGATAGCCCATCTTGCGCGAGATGATGCGGTTCTTCTCCGGCTTGCCTTCCAGCGCCCAGTAGTGGCGCACGAGCCGCAGCGCCGTGTCGTTGGCCTCCGAGCCGGAGGAGCCGTAGAACACCTGGCTGACGCCCTTGGGCGCGAGTTCGGCGAGCTTCTTCGACAACAGCACCGGCGTCGGCGTCGAGCATTTGAAGAAGGAGTTGTAGTAGGGCAGTTCCTTCATCTGGGCATAGGCGGCCTCGGCCAGCTCGTCGCGGCCGTAGCCGACATTGACGCACCACAGCCCGGCCATGCCGTCGAGGATTTCCGTGCCGTCGGCGTCGTAGATGAACGGCCCATTGGCGTGGGTGATGATGCGCGAGCCGGCCTCGCGCAATTCCTTGTGGTCGGTGAACGGATGCAGATGATGCGCGGCGTCGATCTGCTGAAGCTGCTTCAGCGAATAATTCTGATAGGTCATGAGTTTGGTCTTTCCTCTTGAATCAATCCGGCAAGGCCGGGGCGGATTCGTCAGAGGAAGGCAGGCGGCGAATAGCCGATGCGGGCGCACAGCCGCAGAAGCTCGGCACGCAGCGTGCGCGGTGACGGCGTCACCGCCACCCCGAATGCGCTGGATGTCTTCATCAGAGCCATGGCGGCACCTTAAGCCGCCCGAGGCCTTGTGTTCAAGTCGTGGCGGTCAAAGCCCGCTGCAGGAAGACATACGTCATCGCTGCCTGCGCGGCTTGCGGCCGGCGGTCGCCGCGCCCGCCATGCCCGCCCTCGGTCTCCTCGAAGAACAGCGTCTTTCGCATGGCCGGCGGACTGCAGCCGCGCCGCCATCTTGCGGGCATGGCCAGGATGGACGCGGTCGTCGGCGGTCGAGGTGGTCAAGCAGCACCGGCGGATAGGCGGCGTCGGCCTCGACATGCTGGTAGGGCGAGTAGGCGCCAAGCCACGCCGCCTCTTCCGGCTTCGACGGATCGCCATATTCGGCCATCCACGAAGCGCCGGGCGGCAGTTCGGTGTAGCGCAGCATGTCGAGCAGCGGCACGTCGATGATGACGGCGCCGAACAGCTCGGGGCGCTGCGTCAGCGAGACGCCGGTGAGCAGGCCGCCATTCGAGCCGCCCTGGATGCCGAGCGAAGCCGCGCGTGGCGATGCCGCGCCTGACGACATCCTGCGCCACCGCGGCGAAATCGTCGAAGGCGTTCTGGCGGTTGCCCTTGAGCGCCGCCTGGTGCCAGGCCGGGCCGAACTCGCCGCCGCCGCGGATATTGGCCTGCACATAGGCATTGCCCTTCTCCAGCCAGAGCCTGCCGCGCACGCCGGCATAGCCGGGCAGCAGCGGCACTTCGAAACCGCCATAGCCGTAGAGCAGCGTCGGCACCGGCCCTTTCTGGTCGCGCCGCCTGACGACGAAATACGGGATCATGGTGCCGTCCTTCGAGCGCGCCTCGAACTGCTCGGAGACATAGGGCGAAGCGTCGAAACGCGCCGGCTGCGACTTCACCGTCGCCAGCGTCTCGCCATCATTGTCCGACCAGATGATCGAGCTCGGCGTCAGGAAATCGGTGAAGGAGAAGGAGACGCTGGCGCCGAAATGCTCGGCATGGCTGATGCCGACATTGCCGTTTTCGGGCAGCGCGACGGGCTTCAGCGACCAGCCGCTGCCGACGCGGTCGCAGGCGATGACCTTGCCGCGCACATTGTCCATCAGATTGATGAACAGTCGCTCCTCGTGCGGGCGATGCCGGCGATCGAGACGCGATGCGCCGGTTCGAGCACGGTTTCGACAGGCCCCAGCACCCCGGTTTCGATCCAGCGCTCGAAATCCAGCGAATAGAGAGCCGTCGGGCAGGCAGCGCGTGCCGTCCGGCGCCGTCCACGGGCTGCGCACGCCGAAGATGAGCTGGCCCTTGAAGATAGCCGTGTCGGTGACGTTGTCCGGCAGAGGGATGCGCCTGTTTTCGCCTGAAGGCAGCCGCAGGAAGCTGTGCGAGGAGAAGAAGTCGATGCGTGCGGGCGAGGAACAGGTGCCGCCTGTCGCCGTCGATCTCGACCCCGCCGCCGGCCGCGAGATCCTGTTTTTCGGCCTCGAAGATCGGCGTCGCCTCCTCCAGTTTCGTGCCGCGCCGCCAGAGCTTGACCACGCGCGGATAGCCGGACTGGGTCTTGTCCTCCTCCTCGAAGGCGGCCGAGACAATGACAGTGTCCTTGTCCAGCCAGGAGAAGCCCGACTTCGAGGCCGGTGCGCGAAAGCCGTCCTCGACGAAGGATTTCGCCTCGATGTCGAACTCGCGCATCTCGCTGGCATCGCCGCCATCCGGCGACATCGAGACCAGGCAGAGGGTGAAGTCGGGATAGAGGCGGCTCGCCCCGCTGAACACCCATTTGACGCCCTCCTTGGCCGAGAGCACGTCGAAGTCGATGATCGTCTCCCATTCCGGTTTGTCGGTCTTGTAGGAGGCGACCGTCGTGCGGCGCCAGAGGCCCAGCACATTGGTCTTGTCCTGCCAGAAATTGTAGACATGGCCATTGAGCGCGGCGCCGACGGCGATGTTGTCCTCGGCCGTCATCAGGTCGAGCGCGGTTTCGAACGCCGCCTGGTAGGACGGGTCACCCTGCAATTCGCCGACCGTCACCTCATTCTGGCGATGCACCCAGTCGAGCGCCTCTTTGCCGGTCCTGTCTTCCAGCCAGAGATGCGGATCCTCGGCGGCGGATTCATTCAGGCGTTTTGTCGTCGATTGGGTCACGCGCGGTCTCCAAGGCGTTATCAGGCAGCCCTGCCTACATCGCGTCGCAAGCGCCCACATTCAAGATGGTGGCGTAAGGTCATTGCGACCGAAAGCGGCTTTGCGTTCACACCATCCGCCGACGCAGGATGGTCGTCACCGCCAGCACCAGGCAGATAGCGCCGAGCGTGAACGGCAGGCCGGGCGCGCCGATCACATCCATGACGCCGCCGGTGAGCGGCGGCACGAGAATGCCGCCGACGCCCCACATCAGCGAGAAGGCGGCATTGCCGGCAACCAGCGCCGAGCCGGTGAAACGCTCGCCGAGTTCGATGATCGACATCGTGTAGATGCCGTAGGAAACCGCGCCCCAGATGAAGACGCACGGCCAGATCAGCGGCGTCTCGATCAGCAGCGGCAATAGCGCGCAGCCGAGCACGGTCAGCGACACGCAGATGAACCGCACCAGGCGTGCCGTCAGCCTTTCCGCCAGCAGGCCGAGCGGCACCTGCATGGCGATGTTGCCGGCAATCATCACTGAGAGCAGCGCCGACATGCGGGCTTCGGCGATGCCGTAATGGGTGCCATAGACCGGAAGCAGCGCCAACACCGCTTGCTCGAAGCCGGCGGCCACGACGACCGTCGACAGCAGCAGCCAGGCCAGCGGCATGAACCCCATCACCGAAACCCCGTGCCCGGCTTCGTCGACCTTAGGCAACCGAGGCAGCACCAGCGCCAGGCAGGCACCACAGAAGATGAAAGCGCAAATGCCGACCAGGAATGGCGGCCAGCCTTCGGTGCCGACGGCAAGCAGGCAGAGCGGACCGGCGGCAAAGCCGGCCGAAATGATCGTCGAATAGACGCCCATGACGCGACCGCGCCGCGACGGTGGGGCAAGTGCGATCACCCAGATCTCACTAAGAACATAGAGCGGGTTGGTGACCACGCCGATCAGGAAGCGCAGCGGAAACCACAGATAGACGTTCTGCGTCCAGCCGATCAGCGCCAGCACGAGTGCGGAAAGTGCTGCGCAGGTCAGCGCCGTGCGCCCTGCCCCGAACCGCCGTGCCAGCGCCAGGTATCAGTGGCGACGACAGGATGAAGCCGACCGGCGTCATCGCCGCCGAAAGCCCGATCATGGCCGGCGAGACGCCCTGGCGCTGCAGGATGAAGCTCAGCAGCGGATAGGAAAGCCCTTGCGCGATGGCGAACACCGAAACGGTCGCGATCACGCCCGTGATCGCCGCCCACTGCATCGGCTCGTCTCTGCCAGTTTCCGCCAAATCCATGTGGGCAGCCTTAGCGGGTCGCCTGAATGGTCGTAAGCCCCGCCGGCGAAAACCGCTTGCTCCAGCCAAAGCCTGTCAGGAGCTTCTGCGCCTAGCCGATCTGTAGAGCGCGAAAGCAATCAACACCGCATCGAGCCCGGCGATCACCGCCGGCAGGCCGAGCGGGCCGATCGCCTGCATCAGCGCGCCCGCGCCGGGCGGTCCGACAATGCCGCCGGCGCCCCACATCAGCGCGAAGGCGGCATTGCCGGCGACAAGCGCTGTTCCCCTGAAGCGGCTGCCAAGCTCGACCAGCGCCATTGTGTAGACGCCGTAGCCGACCGCACCCATCACCACCAGCACCGGCCAGACCAGCGGTGTGGTGATCAGCACCGGCAGCGACAGCGCGCAAGCCGCCGTCGCCAGCGCGCAAAAAACGATCATCGCCCGGCCGCCGAAGCGTTCGGCCATCAGCCCAAGCGGGATCTGCAGCAGTATGTTGCCGGCGGACAGCGCCGTCACCAGCGCCGCCAGCTTCGCTTCGGGTAAGCCGTAGCCGGTACCGAAGACAGGGATAAGCGCATAGGTGCTTTGCTGCACCGCCGCCGAGACCAGCACCGCCAGCAGCAGCGCCGGCGCCAGCCTGGCGAAATCCGACAAGGCCGCCGGAGGCCTGGCCGTCCTCCTCGAAACCGGTCAGCTTCGACGACACGGCGCGCAGGATCAGCGCGCAGAGCGCAAAACCTGCAATCGCGGCGATGAAAGGAGGCCATCCAGATGCGCCGACGGTGATCAGGATCAATGGCCCCGCCGCGTAGCCGGCGCCCATCAGAGCATTGAACACCCCCATCACCCTGCCCCGGCGCGACGGTGGCGCCAGCGACAGCGCCCACACCTCGCCAAGCACATAGAGCGGGTTGATGACCACGCCGACGAGGAAGCGGAGGACGAACCACGCGACCCAATCCTGCAGATAGCCGATGGCCAGGAAGCACACCGCGCCGGCCAGCGAACAGCCGACGGCGAGATTGCGCGCTCCGAAGCGCCGTACGGCAGCCGGCACGAACGACGCCGAGAGAATCAGGCCAACCGGCATCATCGCGGCGGAAAGCCCGATCAGCGCCGGCGACATGCCTTGCCGCTGCATCAAGAGCGTGAACAGCGGATAGCTCAGCCCTTGCGCGGCGCCGAACATGGCAAGTGCAGCGGTGACGCCGGCAAGCGCCGCCCATTGCGTTGCCGCCTCGCCATCGCGCGAATCGGTCGCGACCATGCTGCCATCCCTGTGAAAACGCCGAACCCTGCGGTCGGCAAGCTATCCGGCTAGCGGTTCGATCCGGGAAAAGGAAGGGCCGCCCCGGCAAATCCGCTGCGCCAAGTCACCTGGGCGACGCAGGTACCAGCAATCCTGCTGCCCTTCCGGCATGTCGCTTCCCTCGCCCTAGTGGTCGCCGCCTCCGTACCGGCAGCATTGCCGCCAGTCCATTATGCCGCTCACTTTCGCATTCCATGAGGCCCGTCATGACCGCCGCCCTTCATCCCGCCGAACCGGCATTGGCAACCGACCGCGCCCGTCGCGGCGGCCGCGCGGGCAAGCGCGCCGGCGGCTCGGCCGCGTTCGAGCAGCCGGCTTTCCGGCAGCTGAGAAACCCGCTGACGCCGACCAAGCTGGTCTCCGACGACGAGCTGGAATCGATCCACCTCGCTTCGCTTGCGCGTGCTCAGGGAAATCGGCGTCGACGTGCTGCACGACGAAGCGCGCCGCATCATGAAGGAACATGGCGCCGACGTGACCGAGGGCAGTGAGCGGGTGCGCTTCGACAGCGACATGATCCTCGATCTCATCTCGAACTGCCCGTCGGAATTCACCATCCATGCCCGCAACCCGGCGCACAATGTCCGCTTCGGCGGCAACAATGTGATCCTGTCGATGATGGCGTCGGCGCCGAACTGCTCCGACCTCGATCGCGGCCGCCGCCCCGGCAACCAGGCCGACTACCGCAACTTCCTGCGCCTGGCGCAGATGCACAACATCCTGAACTGCACCGGCGGCTATCCGGTCGAGCCGACCGACATCCACCCGTCGGTGCGCCACCTCGAATGCATCCGCGACCTCGCCACGCTGACCGACAAGGTGTTTCACATCTATTCGCTCGGCAAGGAGCGCAATGTCGACGGCATCGAGATCGCCCGGATCGCACGCGGCATCAGCCATGAGCAGATGCTGGAAGAGCCGTCCGTCTTCACCATCATCAACACCAATTCGCCGCTGAAGCTCGACGTGCCGATGATGGAAGGCATCATCCAGATGTCGAGCAAGGGCCAGGTCGTCGTCGTCACGCCCTTCACCCTGTCGGGCGCCATGGCGCCGGTGACCATCGCCGGCGCGCTGGTGCAGCAGAATGCCGAGGCGCTGTCCGGCATCGCCTTTGCCCAGATGGTGCGCAAGGGCGCGCCGGTCGGCTATGGCGGCTTCACCTCCAATGTCGACATGAAGTCCGGTTCGCCGGCCTTCGGCACGCCGGAATACATGAAGGCGCAGCTTGTCGGCGGCCAGCTTGCCCGCCGCTACAAGATCCCCTACCGCACCTCCAACACCTGCGCCGCCAACACCGTCGACGCGCAGGCCGCCTATGAAAGCGTGTTCTCGCTGTGGGGCGCCATCCAGGGCGGCGGCAATCTGATGATGCACGGCGCCGGCTGGCTCGAAGGCGGCCTGCGCTGCTCCTACGAGAAGACCATTCTGGACATCGACCTGTTGCAGATGGTGGCCGAATTCCTGACCCCGCTCGACCTGTCCGAGGAGGCGCTGGGCTTCGACGCCATCCAGTCGGTCGGCCCGGGCGGCCATTTCTTCGGCACCCAGCACACGCAGGACCGCTACAAGACCGCCTTCTACTCGCCGATCCTTTCCGACTGGCGCAATTTCGAGACCTGGGCGGAAGCCGGGTCGCCGACCGCGCTCGAAAAGGCCAACAAGGTCTGGAAGGAGCGGCTGGCATCCTACGAGGAGCCCTACATCGACCCGGCGATCCGCGAGGAGCTCAACGACTTCGTCGAAAAGCGCCGCGCCGAAGGCGGCGCGCCGACCGATTTCTGATCGCCATGATCGGCCGTGCCGGTTGTTCGCGACCTGCTTTCACTCATTCTGACTCCACATTGCACAAAACGGACCTATCTTCATGAAATCTCACGTTAAAGCGGTTGTCATCGGCGGCGGTGTCGTCGGCTGCTCGGTGCTCTACCACCTGGCCAAAGCCGGCTGGACCGACATCATGCTGATCGAGCGCTCGGAGCTCACCTCCGGCTCGTCCTGGCACGCGGCAGGCGGCTTCCATACGCTGAACGGCGATCCCAACGTCGCCAAGCTGCAGGCCTATACGGTGCAGCTCTACAAGGAGATCGAGGAGATTTCCGGCCAGTCCTGCTCGCTGCACCTGACCGGCGGCGTGATGATGGCCGATACGCCCGAGCGCATGGACTTCCTGCGGCTTGCCCACGCCAAGGGCCGCTATCTCGGCATGGACACCGAACTGATCACGCCGTCCGAAGCCAAGGCGATGTTCCCGCTGATGGACGAGACAAATTTCGTCGGCGCCATGTGGGACCCGGTCGAAGGCCATCTCGATCCCTCCGGCACCACCATCGCCTACTCCAAGGCGGCGAAAAAACTCGGCGCCGAGATCGTGCTGCGCAACCGCGTTGTCGAGCTGACGCAGGAGGTCGACGGCACCTGGAACGTCGTCACCGAGCAGGGCACGGTGAAGGCCGAGCATGTCGTCAATTGCGGCGGCCTGTGGGCGCGCGAGATCGGCCGCATGGTCGGCGTCGAACTGCCGGTGCTGGCCATGGAGCACATGTATCTGCTCACCGAGCCGATGCCGGAGGTCGAGGAATTCAACAAGTCGACCGGCCGCGAGATGATCGGCGTGCTCGACTTCAAGGGCGAGATCTACACCCGCCAGGAGCGCAACGGCATCCTGCTCGGCACCTATGAGAAGGCCTGCAAGCCGTGGTCGCCGGTCAACACGCCGTGGGATTTCGGCCACGAACTGCTGCAGCCCGACATCGACCGCATCGCGCCGTCGCTGGAGATCGGCTTCAAGCATTTCCCCGGCATCGAGAAGGCCGGCATCAAGCAGATCATCAACGGCCCCTTCACCTTCGCGCTCGACGGCAACCCGCTGGTCGGCCCGGTGCAGGGCCTGACCAATTTCTGGTGCGCCTGCGCCGTCATGGCCGGCTTCAGCCAGGGCGGCGGCGTCGGCCTCGCGCTGTCCAACTGGATGGTGCATGGCGATCCCGGCTTCGACGTCTGGGGCATGGATGTCGCGCGCTTCGGCGAATGGGCCGAGCCTGCGCTACACCAACGCCAAGGTGCGCGAAAACTATTCGCGCCGCTTCTCCATCCGCTTCCCCAACGAGGAACTGCCCGCCGCGCGCCCGGCGCAGACGACGCCGCTCTACGACACCATGCTCGCCAACAACGCCGTCATGGGCGACAGCTGGGGTCTGGAAACCCCGCTCTGGTTCGCGCCGAAGGGCAAGGAGCCGAAGGATATCGTCTCCTTCCACCGCTCCAACGATTTCGGGCCGATCGGCGAGGAAGTGCGCGCCACGCGCGAGCGCGTCGGCGTCACCGAGATCGCCAACTTCGCCAAATACGAAGTGTCCGGACCGGCGGCCGAGGATTTCCTCAACCGGCTGATGACCAACCGCATGCCGAAGACCGGCCGCATCGTGCTGACGCCGATGATCAACGAATTCGGCAAGCTGATCGGCGACTTCACCATCGCCAAGGCCGGTGAAGACCGCTTCATGATCTGGGGCTCGTCGGCCGCGCAGAAATACCACATGCGCTGGTTCGAGAAGCATCTGCCGAAGGATGGTTCGGTGCGCATCCACCGCTTCGACCAGACGCTGGTCGGCCTTTCGATCGCCGGGCCGAAATCCCGCGACCTCTTGCAGAAGCTGGTCGATGTCGACATCTCGACCAAAGCCTTCCGCTTCATGGATTTCCGCGAAATGGCGGTCGGCGGCGCGCCGTGCATGGTCAACCGCATCACCTATACCGGCGATCTCGGCTACGAGATCTGGATGGCGCCGGCCTATCAGCGCCTGGTCTACAAGGCGATCAAGGACGCCGGCGAGGAATTCGGCCTGGTCGATTTCGGCATGCGCGCGCTTTCTGTCGATGCGCCTGGAGAAGAACTTCCCGACCTGGTTCCGCGAGTTGCGCCCGATCTACGGCCCGTTCGAAGGCTCGATGGACCGCTTCATCAAGCTGGAGAAGAACGACTTCATCGGCCGCGAGGCATGCGGCCAAGGAACACGCCGAAGGACCAAAACTGCGCCGCGTTTCCTTCATCGTCGATGCGGCCGACGCCGACGTCATGGGCGACGAGCCGATCTGGGCCAAGGTCAGCAAGGATTACGGCACGGTGGAAAAGCCGCATGGCTACGGCGCGCCGCGCTTCGACACGGCAGGCAAGGAAGTGCGCGGCTCCAAGGCGGCTGAAGGCGCTTCCGCCGTGCGCGGCATCGTCGATGGCGACTGGCGCGTGGTCGGCTGGGTCACCTCGGGCGGCTATGCGCATTATGTGCAGAAGTCGATGGCGCAAGGCTATGTGCCGGCGGCGCTCGCCGAGGATGAAAGCGCCGGCCTGTTCGAGATCGAGATCCTCGGCCATCGCCGCCCGGCCCGCATCAATGTCGAAGCGCCTTTCGATCCGAGCGGCGAGAAGATGCGGACCTGAGGTTCGACCATGGACAGCGCGGCGCCAAAGGGCAGCTTCGGCCGGCATCGCAAGATCATGCCGTTCGAGCCCGGCTCGATCGAGGCGCTGCGCGAGGACTCGCGCCAGAAGGCGGCTTCGCTCAACCAGCATGTTCTTGGCTATGGCGCGATTGCCGAAGGCGAGTGGGCAGCGGCAGGCATTGCCGCGCCCGATCTGCCGGCGATGCGCAAATACCGGCTCGAGCGCATCCGCGCAGAGCTGAAGCGCCGCGGCTATGCCGGCGCCCTGCTCTACGACCCAGTCAACATCCGCTACGCCACCGACTTCGACCAACATGCAGCTCTGGGTCGCGCACAACCCGACGCGCCACTGCTTCGTCGCCACCGAAGGCCCGGTGGTGCTGTTCGACTATTTCTCCTGCGAGCACCTGTCCGACCATTCCGGCGTCGTCGACGAGGTGCGGCCGGCCGTGTCGTGGATGTATCTCTACAGCGGCGAACTGACGGAACTGAAAGTGCGCCGCTGGGCCGCCGGCATCGCCGATCTGGTCAGGGAGCATGGCGGCGGCAACAGCCGCATCGCCGTCGACCACATCAATCCGGAAGGCGTCGAGGAACTCGCCCGCCTTGGCATCTGCCATCGGCAATGGCGAAGCGGTGATGGAGAATGCGCGGCTGATCAAATCACCAGACGAGATCCTCGCCATGCGCCGCGCCATCGTCGCCTGCGAGGCGGCGATGGGCGAGATGGAACAGGCGCTGAAGCCGGGCATTTCCGAAAACGAACTGTGGGCCGAACTGCACCGCGGCAACATTGCGCGCGGCGGCGAATGGATCGAGACCCGGCTGCTGTCATCGGGACCGCGCACCAATCCCTGGTTCCAGGAATGCTCGTCGCGCATCATCGAAGCCGGCGATCTCGTCGCCTTCGACACCGACCTGATCGGCCCTTACGGCTTCTGCGCCGACCTGTCGCGCACCTGGCTTTGCGGCGACGGGAGACCGACGAACGAGCAGCGTGATCTCTACCGCATCGCCGCCGACCAGATCGCCCACAACACGGCGTTGATGCAGCCGGGCATGTCCTTCCGCGACCTTGTCGAACGCTCGGCGGTGCCGCCTGGCGATTGCTTCCCGACCCGCTACGGCGTGCTCTATCACGGCGTCGGCCTGGCCGATGAATATCCGACGCTTCCGCATGCGAGCGACTGGACCGACGACACGCCGGACGGCGTGATCGAACCCGGGCATGGTGCTCTGCGTCGAAAGCTATATCGGCCGGCTTGGCGGGCACGAGGGCGTCAAGATCGAGGAGCAGATCCTGATCACCGAGACCGGCAACGAGCAGCTTTCGACCTACCCGCTGGACGAGCGGCTGCTGGGCTGAGACTATCCGAGACCCGAGACGGCTTCCCGCAAGGCGGCCGACCGTCTTTTCCGGCGTCGTCCTGGCGGTGATGAACGGCAGGCCCTTGCGCCGGCCGTCCAGCCGACGACCTCCACCTTCCGCGCCGCTGGCTCGAAACGCTGCGCCAGCGCCCAGCTCTCGCAGTCGATGGCCGCGATATCCGCCTTGCCCTCGGCGATGGCGACGATCGAGGACGCGGTGGCCGCCGCTCTCGCTGCGCGATGCAAAGATGTCCAGGCTTTCGCCCATCGCCTCCAGATCGCGCGTCAGTCCGATGAAGCCCGACATGGAATCGGTGTCGTTGAAGGTGAAGCGCTTGCCGCGCATGAGATCGAGCGGGATCAACGGAGCTGCCATCGTCCGGCGACGCAACCGATGGCCCGCTCATCCGCCGCATCACCAGCGCGCTGGAATAGAGCTCGCCCTGCCCGCCTTCATAGGCATCGTAGCTCGGCTGGCCGACAACCTGCACATGCTTCGGACAGGCCAAGCTCCATCGGCCCCCAGCAGGTCTGCGCGAACAGCAGCGCCGGATGCAGCCAAAGCTTGTGAAAGTCCAGTTCGTCCGGCGGCAGTGTCGCCGGATCGGGCGCGATCAACCTTGCCCTCGGCGTCGCGGATGCCGCCCGGCACCGGCGGCAGGTCGCCATTGACGCGGGCAATCGCTTCGCGGCGCGTCGATGCCCTTTTTGCCGGAAGGCGTCGCGCAGCAATGCCCATTGCGCGTCGACCTCGCCGCGCATTTCGGGCCAGTCATACATCGGCAACGCCGCAACGAATTCGCTCATGCCGACATTGGACCGTCATGTGTTGGAAACGATGGCAAGAACACGATGCGAGCTAGCCTGGCACCGGCCGCCGGCAATGCCGCAGAAATCATTCCTTCGGCGGCTCGGCGGGAACCGGCGCGCTGCCAAGCCCGGAGATGCTGCGCGCCCTGACGCGCGGCTTGAACGCCCGGCCCGGCTCCGGCGCGCGCCTGCAGCACCGGGTGCACGATCGGCTCCTTGGCCTTGAAGGCATAGGCCTTGAGCAGCGCGAAATAGTTCGGATAGGCATAGCCGTTGTTCATCCGCAGCCACTCGTCGCGACGGTCGCGAAACAGCTTCGGCAGCCGGTACCAGGCCACTGTCGGGCTCTTGTGGTGGACGAAATGCAGATTGTTGTTGAGGAACAGGAAGGACAGCGGCGAACGCTCGACGATCACCGTGCGGCCCTCAGGATGCTCCGACCACTGATGCTCGGCATAAGGTGCGGATCGAAATCAGCGACTGGCCGAGCCAGACCGGCACCAGAATGTAGAGCCACAGCGGAATGCCGAAGCCGAACTGGACGACCGGCAACACGACGGCAAGGCCGATGGCATGCAGCAGCCAGGCCTTGCGGATCGCCTTGTCGCCGGCCAGCATCTGCTTGGCATCGTCGATGAAGAAGCCGACGCAGGACAGCCAGGGGCCGAGGAAGAAGCGGCCAACCATGGTGTTGTTGATCTTCAGCAGGAATTTCATCGCCGGCGGCAAGTCGTCGTGCATGCCAGAGCGCCTGGTAATAGCTTTCGGGATCGTCGAGCGGATCGGTCAGCCGCTCGTCGGCGTGGTGGCGCAGATGAATGGTCTTGAACCGACGGAACGGCCAGACAAGGCCGATCGGCAGGAAGACGAAGGCCTCGTTGACGCGCGCGTTGCGGGTCGGATGGCCGTGCAACACTTCGTGCATGATCGATGATTGCAGCGCGGCGGTGAAAGCCAGGATGGCGAGGGCCAGGATCGGATAGGAGGGCCAGACAAGGAAGCCGGCGACGAGCCAGACACCGTAACAGAAAAAGGTGAGAAACACGGTCGGCCATTCGATGGCCGGTGTACTGCTGCGTCTCTGATGCTCTATGCTCGTCATGCTATCGACCACTGCCCTTCAGTCGCCGGAACCCCAATCTGATTCCTGACAGCATTGTGTCAGGAGATGTTGGGTTGCACGCAACGCGACAAAGTGCACAAAATGTTGCGATTGCGCATTTTCGAGCCGCACATGTTATACATTGTAAACAACGTCAGGGATTCATTTACGCCTGAGACGCTGATCATGGCGGCTCAGGAGCAAATTTTTCCTCCCAGATACTGGAGCGAAACTATGGACAAACGCGACCTGTCGACGATCTTCCGCGAGCGTCTGAAGATGCTCCTGACACGGTCCGACCTCAACCAGTCGGCCTTCGCGACCGCGGTCGGCATCGACCGTTCGGCGCTGTCGCAGTTGCTGTCGGGCGCCTCGACCCGCCTGCCGCGCGCCGAAACGCTGCTCAACATTGCCGCCGAATTCAAGGTGTCGCTGGACTGGCTGCTCGGGCTCAGCCAGGACGAGGGCGTCACCGGCGAAATCCGCGAAAGCCTGGAGATCGAGGAGGCGCCCGACGGTTTCGACCGCACGCTGCTCGCCAAATGGCATGCCGAAGCGGCGGGCACCAAGATCCGCTACGTGCCGGCCGGCATTCCCGACCTTCTGCGCACCGAAGCGCTGGTCGACTACGAGGCCGACATCACCAACAGGAGCCGCGAGGCGCAGGCCGGCGAGACGCAGTACCGCATCGACTACAACCGGCGGCCGGAGACCGACATGGAAGTCTGCATGCCGCGCCACACGCTGGAGATTTTTGCGCGCGGCCTTGGCGTCTGGGATCGTTTTCCCGAGGCCGACCGGCGCCAGCAGCTCGCTCCATATGGCGACGCTGCTTGACGATCTCTACCCGACCTTCCGCCTGTTCCTCTATGACGGGCGGATGCGCTATTCGATCCCCTACACCATCTTCGGGCCCTATCGCGCCGCCATCTATGTCGGCGACATGTATCTGGTGCTGAACGCCACCCAGCCGGTCCGCACGCTGACCCAGCATTTCGACAATCTGATCCGCGCCGCCGACATCAATGCCGCATGAAGCGGCTGCCTTCGCGCGCAATCTGGCTGGCGCGATCATGTCGATTTCTGATCGGCAAGCCGGGTCGCACGCGTTCGCCGCACATTGACGACATATAAAGACTTCTTTATATCCTTATCTCATTCAAATATCTCGAAAGCCGTCGATGACCATGACCAATCCGATCGACGCGCTGCTTGCCGAAAAGGGCGTGCTGCTCGCCGATGGCGCCACCGGCACCAATCTGTTCGCGATGGGGCTGGAGGCCGGCGAGGCGCCGGAGCTGCTGAACGAGACCGCGCCCGACACCATCACCAGCCTGCACCAGAATTTCGTCGATGCCGGCGCCGACATCATCCTCACCAATTCCTTCGGCGGCACCCGCCACCGGCTGAAGCTGCACCATGCGCAGGACCGCGTGCATGCGCTGAACAAGCGCGCCGCCGAGATCGCCCGCGCCGTCGCCGACAAGGCCGGCCGCAAGGTGATCGTCGCCGGCTCGGTCGGCCCGACCGGCGAACTTGCTGGTGCCGCTCGGCGCCATGACCTATGACGAGGCGGTCGACGCCTTCGCCGAACAGATCGAGGGCCTGAAGGAAGGCGGCGCCGAAGTCGCCTGGATCGAGACCATGTCGGCGCCGGACGAGATCCGCGCCGCCGCCGAAGCCGCGATCCGCGTCGGCCTGCCCTACACCTATACCGGCTCTTTCGACACCGCCGGCCGCACCATGATGGGCCTGCTGCCGAAGGACATCCATGGCGTCGTCGACGGGCTTGTCGCAAAGCCCGCTCGGCGTCGGCGCCAATTGCGGTGTCGGCGCGTCCGACATCCTGGCCTCGCTGCTCGACATGACCGAGGCGAAGCCGGAGGCGACGGTGATCGTCAAGGGCAATTGCGGCATTCCGGAATTCCGCGGCACCGAGATCCACTATTCCGGCACGCCGGAGCTGATGGCCGACTATGTCCGGCTCGCCGTCGATGCCGGCGCGAAGATCGTCGGCGGCTGCTGCGGCACCTCGTTCCAGCACCTTGCCGCCATGCGCAAGGCGCTCGACGCGCACACCAAGGCGGACCGCCCGACCGTCGAGACGATCGTCGAGCGCATCGGCCCGATGCGCAACAAGGTGGCGACGGCAAACACCGCCGAGACCAGCGAAGCCCGCCGCGAACGGCGTCGCGGCCGGGCCTGATCCCATCGGCCTGACTGTTCGCTGTTTCGGCTATTCGCTGTTTTCGGCGTAGCTCGACTGGGCCGACTTGAAATCCGTGACCGGCTGCGGCATCGCTGCGCATCGTCATCAGAGCACCCGATGACTGCGGGTCGCTGATCTGCTCCAGCATGACGCGGAAGCGGTCATTGTTCAGCGCCGACATCGCGGTGTTCCTGGCGGCGGCGACATCATCGCTGATGCGCCTGGACTTCCGGCGAAGGCGCCTGCGAAGCGGTCGACTGAACGTCCCGTGCAGCCGGCATTGAAGTCGCAATGTCTCTGATCAGCAATTCCGGCCCCCACAAGCCCGTACATTAGCCCTGCATAACAAGAGGGAATTGCGATCCTGTTCCGGAAATGCCGCGCAATTTAACGATTGACCGGCAGCGCCAGTCGAAAAAAGGCCGGCAAGGGAAGAATCCCTCGCCGGCCTGCCTCACCCGCCCGTAGGCCGGCTCCCCGTATCAGAACGATCCCGTCTGAAAGGAACCGGCCGTCATTGCCACTACCGGTTACCGCCCAGCGCCGAGGCAAGGCGCACAAGCGACAGGAACTCCGACCTGTACCCAAACGGGTCGGCTCCTCGGGCGGCGGTGGCAATCTCCATGATCTTGTCGTAACCGAACTTCGCGGTCGCATCCTCGTCGCGCAGCTTCTGGCCGAAGGCGGCGACAGCGACGGAGAAGCGCTGGTCGGTGCTGGCCTGGTCGAAGGACGCGACCTCGTTGGCCGAGGTCACCGGCGTGGTGATCAGCTTCGAGACGTCCTCGTTCGGCAGCTTGTAGCGGATCTTGACGAAGGCATATTCGTCTGCATTGGCGACGCCGCCATTGTTCACCGTTGCCTCGCCATAGCGCAGCGGGTCGATCTGCTCGCCGCCGCTGCCCTTCGGCGTGATCTCGTAGATCGCCGTCACCGAATGGCCGGAACCGATATCGCCGGCATCGACGCGGTCATTGTTGAAGTCCTCGCGGTTCAGAGCGCGGGTCTCGTAGCCGATCAGCCGGTACTCCGAGACCTTGTTCGGATTGAACTCGACCTGGATCTTCACGTCCTTGGCGATGGTGAACAGCGTCGAGGACGCGTCCTCGACCAGGACCTTCTCGGCCTCGGCGAGCGTGTCGATATAGGCGGCGGTGCCGTTGCCGTTCTGGGCGATGGTCTGCATCATCTGGTCGTTCAAATTGCCGCGGCCGAAGCCGAACACCGACAGGAAGACGCCGGTCTTGCGCTCCTGCTCGATCAACCGCTTCAGGTCGTCGTCATCTGTCTGGCCGACATTGAAGTCGCCGTCTGTGGCGAGCATCACACGGTTGACGCCGTCCTTGACGAAGGATTGCTGCGCCAGCCTGTAGGCTTCCTTGATGCCCGCCTCGCCGGCTGTCGAGCCGCCGGGCGTCAAGATTGTCGATGGCATGGAGGATCTTGTCCTTCTCGGTAACCTTGGTCGGCTCAGCACGGTGCCGGCGTCACCGGCATAGGTGACGATCGAGATCGTGTCGTCGGGCTTCAGCTTGCTGACCAGCAGCCGGAAGGCCGACTGCAAGCAGCGGCAGCTTGTCCGGCTCGTCCATCGAGCCCGACACGTCGATCAGGAACACCAGATTGGCCTTGGGCTGCTCGACCGGCTTGACGTCAAAGCCCTTGATGGCGACGTGCATCAGCTTGGTGTGCTCGTTCCACGGCGTCGGCATGACGCTGACGGTCGAGTTGAACGGCGTCGATGCGGAGTCCGGCCCCTTCCAGTCATAGGGGAAGTAGTTGACCATCTCCTCGACGCGCACCGTATCGGCCTGCGGCAGGTAGCCTTCCTTCAGCGAGCGCGCGCACGAAGGAATAGGAGGCGGTGTCGACGTCGATCGAGAAGGTCGAGACCGGATCCTCGAGCGCGGCATGCACCGGATTGGTCTTGAAATCCTCGACGCGGTCGCTGTTTTCCGGTCTGCGGCAGCAATCTGGTCGGCCGGCAGCGGTCGAAGGCTGCGCCATCAGCTTGGACTCGGCTGCCGTGCCAGGCATGCGGCGACCCGCGCGGCATCCGCCGGGGCCGCGGCGCCACCATCGAGCGGCAACCACGCCGTTGGCCGTCGGCGCAGGCGCCGGCTCGGTGCGCTGAAGCGCGTCCTGCCGCACCAGGCCGACCCACTTCCTGCGCTTCGGATTTCGGCTGCGAAGCCGGCGCGCCCAGCACTTCCGCGGCGTCGCGGCTTTCGCTGTCGGTGTCTTTCTTCAGCTTGTCGGCCTCGGCAGGCACCGGCTTCACTGTCGCCGGCCCGTTGGTCGCCGGCTTGTCGGCCAGCGTCTCCGTGATCTTCTCGTCGCCGGCGAATGTCGACGGCTGTTCCCTCAGCATGTGGAAGGTGGCGTATCCGGCGATCGGCAGGGCGACGAGCCCGGCAAGGGCCGGCGTGGCGATGAGTTTCTTTTGCATGATCTCTCTCCAGAGCTTTTGTGCTCGCTCTGTGAGACGAAGCCCGCCAACCGATCCTTGGGCGGCGGCAGAAAGTTTTTTCTTCCAGGTCATAGGCGCGCATGGCGGCCGCGAAGGCGCGCGCCTTCGCGTCCTCGCCGGGTGCCGGTGCTGCGATGTCGCGCAGCCTCTTGAGTTCGTTGTCGTCGACCATGGTCACACTTCCCCGGCTGAACGCATCAACGATCTTCAGCCGTTTCTTCGCTTCATGGATGTGCCAGGAAACCGTCGTCTCCGAGATCGCCATCGCCTCGGCGGCGGCCGCATGGCTCAAGCCCTCGCCATAGACCAGAAGCACCGCGTCGCGCTGCTTGTCCGGCAGCTTGCGCACCGCTGCCCACAGCGCCTCGGCCGGATCCTCCGGCTCGTCTTCGGCCTCGCCCGAGATCAGCGCGTGCACGCCGTAAGCTTCGGTCTTTGCGGTTTCGCGGGCGGTCTTGCGCATCATGTCGCGCGCCGCGTTCAGCGTCATGGTGTAGAGCCATGTCGTGAAGGCGCCGCGGCCATGATAGTCGCGGATCGCGCGGCCGAGCCTGACACAGACTTCCTGGGCGATATCCTCGGCGTCGGCCTTCCTGCCGCACCAGCGATAGGCGGCGCGATAGACGAAGCCGTAGTGCCTTTCGAGCAATTTGCCGAAAGCACCCCTGTCTCCGCCCTTCGCCCGCCCGATCAATTCGGCGTCGGAGGCTTCGCTTTCGTCGAGCATCATCGCCATCATTTGCCTGTTGGACGCAGGCTAATGGCGATTCCTTGGGGTGATGGAAAGATTTTTTTCGGAAACGGTCGGGTCGTGTCCAAGACCAGCCCAGAACCCGTTCCCGCTTGACATATCCATATCCCGACAGTTATACGTCAATCAATAGCCAGCAGGTTATCGATCTCAAATGCCGAACGCTCACGATGTCCTCTTCAGAACCCTGGCCGATCCGACCCGGCGCGCTATCTTCGAGCGCCTGTGCCGGGAAGGAGAGCAGACGGTCGGCGCACTGACGTCTCAATCCGGAGTCTCGCAACCGGCCGTCTCAAAGCATCTCGGCCTTCTGAGGCAAGCCGGGCTGGTGCGCGACCGCCATGAAGGACGACAGACCCATTATAGTGCCCAGCTCGGCGCGCTTTCGCCGCTGATCGACTGGACAAGCCAGATGGCCGGGTTCTGGGAAACCCGGTTCGACGACCTCGAGGATTTGCTTAAAAGAATGGACCAATGACCAATACTGCGACCGAAACCCGCGCCGTCATTGTCGAACGTGAAATCCCTTTTCCGCCGGAAAAGATCTGGCGCGCGCTCACCCAACCGCACCTGATCGGGGAGTGGCTCATGAAGAACAACTTCAAGCCGGTCGTGGACCATCGTTTCAGTCTTAGCGCAGACTGGGGCGCCGTCGACTGCCAGGTCCAGACAGTCGAGCCCAACAAGACGCTGTCCTACACGTGGGACACCAAGGATCTCGAGAGCGTGGTCACCTGGACGCTCACGCCGACGAGCGCGGGGACCCATCTGCGCATGGAGCAGACGGGCTTCCGGGCGGACCAGCGGCCATACTACCAAGGCGCTACAGTCGGGTGGCAACGGTTCCTTACCGCCCTTGAGCAGGTCCTGGCGCGGATAGACTGAATTCAAAGCCACACCGTGTTCACAGAGCGGTACACCGCTGACGAGACCAATGGAGGAGATACGATGAAGATCAAGCTGACCAGCGTCTACGTGGACGACCAGGAAAAAGCTCTGGGCTTCTACACCGACGTGCTGGGCTTCACTAAGAAAGCCGATTTCAGCAATGGACCGTATCGCTGGCTGACCGTGGCTTCACCGGACGAGCCTGAAGGAACCGAGCTACAGCTGGCGCTCAACGACAATCCGGCGGCCAAGGCCTACCAGCAGGCCATATTCAAGCAGGGCCAGCCTGCGGTGATGTTCTTCACCGACGACGTCAAGGGTGACTACGAGCGCATCAAGGGGCGCGGCGCCGGTTTCGCCATGCCGCCGACCGAGGTGACCGGCTCGACCATCGCCCAGCTGAACGACACCTGCGGCAACCTCGTCCAGATCACCCAGCTGGCCCGGTGGTAGGGCGGACCCCGGCGTTCGTTTTCAAAGGAGGTTACATTGAACTTTAGCAAATGGATTCGCCAGATTCACCGTTGGCTGTCGATCATCTTTACGGTGACCGTCATCGCCAACTTCGTCGCCATGGGATTGGGGGAGCCTCCCGCATGGGTGGTCTACTCGCCGCTCCTGCCGCTCTTCCTGTTGCTGTTTTCCGGCCTGTACATGTTCGTGTTGCCATATGTCGCCAGGTCGACTGACGAGCAACGCGCGGGCGGATAGGAGGCACGATGGCCAAGACGCACACACAATCGGCGAATAGCCGCCGTTAAGCAGACCTCGAGCAAAGCCGGCCCTGCTTTCGGGAGGCAATCCGCAGATCGCGAAGGCCTATGGCGACGCCCCCGTGCAGGCCTACATCGCGGCCATGCCGGGCTGGAAAAGCGACGTCGGGCGCCGCCTCGATGCGCTCATCGAGCGCACCGTCCCGGGCGTGTACAAGGCGGTCAAATGGAACTCGCCGTTCTACGGGATAGAGGGCCAGGGCTGGTTCCTCAGCCTCCATTGCTTCACGAAATACATCAAAGTGGCTTTCTTCCGCGGCGCGTTGTTGCATCCCGTCCCGCCCGGCGCCTCCAAGACCAAGGAAACGCGCTACCTCGACATCCACGAGGATGACGAGCTCGATGAGGCCCAGTTCGCCGCCTGGGTGAAGCAAGCCAGCCAACTGCCCGGCGAACGAATGTGAGCGGCACGACAACAAAGGAGGAAACAACGATACCATGAAGAAGAACGGCTCGACGGAACGAACCGGAGGGAAGTCTCCCTCCCAGCTCATCGATGCGAGAATCGAGCGAGCTGGACGACTGGCGCGGCGAGATGCTCGCCAGGCTGCGAACACTCATCAAGCTGGCCGATCCAGAAGTGGTGGAGGAATGGAAGTGGCGGGGCGTTCCGGTGTGGGAGCACGCCGGAATGATCTGCACCGGCGAGACCTACAAGGCTGTCGTCAAGATGACCTTCGCCAAGGGCGCCTCGTTGGAGGACCCCTCAGGCCTCTTCAACTCCAGCCTCGAAGGCAACACCAGGCGCGCCATCGATTTCCACGAGGGCGAGACGATCAACGAGGAGGCCCTGAAGGCGCTCATCCGCGCCGCCGTGGCCTTGAACACGTCGGTGCGACGTCGATGAAACGGGCCGCGTGGCGATAGCGCGCCTATCCCAACGTTTCTGCAAACAGCGTGATCAACCGCTTCCAATGGCGCTCGGCACCGGCAGCGTCATAGACGCTGTGGTCCGGCACGCACCAGCCATGCGCCATGCCGACATAGTTCTCGATGACGTGGTCGACTTCCGCCACCCGCAACGCCTCTGCCAGCCGCGCCGACTGTTCCGGCGGGAAGCTGCGGTCGATGCCCGATGTGCCGACATAGACACGCGCCTTGATCGACGCCGCCTTGCGATGCGGACTCTCGGGAGCGTCGCTGGCCAGATTGCCGCCATGAAAACTGGCTGCGGCAACGATGCGATCGGGATAGGTCGCCGCAGCATTCAGCGCTCGCGCGCCGCCCATGCAATAGCCGACGACGCCGACCGGCCCGGTGACACCTTCCGCAACCAGCGCGTCGAGGAAGGCGCTGCCGTCGCGAATGGTCATGTCCTGTGTCGTGCCGCCACTCAAGGCCGACAGCGCAGCCTTGCTCTTTTCCTCGCCAAACGCCGTCTTGGGATCGAACGGGCCATAGGGCACATTGCGATAGAAGAGATCGGGGACCAGCACAGCATAGCCATGCCCGGCGAGGCGCTCGGCCATCTGGTCGAGCGCCGGACGCGGGCCGAAAATATCCATGTAGAGGATGACGCCGGCCTTGGCTGGAGCCGCCGGACGAAACAGCCCCGCTCTGGCCGTGCCGTCCTGCGTCTTGATCTCAATATCCTGCTTCGCCATCACGCGCTCCGTTGCCTTTGTTGCGCGATAGATATCCGCGCAGGCTTGCACGGCAAGTCATAAGCTGGCCGTGCCATTCAAGATTTCGTGCGGCATTGGGGAACTGGACCTAGAGGTCGGCGAAACTCGCCATGTGAAAGGCCTGAACCTCGGGGGGATAGCGATAGGCCGTGCCGTAGGGACAGGCGTTGCGGTCGAGGCAGCCGCCCGTCCGGCACGGCTCGCCATTCGCTCCCCGCACATGTGCGAGACAAGCCTGATAGGCAAAGCCATCCAAGGAATAGGCGTCGACCGGACAGGATTTCAGGCAAGGCTTTTCGACACATGCGTCGCAAAGGTGAATCGCTTCCTGAACTTCCGGAAGCGCGATCTCATCCTCGAACAGCAGCGCGCCGCGATAGGCATGCCAAAGCCCGTATTGCGGATGCATGAGGATGCCGAGCGGCGACGGCTTCAGCCCTTCCGCACGCATCGCCCATTGCTGGAACGGCAGATAGGGCCGGTCGGAAGGCGAAACGGCCCGCGCGCCAAAATCTTTCGCCACTGCGCCAATCACCTCGCGCGACCAGGCGTCGAGCGGGTTGGTCATGGTCTGCGGTTGCTTCTCGCGCCAGCGCAGGAAATGCGGCCACGGCGCAGCGCCCGCCTGCCCCACCAGGAGGGCAGATTTGGCCGACAGGCCTGTCGGACCGAAAGGGGCCGCCTCGCCATCGGCGAAGATGAAGCCGCCGCGCAGGATCAGGCCGTCATGCGCCAGCGCCGATACGATGCTTTCGATCGTGGCGCGCAAACATCATCCCTTCTTGTCCGGATCGGAGAAGGCGCTCCGCCAGACTTCCTTGTGGATGATGTTGGCGACTTTAGCCCCGCCTGACTCGGGCTCCTTTCAAGTGAAGGCGTCGGGCATCGACCCCTTCTTCCTGGCGATGAAGTCCTTCAGCCCGTCATCGATGCCCTGATCGAGATGCGGCGCCTCATAGGTCTCCAGCCAGCGCCGGGCGAGTTCGTTGGCGCGCTGCGGCGCCGTCTTCTCGCCCTCGGCCAGCCACTGCTCGTAGGAATTGTTGTCGGCAATGCTGGAGCGGTAGAAAGCAGTCTGGAAATTGGCCTGCGTATGGTCGCAGCCGAGATAGTGGCTGCCCGGACCGACCTGGCGGATGGCGTCCATCGCCTGGCCGTTCTCGGACAGGTCGACGCCTTCGGAAAACTTCTGCGTCATGCCGAGCTGGTCGATATCCATCATGAACTTTTCGTAGCAGGAGGCGAGCCCGCCTTCGAGCCAGCCGGCCGAATGCAGCACGAAATTGGTGCCGGCGAGGATGGTCGAATTCAGCGTGTTGGCGCTTTCATAGGCGGCCTGCGCATCCGGGATCTTCGAGGCGCAGAGCGAGCCGCCGGTGCGGAACGGCAGGCCGAGCCGGCGCGCAAGCTGTGCGGCGCCATAGGACACCAGCGACGGTTCCGGCGTGCCGAAGGTCGGCGCGCCCGACTGCATCGAGATCGACGAGGCGAAGGTGCCGAACAGCACCGGCGCGCCGGGACGGATCAACTGCGTGAACGAGGCGCCGGCCAGCACTTCGGCCAGCACCTGCGTCAGCGTGCCGGCGACCGTAACCGGGCTCATCGCGCCGGCCAGGATGAACGGCGTGACGATGCAGGCCTGGTTGTGGCGCGAATAGACTTTCAGCGCGCCGAGCATCGTCTCGTCGAACACCATCGGCGAATTGGCGTTGATCAGGCTGGTCAGCACCGTGTTGTTTTCAACAAAGTCGTCGCCGAACACGATCTTGGCCATGGCGACCGTATCTTCGGCCCGCTCCGGCGCCGTCACCGAGCCCATGAACGGTTTGTCCGAGTAGCGGATATGGCTGTAGACCATGTCGAGATGGCGCTTGTTGACCGGCACGTCGACCGGCTCGCACACCGTGCCGCCCGAATGGTGGATCGACGGCGCCATATAGGCGAGCTTCACGAAATTCTGGAAATCCTCGATCGTCGCGTAGCGGCGGTTGCCGTCGAGGTCGCGCACGAAGGGCGGGCCGTAGACCGGCGCGAAGACGGTGGCGTTGCCGCCGATCTGCACCGAGCGCTCGGGGTTGCGGGCATGCTGGGTGTAGATCGACGGCGCGGTCTTGAGCAGCGAGCGGCAGAGCCCCTTGGGGAAATGCACGCGCTCGCCCTTGACGTCGGCGCCGGCCTCTTTCCAGAGCTGCAGCGCTTCGGCGTCATCGCGAAAGATGATGCCGATCTCTTCCAGCACCGTGTCGGTGTTCTTCTCGATCAGCGCCAGGCCTTCCTCGTCGAGCACCTCATAGATGTTGATCTTGCGCTTGATATAGGTGAGCTGGGTGCCTGGGCCGCCGCCCGAGCGCGCCGCCCGCCGGGCAGCCGCTCCGCCGCTGGCGCCACGCCCGCGCCGCGCGTTTGACGCTTCCTGGTCGACTGCCGCGTGTTCGCTCATGGTGGTTCTTCCCTGAATTTGTTCTTGTCTGAAATCCGCTGCGGCCGCATCTTGCCGCTCCTGCCCGGATCGTAGCCATGCACCCTATTCGAAACGGCCAGCCAGCGCCAACGCCTGTCGCAAAATCGACAAGAATTCCAATAGATTTGCGGTCGCTTTCCTTTTGCGGGAAGTCGCAAATCAGCTATGGATACCCGCCCCTAGCGGGTTAGGTATGGACGCAAATATGTTGTGCCTTGCGACGCAGTCGCGATGCCGTGAGGAGCTGGATCAAAATGGCCGACGACGAGATCATCCTTTCCGAGCTTTCCGACGACGAGCTTGTGCAGCAGATGCACGACGACCTCTATGACGGGCTGAAGGAAGAGATCGAGGAAGGCACACAGATCCTGCTCGAGCGCGGCTGGGCACCCTACAAGGTGCTGACCGAGGCGCTGGTCGAAGGCATGCGCATCGTCGGCGAGGATTTTCGCGACGGCATCCTGTTCGTGCCGGAAGTGCTTTTGTCCGCCAACGCGATGAAGGCCGGCATGTTCATCCTGCGCCCGCTGCTCGCCGCCACCGGCGCGCCGAAGCAGGGCAAGATGGTGATCGGCACCGTCAAGGGCGACATCCACGACATCGGCAAGAACCTCGTCGGCATGATGATGGAGGGCGCCGGTTTCGACGTCATCGATCTCGGCATCAACAATGCGGTCGAAAAATACCTCGACGCCATCGAGCAGCATCAGCCCGACATCATCGGCATGTCGGCGCTTTTGACCACCACCATGCCCTACATGAAGGTCGTCATCGACACGATGAAGGAAAAGGGCATCCGCGACGACTATGTCGTGCTGGTCGGCGGCGCGCCGCTCAACGAGGAATTCGGCAAGGCCGTCGGCGCCGATGCCTATTGCCGCGACGCGGCGGTGGCGGTCGAGACCGCCAAGGACTTCATGAAGCGCAAGCACAATGTGCGCGCTTCAGCCTGATCGGCAAATCCGGCACGGACATGGAAAAAGCCGCGCCTTGCAGCGCGGCTTTTTTGTTCCCAGATGATGGATGAGGCGTGCGATCAGGGATTGTTGACGGTGTCCTCGACGGCCTTGGCCGTCGATTTGACATCCTTGCCGACGCCGCGGACGGTGTTTGCGCATGCCGTAAGGGCCAGGGCGCAGGCAAGGATGGCAATCGGCGCGATGCGTAGCAGTTTCATGGACGGTGTCTCCCTCAATAGATAAATTAACCCCACAGCAACGAAGGCCGGCTCGACTGGTTCCATGGCCAAGACACAAAAAACGAAACCGAATCAAACGGACAGGCTGCTCGTCATCGCCTGCGGGATGATTGCGCGCGAAGTTTTGGCCGTCAAGGAACAGCTCAAACTGGATCATCTCGAATTGACCTGCCTGCCGGCGGAGTTTCATTTCTATCCGGACCGCATCCCGCCGGCCATGGACAAGGCCATCGAGAAGGCCAAGGCGGACGGTTACGAACACATCTTCGTCGGCTATGCCGATTGCGGCACCGGCGGCCTGCTCGACCGCGTCTGCGAGAAGCACGGCGTCGAGCGCATGGCCGGCCCGCACTGCTTCGCCTTCTACCAGGGCATGGACGCCTATGCGAAGATCGCCGACGACGACATGATGTCGTTCTACATGACCGACTTCCTGTGCCGGCAGTTCGACGCCTTCTTCATGAAGCCGCTCGGCCTCGACAAGCACCCGGAGCTGATCAAGGACTATTTCGGCAATTACGAGAAGCTGGTCTATATCGCCCAGACCGACGATCCGGAGCTCGACAAGGTTGCCGAGAAGGCCGCCAAGATGCTCGGCCTCGCCTATGAGCGCCGCTCGACTGGCTATGGCGACCTGACGAAAGAGCTGGCAGAGGCCTCAGCAGTCGCCTGAGACACTGACCAAGAGGGGGAGATTCGCATGTCTGTTCGGCCGTTGCTTCTATCTCTGTGCCTGAGCGTCTGTGCTGTCCTGCCGGCCCACGCCGACGGCGAGGTGCAAAAGCTGATCACCGCGGCCGACAAGGCGCGGCTGGACAAATATGGCGAGACGCGCAAGGCGGCCCTCGATGAGGCCAAGGCCGGCGACCCTGCCGAGGCCAAGCAGCTCGACGCGCTGCTGGCAAAGCCGCTGGTGGCGTTTTCCGACAAGGACCTGACCGGCAACTGGAAGTGCCGCACCATCAAGGCCGGCGGGCTCGAGCCCGCTCGTCATCTATGGCTGGTTCAAGTGCAAGGTGAGCGATGACGGCTCCGGCTGGCGGCTGGAAAAGGTCAGCGGCTCGCAGCGCACCAAGGGCCGCTTCTTCGACGACGGCGAAAAGCGCGCCATCTATCTCGGCTCCTTCTACGTCAACGACGACCCGGCGAAGCCTTACGGCAGCGGTCCGCAAAGCGACCAGGTCGGCTATGCCTTCCGCAACAGCGCCAGCGAATGGCGCATCGAATTCCCGGCGCCCTATTACGAATCCAAGCTCGACATCATGGAATTCAAGCGCTGATCGGCGATACAACCCCGTGGCGGGTGGCAATCACCAAGGATTAACCCGGACAGCCTAGCATCCGGCCTGCCGATAGCAGGTCATCCCCAGGCACGTCGAAACGCCATGGAACCTTCGAAAGCAAACCCACGGCCGATCGTCGTCGTCACCGAAGGCGGGCCGCATATCTGGGCCATCATCAACGCCATCGCCGACCGGCTTGGCCCTGTCAGCGTCGTCCTCGAAACACCTGAATCCAAAAAGCAATTGCTGCTTGGCCGCGCCCGCCGCCAAGGCTGGATCTCGGCCGTAGGTCAGCTCGGCACGATGGTGCTGACCCGGCTCGGCAAGCGTTTTTTCGCCAGCCATGCGGCGCGATTGATTGCCGACCAGAAGCTTCAGACCGAGCCGAAGCCGGGCCAGAAGATCATCAACGTTCCGTCGGCCAACGCGCCGGAATGCCTGCAGGCGATCACGGACCTCCAGCCGGGCGTGGTGCTGCTTGCCGGCTGCCGCCTGTTGTCCAGGCAGACGCTGGCGAAGATGCCTTGCCCGGTGCTCAACTATCATGCCGGCATCGCGCCGAAATATCGCGGCATGAATGGCGGCTACTGGGCGCTGGCCTCGGGCGATGCGCAGAACTTCGGCACGACCGTGCATCTGGTCGACGCCGGCGTCGACACCGGCGGCGTGCTGAAACAGGCGCGCGGCAAGCCCGAGCCGGGCGACACCATTTCGAGCTATGCGCTGCGTCAGGCGGCGTTCTCGCGCGACATCTGCTTCGAGGCGCTCAGCGATGCGCTGGCCGGCAAACTTGCCACGCTCAGATCCGGATCTGCCTTCGAAACAATGGTACCATCCGACGATCTGGTTCTATCTCTGGACCGGCGTGACCAAGCGGGTCTGGTAGCCGCATCACTCCCGAGAATTTCGCCTTTCCTCTGCAGCATTCCAATAGCGTCGCTTTTGAATGCGCGCGCGTCGTCCCATAACAAGCAGCCCCAATGCGCATGCGGCAATGCTCGATGCTTAGAGGAGTGAGAATTTCATGGCCGATCTGATCGTCGTCTACTGGCGCGACATCCCCGCCCAGGTCATCGTCAAGAAGGGCCGGCAGAACGCCAAGCGCGAACTGCCGCTGCGTTTCACCGAGGCGATCGACATGTGCGCCATGCGCACCGGCGCCGGCGGCACCGACGATTATCTCGCCGAATGGCGCAAGGCCGATCCGGTTCCGGTCGGCGACGATCTCGAAGCCGAGGTCGAGAAGGCTTTTCAGCGAGCTCGATGCGAAATATGACCGCGAGCGGCTGGTCGCTCTGGTCAAGGCGGGCGGGAAAGAACATGTCTGAGCCTCAACCGGCGGTTACCCAGGCCACGCTGGTCAAGAAGGCAGCGCCGAAATCCGACTACAAGCCGGCCGACGTGTCGCCGCAGCGGCGCGTGCAGCGCTCGTTCGCGGTGCGGCTGTGGTCGATCCGCCATTCGCGCCTGCTCGAATGGTTCTATTCCAGCTTCGCCGACATGTTCCTGCTGCTGCATCCGCTGTGGAAAGGCATCGGCTACGGCCGCGTCGAAGCCCCGATCAAGTTCGTCGAAAAGCGCGTCAAGGGCTTCATGTTCGACTGCCGCATGTGCGGGCAGTGCGTATTGTCCTCGACCGGCATGTCGTGCCCGATGAACTGCCCCAAGCAGCTGCGCAACGGCCCTTGCGGCGGCGTGCGCGCCAACGGCAATTGCGAGGTCGAGCCCGATATGCCCTGCGTCTGGGTCAAGGCCTGGGAAGGCTCGCAGAACATGGTGCATGGCGACAAGATCCTGACCGTGCAGAAGCCGGTCGACCAGTCGCTGCGCGAAACCTCCGCCTGGCTGCGGGTGACCGCGCAGGCAGCCGCCGCGCGTGAAGCCGCGCCAGGCGCCAAGACCGGAGCCTCGGCATGATCGCCCGCCAGCTCGACGAGAACCCGGCCGGCATCCACCTGCCGCTCGATCCCCTGCCCGGCCACTCCTCGCGCGGCCGGCTGGAGCGCGTGCTGCGGCGCGGCGAATTCGCGGTGACGACCGAGCTCAACCCGCCCGACAGCGCCGATCCGGAAGACGTCTACAACCGCGCGAAGATCTTCGACGGCTGGGTCGACGCCATCAATGCCGTCGATGCCTCCGGCGCCAACTGCCACATGTCCTCGGTCGGCATCTGCGCGCTGCTGACCCGCATGGGCTATGCCCCGATCATGCAGATCGCCTGCCGCGACAAGAACCGCATCGCCATCCAGGGCGACGTGCTGGGCGGCGCCGCGATGGGCGTCGCCAACATGCTGTGCCTGACCGGCGACGGCGTGCAGGCCGGCGACCAGCCCGGCGCCAAGCCGGTGTTCGACCTCGATTCCATGTCGCTGCTCGAGACCTGCCGCATCATGCGCGACAACGGCAAGTTCCTGTCCGGCCGCAAGCTGACGACGCCGCCGCAGATCTTCCTCGGCGCCGCCGTCAATCCGTTCGCGCCGCCCTTCGACTTCCGCCCGATCCATCTCGGCAAGAAGATCGCCGCCGGCGCGCAGTTCGTGCAGACGCAGTATTGCTTCGACGTGCCGATGTTCAGAACCTTCATGCAGAAGGCGCGCGATCTCGGCCACACCGAAAAGGTGTTCATCCTGTGCGGCGTCGGCCCGCTGGCCTCGGCCAAGACGGCCAAATGGATCCGCTCCAACGTGCCGGGCATCCATATCCCCGACGCGATCATCAAGCGGCTGGAAGGCGCGCAGGACCAGAAGAAGGAAGGCAAGCAGCTCTGCATCGACATCATCAACGAGGTGAAGGAAATCCCCGGCGTTTCCGGCGTCCATGTGATGGCCTACCGCCAGGAGGAATATGTCGCCGAGATCGTCGATGAATTGGGCGTGCTGAAGGGCCGCCAGCCATGGAAGCGCGAGATCCGCCGCGACGACCAGATGGTCGCCGACCGGCTCGACCACATACTGCACGACGAGATTACCGAAACCCAGGTGGACATGGTGAAGACCGCGCATTGACGGCGCCAACGATCACCATTCGCTTGAACGAAATCAGATAACGATATAAAGAAGCTCTTTATATCACGACGGAGAGACTTCATGACCCGGACCATCGTCGCCTCGGCGACACGAGAAATCATCATCGGCTTCGACCAGCCCTTCTGCGTGATCGGCGAGCGCATCAACCCGACCGGCCGCAAGAAGCTGGCCGCCGAGATGATCGCCGGCAATTTCGAGACCGTCATCAAGGACGCGCTGGAACAGGCCGCCTGCGGCGCCACCATGCTCGACGTCAATGCCGGCGTCACCTCGGTCAACCCGAACGAGACCGAACCCGGCCTTCTGGTGCAGACGCTGGAGATCGTCCAGGGCCTGGTCGACCTGCCGCTGTCGATCGACTGCTCGGTCACCGCCGCCATCGAAGCCGCGCTGAAGGTCGCCAAGGGCCGCCCGCTGGTCAATTCCGTCACCGGCGAGGAAGAAAAGCTCGAAGCCATCCTGCCGCTGGTCAAGAAGTACAACGTCCCGGTCGTCGCCATCTCCAATGACGAGACCGGCATTTCGATGGACCCGGACGTGCGCTTCGCCGTCGCCAAGAAGATCGTGCAGCGCTGCGCCGATTTCGGCATTCCGGCGCATGACGTCGTCGTCGATCCGCTGGTCATGCCGATCGGCGCGCTGGGCGATGCCGGCCGCCAGGTGTTCGCGCTGCTGCGCCGGCTGCGCGAAGAGCTCAAGGTCAACACCACCTGCGGCCTCTCCAACATCTCGTTCGGCCTGCCGCACCGCCACGGCATCAATGCCGCCTTCATCCCGATGGTGATCGGCGCCGGCATGACCTCGGCGATCATGAACCCGGTGCGCCCGCAGGAAATGGAAGCCGTGCGCGGCGCCAATGTGCTCAACGGCACCGACGAGAACTGCACCAACTGGATCAGAACCTACAAGGACTACAAGCCGGCCGAAGGCGGCCAGGCGGTCGCAGCGCCCACCGCGGTCAACGCGCCGGGCGAAGGCGGCGGCAATGGCGGCCGCCGCCGCGGCGGCCGTGAAGCCCGCATGGCCAGGGGATAAGCGCGCAATCGTGAACTCGCCTGCCAACATCACCGATCCGCTCGTGCTGTTCATGCCGTCCGGCAAGCGCGGGCGGTTTCCGGTCGGCACGCCGGTGCTCGATGCCGCGCGCCAGCTCGGCGTCTATGTCGAGAGCGTCTGCGGCGGTCGCGCCACCTGCGGGCGCTGCCAGATCGAGGTGCAGGAAGGCAATTTCGCCAAGCACAAGATCGTCTCCTCCAACGACCACATCTCGCCCAAGGGCGCCAAGGAAGAGCGCTACGAGCGCGTCCGCGGCCTGCCCGAACGGCGCCGCCTGTCCTGCTCGGCGCAGATCCTCGGCGACCTCGTCATCGACGTGCCGCAGGACACGGTCATCAACGCGCAGACCATCCGCAAGGACGCCGACACCAGGGTCATCGCCCGCGATTCGGCGATCCGCATGTGCTATGTCGAGATCGAAGAACCCGACATGCACAAGCCGCTCGGCGATCTCGACCGCCTGAAGATCGCTTTGATGAAGGACTGGGGCCTCAAAAGCCTCGAATTCGATTTCTACCTGCTGCCGCAGGTGCAAGGCATTTTGCGCAAGGGCAACTGGACCGCGACCGCCGCCATCCACAAGGATGCCGACAGCGACATCGCGCGCGTCATCGCACTGTGGCCCGGCCTCAAGAACGAGGCCTATGGACTTGCCTGCGATATCGGCTCGACCACGATTGCCATGCATCTCGTGTCGCTGCTGTCGGGCCGCGTCGCCGCCTCGTCGGGCACCTCGAACCCGCAGATCCGCTTCGGCGAGGATCTGATGAGCCGCGTCTCCTATGTGATGATGAACCCGGACGGCCGCGAAGGCATGACGGTCGCCGTGCGCGAGGCGATCTCCGGCCTTGTCGACAAGGTCTGCGCCGAAGGCAATGTCCAGCGCAACGACATCCTGGATTCTGTCTTCGTCGGCAATCCGATCATGCACCATCTGTTCCTCGGCATCGATCCGACCGAACTCGGCGGCGCGCCCTTTGCGCTCGCCGTCTCGGGCGCGGTGCGCATCAAGGCCTCGGATATCGGCCTGAAGCTCAACCAGGGCGCGCGTCTCTACATGCTGCCCTGCATCGCCGGCCATGTCGGCGCCGACGCAGCCGCTGTGACGCTGTCGGAAGGCCCGCACCGCCAGGACGAGATGATGCTGATCGTCGATGTCGGCACCAATGCCGAGATCGTGCTCGGCAACCGGACGCGCGTCGTGGCGGCCTCCTCGCCCACCGGCCCGGCCTTCGAGGGCGCGGAAATCTCCGGCGGCCAGCGCGCCGCACCCGGCGCCATCGAGCGCGTGCGCATCGATCCCGATACGCTGGAGCCGAAATACCGCGTCATCGGCTCGGAACTGTGGTCCGACGAACCGGGCTTCCTCGACAGCGTGCAGGCGACCGGCGTCACCGGCATCTGCGGCTCCGGCATCATCGAGGTCGTCGCCGAGATGTATCTCGCCGGCATCATCTCCGAGGACGGCGTCCTCGACGGGTCGCTGGGCGCGCGCTCGCCGCGCGTCGTCGCCAATGGCCGCACCTTCTCCTACGTGCTGAAGGAAGGCGAACCCAAGATCACCATCACCCAGACCGACGTGCGCGCCATCCAGCTCGCCAAGGCAGCGCTCTATGCCGGCACCAAGCTGTTGATGGAAAAGCAGAACGCCGACCATGTCGACCGCATCCATTTCGCCGGCGCCTTCGGCTCCTTCATCGATCCGAAATACGCCATGGTGCTCGGCCTGATCCCCGACTGCGACCTCGACAAGGTCTCGGCCGTCGGCAACGCCGCCGGCGCCGGTGCGCGCATGGCGCTGCTCAATCGCGGCTATCGCCGCGAGATCGAGGAAACGGTGAGCCGCATCGAGAAGATCGAGACCGCGCTGGAGCCGAAATTCCAGGAGCATTTCGTCTACGCCATGGCGCTGCCGAACAAGGTCGACCCGTTCCCGAAACTGTCGGCGGCGGTGAAACTGCCGCCGCGCAAAACCGTCAGCGAGGACGGCATTGCCGGCGACGCCACGCCGCGCCGGCGTTCGCGCGAAGGCCACGCTGCACGGCGCGGGCGGGAATAGGCCGCCTGCCTCAAGCCGGCAGGCTCGCTCAATTTCATTTGTATGCAAATGTTTCCAGATCACGCCGATCTGGAAACCGAAACCGCTGTTTTCGCGAAATCCCTCCGATACATGCACGTGCGCATTTAACCGGACATCGAATGGCAGGCCGGAAATGTTCCGGCCGCCGCAACGCTTCAAAGGAGACCAACATGTCGATGTTCGAAAGCCTCGGCCGCTTTGGTGCGGCCATCAAGCATGCGCATAACAGGAACAAGTCGATCCGCGCCATGAACAGCCTGCCGTCCGAAATCCAGAAGGACATCGGCTGGCCGGTGTCGCCGCGCAACGATCCACAGGCCACCCTGTCGGCTCTGCTCCTGGGTTCGGCGCGCTGATGACCTTCGCCGACAAATGCAAATTGCTCGGCACCCGCCGGGGCCGCCCTTGGCCCCGGCGGCCAGCAACAACAAGCTGCGCGCCGCGCTGCTGCCCCGGCGCTGAGCCGTTTGCCGCGGATCGCAAATCGGCTGGATCACACCACCGTGTTGTTCTCGGCGCAAATCTTGACATTTTTCGGCGCAGATACGATCTTCGGATGAGTGGGGGATTTCTCTTAGTCGGCTCCGGCCGAAGTTCGTGTATCCGCATGCCCAGTTTCAAAAGCCACGTCGTTTCCTTTGTCCTCAGGCATAGCCGCAAAAAGGCTTTTTCCAGCCCGGAAAACCTGCAGCGCTGGATCGCCTATGCGCGCAAGACCGAGGACCACCATCCGCCGGCGTCGCTGCGCCACCGCCTCGACATCGCCGAGCGCAGCGTCGATGGCTTCCCCGTCTATGACATCGCGCCCAAGGCTGGCGAGCGCAAGCGGATCCTCTATCTGCATGGCGGCGCCTATGTCTTTCAGATCACCTCCTATCATTGGGGGCTGATCGCCGAGATGGCCGAACGGCTGGGCTATCGGCATCACCGTACCGATCTACCCCATCGCGCCCGAGCACGATTTCCACGCCATGTTCGGCATGGTCGGCGACGTCTACCGGCAGATGCTCGACGAGACGGACGCCGAAGACATCGTCTTCATGGGCGATTCCGCCGGCGGCAACATGGCCGTGGTGCTGACCATGATGGCCGCGGAAAATGGCCTTGCCCTTCCGTCACGCCATGTGCTGATTTCACCCGGGCTCGACATGTCGCTCTCCAACCCCGAAGTGTTCGAGGCCGAACGCAATGATCCGTGGCTCGGCATTTCAGGCGGCCTGGAGGCAGTCCGGCATCTACAGCGCCGGCATTGATCGCAGCGACTGGCATATCAGCCCGCTTTACGGCGACCTCTCGGTCTTGCCGAAAACGCTGCTCCTGACCGGCTCGCACGACCTGCTCAGCCCCGACAATCTGATCTTCGCCGAGAAGGCGCGTGCCGCCGGCGTCGAGATCGAGGTCGTCTACGAGGAAGGCATGTTCCACGTCTGGCCGCTGATCGAGATGCCCGAGGCGCGGCGCGCCAGGGACAGTATCGTCACGTTTCTTGGCCGGCGAGGCCAGGTCGCAGCGGGCAAAAGCCGGGCAATGGTCGCTGCAAGGTCAGGCTGCGACCTGACCATCACGGGCCAACTTCGCCGTCCAGGTTCCCACTTTGACAAAAGCCCGCCCCGATCGAGCCGAGGCGGGCTATTTCGTAGCAGCGGAAAAAATTCAGAACTTTCCGGTTTCCCTGAACACTTCGAAGGTCGCGCGGATATGGTCGGCGACGGCCTTGACCGGCGCGCTGGCGTCCGGCGCCACCACCATCGCCAGATTGTAGGTGCCGATATCGGGCATGCCGTCCTTCGGGCAAAGCTCGACCATGTCGTTGCCGAGGAAGGATTTCGGCAGCGGCGCCACCGCGAGATCGGACATGATGGCGGCGCGCTGGCCGGCCGTGTGCGCGCTCATATAGGCGATGCGATAGTTGCGGCCCTCGCGGCCGAGCGCATCGAGCGCGCCTGCCCGCCAGGCGCAGCCCTCCTCCCACAGCGAAACCGGCAACGGCTCGCGCAGATGCGCGCAGCCGCCCTTGGCGCCGGCCCAGACGATCGGCTCGGTGAGCAGCACCTCGGCGCCGAGCGCGCTGGTCTTGTAGGAGTTGGTGAGCAGCGTGATGTCGAGCGCGCGGTCGTCCATGCGCCGGCGCAGATTGACTGCTCTGGTCGATGGTGACGTCGACGGCGATCGACGGATGCGACTGCGCGAAACGCTTCAGCACATGTGGCAGCACGCGCTCGCCATAATCGTCCGGCGAGCCGAGCCGCACCACGCCGACAATGTCGGGGATGATGAACTTCGACACCACCTCGCGGTTGATCGACAGCAGCCGGCGGGCATAGCCGAGCAGCATCTCGCCATCCGTGGTCAGCGTCACCGAACGCGCGTCGCGCGCGAATACGGAGCGGCCGAGAATGTCCTCGAGCTTCTTGATCTGCATGGAGACGGCCGACGGCGTGCGGAACACCGCATTGGCGGCCGTGGTGAAGCTGCCGGTCTCGGCAATGGCCACGAACGTGCGCAGAACATCGAGATCGAGCAGCGGCAGTGGATGATTGAGTGGGGCGTTCATCGGGATCGACCTTCAATTTTTCTGATGTGAACGCATCATTCCATTTCGTTTGATTGAACATCAGTTTGGGAGGATAGTCAACTCCATCGAAGCAGCAGGCATCGAAAGCGGTCACGAAACGACCACCACGCAGACCTGCAATCGACATGAAATGAAGTTGAAACATGCCGGCTCGTGCGGGCCGGCCCCAACACGAAGGAGAATGAAAATGTCTATCCTGTCATCCATTGGTCGCCTCGCGACCGAATTCAGCGCAGCCCGCGCCCGCTACCAGACCGAACGCGCCATCCACTCGCTGCCGATCGAACTGCAGAAGGATATCGGCTGGCCTGAAGCCGCCGACACCAAGACCGGTTCGCGCCACGGCGTCGGATCCTGGGCTGGAGCAAAGTAAATCGTGTGTACCAAGTGCTGAAGGCCTGCCGCGCAGACCAGCCCGGCAGGCCTTTATTTTATTTGCATTCAAATGATTTCAGAGCCATGCTGCCAGCTGCATGACGCATATGAGCAACTTGCATAGCGCCCAATTTTCGAGTTAACGCATTGTAAATAATCGTAAATTTTGGGCAGCTTGCCCAACAATGTCGCAATCCGATGTCGCTTTTCATATCAAGCGCTTCGCATTTGCGATTTAGTTTCTGCTCACACAAGCCTATATCAGCGCCAGCAAACGAGCTGCCCCACTCCATCAAGCGAAGGCGACCCGTCTGAGCAACCGATATGGAGATGATCATGAAGCTTTTTGCCCGCCTCTTCGCCCGCCGCGAAATGAACCTGACGACCGCTCTCGAGCGCCAGCGCCTTGCCAACACCATGCCCGGCCAGACCGGCGCCATGAATGCGGCGCGCCTCGGCTTCGTCGCCTGAGATACCGACTTCAAGCGCAGCGCTCCCTGCCGCTGCTGTCGAGGTTGACGCCGCTTCGGTCTTGCCGGGGCGGCGTTTCTATTTCTGGCCGATGTTGCGGTTCGGCAATTGCCCGATCCGCTGGCACGGCCTGCCCGTCGCGCAAGACAATTGCCCATTTGCGACCCATGTCGCAAATTTAGTTGCCGCATAGCCGTCTAGCCGATTGACAGGAATGGTTTTTCCTGATGTCGCTATGCTGTTCGCGACATCCTGTTCGCGCCATGGCCGCGTGAGGTTTCCCGTGAACGCCGTAAAGCATCCGATCAGAACGATCGTTTGTATTCTTCCTTGTTCCCGATTTCACCATGATCGCCTTTGCGACGGCGCTCGACCCGCTGCGCTCGGCCAACCGCATGCTCGGCTACGAGGCCTATCGCTGGCGCCTGGCCAGCATCGACGGCAAGCCGGTGCGCGCCTCGAACGGCGTCGAATGCGCCGTCAACACCTCGCTTGAGGAAGAGCGCAAGAAGATGGCCGGGCCGGATCGGCCGAACATGGCCATCGTCTGCAGCGGCATCAATGTCGAGCGCTACCAGAACAAGTCGGCCTTTGCCTGGCTGCGCGAGGAGTACAATCGCGGCGTCGCCGTCGGCGGCCTCTGCACCGGCGCGCATATCCTTGCCGCCGCCGGCCTGCTGTCCAACAAGCGCTGCGCCATCCATTGGGAGAACCTGCCGGGCTTTTCCGAGGCCTTCCCGAAGGCCAATGTCTTTGCCGACCTCTTCGAGATCGACCAGAACATCTACACCTGCGCCGGCGGCACCGCCGCGCTCGACATGATGCTGAAGCTGATCGGCGACGATTTCGACGACAATCTCGTCAACCGGGTGTGCGAGCAGGTGCTGACCGACCGCGTGCGCAGCCCGACCGACCGCCAGCGCCTGCCGCTGCGCGCCCGCCTCGGCGTGCAGAACTCCAAGGTGCTGACCATCATCGAACTGATGGAAGGCAAACCTCTCCGAGCCGCTGTCGCTGATCGAGATCGCCGACCATGTCGACCTGTCGCGCCGCCAGATCGAGCGCCTGTTCCGCACCGAGATGGGCCGTTCCCCTGCCCGCTACTATCTGGAGATCCGCCTCGACCGCGCCCGGCACCTGTTGATCCAGTCGTCGATGCCGGTGGTCGAGGTGGCGGTCGCCTGCGGCTTCGTCTCGGCGTCGCACTTCTCCAAATGCTACCGCGAGCTCTACGCCCGCTCGCCGCAGCAGGAGCGCGTCGACCGCAAGCAATTGCTGGCGGCCTAGAGCACTGCTCTAGCCCTGTCAGACCTTGGTCAATTCAGGTGCAGCGGCCTGCCTCAATACCGGTCGTCGCAATAACACTCGGCGGACGAGATGCGGTCGTTCCAGCCGCTGCCACCGAAATCGCGGACCCGGCGATTGAGCTCGATCGACTCGCCCCGCATCCTCGAATGCTCATAGGCGACGAACGTGCAGCCGCGGCGCACGATCACCGACGATACGCGGTCGTTCCAAAACTGACCGCCGCGAAAACTCACCGATTGTTGGACCCCATTTCAATCGCGCGACCGCGAAAATTTGCATGCTCGAACATGACGCAGCCGGTCTCACCCTCATATTGGGCGCTGGCGGTGGCGGCACAAAGCATCGAGGCAATAGCCGTCAGGATGACAAGTTTCTTCATAAGCATTCTTCTCCTCAACCGCATTGATCTCGCCCTGCGCATGCGAGTTTGCCATTGCGCGGGCCAAACAGGCAACCCACCGCATCAGCCAAGAACGGAAACATGCGCAGATTGAAGCGTGTCCGCTCTGCGCGCTAGAGAGCGGTTCACCCTTTCACGGAAACGCGGAACCGCTCTGTTTTTTGACGCAATTCCGGACGGAAAACCGCTTCGCTCTTTTCCCGGAACTCTAGCGGGCGTCGAACATCCAGCTGCGGTCGCGCCACATCTTCTCACCCACCTGGCAATCGGCGACCGTATGTCCTGCGCCAAGACAACAGGCGGATGATCAGCCTCTTCCGCCGCCCATTGCGGCGAGGCCGGGCCGGCAAGTTCCAGCACCAGCTTGCGGCGGATCGCTTCGGGAAACTGCGTCCAGTCATTGACCGGGATCATGAAAGCGCCAGGGCCGCCGATGACACAATCGCTGTAATAGCGATCGAGATTGTTGACGTCATAGGCACCGCTGAAGCCGCCTCGCGTCATCAGCGGCAGCCCGTTGATGAGTGATGCCTTGCCTGACCACCTGGTCGCGGATGAAATTGACCGGCGCGCCCTGATTGTTGGGACCGTCACCGGAAATGTCGATGACGCGCTTGACGCCCTGGAAGCCGCTTTCGGCGAAAAGGTCGCTGCCGAACTCCAGCGCGCCGGAAATCGATGTACGCCGGGCGCTGCCCGGCGGATGAGCGGAAAGCTGCGCGGCCACCCGCTCGGCGTCGGCACGGCTGGCGATCACCGTCCATGGCACGACGACCTGCTGCCAGGTGGCGCCGGCCCATTCGACATAGGTGACGGCGATCTTGCCATAGGCGCCGTCGGCAATGGCCTGCAGAACACTGTCATGCGTCAATGCCGCCGAATAGCCGTGGCGCTGGATTTCGAGTTCGTCCGGCGACATCGACAGCGAAACGTCGACGGCCAGCACCAGCTCGATGTCGACGGGTTCCGCTGCGAGGGTTCGCGAGGTCAGGCAGAGCAACAGCGCCAATGCGGCGGCGCTCGGGAGAAAATAGCCTGCATGACCAGAAGCAGACATGCCGCAAGGTAAGCGAGAATCGTTGCGCTACAAAGCGAAAACGCCCGACCGAGACTCGGTCTTGCCCCCGGCAACTTCTCCCGATGAGAACCCGCTGGAAGCCCCTACTTTGCGACGTTCTTCTGTCCGGCCGCGCGCGCAACCTTGAACGTAGTGACGGGAACGGAATCCGGCTGCGGCGCGGCATCCTGCGGGACAGCCGCTGTCGCAGTCGCGACCCCGTTGGGAGTAACGATTTCGGCGATCCGGCGGCTCACATCGCGGGATGCGGTCAGCGACGACACCGCCTGCGCCCAGAACGGCGCTCCCAATCCAACCAGAAGTCCGCCGACCAGCAGCCAGAAGGCGTTCGCGATCGAGGGCAAGGTCCAGTTGGTGCCGAAGGCGCCAAATGAACAATCCACGGTGACGGCACCCAAAGCGCAGGACTTCAATGCGGGATTGACTTCCCAACCCACCGGCGCGCCGAGGGTCTTGAGCTCCTTGGTCTGGTTTTCAGCTTCCGTCAGTTTTTCCTGCAGCGCGGCAATCGCGCCTTTCAGGTCTTCCGTGCTTCCGGCGCCGGTCTCCGGCTTGGCCGCGGCAGCGGTGTTCAACTTCTCAATCAGCACGGCGTATTGGGCGTGAACGTCCGCGGCCTTTTCGGCAACGGCCCCGGCGATTTCAGGATTCTCTGAGAAAAGCGACGGCAAGCTTGTAAGGGTGAACGTAGAACGTCCAGGCCACGAAGAACGCGACGCAGACCGAAAACAGGCGCGCCCGGCTTTCGAAATACAGGCTGACTTCCTTGCCGAATGCCTCGTATTTCTGCGAAAGATCCATGACCACTTCGTCGGTCAGAACGTCGGCTGCGCCTACGAGCCGGCTGGAGGCGAGTTTTTGCGTAAACACTTCCACCGGAATGTCGGTCACCACGGCCCAATCGACAAACCAGCGCAGAAATCCGCTGATCCACCCGGTTGATGGATGGCCCTTCTCGGTGGTCGCCCGGTTTTCCATGATCAGCGCGGCGAATTGTTGCGGTGTCAGCAACTCCTTCGCATCCCCCTCCGGCTTGGTAAGCTTTGGCAAGATGACGCGCGAATAGAGATTTCCGAGCATGAGCTGCATGCCCTTGGCTCGCAGCCCAAAGATGCGATGGATCATTTCCACCAGTGTCGACACGACGATCGCAAACATAAGCATCGTCGTGGCGAACGCCAGCAACGCGGTTAGCCACTGCATGATTGTACCCCCCCGGGCAAAATATCCGCAGCTCCAGAAGAGCGGGGCAATGTAAAATAATACCCCTTATTTTAGAAAAAACAACGAGCCGCAAGTCGAACAACAAATTCGACATGGGTCTTCCGGCGGCAACATCGTGCAAAAAAGGCAAAAGATGGCGCCTGGCCGGGCTCCTGCATTGTCATTCCTCGTCTGGGCCTGCCTTGGAAAGGTCGAGACCATCAGCTGCGTCGCTCACCGTCGCCCAGGCTGCCCGCGGCGCCAGCATGGCCTCACCAAGTGCCGCGGCTCCAAGGGCCAAACTCTGACGTTTGCTGATCCCGGCCATCAGAGCCTCCCCTATGCTTGCGCATCGCACCGTCGATTTGCGCAAAATTGTCAAAGTATCTTCTGACAATTTGGGGCGTCAGAACAAGTATCATTGTTAGTCGTCTTGCCGCTCAACTCCCCGGTTGACCGGCCATCCTCCCTTGCCGCGCCATTCCACCTCGTCACCAGCGGCTTTTGCCGCTTCCCGGCGTGGACCGGTCTTCTTTCTGCCGGTGCCGCGCAGCGCCCTCCAGTTCGGCTTGAGTGACGGCGGCAGCCACAGCAGGATGCCCGCCACCGCGGCCGGCAGGATCACGGCAAAACGCAATATTGAGAGCACGACACCGCAGAACCCGACGATCCGCGCCGCCCGCCCCTCGCCTAAGCGCCGCGCAAGCAAATGCCGGGCGATCATTCCGCCATCGAGAGGGTATGCCGGTAGAATGTTGAGAATGGCCAGCACCCCATTCAACAAGGCGCCGACCCACAGCGTCCACGCCAGATAAGTTATCGGCATTGGTGGCGGCGCACTAAAGAGGCTGTCCGCTTCGACGGGCGCCAAAGGTCTGGCGATCAGATAATAGGAAGCGGCAAAAAACGCCGCCAGCAGGATGTTGGCCAAGGGGCCGGCAAATGCAATCCACGCCCAGCCAGAGGGCGAGGTTGCGCCGCGTTTGAAGTAGGCAAGCCCGCCAAACAGATAGAGCTCGATCCTGTCGGTGCCGATCCCTTGCCGGCGGGCAGCCCATGCATGCGCCAGTTCATGCAGGAACACCGATACGAAGAACAGCGCGGCAAAGATCGATGTGTGGATCAGCGCGGCTTTGGGACGCGCCGACCACTCATGCAGAAAGGGCAGGACAACAGGAATGGCAAAGGTCCAGCTGACGCGAACCGGGATGTTCCCCTTCAGGCTGAACACCAGCGCATCGTTCTTTCGGTCCCAGCAAAATAGCCGCAAATGCTTCACTCCGCCCGGAGCGACGGTAGGTGAGAATTGCGTGCTTAAAAAGAGAAAAGCCCGGCAGAGAGCCGGGCTTTCATTTGCTTGTTTGGCATCCACGCCAAAACAGCTCCGCTGTTGTCGGGGCCTAACTCCTCGGCTTCAGATTCTCCGGGTCGTAGAGCGGCTTGTAGCCGACGGCAACGACCTCGACCGGATAGGTCTCGCCGAAATACTCGACCTTGAGCTTGCGGCCTTCCTGGCAATACGCCCACGGCAAATAGGCGAGCGCGATGTTCTTGCCGATGGTCGGGCCATAGGCGATCGACGTGGTGAAGGACCGGCGGCCGAGTTCGTCGACCAGCGTTTCGCCCGTGTCCGGATCCATCACCGGCATGGTGCCGACGGGATAGCGGGCCACGCCCTTGGAATCGGTATTGCTCGGTCATCACCAGCGTGCACAGCATCGCCGGCTGGTGCTCGCGGGCGCGATACTCCACATGCTTGGCCTTGCCGCAGAAATCATTCTCCTTGACCTTCGGGCGGGCGAGATCGGCTTCGAGCAGATTGTACTCGGTCAGCAGGTCGGCGTTCTGCAGCCGCAGGCTCTTTTCCATGCGGCGCGTGTTGGCATAGGTCTCGACGCCGAACGGCATCACGCCGGTCGAGCGCAGCGCGTCCCAGACGGCGAGCCCGTCCTCGTAGCGCATATGCAGTTCCCAGCCCTGCTCGCCGACATAGGAGATGCGGAAGGCGGTGACATCCTTGCCGCCGATCCTGACCGGCTTGATCGCCGCGAAGGGGAAGTTTTCGAGCGAGAGCCCGTCCGGATTCTCGACCACCTTCTGCAGGGTCGTCCGCGCGTTCGGACCCCAGATGCCGATGGTGACGAATTTTTCCGTCACGTCGGTGATGGTGACATCAAAGCCTTTATCCTGCGCGGTGCGCTGCATGTAGCGGAAGTCGCGCGGGCCGGCATCGGCGCCGTCGATCACCCGGCAGCGATCGGCCATGCGGATGACGGTGAAGTCGGCGCGCACCATGCCTTCCTCGTCGAGGAAGTGGGTGTAGATGCCTTTGCCGATGTTGTTGTCGCCGCCGACCTTGGCCGCGCACAGCCATTCCAGCAGCGCGACATGGTCCGGACCTTCGATGTCGTACATGGAGAAATGCGACAGGTTGACGATGCCGCAATCCTCGCTCATCGCGAGATGCTCGGCATTGGAGACGCGCCAGAAATGGCGGTTGTCCCACTCGTTCTCACGCACGGGAACGCGGTTGCCGTATTTCTCCAGGAGGTGCTCGTTGGCGGCATAGCCATGCGCGCGCTCCCAGCCGCCGAGTTCCATGAAATAGCCGCCGAGTTCCTTCTCGCGCTCCCAGAACGGCGAGCGGCGGATGTTGCGGCCCTTGGAGAAGGGTTCGCGCGGATGCACCGCCGGATTGTAGACCTTCATCGCCGTCTCGGTGCAGCGATCCCAGATGAACTGCTCTTTCGTCTGGTGCGGATAGAAGCGCGCATAGTCGATGGCGTGGTGGTCGATCGCCGTGCGGCCGTCCGTCATCCAGTCGGCGATCAGCTTGCCCATGCCGGGGCCGTCCTTGACCCAGATGGCGACGGCATACCAGAGGCCCCTCACCTTCTGGCTTTCGCCCATCGACGGGCCGCCATCGGCCGTCACCTGCAGCAGGCCGTTGAAGGAATGGCTTTCATTGTAGCCGAGTTCGCCGAGGATCGGCGTCAGCTCCATGGCGCGCTCGAGCGGCGCCAGGATCTGTTCCATGTCGAGGTCGCGCTGCGACGGCGACAGCCGCGCCTGGTCCTTCTCCAGCAGGTCGCGCGGATGGCAAAGGCGCGGATTGGTCTCTTCGTAATAACCCCATTCGATCTGTCCGCCTTCGGCGGTCTTGGGGTCGCCGGTGTCGCGCATATAGGCCGAGTTGCCCTGGTCGCGCAGCAGCGGCCAGCCGATCTCCTTGCCGGTGCCGGCAAACTCATTGTACGGGCCGAAGAAGGTCAGCGGATGGTCGATCGGCATGACCGGCAGGTCTTCGCCGACCATTTCGGCGATCAGCCGGCCCCAGATGCCGGCGCAGACGACGACATAGTCGGCCATGATCGTGCCGCGGTCGGTGACCACGCCCTTGATGCGGCCGTCCTCGACGATGAGCGATTTGGCCGGCGTGTTGGCGAAGGACTTGAGCTTGCCGGACGCTTCCGCCTGGTCGACCAGCTTGCCGGCGACCGTCTGCGAGCGCGGGATGACCAGGCCGGCATCGGGATCCCACAGGCCGCCCTGCACCATCTCTTCCTCGATCAGCGGGAATTTCTCCTTGATCTCGGCCGGCTCGATCAGCCGGGCGCGGGTGCCGAAGGCCTTGGCCGAGGCGATCTTGCGCTTGATCTCGTCCATGCGGCCGTCGTCGCCGACGCGGGCGACCTCGAGGCCGCCGATGCGGGCGTAGTGGCCCATCTTCTCGTAGAAATCGATGGAGTAGAGCGTCGTCCAGCAGGACAGGAAATCGTGGCTGGTCGTGTAGCAGAAGTCGGAGGCGTGCGCGGTCGAGCCGATATCGGTCGGGATGCCCGACTTGTCGATGCCGACAATATCGCTCCAGCCGCGTTCGATCAGGTGATGGGCGATCGATGCGCCGACAATGCCACCCAGCCCGACGATGACGACCTTCGCCTTTTTCGGAAACCCTGCCATTGCCCGCGACTCCAAGATGACATGCGGGCGCGCCGGCGCCCGTTCGATTGGCGCACAATATGCAGAGGACGGCGGTTGAGCTACCGCCTGTTTGCGACACGCCGCAGGTGCGGCGCGACCCTGCCCACAAGCTCGCTGTCGAGGCTTCGCAGGCGCCGACATTGACCATCTGGAACGGCCTGCCGCCTCAGAAGCGCGCCTTCAGCGCCGCCTTGGCCAGGAATTTCGTGCCGCGCAGCGACGGCCCGCGATCGAGAAGCCGGGGAGACCGAGCGAAAGGCATGCGCGCCAGCCGGAACGAACTCATGGCTTGTCTCCGGGAATGGCGTGCAAGCGCAGCGCGGCGCAGGATTTGCCGATGCCCACAATGCCATGAGCGGGCCGGCAAGCAGCAGGATAGGGCGGCAGCAGATTGGGAAAATAGATGCGCGTGTCGTGGATCGGGAACACGGCGAACTTCGCCAGCACGCCGAGCACCAGTGCCGCGAGCAGGATGCCGGCGCGACGGTCGAGCCGGAAACCGGCGCGGCCCAACGCATACCATCCGGCCAGGGCCAGCACCGAGACGCCGACCCAGCTGTTCATGTCGATGGCGCGAAGCAGTGAAACGGCGAACGCCCTGAGATAGGCGGCAAGCGAAAATGGCGGCTCGAACCCGTCCATATTGTAGTGCTGCTCGATGCTGGAGAACCACAAATGCGGCCACCAGCCGGGATGATGAGCCCAGTGCGAGATGGCGAAATAGGCGACGAAGGACGCGGCAAAGCCGGCCAACGCGCCCCACGCCCTCTGCCGGAACACGACCAGCAGCACGGCGAAGATGGCAAGGAAAACAATATTGTCCGGCCGCGCCATGAAGGCGAGGAAGAGCAGGATCGCGGTTGCCGCCTCGCGGCCCCGCACATAGGCAAGCAGCCCGCCGAGGAACAGCGCCGAGCACAGCAGATCCGGCGTCGAGGCCCGCGCCGCATCGCCGAAATCGGCCATGATCAGCACCGCGCCGACCACCGGCGCCAGCGCCAGCGCGCCCTCAGCGCGCAACCAGAGCAGCGCGATCGTGCCGAACAGCAGCACCGAGAATACCTGCAGCGCCCGCATCGCCTCGACCGGCGACATCACCGAGCTCATCGTCGACAGTATCTCGGCATAGAGGAACTTGATCCGGTACATGCCGAGCAGCGAATGGAAATCGGCGGCATTCTCCGCCATGTGGCTGCGGAAGCCGCCGCCATCATCGGTCAGCGCCTTGTAGTCGGCGGCCGAGACACCGGCCTTGACCGTGCTGTAGGCATAGTCATGCAAGGCCTGCGCGTCGGGATAGTTGCCTTCCTCGGCGATCGCCAGATAGGGCAGCATGTCCCAATTGGCGTCGGGCATGATCCACGCCATCATCGCCGTCAGCAGGATGTAGAGCGAAAAGGCGACGGCCCCGATCGGCGCCGCCAACCGCGCATAGGTCCCCTCGCCCCACGCCAGACCGGCTTCGGTCAGCCGGTCGAGCGGGTTGTTCGGAACGGGCGACTTGGTCAGCATTGTCGAACTCAGCGAACCTGGCTTTTGACGAAATCCTTCACGATCGACACGATGCCGCGCGACAGCAGGCTGTCGAAGGCATCGACGAAACGATCGACATGCTCGCGCTGGCAGATCAGCGGCGGCTCGAGCCGGATGACATTGCGGTTGTATTCGGTGAAGGCGACGAGCACGTCATAGTCGCGCAGCAGCAGCGCACCGACGAAGCCGGACAGCGAACCCTTCAGCTTGTCGTCGAGCACGCTGACGATAGGCCGCAGCACCATCGGCAAGGTCTGCGAGAAGTCGTGGAACTCGAGCCCGACCATGAAGCCCTTGCCGCGCACGTCCTTGATGATCTTCGGATATTTCTCCTTCAGCGCCTGCAGCCGCTGCAGCAGGTAGTCGCCGGTCGCGGCGGCATTGTCGATCAGCCCCTCGTCATAGAGCACATTGAGCCCTCGATCGAGGTGACGCAGGCCTCGCCCATGCCGCCGAAGGTGGCCATGGCATGGATCATCGCCGTCTTCGGCGTGCCATAGGCCTTCATGTAGATTTCGCGCCGGGCGATCATCGCGCCGACCGCCGCCTTGCCGGCGCCGAGCGACTTGGCCAGCGCCGTCACGTCAGGAACGACGCCATAATGCTCGAAAGCATAGAAGCGCCCAGAGCGGCCATAACCGCACTGCACTTCGTCGGCGACCCACAGCACGCCATACTGGTCGCACAGCGCGCGCAGCTTCTGCCAGTATTCGGCCGGCGCCTGGATGATGCCGCCGCCGCCCTGGATGGTTTCGAGCACGATGACGCCGATCTCGGGATCGTTAGCGGAACGCACGCTCGACCGCCTCGATATCGGCGAACGGGATGCGGACCGTATTGTCCGCCATCTTGAACTCGGCGCGGTAGAGCTGGCCGTCGGTGATGCCCAGCACGCCCTTGGTCTTGCCGTGAAAGGAGTTCTCGGCATAGACGATCTTCGGCCGCTTCGGGCCGGCGGCGCGCTCGGCGAGCTTCACCGCCGCTTCCATCGCTTCCGAGCCGGACGAGCCGAGGAACACCATGTCGAGATCGCCGGGCGAGCATTTGGCGATGTTGTGCGCCAGCGCCGCCGCATATTGCGACATGAAGGCGATGGCGATTTCCTGGCGCTTTTCCTCCTGGAACTTGCGGCGCGCTTCGAGGATGCGCGGATGGTTGTGGCCGAAGGCCAGCGAACCGAAGCCGCCGAAGAAGTCGAGGATCTTGCGACCGTTCTGGTCGATGTAGAACATGCCTTCGGCACGCTCGATCTTGATCTTGTGGAAGCCGAGCAGCTTCATGAAATGCAGCTGGCCCGGATTGAGATGCGCCTTGAACAGGTCGGTCATCCGCGCGACGTCCATCGTCTTTGCCTGCTCGACGCTGATCAGGTCGGGCTTGGCGATGGTGGCGGGCGACAGCGCCGGCGCGCTGACCATGGTGCGCGCGTTCGTCTGCTCGGGCTTGGCCATGACGGTCATCTCGAGAATCCTCCTGTTCGGCGGGGCCCGTTATTCGGCAGGCACATGTTTGGTGGCGACGGCGTGGCCGTCTTTCTTGGCGCGGTATTCGCTGTAGGCGGCGATCAGCATGTCCTCGTCGCGATATTGCGGCACCCAGCCGAGCTGGCGCCCGGCCTTGGACACGTCGAGCACGCACTCCTCGTCGGCGATCAGATACTGTTCAGGATCCATGATCGGCATGTTCATGAGGTCGAGCAGGTCGAGCGTGCGCTTGACGGCCCAGCCCGGCGTCGGGATCAGCAGCGATTTCGAGCCGGCATGCTTGATCAGGTCGCCGAGCAATTTCTTGACCGGCGGCGGATTGAGCGAGCCCAGATTATAGGCCTCGTTCGGCACGCCGGCCTTCCAGGCGGCGCGGGCCGCTTCGGCGCAATCGAACACCGAGATGAACTGATAGGGGTTCCTGCCCGAGCCGATCATCGGCACCGGAAAATTCCAGTCGATCAGCTTGAACAGTTTCTCCAGTATGCCGAGGCGGCCGGGGCCGATGATCAGGCGCGGCCGGAACAGCGAGATCGACATGCCGCGCTTGCGCCATTCGGCCGCCAGTTCCTCGGTCTTCTGCTTCGACCAGCCATATTCGCCGAGCGGCGCGACCGGGTGCTCCTCGGTCATCGGCTGGGTCACCGTATGGCCGTAGATCATGTCGGTCGTGTAGTGGACCAGCTTCGAGCGCGCCGGCCTTGTCCATCGCCTGCATGATGTGTTCGGTGCCGTGGAAATTCACCGGGAAGAAGAAATCGTGTCGCTTGGCGCGCACCTGGATCGGCGACAGCATCTTCGCCGAGAGGTTGTAGACCATGTCGTCGCCCTTGAGCCCGACCGTGGCGACCGAGGCCGGATCGGTCACGTCGCATTTGACGAACCGGACCGGGCGGTAGTGCGGCAGGTCGCTCTTGACGATGTCGGCGACGACCACCTCCTCGCCGTCGGCCACGAGCTTCGGGAGCAAGATGACGGCCGACGAAACCGTCGCCGCCGAAAATCACATGTCTCATCGAACGATCTCGCTGTGAATCTTGTCGGAGCGAAAGGGAAGCCGTTTCCTCCTCATGCCCTCGCCCACTCTGCGCGATCAGCACCGTGCCGACGCAGATGAAGGCGATGCCGGCGATGCGCCAGCCGTTGAGGTCTTCGCGGAAGACGAAATAGGCGAAGATCGCGACCGCGACATAGGCAAGGCTGAGGAACGGGTAGGCGAAGCTGAGCTCGACCTTGGACAGCACATAGAGGTGCGAGGCCATCGAGATGACGAAGGTGCACAGCCCAAAGAACACCCAAGGGCTGAAGACGATCTGCAGCAGCTTCAAAAGCGGATTGGTGCCTTCGAACGAAATCGGCCCGAGCGACATCATGCCTTGCTTCAGCATCAGCTGCGCCGCGGCATTGGTCATGACTGTGAAGAGAATGAAGACGATGTATTTCATGGTTGCCACCCGCCCTGCAGCGGTCCTACTACAAACCTGCAAAGATTTCGTGAAGTCACAAGAAAGTTTTGAGAAAATCTTGGTATTTACGTTTCATTTACCAAGATTTATTCAAGTTCTATCTATTCCGCGGCCTCGACCGTTCCTCGCCGCACATCCAGTTTCTTTGCCGTCCGCGCCCACAAGTCAGACATGAAGGCAGGGTCGCGGAGCGCTTCCAGCCGCTGCCATTCCGGAAAAGATGCCGCGAACGTTTCGGCGCCCATGCGGGCATCCTTGTAAGGATTGACCGCGCCGCCGGCATCGACGGTGATACGGTCGAGTTCGCCTGAGCAGCGCCAGCGTCTTTTCGCCGCGATTGGGAAAGTCCAGCGTCAGCGTGAAGCCCGGCCGCGGGAACGACAGCAGCGCCGGCGAGCGGATCAGTGCCGAAGCGCTTCAGCACGGTGAGGAACGATCCCTGCCCGGCCCGTCTGGCCGCCTCCAGCAGCGCCGGCACGGCACTGGCGGGCGGCATCTTCCGGCACCACGCTCTGGTGCTGGAACAGCCCTTTCGGACCATAAAGCCGGTTCCAGTCTCCGACGCCGTCGAGCGGAAAGAAAAAACCCTGGCAGCCGATCTGGCGCGGCGCCGGCGAGCGCCCCTTCTTCCAGCGATAGGCGGCGTTGAAGGCGGTCAGGAACGGCCGGTTGAGAACATTGAACGGCGGCTGGAACGGCACCGAAAGGCGCCCGCCGGCGCGAGAGGCCTTATGCGAGCCATGCTCGGCATGATTGCCGATAACAAAAGGCCGCGCCCGCGACCATGGCCGCCGGCAAGCTGGTCGATCCAGGCAACGGCATATTCATTGGCCTGGTCGGCGGCTTCCGCCAGGTCGAAAAACTCACCGAGATCGCGAAACGGCGTCGCCTTCTCGACGATGTCGAGCGAAGGCACCCGCATCAGCCGGATCGAGGCCGACAGGATCAGGCCGGTCAGCCCCATGCCGCCGATCGTCGCCCGGAACAGCCTTGCATTGCTTCCGTTGCCGAGCAGCGTGTAGCTGCGCCCGTCCGACCGCAGCAGCGTAAAGGAAATCGACATGGCAGCCGAACGTGCCGCGCCGATGGTGGTTCTTGCCATGAACGTCATTGGCAATCGCGCCGCCGAGCGTCACGAACTGCGTGCCCGGAACCACTGCCGGAAAGAAGCCGTAGGGCGCGGCATGGGCGATGATGTCGGACAGAAACACGCCGGCATCCGCATCGAGCACACCGGTCTCGACATTGAAGGCGCGGATGCGGTTCAGCGGCCGCATGTCGACGACCGAGCCCGCCTCGTTCTGGCAGGAATCGCCATAGGAACGGCCATTGCCATAGCCGAGCAGCGAGCCGTTCTTCGCCGCGCGGCCCTTGAGCAGCGCGATGGCGTCATTAGCCGCAATCACGCGCGGCGCCGGCGGCGTGGTGCGGCCGAAACTCCCGAAGCGCTCCGCCGTCATCCCTACCAGCCTCCGGCGACCAGCAGCGCGGCGCCGATCAGCACGACGATCTGGCTGCGCCAGTCGCGGATGATGAAGACGACAGGATCGTCGTGCATTTCGTCGCGGCGAGCGAGGATCCAGACGCGCATGGTGAGATACAGCACGATCGGCGCCAGCGGCCAGACCAGCCAGGGATGCGGATAGAGTTCGCGCACCGAGACGCTGTCCATATAGAGAGCCAGCACCAGGGCGGAGGAAAAGGCCGAGGCCATGCCGGCTTGGGCGACGATCTCCTGGTCTTCGGTGCGATAGCCACGGCCGGCAATGCGCTCGCCGGCCGGAATGGCGGTGGTGCGCAATTCGACATAGCGCTTCACCAGCGCCAGCGACAGGAAGAAGAAGATCGAGAAGGCGAGCAGCCAGAACGAGACGTCGACACCGGTCGCCGCCGCACCCGCCAGAACGCGGATCGTGTAGAGGCCTGCCAGCGTCAGCACGTCGACCAGAAGCATGCGTTTGAACGACAGCGAGTAGGCCGTCGTGACGACTATGTAGCCGCCGAGCACGCCAAGGAACTCGAGCGACAGGAACAGGCCGGCGGCGATGCCGATCGACAGCAGCGCCGGCATCGCGCCCATGCCGAACGGGATCGACAGCGCGCCGCTGGCGAAAGGTCGGTTGCGCTTCGTCGGATGCCTGCGGTCGAGCGCGAGGTCGAAGAAATCGTTGAGGATGTAGATGGCGGACGCCACCGCGCAGAACGAAACGAACGCCAGCAGCGCATTGCCAGATCATGTCGATGTTGAAGTATTCGTGCGACAGCACCATCGGCACCGCGATCAGCGACGTTCTTCAGCCATTGATGCACACGCAGCATCTTGACGAAGGTCTTGAGCGTCGGCTTCGGCGCCGGCACCATTTCGGCGCCATGGGCGGCCTGCCAGCGCGCGGCGTGACGGTCGGGCGCCACGACGATCGCGCTGCGCGCCGCGTCGAACACCTTGAGATCGTGCCGGCTGTTGCCGGCATAGTCGAAGCCGCCATCGCCATAGGCGGCAATGAGCGAGGCACGCTTCCTGCCCGACGTCATGTTGTGCGGACCGTCGGTCGCCAGCACGCGATCGAAAATGCCGAGATGCGCGGCGATCGCCTCGGCGAATTTGCGCGGCGTGCCGGTCGCCAGCACGATCTTGCGGCCTTCGCCATGCTCCTTGCGCAGCCGCTCGAGCAGGACCTCGCGATAGGGCAGCGAGGCTGGATCGATGTCGATGCGGTCGGCGATCGCCTGCTTCAGCCGTGCCGGGCCGCCGGCCAGCCAGAACGGCACCAGGAAAACATAGAGCGGATTCTTCTTGAGAAGGATGAACAGACCTTCCCACAAAAGGTCCGTTGCAATCAGCGTGCCGTCGAGATCGACCGCAAGCGGGATCGCGTTCCTGTCCGACCTCGCATCCATTTTTTCCTGCCCTGCCTGAAGCGCATGACACCGAATGCCGGTTCCGATGGAGTCATGTGCAGATACACCCGCGCCATGTTTCGGCGTCTTCGTATCGGATATAGCGGGAGAGGGCGTAACGATCGTTAAAACGCCCGGTTGCAGCCGAGCGGCGCGCCGGTATTTCCCGCGTCATTGTTAAACAAGTCCTACCACGAAACAATAAAAGGCCGGGCATTGCCCGGCCTTTGCAAGAGATGCTGCCCGAAGTTTACTTGATGCGGGCGACGCCGCCCGAAATCTCGACCGTTTCGGAGCCGGTCAGGGCTTCGAGGTCACCATTCGGCAAGGTGACGAAACAGCCGTTCGGGCAGAATTCCACGGTCTCGCCGGCGGCCAGCGCCAGCTCCGTCTTGCCGCCACCCTCGGTCACGATCAGCGTCCGGGTCTCGGCGTCCTTGTTGACCGCGCTGGCGGCGAAAGCCGAACCGCTCGCAGGCAAGTAAAAGCGATGGCGGCGACGAGCAGACTTCCACATTTTGCAATATCGGTGTTTCAACACCGCCTCTGGTTGCATTTTGCAAGGCATTCTCGCCCTTTGCATGCGAGCTTATATGACTTGCAAGCTGAACCGCAACTGAATGCCGCATTCATGCCGCAATTGGTTTGGTGGCACGCGAAGGCGGGCTCGCGGACGGGATCAATGGGCCTAATCCGGGTCGGGCTTGCGGCTCTTGCGCTTTGACTTTGCCAGGCGTTCCCTCTCGATCGCTGCTGCAGCTTCCGCCTCCTCGCGCTCGGCGAACTCGGCCTCGATCTTGTCGTCGTCGATCGGCCATGCCTGGTGCTTCTTGACCTCGGCGCGCGGCGTCGAGGGGATCTCGATATGCTCGCTGTCGAAAACATCGAGAACCGCGAAGCGGATGTCGTTCTGCACGATGGCGCCGTTCAGCACATCGGCGAGAAACACCCGGATCTCGAATTCGAGCGCCGCCGCGCCGAAATTGGTGAACAGCACGAAGGGCTCCGGGTTCTTCAGCACCAGCGGATGGTTGCGCGCGATGTCGAGCAGGAGGGCGTGCACCCGCTTGACGTCGCTGCCATAGGCGACGCCGACCTTGATTTCGACGCGGCCGAGCTTGTTGCGGTGCGTCCAGTTGCCGACCGCGTTGTTGATCAGGTTCGAATTGGGCAGGATCACCGACTGTCGCTGGAACGTCTCGATCTCGGTGGCGCGCACGCTGATCTTCTTGACCGTGCCGCTGATGTCGCCGGCGACGATCCAGTCGCCGACCTTGAACGGCCGCTCGGCGAGCAGGATCAGGCCGGAAACGAAGTTCGACACGACATTCTGCAAGCCGAAGCCGATACCGAGGGAAAGCGCACCGGCAACCAGCGCCAGGTTGGACAGATCGATGCCCGCCGCCGAGATGCCGACGAGTGCCGCCAGCGCGACGCCGGCATAGCCGACCGCCAGCCGGATCGAGTTGCGCACGCCGGTGTCGACCCGGCCGCGCGCCATCACCGAGCCGTCGAGCCAGCCCTGGAACCAGCGCGTCAGGAAATAGCCGATGACGAAAACGACGATGCCGCTGAGGATGCCGAGTGACCGAAATGGTCACCGAGCCGATGGTGATGCCCGTCGCCAGCTTGTAGGCCCAGGCCTGGATGTCGCCGGGCTGGAACCCCCACATCAACAGGATCAGCGGCAGGAACACCAGCACGATCATCACGTTGATGGCGATGCTGACGACCAGGCCAAGTTGGTCGAGCGCGGTTTCCTCATAGCTGGAATTGGTCGACAGCCAGCGCCCGATCGAAGTGTCGGCGAAACCGCCCTCCTCGCCGATCGCCCGCGCCGACAGGAAGCCGATATAGGCAGTGATCAAGATGGTGCCGGTGACCACGACCTGCAGCGAGACGAAGATGGCCAGGCCGATATAGCCGAGCAGCGCCGCCGCGATGGTGAAAAGGCCGAGCGCAATGGCAGTGTAGCGCAGCCATGCAGGCCAGGGGCGCCAGCTTTCGTCTCGCGCCTTGAACGGTTTCAGCAACGCCATCAGGATCAGGATGACGCCGACGATGATCGTGGCGACAAAACTTCTGGCGATGGTCAGCGACAGCGGCGAGCCCATCTTGTCGTTGACCACCGCCAGGAAATTGTTGACGCCGATGACAATCGCCATGGCCGTCGTCAGCCGCACCAGCCTACGCGCCGGACCGGTCTCGACCGGTATCAGGCGCCAGTTCGGCAGCCGCGGCTCCAGCGCCGCATTGGTCAGCCGGTTGACGCAGAACACCACCGCGATGACGGCAGCCAGCGCGTTGAGGAAGACGCCGATATCGCCGCGCAGGACATTGTAATAATTGAACAGGAAGACCGTCGAAGCGAGGAAGGCGCCGACCGCCAGTGTCGGCAGCAATGTCGACCAGAACGCCACCGACAACCGGCTGAGATAGGACGGATCCTCGACCGACGGATCGGCTTCGAAGATACGCCCGAACAGGCGGCGGCCGCCGACCAGCAGCACCGCTGCGAGCGCGAGCGCCATGAAGGTCGCCGCCAGCATCGCCTTGAACTTGAACTTGAAGGCAAAGCTCAGCCAGGACGACACCGCCCTGTAAAGGTTGACGTATTCGTCCTGGGCGTCGGAGAACGACCTGCGGGCTCAGCGCATCGGACAGTTCGTAGCGCTTGGTCAGCAGGTTGCGGAACAGCTCGCTGCGCATGTTGCCGATCTTGTCGATCAGGCCGTTGATGCGGATCGACAGGTTCTGCGCGCTGGCGATGACGGCGTTGATCTCGGCCTTTTCCGACGCCAGCGCCTGGCGTTCGCCGGTGACGATGTCGGGCTCCTGCGGCTGGCCCGCGGCCGGCGGCGGCCCCAGCATCTCGATCCGGTTGTTGATGTCGGTGAGACGCGAACGGAAGGCGAGCGCACTGGTCAGCGCTGCCCGCGACAGATCCTCCAGCTGCAGCCGGATATCGACCAGCGTGGCATCGTCCTCGCCGTCCTGCTGTATTTTCTTCTCGAGATCGTCGGTCTTGGCGGTCAGGCCCTGGATGACCTTCTGCTGGTCGGTGATCAAGCCGGCCGCTCCCTGGCCGAGCGCCTGCGCCATCGCGTCGAACGACGGCGGCGCCGCGACGACAAGCGCAAGGATCAGGATCAGGCGGAGCAATCGAAAAAGCATGATGTGTCTGGCGACTCACGGCGGCAAAGGCCGGTTCTGAAAACCCGTCCTTGATAAAGACGCTGATATCGATGGGGCAAGCCATCCCGGCTGGCGCGCTTTCGGAGTCGGCCAGTCGAAAAGCCATGGCGCAATCTTGGCTTTGCGGCAGCGGCCTGCTCTATAGTCTGCCGCATCGCACAAACGGATGGCTGCAGCGCGGCCGATCCGAAGCTCATGACAGGCTCCAAAAGAATGGCGGAATACTCAGCCTTTTCGCTCCTCAAGAACGCGCTCACGGGAAACCAGGACTGGAAGCCGGCCTGGCGCAAGCCGGACCCGAAGGCGTCCTATGATGTCATCATCATCGGCGGTGGCGGCCACGGGCTGTCGACGGCCTACTACCTCGCCAAGGAGCACGGCATCACCAATGTCGCGGTGCTGGAGAAGGGCTGGCTCGGCTCCGGCAATGTCGGCCGCAACACCACGGCGGTGCGCTCCAACTACCTGCTGCCGTCCAACACGCGCTTCTACGAACACTCGATGAAGATGTGGGAGAACCTGTCGCACGACCTCAACTACAACGTCATGTTCTCGCAGCGCGGCTGCCTGAACCTCGCGCATACGCCGGCCCAGTTCGACGATTATGCCCGGCGCGGCAACGCCATGCGCCATCTTGGCGTCGATGCCGAACTGATGACGCGTGGCCGAGATCAAGCGGCTGGTGCCGGCGCTGGACGTTTCCGGCTTCGGCGCGCTTCCCGATCTTCGGCGGCCTGATGCAGCCGCGCGCCGGCACCGCCCGCCACGATGCGGTCGCCTGGGGCTATGCGCGCGGCGCCGACCGTCGCGGCGTCGACATCATCGAGAATTGCGAGGTTACCGGCTTCCTGCGCGACGGCGACCGCATCACCGGCGTGTCGACGACGCGCGGCGAAATCCGCGCCAGGAAGGTGGCGCGTCGCGGTCGCCGGCAGCACCGGTCGGGTCATGCAGCTTGCCGGCATCGACAGAATGCCGATCGAGAGCCACGTGCTGCAGGCCTTCGTGACGGAATCGCTGAAACCCTTCATCGACACGGTCCTGACCTTCGGCATGGGCCATTTCTACATGTCGCAGTCCGACAAGGGCGGCCTCGTCTATGGCGGCGACCTCGACGGCTACAACAGCTACGCCCAGCGCGGCAATCTGCCGATCGTCGATGAGGTGATGAGCGAGATGCTGGCGCTGTTTCCGGGCCTCGCCCGCGTGCGCATGCTGCGCTCATGGGGCGGCGTCTGCGACATGTCGATGGACGGTTCGCCGATCATCACCACCGGGCCGCTGCCGGGCATGTATCTCAACTGCGGCTGGTGCTATGGCGGCTTCAAGGCGACGCCGGCCTCCGGCTGGTGCTTTGCCTGGACCATCGCCAAGGACGAGCCGCACGACTTCAACGCGCCCTTCACGCTCGACCGCTTCCATCGCGGCCTTGTCATCGACGACAAGGGCCAGGGCGCGACGCCCCGGCTGCATTAGGGTAGAAGAAAAAATGCTGATCACCTGTCCCTATTGCGGCCCGCGCGACGTTATCGAATTCACCTATCAGGGCGACGGCAACCGCCAGCGCCCGCAACCTGCCTCGCAGGACCTCGACGCCTGGAACGCCTATGTCTACGACCGGCTGAACCCGGCCGGCGACCACAACGAGATCTGGCAGCACTCCGGCGGCTGCCGCGCCCATCTCAGGGTCGTGCGCAACACGCTGACGCATGAGATCTCGAGCAGCCGGCTTCGCGCGCGGCGACCACAAGCCGCCGCCCGGCACAGGCTGGAGACGCAAGTCGTGAGCCCGCGCCGCACCGAGACCGGCGGCCGCATCGACCGGCTGCGCACCATCCGCTTCACCTTCGACGGCACGCCCTACACCGGCCATGCCGGCGACACGCTGGCCTCGGCACTGCTCGCCAACGGCGTCACGCTGTTCGGCCGCTCGTTCAAATACCATCGCCCGCGCGGCGTGCTGACCGCCGGCGTCGAGGAGCCGAACGCGCTGGTGACGGTGCTGCGCGGCGAGGTGCGCGAGCCCAACATCGCCGCGACCATGGTCGAGATCTATGACGGGCTGGTGGCCGTCAGCCAGAACCGCTTCCCGTCGCTTGCCTGGGACGTCAACGCCGTCAACCAGCTCGGCGGCAAGATCCTGTCGGCCGGCTTCTACTACAAGACCTTCATGGGTCCGGTGATCGGCCCGCTGAAGGGCACCCGCTTCTGGATGTTCTGCGAGCATTTCATCCGCCGCGCCGCCGGCCTCGGCAGAGCCGGCACCGCTGCCGACCCGGCGCGCTACGAGCGCATGAACGCCTTCTGCGACGTGCTGGTGGTCGGCTCCGGCCCGGCCGGACTGATGGCCGCCAAGGCGGCCGCCGATCAAGGCGCAGCGCGTCATCCTCTGCCGAGCTGGAGCCGAATTTCGGCGGCTCGGCCAACTGGTCCGGCGAGACCATCGACGGCACGCCGGCAGCCGACTGGGCGGCGCGCGTCGTCGGCCAGCTCGAAGGCCATGACAATGTCCGCCTGCTGCCGCGCACCACGGTCTGGGGTTACTATGACGGCAACACGCTGGCCGCACTCGAACGCGTCACCGACCACAAGGAAGCGCCCGGCCAAGGGCGAGCCGCGCCATCGCTACTGGGCGATCCGCGCCAAGTCGGTGGTGCTTGCCACCGGCTCCTTCGAGCGGCCGCTGGTGTTTCCCGGCAATGACCGGCCGGGCGTCATGCTGGCGCATGCCGCCGAGCGCTACGCCAACGAATATGGCGTGCTGCCCGGCGACAGGATCGCGCTGTTCACCAACAATGACAGCGCCTATCGCTCGGCGCTGGCGCTGAAGAAGGCGGGCGCCGCGATCGTCGCCATCATCGATGTGCGCCCGGACCTGTCGAGCGAGATGCGCAAGCTGGCCACCGAGGCCGAAGCCGAAATCCTCTCCGGCCATGCCGTGGTCGCCACCGAAGGCGGCAAGGCGCTTTCCGGCCTCAAGGTGCAGCGCTTCGACATGGTGACGCGGCGCGCTGAGCGGCGATGCGCGCAGCATCCATGCCGACTGCCTGCTGATGTCGGGCGGCTGGTCGCCGACCATCCACCTCGCCAGCCAGGCCGGCGCCAAGGCGGAATGGAACGCCGCGCGCCAGGCCTTCCTGCCGCCGAAACCGACGCAGACAATGGGTCGGCGCCGGCGCCTTCACCGGCAGCTTCTCCACCGCCGAGGCCATCGCCGAGGGCCGCGCCGCCGGCCTTTCCGCCGCCGGAGCGACAGGCAGCGCCGACGGCCTTGCCGGATCGTCGAAGCCGCGCCCGGCGATCCCGATCCGGCGCCGGTGTTCGAGATCAAGGCGAAGGGCAAAAGCTTCGTCGATTTCCAGCACGACGTGACCGCCGAAGACGTGCGCCTTGCGCATCGCGAAGGCTTTGTCTCGGTCGAGCATCTGAAGCGCTACACCACGCTCGGCATGGCGACCGACCAGGGCAAGACCTCCAACGTGCCGGGCCTCGCCATCATGGCCGAGGCGCTTGGCAAGCCGATCCCCGAAGTCGGCACGACGCGCTTCCGCCCGCCCTACTCGCGCAGTGTCGATCGGCTCGCTCGCGGCCGAACGCTTCGGCGACCTCAAGCCCGAGCGGCTGACGCCGATGCATGACTGGCACGTCGCCAACGGCGCGACCATGTATTCGGCCGGCCTCTGGTATCGCCCGATGATCTACGGCCTTGCCGGCGAGACGATCGAGCAGGCCTATGTGCGCGAAGCCAAGGCGACGCGCGAAAGCGCCGGCATCGTCGACGTCTCGACGCTGGGCAAGATCGCCGTGCAAGGGCCGGATGCGGCCGAATTCCTCGACCGCGTCTACACCAACATGTTCTCGACGCTGGCCGTCGGCAAGGCCCGCTACGGGCTGATGCTGCGCGAGGATGGGCTGGCCTTCGACGACGGCACCACCTGGCGGCTCGGCGAGCAGGATTTCCTGATGACCACCACCACGGCCAATGCCGGCAAGGTGATGCAGCATCTGGAATATTTCCTCGACGTCATCTGGCCGGAGCTGAAGGTCACGGTCACCTCGGTCACCGACGAATGGGCAGGCGCTGCCATCGGCGGCCCGAAGGCGCGGGCAATCCTCGCCGCTTGCGTCACCGGCACGGCCGTCGACAACGCCACCCTGCCCTTCATGGGCATCGTGCACGGCAAGATCGCGGGCGTGCCGGTGATGATCTGCCGGCTCTCCTTCTCCGGCGAAATGGCCTTCGAGGTCTATTCCGGCGCCGGCTACGGCACCCATGTCTGGGAAGCGCTTGATCGAGGCCGGCAAGCCGTTCGGGCTGGTCACCTATGGGCTCGAAGCGCTGGGCACGATGCGCATCGAGAAGGGCCACGTCACCGGCGCCGAGATCGACGGCCGCACCACGGCGCGCGACCTGCATCTCGACTGGATGCTGTCGAAGAAGAAGCCTTTCATCGGCTCGGCGATGATGGACCGCGAGGGCCTGATCGCCCCTGACCGGCTGCAACTCGTCGGCCTGGTTTCGCTCGACAACCGGCCGCTCAACGGCGGCGCACATATCGTCGAGGAGCTCGACGAGGCCAATCCGCACGGTTCGCATCGGCCACATCACCGCCTGCTGCTACTCGCCGGCGCTCGGCAAGCACATCGCGCTGGCGCTGGTCAGCGGCGGCAAGGCGCGGCACGGCACGCGCGCCTTCGTCTCCGATCCGCTGCGCAACCGGTTCGGGCCGGTCGAGATCGTCTCCAACCATTTCTACGATCCGGACGGGAGCCGCATGCATGGTTGAGCGCCAACTACCCGAACGCTTGTCACCGCTCGAGCCGGAGTACCATCCGGGCTCGCATGGCAATTTCGAACATGGCGTCGACGTCATCCTGTCCGAGACGCGGCCGGGCTCGATCCTGCAGCTCGCCGCATGGCCGGGTGAGGAGAAGCGGCTGATGTCGGGCATCCGCAAGGTTACCGGCCTTGCTCTGCCCGACGGCGCCGGCGGCGGCGTCACCGACGGCGCCAGATCGGCATTCGGCTTCGCGCCGGGAAAATTCACCGTCGTCGACGAAGCCGAAGGCCTTGCGGCTGCGCTTCTGCCAGGCGTCGTCACGCCCGGCCATCGGCACCGTCACCGACCTGTCGCATGGCCGCACCGCGATCCGTATCGCCGGGCCGAAGGCCGAATGGGTGCTGGCGAAATTCTTCGCCATCGACTTCGCGCTGCCGGCCTTCCCGATCGGCGCCGGCCGCTCGACCACCCATCACGACGTCTTCGCGCAGATCCAGCGCACCGGCGCCGACCAGTTCGACATCTATGTCTTCCGCTCGTTCGCCCGCTCGTTCTGGAAGGCGCTCTGCCATGCCAGCGAGGAAGTCGGCTACGAGGTGCAGTGAAAGTCAATTGGCTGTCCGCTTGGCACTATTGACCGGCACATTCTGCCGCTTGAGCCTTGCGGCCCGCGGGGAGGATAGATAGGACATCCAACGGGCCAATGCTTAGACATGCGCTCGTCTCAGGCAACCGGCTCGATCGAATATCCTTCCATGACCGCAGAGACTTCGGCGACGCCACGAACCGCGCCATTGCCCCGGCGGGCGAGGCGTCGCTGCTGTTGCCGGCTGACGGTCGCCTGCGGCGTCTTCATGACCAGCCTCGACCAGAATGTCGTGGTCACCGCCCTGCCCGGCATCGGCGAAAGCCTCGGCCCGCCCGCCGAGCCAGCTCGGCCTGCTGATCACCGTCTATGTCGCCAGCCTGATCATCTCGATGCCGCTTGGCGGCTGGGCCGCGGACCGCTTCGGCCTGCGCAACGTCTACTGCTTCGCCTTGCTGGTGTTCGCCGCTTCATCGGCGCTCTGCGGGCTGTCCAACGACATCTGGACGCTGGTCGGCGCCCGCGCGCTGCAAGGTTTCGGCGGCGCCTTGATGGGCACGCTCGGCCAGGTCGTCATCCTGTCGACCTTCCCGCGCAGCCGCACGCTGAAGATCAACATGTACATCTCGCTGGCCGGCCAGTCCGGACCGTTGGTCGGCCCGCTCGTCGGCGGCGCGCTGACCACCTACATTTCCTGGCGCTGGATCTTCTTCATCAACGTGCCGTTCGCGCTGGCTGCGGCCGTCCTTGCCGCCTCGCTGTTTCCGACGGTCACCAAACCGGTGCGCACGCCGTTCGATTTTCCGGGCTTCCTGCTGGTCAGCAGCGGCATGGTCCTGCTGGTCTTCGGCATGGATTCGCTTGCGGCGAAAGATGCAGCCGGCAGCATGATCGCGGCCGAACTGGCGCTGGCGATCGTCATCCTGACGCTTGCCTCCTTCTACTGCCTGCGTGCCCGCAACCCCCTGCTTGACCTGAAGCTCCTGCGTATCCGCACCTTCCGCATCTCCTTCCTTACCGGCGGCGGGCTGGACACGATCGGTCTCAGCTCCGTCGTCTTCCTGCTGCCGCTGATGTTCCAGCTCGGCTTCGGCATGAGCGCGGTGCAGGCAGGATCGCTGACCTTCGTTGCTGCGATCGGATCGCTGATCATGCGTGTCTTCATGCCGCGCCTGCTCAATCGCTTCGGCTTCCGCCGTGTGCTGGTCATCAACACGCCGATCGTTGCCGCGATGGTTGCGGGCTTCGCCTTGATCGCAGGCGACCACACCCGGTATGGATCGTGCTTGCCTATATCTTCGCCTTCGGTGTTTTGCGCTCGGCGCAGTGGGCTTCGACCGGCAACCTCGCCTATTCCGACATCGCGCCGGAACAGCTCGCCCGCTTCAGCGCCCTCTACTACATCCTGTGGCAGCTGGCGGTGGCGATCAGCGTCGGCCTGGCGGCCGCGTTGCTGTCCTTCCTGGCCGGCGGCGGCCCGGCCGTGACCAACGACTTCCGCATCCTGTTCGTGATCGAAGGCGTCATCACGCTGTGCGCGCTGTTCGCCTATCTCAGGCTGACGCCGCAGGACGGCGCCCATGTCAGCGGCCATGGCGCGCAAATGAGCGTGGAGTAAGCAATTCCAGGAAGGCGTGAGGCGGTTTTCCGTCCAGCCGAGGCACGCCTCACTCGCTGAACGTCACCCATTCTTCCAGCGGCACGCGGTCGGTGCGGAAGTCGTTTTCGGGCTTGGACGTGTCCTCATGGCCGAGCGCCATGCCGCAGACGACGATCTCTTCGTCGGGAATGTTGAGCACCGGCCTGATCTGCCGGTGATAGGGCGCGAAGGCGGCTTGCGGGCAAGTGTGCAGGCCCCTGCCCCGCGCCGCCACCATGATGTTCTGCAGGAACATGCCGTAGTCGATCCACGAGCCCTGGTTCAGCCGCCGGTCGATGGTGAAGATCATGCCGACCGGCGCATCGAAGAAGACGAAGTTGCGGTCGTGCTGGGCGCGCATCCTGTCGACCTCGCGCCGGCCGATGCCGAGCGCGCCGTAAAGGCCGAAGCCGTTGGCGCGGCGACGGGTGAGATAGGGCTCGAAGAACTGGGTGGGATAGTAGCGGTACTCGTCCCATTCGGCCTTCTCGGCACGGATGCCGGAATTGAGGATGGCGTCGGTTATGCGCTGCTTGATCTCGCCCTTGGTCACATAGACCCGCCAGGGCTGCATGTTGGTGCCCGAAGGCGCGCGCGCGGCGACCCCGAGAATGGCGCGGATGGTCTCGTCGTCGACCATATCGGGCAGGAAGGCGCGCACCGAGCGGCGCGATGTGATCGCCTCGTCGACGATCGCCGCATCCTTGGCAATCCGGGCGTTGTTTTCCAGCATGGGCCGTCCCTTGACGCATGACCTTGGAAACCGGGACCGGCTTCCGGACAGGACCCATGCGCGAATTCCAAATACCTGGTCCTCGATCGGACGTCCCCACCCGCCGTTCGTGGCCGAGCCTTTGCATGAACCGTCAAAATGGCGCAAGCAAATCTTGTGGTCTTGTGAAAATCCCCTTGATTTTTTCATGGAGCTGGCCTCTCATGAAATTTGTCTGGGATTTTTCATCGAGAGAATGGCTTGGCCTCAATCGCCGTCAGATCGGAGCAGGAGAGCAGCGAGCGGCTGCTGGCTGGCGACATCCGCGCGTTGCGCAAGGCGCGCGGGCTGACGCTGGCCGAGATCGGCCTGAGGCTCGGCCGTTCCGTCGGCTGGGTCAGCCAGGTCGAGCGCGGCCTGTCGATCCCTTCGCTCGGTGACCTCAGGGCCTTCGCCGACCTGTTCGGCGTGCCGGTCAGCCTGTTCTTCAGCCACGACGTGCCGATCGAGAAAGAGCGCGGCGTGGTCGTGCGCGCCGGCAGCCGCCGCAGGCTTGGCACAAGCGATTCCGGACTGGTGGAGGAGCTTCTGTCACCCGATCTCGGCGGTAGCTTCGAGATGCTGCGTTCGGTCTTCGCGCCGGGCGCTGAATTGAAGACCGAGGCGCGTGCGGCCGACGGAGGAAGCCGGCTATGTCGCGTCCGGCACCTTCGACATCGAGATAGCGGGCGTCTGGCACCGGCTTGCCGAGGGCGACTCCTTTCGCTTCGACGGCAAGCCGTTCCGCTGGCGCAATCCCGGCGCCGAGCCGGCGGTGGTCATCTGGGTGGTTTCGCCGCCTGTTTATTGAGTGAACATTTGGGAGTAGAACATGGCCGGTTTGCCGACCACGGCACGCGTGGTGATCATCGGAGGCGGTGTCGTCGGCACCTCCTCGCTCTACCACCTTGCCAAGGCGGGCTGGACCGACTGCGTGCTGCTGGAAAAGAACGAGCTGACCTCGGGCTCGACCTGGCATGCCGCCGGCAACGTGCCGACCTTCTCCTCGTCATGGTCGCTGATGAACATGCAGCGCTATTCGACCGAGCTCTATCGCGGGCTGGCCGACGCGGTCGACTATCCCATGAACTACCATGTCACCGGCTCGCTCAGGCTCGCCCACACCAAGGAGCGCATGCAGGAATTCCAGCGCGCCAAGGGCATGGGCCGCTACCAGGGCATGGACATCGACGTCGTCGGCCTCGACGAGATCAAGCGCCGCTACCCCTTCATCGAAACGCATGAGCTGAAGGGCGCGCTCTACGATCCGAGCGACGGCGACATCGACCCGGCGCAGTTGACGCAGGCGCTGGCCAAGGGCGCGCGCGACATGGGCGCAAAGATCATCCGCTTCTGCCCGGTCACGGGCGTGCGCCGCGAGAACGACGAATGGGTGGTCGAGACCGCCGCAGGGCGAGATCCGCTGCGAGATCGTCGTCAACGCCGCCGGCTACCGCGCCGCCGAAGTCGGCAAGATGTTCGGCCGCGACGTGCCGATGATGGTGATGAGCCATCAATACATATTGTTCGAGGAAATCCCCGAGCTGGCGGCATGGTCGAAGGAACAGGGCAAGAAACTGCCGCTGCTGCGCGACGTCGACACGTCCTACTATCTGCGCCAGGAAAAGAACGGCATGAATCTCGGGCCCTATGAGCGCAATTGCCGCGCGCACTGGGCGACCCACAACGATCCGATGCCGGAGGATTTTTCCTTCCAGCTGTTCCCCGACGATCTCGACCGTCTCGAGCACTATCTCGCCGACGCCGTCGCCCGCGTGCCGATCCTCGGCACCGCCGGCCTGTCCAAGGTCATCAACGGCCCGATCCCCTACGCGCCGGACGGCAACCCGCTGATCGGCCCGATGCCCGGCGTGCCGAATGCCTTCGAGGCCTGCGTCTTCACCTTCGGCATCGCCCAAGGCGGCGGCGCCGGCAAGGTGCTGGCCGAATGGGTCACCGAGGGCCAGACCGAATGGGACATGTGGTCCTGCGACCCGCGCCGCTTCACCTCCTTTGCCGCCGCGCCCGACTATTGCGTCGCCAAGGGCATGGAGATCTACGGCAACGAATACGCCATCCAGTTCCCGCGCCATGCCTGGCCCGCGGCACGCGACCGCAAGCTGTCGCCGATGCATGATCGCATCAAGGCGCTCGGCGGCCGCTTCGACGCCTACAATGGCTGGGAGCGCGCCACCTGGTACGCTCAAGCTGGCGACGATGTCTCGGAAGAATCGACGCTGACCTTCCGCCGCGACGGACCCTGGCAGCACCGCGTGCGCGAAGAGTGCCTGGCGGTGCGCGACGCCGCCGGCATTCTGGACCTGCCGGGCTTCTCGCGCTTCAACCTCGAAGGTCCAGGAGCAGCCGAATGGCTGGCAATGCAGGTCACCGGCCTGGTGCCGAAGCCCGGCCGCATCGGCCTCGTCTATTTCTCCGACGACAAGGGTCGCATCGTCACCGAAATGTCGGTCGTGCGCCACGGCGAGGACCAGATGACGCTGATCACCGCCGCGGTCGCGCAGTGGCACGATTTCGAATGGCTGAAGTCGCGCATGCCGAAGAATGCGCCGTTCACGCTGATCGACCGGACCGAGGAGTACTCGACGCAGATCCTCGCCGGTCCCAACTCGCGCAAGATCCTCGCCGAGGTCTGCGCCGCCGATCTTGCGCTTGCCCTGGCTGACCCATCAGGAAACCAGCATCGCCGGACGCTGGGCCAAGCTGGTGCGCGTGTCCTTCGCCGGCGAACTCGGCTGGGAAATCCACACCAAGGTCGACGACACCGCTACGATCTTCGACGCCGTCTGGGCCGCCGGCCAGAAGCACGGCCTGAAACCGTTCGGCATGTACGCGCTGGATTCGCTGCGGCTGGAAAAAGGCTACCGCACCTGGAAGGGTGACCTCTCGACCGACTATTCGATCCTGCAGGGTGGGCTGGAGCGCTTCGTCAAATGGGACAAGCCCGACTTCCGCGGCAAGGCAGCACTGCTGAACGAAAAGCAGCAAGGCGTGAAGAAGCGCTTCGTCACGCTGGTCGTCGAGAACCCTGGCGATTGCGACGCGCCTTACATGTCGACGCTCTGGCATGACGGCAAGATCGTCGGCGAGACGACATCGGGCGGCTGGGGTCATCGCATCGACAAGTCGATCGCGCTCGGCATGCTGCGCGCCGACCTGGCCGAACCCGGCACCGCGGTCGAGGTCGAGATCTTCGGCGACCGTTTTCAGGCGGTCGTGCAGAAGGACGAGCCGCTGTGGGATCCGAAGAACGAAAGACTGAGAGCATGAAGAAAGTCATCCTCACCGATGGCGGCATGGGCCAGGAACTGGTCCGCCGCAGCAAGTCCGAGCCGACGCCGCTGTGGTCGGCCAGGGTACTGATCGACGAGCCGGATCTGGTGCGCGACCTGCATGCGGAATTCATCCGTGCCGGCGCCCGCGTCATCACCATCAACACCTACTCGGCGACGCCTGAGCGGCTCGCGCGCGAAGGCGCGGAAGACCTGTTCAAGCCGTTGCAGAAGCGCGGCATCGAGCTGGCAAGGCAAGCGTGCGAGCAAGCCGGAGAGGCAACCATCGCCGGCTGCCTGTCGCCTCTGTTCGGCAGCTATGCGCCGGCGCTGACCATCTCCTACCAGGAGACGCTCGACATCTATCGCCGCATCGTCGCCGAGCAGGCCGACGGCGTCGATCTGTTCCTGTGCGAAACCATGGCCTCGACCGACGAGGCCCGCGCCGCCGTCACCGCGGCATCGGAAAGCGGCAAGCCCGTCTGGGTGTCCTGGACGCTCGCCGACCACGGTGCACCGCGCCTGCGCAGCGGCGAAGCGATCGCGGCGGCATCCGGCGCGCTCGACGGCCTGCCGCTCGCCGCACGGCTGATCAATTGCTGCCGGCCCGAAGCCGTCAGCGCCGCGCTCCCCGAACTGATCGCACTCGGCGGCCCGGTCGGCGCCTATGCCAATGGCTTCACCTCGACCGAAGCGCTGAAACATGGCGGCACCGTCGATGTGCTGCATGCGCGCCACGACCTTGATCCGGAGGCCTATGCCGATCAGGCGATCGGCTGGGTCGAGGCCGGCGCAAGCATCGTCGGCGGATGCTGCGAAGTCGGCCCTGCCCATATCGCCGCCTTGCGCGACCGGCTCGAACAGGCCGGCTACCAGATTTCGGGAGTTCAATGATGCCCAGACCCTCGTCGCGCATTTCCGGCATCGTGCCTTCGGGCAAGGATGGCTGGGAGGTTCATTTCGCCGCCTGGACCCGCAAGCAGGCCGGCGAGGACATCATCATGCTGTCGGTCGGCGACCATGATTTCGATACGCCGGACCAGACCATCGAAGCCTGCGTGACCGCGGTTCGCGGCAGCAACCATCACTATACGCCGCTTCCCGGCCTGCCGCGCCTGCGCAAGGCAATGGCGGCGGCCTCGACCGCTTGCACCGGCATCCCGACAAACCCCGACCAGGTCATCGCCACGCCCGGCGGGCAGGCAGCGCTCTACGCCGCCGTGCAGGCCGTGCTCGACCAGGGCGACCATGCCATCGTGGTCGCCCCCTACTACGCGACCTATCCCAACACCTTCAGCGCGGCCGGCGCCAACTTCACCGTCGTCGAGACCCCGGCCGAGGATGGTTTCCAGCCGCACGGCGACGACATTCGTGCGGCACTCCTGCCGAACACGCGCGCCATCCTCATCAACACCCCGAACAACCCCACGGGCGCCGTCTATTCGCGCCAGCAGCTCGAAGAGTTGGCCGAGATCTGCCGGGAGCATGACCTCTGGCTGCTGTCCGACGAGGTCTACTGGACGCTGGGCGGTGGCGAGCACTTCTCGCCGCGCTCCCTGCCCGGCATGGCCGAGCGCACGCTGGTCATCAATTCGATGTCCAAGAGCCACGGCATGACCGGCTGGCGCATGGGCTGGCTGACCGGCCCGGAGACGATGATCTCGCTGCTGATCAACCTCAATCTGGTGACCACCTACGGCCTGCCGGCCTTCATCAGCGATCGCTTGCGCCGAGGCGCTCGAGAACGGCTATGGCGTCAAGGAGATCGCCGAACGCTATGCGGCGCGGCGTACCGTCTTCCTCGATGCCATGCGCGGCATGAACGACGTCACCGTGCACGGTTCGGAAGGCGGCATGTATGCCATGCTCGACATATCGGCCATCGAGCCCGACGACGAGAAATTCGCCTTTGCCTTCCTCGATGAGGAAAAGGTAGGCGTGATGCCTGGCTCCAGCTTCGGCGAGGCCGCCGCCGGCCATATCCGGGTCAGCCTCTGCCAGCCCGAACCGGTGCTGCTGGAAGCAGCACGGCGCCTGCGCCGTTTCGTGTCCAGCTATCGCCGCGAGGCCGCATGAGCGCCAAGACCATCCCGACCAAAGCCCGCGCGGTCGATCATCGGCGGCGGCGTCTCCGGCTGTTCGGTCGCCTATCATCTGGCCAAGCTCGGCTGGACCGACATCGTGCTGCTCGAACGCAAGCAGCTGACATCAGGCACGACCTGGCACGCCGCCGGCCTGATCGGCCAGTTGCGCGGCTCGCAGAACATGACGCGGCTGGCGAAATATTCGGCCGACCTCTACGTCAAGCTGGAAGCCGAGACCGAGGTCGGCACCGGCATGCGCCAGGTCGGCTCGATCACCGTGGCGCTGACCGAGGAGCGCAAGCACGAAATCTACCGGCAGGCGTCGCTCGCCCGCGCCTTCGATGTCGACGTGCGCGAGATTTCGCCTAACGAAGTCAAGCAGATGTACCCGCATCTCAACGTTTCCGATGTCGTCGGCGCCGTGCACCTGCCGCTCGACGGCCAGTGCGACCCCGCCAACATCGCCATGGCGCTGGCCAAGGGCGCGCGCCAGCGCGGCGCCACCATCATCGAGAATGTGAAGGTCACCAAGGTCCACACCAAAGCCGGCCGCGTCACCGGCGTGTCCTGGGCGCAAGGCGAAGACCAAGGCACGATCGAGGCCGACATCGTCGTCAATTGCGCCGGCATGTGGGCGCGCGAACTCGGCGCGCAGAACGGCGTCACCATTCCCGCTGCATGCCTGCGAGCATTTTTATCTGGTCACCGAGCCGATCCCCGGCCTCGTCGCGCCTGCCGGTGCTGCGCGTGCCGGACGAATGCGCCTACTACAAGGAGGACGCCGGCAAGATGATGCTCGGCGCCTTCGAGCCGGTGGCAAAGCCGTGGGGCATGGACGGTATCCGCGAGGATTTCTGCTTCGACCAGCTGCCGGAGGACATGGAGCATTTCGAGCCGATCCTCGAAATGGGCGTCAACCGCATGCCGATGCTGGCGACCGCCGGCATCCACACCTTCTTCAACGGTCCCGAGAGTTTTACCCCTGACGACCGCTACTACCTCGGCGAGGCGCCGGAGCTGTCTGGCTACTGGATGGCGACCGGCTACAATTCGATCGGCATCGTTTCCTCCGGCGGCGCCGGCATGGCGCTGGCGCAATGGATCAACGATGGCGAAGCGCCCTTCGACCTCTGGGAAGTCGACATCCGCCGCGCCCAGCCGTTCCAGAAGAACCGCCGCTATCTCAAGGAGCGCGTCTCCGAAACGCTCGGCCTGCTCTATGCCGACCATTTCCCCTATCGCCAGATGGCGACGTCGCGCAGCGTTCAGCCGCTCGCCGCTTGCATGAGCATCTGAAGGCGCGCGGCGCCGTGTTCGGCGAAGTCGCCGGCTGGGAGCGCGCCAACTGGTTCGCGCGTGAGGGACAGGAGCGCGAATACCGCTATTCCTGGAAACGGCAGAACTGGTTCGACAACCAGCGCGAGGAACATCTGGCGGTCCGCAACGGCGTCGGCCTGTTCGACATGACCTCGTTCGGCAAGATCCGCGTCGAGGGCCGCGACGCCTGCGCCTTCCTGCAAAGGCTCTGCGCCAACGACATGGACGTCGCGCCGGGCAAGATCGTCTACACCCAGATGCTCAACCAGCGCGGCGGCATCGAGAGCGACCTCACCGTCTCGCGGCTGTCGGAAACGGCCTATTTCCTCGTCGTGCCGGGCGCGACGCTGCAGCGCGACCTCGCCTGGCTGCGCAAGCATCTTGCCGACGAATTCGTCGTCATCACCGACGTCACCGCCGCCGAGGCCGTGCTCTGCCTGATGGGCCCGGACGCGCGAAAACTGATTCAGAAGGTGAGCCCCAACGATTTCTCCAACGAAACCAATCCGTTCGGGACGTTTCAGGAGATCGAAATCGGCATGGGCCTCGCCCGCGCCCATCGCGTCACCTATGTCGGCGAACTCGGCTGGGAGCTTTATGTCTCGACCGATCAGGCAGCCCATGTCTTCGAGGCGATCGACGATGCCGGCGCCGATGTCGGCCTGAAACTCTGCGGCCTGCATACGCTGGACTCCTGCCGCATCGAAAAGGCCTTCCGCCATTTCGGCCACGACATCACCGACGAGGACCATGTGCTGGAGGCCGGCCTCGGCTTTGCGGTGAAGACGGCCAAGGGCGATTTCCTCGGCCGCGATGCGGTGCTGAAGAAGAAGGAAGCCGGCCTGTCACCGCCGGCTTGTGCAGTTCCGCCTGAAAGACGCGCAACCCTTGCTCTTCCACAACGAGGCGATCCTGCGCGACGGCAAGATCGTCGGCCCGATCACCTCGGGCAATTACGGCCATCATCTCGGTGGCGCCGTCGGGCTGGGCTACGTGCCCTGCAAGGGCGAGAGCGAGGCGGACGTGCTGGCCTCGTCCTACGAGATCGAGATCGCCGGCGAGCGCTTCGCCGCCGAAGCCTCGCTGAAGCCGATGTATGATCCGAAGGCGGAACGGGTGCGCATGTAGCATCACCCAGCTGCCTGCGCCCCTTCCACGCCGATCGAAATTTTCCTTACCGTGATCTTTGCCGAGGACGCTGCTACGCTGCTGTCCTAGCCCAACCGGCATCGCATAATGCCGGACGGCCGCAGGTGCCGCATCTTGCATGCGGCAACACAACGGAGGGGAAAATGAACACAACAAGCAAGCCGCGCGTCCTTGTCCTTGGGGCGGGCTTCGGCGGCCTCGAACTCACCACCCTGTTGTCCGAGACTTTCGGTGCGGACATCGACGTGACCTTGATCGACAAGAGCGACGCTTTCGTCTTCGGTTTTTCAAAGCTCGACGTCATGTTCGGCCACAAGACGGCGGATGCGGTGCGCATGCCGTACCGCAACTTCGTGAAACCAGGCGTGCGCCTGCTCAGGCAGACGGTCACTGCCATCGATGCCGAAGAGCGGCGGGTCACCACCGATGGCGGCGTGCATGAGGCCGACTTCCTGATCGTGGCGCTCGGTGCCGACTATGATTTCGACGCCACGCCGGGGCTGGCGGGCGCCAACGAATTCTATACGGTCGCAGGCGCCGAGCGCCTGCGCGACGTGCTGCCCACCTTCACCGGGGGAAAGGCCCTCGTCGGAGTCTGCGGCGCGCCCTACAAATGCCCGCCGGCGCCCAGCGAATGCGCCCTTATGCTGCACGACTATCTGGTCACTCGCGGTGTGCGCGGTGCCTGCGAGATCAGCTTCGTGCTGCCGCTGCCGAGCCCGGTGCCACCCTCGCCGGAAACGTCGCGAGCGCTGGTGGCGGCCTTCGTCGAGCGCAATATCGGCTTCATCCCCGGCCGCCGCGTCGCCTCGATCGACAATGCCCGGAAGGTCGCCATTCTCGATGATGGGGTCGAGATGCAATTCGACCTGTTCCTCGGCGTCCCCAGGCACCGCGTGCCCGACGTGGTGATTGACAGCGGCATGGCCGAGAACGGCTGGATCCCGGTCAATCCGCGGACATTGGAAACCCGCTATCCCGGCGTCTACGCCGTTGGCGACGGCGCCAACACCGGCACGCCGAAAGCCGGTGTGTTCGCCGAAGGGGCCGCGCGCGCCGTGGCCAGCGACCTGATCGCCAGGCTGCGCAAGACCGGCAGCGGAACGCAGTATGATGGGTTCGGCACCTGCTATATCGAGTTCGGCGGCGGACGCATCGGCAAGGTCGAAGTCGATTTCTTTTCCGGCCCAAAGCCGACCGGAACCTACCACGAGCCGTCGGTTGCCTTGCGCGCGGACAAGGAGGTTTTTGGATCGAGCCGCCGTGCCCGCTGGTTCGGACTGTAACGTTCGAAGTCCGCAGCCGATACGGCAAGCAGCCTAAAACCGCTCCAGCTTGCGCCGCACCTTGGCCAGAAACGCCGCCCGGGTCTCCGGCGTCGAGGCATCCATCAGGTAATGCGCCAGGAACAACGTCCGGCAGCGCGTCGCGCACAGCGCCCGCATGCCGCGCAGGATCGTCTTGCGGCCCGGCTGGCCGACGACGACGCTCCACCAGTGTCGGCGCGCCGCAGGTGGTGATGACGCCGACCTTGGTCACGTGGGTCATCAGCGACATGATCCGCCCCTTGCCCGGCGGCAGCTTGAAGGCGACGTCGGTCGCCCACACGCGGTCGAGCCAGCCCTTCAGCATCGCCGGCAGCCCGTACCACCAGGTCGGATAGATGAAGAGGATCGCCTGCGCCCAGCGCGAGATGATCGATATGCGGCTTGCAGCGCCGGATCCTGCGGCGCGCGCTCATTGTAGGCGCGCCGCTCGTCGCAGCCCATCACCGGATCGAAATTCTTCGGCATAGAGGTCGAGCAGCCGCACCTCGCAGCCCTTGCGCCTTCAGCGCCTCGACGGCACAGTCGCGGATCGCCGCGCAGAAGCTTTCGGGCACCGGATGGCAATAGACGACCAGCACGCGCATCAGAACGCATCCATCGCTGGCGCCGACCTTGGCCATGAATGCCGCGCGCGTCTCATCGGTCGACAGGTTCATCGAATAATGCGCGAGATAGGAGACCGGCGCGCCGGGCTTGATCGTGGCGCGCAGCATGCGCTTGACCAGCTTGCGCGGCGGATCGCCCATCAGCATGGCGCGGAACCGGCTGCCGCCATAGGTGGTGACGGCGGCCAGCTTGCGGATGTTGTGCAGCGACGGCTGCACCTTGCCGTCGACCAGCTCGAACGACACGCCGGGCAGGAAGACGCGGTCGAAAAAGCCCTTCAGGATCGCCGGAAAGCCGAAGTTCCAGACCGGGATAGGACAGCACCAGCGCCTCGGCCGCGCAGCAGCCGCTCGACATAGGGCGCGCACGGCGTCGGCGTTGCGCCGCGCTGGTCGTGATAGCCGAGCCGCTCGTCGCGCGTCAGCCGCGGGTCGAAATCCTCGGCGTAGAGGTCGCAATCGTCGACCTCATGGCCGGCCGCCGTCAGCCGCTCGACGATCGGCCGGTGCAGCGCGGCGTTGAAGCTGGTCTCGACCGGATGGGCGTAGAGGACGAGGACGTTCATCGAGCTCAGCCCGCCTTGCTGCAGGCCGTTGAACAGGAACGACTTGCCCGACCGGTAGTCGTAGTCCGGATTTTCCCAGGCGATCATCTTGCCGGGATTGAGCAGGCCCTTGCGGGTCGGCCTCGCGCTTGAAGGCGAGCTGCACCTCGTCGGTCTGCTTCATGCCGCCCTCCTCCAGCGTGTAGCGGTGCGGGTTGAAGATCGGGCAGCCATTGTCCTCGTGGATGCGGATGATCTCGTCGAGCCGCTCCTCGCGTGGTGAAGCGCACCAGCGGCAGGCCGGAGCAGCCGATGTTGCCGTCGAAGCGCACGAATTCGAGATGCGCCGGCACCTCGTCGCCGAAGCAGCTCGTCATCTGCCTCGACGTGCGCGAGATGGTCGGGGAACGGATAGAGCGCCTGCAGATAGGTGATCGTCGGATCGACGCGCAGCGCCCGCAGCGTCGTGTGGTTCCAGGTCAGCTCGAAGACCGGCGGCAGGCCCTTCTTCTCGCGTCGGCTCGCGGTGTCGGAGCGGAAGACGATCTCGCCCTTGCTGCGCCGCGATGAAGGCGACGAAGGCGTCGAGCGCATGCGGCGCGACCATGCACACGCACGATGCTCTGCTCGCGCCGGAAGAATTTCTGGTGGCGCTTGAAATAGTCGTACGGGACGGGCGCGGCGATCGGCGTGATCAGCTTGGTCAGGATGCCGTCCTGGCATGGCGAGCGTCATTGCCGAAGCGCGACGGCGTCCATGAAGTCGTCGAAGCCGACGATGACGTCGACCCAGTCGTAGGCGGCGTCAGCGGCATCTCGACCTCGGTGATGATGCCGTTGGTGCCGTAGGCGTGCGTGACCTTGTGCAGGTCCTCGCCGGTGAGCTCGAGGACGCGCGGCTCGGCCTCCATGGTCACGACGCGCAGCCGGAGCACGTTGCCGAGGTCGCGCAGGCCGCCCCAGCTGATCGAGCCGACGCCGCCCGAGCCGCCGGCGATGAAGCCGCCGATCGAGGCGGTGTTGTAGGTCGACGGGTGACATGCGCAGCTCCTGGCCGGAATGCGCGCGCGTCGCCTTGTCGATGTCGGCGAGGATCGCGCCCGGCTCCGGCGACCACGCGGCCGGGCGCGATCGACTTGACCGCGTTCATCTCGGCGAGGTTGAGCACCACGCCGCCCGACAGCGGCATCGCCTGGCCGTAATTGCCGGTGCCGGTGCCGCGCGGCGTCACCGGCACGCCGTGCCGGTGGCAGGCGGCGAGCACGCGGATCACCTCGGCCTCGCTCTTCGGCGAGACGACGAGGTCGGCGGTGACGTGGTCGAGCTGGCGCTTCAGCACCGGGCTGTACCAGAAGAAGTCGCGGCTCTTCTGCTGGACGATCGCCGGATTGTCCTCGATCTTCAGCCCGTCGAGGTCGCGCTTCAGCGCTGCGATGTCCATCATCCCACCATCAGGTCGTCGAGTTCGGCATAGTCGGGCAGCGTCGCGCTCGATCGCCCTGCCGTCGCGCACCACGATGCGATCCGACTCCGGCCGCGACAGCAGTTCGGTCCAGCTCCGGCCCTTGAAGACGACGAAGTCGGCCGGACCGCCGGCGGCAAGCGTGCCGAAGCCGTCGAGCCGCATGATCTCGGCCGGCGTCGACGCCGACCGCTTGCGGCCAGTCGCCGACCGGATGGTCGAGATGCAGGATGCGCGTCGCCATGCGGTAGACCTCCAGCATGTCGAGATCGCCATAGGCATAGAACGGGTCGCGGGTGTTGTCGGAGGCGACCGCGACCGGAATGCCCCGCGCCTTCATCTCGTGCAGCAGCGTCACGCCGCGCCAGCGCGGCGTGGTGCCGTCGCTGCGGCGGTCCTGCAGGTAGAGATTGCACATCGGCAGCGACACGACGGCGAGCCCGGCCTTGCGCCACCTTGTCCAGCGTGTCGAGCACGTCGCGATCGGGCTGGCGCGCCAGCGAGCAGCAATGGCCGACCAGGATGTTGCCCTCGAAGCGGTTCCAGAGCGCCGCCTCGGCGATCTTCTTCAGCGAGATCGCCGCGACGTCGTCGGTCTCGTCGGCATGGAAATCGAGGTCGAGCCCGTGCTCGATCGCCGCGGCGAAGACGCTGGTCGAGCAGTTCCTCGAGGTCGGGCACCATGTAGGTGACGGCGCCGAGCACGCCGCTTGGCGGCGGCGACGCGTTTGGCCAGTCTCGTCGAACCAGTTCTGTCGTCGCGCACGCCTTCGATGCCGAGCAGGCAGGCGGCCTGCAGCTCGATCCGGCCGCGCCAGCGTCGCGCATCTCCTCGAACACCGGCCAGGAGATCGTCCTCCTGCGGCGGCGACGCTGTCGAGATGCGTGCGCAAGCGCCTGGTGCCGTGCGCGTAGGCGCGAGCGCAGCGAGAAATCCATGCGGCGCGCGACGTCCTCGGCGTTCCAGCGCGCCGCGCGGTCGGCGCCGGCGGCGTCGAGCGCGCCCATGAAGGTGCCGTCGGGATTGGGCTTGCGCGGCCAGATGTGGCCCTTGTCGATATGGGTGTGGCAGTCGACGAAGCACGGCAGGACGATGCGGCCGGCGAGGTCGATGGCGTCGCGCCGGCGGCTTCGATCGGCTGTGCGCGGCGATGCCGGCGATCCTGCCGTCGGCGACGGCGATGTCGGCGAGCGCGAAGCCGTCGCGATCGAAGGCGCGGCCAGGCCCGGCGTCAGCGAGGCGTGCAGCCGGGCGTTGGCGAGGACGATACGCGGCCGAGTCGCGGGAATTCCGCTGCTGGCGACATGACGATCACCCTCACCGCTCCTGCTTCAGCGCGCTTTCGTGCCAGCGCCGCAGGATGAGATGCGAGACCAGCGACAGCACCAGGAAGATCACGATGCCGGTGAGCGAGATCAGGATCAGCGCCGCGAACAGGCGCGGGGCGTTGAGCCGGTAGCCGGCCTCGATGATGCGCGAGGCGAGGCCCGGACGACTGGCCCGTGCGCGCCGGCGACGAACTCGGCCACGACGGCGCCGATCAGCGACAGGCCGCCGGCGATCTTCAGGCCGCCGAGGAAATAGGGCATCGCCGCCGGCAGCCTGAGATAGCGCAGAGCTGCTGCCAGCGCGTCGCGCCGTTGAGCTCGAACAGGTCGAGCAGATTGCGGTCGACGGAGTTGAGGCCGAGCGTGGTGTTGGACAGGATCGGGAAGAAGGCGACGATCCAGGCGCAGAGCAGCAGCTTCGCCGTCTGGTTGTCGACATAGATGTTGATCAGCGGGAAGATCGCCACGATCGGCGTCACCTGCAGCACGACGGCGAAGGGGAAGAACGACATCTCCACCCATTTCGACTGCGCGAACAGGACCGCCAGCCCGACGCCGCCGACGACGGCGAGCAGCCAGGCTGAGGAAGGTGATCCTGCAGCGTCACCAGCAGCGAGGAGAACAGCAGCCCGGCATCGTCGTAGAGCGTCTGCAGCACCACGCCCGGGCGCGGCAGGATGTAGTGCGGGATCTCGTTCCAGACGCAGATGCGGTCCCAGAGCCAGATCGCCAGCGATCATGATCGCCAGCGGCAGCACCCATCGGCCGATCCGCTCCAGCCGCTCGCTGCGCGCACGCGGCGCGCCTCCTCCGGATCGAGCGTGCAGCGCCGGCTCGCTTCAATGGCCGTCATCGATGCGGCTCCGGCGGTTGCGTTGATCGCGCCGACCAGCACGTCCGACGCCTGCGCGGCAGAGCGCGGCATAGTCGGGCGAGGTGCGGAACGCCTCGTCGCGCGGATAGGGCGCGTCGACCGCGATCTCGTCGAAGACGCGGCCCGGCCGCGCCGCCATGACGACGATGCGGTTCGACAGGTACACGCTTTCGAAGACGCTGTGGGTGACGAAGACGACCGTGAAGCGCTCGTCCTGCCACAGCTCGAGCAGATCGTTGTTGAGCTTGAAGCGGGTGATCTCGTCGAGCGCGGCGAACGGCTCGTCCATCAGCAGCAGGCGCGGCTTGGTCACCAGGGCGCGCGCGATCGAGACGCGCATCTTCATGCCGCCGGAGAGCTCGCGCGGCATGGCGTTCTCGAAGCCGGTCAGGTGCACGCGCTCGAGCATCTCCGTGACCGCCGGCGCCGCCTTGCGCGCGCGAGACGCCGCTGCAGGCGCAGCGGCAGCCAGACATTGTCGAAGACGCTCGCCCAGGGCATCAGCGTCGGCTCCTGGAAGACGAAGCCGATGTTCGATCGGTCGCACCGCAGCCGCGCCAGTCGAGCACGCCGGAGGTCGGCGTCGACAGGCCGGCGATCAGCCGCAGCGCCGTCGACTTGCCGCAGCCGGACGGCCCGAGCAGGCTGAGGAACTCGCCTTCGCCGGATGGTCAGGTCGACATCGCTCAGCGCGGTGACGCCGTTGGAGAAGATCTTGCCGACGTCGCGCAGCGCCAGCAGGGGCATCGGCGCCCTCACCCGACTGCCGTCTGCCGGCGCCTTGCGCCATCTGCAGCATCCAGCTCTCGACGATTACTTCTTCAGGTCGAGCCCGACGCCCTTGTTGACGAAGTCGAGCGTGTAGGCCTTCTTGATGTCGATGCCGGCGCGGCACGACCTTGGCCTTGACCATCTTGTCGTAGAAGCTCTGGATGCGCGCGTCGGTCATGGCGCCGATGCCGAGCTTCTCGGCGTCGCCGGAATCGACGATGCCGAATTTCTTCATCTGCTCGATCGAGAAGGCGATCTGCTCGTCGGTCATGTCGGGATTGTCCTTCTTGATCATCTCGTTGGCGGCCTTGTTGTCGCCGTAGAGATAGTTGTACCAGCCCTTGGCCGAGCCATCGACGAAGCACTGGACGACCTCCGGCTGCTTGTCGATCGTCTCCTGCATCGCCTCGACCGTGGTCGCGTAGGTGTCGCAGCCATAGTCGGCGAGCAGGAACTGGTTGGGCACGAAGCCGCCCTCCTTCTCGACCGCGAACGGCTCGGAGGTGACGTAGCCCTGCTGGATCGACTTCTTGTTGGCGATGAAGGGCGCCGGGTTGAAGGTGTAGGGCACGCGCTTGGCGGCATCGAAGCCGAGTTCGGTGACCATCCACTGGAAGAAGGTCTGCGCGCCCTCGTCGCCGAGGATGTACTGCTCGGCGTTCTTCAGGTCCTCCCACTTGTCCAGCCCCTGCCCGGGTGGGACATGATGACCTGCGGCTCCTTCTGGAAGTCGGCGGCGACGACGCGCATCGGAATGCCCTGCTGCACGGCGTCGAAGGCCGACAGCAGATTGCCGCCCATGTAGAAATCGATCTTGCCGGCGAGCAGCAGCGGCCGTCCGCTGACCTGCGGGCCGCCCTGCGGATGGTCACCTCGAGGCCGCAGGCGGCGTAGGTGCCGTCGGCGACCGCCTGGTAGTAGCCGCCATGCTCGGCCTGGGCGAGCCAGTTGGTGCCGAAGGTGACCTTCTCGTTCGCCGCCGCACCCAAGCGTGCTGGCGCCAAGCAGCGCGATGCGACAGCCGCCGAAATCTTCTGTTTTCCGTTCATCGACACCACCCTCTGTTGGCTCCGGCGCGCCGCGCGCCGGGCTCGACACCATTGGTTCAAGAAGCAAGACACATGCCACCGCCGCGGGCCGCCTGCTTCGCGCGGCAGTCGTCGCCAAGACCGTGACGGGTCATGCCGTACGGGAGGCATCGTGCCTATTTTTTGGACGCCTGTCCACAATCGCCCCGATCGACATGCACTGCATCTTGAAGCGGCGTGCCGATCCGGCCCTAGGCTGCCGCAAACCGGAGATTGCCATGTTCAAATTCCTCACGCCGAAGTCGATCAAGCCGCCCTTCGCCCGCTACAGCCACGGCGTCGAGGTGCCGGCCGGCAAGCGGCTGGTGCTGTGCTCCGGCCAGCTCGGCATCACGCGCCGACGACCAGATCCCGGAGGATGCCGGCGCGCAGGCCGAACTCTGCTTCCAGAACATCGCGGCGATCCTCGGCGAAGCCGGGCTCGGGCTTGCGGACATCGTGCGCATCAACGCCTATGTCACCGACCGCGCGCATCTCAGGCCCTATATGGACGTCCGCGACCGGCTGTTCGCCAGCCCGGCGCCGGCCTCGACGCTGATGATCGTGTCAGGCTTTGCGCGGCCGGAATTCAAGGTCGAGGTCGAGGTCATCGCCGCGGGGTGATCGACAGGCGCTGTCTGGCGCGCTAGGTCTCGGTCACATCGAAAGAGGCAGACATGACCGTTGCAAACAGACGCGTCTGGTGGGGCGACTACCGGACCACCGAATACGCCACGATCGACCCGGAGGCGACGATCGCCGTCCTGCCGGTGGCGGCGATCGAGCAGCACGGCCCGCATCTGCCGGTTTCGACCGACACCTCGATCATGAACGGCATGCTGGAGACGGTGATTGCCCGCCTGCCCGACGATCTCGACATCCGCATCCTGCCGGTCCAGGCGGTCGGCAAGTCGAACGAGCATCTGCATGCGCCCGGCACGCTGACCTTGCCGGCGACGACGCTGGTCGAGGCCTGGACCGAGCTTGGCCTGTCGGTCGCCCGCGCCGGCGTGCGAAAGACTGATCGTCGTCAACTCGCATGGCGGCAATGAGGAGATCATGGGCATCGTCACGCGCGAACTGCGCGTGCGCGCCAGGATGCTGGCGGTGAAGACGAGCTGGCAGCGCTTCGGCCGCCCGGACGGCATGTACACCGAGCTGGAGGACCGCCACGGCATCCATGGCGGCGACGTCGAGACCTCGCTGATGCTGCATTTCCGGCCGGACCTCGTCGACATGGGCAAGGCCGACAATTTCGTCTCCAAGGTCGCCCGCGCCGAGAAGGAATTCGAGCTGCTGCGCCACACCGGCACGCACGCCTTCGCCTGGATCGCCAGCGACCTCAACCCGAACGGCGTCGTCGGCGACGCCTGATCGCCACGGCCGAGAAAGGCCGGCTGACCGCCGAGCATCAGGCCGACGGTTTCATCAGCCTGCTGAAAGATGTGCGCAAGGCGAAGCTTGCCGACTGGCTGGCCTGAGTCGGAAGCTCAGCCGTCGATCTTCAACACGAAGGGCGTGCCCTCGAAAGCGTCGGCGCCGCGCCCGATCGCCTCGATCGCCTCGATCATGCGGCCATCGCGGCCGAGCAATGCATCGGCGACGGCGATCAGCCGCGGGTTGGGCGTCGCCGAGGGCGACAGCGCCCGCAGCGTCTGCGCCAGTTCCACCTCGTCGCGCTTCGGCGCCAGCGCCGCGGCGATGATGTAGGCCGAGGCGGTCGAGCGGCTGATGCCGGCATAGCAATGGACGACCATGGGCTTCGCGCGATCCCATTGGCGCGCGAAATCGAGCAGGTTGCGCACATGCTCTTCGCCCGGCATGGTCATGCCTTCCTGCGCCACCGCAATGTCGTGCATGACCAGATGCAGATGGTTTTCCCTCGGCGATCGAGGCCGGTCGCGTCACCTCGGTGCCGGCGGCAAGCAGCGACAGCAGGCGCTCGGCGCCGGTTCTCGCCACCGTCTCCTCGACCTTTGCCAGCGAACAGACATGGATCATCGCGCGATCTCCTTCGGCCCATCGTCGCGCCGTGCGGCCCAGTCGGCAAGCGCCGAATTCGAGCCGCTGCCATTCCTCCTCGACGCCCGGCAGCCCGGCGCGCAGCACTTGCGGCCGGTCGGCGAAATGCCGAAGCAGGATGCCGCGCTCGCCGAGCGCCGAAAACAGCCCGGCCGCATCGGCAGACTGAAGATAGCGAAACAGCGTCGGTGCCGCCGGCGACAGGCAACGCCGAAGCGGCCGAACAGCGCGTCGAGCCGCGCCGCATCCTCGCGCCAGGCGCCGCCGCATGTCGGCCTGCCAGCCGCTGTCGGCAAGCGCGCGGATGCCATATTCCAGCGCCGGGCCGGCGACCGCCCACGGCCCGAATTGCGTCTCCAGCCTCTCGACCGTCAGCGCGTCGGAAAGCGCAAAGCCGAGCCGCAGGCCGGCCAGGCCAAAGAACTTGCCGAAGGAGCGCAGCACGACGATGCCGCCCTGCCCGACATCGCCGGCAAGGCTTTCCGCGCGCGGGCCGACATCCATGAACGCCTCGTCGACGACCAGCAGCCCGCCTTTGGCGCGCAGTTCTCCGGCAAGCTCGAGCAGCCTGTCCCGCGCGACGACACGCCCGTCCGGGATTGTTGGGATTGACGACGATGGCGAGGTCGGCCGCGGCAAGCGCCGCGAAATCGTCGACCTCCGCCGCCGCATGGCCGGCGATCGCGGCGGCCCTGGCGTGCTCGGCATAGGTCGGCCCGAGCACCAGCGCCCTGCCGGGCCTCACCAGCGAGGCAACGCGCGGCAACAGGATCTGCGTGCCCGGGGCCGCCGCCACATGCGCCGCCGACGGCGCGCCATAGGCGCCCGCCGCGACCTCGGCCAGTTCACGCGGCGCGCGCGGCTTCCGGCAATCGCGACAGGGCGGTGGCGGGCAGTTCGAAAAGCGGATAGGAGTGCGGATTGATACCGGTCGAGAGATCGACGAAAGGCTGTGGCGCGTGAGGGAAGAGCGCGCTCGCCCGGCCAAGGCTTCCGCCGTGATCCACCGCAGCAATCGCTCCATCAGAAAGCTTCATGTCGGTCCTGATCGCCTTCCTGTCGCTGGCCATCGAACGCATCCTGGGCTACCCGGACTGGCTGTTTCGCGCCATCGGCCATCCCGTCACCTGGTTCGGCAGGCTGATATCCTTTCTCGACCGCAGGCTCAACCGCGCCACTGATTCCGACGCGCTGCGTCGCCGCCGGGGCGTCAGGCGCTTGCTGGTCATCGTGCTGGTGCCGGCGGCCATCGCCTTGGCCGTGCAACTCCTGCTCTGGCAGCTCTTTCCCGCCGGCCTGCTCATCACGGCAATCCTGGCATCGTCGCTGCTGTCGCAGAAGAGCCTGGCCGAGCATGTCGAGGCGGTGGCCGATGCGCTCGACACCGGCGGGCTGGCGCTCGGCCGCATCGCCGTCTCGCGCATCGTCGGCCGCGATCCCGAAAAGCTCGACCAAGCCGGCGTCAGCCGCGCCGCGATCGAGAGCCTGGCCGAGAATTTTTCCGACGGCATCGTCGCGCCCGCCTTCTGGACCGGCGTCTGCGGGCTGGCCGGCGGCGTCGCCTACAAGGCCGCCAACACCGCCAATTCGATGATCGGCCACCGCACCCCGCGCCACGAGGCCTTCGGCTGGGCGGCGGCGCGTTTCGACGACTGGATCAACCTGCCGGCCTCCCGGCTGACGGCGCTGCTGATCGTCGCTGCCGCCTTTCTCGTCAACGGCGCCGACCCGCGCAATGCCTGGCAGGCGGTGCGGCGCGACGCGAGAAAGCACCGCTCGCCCAATGCCGGCTGGCCGGAAGCGGCGATGGCCGGCGCGCTCGGCCTGGCGCTCGCCGGACCGCGCAGCTATGGCGGCGTTGTCGTCGAGGATGCCTTCATGGGCGAAGGCGGCCGGCGCGAAGCCGATAGCACTCGATATCAGGCGGGCGCTGAAGCTCTACCAGGTCGCCGACTATCTGCTGATCGGGCTGTTCGGTGCTGTCGGCATCCTGATCGCGTGCGTGGCTCGACTCTACCGTGACGTTCGTGAGCGCGCTGCCTCTAGCCAGTCCCTGGCGTTCGATCGGGGGAGGGTAAAGACCCTCAAAACTCGATCCCCTGCTGCGCCTTCACGCCCGCGGCGAAATGGTGCTTGGTCACGCCCATCTCGGTGACGAGGTCGGCCGCCTCGACCAGCGCCGGCTTGGCGTTGCGGCCGGTGACGACGACATGCAGGCCTTCGCGCCGCGCCTTCAGCGCCGCGACCACCTTGTCGAGGTCGAGATAGTCGTAGCGCAGCGCGATGTTGAGTTCGTCGAGCACGACGAGGCTGATCGACGGATCGGCGATCAGTTCCAGCGCCTTGGCCCAGGCGGCTTCGGCGGCCGCGATGTCGCGCTTCAGATCCTGCGTCTCCCAGGTGAACCCCTCGCCCATCGTGTGCCAGACGACGCGGTCGCCGAACGCCGCGAAGGCATCCTTCTCGCCGGTGTGCCATTTGCCCTTGATGAACTGGACGACGCCGACGCGCTTGCCGTAGCCGAGCATGCGCAGCGCCAGCCCGAAGGCGGCCGTGGTCTTGCCCTTGCCGGGACCGGTGTTGACGATCAGCAGCCCCTTCTCGACCGTCTTGCCCGCGACCTCGGCGTCCTGCACCGCCTTGCGCTTGGCCATCTTGGCGCGGTGGCGTTCCTCGTCCTTTGCGTCGATGTCGGTCATCTCATTTCACCTTGAGCGGCAGCCCCGCCACCATGAATAGCACCGTATCGGCAATCGCCGCGACCTGCTGGTTGAGCCGGCCGGCGGCATCGCGGAACCGGCGGGCCAGCGCATTGTCGGGCACGATGCCTAGTCCGACTTCGTTGGAGACCACGAACCACGGCCCGCGCGGCCGCGACAGCACATCCGCCAGCCGCCGGCACTCCGCGTCGAGATCATGTTCGGCCAGCATATGGTTGGTCAGCCACAGCGTCAGGCAATCGACCAGCACCGGCTGGCCGTCGGGCAGCGCCGTCGAGCGCGCCGGCAAGATCGAGCGGCGCGTCGATGGTCGCCCAGCCTTCGCCGCGCCGCGACGCGGTGCAGCGCGATGCGCTCGCGCATCTCGTCGTCATAGGCTTCAGCGGTGGCGATATAGGTCCATGGCGCGCGGCAGCGCCGTCACCAGGGTTTCGGCATGCGCGCTCTTGCCGGAGCGCGCACCGCCGATGATGAAGGTCAAACTTGCGATCAGGCAAAGCTGTCGCGCAGGCTGGTCGCCGTGCCGGTGAAGCGGCCGCGCACCACGCCGACGACGGCGCCGAGCACCAGCCAGAACACCAGATTGGTCACCGTCACCGCCACCACGAACTGGTGATGCAGGCCTTCGGGGATCGGCGTCTCGAAGCTGTCGGGCTGCGGCGCGCCGACGATATGCGGCGCGACGATCAGGACCACGGCCAGGATCGCCAGCGGCAGCGACTTGCGGAAGGCGATCAGCGCAAGGCCGGCCGCGGTCGCCACCACCGTCGCCACCCACCAGATCTGGCGCTGCGATGAGATCGGCCGCCGGCATGGCCGGCAGTTCCGGCGGCAGGCCGAGGCCCGGCGCCAGCGTGAACACGGCAAAGCCGGCCAGGCCCCAGAACACGCCCTGGCGCCAGTTGCCGATGCCGCCGGCGAATTCCGGAAACCGCGACCAGGACCAGCGCGAAGCCGATGCCGGTGACGATGTTGGCCAGCACGCTGAAGGCGAAGCGCTCGAAGCCGTCGGCCGGCGCCCAGCCTTCGTCCTCCGCCGGAGCCGCTGCCTCAGCCGGCGCCGGTGCTGCGCTGCTCATGGCATTGGTCAGCCGGTGCAGCGGCTCTGGCGTTGCCGTGCGCTGGCAGCGGGCGCCGCGGCATGCTCATGCTGATGGCCGCCACCGGCCTGTTCGTAGACTTCCGCCTTCAGGATGAGCGGCACGGTGGCATAGGCCTGCATGCAGGCGAGAACGACGCCGGCCACGAGCCCGGCGATCGCCGCGATGAACACGACGTTGCGAAACAGGTTCATGATGTCAGATCCTCGTCAGTGGCAGGGAAACGCCATCGAATGGCGATAGTCGTGCGCGGCATTGTGGACCGCTTCGATATGCGAGAAGCCGACAACGCCGATGACGAAAATGCCGAGAAACGCGCTAAGCACGAGCTGCATGAAGCGCGACTGCGAGGAGACGGAAGCGCCGAGAGAGACGGAAGCGGTATTCATATCTTGTCCTTTCGCCCTCCACCCGAGGGCATCGAAGTCAGTTCCCTGTCGCCGGCAGGTCTCCTGGCTCGCGGATCAGCGCCCTTCCCCACCTTCCCGAAGAAAAATCCTCAGTGGCTTTGGAGAGGACTACCGCACACAGTTGCGGGGGCAGCCACGGCATTGGGCAACAATTAGCCCTCACCGCATTCCCTCTTGGTCCCTAACGGAACCGACGACATGCGTGACTATAGGCTGAAATCAGCCGCGTCCGGCAAACCAAATTCCGCCGGCCGACCATCGCGAATGCGTCGCATGCAGCGTCTACGCGCGTTCGAGGCAGTGATCCGCTCGGCAACCAGCCGCTGCAGCCGCCACAGATGGCGGTCGTGAATGCCGCGCTGCTCCAGATTCTTCACCGTGTTGTAGAGATAGTCGGCGCCCGATCCCCAGTGCCCGCAAGATGTCGCCAGCCTGTCGACGACCTTCGTCTTCGTCGAGCGGACCGGAATAGGTCAGGCCGTTGCGGTTGATGACGAAAGCCAGGCCCTGAGCGGACCGCCGTCGCTTGCAAGCTTCAGCATGCGCGGACGGTAGCTTGTCGGCTTCAGCGTCACTTCGCGCCGGAAAAGCCTGTCCGAGCTGCTCGCGCCGGTCGCCGTCGGCCAGCCGGAAGGCGACGCCCTTGCACTGCCCGCCGCGGTCGAGCGCCATCATCAGGCCGGGCTGTCCTTTGTGCCGCGCCAGCGCGTCATCTTCATGCAGAAGGAACGGTGCCAGCCGCGCGCCAGCGCGACCCGTTCCTCGACATGATCGATTTCCGGTTTCCAGATCAGCGAGCCGTAGCCGAACAGCCACAGCGGCTCGCTGTCGGGCAGTTCGGCCTGCATTCGTCCACCATCGCGTCATAGTCGCTGTCGTCCAGATGGGCAGCGTCCGGGTCTGGTCCGGTGTCCTCGATCTCGCCGCTGGCAGCGCGCGACCAGTTCCGGCGTGAGCGACATCGTTCGTGCGGCCATGTTGCTGACCTGGGCGACCATCGGAATGTCCGGAGATGACAATCGACCATAGCGTCCGCGACTGCGAGCCAGCAATGGCGACGGCGCGCGAATTGACAAAGATTTGGCCGGGGTGTCGGCTGCGTCCATCCAGAGGAAGCCAGCCATGCAACCCAATCCGAGCCGAACGCGACCTCTATAACGGCCTGACGCAGGCTGAGCCGACGCTGCCGTCGCTCGGCCTATTGGGACGCCGACGCCTACCAGCGCGACCTCGACGCCATCTGGTACAAAAGCTGGCTGCTGGTCTGCCGCGAGGCCGACCTTGCCCAGCCGCTGGCATTCAGGACCTTCCGCGTCGGCACGCAGGAAATCGTCGTGCTGCGCGACGACACCGGCGAACTGCGCGCCTTCCACAACACCTGCCGGCATCGCGGTTCGCAGCTTTGCCAGGAGAGCGAGGGCCGGCTGAAGGCGCGGCTGATCACCTGCCCCTACCACGCCTGGTCCTATTCGCTGCGCGGCGATCTCGTGCGCGTGCCGTCGAAGTCGCTGCCCGAGGGCTTCGACAAGGCCGACCATCCGCTCTACCGCGTGGCGCTGTCGGTATGGCGCGGCTTCGTCTTCGTCAATCTGGCAGGAGGACGCGGCCGGCTCGGCGCAGACATCCTTCGATCCGGCATCCGGCAACCTCGCCAACTGGCCGCTGGAAACGCTGGTCATCGGCCATGTGCTGCGCAAGGTGATGAACTGCAACTGGAAGATCTTCTGGGAGAACTTCAACGAGTGCCTGCACTGCCCCGGCGTCCACAAGGACCTGTCGCGGCTGGTGCCGATCTATGGCCGCGGCCTGATGGGCCGGCACGACGACCCCGACTGGGCTCGCCATGCCGACAATGACGCGCCGGAATTTTCCGGCGGCCTGCGCGCCGGCGCCGAGACCTGGTCGCGCGACGGGCAAGCACATGGCCCGGTCTTTGCCGGCCTGACGCCGGCCGAACGCGCCGCCGGCCAGACCTACGCCACCAGCCTGCCGTCGATGTTCATCGTCGGCCATGTCGACTATGTCCGCACCGTGCGGCTGGTGCCGCTCGGCCCGGAGCAGACCGAACTCACCGCCGAATGGCTGTTCCCGCCCGAGGCGCTGGCGGCGCCGCAGGCCGACATCGACAATATCGTCGCCTTCGGCACGGCAGGTGCTGGAGGAAGACGCCGCGATCTGCGAGGTCAACCAGAAGGGCCTGCGCTCGCTGCGCCACGAGGCCGGCGTGCTGATGCCCGAGGAATACGACCTGCACCGCTTCCACAACTGGGTGCGCGAGCGGCACGCGCGCAGTCTCACCCAGGCCTGAACGTCAAAGCGATTTCGGCAGATAGCGCCAGGTGACGAAGCCGCAGACAGCGGCAAGTAGACCCGAGCGTGGCGAAGACCGAGCCCAGACCGAAAAATGCCAGCACCACCGAATAGACCAGCGGCGGCAGTCAGCTCGGAGAAGTCGAGATAGGTCCGGTAGACCGCCGCCATCTGCGCCCTCTCGTAGAACCTGACCGAGCGCATGAAGGCGGTCGAGCCGAGTGCGTCGAGCGCAATGGCGAAGAAGGCGCCGCACAGCAGGAAGGCGCCGGTGAGCAGCGGCACGGTTTCGCCGCACGCGCCCGCCGCCAGAAGCGTGGCCGACATGGCGAAATAGGCAAAGCGTCATCGTCCGTCGGCGCGCCGAAGCGCTTGCCGGCCCTGCCCCAGAAGATCGCTGTGAACAGAAGCGCATTGCCGGCCGACACCAGCAGGCCGCCGGCGAGTTCGCCCTCGCCGGTGATCACCATGAACAGCGGCCCATAGACGAAGAACGTCGTCCAGAAGCAGGAGCGTCCGAAGGCGATCAGCCAGGCAAGCCTCAGCCTGCGGTTGCGCGACGAAGCGGCCGATATTGGCAAGCGGATTGGCCGGTCGGCGTCTTGCCCGGGCGGATCGACGGGTTGTCGCCGAGCCGGTAGGTCCAGAACAGCACGAGCAGCGCCAGGGCAAAGATCGACGACCGCGCCATGCGCGGCATAGATGCCGAAGCTGCGTGTAGAGGAAGATGCCGAGCGTCGGGCCGCCGGTCCAGGCGAACATCGACCACGCCATGCGCAGCGATTTCGGCCTGCATGAAGTCGGTCTTGCGGATGTGGTCCATGATGTAGAGGTTGAGCGTGATCGACAGCGCGCTAGCGCCCATGACGCGGCAGAGCATGCCGATGAGCTGCCCGGTCAGCGTATGCGTGACGAAGAACAGCGAGCCGATGGCGAGCAGGCAGGCGCCGGCTGTGTAGACCCAGCGCCGCGCAAAGCGGCGGATCAGCATCGGCATGAACAAGGTCACCGAAAGCCCGAGCAGCGCCACGATGGTGTAGAGGATCGAGACGATCTGCTCGTTGTGCAGGATCTCGTAGGCCTGGATCGGGATGACGCTGGAGATCGGTGGCGCGGGCGAAAGACTTCGAGCCGCATAGAGCGAGGCGAAGGTGCGTGCATCCGGCCGGCCTGACGAGCCGGAAGCCAGATCGGGTGGCGCACATGGGTGGACATTGACCCTCCGGCCGTGAAATTCGCCGGTCAAATCTGGCCGGACCAGTCGCTAGCCGGTAGCAGGAAATCGACCCGCTCAGGCCGAAAAGCGAAACCGGCCAAAGGCTTTCCGCCTCTGGCCTAAAGCGATTCCGATGCGGCTTCGACCGGAGGAGAGTCAACGGGAGATTGACGCGGAAGCGGCGGCGGCCCGCCTTCTTTTGCCCGGTGCAACCGTGATAGTCGTTCTGGCACCAGTGAATCGGATCGCGAGACCATGAGCCTTCATACGCCGGCAGACCCGTTCAGGACCCGTCGAAGTCGAGGCGCATCGACGCCATCGACATCGTGCGCGGCATCGCGCTGATCGCCATGGCGAGCTACCATTTCACCTGGGATCTCGAAAATTTCGGCTATACCGATCCCGGCCTCACCGCCTTCGGCTGGTGGAAGATCTATGCGCGCTGCATCGCCTCGACCTTCCTGTTCCTGGTCGGCGTCAGCCTGTTCCTCGCCCATGGCAGGCAGATCCGCTGGCCGGGCTTCTGGAAGCGGTTCGCCATGGTCGCCGCGGCGGCGCTCGCCATATCGGCGGTCACCTACTTCGTCACGCCGGACAGCTTCATCTTCTTCGGCATCCTGCACGAGATCGCGCTGGCCAGCCTGCTCGGCCTTGCCTTCCTGCGGCTGCCGGCGCTGCTGACGCTGCGTCGTGGCGGCGCTCGTCATCGCAGCGCCCATTCTACCTGCGGTCCGAATTCTTCGACCATCCGGCGCTGTGGTGGGTCGGCCTGTCGGCGATCAACCCGCGCTCCAACGACTATGTGCCGCTGTTCCCCTGGTTCGGCGCCGTGCTTGTCGGGCATCGCCGCGGCGAAGCTCGCTCCAGCGCCGGCCTGCTTGCGCGGCTGGCGACGCTTGCGCCCGGCCGCTGGTCGCAAGCCGCTGATCTTCATCGGCCGCCACAGCCTCGCCTTCTACCTGATCCACCAGCCGCTGCTGTTCGGCTGCGTCTGGCTGTTCTCGCAGATCGCGCCGGCGCCGGTCGAGACACGCGAAGTGCGTCTTCCTGAATCCTGCCAGGTATCCTGCGAACAGCAGCGCGACACCGAGTTCTGCGCCAGCTATTGTGTGTGCATGCTCGACACGCTGCAGAGCGAGGCGACATTCGACCGGCTCTACAATGGCGACCAGACCCCGGAATTCAAAGCGCATCTGGGCGACCTCGCCGGCATCTGCACCGCCAAGACGGACGAGAGCCCGATGACGGAGGGAGGGCAACAATGACCGACAAGCTTCAAAACCGGGCCGAAACCCGGGCTGATCCCATGGCCGCCGCTGATCTACTGTCGCGGCCATCGCCATCAGCATCGTGCTCGGCCTCTTCTATCCCCTGCCCTGGATCGGCGATCTCGCTGGGCGACATTCTGTTCGCGGCCGGCTGGGTGGCGCTGTTCGGCCGTCGCCGCGCTGTGGTTCACCGCCATCCGCGCCATGACTGCGGGCCAAGACGACGATGCAACCCCAACGGCGTGCCGGAGCATCTGGTCACCTCCGGCCCGTTCGGCGTCACCCGCAACCCGATGTATCTCGCCAACACGCTGCTGCTGATCGGCGTCGCCTTTATCTCCGGGATCGTCTGGTTCCTGCCGCTCGCCCTCATCGCCGCCTTCGCGACGCAGAAGGTCGCGATCGAGAGCGAGGAAAAGATACTGGCGGCCAAATTCGGCAAGAAATACCGCGACTACGCCAAACGCGTGCGGCGCTGGATCTGAGCTCGGGCTCGCCAAGGGCGCTGGCGCAGATCGAAAAACGGCCGCGTTCAGGTGTTGACGCCGAGCTCCACCAGCCGCTCGACGCAGGACTCCTCAGCCTGGTCGAGTTCCGCCAGCGTCTCCTCGAGATCCCGGCGCTTCTGGCGCAGATCCTCGCGCTTTTCCTCGATGCGCTTGATCATCAGGTTCAGCTGACCGACCTCGCCGGGCGGCTCCTTGTACATCTGGATGATTTCGCGGATCTCGTTGATCGAGAAGCCGAGCCGTTGCCGCGCATGATCTGGCGGATCAGATGCCGGTCGGACGGGCGGAACAGCCGGGTGCGGCCGCGCCGCACCGGATGGACCAGCCCCTCGTCCTCGTAGAAGCGCAGCGTGCGCGTCGACACATCGAATTCGCGCGTCAGTTCGGTGATCGTATAATATTCCCGCATCCTTGCTCCAAATGCCGGACATGAGTCAGCGGCCGCCTGCGCGGCACCTCCGCCATTCCGATCACCCGCTCCATGCCGGATTCGGCAGGAAACCCCGCGCGAGCCTCGCACGGCATTTACGTAAAAGTCAATTGACGAGGCGACGCTCAGCTGGTTGTCTTCAGCGGCCCAGACTGCGAACCACCAGGTGGCCAGGCCCGAGAAAGGCGAAGAAAGCCGATGACGTCGGTGACCGTGGTGACGAAGACCGCCGAGGCCACCGCCGGATCGGCGCCGAAGCGGTCGAGCAGCAGCGGGATCAGGATGCCGGCGAGGGCTGCGGCGATCATGTTGATGATCATCGCCGCCGCGATGATGCCGCCGAGATTGGGGTCGCGGAACCAGGCAGCCGGCGACGATGCCGATCAGCATCGGCGAAGATGATGCCGTTCAACGAGCCCGACGCCCACCTCGCGGCGGATGATGCGGCCGGCATTGTAGATATCGAGGTCGCGTGTGGCGAGCGCGCGCACGGTCACCGTCATCGTCTGCGATGCCGGCATTGCCGCCCATGCGCGGCGACGATCGGCATCAGCACGGCAAGCGCCACGATCTGCTCGATCGTCGCGCTCGAACAGGCCGATCACCGAGGCCGCCAGAGAACGCCGTCAGCAGATTGACCAGCAGCCACGGCACGCGCGAGCGCGACGTCGACAGCGACGCGTATCGGACAGCTCTTCGTCGCCGACGCCGCCCAGGCGCATCAGGTCTTCCTCGGCCTCCTGCTGGATGACGTCGACGACGTCGTCGATGGTCAGCACGCCGACCAGCCGCTCGTTCTCGTCGACGACGGCGGCGGAGAGAAGGTCGTATTGCTCGAATTCCCGCGCCGCCTCTTCCTGGTCCATCGTGGCCGGGATGGCGTGCCTGGTCTCATGCATGATCTCCTCGACCTTGACCGCGCGCTTGGTGCGCAGGATCTGGTCGAGATCGATGGCGCCGAGCAGCTTGAAGGTCGGATCGATGACGAAGATCTGGCTGAAGCGGTCGGGCAGATCCTTGTCCTCGCGCATGTAGTCGATGGTCTGGCCGACCGTCCAGAACGGCGGCACGGCGACGAACTCCGTCTGCATGCGGCGGCCGGCCGTCTCTTCGGGATAGTCGAGCGAGCGGCGCAGCCGGACCCGCTCGGTGAACGGCAGCTGCGACAGGATCTCGTCCTGGTCCTCCTGGTCGAGGTCTTCGAGAATGTAGACGGCGTCGTCGGAATCGAGCTCCTGCACCGCCTGCGCGATCTGCGCGTTCGGCAGATTGTCGACGATCTCGAGGCGGATCGCCTCGTCGACCTCGGTCAGCGCCGAAAAGTCGAAATCGTCGCCGAGCAGCTCGACCAGCGCGCGGCGCTGCTCGGGATGCAGCGCTTCGAGCAGATCGCCGAGTTCCGACTGGTGCAGGTCGTCGACTTCGCGCTTCAGCGTCAGCGTATCGCGATCGGCGATCGCCGCGCCGACATGCGCCAGGAAGGACGACAGAACGGCGCCGTCCTCGCCATAGATGTCGGCGTGGGCCTCGTCAGCGGCCTTGGCGCCGCTCGTCTGTTCGTGTTCGCCTTCCACCGGCGCCTCCCGCCATCATCCCTTCCGGAAAAGGTGCCCGTCAGGTCTAGACCATGATCCCGAAAAGTGGAAACCGGTTTTCGGAAGTCCGGCGCTCAGAACAAAGACAGTAGGGCGGCAGCACGAATCGGCTTGACAAGCTGTCGCTCTAACGCATGGGAATTTCAAGCGAAACGCGCCCTGCCCGCGTGGCCAGCGTTTGATGCCGGCAATGCCGCGCTCCCTATTCGCGCACGAGGCGCCCGGTCGCCCACCAGATCACCGATACCACGGCGATGGCGACGTAGCCGTCAACGGCGTAGTGCCATCCGGTATACACCGACCCGTACAGGATCAGACCCGCGAAGATCCAGCCGACAGCGCCAGCCCAACGGTTCAGGGACGACAGGAAAAAGGCATTCAGCACGACAAGCGCCACATGCAGGCTGGGCATGGCCGAAATGCCGCCCCCGAGGCCAGTATGTCCGGTCGTATAGAGCATCAAGAGATAGTCGGCATATTCGCGCACGACGACGCTGGACTCCAGGCCGGACAGGGCGACCTTCAAACCACCGAAGCGATCGCCGCCGACAAAGTGGTCGTAGTAGATGGGACCAGCCGACGACAGCAGGAGCGCGAGCAAGGTGCCGACGATCGAGATGGTCAGGGCCACCGCCCAAAGATAGCGGATGCGTGCGATCGGGTTCGACCACATGCCCACCAGCAGAATCGTGCCGAACCACTGCGCGAACCACACCACCTCATAGATATTGAAGATGAAAAACGCCCAAAGCCCATTGTCGAGGCGATGCGCCAATTCCCACGGCGCCGCCCGGTGTATCCACTCGTCTAGATCGGCAAACCACGTGTCGGCATAAAACGGAAGGACCGTCGGAGATCAGGATCTTGAAGTTGGAGAAGGCTGTCACGCCGGCGAGAAAGAACAGAAGCACCGGCAGACAGTTCCACCACCGTGTCCGAACCCAGTTGATTGCATATTTCGTCGGCGCGTCCCGGCCATAAAGCAGCCCCGCGACGGCGGCGCTGCCAACCAGCAATATCGGGACCGCGCGAGCGAACTTGTCGACGTAGATCAGGCCGAGGGTGAGAAAAGTCGCCGGACTCAAGAAAAATGAGATCAGCACATATGTGCCGATGAAGAAGGCCAGTCTCACCGACCATTTGCCGGCCGGACTGTAGTCCGAGACTTCAGAAGATAAGGACATGCTGATCCGCCGAAATTGAACATGCGTGACCAAGTGAGCAATAGCGTGTCGACCTTACATTTACGTTACTGGGCGGTCAGGGAAGCCCGACGAAATCGGCCATTATCTGCAGCGCCAGGCCGTTGTCGATAGCCTGCCCAGGCGCAAAACCGGCTTCAAGCGGCGCGACAATGCATGTCGCTAGGGAAAGAGCACCCTTTGCCATTGGGGCAGAATTGCCATCGACGCAGGTCCAGAGACGCAACGGAACCCGCCGCGCCCGCAAATTGGTCCAGAACAACCGGAAGCCCTTGAAGATCAAGCCGCAGAGAAAGAGTAAGGCAATCGGCGGAGCGGCGCGTGCGCGTGATCGTCGCCGAACGCAATCCGCTCGTCGTATCGGCGCTGCGCGAAATGCTGGAGTGCGACGGGCGCTTCGAGTTTCTCGGCTCCATGCAAAGCGGCAAGCAGCTCCTGGACCTGGCGGCGGAGCCGAATTCGACGTCGCCGTCATCGGCTGGAAGCTCGCCGACATGGACGGCGCCGATGTTCTGGCCGAGATCCAGAGCCGCAGGCTCGACGTGCGGATCACTGTGTTTTCCAACGACCATGACATCGGCATCCTGAAGCAATGCGTGCGGCTCGGTGCGCATGGCTATTGCTTCCAGTTTGACGACCCGCCGATCATCTTCGAGACGATCCTGGCCGTCGCGCATGGCCGCATCTGCATCCCCTATATCGACATCAACAAGGTCAACGACACGCCGCTGTCGCAGCTCACGGTTCGCGAACGCGAACTGCTGGCGGTGCTTTCCGACGGTTGGACCAACCTTCAGATCGCAACGCGGACGGGGATTTCCGAGAACACGGTGAAATACCACCTCAAGAATCTCTACGACAAGCTCGACGTCCGCAACCGGGCGATGGCCGTCGCGCTCTATTCGAGCGAGAAGCGCCGCAGTCAGAAGCAGCCATTCGGGTAGGCAAGCGGCGGTAGGCCAACGGGTAGGCTTTCCCCACCCGCGCGCGGCGAGATCTTACCCGGCAAGGTGTTGTTGCCGCCCGCCGTAAAAACGAAACTCCCCATCACCGCTTTGCTGGATCAGGAGGAGAGTTCGCAGCATGGCCGGCTTCACCCATCTTTTCATTCCCGGACCGACCAACATCCCCGAACAGGTCCGGCAAGCGATGAACCTGCCGATGGAGGACATGCGCGCCGCCTCGCTTCCCCGATCTCACTCTGCCGCTGTTCGAGGACATCAAGAAGGTCTTCAAGAACGAGACCGGCCGCGTCTTCATCTACCCCTCGTCCGGCACCGGCGCCTGGGAAGCGGCGATGACCAACGTGCTCAGCCCCGGCGACCGCGTGCTGATGTCGCGCTTCGGCCAGTTCTCGCATCTGTGGGTCGACATGGCCGAACGCCTCGGCTTCGAGGTCGATGTGCATCGACTGCGAGTGGGGAACGGGCGTGCCGCTCGAGCTCTATGCCGAGAGGCTGAAGGCCGACAAGGCGCACCGCATCAAGGCGGTCTTCTGCACGCAGAACGAGACCGCCACCGGCGTCACCAGCGACGTCGCCGGCTGCCGCGCCGCGCTCGACGCCGCCAACCACCCGGCGCTGCTCTTCGTCGATGGCGTGTCGTCGATCGGCTCGATCGATTTCCGCCAGGAGGAATGGGGCGTCGACTGCGCCGTCAGCGGCTCGCAGAAAGGCTTCATGCTGCCCGCCGGCCTCGGCTTCCTGTCGGTCAGCAAGAAGGCGCTGGCGGCCTCGAAGACGGCCACCCACCGGCGCTGCTTCTTCTCCTTCGAGGACATGATCCGCGCCAACGACACCGGCTATTTCCCCTATACGCCGGCGACGCAGCTGCTGCGCGGCCTGCGCGCCTCGCTCGACCTGATCGCCGAGGAAGGGCTCGAGAACATCTTCGCCCGTCACCACCGCCTCGCCGAAGGCGTGCGCAAGGCGGTCGACGCCTGGGGCCTGAAGCTCTGCGCCAAGGCGCCGAAATGGCACTCCGATACGGTCAGCGCCATCCTCGTGCCGGAAGGCATCGACAGCGCCGACGTCGTCAAGCACGCCTACCAGAACCTACCAGACCTCGCTCGGCGGCGGCCTCAACAAGGTGGCCGGCAAGGTCTTCCGCATCGGCCATCTCGGCTGGCTGAACGAGGTGATGGTGCTGGCCTCGCTGTCCGCCGCCGAACTGGCGCTGCTCGACTGCGGCGTGCAAGCTGGCGCCTGGCTCCGGCGTCGGCGCCGCGATCGCAGCATTTCCGCCGCTCGGCCGCAGTCCGCCGATCGCCGAAGCCGCCTGAACGGAGCGCGACGCATGAGCCACACGATCAACCACCTGAAGAAACTGCGGCTGCAGCGCAGCGAACTCGCCGTCCCGGGCTCCAGCCCGGAGATGATCGACAAGGCGGCCAACAGCGCCGCCGACTTCATCTTCCTCGACATCGAGGATGCGGTCGCGCCGCCGGACAAGGAACGCGCCCGCAAGAACATCATCCAGGCGCTCAACGACATCGACTGGCGCGCCAAGGGCAAGACCGTCTCGGTGCGCATCAACGGCCTCGACACGCACTACATGTATCGCGACGTGGTCGACGTGATGGAACAGGCCGGCGACCGGCTGGATACGATCCTGGTGCCGAAGGTCGGCGTGCCGGCCGACCTCTACATGGTCGAGGCCATGGTCAACCAGATCGAGATGGCCAAGGGTTTCAAGACCCGCGTCGGCCTCGAAGCGCTGATCGAGACCGCGCTCGGCATGGCCAATGTCGAGGCGATCGCCGCCACGCCCGGCCGGCTGGAGGCGATGCATTTCGGCGTCGCCGACTATGCCGCGAGCTGCAAGGCGCGCACCGTCAACATCGGCGGGCTCAACCCCGACTATCCCGGCGACCAGTGGCATTTCGCTCTGTCGCGCATGACCGTCGCCTGCCGCGCCTACGGCCTGCGCGCCATCGACGGACCGTTCGGCGATTTCTCCGATCCGGAGGGCTACATCGCCGGCGCCACGCCGCGCCGCCGCGCTCGGCATCGAGGGCAAATGGGCGATCCACCCCTCGCAGATCGCGCTCGCCAACGACGTCTTCTCGCCGCCGGAAAAGGAGGTCGACGCGCGCCAGGCGCATCATCGAAGTGCTGAAGGAGGCCGAGGCGCAGGGCAAGGGAGCGGCAGCGCTCGACGGCAAGATGATCGACGCCGCGTCGGAGCGCATGGCGCGCAACGTGCTGGTGGTCAACGAAGCCATCGAACGCGCCAGCCAGCCGCGCGTCGCCGCGCATTGACGGTTCAGGGAGGACAAAATGGACATTCACGAATATCAGGCCAAGGAACTGCTCGCCCGCCACGGGGTCCATGTCCCGCGCGGCGGCCTCGCCTACAGCCCCGAGCAGGCGACCTACCGCGCCAGCGAGATCGGCGGCTCGAAATGGGTGCTGAAGGCGCAGGTCCATTCCGGCGCGCGCGGCAAGGCCGGCGGCATCAAGCTCTGCTCCAATGACGAGGAGATCTCCAACGCCGCCGAGGCGATGCTCGGCCGCAAGCTGGTGACCCAGCAGACCGGCCCGCGCGGCAAGCTGATATCGCGCCTCTATCTCGAGGAGGCGGTCGACATCGCGCAGGAGCTCTATCTCGGCTTCGTGCTCGACCGTAAGGAAGAGCGCGTCATGATCGTGGCCTCGGCCGCCGGCGGCATGGAGATCGAGGAGATCGCCGAGAAGAAGCCGGATTCGATCATCCGCGCCACGGTCGATCCCGGCGTCGGCATGCAGCGATTTCCAGGCACGCGAGATCGCCTTCGGCCTCGGCCTTGACAACAATCTGATCGGCAAGGCGACCGAGACCATCCTCGGCTGCTACCAGGTGTTCCGCGACTACGACGCCTCGATGCTGGAGATCAATCCGCTGGTGGTGACCCGCGACGGCAACCTCGTCGCGCTCGACGCGAAAATGTCGTTCGACGAGAACGCGCTGTTCCGCCGACCGGAGATCTCCGAGCTGCGCGACAAGAGCCAGGAAGACCCGCGCGAAACCTTCGCCAGCGACCGCGGCCTTTCCTATGTCGGCCTCGACGGCAATATCGGCTGCATCATCAACGGCGCCGGTCTCGCCATGGCGACGATGGACATGATCAAGATCGCCGGCGGCGAGCCGGCCAACTTCCTCGACATCGGCGGCGGCGCCTCGCCCGAGCGGGTGGCGAAATCCTTCCGCGCCGTGCTCGGCGACAAGAATGTCGAGACCATCCTCGTCAACATCTTCGCCGGCATCAACCGCTGCGACTGGGTCGCCGAAGGCGTGATCAAGGCGATCCGTGAGGTCGGCGTCGACGTGCCGCTGGTGGTGCGGCTCTCCGGCACCAAGGTCGAGGAAGGACGCCGCATCCTGGCCGACTCCGGCGAGGCGGTGATCGTTGCCGACACGCTGGCCGAAGCCGCCGAAAAGGCCGTCGCCGCCTGGCGCGCGGCCGCCAAGAAGAAAAAAGCAGCCTGAGGGAGGTCGAAAAAATGGCAATCCTGCTCAACCGCAGCACACGCGTCATCGTCCAGGGCTTCACCGGCAAGATCGGCAGCTTCCATGCCGAGGACATGAAGCGCTACGGCACCAAGGTGGTCGGCGGCGTCACCCCCGGCAAGGGCGGCCAGACCCATCTCGGCCTGCCCGTCTTCAACACCGTCAAGGGCGCGGTGCGCGAGACCCGCGCCGAGGCCAGCATCGTCTTCGTGCCGCCGCCCTTTGCCGCCGATTCCATCATGGAAGCCGCGGACGCCGGCATAAAGCTCTGCGTCTGCATCACCGACGGCATCCCTTCGCAGGACATGATGCAGGTCAAGCGCTACATGCGCCGCTATCGCTTCGAGGACCGCATGCGCCTGATCGGGCCGAACTGCGCCGGCGTCATCACGCCCGGGCAGGCGCTGATGGGCATCATGCCCGGCAGCATCTATCTCCCCGGCCGCGTCGGCATCGTCGGCCGCTCGGGCACGCTCGGCTACGAGGCGGCCTCGCAGATGAAAGCGCTCGGCATCGGCGTGTCGACCAGCGTCGGCATCGGCGGCGATCCGATCAACGGCTCGTCCTTCAAGGACATCCTGGAGCTTTTCGAGCGCGACGAGGACACCGACGCCGTGGTGATGATCGGCGAGATCGGCGGCCCGCAGGAAGCCGAAGCCGCGATCTGGGCGCGCGACAACATGACGCAAGCCGCTGATCGCCTACATTGCCGGGCTTTCGGCGCCGAAAGGCCGCCGCATGGGCCATGCCGGCGCGATCATCTCCGCCTTCGGCGAGTCGGCGCAGGAAAAGGTCGAAATCCTGAAGGAAGCCGGCGTCGTCATCGTGCCGACCCCCGCCTCCTTCGGCGAGGTCGTGGCCGACACGCTGGCGCGGACCAAGAAGGCGGCGTGACGGCGACCGGCGAAGGCCGCATTGCGCAAAATGTGCCTGACAGCCGGCGCTCTCGCTTGAGGGTCGGCTACAGCGGCAATCGATGCGGACGAGGAAGCGGCTTTGGAACAAAGCAGACCCATCAGATTTCGTGAGGACGAGCGCAGCCTTTTGTTGCGCTTGCTGCTTCAGGTCGCAAGCGCCCGCGAGCCCGAGATCGCCGCTGTTCTGAGCGGACGCAGGTCGCTTGTTTCCCTCGCCGCGGAGCAGCGCATCCCGGCGCTTCAGGCGAGCGGCGTATGGTTCCAGTTGCTGACGATCGCCGACGAATTGCTTGCCATGCGGGCGCGTCGCGAACTCGAACAAGGCGCCGGTGTCGACGAAGTGCCCGGATCCTTCGCCAGCGTGATCGCGCAGATGGCGGCGAACGGCCACTCGGCGGAGAAAGTCCAGGCGGCGCTCGACGAGCTTTGCGTCGGCCCGACCATGACCGCGCACCCGACGGAGGCCAAACGCGTCACGGTGCTGGAGATCCACCGCCGTATCTATCGCAAGCTGACCGAGCTCGACCAGCCGCGCTGGGCGCCGCGCGAACGCGACCTGTTGGTCGCCGATCTGGAGAGCGAGATCGAGCTTCTGTGGATGACGGGCGAGCTGCGACTGGAACGCCCGACGGTCGAACGCGAGATCGCCTGGGGCCTGCATTTCTTTCGCGAAGTCATCTTCGAGGCGACGCCGCAGCTCTATGGCAAGCTTCAAGGCGCCTTCGAGCGTCACTATCCGGGAGAGCCGGTCAGAATTCCCGCCTTCATGCGCTACGCGTCGTGGATCGGCGGCGATCGCGATGGCAATCCAAATGTGACGGCCGCGGTCACCGCCCATGCCATGGCCGAATACCGCAATACCGCCATAGGCTGGTATCTGACGCAGATGCAGAGGCTGGTGACGGTGCTCAGCGCCAGCTCGAACGTCATTGACCTGCCGGCCAGCTTCAAGCCTGTGCTGCAAACGGCGCTTGATAAAAGCGGCGAGGCGCACGTGATCGCCGCCCGCAACCCCGACGAACCGCTTCGCCAGTTCGCGTCGGCCATGCTTGCCCGGCTGGTGGCCACGCGAGACGGCGGTGCGGCGGCGTATCTCTCGGCAGAGGCGTTCCGTGCTGATCTGAACGGGCTGACTTGCGTTCTCGAAGCGATCGGAGGGCGCGCGGTAGCCAGGCGTTTCGTCCAGCCTCTGCTTTGGCAAGTCGGAAGCTTCGGCTTCCGTACGGTCTCGCTCGACATCCGGCAGAACTCCACGGTCGTCAACCGGGTGCTGGCCGAGCTGTTTGTGCTGACAAATCCCGCCGATCCGGTCGCAGTCGGCACGCCGCAATGGTCGGCGCGCATCCGCGCCGCCCTCAGCCAGGGCGAGCGGCTGGAGATCGACGCAGACCGGCTCTCGCCTGAAGCAGGTGAACTGCTTTCGACATTCTCCGTCATCCGCGAGCATATCTCGAGCTCGGATGCCGACACCGTAGGCTCTTTCGTTCTCAGCATGACCCGCTCGGCCGACGATCTGCTGGCGGTCTATCTGCTGGCGCAACATTGCGGACTCTCGACCGCGCCCGGCAGCGGCGGCGCGATCAGACTGCGGATCGTGCCATTGTTCGAGACCATCGCCGATCTGCAGGCCGCCCCCGGCATCCTGAACGGATTGCTCGGCGTTTCGCTGGTGAGGCGGACGGTGCGGGATTTCGGCGCGCGCCAGGAAATCATGCTTGGCTATTCGGATTCCAACAAGGACGGCGGATTCCTGGCCTCCAATTGGGAACTGGCAAAGGCGCAAAAGCGCCTCGCCGCCCTCGGGCGCAAGCACACCGTCAGGATCAGCTTCTTTCATGGCCGCGGCGGCTCCGTCAGCCGTGGCGGCGCGCCGACCGGCCGGGCGATCGCGGCGCAGCCGCAAGGCACCGTCGCCGGAGCGATGCGGGTGACGGAGCAGGGCGAGGTCGTTTCGTCGAAATTCGCCAATCGCGGCACCGGCCTCAACCAGCTCGAGGTCCTCGCCGCCGGCGTGCTGGCCCACAGTGTCGGATCGCCCGGTGACGTCGAGCCGAAGGAAACGCCGGAGTTCGACGAAGCGCTGGAAGCCCTGGCGGGCATGTCGCAGGCATCCTATGCCAGGCTGATGGCTGAGCCCGGCTTCCTCGACTATTTCAACCAGGCGAGCCCGGTCGCGGAACTGGCGCTCCTGAAAATGGGCTCACGCCCGGATCGCCGTTTCGGCGCCAGCGGCATTGCCGACCTGCGCGCCATCCCTTGGGTGTTCGCCTGGAGCCAGAACCGTCATCTGTTGACCGGCTGGTATGGCATCGGCAGCGCACTCAGCGCATTCGTCGCGGTGCGCGGCGAGGCCGGGCGCGAACTTCTGGCCCGCATGTTCGAGCACTCGCGCTTCTTCCGCCTGATCGTCGACGAGGCCGAGAAGACACTTTACCAGTCCGACATGGAGATCGCGCGGCTCTACGCCGGCCTGGTGGCCGACAGCGATGCGGCCCGGCGAATCTACGCCCGCATCGCCGCCGAGTACGAGTTGACGCGACGCCTGATTGGTGACCTCACGGGAGGCGATCTTTCGGCGCGCTTCCCGATGTTCAAGCGACGTTTCGACAATCTGCGGCGACAGATGGACGACATTCACCGGCTGCAGGTCGATCTGCTGCGTGAAGTTCGGGCCGGCACGGCGGATCAAAAGCGGGCGACCGACGCCCTGCTCGTATCGATCAATTGCATCTCGGCTGGCCTCGGGTGGACGGGATAGGCCCGGTTTTCGCCGAGCTGCCAACGCCACCTCGCGTCATCGTTCGAGGCTCATCGTCCACCGCGCGGATACACTAGCGCGGACGAAGAAGGCTGCGCGATGGTCACCGGCACGCGGCGCTTGTAGTGGAAATATCCCTGGCGCTGGGTGAGGTACCTGTCGGGATCAATCCGGGTTCGATTTCGACCCATGTACGCACCCACAAAACTGCCGCTGGGGCTTGGTATGTGGCGCAATTAGTGGAACAAAACGGGCGTTACGCGCAAGGCCGACAAAATCGAATGTTTGATTTGTGCAGCAATATCAACGCGTTAAGCCTGAAAAATGGCTTGAAATTCTGGTGCGGTCGAGAAGACTCGAACTTCCACGGGTTGCCCCACAGCGACCTCAACGCTGCGCGTCTACCAATTCCGCCACGACCGCACGTGGTAGGAGCCGGAACGAACCGGCTCGGGGCCTGTAGCAAATCGTTTCCGGCGAAACAAGTGCGCGGCGCGGAATAATCACGCGGATCAGCGCAATGCTCCACAGCCCCGGAAAATGCGGGGAACTGGACGTTTCGGCCGATTGCCGCCATATGAAGGGGCTGACGCAGGTCGCCCACAAGCGCTGAGCGGTTTTGGGAATGCGACAGGCACAGGAAACTTCTGGAGCGCAGCCTCGACCAGGCACGCTTCAGACGAGACAGACCATGACAGAACGCAGCCAGATCGCCACGTCATTCCTGCCTTTGCCCGGCTCCGCGCCGGTCGAATGGCGCGTCGAACCTGGCCTCACCGCCTATCCCGACGCCCTTGCCTTCATGGAGGCGCGGGCCGATGCGATCCGCAGTGGTGCCGCCGGCGAGATGGTCTGGCTGGTCGAGCATCCGCCGCTCTACACGGCCGGCACCAGCGCCCGCATCGAGGACCTGATCGAGCCCGACCGCTTCCCGGTCTTTGCCGCCGGGCGCGGCGGCGAATACACCTATCACGGCCCCGGCCAGCGGGTCGCGTATGTGATGCTCGACCTCAAGCGCCGGCGCGAGGATGTCCGCGCCTTCGTCGCGGCGCTCGAGCAATGGATCATCGGCACGCTTGCCGCCTTCAACGTGCGCGGTGAGCGGCGCGAGGACCGCGTCGGCGTCTGGGTGGTGCGGCCGGATCGTCCGCCGCTCGCCGACGGGTCGCCGGCCGAGGACAAGATCGCCGCCATCGGCATCCGGCTGCGGCGCTGGGTGAGCTTTCACGGCATCGCCATCAATGTCGAGCCGAAGCTCGAGCCATTTCAGCGGCATCGTGCCCTGCGGCGTTTCGGATCACGGCGTCACCAGCCTGGTCGACCTCGGCCTTCCCGTCACGATTGCCGATCTCGACCTGGCGCTGAAATCCGCCTTCGAGGAGGTGTTCGGCCCGGCCATGGCTTTGGGCGTCGAAGCGACCCGCAAGGCCGGCTGAAGTCTTCCCTGGAGCAGTTCCAGGAAAAGTGCGTAGCGGTTTTCCGTCCGGAATTGCGTAAAAACAAAAGGTTAGAGCGGTTCAACGAACCGCTCTGGAGCAGCGGCTCAAGCCAGCAGCGCGGACGCCCACAGGACGGCCATAGCCGTGGATGGCGAACACCGCCAGCAGCGCGCCGGCCATGGCGAAACGGTCGACCGTGCGGATCGGCTTCAGCTCGTGGCGCGGCTTCACCGCACTGCCCATGGTCAGCAGGCTGAGTGCGGAAAAGACGGCGCCGGCCGCCAGCAGGAAACCGGACGAAAAGCCGGCGCGCCAGCCGAGCGCCAGCAAGGCCGAGAGCAGGAAAAACGATGCCGAGCGCCAGCGCCAGCGGACCGGGGCAGATCTGGCGCAGCACCTGACCGCCGTCGAATTTCCACACCGGCACCAGATTGGCGATGTTGAAGAGCGCCGAGCAGCCGGCAAGCGTGGCCAGCAGAGCCGCGGCGAGCCAATGCCCCTCGCCCCTGGCAAAGCCGCTGGCGGCGATCAGCACCGGCACCAGGAAGGCGGAAAACCCGGCGCCCATCAGCGCCACGAAGGCGACTTCGAACCGGCTGTCATAAGGCCTGCCCGCCAATGGCGATGCCGCCGAGCAGCGGGATGAAGATCATCCGCGCCTTGCGATGCCCCATCAGCCGGAATGCCGCCATATGGCCGAGCTCATGCAGGGCCACCACCGAGGTCAGGATCGCGGCCAGCGCCAGCCCGCCGAGGTTGAGCCCGAAGAACGGCCACAGGATGAAAGCCGAAAGGATGGCGAAGCCGACCTGGCTGAGCGGATGCTCGAACCAGCCGCCTTTGCGATACTGTCCGGTCCTGGCCCATTTCTGCAGCTTGCCGAGTTCACGCCGCATGGCGAAATAGCGGAAGACCAGAAAGGCGACGCCGCGATAGCGATCGGTCTGACTAAGCGACAATCCGCGTTCCGCTTCCTTCGGAAATGAGTTCCGTGGTTTCGAGATAGTCGGCCCAGAAGGACGCGTCGAGCGATGCGTCATCGAGGACCCGCATGGGAAAGCGACCCCCTTCCGCGACATCCTCAAACATGACCTTGCGCTCGATCGGCTGCCCGTCGCGTCCCTCCCAGGACAGCCTGATCCGGGCCGTGCCCTGCCCGTCGAGCGCCTCGGCGGAGATGATCTCGCCCGACCAGCCGGCATCGCTCGCCAAGCGGCCACAGCGCCTGCCAGAGGCGGTGGCGGTCCGCCGCCACCAGCCGGCTGAACCTGACCGTGCGCAGCCCGAGCGGCACGGTCATCAGCAGAAAGATCAGTCCGAGATTGCTGACCACCAGGATGGCCGTGACGATGGGCGACACGTGACGCTACTCCCTGCCTTTGAGGAAACCTAGCGCCGGCGGCGGCAAGAAAGGCTTAACGTCGCGACGGCTCCTGGCCGCCGAAAGAGGCAGCGCGGCAATGCCGCCTCCTCACATGGCTCCGATCCAGATCGCCATGGAAATCAGAAACGTGCTCATGCACACCAGCGACACGACATCCTGAACAAGATCGGTCATAACTCTCTCCTGTTGTTAGTATGTTCGTATTTTGTTCTATTTTTGTTCGAATGTCAACGATCAGAATCCGGGCCAGCGACGGAATCTCCGGCGACCAGATCGGCAGGGTTAAGGAAAGGTTGACGCCGGATTAGCCGACCGTTCTGTGAACCAACAGCCTTGGCGATGAGCCATGGCGCGTCGAGACTCAGGTCAGGCCGAGTTCGAGAACGATGGGCTCCGAGAACCGGAGCGGAGCGTACTCAAAGTACGTGAGCACCGGAAGCACAGGAGCCCACCGTTCGCAGGCCGGCCTCACCTGAGTATCGACGTGCCCTAAAGCGGGACGACCTTGCCCTCGGCCAGCGTCACCCGCCGGTCCATGCGCGAGGCCAGCTCGTGGTTGTGGGTGGCGATCAGCGCCGCCAGGCCCGATTGCCGGACCAGCGCTTCCAGCGCCTCGAACACATAGGAGGCGGTGACCGGGTCGAGATTGCCGGTCGGCTCGTCGGCCAGCAGCACCAGCGGCGCATTGGCGACGGCGCGCGCGATGGCGACGCGCTGCTGCTCGCCGCCGGAGAGTTCCGACGGGCGGTGCTGCGCGCGCTTGCCGATCTGCATGTAGTCGAGCAGCTGCGCCGCCCGCTCGGCGGCCTCCTTGCGCGACAGCCCTTTGATCAGCTGCGGCATCATGATGTTCTCCAGCGCCGAAAACTCCGGCAGCAAATGATGGAACTGATAGACGAAGCCGACATCGTTGCGGCGGATCGCCGTGCGCTCGTCGTCGGAAAGCCGGCCGCAGGCGCGCCCGGCAAGGATCACGTCGCCGGCGTCGGGCCGCTCCAGCAGACCGGCCGTGTGCAGCAGCGTCGACTTGCCGGTGCCCGAAGGCGCCACCAGCGCCACCATCTCGCCGCGCTTCAGCGAAAAATCGGCGCCGTTGAGAATGGTGAGCTTGCGCGGTCCCTGGACATAGTGCCGCTCGACGCTCTTCAGCTCGATAAGGGTTTCGGCCTTCATTCGTACCTCAAGGCTTCGACCGGATCGAGCCGTGCGGCCCGCCATGCCGGAAACACCGTTGCCAGGAAGGACAGCACGAGCGCCATGAGGACAACATAGGTCGTCTCGCGCAGATCCATCTTCGCCGGCAGCTGGCTGAGGAAATAGAGCTCGGGATTGAACAGCACCCTGCCGGTCATCCAGGAGAAGAACTGGCGGATCGATTCGATGTTGGTGCAGATGACGACGCCGAGCAGCACGCCGGCGATGGTGCCGGTGACGCCGATCGCCGCCCCCGTCATCAGGAAGATGCGCAGGATGGCGCCGCGCGACGCGCCCATGGTGCGCAGGATGGCGATGTCGTGACCCTTGTCCTTCACCAGCATGATCAGGCCGGAAATGATGTTGAGCGCCGCCACCAGCACGATCAGCGTCAGGATCATGAACATGACGTTGCGCTCGACCTGCAGCGCCGAGAAGAACGTCTCGTTGCGCTGGCGCCAGTCGACGATGTCGATCGGCCGCTGCGCCGCCTGCTCGACCAGCGGCTTCAGCGCATCGACATCGTCGGGATTGTCGACATAGATCTCGATCGTCTGCGCCCGTGCCGTCCATGTTGAAATAGAGCTGCGCTTCGGAAAACGGCATGTAGACGATGGAGCTGTCATATTCCGACATGCCGACCTCGAAGATCGCCGCGATCTTGTAGCCCTTCATGCGCGGCGTCGTGCCGAGCGGCGTCACGTCGCCGTCGGGCGAGATCAGCGTGATGGTGTCGCCGAGCACAAGGCCGAGATTCTCGGCCATGCGCTTGCCGATGGCCACGCCCTCGCCACCGTCGAAGCCGTCAAGCGTGCCCTGCTTGATGTTGCTTGCGCGACGATCGAGATCTTGGCCGAGGTCCTCGCCGCGTATGCCGCGCACCAGCGCGCCCGGTGCCGCCGCCGACATTGCCTTGCGCCAGCACCTGCCCGTCGATCAGCGGAATGGCGTATTTGACGCCGGGCACGCCGTTGATGCGGCCGGCGACCTGCGCATAGTCCTCAAGCGGCGAGTCCAGCGGCTGCACGATCAGATGGCCGTTGACGCCGAGGATGCGCGTCAGAAGCTCGGCGCGGAACCCGTTCATCACGGCCATGACGACGATCAGCGTCGCGACGCCCAGCATGATGCCGAGGAAGGAGATCGAGGCGATGACCGAGATCACCGTCTCCTTGCGCCGCGAGCGCAGATAGCGCCAGGCCACCATGCGCTCGAACACCGAGAACGGCGCCGGCTGCCGGAGACTTCGCTGCTGCGGTTTCGCTCATGCGGCAGCACCGAGGCGCTTCTTGGCCTCAGCCGAGCGGCAGCGTCTCGCGCTCGCCGGTCTTGCGGTTCTTGATCTCGACCTCGCCGGCGGCCACGCCGCGCGGTCCGACGATCACCTGCCACGGCAGGCCGATCAGGTCGGCGGTGGCGAACTTGCCGCCCGGCCGCTGGTCGGTGTCGTCGTAGAGCACGTCCTTGCCGGCCGCGGTGAGCGCGGCATAGAGCTCGCCGCTGACGCGGTCGCAATCGGCGTCGCCGACCTTCATGTTGATCAGGCCGATATCGAACGGCGCCACCGCTTCCGGCCAGATGATGCCGTTGTCGTCATGGCTCGCCTCGATGATCGCCGCGACCAGCCGCGACGGGCCGATGCCGTAGGAGCCGCCGGAAACGAAATGATCCTTGCCGTCGGGCCCGGTCACCTTGGCGCCCATCGGCTTGGAATATTTGTCGCCGAAATGGAAGATGTGGCCGACCTCGATGCCGCGCGCCGAGAGCCGGTCGCCGTCGCCGACCTTTTCCCAGGCCGCCTCGTCGTGCATCTCGTCGGTGGCGGCGTAGGGCGTCGTCCATGTCTTGACGATGTCGGCGATCTCGACGTCGTTCGAGAAGTCGGTGTTCTCGCCCGGCACATCCAGGCGACAGATAGTCGCGATGGCAGTAGACCTGGCTCTCGCCGGTATCGGCCAGGATGATGAATTCGTGGCTGAGATCGCCGCCGATCGGGCCGGTGTCGGCGCGCATCGGAATGGCCTGCAGGCCCATGCGCGTGAAGGTCCTGAGATAGGACACGAACATCCGGTTGTAGGCCGCCTTGGCGCCCTCGTAGTCGAGGTCGAAGGAATAGGCGTCCTTCATCAGGAACTCGCGCGACGCGCATGACGCCGAAGCGCGGCCGCACCTCGTCGCGGAACTTCCACTGGATGTGGTAGAGGTTGAGCGGCAGATCCTTGTAGGACTTCACGTAGGCGCGGAAGATCTCGGTGACCATCTCCTCGTTGGTCGGACCGTAGAGCATGTCGCGCTCCTGCCGGTCCTTGATGCGCAGCATCTCCTTGCCATAGTCGTCGTAGCGGCCGCTTTCGCGCCACAGCTCGGCCGACTGGATGGTCGGCATCAGGATTTCCAGCGCGCCGGCGCGGTCCTGCTCCTCGCGGATGATACGGCAGACCTTGTCCAGCACCCGCTTGCCGAGCGGCAGCCAGGAAAAGCTGCCCTGCCCCTGCTGGCGGATCATGCCGGCGCGCAGCATCAGCCGGTGCGAGACGATCTCGGCCTCGCGCGGATTTTCTTTGAGGATGGGCAGGAAATAGCGCGACAAACGCATGGACTGGTCCGTGAGAGAGGATGGCCGCGCCGGAATTGGCGCAACGCAGGCTGCTTGCCCCGGCTTCATAGCTATTTCATGACGGAATGGAAACCCGAGCAGCCGCATCGGCCCGCAATCGGGAAATCGATTTTTTTACCGCTTTGGCCTTGCGGTCCGGAAGCGCGATGCAGAGATGCAAAGCGTTGGAACGCCCTTGGCGCGGCCCAAGATGCGCAGCGCTCCAGGCGCGGCAATGTTGCGCCGGCTGCGTTGATCGTTTTACAAGCAAGGCCTGCCACACTATTGTGCAGTGCAGCACGATATTGCCTGTTTCCGGGCAAAATTCTGCGTGACATTTTCATCTGCCTTAGGCTAGTGTGCCCCGATAACCGAGAGGGTGGAGAAAAATCTGCTCTCCTACGCGGTCAAAGTCTTGGGAGGATGCGATCTAGGCGCGGTTACTCGCTGCCGCCGGACACCGGAAACAGATCGGACGCGTTTAAATTGCAAGGCCTTGTGCCTTGCATTTTTTTTGTGCAATCATCTGCTTAGCGCAAACAGCTCTCAAATCGCATGACGTAGTGTCAATGCGCCGGCTCACAATTCCGGGCCGGTTGCTCTTGGCCAGGGTCGATGCCGACCCGCCTGTCACGAAACTGTCGTCCAAGGCCTATTGTGACGGCGTCTGCGCGGCTTCCGGGATGATGTGCGGAACTTCGTCGAGGCTGAGCCCAACCCTCTCGTCAGGCCGTAGAAAATACCCATCAGCACCGCGGTGACGATCGTCGTGCTGATCACGGCGCGCAGCATATGCGGCCCGCGCGGCGCGCTTGAAACGGTGCCCAGCGTCACGTCATGGTCGTCGTCCTGCGTCTTCACGCTGAACGGCAGCACGGCGAACAGCACCACCCACCAGGTGACGAAGAACAGGGCGGCGAAGGAAACCCAGCTCATGCCTGCTCCAGTTCGACCAGCGTGCCGAAGAAATCCTTGGGGTGCAGGAACAGCACCGGCTTGCCATGCGCGCCGATCTTTGGGTTGCCGTCGCCAAGCACGCGCGCGCCGCTGGCCTTGCAGACTGTCGCGCGCGGCCAGGATGTCGTCCACCTCATAGCAGACATGATGCATGCCGCCCGACGGGTTCTTCTCCAGGAATGCCGCGATCGGCGAGCCCTCGCCCAGCGGCTCCAGCAATTCGATCTTGGTGTTGCCGACATCGACGAACACCACCGTCACGCCGTGCTCCGGCAGCGCCTGCGGCGCGCTCACCTTGGCGCCGAGCGTGTCGCGATAGGCCGCGCTCGCCGCGGCCAGATCCGGCACGGCAAGCGCGACATGGTTCAGGCGTCCGAGCATGCAAGGCTCCAAGGCAGTAGTCAGTAGTGCAGTGGTGAATGGTGAATGGTGAATGGTGAATGGTGAATGGTGAATGGTGCGCCTGGCGCTAGGCAGTGAACGACGCAACCCAATATTCACCATTCACTATTCACTACTCACTCATCGCGTCACAAACACCGTCACCAGCGGCTTCTTGCCCCAGGCTTCGTTGGCGGCGCCGCGCACGGCGCGGCGCACCGCCTCCTGCACGAGGTCGAGGTCCTTTCGGCGCTGGCGGGGAATGGAGTCCACCGCGCCGACCGCCGCGTCGAGCATCAGCTCTTCCAGTTCTCGCCGCTGGCGTCGGCCTCGGCGACGCCGATGGCGACCAGGTCGGGATCGCCGGCCAGCTCGTATTTGTCGTCGAGCACGACATTGACCGCGACATGGCCGGCAAAGGACAGCTTGCGCCGGTCGCGGATGCCCATCGCCTGGTCGGTGCCGATCAGCCTGCCGTCCTTGTAGATGCGGCCGAACGGCACCTGGTCGATGATCGTCGGCGGCGCCGGGCGCAGAGCCGCAGCATGTCGCCGTCGCGCACCTGCGCCACCTGGCCGATGCCGGACATCGACATCAGCGATCCCTGCGCCACCAGATGCGCCGCCTCGCCATGCACGGGAACGCCGATCTGCGGCCGCACCCATTCGTACATCTTGCGCAATTCGCTGCGGCGCGGATGGCCGGAGACATGCACCAGCGCGTCGCCGTCCTCGATGATCTTGATGCCGAGGTCGATGAGGCGGTTCTTGATCTCGAGGATCGCCTTCTCGTTGCCGGGAATGGTGCGCGAGGAAAACACCACCGTGTCGCCGGCCGTCAGCGACACCGACTTCATCTCGTCGCGCGACAGCTTGGCAAGTGCGGCCAGCGGCTCGCCCTGGCTGCCGGTGCAGATGATGACCAGGTTCTCGCGCGGGATGAAGCCGTAATCCTCCTCGGCGATGAATTCCGGCAGCCCGTCCATGTAGCCGAGTTCGCCGGCGACATCGATCACGCGCTTCAGCGAGCGGCCGAGCACCAGGCACTGGCGGCCGGCATCGCGCGCCGCCTTGGCGATCGAGACGATGCGCCCGACATTGGAGGAGAAGGTGGTGACCGCGACGCGGCCCTTGGCGCCTCTGGATGACGCCCTTGCAGGCCCTCGCCCACCGCCACTTCCGACGGCGATTCGCCTTCGCGCAGCGCATTGGTGGAATTGCAGATCAGCGCCAGCACGCCCTTGTCGCCATAGGCGCGGAAGCGCGCCTCGTCGGTCTTCGGGCCGATCGTCGGCTCCGGATCGATCTTCCAGTCGCCGGTGTGGATGACGGTGCCGGCCGGCGTCGTGATCGCCAGCGACATCGGCTCGGGGATCGAGTGCGCGACGGGGATGGCCTCGATCTCGAACGGACCGACGGTGAATTTCTCGCCCGCCCGGTAGATCGTCACCGGGATTTTCGGCGCGCCCTGCTCGCCCTGGCGCTTGGCTTCCAGCAGGCCGGCGCTGAACGGCGTCATCCACACCGGCGCCTTCAGCTTCGGCCAGAGGTCGAGCAGCGCGCCGTAATGGTCTTCATGCGCATGGGTGATGACGATGCCGCGCAGGCTGGCGAGGTTCTCCTCGATGAAGCGCGTGTCGGGCAGGATCAGGTCGACGCCCGGATGCGCGGCATCGGGAAAGGTGACGCCGACATCGACGACGATCCACTCGCGCGCATTGGCCGGCCCGTAGCCGTAGAGGGCGAAGTTCATGCCGATCTCGCCGACGCCGCCGAGCGGCACGAAGACGAGTTCGGCGTTTTCCGCTTTCGCCATGATATTCCCTTCCTGGCCGGTCAAACCCAAGCCGGTCAAACCGCCGACGCGACCGCGCCGAAATGCACGTCGCCGGCGGCGATCGTCACAACCGTCCCCTCATCGTCGCGGATCACGAAACGGCAGTCCTCGTCAATGGTCTCGAACGTTCCGCGCACCACATTGCCGTCAATTCTGACAGCAACCTCGCCGCCCAGCCCCGCCGCGCGCGCCAGCCAGCGCTGCCGGATCGCCGACAGCCCGCGCCCTTCGTTCCACAGCCGGGCGTTCTCGCTCCAGGCATCCGACAGCGCCAGGAACAGTGTCTCGGCATCGCACGACGCGCCCAATGCGCCTGCAGCGATGTCGCGGGATAAGGCAAATCCTCGGGATATGCCACCACATTGACGCCGATGCCGACCGCCACCGCGAAGCGGCCGCCGTCGAGGATCGCCGATTCCAGCAGGATGCCGGCAAGCTTGGCGCCGGAGGCGAGCACGTCGTTCGGCCATTTCAGCTCGAAGCGGTTCTTGCCCTGGCTGGCGCCGTCGAGGCCGATCGCGATCCTGCCTTGCGGCACGACGGCGTCGAGCGCGTCGGCCAGCGCCAGTCCGGCGACGAAGCCGAGCGTCGCGGCGAGCCGAAGCTCGCCGCCGGTGACGACGAGCAGCGTCGCCGCCAGATTGCCTTCGGGCGTCGCCCAGGCGCGGCCGCGCCGGCCCCGCCCGCTTTCCTGCTTCTTGGAGACGACCCACAGCTTTCCCGGATCGCCCGCCCGCGCATGGTCCAGCGCCAGCGCATTGGTCGAGCCGACACGTGTCATGGGCCTCGAGCCGGAACCCTTCCGACGCTGCGGTTGGAGCCAGCCGAAATGCCATCCCGTCAGAAGAATGTCTTGGCGGCGGCTTCGGCATAGGTGCCGATCGGCCCGCCGATCAGCACATAGAACAGCACGAAGGCGCCGGAGACGCCGAGCACCAGGCGCAGTTCGCTGGCCATCGGCACGAAGCCGCCGACCGGCTCGTCGAACCACATGATCTTGATGATGCGCAGATAGTAGTAGGCGCCCACCACCGAGGCCAGCACGCCGATGATCGCCAGCGCATAGAGGTTGGCGTTGATGGCGGCGAGGAAGACGTACCACTTCCCCCAGAAGCCGGCGAGCGGCGGAATGCCGGCCAGCGAGAACATCAGGATGGTCAGGATCGTCGCCATGACCGGGTTGGTCGACGACAGCCCGGCGAGATCGCCGATCTGCTCGACATTGCCTTCCTTGCGCCGCATGGCGAGGATGAAGGCGAAGGTGCCGAGCGTCATCACCAGGTAGATCAGCATGTAGATGGCGACGCCGCGCACGCCGGCCTGGCTGTTGGCGGCAAGGCCGACCAGCGCGTAGCCCATATGGCCGATCGAGGAATACGCCATCAGCCGCTTGATGTTGGTCTGGCCGATCGCCGCGAAGGCGCCGAGCGCCATCGAGGCGATCGAGATGAAGACGATGATCTGCTGCCAGTCGGAAGCGATCGGCTTGAAGGCGCCCATGGTGACGCGCACGATCAGCGCCATCGCCGCCATCTTCGGCGCCGCCGCCAAGAAGGCCGTCACCGGCGTCGGCGCGCCTTCATAGACGTCCGGCGTCCACATATGGAACGGCACCGCCGAGATCTTGAAGGCAAGGCCGGCCAGCACGAAGACCAGGCCGAAGACCAGGCCAAGCTGGCGCTCGCCGCTGCCGAGCGCCGTGGCGATCTCCTGGAAGCCGGTGTTGCCGGTGTAGCCGTAGACGAGGCTGATGCCGTAGAGCAGCATGCCCGACGACAGCGCGCCGAGGACGAAATACTTCAGGCCGGCCTCGGTCGAGCGCAGATTGTCGCGGTTGATCGCCGCCACGCACGTAGATCGCCAGCGATTGCAGTTCGAGGCCGAGATAGAGCGCGATCATGTCGTTGGCCGAGATCATCAGCATCATGCCGAGCGTGCAGAGCAGGATCAGCACCGGATATTCGAACTTGTCGAAATTCTCCTGCTTGGCGAAGCGCATCGACATGACCAGCGTCACCGCCGAACCGATCAGCGTCAGCACCTTCATGAAGCGCGCGAACGGATCCTGGACGAAGGCGCTGCCGATAGGCGCTGCCCTGCCCGCTGGACGAGACGCATCCAGAGCGCCGGCGATCACCAGCACGGCAACGGCAAGGCCGGTCACCGTCGATTGGCGCTGTCGGCGCGCGAATAGGCGCCGACCATCAGCAGCGCCATCGCGCCGACGGCGAGGATCAGCTCCGGCGTCGAGAGCGAAAGGCTGGAGAGAAGGTCCGGCGTCATGGTTCGCAAAACCCCTGGTCAGTTCGCCGCCGCGGTCTGCGCGGCGCCGATGGAAGCGGTGACATTGGTGACGAGCGCCTTGACCGACGTCGGCCGTCGCGTCGAAGACCGGCGCGGGATAGACGCCGAAGAAGATGACCAGCACGACCAGCGGGTAGATGATCGCCTTCTCGCGCGGCGAGAGGTCGAGCAGGCCCTTCAGGCTCTCCTTGGTCAGCGCGCCGAAGATCACCTGGCGATAGAGCCAGAGCGCGTAGGCGGCCGACAGGACGACGCCGGTGGCGGCGAAGAACGCCACCCAGGTGTTGACCTGGAACACGCCGAGCATGGTCAGGAACTCGCCGATGAAGCCGCTGGTGCCGGGCAGGCCGACATTGGCCATGGTGAAGACCATGAACACGGTGGCGTATTTCGGCATGTTGTTGACCAGGCCGCCATAGGCGTCGATCTCGCGCGTGTGCATGCGGTCGTAGATGACGCCGACGCACAGGAACAGCGCGCCGGAGACGAGGCCGTGCGACAGCATCTGGAAGATCGCGCCCTGGATGCCTTCCTGGTTCATGGCGAAGATGCCCATGGTGACGAAGCCCATATGGGCGACCGAGGAATAGGCGATCAGCTTCTTCATGTCCTCCTGCATCAGCGCCACCAGCGAGGTGTAGATGATGGCGACGACCGACAGCGTGAACACCAGCGGCGCGAACATTTCCGACGCCAGCGGGAACATCGGCAGCGAGAAGCGCAGGAAGCCGTAGCCGCCCATCTTCAGCAGGATGGCGGCCAGGATGACCGAGCCCGCCGTCGGCGCCTCGACGTGCGCGTCGGGCAGCCAGGTGTGCACCGGCCACATCGGCATCTTCACCGCGAAGGAGGCGAAGAAGGCGAGCCATAGCCAGGTCTGCATGCTGGCCGGGAAGTTGTGCGTCAACAGCGTCGGGATGTCGGTGGTGCCGGACTGGAAGAACATCGCCATGATGGCGAGCAGCATCAGCACCGAGCCGGCCAGCGTGTAGAGGAAGAACTTGAACGAGGCATAGACGCGCCGCTTGCCGCCCCACACGCCGATGATGATGAACATCGGGATCAGGCCGGCCTCGAAGAAGACGTAGAACAGCACGATGTCGAGCGCGCAGAACACGCCGATCATCAGCGTCTCCAGCAGCAGGAAGGCGATCATGTAGGCCTTGACGCGCTTCTCGATCGATTCCCACGACGCCAGGATGCAGAGCGGCATCAGGAAGGTCGTCAGGATGACGAACAGCATCGAAATGCCGTCGACGCCCATATGGTAGGAGATGCCGGAATCCAGCCAGGCGAACTTCTCGACGAACTGGAAGCCGGCCTGCGAATTGTCGAAGCCGGTCCAGATGAACAGCGAGACGACGAAGGTGACGCTCGTCGTCCACAGCGCGATGGCGCGGATGTTGCGGCGCGCGTTCTCGCTGTCATCGCTGATGAACAGGATGAGCAGCACACCGACCAGCGGCAGGAAGGTGACCAGCGAGAGGATTGGCCAGGCGGTCATCACGAGCATCATCCAGGTGACGAGTGCGGCAACGCCGATCAGCATGGCGAAGGCATAGTGATAGAGGTAGCCGGTCTGCAGCTTGACGACGCGGTTGGTGACGTCGACGACGCGCGCCGAAACGCCGTCAGGACCGAGCCCGTCGATGATCGTGCCGTCGCCGGTCTTCCACAGGAACCGGCCGAGGCGCTTGGCCGGCCGCACGAACAGGAAGTCGTAGAGCTCGTCGAAATACCACTTGTTGAGCAGGAAGGCGTAGAGCAGGCGATGGTTGGCGGCGACGCTCCGGGGCAGTTCCGGCGAGCGGATGTAGAACTTCCAGGCGACGGCAAAGCCGATCAGCATGGCGACGAACGGCGCCAGCTTCGACCCACAGCGGCACTTCGTGGATATCGTGCAGGATGTGGTTGTCCGGCAGCGTGAACAGCGACGCCTTCCAGAACTCGGCATAGCCCTCGCCGATGAAGGCGCCGTGGAAGATGATGCCGGCAAACAGCGCGCCGGCCGCCAGGATGAACAGCGGCACCAGCATCACCGGCGGCGATTCATGGACATGGTGCATGACCTCGTGGCTGGCGCGCGGCTCGCCGTGGAAGGTCATGAAGATCAGCCGCCAGGAATAGAAGCGGGTGAAGCAGGCGGCGATGACCAGCAGGATGAAGGCGAGGCCGGCGACCGCATTGTGGCCGGCAAAGGCGCCTTCGATGATGGCGTCCTTGGAGAAGAAGCCGGCGGTGCCGATGACGGTCACCGGAATGCCGACGCCGGTCAGCGCCAGCGTGCCGATCACCATCATCCAGTAGGTCTTCGGAATGAGCGTCCGCAGGCCGCCCATCTTGCGCATGTCCTGCTCGTCGGAGACGGCATGGATGACCGAGCCCGAGCCGAGGAACAGCAGCGCCTTGAAGAAGGCGTGCGTGAACAGGTGGAAGATCGCCGCGCCATAGGCGCCGACGCCGAGCGCCACGAACATGTAGCCGAGCTGCGAGCAGGTCGAATAGGCGATGACGCGCTTGATGTCGTTCTGGACGAGGCCGACGGTCGCCGCGAAGAAGGCGGTGAAGGCGCCGATGAAGGTCACCACCGTCAGCGCCGTATGCGACAGCTCGAACAGCGGCGACAGCCGCGCCAGCATGAACACGCCGGCGGTCACCATGGTCGCGGCATGGATCAGCGCCGAGACCGGCGTCGGGCCTTCCATGGCGTCCGGCAGCCAGGTGTGCAGCGGCACCTGCGCCGACTTGCCCATGGCGCCCATGAACAGCAGCAGGCAGACGACGGTCATCGCCGAGTGCTTGTCGAGCGCATAGCCGAGGAAGGTGAGCACGGCCGCACCGTGCTCGGCGCCTTCGGCCGGAATGAAGGTCGCTGCATTGGCGAAGATGGTGCCGAGATTGACCGAGCCGAACAGCACGAAGACGCCGAAGATGCCGAGCGCGAAGCCGAAATCGCCGACGCGGTTGACGACGAAGGCCTTGATGGCGGCGGCGTTGGCCGACGGCTTCTTGTACCAGAAGCCGATCAGCAGATAGGACGCGAGGCCGACGCCTTCCCAGCCGAAGAACATCTGCACCAGATTGTCGGCCGTCACCAGCATCAGCATGGCGAAGGTGAACAGCGACAGATAGGCAAAGAAGCGCGGCCGGTTCGGATCGTGGTGCATGTAGCCGATCGAATAGATGTGGACCAGCGCCGACACCGTGTTGACGACGACCAGCATCACCACCGTCAGCGTGTCGATCCGGAGCGCCCAGGCGGCGTCGAGCCCGCCCGACTGGATCCAGCGCAGCACCGGCACGGTGAACACCTCGCCCTCGCCGAAGCCGACCGAGAAGAAGGCGACCCAGGACAGCACCGCCGAGATCACCAGGAAGCCGGAGGTGATGTATTCCGATGCCTTGGCGCCGAGCGAATTGCCGAACAGGCCGACGATCAGGAAGCCGAGCAGCGGAAGGAAGACGATGGCCTGGTACATGGTGGCCTCCGTCAACCCTTCATCATGTTCACGTCTTCGACCGCGATCGAGCCGCGGTTGCGGAAGAAGACGACGAGAATGGCAAGACCGATGGCCGCTTCGGCGGCAGCGACCGTCAGCACGAACAGCGCGAACACCTGGCCGACGAGATCGCCGAGCGCCGCCGAAAAGGCGACGAAATTGATGTTGACCGCGAGCAGGATCAGTTCGATCGACATCAGGATGACGATGATGTTGCTGGCGGTTGAGGAAGATGCCGAACACGCCGAGCGTGAACAGGATCGCCGATACGGTGAGGAAATGTGCGATGCCGACGACCATCTCAGATGCCCTCGCCCGACTTGACCTTGCGGATTTCCATGCCGGTCGCCGGCGTGCGGCCGACCTGGGCGGCGATCGACTGCCGCTTGACGCCCGGCCTTGTGGCGCAGCGTCAAGACGATGGCGCCGATCATGGCGACCAGCAGCACGAGGCCGGCAATCTGGAAGTAGTAGAGGTAGTCCGTATAGAGGATGTCGCCGAGCGCCGCCGTGTTCGAGCGCGTGGCGAGGTCCGGAATGGGCTTCGACACCGTCGCCGCCAGTTGCGGCGCGAAGGTGTAGCCGCCGAGCACGACGATCAGTTCCGCCGCCAGGATCAGCCCGACCAGCGCGCCGATCGGCGCATATTGCAGGGCGCCTTCCTTCATCTCGGCGAAGTCGACGTCGAGCATCATGACGACGAACAGGAACAGCACCATGACCGCGCCGACATAGACGACGAGCAGGATCATCGCCAGGAACTCGGCGCCGGTCAGCATGAACAGGCCGGCGGCGTTGAAGAAGGTCAGGATCAGGAACAGCACCGAATGCACGGGGTTGCGCGACGAAATGACCATGAACGCCGATGCCACCGCGACAAAGGCGAAGAGGTAGAAAAAGGCCGCCTCTAGTCCACTCAGCATGGGTTCCCCCGGGTTCCTGTCCGAAACAGGACGTCCGTCCTGTTTCGATGTTCTGCCGTCCGCCTCCGGCCGGAAGTCGCGTGTTTCCTTAGACGAGGCCCCTCGCCCCGTCCATGCGTCAAATGTCAGCGATAGGGCGAGTCCAGCGCGATGTTGCGCGCCAGTTCGCGCTCCCACCGGTCGCCATTCGCCAGCAGCCTGTCCTTGTCGTAGTAAAGCTCCTCGCGCGTCTCCGTCGCGAACTCGAAATTCGGCCCCTCGACGATGGCGTCGACCGGGCAGGCTTCCTGGCAGAAGCCGCAATAGATGCACTTCACCATGTCGATGTCGTAGCGCACGGTGCGGCGCGTGCCGTCATTGCGGCGCGGGCCGGCCTCGATGGTGATCGCCTGCGCCGGGCAGATCGCCTCGCACAGTTTGCAGGCGATGCAGCGTTCCTCGCCGTTCGGATAGCGGCGCAGCGCATGCTCGCCGCGGAAGCGCGGGCTGATCGGCCCCTTCTCGTGCGGATAGTTGATCGTCTCCTTCGGCGCGAAGAACTGGCGCATCGACAGGAAGAAGGCGCTGACGAAATCCTGCAGCAGCAGCGATTTGGCGGCTTGGCCAAGAGCGGACATCACGCAAACCCCGTGATCTTGAGGAAGGCAGCGACGATCACCACCATCGCCAGCGAGATCGGCAGGAACACTTTCCAGCCCAGCCGCATCAGCTGGTCGTAGCGGTAGCGCGGCACGAAGGCCTTCACCATGGAGAACATGAAGAACATCAGGCAGACCTTGAGCACGAACCAGATCACGCCCGGCACCCAGGTGAAGGGCGCGAAGTCGAAGGGCGGCAGCCAGCCGCCGAGGAACAGGATGGTGGCCAAGCGCGCACATCAGCACGACGGCGACATATTCGCCGAGGAAGAACAGCAGGAACGGCGTCGAGGAATATTCGACCATGTGGCCGGCGACCAGTTCCGACTCGGCCTCGACGAGGTCGAAGGGCGGGCGGTTCGTCTCGGCCAGCGCCGAGATGAAGAAGACGACGAACATCGGGAACAGCGCCAGCCAGTGCCAGTCGAGGAAGGTGTTGGGCAGGCCAAGCTCGCGTGCCCAGCCCATCCTGCTGCGACAGCACGATGTCCGACAGGTTGAGCGAGCCGACGCAGAGCAGCACGGTGACGATGACGAAGCCGATCGAGACTTCGTAGGACACCATCTGCGCCGCCGAGCGCAGCGCGCCGAGGAACGGGTATTTCGAATTCGACGCCCAGCCGCCCATGATCACGCCATAGACCTCGAGCGAGGAGATGGCGAAGACATAGAGGATGCCGACATTGACGTTGGCGATCGCCCAGCCCTCGTTGACCGGGATGACGGCCCAGGCCGAGATCGCCAGCACCGCCGACACCAGCGGCGCCAGCAGGAACACGCCCTTGTTGGCGCCGGACGGGATCACCGGTTCCTTGAACACGAATTTCAGCAGGTCGGCGAAGGCCTGCAGCGTGCCCCAGGGGCCGACGACGTTCGGGCCGCGGCGCAGCTGCACCGCCGCCCAGATCTTGCGGTCGGCGTAAAGCAGATAGGCGACCGCGATCAGCAGCACGACGATCAGCACGACCGACTTCAAGAGGATGATCAGCGCCGGCAGTACATAGATGGAGAAGAACGTGTCCATGCTTATTCCGCCGCCTGCTTGAAGCCGCTCTTGGCCAGCGCCGAGCATTCCGCCATCACGGCAGAGGCCCGCGCGATCGGGTTGGTCAGGTAGAAATCCTTCACCGGCGAGGTGAAGCTGCCCTTGTTCAGCCGCCCGCCGAGCTTCGCCACCTTGGCGATGTCGTCGGCATTGCCGGCCTCGACCTGGTCGATGCGGGCAAGATGCGGATATTCGCCGTAAAGCTTGGCGCGCAGTTGCGGCAGGGAATCGAACGGCAGCTTCTTGCCGAGCACATCCGACAGTGCCCTGCAGGATCGCCCAGTCCTCGCGCGCATCGCCCGGCGCGAAGCCGGCGCGGTTGGTCTGCTGCACCCGGCCTTCGGTGTTGACGTAGGTGCCCGACTTTTCGGTGTAGGCGGCAGCCGGCAGGATGACGTTGGCGCGGTGCGCGCCATGGTCGCCATGGGTGCCGATATAGACGACGAAGGCGCCGCCGGTCTTGCCCATGTCGATCTCGTCGGCGCCGAGCAGGAACAGGACGATCGCGTCCCGCCAAGCATGCCGGCGACGTTCTTGCCGCCCTCGCCCGGCACGAAGCCGACATCGAGGCCGCCGACGCGGGCGGCCGCATTGTGCAGCACGGCAAAGCCGTTCCAGTCGGCCCGGGCGGCGTTGACGGCGGCCGCCAGCTTCGCCGCCTGTCCGAGAACGGCCGCACCATCGGCGCGCGCCAGAGCGCCCTGCCCGACAATGATCAGCGGATGCGTCGCCTTCTTCAGCACCTCGAAGAACTTGCCATTGCCGTCGGCCAGGTCCTTCAGGGAATCCGGACCGGCGCCCAGCTGCTCATACTCATAGCGCGTGTCGCCGACCTCGCCGATGACGCCGACCGGCAGATTGCCGATGCGCCAGCGCTTGCGGATGCGGGCGTTGAGCACCGAGGCCTCGAAGCGCGGATTGGCGCCGATGATCAGCACCGCGTCGGCCTGCTCGATGCCCTCGATGGTCGGGTTGAAGATGTAGCTGGCGCGGCCAAGCGACGGATCGAGGGCCGCGCCATCCTGGCGGCAGTCGGTATTCTTCGAGCCGAGCGCGGCCATCAGAAGCTTCAGCGCGTAGATCTCCTCGACCGCGGCGAGATCGCCGGCAATGGCGCCGATCTTCTCCGGCGCGGTCTTCGACACCTGCTCCTTGATCGCGGCGAAGGCTTCCGCCCAGCTTGCCGGTGCCAGCTTGCCGTCCTTGCGCACATAGGGGCGGTCGAGGCGCTGCGTGCGCAGGCCGTCCCAGATGAAGCGGGTCTTGTCGGAAATCCACTCCTCGTTCACCGCCTCGTTGACGCGCGGCAGGATGCGCATCACTTCGCGGCCGCGGCTGTCGACGCGGATCGCCGAACCGACGGCATCCATGACGTCGATGGATTCGGTCTTGGTCAGTTCCCACGGCCGCGCCTGGAAGGCAAAGGGCTTCGAGGTCAGCGCGCCGACCGGGCACAGGTCGATGACATTGCCCTGCAGTTCCGAGGTCATGGCGCTTTCGAGATAGGTGGTGATCTCGGCATCCTCGCCGCGGCCGATCAGGCCGAGCTCGGAAATGCCGGCGACCTCGGTGGTGAAGCGGACGCAGCGCGTGCAGTGGATGCAGCGGTTCATCACCGTCTTGACCAGCGGCCCGATATACTTGTCTTCGACGGCGCGCTTGTTCTCGTGGTAGCGCGAGGAATCGACGCCGAAGGCCATCGCCTGGTCCTGCAGGTCGCACTCGCCGCCCTGGTCGCAGATCGGGCAGTCGAGCGGATGGTTGATCAGCAGGAACTCCATCACGCCTTCGCGGGCCTTCTTGACCATCGGCGTGTTGGTGAAGATTTCCGGCGCCTCGCCGTTCGGGCCCGGACGCAGGTCGCGCACGCCCATGGCGCAGGAGGCCTGCGGCTTGGGCGGCCCGCCCTTCACCTCGATCAGGCACATGCGGCAATTGCCGGCGATCGACAGCCGCTCATGGAAGCAGAAGCGCGGCACTTCCGCGCCCGCGTCCTCGGCCGCCTGCAGCAGCGTGTAGTGGTCGGGTACAGTGATCTCTTTCCCGTCGACCTTGAGCTTTGCCATCAATTGCCCCCGGCGGTCTTCGCCGTCTCATATGCCTGGATGAGGTCGCCAAGGCTGATGCCATTGATCATCATGCCGGCGACTTCTGCGTTTTCTATCTTCACGTTGCTCATGTTCACATTGGTGAAAAACGCATTCGAGAGATTTGCGTCTTCCACCTTGGCGTTGGTCAGGTTGGTGCGCTGGATCCTGGCCGCCGACAGGTTGACGTTGTGAAACTGCGTGTTCGACATGTTCACGTCATCGAAGCTCGAATTGCCGACGATGGCATTGCGCACATCGAGAACGTCACGCTTGTCGTGGACCTCCATGCCCTACCCCTGCCTCTTGGCCTTGGCGGCCAGCACAAGTGCAGCCGCCTGGCGGGTCCAGTCGTCGCGGCCGATGCGGCCCGCGAACGACAGATAGTCCTCGACCCAGGCGATCTCTTCCGGCGTCCAGGCCGCGATCTGCCCATAGGTCCAGATGCCGAGGCCGTTCAGCACCTTTTCCAGCTTCGGCCCGATGCCCGATATCGCCTTGAGATCGGACGGCTTCGCCGGCCGCTCCATGGGCTTGGGCTGCCTGAAATCCTCAGGCATCAGCCCGGTCGCCGCATCGCCTCGGCACCGTATCGGCGCCGGCACTGCTCCTGCGCCTTCTCGACGGTGTTGGCGGCAATGTCGGTCACATCCCTGGCGAAGGTCTGCGCCTCGGCAATCAGCGTCTTGGTCGCCTTGCGCGCCTTGGATGCGCTTTCGGCGGCGTCCGCAAACTGTTCGCTTCTTGCCTCGAAATCATCGACGATCGGCTGGAACAGCCGCTGCGAAGCCTCGGCCGCGCCGGAGAGCGCGCCCATCCAGACGCCGAAAGCGTGGTTGGCAAGGCCGAAGCCGAGCGCCGACATCGCCGCCGCACTCGCGACAGGATGAGCGAAGAGGTTGACGGCGCTTGCCATCTCCTTCGGCATCATCCTGGTCAAGTCCTGGTTCATCTTCTCGAACTGGTCCATGTCGGGCATCATGGGTAGGGTATCGAATACGGCGCCATCGGTCGTCTCCTGGTCGATTCTTCGTATGCCCCGCCCGGTATCCTCGTCTCGGGCTTTCGCCCGCATTTCAATTTCTATTCCGCCGCCACCATCACCGGCTCCGCCCGGTGCGCGTTGCGCGAAAACTCGTCGATGCGCCGCTCCACCTCGCCGCGGAAATGCCGCATCAGGCCCTGGATCGGCCATGCCGCCGCATCGCCCAGCGCGCAGATCGTGTGGCCCTCGACCTGCTTGGTGACGTCGAGCAGCATGTCGATCTCGCGCTTCTGCGCCTCGCCGCGCACCAGCCGCTCCATCACCCGCCACATCCAGCCGGTGCCTTCGCGGCACGGCGTGCACTGGCCGCAGCTCTCATGCTTGTAGAAATACGAGAGCCTGGCGATCGCCTTCACGATATCGGTCGATTTGTCCATGACGATGACAGCCGCGGTGCCGAGGCCCGACTTCAGGTCGCGCAGCGCGTCGAAATCCATCGGCGCGTCGATGATCTGCTCGGCCGGCACCAGCGGCACCGAAGCGCCGCCCGGAATGACCGCAAGCAGATTGTCCCAGCCGCCGCGGATGCCGCCGCAATGCGTCTCGATCAGCTCGCGGAACGGGATCGACATCGCCTCTTCGACGGTGCACGGATTGTTGACGTGGCCGGAGATGCAGAACAGCTTGGTGCCGACATTGTTGGGCCGGCCGAAGGACGAGAACCAGGCCGCACCGCGGCGCAGGATGGTCGGCGCCACCGCGATGGACTCGACATTGTTGACCGTGGTCGGGCAGCCATAGAGGCCGACATTGGCCGGGAATGGCGGCTTCAGCCGGGGCTGGCCCTTCTTGCCCTCGAGGCTTTCGAGCAGCGCCGTCTCCTCGCCGCAGATATAGGCGCCGGCGCCGTGATGCATGTAGATGTCGAAATCGTAGCCGGACGTGTTGTTCTTGCCGATCAGCTTGGCCTCATAGGCCTCGTCGATGGCGCGCTGCAGCGCCTCGCGCTCGCGGATGAACTCGCCGCGCACATAGATGTAGGCGGCAATCGCACCCATGGCGAAGCCGGCGATCAGGCAGCCCTCGACCAGCGTGTGCGGGTCGTGGCGCAGTATGTCGCGGTCCTTGCAGGTGCCGGGCTCGGATTCGTCGGCATTGACGACGAGGTAGCTCGGCCGGCCGTCGCTCTGCTTGGGCATGAACGACCATTTCAGGCCGGTCGGGAAGCCGGCGCCGCCGCGGCCGCGCAGGCCCGACGCCTTCATCTCGTTGACGATCCAATCGCGCCCCTTGGCGATGATGCCGGGCGTGTTGTCCCAGGCGCCGCGCGAAATCGCGCCGGCCAGCGACTTGTCGAAGCGGCCGTAGATGTTGTTGAAGATGCGGTCTTTGTCCTGAAGCATTGTTCGTCCCTCAGACCGGCTTCTTGCCGAAGACGCGGATGTATTCGGCGACCCCGCCCTTGGCGAGCGCCTTGGCCTGCTTGACCCAGTCGTCGCGCTCGATGCGGCCGTGGAAGGAGAGATAGCCGTCCACCCATTCGCGCTCGGCCTTCTTCCAGGACGCGACCTGCGCGAAGGTGAAGATGCCCAGCGCGTGCAGGGTGCCCTCGATCTTCGGCCCGACGCCGGAAATCAGCTTGAGATCGTCGACCAGCGCCGGCTTGGCGATGCCGGCCGGACGGTTCTTGTCCTCGAGCGAAGGCTTGCCCGTCTTTGAACCGGCGTCTGCCTTCGCCGCCGGCACCTTGGCTTCCGGCGCCTTGAAGGCGGCAGCCGGCTCGGCCTTGGTCTTCGGACCGCTGCGCTGTTTCGAGACCTTCTCGACCTCGGGTGCAGCCTTGTTGGCGTTGGCGGCCGAATGCGGCGGCGCCGAGACGCTCGCTGCCTTTTCCGCCGCGGGTGCGACCTTCTTGGCCGACGGCGACTTCAGCGCCGGGCTGGTTTCGGGCGCGTCGGTCTTCGGCTTGCCGGCATTCGATGGCGCAACGGGAGCCGGCGCCGGCACGCGGCGCCGCGACGATCGCATCGGGCGCCGCCTTGGCGGCCTTTGTCGCCGCCTTGGCTTCCTTGTCGCGCGTCGACTTGAGGATCGCCTTCTCGCTGGTCAGCGACGTCAGGCCGGTGATCGGCTCGGAGGTGGTGCGGCCATTCTGCGGCCCGGGCGTCACCGAGGCGCCCTTGCCGGCGCCGTAGAGATCGATGATCTCGGCCAGCCGCTCCGGCGTCAGATCCTCGAACGTGTCCTTGAAGATCATGACCATCGGCGCGTTGACGCAGGCGCCGAGGCATTCGACCTCCTCCCACGACAGCGTGCCCTTGTCGTTGGTGTGGAACTGGTCGTGATGGATCTTGGAGCGGCAGACATCCATCAGCGCTTCCGAGCCGCGCAGCATGCAGGGCGTGGTGCCGCAGACCTGGATATGCGCGCGCGTGCCGACCGGATTGAGCTGGTACTGCGTGTAGAAGGTCGCGACTTCGAGCGCCACGGATGTAGGGCATGCCGAGCATGTCGGAGATCGTCTCGATCGCCGCCTTGGTCACCCAGCCTTCCTGCTCCTGCGCCAGCATCAGCAGCGGGATGATCGCCGACTGCTCGCGGCCCTTCGGATATTTCTTGATCCATTGCTTGGCCGCCGCCGCATTCGCCCGGTTGAAGGCGAAGGACGCTGGCTGGACGCTGGCTTCTGCGAGACGGCGGACTGACATTTAGCGATCGACCTCACCAAACACGATGTCGAGGGAGCCGAGCACGGCGGTGACGTCGGCCAGCATGTGGCCGCGGCACAGGAAATCCATGGCCTGCAGATGCGCGAAGCCCGGCGCGCGCAGCTTGCAGCGGTAGGGCTTGTTGGTGCCGTCCGAGACCAGATAGACGCCGAACTCGCCCTTCGGCGCCTCGACGGCGGCATAAACCTCGCCGGCCGGCACGCGGTAGCCTTCGGTGTAGAGCTTGAAGTGATGGATCAGCGCTTCCATCGAGCGCTTCATCGCCTGGCGCTTCGGCGGCACCACCTTGCCGTCGAGATTCGACACCGGCCCGGTGCCTTCCTTGCCGAGCAGCAGGTCGACGCACTGGCGCATGATCTTCGCCGACTGGCGCATCTCTTCCATGCGCACGAGGTAGCGGTCGAAGCAGTCGCCGTTCTTGCCGATCGGGATGTCGAAATCCATCTCCGGAATAGCATTCATAGGGCTGCGACTTGCGCAGGTCCCAGGCAGCGCCCGAGCCGCGCACCATGACGCCGGAAAAACCCCAGGCCCAGGCATCGGCCAGCGACACCGTGCCGATGTCGACATTGCGCTGCTTGAAGATGCGGTTGCCGGTGAGCAGCGCTATCGAGGTCGTCGATCGACTTCAGGAACGGATCGATCCACTTGCCGATGTCCTCGACCAGCTTCTGCGGCAGGTCCTGGTGCACGCCGCCCGGGCGGAAATAGGCCGCATGCATGCGCGAGCCGGAGGCGCGCTCGTAGAACACCATCAGCTTTTCGCGCTCGACGAAGCCCCACAGCGGCGGCGTCAGCGCGCCGACGTCCATCGCCTGCGTCGTCACATTGAGGATGTGCGACATGATGCGGCCGATCTCGCAATAGAGCACGCGGATCAGCTGGCCGCGCTTCGGCACTTCGATGCCGAGCAGACGCTCGACGGCAAGCGCGAAGGCATGCTCCTGGTTCATCGGCGCGCAATAGTCGAGCCGGTCGAGATAGGGCACCGCCTGCAGATAGGTCTTGTGCTCGATCAGCTTTTCGGTGCCGCGATGCAAGCAGCCCGATATGCGGATCGACGCGGTCGACGACCTCGCCGTCCAGCTCAAGCACCAGCCTCAAAACACCATGCGCCGCAGGGTGTTGAGGCCCGAAAGTTGATGTTAAAATTGCGGACGGAGGTTTCAGCCATTCTGGCGCCTCAATTCGTCTTCGCTTTTTCGTCGCCCGGCAGGACGTAGTCCGTCCCTTCCCACGGCGACAGAAAATCGAAATTGCGGAATTCCTGCTTCAACTCCACCGGCTCGTAGATGACGCGCTTGGCCTCGTCGTCGTAGCGCACTTCGACGAAGCCGGTCAGCGGGAAATCCTTGCGCAGCGGATGGCCGTCGAAGCCGTAGTCGGTCAGGATGCGGCGCAGGTCCGGATGGCCCGAGAACAGCACGCCATAGAGGTCGTAGGTCTCGCGCTCGAACCAGTCGGCGCCGGGATAGACGCCGGTGAGCGACGGCACCGGCGTCTCCTCGTCGGCCTGGACCTTGATGCGGATGCGCACATTCTGCTTCGGCGACAGCAGGTGATAGACGACGTCGAAGCGCTTGGCCCGCGACGGATAGTCGGCGCCGCAGACGTCGATGATCGAGATGAACTGGCAGCGCTGGATCGTCGCGCAGGAAGGTCACCACCTCGATCAGGTCGCTCGGCTCGACCGAGACGGTCAGCTCGCCATAGGCCAGCACCGCGTCGTTGACCCTGCCGGCCAGCTTTTCGCCGAGATAGGTCGACAGTTCGCTCAAGCGATGCGCTCATGGGTTCACCGTTCGATCGTGCCGGTGCGGCGGATCTTCTTCTGCAGGAGAAGAATGCCGTAGAGCAGCGCTTCGGCGCTCGGCGGGCAGCCGGGCACGTAGATGTCGACCGGCACGATGCGGTCGCAGCCGCGCACCACCGAATAGGAATAGTGGTAGTAGCCGCCGCCATTGGCGCAGGAGCCCATCGAGATGACGTAGCGCGGCTCCGGCATCTGGTCGTAGACCTTGCGCAGCGCCGGCGCCATCTTGTTGGTCAGCGTGCCGGCGACGATCATGATGTCGGACTGGCGCGGCGACGCGCGCGGCGCGACGCCGAACCGCTCCGCAGTCGTAGCGCGGCATCGAGGTATGGATCATCTCGACGGCGCAGCAGGCGAGACCGAAGGTCATGAACATCAGCGAGCCGCTGCGCGCCCAGGTGATCAGCGCCTCGGTCGAGGTGACGAGAAAACCCTTGTCGGCCAGTTCGTTGTTGATCTCGAGGAAGAACGGATCGTCGGACCCGACCGGCTTGCCGGTATTGGGGTCGATGATGCCCTTGGGCTTCGGCGCGACGAGCGTGCCGGAACTGTCGTTCAATCCCATTCCAGCGCTCCCTTTTTCCATTCATAGGCAAAGCCGATGGTCAGCACCGCCAGAAACACCATCATCGACCAGAAACCGAGCATGCCGATCTTCGCAGAACGACACCGCCCACGGAAACAGGAAGGCCACTTCCAGATCGAAGATGATGAACAGGATCGACACCAGGTAGAAGCGGATGTCGAACTTCATGCGGGCATCGTCGAAGGAGTTGAAGCCGCACTCGTAGGCGGAAAGCTTTTCCGGGATCGGGATTGCGGTAGGCGACCAGGAACGGCGCCACGATCAGCGCCAGGCCGACGACCAGCGCCACGCCGATGAAGATGACGATGGGCAGGTACGAACTCAGAAGTGCGTTCATGCTGCGGCTTTCCGTTGGCGGTCGATCCACTTTGATTACAGCACCGACCCGAATGCGGAAGCGTGACAGATTAACCGCTGAACCGTTTTAGGTGGCCTATGCTGCAACGCGGCGAGGGTTAGCGCAGCGCTTTCGGCGAAGCAAGTCAAACCTTGTTCAAAACGCGGTGCTGGACGGCATATCTCGGAAAACTGGTCCGATCCGCTCCTGTTTGATTTCCTTCACTTTTTACTCCACTTTTCTCTCCTGACATATTTGCCGCCAAAACCCTGCTAGCATGGCGCGGAATCATCGGTCTCATGCCTTCGCTTGAACAGCATCGGAGCGACCGTCTCGCATGAAGGAAAAGATCTCGCTCGGCCATGGCCCGGCGCATCGCGCTCGCCGCGCAGGGATTTGCCGATCCGCGGCCGGCCGGCACGACCGGACCGCCGCCATCTCGCCCGCGTGCTTTCCCGCACCGGCCTGCTGCAGATCGATTCCGTCAGCGCGGTGGTGCGCGCGCACTATATGCCGCTCTATCTCGCGCCTTGGCCCCTACCCGCTTGCGCTGCTCGACAATGCCGCCGTGACGCGCAAGCGCGCGGCTTTCGAATATTGGGCGCATGAGGCCTCCTTCCTGCCGGTCGAGACATACCCGCTGATGCGCTGGCGCATGGAGCGCGCCGAGCAAGGCGACGAGATGTATCTGGGGCCTCGCCAAATGGGGCCGCGAACACGCCGGCCTATATCGAGGAGATCTATCGCGAGGTCGTCGATCGCGGCCCGATCGCGGCTTCCGGCACTCGAAGGCCAGAAGGGCTCGGGCGGCTGGTGGGGCTGGAGCGACGCCAAGCACGCCTTCGAATGGCTGTTCTGGGCCGGCCGCATCACCACGGCCATCGCGTCGCGGCTTCGAGCGGCTTCTACGACCTGCCCGAACGCGTGCTGCCGCAGGCGATCCTCGACCTGCCGGTGCCCGACGCCGAGGACGCGCACCGCGAATTGCTGCGCATCTCCGCCCGCGCGCATCGGCGTCGCCACCGCAGGCGACCTGCGCGACTATTTCCGCCTGTCGCCAGCCGACATGAAGGGCCGCCTCGAGGAACTGGTCGAGACGGGCGAGCTGCTGCCGGTGCGGGTCGAGGGTTGGGACAAGCCGGCTTACCTCCACAAGGACGCCCGTTTGCCGCGCAAAATCGAGGCGCGCGCGCTGCTCGCGCCGTTCGACCCGGTCGTCTTCGAGCGCTCGCGCGCGGAACGGCTGTTCGACTTCCACTACCGCATCGAGATCTACACGCCGGCCGAAAAGCGCCAGTACGGCTATTACGTGCTGCCGTTCCTGCTCGGCGACCGGATCGTTGCGCGCGTCGACCTCAAGGCCGACCGCCCGGCCGGCGTGCTGCGCGTCCACGCCGCCTATGCCGAAGCCCGGCGCGCCGCCGGAAACCGCGGCCGAACTCTTCGAGGAATTGAAGCAGATGCAGGCTGGCTCGGCCTGGAGCGCATGGAGGTGACGCCGGCCGGCGACCTGGGTCCGGCGCTGGCCGAGCATCGCCGTGTCGTAGCCGCGCGTTGACACGCGCTGCCCTGACAAGCCTAAATCCGGTCCAGACGGTCTCCTCTCCGCAAAGGGAGGAGCCAAGAGGGAATGCGGTGCGGGATCTGAAGATCTCAAATCCGCGGCTGTCCCCGCAACTGTAAGCGACGAGCCTCGGCCGAAAACCACTGGGATAAGTTCCCGGGAAGGCGGCACCAAGGCGATGACCCGCGAGCCAGGAGACCTGCCGTCTGAGACATGAAGAATCCGATCGCCTGGCGGGTTTCCCGGGCAAGGAGCCTGATTTGGAGCGCGACAGCAGTTTTCCGGCTGAGACAGCGGACGTATTGTCCGGCGGCGGCGATGCCTTCGCCGGCGTCACCATCATCGTCTGCGCCTCCTGCCGCGACGAGACCGGCTCCGACGCCCATCCTCGCGCCGGCGAACTGCTCGCCGCAGGACACGCGCCGCGCCGCCGCGGACGACAACATCCGCATCCGCACCGTCGAATGCCTCGGCAATTGCAAGCGCCGCCTCAGCGCCGCGATCCTGCGCGACGGCTGCTGGAGCTATGTCTTCGGCGACCTGACCGCGACCAGCGGCGCCGACCTCGTCACCGGCGCAAAACTCTTCGCCACCTCGACCGACGGCCTCATCCCCTGGCGCGGCCGGCCCGATTCCCTCAAGCGCGGCCTCGTCGCCCGCATCCCTCCCCTCGACATGCTGAAGGACTGATCCATGACCGCTTCCGTCTCCCGCGTTCCCTGCACCGTCGTCACCGGCTTCCTCGGCGCCGGCAAGACGACGCTGATCCGCCATCTGCTGGAAAACGCCGGCGGCAAGCGCATTGCCATCATCGTCAACGAGTTCGGCGATATCGGCATCGACGGCGAGATCCTGCAAAGGCTGCGGCATCGACACCTGCCCGGAGGAAAACATCGTCGAACTGGCCAATGGCTGCATCTGCTGCACCGTCGCCGACGATTTCGTGCCCGGCGCTCGACCAGATCCTGTCGCTGACGCCGAAGGTCGACCACATCCTGATCGAGACCTCCGGCCTGGCTCTGCCCAAGCCGCTGGTCCAGGCCTTCCAGTGGCCGACGGTGAAGAGCCGCGTCACGGTCGACGGCGTGATCGCCGTGGTCGACGGCGCCGGCGCTGGCCGAAGGCCGCGTCGCCTCCGACATGGACGCCCTGCAGGCGCAGCGCGCCGCAGGACGAGACGCTCGACCATGACGACCCGGTCGAGGAAGTGTTCGAGGACCAGATCGCCTGCGCCGACCTGATCATCCTGTCGAAGAGCGACCTGATGGACGCCGCCGGCTCGGCCCGCGCCAACGCGATCATCGACGAGCACTCCGCCCGCGCCGTGAAGATCGTGCCGACCGTCGCAAGGCAAGGTCGATCCTTCCGTGCTGCTCGGCCTCGGTCTCGCCGTCGAGGACGACATCGAGAACCGCAAGACCCATCATGACGGCGCATTCGACCACGAGCATGACGACTTCGACACGCTTCATCGTCGACATTCCCGTCGATCGCCAATCCGGACGAGCTGGCCAAGCGCGTCGCCACCGCCGCCGAGGAGGAAAACGTGCTGCGCGTGAAAGGCTTCGTCGAGGTCGGCGGCAAGCCGATGCGGCTGCTTGCTGCAGGCGGTCGGCCCGCGCGTCAACCACTATTACGACCGCGCCTGGACGGCCGACGACGACCGCCGCTCGCGGCTGGTCGTCATCGGCCTGAAGGGGCTGAACCGCCCGGCGATCGAGCGTATCCTCGCCGGCTGAGGCAAAACCGAGCCGCTATGCACATCCTCACCACCACATCCGCCTCGCTCGACGACCTCGCCGAGCCGGTCGATCTGCGGCAGACGCCGGCGGATATCGTGGCGCTGTCCTTTACCGACAGCGATCTCTCCGGGCTGGCGGCGGCGTGGAAGGCGGATGCCGACGCGCCTGCCGTCGATGCGGCTCGCCGCACTGCGCGATCTGCGCCATCCGATGTCCGTCGACCTCTGGATCGACAGCGTCGCGCACGACATGCCAAGGTCATCCTGGTGCGCATCCTCGGCGGCTACGACTGGTGGCGCTATGGCTGCGACCAGCTTGCCGCGATCGCGCGGGACACGCGGCATCAAACTGGCGCTGCTGCCCGGCGAGATGCCACGACGAGGATCTGCGGCTGATCGAAGGCTCGACGCTGCCGCGCGCGGAGCTGGACGCCTTGCTCGGCTATTTCCGCGAGGGCGGCCCGGAGAATATGAGCGCGCTGGTGCGGAGGCTGGCGCGGCTGGCTGGGCAGATGCGGCGGTCGCCGAGCCGGTTGCGGTGCCGAAGGCCGGGTTCTACGAGCCAAGCCGTGGACTTCAGGGCGTCGTAGGAGAGACGCCAGCAACCTACTCGAGATGTCGGCGACACCTACGCCCGACGCCGCCCGTCATCCCCATCCTGTTCTACCGCTCGATGCTGCTCGCCGCCGATGTCGCGCCGATCGACGCTCTTGTTGAAGCGCTGCCGCCAGCGCGGCATGGCGCCCGTGCCGATCTTCGTCTCCAGCCTCAAGGACCCGGCTTCGCTCGCCTTTGTCGAAACGGCCCTCGCCGCCCTGAAGCCCGCCGCTATCGTCACCGCGACCGCCTTCGCCTCCGGCGCCGAACCCGGCGTCGAAACCCTGTTCGACCGCGCCGGCGTGCCGGTCTTCCAGGTCATCGTCGCCACGACCCGGCGCGACGTCTGGGAGAACAACCAGCGCGGCCTGGCGCCGGCCGACCTTGCCATGCATGTCGTGCTGCCCGAACTCGATGGCCGCATCCTCGCCGGCGCGATCTCCTTCAAGGGCGAAAGCGAAACCGATCCGGCACTCGGCCTTCCGCGCCTTCGCCAACCGGCCGGAACCGGACCGCGTCGAGCAGGTCGCGAACGCGCATCGAGGCGTTTATCCGGCTGCAGCGCGACGCCGCGCGCCGAGCGCAAGCTTGCCATCCTGATCCCCGACTATCCGAGCGCCCCCGGCCGCACCGGCTATGCGGTCGGCCTCGACGTGCCCTCCAGCGTGCTCGCCATGCTGCATGACCTGAAGGAACAGGGCTATGCGGTTGAAGGGATTCCGCAATCGCCGCGCGAGTTGCTGGATGTGCTGGAAGAGGCGAGGCACGGGCTTGAGCCTGGAGGACTATCTTGCCTTTTCGGCGGAGTTGCCCGAAGCCGCGCGAGACAGGTAGAGGCAGCGTGGGGAAAGGCTAGCGACGAAGCGAACGTCAATGCGCCCCCCTCTGTCCTGCCGGACATCTCCCCCACTTGGGGGGAGATTGCGCCGTCATCTGCGGCTTTCGCCAATCTCAAACGTTGCAGAGAAGAGAGCCGGCGATGGAGCTGCCAATCTCCCCCCTTGTGGGGGAGATGTCCGGCAGGACAGAGGGGGGCGCGACAGAACGCCGGCCTTCGCTGCACGGTGGCGAAAAGCACTTCCCCTTCCGCGCCGCCACCTTCGGCAACGTCACCGTCGCGCTCGCCCCCGATCGCGGCCGCTCGGCCGACCGCCGCGCCGACTACCACGACCCGACGCTACCTCCGCGCCATGAACTGATCGCCTTCGGCCTGTGGCTGCGCAAATCGCTCGGCGTCCATGCCCTCATCCATGTCGGCGCCCATGGCACGCTGGAATGGCTGCCCGGCAAGACCGTCGCGCTCAGCGAAACCTGCTTTCCCGAGATCGTCACCGGCCCGCTGCCCGTCATCTATCCCTTCATCGTCTCCAACCCCGGCGAGGCGGCGCAGGCCAAGCGGCGCATCGCCGCCGTCACGCTTGGCCATCTGCCGCCGCCGCTGACCGGCGCCGGGCTGGACGAGAACCAGCACAAGCTTGAACGGCTGGTCGACGAATACGCCCAGGCCGACGGGCTCGACCGCCGCCGCCGCGACCGGCTGGCGAAGCTGATCGTCGAAACCGGCGCAAAAGACCGGCCTCGCCTCCGAAGCCGGCGTCGCCAGGACCGACGCGCCCGACGAAGCGCTGCGCCGCATCGACGCCTGGCTCTGCGACCTCAAGGATTTCGCCATCAAGGACGGCCTGCACATCTATGGCCGCGCGCCCGAGGGCGAAGCCGATCCGCTGCGCCTGCAAAGCGCCGAGGCCGAGAAGGCAGCGCTGCTCGCCGCGCTCGACGGCCGCCACATCAAGGCCGGGCCGGCCGGCGCACCGGCGCGCGGCCGCTCCGACGTGCTGCCCACCGGCCGCAACCTGTTCACCTCCGACCCGCGCACCATGCCGACGCCGACTGCCTTTGATCTCGGCAAGGCGGCGGCGGAGGAAGTGGTGCGCAGCTACATGCAAGCGCATGGCGACTGGCCGCGCTCGCTGGTCATCGACCTCTGGGGCTCGGCCTCGCTGCGCACCGGCGGCGAGGAGATCGCCCAAGGCCTGGCGCTGATGGGCTGCCGGCCGCAATGGGACGCCGCGACCGGCCGCGTCACCGGCATCGAGGTGCTGCCGCCGGCCACCCTTGGCCGTCCGCGCGTCGATGTCACCTGGCGCATTTCCGGCCTGTTCCGCGACATGTTCCCGACGCAGATCGCGCTGATCGACGCCGCGGCGAATGCCGTTGCCGCCCGCGACGAGGAGCGATTCGGAAAACCCGCTGGCGGCCAAGACCCGCACCGACGGCAAGATCAGCCCGCGCATTTTCGGCACCTCGCCCGGCACCTACGGCGCCGGCGTCGAGGATCTGCTTGTCGAGCGGCGACTGGACAGCGCGCGAAGAAATCGGCCGCGCCTATCTCGACGCCACCTCGCACGCCTATGGCGGCGCCGACGGCGAAGCGCGTCTCCGCGCCCGGCGCCTTCGAGACCCGCATCGCCGAGGCCGATCTCCTCGTCCACACCGGCGACGACCCCGGCCGCGACATTCTCGAAGGCTCCGCCGATGTCGCCTTCATCGGCGGCTTTTCGGCGGCTCTTGCGGCGCTCGGCAGGAACGCCGACGTCATCGTGCTCGACACCACGGACCCGCAGAAACCGAAGCCGCGCTCGGTCAGCGAGGCCGTGGCGCGCGTCGTGCGCGCCCGCGCCGTCAATCCGCGCTTCATCGCCGGCCAGATGCGCCACGGCCCGCGCGGCGCCTCGGAATTCGCCGAGACGGTCGACCGCCTGGTCGGCTTCGCCGAAACCACCCACGCCATTTCGGGCGCGCTGATCGAGGCCGTGCATGATGCCTATCTCGGCGATCCAGACGTTCGCGCCTTCATCCTGCGCGAAAACCCGGCGGCGGCCAAAGTCATCGCCGAACGCTTCCAGTCGGCGCGGCGGCGCGGCCTCTGGCATCCGCTGCGCAATTCGATCGACGACGATCTCGCCGCGCTGATCGCCGAAGCCCAGGCGCTGGGGTGGCGGCATGAACGCCTTCTCGCGCCGCGGCGCCTGCCCTGCGCTTCAGCAGCCGATGCAGACCGGCGACGGGCTGCTGGTGCGGCTCAACCCTGTCGCTGGAGGACTGTCGCCGAAGTCCTTGATCGGACTCGGCGAATCCGCACTGCGGCACGGCAATGGCATCATGGAAGTGACCGCGCGCGGCAGTTTGCAGATACGGGGACTGACGGCTGAAAGCGCGCGGCTGCTGGCCGGCAGAGGTAGACGCGCTCGGCATTGCCGTGCGCACCGGCGTGCCGGTCGAGACCGGACCGCTGGCGGGGATTGATCCGCAAGAGATCGCCGACCCGCGCCCGCTGGCGGAGAGCGTGCGTGCAGCGGTTGATGCAAGCCGGGCTGGCGCAGCGGCTGGGGCCGAAGGTTTCGGTCGTTGTCGACGGCGGCGGGCAGTTGGCCATGGATGCGGTGACGGCCGATGTGCGGCTGATCGCGGTGCGGACCGGCGCTGGCGTCCTGTGGGCTGTATCTGTTGCCGGTGACAAGCAAAACGCGATGCCGCTTGCAACGGTCGATGAAGATGCCGCGCGCGACATTGCCGTTGCGGCGCTCAGAATGGTTGCCGAAAAAGGCCGCGAAGCCCATGCGAGGGATTTGTCGGAGAGGCAGTTGGCCTCGCTCGCAAGCTGGCACTCCGTCACGCCCCCCTCTGTCCTGCCGGACATCTCCCCCACACGGGGGGAGATTGGCAGCTCCGCCGACGGCTTGTTTTCTGCATTCTCACCGCATGCTTCAACTTCGGCGATTGGCGAAACCGGCCGCGCGAGTACAATCTCCCCCCTTGTGGGGGAGATGTCCGGCAGGACAGAGGGGCGCGCGAAGGAACGCCTTCCTCTGACACATTCGGCCCGCTCGCCCGTCGGCATCTTCGAGTTGGCCACAGCAAGCGTCGCCCTCGGCATCGGCCTGCCCTACGGCAGCATGCCAGCACAAAAGCTCATCGATCTTGCCCAACGTGCCCTCGCCTTCGGTGCCACCGAAATCCGCCCGGCGCCGGGTCGGGCACTACTTTTCCTCGGCATGCCGCGATCCGCCAACTCCCCCCTCCAACACACAGCCACCACCCTCGGCTTCGTCACCACCCCCGCCGACCCCCGCACGCGCATCGCCGCTTGCCCCGGCACGCCGGCCTGCGCCTCCGGCCACATCGCCACCCGCGACATCGCCGAGACGATCGCTTCGGAAAACGCCGACCTCCTCGATGCCTCGCTCACCTTGCACATTTCCGGCTGCGCCAAGGGCTGCGCGCATCCGGGCAAAGCAGCGCTGACATTGGTCGGTGGCGAAAACGGAGCCGGACTTGTCGTGGACGCGACGGCAAAAGCCCTTCCTGCCGGATACAGGCCGGGCTATGACGCCGCGCGCGGCATAGGCGGCGTTGCAGCGGCAATCCGCAAAGAACGACTTCGGGGCGAGACCGCCGCCGCCTGCCTGGCAAGGCTTGGCGCGGCCGGCATCGCAGAAGCTTATCGACAGGAATGAGCATGGCCGCCTACGACTACATCCACGACGGCACGGCGATCTACGAGCGCTCCTTCGCCATCATCCGCGCCGAGGCCGACCTGTCGCGCTTCTCCGAAGCAGAGGCCGATGTCGCCATCCGCATGATCCATGCCTGCGGCCAGGTCGAGGCCGCTCGGCATTTTGTCTTCTCCAGCGATTTCGTCGCCGCCGCGCGCGCCGCACTTGTCGGCCGGCGCGCCGATCTTCTGCGATGCCGAGATGGTCTCGCATGGCGTCACCCGCGCCCGGCTGCCGGCCGGCAACGAGGTGATCTGCACGCTGCGCGACCCGCGCACCGCCGAAATCGCCAAGGAGATCGGCAACACCCGCTCGGCCGCCGCCATCGATCTGTGGGGCGAGCGCATGGCCGGCTCCGTCGTCGCCATCGGCAATGCGCCGACCGCGCTCTTCTATCTGCTGGAGAAGCTGCGCGACGGCGCGCCGAAACCCGCGGCCATCATCGGCATGCCGGTCGGCTTCGTCGGCGCCGCCGAATTCGAAGGACGCGCTGGCCGAAAATTCCTATGGCGTGCCTTACGCCATCGTGCGCGGCAGGCTCGGCGGCAGCGCCATGACCGCCGCCGCGCTCAACGCACTGGCGAGGCCCGGCCTGTGAACGCGCTTCGCAAAAGGCCGTCTGGTCGGCGTCGGCACCGGTCCCGGCGACCCCGAACTGCTGACGCTGAAGGCCGTGCGGGCATTGGCCGAAGCCGATGTCGTCGCCTATTTCGCCAAGCGCGGCAACAACAGCAATGCACGCGCCATCGTCGAGGCGCGCTTCCGGCCGGACATGCTGGAATTGCCGCTGCTCTATCCGGTGACGACCGAGATCGACAAGGATCACGACGACTACCGCTCGCAGATCACCGATTTCTACGAGCAATCGGCCGAGGCGGTCGCCGAGCACCTCGATGCCGGCAGGATGGTCGCCGTGCTGTCGGAAGGCGACCCGCTGTTCTACGGCTCCTACATGCACCTGCATGTCCGGCTGGCGCACCGCTTCCCGACCGAAGTCATTCCCGGCATCACCGCCATGTCCGGCTGCTGGTCGGCAGACCGGCCTGCCGATCGTCCAGGGCGACGACGTGCTGACCGTGCTGCCGGGCACGATGAGCGAGTTCGAGCTGACGCGCCGCCTCGCCGACACCGATGCCGCCGTCATCATGAAGGTCGGCCGCAACCTGCCCAAGATCAGGCGGGCGCTGGAGGCGACCGGCAAGCTGACGCGCGCCGTCTATGTCGAGCGCGGCACCATGGCCGGGCAGCGTCTCGATGCGGCTGGCCGACAAGCCGGACGACAAGGCGCCCTATTTCGCCATCGTGCTGGTGGCCGGCTGGTCGGCCCGGCCCGGCGCGTCGGGAGCCAAGCCATGAGCGGCCGCCTCACCGTCATCGGCCTCGGGCCCGGCAATGCCGACCAGGTCACGCCGGAGGCGAGCCGCGCCGTGGCGGAAGCAAAATTCTTCTACGGCTACAAGCCCTATCTCGACCGGCTCGAGCTGCGCCCGGACCAGACCCGCGTCGCCTCCGACAATCGCGAGGAGCTCGCCCGCGCCAAGGACGCGTTGGTCAAAGGCCGCCGAGGGCCATGATGTCGCCGTCGTCTCCGGCGGCGATCCCGGCGTCTTCGCCATGGCGGCGGCCGTCTGCGAGGCGATCGAGGCCGGCCCGGCCGAATGGCGCGCCGTCGACGTCGCCGTCGTGCCCGGCATCACCGCCATGCTCGCGGTCGCCGCCCGCATCGGCGCGCCGCTCGGCCATGATTTCTGCGCCATCTCGCTGTCCGACAATCTGAAGCCGTGGGATCTGATCGAACTGCGGCTGCTGGCGGCGGCCGGCGCCGGCTTCGTCATCGCGCTCTACAACCCGATCAGCAAGGCGCGCCCCTGGCAGCTCGGCCGCGCCTTCGAATGCCTGGCCGCCATCCTGCCCGGCACCACGCCGGTCATCTTCGGCCGCGCCGCCGGCCGGCCCGGACGAGCGCATCGAGGTGTTTCTGCTGGCCGACGCCGACGCGGAAAAGGCCGACATGGCGACCTGCATCATCATCGGCTCGCCGGAAACCCGGATCATCAAGCGCGGCGAGCAAGCCGGCGCTGGTCTACACGCCGCGCTCCGCGACCAGGGTCGAGCAGAAAATGATCGACCATCGCGGCGAGCGCCTCGACGGTTTCAGCCGACGGCACGTCCGGCAGCGCCGGCCTGCGCACCATGACCACCTCGATGCCGAGCGCCCGCGCCGCGGCGATCTTGCCGTAGGTCGCCTCGCCGCCGCTGTTCTTGGACACGACGACGTCGATGCGGTGCTCGACAAGCAGCGCGCGTTCGTCGGCCTCGCGAAACGGCCCGCGCGCCAGCAGATAGGTCGCATCGGGCACCGCCAGCTTCGGCTCGACCGGATCGACGCTGCGGATGAGATAGTGGTGCTGGGGCGCGGCCTCGAAGGCGCGCGACCTCTTGCCGGCCGAGCGCCAGGAAGACGCGGCGCGGCGCGGCTCCCAAGCGCCTGCACCGCGTCGGCGACCGTATCGACCAGCGTCCAGCGGTCGCCCTCGACAGGCTCCCAGCCGGGACGGCGCAGCGCCATGATCGGCACGCCGGCTCTGCCGCGCCGCCTGCGCCGCATTGGCGGAGATTTGCGCCGCATAGGGATGCGTGGCGTCGATCAGCAGATCGGTGCCGTCTTCCTTGAGATAGGCCGCCAGCCCGTCGGCGCCGCCGAAGCCGCCGCTGCGCACCGGCACGCCTTGCGCGACCGGGCTTTCGGTGCGGCCGGCCAGCGACAGGGTGACCGAGAGATCGGCGCGCGCAGCCAGCTTTCCCGCCAACTGCCGGGCTTCGGTGGTGCCGCCGAGGATCAGAATGCGGTGGGTCATCATGCCTGCTGAGGGTCCGCGCGGCGCCAAGCTCAACTCAAGATGGCTCACCATCGTCGGCATCGGCGAGGACGGTTTAGCGGGTCTCGGCGACGAGGCCAAGCGGCGGATCGCCGCAAGCCGAAGTCGTCTTCGGCGGCAAGCGGCATCTGGCGCTGGTCGCTTCCTTCGCCAAGGGCGAGGCGCGGCCCTGGCCGGTTCCTTTCGATGCCGAGCATGGCGGACGTGCTGGCGCTCGCCGGCCAGAAAGTCTGCGTGCTCGCCTCCGGCGATCCGTTCTTCCACGGCGTCGGCGCCACCCTCGCCCGCAAGGTCGAAGCCGCAGGAGATGCATGTCATCCCCGCGCCCTCGGCCATTTCGCTGGCCGCCTCGCGCCTCGGCTGGGCGCTGCAGGACATCGAGACCATCTCGCTGCATGGCCGCCCGCTCGACCTGATCCGGCCGCTGCTGCACCCGGCACGCCGCATCCTGGCGCTGACCTCGGATGGCGAGGCGCCGGCGGCGATCGCGCGCCTGCTCGACCGAACTCGACTTCGGCGCTTCGCGGCTGACGGTCCTGGAGGCGCTGGGCGGACCGAACGAAAAGCGCGTTCGGCCCGCGCCGACGCTTTCGACCTCGAAAACATCAACCCGCTCAATGTGCTGGCGCTCGAAGTTGAATCGACACCGCGAGGCCCGCATCCTGCCGCTGACCGCTGGCCTCGCCGATCATCTGTTCGAGCATGACGGCCAGATCACCAAGCGCGAAATCCGCGCCATCACGCTTGTCGGCGCTGGCGCCGAGGCGCGGCGAACTGCTGTGGGATATCGGCGCCGGCTCCGGCTCGATCGGCATCGAATGGATGCTGGCCCATCCCTCGATGCGCGCCATCGCCATCGAGGCCGACAGCGACCGCGCCGCCCGCATCGCCGCAACGCCGCTGCATTGCGGCGTACCCGGCCTTGTCGTCGTCGAAGGCACGGCACCCAAGGCGCTTGCCGGGCTGGCACACGCCCGATGCGATCTTCATCGGCGGCGGCGGCAGCGATGCAGGCGTGCTCAACGCCGCCATCAAGGCGCTGCGCGCCGGCGGCCGTCTGGTCGCCAATGCCGTGACGCTGGAGATGGAGGCCCTGCTCCTTGCCCAGCACACCAAGCACGGCGGCGATCTCACCCGCATCGCCATCTCCCGGGCCTCCCCGGTCGGCTCGATGCAGGCCTGGCGGCCGGCCATGCCGGTCACCCAATGGAGCTGGGTGAAGCCATGATCGTCGCGGGCATCGGCAGCCGCAAGGGTGTCAGCGTCGAAGACGTGCTTGCGGCGATCGAAACCGCGCTCGAAGCGCACGGGCTGGCGATGACGGCGCTGTCCGCACTTGGCGACCGTCGCTCTCAAGCAGGACGAAGAGGCGATCTTCGCCGCTGGGCGCGACGCTCAACCCTCCCAGTCATCATTGTCGAGGACGATGCCGCTTCGAGGCCGCCTCATCCGGCGACGCTCAGCCGCTCCGAACCTCTCGCAGGCGCTGGCCGGCACGCCGTCGGTCTCCGAAGCATCCGCCCTCGCCGCCGCCGGCGACGGCGCAAAACTGCTTGGGCCGCGCACCGTGCTCGGCCCGGTCACCTGCGCCATCGCCATCAGCGGAGATGCGCCATGACCGTCCATTTCATCGGCGCCGGTCCCGGCGCCGCCGACCTCATCACCCTGCGCGGCGCGAACTGCTGGCAAGCTGCCCGGTCTGCCTCCATGCCGGCTCGATCGTCGCGCCCGGAATTGCTGCAGCACTGCGCGCCCGGGACGAAGCTGATCGACACCGCGCCGATGTCGCTCGACGAGATCGAGGCCGAATATGTGGCCGCCCACAAGGCCGGCCACGATGTCGCGCGCCTGCATTCCGGCGACCTCTCGGTGTGGAGCGCGGTGGCCGAGCAGATCCGCCGGCTGGAAAAGCACGGCATCCCCTACACGCTGACGCCGGGCGTGCCCTCCTTCGCCGCCGCTGCCGCAGCGCTGCGCCGCGAACTGACCATTCCCGAGGTCGCGCAAAGCCTGGTGCTGACCCGCGTCTCCGGCCGCGCCTCGAAGATGCCGCCCGGCGAAACGCTGGCCGGCTTCGGCCGCACCGGCGCGACGCTCGCCATCCATCTCGCCATCCATGCCATCGACCGCGTCGTCGCCGAGCTGACGCCGCTCTATGGCGCCGATTGCCCGGTGGCGATCGTCTTTCGCGCCTCCTGGCCGGACGAGCGCGTGCTGACCGGCACGCTGGCGACCATCGAGGCGCAGCTCGCCGCCGATCCGATGGAGCGCACGGCGATCATCTTCGTCGGCCGTTCGCTGGCGGCGGAAGGATTTCGGCGAGAGTTCACTCTACGACGCCCACTACCAGCGGCGTTTTCGCGGACGGGACGGATTGTGAGCGGCAGCGCCAGCATAAGAGCGGAAACGCCACGGTCGAACAGGCGCTCGCGCGGCTGAATTTCAAGCCGCGTGCGCTGGAGCCCGGACATGTCTGGCTGGCCGGCGCCGGCCCCGGCGATCCCGGCTGCCTGACGCTGGAAGTGCTGGCGGCACTCGGCCGAGTGCCGATGCGCTCGTCTACGACGCGCTGGTCTCGCCCGATGTCGTCGCTGTCGCCGAAAGCGCCGAGCTGTTCTTTGCCGGCAAACGCGGCGGCAAGCCGTCGATGAAGCAGGACGACATCACCGCTCTGCTGGTGCGGCTGGCGCGCGAGGGCCGCCGCGTCGTCCGGCTGAAGGGCGGCGATCCCTATATTTTCGGCCGTGGCGGCGAAGAGGCGTTGGCGCTGGCGCGGGAAGACATCCCGTTCCGCGTCCTGCCCGGCCTGACATCGGGCCTCAGCGCGCTGGCCGCCGCCGGCATCCCCGCCACCATGCGCGGCATCAACAAGGCGGTGATCCTGGCGACCGGCCACGCCGCCGGCACCGATGACGATCTCGACTGGGCGGCAATCGCCCGCACCGGCCAGCCGGTCGTCATCTATATGGGCATGGCCAATCTGCCCGTCATCGCCGCGTCGCTGCTCGAAGGCGGGCTGGCGCCATCGACGCCGGCGGCGGTCATCGTTTCGGCGACGACGCCGCAGGAGCGCATCGTCGTCGCCACGCTCGCCACCATCGCCGAGGCGGCGGCCGCAGCCGGGCTCGCCTCGCCGGCGCTGATCGTCGTCGGCGGCATCGTCGCCATGCGCGCGGCACTGGCGGGCGACGCATGACCCGCGCCATCATCATCGGCGCGCCGCGCTCCGGCTCCGGCAAGACCAGCGTCACCATCGGCATTCTGCGCGCGCTTGCCCGGCGCGGCATCAAGGTGCGCGGCGCCAAATCCGGCCCCGACTATATCGACCCCGGCTTCCACACCGCCGCGACCGGCCTGTCCGGCGTCAATCTCGACAGCTGGGCGATGTCGCCCGACCTGCTCAACGCGCTGGCCGGCAACGCCACCGAGGATGCCGACTTCATCTTCCTCGAAAGCGCCATGGGCCTGTTCGACGGCATCCCGCGCCGGCCAAGGCCGCACCGGCTCGGCCGCCGATCTCGCGCGGCTCTACGACCTGCCGGTGCTGCTGGTGCTCGACGTCTCCGGACAGTCGACGACGGCGGCAGCCGTCGCCAAGGGCTTTGCCACCTATGACCCCGATGTGCGCATGGCCGGCGTCGTGCTCAACCGGCTCGGCAGCGAACGCCACCGCAGGCTGTGCGGCGAGGCCATCGAGGCGCTCGGCCTGCCGGTCGTCGGCGCCATCCTGCGCGATCCCACGCTCAACCTGCCGGAGCGCCATCTCGGCCTCGTCCAGGCCGGCGAATACGACGACCTGATGGCGCATCTCGACCGCTTGGCCGACATGGTCGAGCGATCGCTCGACCTCGACGCCATCATGGCGCTGGCCGCACCCTTCTCGCCGGCGCCGGGCAGTTTCGGCGATGCCTTGCAGCCGCCCGGCCAGCGCATCGCGCTCGCCGAAGACGCCGCCTTCACCTTCCTCTATCCGCATGTCGCCGCCTACTGGCGCAAGGCCGGGCGCGGAGATCGTGCCGTTCTCGCCGCTCGCCGACGAAGCGCCCGACGCAGGATTGCGATGTCTGCTGGCTGCCCGGCGGCTATCCCGAGCTTCATGCCGGCCGCCTTGCGGCGGCCCGAATTTCCGCGCCGGCATGGCGAGCTTCGCCGCAGACAAAGCCCGTCCATGGCGAGTGCGGCGGCTTCATGGTGCTGGGCGAAGCGCTGGAGGACGCGTCGGGCGAGACGCACGCCATGCTCGGCCTGCTCGGCCATTCGACCAGCTTCGCCAAGCGCAAGATGAACCTCGGCTACCGCGAGGCGCGGCTGCGTGCCGATTGTCCGCTGGGAGCGCAGGGCACGCTGATCCGCGGCCACGAATTCCACTATGCGCAGATGATTGCGACCGGCAATGACGAGCCGCTCGCCGACCTCGCCGACGGCCAAGGCAATCCGCTCGGCGCCTCCGGCTACCGGCGCGGCCATGTCAGCGGCACCTTCTTCCATGCCATTGCGAGGGGCTAGGGCATGAAGCTCCGGAATCGACCCTTTCGCCCCGGCAGATCGCTCGACGACATCGCGCTTTGCCTCGTCTTCTTCACAAGGCTGCCGCTGCCGGTCTTCGACTTTCGCGGCCGCAGCCTTGCCGCCGCGATCTGGGCCGCGCCTGTCGCCGGCCTTGCCGTCGGCCTGATTGGTGCGGTCGTCTACGCCACGGCGGAACGATTTGGCCTTGCCATGGGTCCGGCGGCTGCCCTTGCGCTCGCGGCAACCTTGCTCGCCACCGGCTGTCTGCATGAGGACGGGCTGTCCGATGTCGCCGACGGCTTTGGCGGCGGCAAGACGCGCGGCCAGAAACTGGAGATCATGCGCGACAGCCGCATCGGCGCCTACGGCGCATCGGCGCTGGCTCTGTCGCTGCTGATCCGCTGGAGCGCGCTTTCGCAACTCGCCGACCCGACACAGGCGCTCTTCGCCCTCATTGCCGCGCATGCCGCCTCACGCGGCTTGCTCGGCGCCTTCATGCATCTCTTGCCCTCGGCGCGGTCCGACGGCCTCTCGGCCGGCGCCGGCGCCGTTTCGGTCGAAACCGCCATAGCCGGTGCCGTGCTCGGCGCGGTCCCGCTGCTCTTGCTCGGGCCTGGAGGCGCCGTTGTCGCGGTCATCCTGCTTGGCCTGCTGTTTGCCGCGTTCCGCGCCCTTTGCCTCAACCAGATCGATGGCCAGACCGGCGATACGGTCGGCGCCCTGCAGCAGCTGGGCGAGATCACGTCCTGCTCGTCGCTTCCGTTTCCCTATCCTGACTCTTCCCCGGAGACTTTGCCCCCATGCCCTTCAAATCGCTTGATGAACTGCGCGCCGCTTGCCTCGACCTGCCTGCCGGCAGCGACACGGCGGCGACAGCCGTCGCCCGCCGCCAGGACACGCTGACCAAACCGCAAGGCAGCCTTGGCCGTCTCGAGACCATCGCCGCCTGGCTGGCCCGCTGGCAGGGCCGCGACATGCCGAAGCTCGATCGTATCAAAGTCTTCGTCTTCGCCGGCAACCACGGCGTCACCGCGCAGGGTGTGTCGGCTTTCCCGTCCGAGGTCACCGTGCAGATGGTGGCGAACTTCGCCGGCGGCGGCGCCGCCATCAACCAGCTTGCCCGCATCGCCGGCGCCGAACTCGACGTCATTCCCCTCGATCTCGACCATCCGACCGGCGACTTCACGCAAGCCGCGGCGATGGACGAGACGGCATTCCTCGCCGCCGTCTCGACCGGCTACGATGCGGTGACGAACGATATCGACCTCGTCTGCTTCGGCGAAATGGGCATCGGCAACACCACGCCGGCGGCAGCGATTTCGGCGGCACTTTTCGGTGGCGGCGCGGAGAAATGGACAGGACGCGGCACCGGCGTCGACGATGCCGGCCTGAAGCGCAAGGTCACGGCAATCGAAGCCGGCCTGAAGCGCCATGCTGACGCGCTAACCGACCCGCTGAAGATCGCCGCCACGCTGGGCGGGCGCGAACTTGCCGCCATCTTTGGCGCGACACTGGCCGCGCGCCACAACAATGTGCCGGTGCTGCTCGACGGCTTTGTCTGCAGCGCCGCCGCTGCACCTTTGGCTCGGTTGCACCCGACCGGCCTCGCCCACACGCTCGCCGCCCATGTCTCGGCCGAATCCGGCCACCGTCGTCTGCTGGAGGCGCTCGGCCTGCAGCCGCTGCTCGACCTCGGCATGCGGCTCGGTGAAGGCTCCGGCGCCTGCCTGGCGGTCAACATCGTCCGCTCGGCGCTCGAATGCCATGCACGGATGGCGAGTTTTGCAGAGGCCGGTGTGTCGGAAAAGTGAACCCGGTCAGAGTTTCAACGCTGCTGGTGCATTTGAATTTAGACAGCGAGCGTGGCCGCTCTACTCGCGACCACGCTTTCGCAGGATGAACAGGTCCGGCTCACAGCCGATCACGGACCAAGAACAGCGTTAACCGTTCGTTAGCCACGCTGTCCTAATTTGAGACATCCGACGCAGATCGTCGGGTAGAGGTCGCGCTGGCTTTTCGGACCCAGCCAAGCCCCGCCAAGGCTAGCGCGACCACTACTTTTAAAGCAAAATTTTCCGTATGCAACCCATACGTGCGATTAACCTTACTGCATAACCTTAAAGTTAGCGACCACGGTTTGCTCAGGCAGCGACCAACGGGCAGCCTCTCCCGTTCATCTGCGACGAGACCGCTGCCTGCGGACGCCAATATCGCTTTTCGAACCGGCCGCGTGTTTGAACCTGGGAAACGCTGCTTTTGAACAAGAACGTTCACGTTGACGCGAGCCGCCTCACGTCCCATCGTTACAGGGTCTTTTCCACCAAGTTTTTGAAAAATTTGGTGGGTGCGCACAGGATTGAACTGTGGACCCGCTGATTAAGAGTCAGCTGCTCTACCAACTGAGCTACGCACCCACTCGGCCGGAAAACCGGCGTCGGCGGGCATATAGCCGCCGATCTCGGGGATGTCCAGCCCTGCCGGAATCATTTCCCGACAAATCGACCACGCCGCTCGCGATCAGACCAAAAGCTTGCCTTCCGCCACCCTGATGGCATGGCCACCGATGCGGGCGGACGCCAGTTTTCCGCCTTCGACATTGAGTTCGAGCCGGATGCGCGAAGGCCGCCCCATCTCCAGCCCCTGCTCGATCCACAGCTGCGAAACGCCGTCCGTCGGGCCGTCGAAATGCATGATGGCGCCGGCGAAGGCTGCCGCGGCGGACCCGGTCGCGGGGTCTTCGTAGGAGGGAGTGCCGGGCACGATCATGCGGACATGGAAGGCGCTTTCGTGGTTCACCGTCTCGCGGCAGTAGACATAGGGGCTGGCGAAGGCCCAGTCGCTCTTGCGCGGCGCCAGTTCCGACCACGCCTGGTTGTCCAGTCTGATCCGGGCGGCCGCCTCCAGATTGGCGACGGGGATGGTCACGTAAGGCACGCCCGCCGACCAGAACGAGACGCGGTGATTCTCGAAGCCGATCTCGTGCGGCGCGAGGCCAAGTGCGGCGCCGATCGCCTCCGGCTCGGCAGCCAGCTCCAACCGCTCCGGCAGCTTCGCCAGGTCGAACTCGGCGAAGGTGGCGCCGTCGTGCTTGCTGACGGCGCAGCGCACCGGACCGATATTCTCCTCCAGCACGAAGATGCCGGCGGCCTCGCCATCGCCGGCCCGTTCAGCAAGCGCGATTGCCGAGCCGACGGTCGGGTGGCCGGCGAACGGCATTTCGTAGTCGGGGGTGAAGATACGGATGCGGGCACGATGCTTCGGATTGTCGGCCGGCAGCACGAAGACCGTCTCCGACAGGTTGAATTCGCGCGCGATGGCCTGCATCGCGGCCGTGTCCAGTCCTTTGCCATCCAGCACGACAGCCAGCGGGTTGCCGGCCAGCCGCTCGGTCGTAAACACATCGTAAAGCAAGTAGTTCCGGGTTTGCATTCTTGCCTCAATCCAAACATGGGCGAAATTTAATTTGAAATTTGAACCACAAAGCCTGATCTGTGCACAGATAGGGACATTGCGCATTATAGGGGTCCGGCTTGGACCAGCTTGTCAATCCGCCAAAGGCGGAATTGGATTCCGCCATCGAGACGGCGCTTGGGCTTGATCGAGGCGGTCTGAGGAAGACACGTCGCCGCGGCTGGCTCTACGCGCTGCTGGCACTGGTCGCCATCGCCGCCGGCATCGGCCTCTACCAATGGTATGCCGGCGCGCCCGCCAAGATCGACTACACGACCGTGCCGGCCGCGGTTGCCGATCTCACCGTCGCGGTCTCGGCCACCGGCACGCTGCAGCCCCTCACCCAGGTCGATATTTCCAGCGAATTGTCCGGCGTCGTCCGTTCGGTCTCGGTCAACGAGAACCAGCAGGTGAAGAAGGGCGACGTGCTGGCGGCGCTCGACACCGCCAAGCTGGAGGTGCAGATCGAGCGCGCCCAGGCGTCCGCCAAGGCAGCGGCGGCGAGCCTCGAGGACGCGACGGTAACGTTGAAGGAAAACGAAAGCGCACTCACCCGCGCGGCAGCGCTGACCAAGCGCGGCATGGCGACGGACCAGTCGCTCGAGGCGGCCACCGCGACGCGTGACCGCTCCAAGGCGGCGCTCGACAGCGCCGATGCCAATCTTGCCATCGCCAATGCCGACCTCAAGGCGCAGCAGACGGACCTCGCCAAGAGCACCATCTATGCCCCCATAGACGGCATCGTTCTGACGCGCTCGGTCGATCCCGGCCAGACCGTCGCCTCCTCGCTGCAGGCGCCGGTGCTGTTCATCATCGCGGCCGATCTTAGAAACATGGAGTTGAAGGCGGCTGTCGACGAGGCCGACATCGGCGCGGTCAAGACCGGCCAGCATGCGCGCTTCACCGTCGACGCCTTCCCGGAGCGGCCCTTCGACGCCGAGATCCGCGACATCTCCTACGCGTCCGTCACCACCGATGGCGTCGTTACCTATGACGCGCGCCTCGAGGTCGACAACAACGAGCTTCTGCTCCGGCCCGGCATGACCGCCACCGTTTCGGTCGTCACCAAACAGGCCAAGGGCGTGCTTACCGTGCCGTCCACCGCCTTCCGCTACCGGCCGGCGCAAGCCGCCGCCCGCAGCTGGAGCCTGAGGGATCTGTTCACCGGCCGCATGGGCCGCCCCGGCGGCAACCGCCAGCGCCAGGCCACGACGACCCCGACCGACGGCTCGCGCACGCTCTATGTGCTGGAAAACGGCCGGCCGCGTGCCGTCAACGTCAAGATCGGCTCCACCGACGGCGAGTTGACCGAGATCATTTCGGGCCTGGATGAGGGCGCTCAGGTCATTACCGGCTCGCAGCTGCGGAGCTGACCCGGTGCCGGTCCCCGTCCTCATCAGCTTCGACAAGGTCTGGAAAACCTATGGCCAGGGCGAGGCGCGGGTGCATGCGCTGGCCGGCGTCGATCTCGCCATCCGCAAGGGCGAGTTCGTCGCCATCATGGGCCCGTCCGGTTCGGGCAAATCGACGGCGATGAACATCATCGGCTGCCTCGATACACCGACGGCGGGTACCTACAGTTTCGAAGGCGTCGACGCCGGACGGCTCGACCGCAATCGCCGCGCCCTGCTGCGCAACCTCTATGTCGGCTTCGTCTTCCAGGGCTACAATCTTTTGCCGCGCACCACGGCGGCCGAAAATGTCGAGCTGCCGCTGATCTATCGCGGCGTGGCCAGGAGCGAGCGCCGCGCGCTTGCCATGCAGGCGCTGGCAGAAGTCGGCCTTGTCGGCCGCGAGCATCACACGCCGGCCGAACTCTCCGGCGGCCAGCAGCAGCGCGTGGCGATCGCGCGCGCCATCGTCACGCGGCCGACGCTGCTCGTCGCCGACGAGCCGACCGGCAATCTCGACACCGCCCGCACGCATGAGATCATGGAACTGCTGACGCGGCTGAACGGCGAGCTTGGCCTGACCATCGCCATGGTCACGCACGAGGCCGACGTCGCCGCCTATGCCGAGCGCACCATCCGCTTCCTCGACGGCCACGTCGCGTCGGACTCCGCGAAGCTGGAAGTGGCCTGACCGATGATCTGGGAAACCGTCCGCCTCTCGCTGATCTCCATCCGCCGCAACGTGCTGCGCTCGTTCCTGACCTTGCTCGGCATCGTCATCGGCGTCGCCGCGGTTATCGCCATGCTGACCATCGGCTCCGGCACCACCGAGAAGGTCAAGGCCGACATCGCCAAGCTCGGCAGCAATTTGCTCGTCGTCCGCTCCGGCCGCCCGGCCGGTCCCGGCGGACCAGGCGGCCTCGACCAGGTGGTCCGTCCGCTGGCCGAAAAGGACCTCGCCGCACTGGTCGCCCATCTCAGCGGCGCCCGCGCCATCTCGCCCGCCTCGCAAAAACAGGTGCGCGTCATCTTCGGCACCGAGAGCCTGACCTCGGGCGTCACCGGCACCGACAGCGCCTATCTCGACGCCCGCGACTGGAAGCTGGTTTCCGGCCGTCCGTTCAGCGATTCCGAAACACGCTCCGGCGCCGGCGTCTGCCTGGTCGGCGAGACCGCGCGCCAGCAATTCTTCGGCGCCGGCGACCCCGAGGGCGAGATCATCCGCGTCAACCGCACCTCCTGCAAGATCATCGGCCTGCTCGAGCCCAAGGGCTATACCGGCTTCGGCCAGGACCAGGACAATGTCGTGCTGATGCCGCTTGCCGCCTACCAGCGCCGCATCGCCGGCAACCGCGACATCGACAACATCTACATCGCCGCCGACGACCGGACGCCGACCACCGAATTGCAGCCGCGCGTCGAGGACATTTTGCGCGACACGCGCCGCATCACGCCGGACCGCGATGACGATTTCTCGATCCGCGACATGACCCAGATCGCCGACGCCATGGCCAGCGCCACCACCACGATGACCGGCATGCTCGGCGCCGTCGCCGGCGTCAGCCTGCTGGTCGGCGGCATCGGCATCATGAACATCATGCTGGTCTCGGTCACCGAGCGCACCCGCGAGATCGGCATCAGGCTCGCCATCGGCGCGCACGAGAAGCACATCCTCATCCAGTTCCTGGTCGAGGCCACGGTGCTGTCGCTGCTCGGCGGCATTTTCGGCATCCTCATCGGCCTGGCGCTGGCCGCCATCGCCTCGGTGGCGCTGACCATCCCCTTTGCGCCAAGCCCGGCGGTCATCCTGCTCGCCGTCGGCTTTTCGGCGCTGATCGGCATGGTGTTCGGCTTCTTCCCGGCATTGCGCGGCGCCCGGCTCGACCCGATCGACGCTCTGCGGCACGAATAGGGCGGCCGCGCTGGGAACGTGCGCGGCGATCCAGCTATCCACAAGCTTTGACGTTTCCACCCGCGCCGCCACTGTCGCCGCACGGTCCGCGATGGTAGTGCAATTCACCTTGAGCGGAGGACGAGCGGATGAGCAAGAAGGCGCGGCTGGGCTTGGTGCTGGTGATCATCGAGGCCGCCCTCGCTGGCCTCTGGATGTACCTCGCCCGCTACGGCATGGCCAATCCCGATCGCGTCACCGCCGAGTTCCAGCAGGTGGTCGGCCAGACCATGGGAATGGCGATGGGCGCGCTGCTCGGTCTCGGCGTCATCCTGTTCTTCGTCGCCGCCCGCAACGACCGCAAGGCGGCGCAGGGCAAGGGCCAAGGCTGACCGTCAGCCAAACATGGAAACAAGGACCAGCGGCCTGTCAAAACGGCAGTCGCGCGTTCTCTTTGACCTCCTTCATGACAAAGAAAGTCCGGGTCTGCCGAACGCCTGGTAGTGCGATCAGCTTCTGCCCGTGGAGCTTGTTGAAATCCGCCATATCGCGAACTCTTATCTTCAACAGATAGTCGAAGTCGCCGGCCACGAGATTGCAATCCAGGACTTCCTTGAGCTTGTGCACGGCCTCTTCGAAAGCAGCGAAGCTTTCAGGTGTCGAGCGGTCGAGCACGACGCCGACCATCACCAGCGCGCCAAGCCCTACCGCAGCTGGCGCGATCTCCGCCCTGACCCCGGTGATGTAGCCCTCTTCAAACAGGCGTTGCGTGCGCCGATGGCAGGTGGCGGCGCTGACATTCACGCGGGCCGCCAGATCGGCATTGGTCAGCCGTCCCTCGGCCTGAAGGGCGCGCAGGATCCTGACGTCGATGCGGTCGAGAGTTTCAGTGGAAGATTCTTCCATTTTGGGCGCTCAAGTGGACGATCAGGCCAATCATACTGCGATTGTGTGGGATGTGTGTAAATTTCATAAGCAAGTTCGAGAGCACCTTTCGCATGAGTCAGCCTATGATCAACCCATAGAAAATGACCACTGCGGAGACTGATATCGATGTCACTTCTCGCAAAGTTTGAACGCTATCCGCTGACCTTCGGCCCGACGCCTATCGAGCTTCTGCCGCGGCTGAGCGCGGCGTTGGGCGGGAAAGTACAGGTTTACGCAAAGCGCGATGATTGCAATTCCGGGCTCGCCATGGGCGGGAACAAGCTGCGAAAGCTCGAATACATCGTGCCTGACGCGATCGCATCCGGCGCCGACACGCTGGTGTCGATTGGCGGCGTTCAGTCGAACCACACGCGGATGGTCGCCGCGACAGCAGCCAAGATCGGCATGAAGTGCGTTGTGATCCAGGAGAAATGGGTGCCTCACTATGATGCGGTCTACGACCGGGTCGGAAACATCCTGCTGACGCGCCTGATGGGCGCGGACAGCCGGCTCGTCGACGACGGCTTCGACATCGGCATCCGCAAGAGCTGGGAGGACGCGATCCAGTCGGTGAAGGACGCCGGCGGCAAGCCCTATCCGATCCCGGCCGGCGCCTCCGTGCACAAGTTCGGCGGGCTGGGCTATGTCGGCTTCGCCGAGGAGGTGGCCAGACAGGAAGCCGAGCTTGGCTTCACTTTCGACTATGTCATCGTGTGCGTTGTGACCGGGTCGACGCAGGCCGGTATGATCGTCGGCTTCGCCGCGCAAAACCACGCCGACCGGGTGATCGGCATCGACGCCTCCGGGACGCTCGACCAGACCCGCGCCCAGGTCCGCCGCATCGTCGACGACACCGCCGCCCTCGTCGGGCTCGGCCGCGCCATCCGCGACGACGAAATCGTGATCAATCCCGACTATGCCTATCCAGCCTATGGCGTTCCGTCGGACGCCACGAACGACGCGATCCGGCTGGCGGCTCGCACCGAGGCCATGATCACTGATCCGGTGTACGAGGGAAAGTCGATGCAGGGCCTGATCGATCTGACCAGGAAAGGCTTTTTCCCCGAGGGTTCAAGGATTCTCTACGCGCATCTCGGTGGCGCGCCGGCCATCAATGGCTACAGCTACTACTACAAGGACGACGGCCCCACCCTTCCGAACCATCCGAAACCGGCTGCTGTGCCTGTGGGCGAACCTCGCATTGGGGAAAGCACGAGACACGACGCCCTACCGCCGCTCTTTCCGTAATCCGGCTTCCGTTCAGGCGGTCAACGAAACGACGGGGCGCTGCTCGGATCTTGGCCGCTGCCCGCAAAATGCCACTCGATCAGCGGCTTCATGTACCCCATCAGCCCTTCCGGCAGGTCTCCTGCATGGCGAATGATCACCGGGCCTTCGATCTCCGGCTCCGCTTCGGTCGCAACAAAGGCGCTGATGCGCCGCGCGATCTCGTCGGCTGGCTCGGCAACTCTATAGTGGCGGAAGATCACCGTGCCGCTCGGCGAGGATAGCGCATAGTAGCGCTGGCCGCGTTGCGCACCCGACAGATCGATCCCGGTCTCCTCGCCCACTTCGCGCATCATGTTGACGTCGACATCGACGAGGCCGTCGCGGAAATCGATGGGTTCGAACGAGCCGGCGGCGAAATAGACGCGGCCGGCATTGACCGTGTGCGGACCCATGCGGATCGCCACCAGCGCATTGTCGCCAGCGACCAGCATGGCATGGGCATAGGCATGCTCGGCGCCCGAATTCTCGCGCCGCTTACGCCAGAGCATGAACGTGGAGTAGTTGACCGCATGGCAGCGGCCAACCAGGCGTCGGTCGCGATAGGCAAGTGCGGAGAGCAGCACCACCGTGCCATCGAAAAGCGCCGGGATTGGCCTCTATCTCGCGCTGCCAGTTCTCGGCGATCGTCCGTTCGTTGTCGCGCGCAAAGGGATGCGGGCCGGGGTCGAGCCGAACGTCGACGGCGTCGACCGGCAGGATGACATTGCGCGGCAGGTCGAAGCTCACGTTCAGGCCATGTCCAGCGTGATCGCCACCGGGCAGTGGTCGGACGCCTTCGGCCGGTCCCAGCCGGCGCGCGGGAAGCGGTCGACCTCCTGGCCGGCCGGAAAAATTGTGCGCCAGGGCTGGCCGTTGCGGATGATGTCGGGAACGGCCGTCGCGTTCTTCGCCGCCAGCCCCTTCGACAACAGGATGTAGTCGAGCTGGCACAGATGCCGCTCCTGCGGCCCCCGCGTGTGGTAGAAACTCCAGCGATCCATTTCCGGCCGCCGCTCGACGACGTTTTCGCAAAAGCCGCCGGCGGTCAAAACGTTGATGCAGGACTGGCTCTCGTCGATCACCTGGAAGCGGTAGCCGTCGAAACTGTCGCCCTCGATCTTCACCCGCTGCCGGTAATCGTTCATGTCGCCGCAGATCGCCCAGCGTTTGTCGGCGGCATGCTCCTTGCCGAAACGCTCCTCTATGATCCGTCGGACGGCTTGCGCCTCGGCTATGCGGATCGGCATTGTTGCCTCGCGTCCGTCGAGCCCGTTGCGCGGCGAGCCCATCGATTTGAAATGCACGAGATAAAGCGTCAGCGGCACGCCGGCGACAATCACGTCGATCTCCAGGCAGTCGCGCCGGAAGATGCGCTCATTGGCATCGTTTCCGAGTGCAGCCAGTTCCGGCGTATGCAGCCCGAACTGCTCGTAGGTGACATAGGCGTGGCTGGTCATGCGCACGAATTCGATCGGCTGTCCCTGCGCGGTCTCGTTGCGCATCATCACCGCGACGTCGATGCCGCGTGAATCATTGCCGGCAGTGGTGTATTTCTGCCGGTAGCCCTCCCCCACCATCTTGAACAGATAGCCGTATTCGAAGGCCTTCAGCGCCTCGATATTGTCGACCTCCTGCATGCAGATGATGTCGGCCCGGGTGGCGGCAATCGCCAGCGCCGTCAGCTGGCGCGTGTCGTCGGACTGGGCAATGGCGCGGGCCTGCTCCAGCATCCTGTATTCGGCCTCGCTCTTGATATCGAAGAGCGCCAGCGTGCGATCCTCGTTGAGCTGGTTGCGATAGCCGGAGAAATCGAACCTGTTCATCAGGTTCTCGACATTGAAGGTGGCAAGGCGCAGCGACATGGCCGTGACCTTTGCCTGCAAGCAGGCACGAAGACAAGGGCCGGGTCCCTGCCCGCCATGGTTGATCGCCATGGTTGACGGAACCTTTCCGTTCATCCTCCGTTCAGACGGAAAGGTCCATCAATAGGCTTCTTCCCGGGTAATCTGGGCGTGGGGCCTTGTTCTTCGGAGAGTGCCATGAAACCGCTCTTTTTGTCGTCTGTCAGATCCGGTCTGATGACCTTGGGTCTTGTGGCGGGCCTGACGGCTCCGTCGCTCGCCGGCCCGATCCTGCAACCCGACCTTTCGATCCCGGTCAATTCCGCGGCGTCCGGGATCACACCCGTGCGCGACGGCTGGGCCGGCAACAATGACCGGAATGTCTATCAGGATTGGCGCTGGCGCAACCGCGGCAGCAATTTCCGCGAGCGTCGTTTTTCCCGCAACTGGGACAATGGCGACGACTGGCGCTGGAGACGTCACCATCACCGCCGCCATTTCCGTGGTGGTGACGCGGCCCTTCTGGGGCTGGGCCTAGGCTTGGGTCTGGGCAGCCTGGCCTACGGCAACTACTACGATCCCTATCCGCGCTACGTTCAGCCGCGCCGCATATACCGGTCGTCCAATGCCCATGTCCAGTGGTGCTACGATCGCTACCGCTCTTACCGGGCGTGGGACAATACGTTCCAGCCTTACCATGGTCCCCGCCAGCAGTGCTGGTCGCCCTATAGCTGAGCGGCAGATACGGGAATGCCGGCGGCGTCGCACGATGCGGCGCCGCTTTGCTTTCGGCGACCGGTTCCGACAAAGCCGATCGACGCTAACGCTCTGTTTATCAGGCCGGTTTATCGACTGGTCTGATCCGAGCGCTCCCCGAGCGACGATCGCCCCTGGGATTCCGCACGATGGCCGAGGACGAAAACAGAGACAGGCACCGGCAGCGCGTGCTCAAGGGCGCGTCGATCCTGACCGGGATCACCAACTCCGAAGTCAAATGCACGCTGCGCAACATGCATGCGGGCGGCGCCGAACTCAAAGTCCCGATCGGCGCGCGCGTGCCGGACGAGTTCCTGCTCTATGTGCCGACCGACGGCATCGGCTACAGGGCCGTGGTCCGCTGGCGCCGCGAGGATCGCATCGGCGTCGAGTTCACCGGCACCGAGCCGAAGCCGCATTGGCATTACGGCTGAACGTCGGCCTTCGGCAAGCCAGCTCTCCACCGCTTGACCGCAAAGAAAAAGCCGGCGGATCGCTCCGCCGGCTTTCGCAGCAACCATAAGTAGCGAATTAGTTCTTGGCCTTGTCGACCAGCTTGTTCTTGGAAATCCACGGCATCATCGCGCGCAGCTTGGCGCCGACTTCCTCGATCTGGTGGCTGTCATTGTTGCGGCGGATGCCCTTGAAGCGCGACAGGCCGGCGCGGTATTCCTGCATCCATTCCGAGGTGAACTTGCCGGTCTGGATGTCCTTCAGCACGCGCTTCATCTCGGCCTTGGTCTCGGCGGTGATGATGCGCGGACCCGAAACATATTCGCCCCATTCGGCGGTGTTCGAGATCGAGTAGTTCATGTTGGCGATGCCGCCCTCATAGATCAGGTCGACGATCAGCTTGACCTCGTGCAGGCACTCGAAATAGGCCATTTCCGGCGCGTAGCCGGCTTCCACCAGCGTCTCGAAGCCGGCGCGGATCAGCTCGACCAGGCCGCCGCACAGCACCACCTGCTCGCCGAACAGATCGGTCTCGCATTCCTCGCGGAAGTTGGTCTCGATGATGCCCGAACGGCCGCCGCCGACGCCGCAGGCGTAGGAGAGCGCCAGATCGAGCGCGTTGCCCGAAGCGTCCTGGTTGACGGCGACCAGGCACGGCACGCCGCCGCCCTTCTGGTATTCGCCGCGCACCGTGTGGCCCGGGCCCTTCGGCGCGATCATGACGACGTCGACCGACGCCTTCGGCTCGATCAGGCCGAAATGCACGTTGAGGCCGTGCGCGAAGGCGATCGCGGCACCGTCGCGGATGTTCGGCGCGATCTCGTTTTTGTAGATGTCGGCCTGCAATTCGTCGGGCGTCGCCATCATCATCAGGTCGGCCCATTTGGCGGCTTCCGCCACGCTCATCACCTTGAGACCGTCGGCCTCGACCTTGCTGGCGGTCGCCGAGCCGGCCTTGAGGCCGATGGCGATGTCCTTGGCACCGGAATCCTTGAGGTTGAGCGCGTGCGCCCTGCCCTGGCTGCCATAGCCGATGATGGCGACCTTCTTGCCCTTGATCAGGTTGAGATCGGCATCGCGATCGTAATAGACACGCATTTTCGTCTTCCTTCCCGTTTGGTATCAGAGGCCTTGCGGCCCGGTTTTTGCTCCGAAAAGAGCGAGAAACTGTTGCGTCGCCCGGGCGGCATCGCCGCCGATTGTCGCCTCAGTCAATTCCAGCCGGTCGCCGAGCAGCAGACGGATCTGCACGTCGCGGGCGACCAGCCCGAAAAAGCTCCGGAACGCCGTTTCGGCATCCGAAAAGTCGAGAAGCCCGGCCTGACGACCTGCTTCCAGCACCGGCTTCAGGCGCCGGGCCAAAGCGAAGCGACCATTCTCCAGCACGACGGCGCCAAGATTGTCCTTGCCCGATCCGGCATGGCTGACCGCCACCCGGTTCAGCGCGATCGAGGTGTCGCTTGAGATCACGTTGAGCCAATCGGACGCGAAGCGCTCCAGGCTCGCGGTCAGCGAGGCGAGGCCGAGCCCCTTGCCGTCGACCGGCGCCACGCGCACTTTCGAGGCCTGCCACTGCACCGTCGCCGTCAGCAGCCCGTCGCGGTCGCCGAACCATTTGTAGAGCGTTTCCTTGGAGCAGCTCGCCCGGCGCGCCACCGCCGTCATGGTCAGATTATCGCCCTCCTCGACCAGCAGGCGAAGTGCTGCATCCAGCACGGCCTTCTGCCGCTCCGTCAGCGCTTCGCTGGTGTCGATATCGGCGCTTGCCTGCAACAAACTTTTCTTCCTGCCCGATGATAGCCAGTCGCCCACATGGCGTACCGTACGTTACGGTTCGGGCTTCTATGGCGCATTGCCCGGCCCGGTGCAAGCGCTATTTGTCCCAAAAAGTCCAAATCCCGGAATGCACGATGTTCATCGGATTGCTTGCCCTGGCCGTTGCCGCCGCTTTCACGGGTGCCGCCATCTATGTAAGCGTCGCCGAGCAGCCGGCCCGGCTTCGACTGGAAGATCGGTCGCTGTTGCAGGAATGGCAGCCCTCCTACAAGCGCGGTGCCGCCATGCAGGCCTCGATCGCGGTTGTCGCCTTTGTTCTCGGTGTCCTTGCCTGGTGGCAGACCAGCAGTCTCGCCTATCTGGTCGGGGCGGTGCTGATCATCTTGCCGTGGCCATGGACGTTGATCGTGATGATGCCGACAAACAGAGCGTTGGAAGCGATGGATGCGGCCTGCGTCAATCCGCAAGCCAGGGCATTGATCCTCAGATGGGCAATCTGCATCTGGTTCGCGCGGCACTTGGCGTGCTGGCGACGTTGGCCTTTTTCTGGGGCAGCCACCCGGTTTGAAATCGCGGGATCTCGCCGGCCAGTTTTCCGGCGACAAGTCACTCCGGCGGATGACGCAGCCGCCCAAGCAGTCCCGCCAATGTGTCGAGTTCATCAGCGGAAAGCCTGGCGCCAACCAGATCCGCGATCGACCTGCCATAGACGGCCCACATAAGGCGGCGCGTTTCGCGTCCCTTGCCGGTGATGCGGATGGTCTGGCCGCGGCCGTCATCAGAGACCGGCAGTTTCTCGACCAGCCCGTCGGCTTCGAGCCGCGCCAGCAGCCGCGAGATGTTGTATTGCGCAAACAAGGTCCGCTCGATCAGCTGGAACGGCCGCAACCCGCCCTCGCCCGCTTCGGCAAGCTCGTGCAGCACGTCGTACCAGGCCAGCGGTGGCAGGCCGCCGTCCTTCAGCGCATCCTCAGCCTTCTCGACGAGCTGGCGCGAAACACGCATCAGGCGGGCCCAAGCCTTGATGGCCTCGGGCGAAGGGGCGGCTTTCTTGGTCATGCGAGCAGCATAGGCGATAGATGCAATTGCATCAAGCTTGACGATAGATGCTTCCGCATCTATATAGATGCATCTGCATTAACTTGGGAAACAGCCCATGAAACGCGAAATCCGCAAAATCACCGACATCCCGGATACGGGCGGCCTGATCGATAGGACGACCGACAAGCTCATCCTGGTCAGCCATCATCTCTGTCCCTATGTGCAGCGCGCGGCGATTTCCCTTGCCGAAAAGGGCGTGCCGTTCGAACGCATCACCATCGACCTCGCCAACAAACCTGCCTGGTTCAAGGCGATATCGCCGCTCGGCAAGGTGCCGCTGCTGCGCGTCCGGCAGAACGGCCAGGAGACGGTGATTTTCGAATCGGCCGTCATCCTCGAATTCCTGGAAGAGACCGAGGCCAATCCGCTCCACCCTGCCGACCCCTATGCCCGCGCCCGACACCGCGCCTGGATCGAGTTCGGCTCGGCCATCCTCAACGCCATCGGCCGGTTCTATTCCGCTGCCGGCGAGGCCGCCTTCCGGGCCGAGAGCGAAGGCCTGGCGGCGATGTTCCATCGGATCGAGACAGAACTGGCCGATCGCACCACCCAGGGACCGTGGTTCGCCGGCGAGCGCCTTTCCCTCGTCGATACCGTCTACGGGCCGATCTTCCGCTATTTCGATGTCTTCGACCGGATCGGCGATTTCGGCATTCTCAGCGGAAAGCCGCTTGTCCGGGCGTGGCGCAAGGCATTGAGCGAACGCCATTCGGTACGGGACGCGGTTGCCTCAGACTATCCGCAGCGGCTGCATGCCTTCCTGCAGGCGAAGGGCTCGCATCTTTCGGAACTCATCCTGAGGAGCGATCAGGCCACTTCGCTTCCTTTAGCCCGATCGGCCTGAACGGATCGATCACGGTCCCTGCCACCATCGAAGCGAGCAATTGCGGCGCCGGCGGGATCCTTGCGATCGTCGCCACCAGCCGGTCGCGGATGAATGGCAGCGCCACAGAGTCCGACTGGTAGAACGGCGTGAACGCCAGCGACAGCGCCTGGAATATCCGCACGTGCCAGCGCCGCGCCCTCACATAGGCTTCCAGTGCCTCGTCGACACCGTTCGTCCTTGCCAGCGCGTGGCTGAGCGCCGCCGCGTCGAGCAGCGCCATATTCGCCCCTTGCCCAAGCTGCGGGCTGGTCGAATGCGCGGCGTCGCCGATGATCGCCAGCCGGCGGCCGGCCGGCCGCCTCATCGTATGATGGCCATAGCGCGCCAGCGAAAGCTGCTCGAAACTGTCGATCTGGCTGGTGAACGCCTCGCACTCGGGCCACAGCGAGACCACCCTCGCCTTCCAGGTGCCGAGCCCCGCGGCCCGTACGCTTTCCGCGTCCGCCGGCTTCAGGCTCCAGAAAAAGGCCGCCATTCGTTCGGCGCCGGGTTCCGGCCGGCCGATCGGCAGCACGCCGACCATGACACTGGCCCTGTCGTAGCGCTGCAGCAGCGCGTTTTCGTCGAAGCCCTCGCCACGCCAGCCGAGCGAGGCCCAGAACGCGCCATAGGCGAGCGAGCGCACCTCGCCTGGGTCGCTCAGGCACTGGCGCAGCTTCGAGCGCGAACCGCTGGCGTCGACGACCAGATCGAAGGGTCCGATCCTTCTTCCATTGGCGCTGGCGAGCATCACACGTTCGCCGCTCTCCAGCGCCTCGATCTCGACACTGGTTTCGATGGCGATCGCCTCACGCTTGGCGGCACGGAACAGCACGCCGAACAGCGCCGCACGATGCACCGCCACCCCGAACCGGCGGCCGCGCTGCGCATCGTAGCGGACGGCGAGCACCGTGCGGCCGCTCCTGGCATCCGCCCCGTGCAGACGATCGATACGGCTGCCCAGCGCCAGGATGTCGTCGAGCAGGCCGAGATCGGCTAGCACGGTCAGCCCGGTCGGCTGCAGGATCAGCCCGGAACCGACGGGCTTCGGCTCGTCGAAGCGCTCGAAGACGGTGACGCGGTGCCCGGCGCGTTTCAGGTAGAGCGCCGTGGCCAGCCCCGCAGGCCCGGCGCCGGCAATCGCGATGTCGAGAGATTTTTCCATTGCCCGCCCAAACCGAAGTGGCCGGACAATCCTTCAGGGGCGTGGCCAAATCAAGCCTGCGCCACCGGTGTCAAAAACGTCAGGCCTGCGCGTCGAAAGCCGTCCGCGCGTCGCGCACGGCCTCGTGGTTGAGCTCGGCCCATTGGACGAGTTGATACAAGGGATGGAACATCGACCTTCCGAGGTCGGTCAGGCTGTATTCGACGCTCGGTGGTTTGGTCGGGAACACCTCGCGATGCACATAGCCATCGCGCTGCAGTTCAAGCAGCGTCTGCGTGAGCATGCGCTGCGAGATGTCGGGAACCAGCCGGCGCAGCTCACCGAAGCGATACGGTTTTTCCGCCAGCGCCATGACCAGCAAAGGGCTCCATTTGCCATTGATGCCCCGCATGACGTCGCGAACCGGGCAGTCGGCGAAATTGGCGCCCGCCGTCATGGCTTTGTAGATCTCGAGCTTCGATTTCAGATTGACGATCTTGCCGTCCATCGCTGGTTCCCTGCGTGTGCCTACCTCCCGAAAAACTGCCTTCTTTACGGCAACAGGTCAATTCCTATTTTAGTGCTGGTCTCTTTTTGAGACTGCTACAGCACTCGCCGCTTCGGCGCAAAATCAGGATCTCCCGATGACCGAAACCCTTCTCGTCACCGGCGCCTCCGGCCAGCTTGGCCGCGGCGTCATCCATTATCTCCTGGACGCGCACAAAATTCCGCCGGCGCGGATCATCGCCACCACACGCAACCCTGAAGGCCTGGCCGATTTGGCGGCGCGCGGCGTCGTTGTCAGGGCCGCCGACTTCAGCGACGCGGACTCACTGGAAAGCGCCTTCAAGGGCGCCGACAGGGTGCTGATCATTTCGACCGGCGATCTCGATCTCAAAACCGGCAAGCGCCTGAAGCAGCACGAGACTGCCGTCGCCGCGGCCAAGAAGGCCGGCGTTTCGCACCTGCTCTACACCTCGATGCCCAACCCTGAACCGGTTTCGCCGGTGCTGTTTGCCGGTGACCACTACGGCACCGAGCAGGCGATCAAGGCCAGCGGCATCCCCTATACGATTTTCCGCAACGGCTGGTACCAGGAGAACCTGTTCATGGCGCTGCCGCACGCGATCGCCTCGGGACAGTGGTACACGTCCGCCGGCGATGGCCGTATTGCCCACGCTGCGCGCGACGACATGGCGGCGGCGATTGCCGCCGGCCTCGCTTCCGGGCTCGAGCGAAAGCAAGACCTACACGCTGACCGGCCCGCAGGCCCATACGACGGCCGAGATCGCCGCCCTGGTCAGCGAAGTCACCGGCAAACCGCTGGACGTCATCCAGCTTCCCGACGAGGCCCTGACCGAGGGCGTGAAAGCGGCCGGCGTTCCCGAGGAATTCGCGCGCGTCATCGTTTCCTTCGACGCCAACACACGCTCGGGCCGCATCGCCATGGTGACCGACGCGATCGAAACGCTTTCGGGCAGGAAGCCGCAAACGCTGAGAGAGTTCCTCGAGGCGAACAAGTCCGCCTTGGCCGGTTGAGATCTGCGATGCGGGAAGCCAGGTAGGTCGGCTTCCCGCACCGCTATTTCGATGTCTTGGTCAGCCCCAGCCGGATCAGGCTTTCCCCGGTCGCAACCAGCGCATCTTCGCGCGAACGCGGTGCCCAGCCGAGCAGGCGCATGGCCTTCGCACTCGTTGCGTTCCTGGCCTTGCCCAACTCCGTCACGATCTGGGCCGCTTGTCCGTCGAACAGGCCGACGAGCCTCACCAGCCAATCCGGCAGCACTCTTGTCGGAACGCGCGACGCTGCATCGCCCAGCCGCGCCTTCAGCGTTTGTGAAATCTCCAGCATCGTCATGAAATCCCCGCTGATAGCCAGGAACCGTTCGCCCTTGGCGGCGGGGTTGGTCATGGCGCGCAGATGCAGATCCGCCACGTCCCGCACGTCGACCACGCCGAACAGCATGCGTGGCAGACCGGGCATCGCACCGTCCAGCAGGCGTCCTATGAAATCTGTCGAGGTCGAATGGTCGGGCCCTAGAACCGGTCCGAAAATCCCGACCGGATTGACGACTGCCAGCTCCAATGCGCCACCTTGATCGGCAATGAAATCCCACGCGGCCCGCTCCGCCAGCGTCTTCGATTTCACATAGGCGCTCACCTTGTCCGCCAGATTGGTCCAGTTCTCCTCCGTGAACGGACGTCCGGCAATCGGCGTCTGGCCGTAGCCGACGGCAGCAAAGGAGGAGGTGATCACCACCCGTCTGACACCGGCGTCCCGCGCGGCCCTGAGCACGCGCAATGCGCCTTCGCGGGCAGGAACGATCAGTTCGTCCTCATGTTTCGGCACGCCGGACGGAAACGGCGAGGCGACATGGAGAACATAGTCGCAACCGGCAACGGCCTGCGCCCAGCCTGCGTCGGCCATGAGATCGGCATGGGCAAAGGAGAACGCATCGCCGGGCTCAGTGCCGCCGGCCCTCAGCATCGCCAGGACATCGGCTTCACGCTTGCTGGACCGCACGGTCGTGCGAACGCGGTAGCCTGATTCCAGCAGGGCCAGGATGCAGTGAGCGCCGAGGAAGCCCGACCCACCGGACACAAGCACCAATTCGCCGCTCATGCCCGCCTCCTCGATGATCTAGTTCGAGCCCATCAGATGGCCACCTGCGTGCCGATCTCGACAACGCGCCCGGTCGGAATCTGGAAATACTCGGTCGCATCCGCCGCCGTGCGCGCCAGGCCGATGAACAGCTTGTCCTGCCACACCGGCATGCCGGAATTGGGCGAGGCCTTGAGCGAACGCCGCGACAGGAAGAAGGACGTCGTCATGATGTCGAACTTCCAACCCTGCTTGCGGCAGATCGCCAGCGCGCGCGGAATGTTCGGCTGTTCCATATAACCGAAGTTCAGCGTCACCCGCATGAACAGCTCGTTGACCGTCTCCATCTTGACGCGGTCGCTGTCGGGCACGACCGGTTGCGGCGCCGTCACCACCGAAAGGATCACGTTCTGTTCGTGCAGCACCTTGTAGTGCTTCAGGCTGTGCATCAGCGCGGTCGGCGCGCTCAGCGGATCGCTGGTCAGGAATACGGCGGTGCCCGACACCAGCTGCGGCTTCTTCTTCAGCAGATTGCCGGCGAGGAAATCGAGCGGGATCTCGTTGCGGCGGGTCTTGTCGAACAGATAGCGGCTGCCGCGCACCCAGGTCCACATGGCGAGCACGACGGTGAAGGCCACCGCCAGCGACGCCCAGCCGCCTTCGAAGACCTTGACGATGTTGGAGGCAAAGAAGCCGATATCGATGAAGGCGAACAATGCCGTCATCGCAATTGCCACCCAGCGCCGCCATTTCCAGATACGGGTCATGACGACATAGAGCAGCACCGTCGTCACCAGCATGTTGCCGGTGACCGAAATGCCGTAGGCCGAGGCAAGCCTGCTCGAATTCGCCGAAACCGACGACCAGCAGCATCACCGTCAGCGCCAGCAGCAGATTGACGCGCGGCATGTAGATCTGGCCGGATTGTTTTTCCGACGTGTGCAGGATTTCGAGGCGCGGCAGCATGTTGAGCTGCACCGCCTGCCTGGTCAGCGAAAAGGCGCCGGAAATTACCGCCTGGCTGGCGATCACGGTTGCCGCCGTCGCCAGCACCACCATCGGGATAAGCGTCCATCCCTGGTTCATCTCGAAGAACGGATGGCCGACGACGCCGCCATGCGCCAGCACGAAGGCTCCCTGCCCGGCATAGTTGAGCAGCAGGCAAGGGAAAACGATCGCCAGCCAGGCGAGCACGATCGGCTTGCGCCCGAAATGGCCGAGATCGGCATAGAGCGCCTCGGCGCCGGTGACGGCCAGGAAGATGGCGCCGATGGTGACGAAGGCGACGTCAGGCGAATTGATCAGGAAGGCAACGATATAGTGCGGGCTGACCGCCAGCAGGATTTCCGGGTCGTCGATGATGTGGTTCAGGCCGGAAAGCCCGATGGCCAGGAACCATACGGCCGTCACCGGGCCGAACACCAGGCCCACGCCGCCCGTGCCGAACCGTTGCACCGCGAACACCATGGCGAGAATGAGCAAAGTCAGCGGCACCACATAGGGCTGGAACGCTGGCGTGACGACATTCATGCCCTCGACCGCGGAAAGCACCGAGATTGCCGGCGTGATGACGGCGTCACCAAAAAACAGCGATGCGCCGACGATGCCGACGCCGAGGATGACCGCCGAGCGCGTCGGGAAACTGCCGCGCGCCAGCGCCATCAGCGACAGCACGCCGCCCTCGCCGCGGTTGTCCGCGCGCAGCACGAACATAATGTATTTGATGGTAACGATGATCGCCAGCGACCAGATGATCAGCGACAGCACGCCGAGAATATCGCCGCGCTCGGCGACATTGCCGCCGGACGAAGCATGCAGTGCCTCGCGAAACGCATAGATCGGACTGGTGCCGATGTCGCCATAGACCACGCCGAGCGCCCCCAGCATCAGCACCTTGGTGCTATGCTGCTCGATTTCAGGATGGCTCGATTGGTCGACGGGTTCTGCCTCACTACCAGTGTTGGCAAGGGCCATAAACGACACTCCGATAAACGCGCGGTGCTCTACGCTTGCTGCAATGCAATATCAAGTGCCCCGACGTTATGGCTTCCATGCCGGCAACGCGGGGCTTGCCTCTCTACCATCCGCAAGCCCTGAGAAACCGCCCCACCGTGCCGGCCATGCCATACTCCAACGCATCGGCTGTCAACCCATGTCCGATCGACACTTCAGCCAGTGCCGGAATGCGCTTGGCCAGCGCCGGCAAATTGTTCACGGTGAGATCGTGCCCGGCATTGACCTGCAGGCCCGCCGCAAGCGCTGCGTCCGCGGTTTTTCCCAATCTTTCCAATTCCTTGGCCGCCTTGGCGGAATCGGAATGGCAGCTGCCATACGGCCCCGTGTAAAGCTCGATCCGGTCGGCGCCGATATCGCGCGCGATCCTGGCGCCGTCCGGAGCCGAATCGGAAAACAACGACACGCGCACACCTGCCTTTTTCAGGCGTTTGACGATCGGAGTGAGGAAGGCGGCGTCCGTTGCGAAGTCCCAGCCATGGTCCGACGTGGCCTGGGCCGGGTCGTCGGGCACCAGCGTCACCTGTTCCGGCTGGTGCTTTTCCACAAGCGCCAGGAAATCCTCGGACGGATAGCCCTCAATGTTGAACTCGGCCTTGGGAAATTCGTCATCGATCAAGGCCCTGATCTCCGGCAAATCGGAATGCCGCGTATGCCGCTCATCGGGTCGCGGATGCACCGTCAGCCCATGCGCGCCGGCGGAAAGAGCGAGGCGCCCGAGCCCGATGACGCTCGGCCATGGCAGGTCGCGCCGGTTGCGCAGCATGGCGATGGCATTGAGGTTGACGGAGAGCTTTGCGGGCATGGCTTCGGGTCCAGTTTCACGAGACGGGGCGCATCTATAGCGCCTTTGTCGGGAACAGACAGAGGGTTTTGGGTGTTCCAAGGGGATGAACCGCGAAAGGAACAGCCCTTGAATTTTCTCGACGCCGTGCCGGCGGTGCGCCGCATCGACACCGACCGTGAAGACCTTTTCGCTGTCGATATCGTCGGCCATGTCGCGGCCGCCGACGCGGAAAACCTGTTCGGACTGCTGGAGGCGGCCTATGCGCTCCATCCGAAACTGGACGTGCTGGTGCGCCTGATCGACCACGATGGTGTCGACTGGCCCCACGTGTCCGACGAAACCGCCAGGCAGGGCACGGCCCATGCCCTGGAGCATGTCCGCCGCTGTGCCGCGATCGGCGAACCGGACTGGATCCCTTACGCCCAGGGCTTCTTCGCCACGCCGCCGCCTTTCGAACTCAGGCATTTCGACTGGGAGGGCGAAGCGGCGGCATGGCGCTGGCTCGGCGCCAGGCCGGCCAAACCATCATGATCATCTGACGATCGTGAGCCGTTCGGCCGCGCGGGTGATCGCGGTGTAGAGCCAGCGCTGGCGGGTTTCCTTGAACGCCCAGCTTTCGTCGAACAGCACGATCTCGTTCCATTGCGAGCCCTGCGCCTTGTGCACGGTCAGCGCGTAGCCATAGTCGAAATCGTCGAAGCGCTTCTTCTGCTGCCACGGAATCTCGGCATCCGGATCCTCGAATGCCGCCTTGAGCAGCTTGATCTTGGCAACGCCCCGGTCCGGATCGTCCTCTTCCGGCGAGACCAAGAGGTTGATGCCCGGCTTCACCGTCTCGCGCGACGAGGTCATCACCTTCCATAGCGAACCGTTGAGCAGGCCCTTTGCCGGATCGTTGCGCAGGCAGACCAGCTTGTCGCCGGCCTGCGGATAATCGGCATTGAACCCCTTCAATTCGCGCAGGCGCTGGTTGTAGCGCCGGCGCGTGCGGTTGGTACCGACCAGTACCTGGTCCGCCTTCAGCACCAGTTCCTGGTTGACGTCTTCCTTGCCGATGACCTGCGCCGTGCCGTAGTCGCCGCGCATGAATTCGCGGCCTTCGCGTACGTCGAGCGCCAGCCGGATGATCGGGTTGTCACGGGCCTGGCGGTGGATTTCGGTGAGCAGCGCATCCGGCTCGTGGTCGGTGAAGAAACCGCCGCCCGAGATCGGCGGCAGCTGGCCGGGATCGCCGAGCACCAGGATCGGCGTGCCGAAGCTCATCAGGTCGCGGCCAAGCTGCTCGTCGACCATCGAGCATTCGTCGATGATGACCAGCTTGGCGCGCGAGATCGGGCTCTGCCGGTTGAGCGAGAAGGTCGGCGAGATCGAGGTCTTGCCGGTCACCTCGTCCGACACCGATTCCTCGCCCTTGGGTCTGTAGATCAGCGAATGGATGGTGCGGGCGTTGGTCGCCCCCTTGGAGCGCAGCACCTGTGCGGCCTTGCCGGTGAAGGCGGCGAACTGCACCTGACCGTCGACATGCTCGGCGAAATAGCGCGCCAGCGTCGTCTTGCCGGTGCCGGCATAGCCGAACAGCCGGAACAGCTGCGGGCGGCCCTCCTTCAGCCAGCGCGAGACCGCCTTCAGGGCATCATCCTGTTGGGGAGAGAATTCCATCAGCGCGAAAGACCGGATTTGCAAGGGAAAGACAAGGCCACCACCATCAATGCCGAAGATGGCGCCGCCGACCGCCTTCAGCGGCGCAAACTATCAGGCGCGCATCGGAACGTAAAGGGAACAAACCAGTGTGTGCCATGGACCAACTGAATCCAGGCTTTGAATTGTCGCCTTGCAACATCATATGCTGGCTCGGTCAAAACCGATCGACGCGAGGCAGCCGGGAAGCCAAGCGCGGTCCTATTAACGAGAATGTTCATGAGGTCGTTCGCAGATAGGCTGGTAGGAAAGTCGATAAAGAGCATCGAAATCGGCGAACCGGGCTACGGCATCTCCATTTCCCTGTCTGATGGCGCTGCGTTTACGGTACATTCCGAAATCACGACCTGCCTGTCGGACATAGATGCGAGAGCGATAGAACGTGTTGAGATCAGCAACGAGCAAGTGATCCTGCACCTGAGTGGAAATGGCTTTGTCGCGATTTCTAAGGACCGCGAACGATTTCCGTTCGTTGAATTGTTCGTATACGGCGACGACGAAGGTATGGTTGTCGAAAACTAAATGCATCCCATGGGTCACCGTTTTCCCGATTGACCCAGCAACGAGCACGCACTCGAACTATGCGGTCCGGATACGACCTGCGGTCGGCCCGGGATCGTTCTCCAGCAGGATCGGCTTGCCGTGCGGCGTCGCATGCGCGGCGCGTTCCCAAGCAGCGGCAAGCTTGTCGACATCGCTCTTGCCGGCGACGCCCTTGGCGGACAGCAGGCTTTCCAGCGCCGCCAGCCAGTGCTCGTAGTAGTCGTGGCCGTCGCTTGCAGCACCGGGCTTCTTGACCTCGGCGGACAAGGCATCGGCCCATTCGCTCCAGGAGAACAGGCCCTTGTCGTGCAGCGCCACCGTCATGGCGAAGGCTTCGGCCTGCCATGGTTCGGTGAACACCGGCTCGTCGAAACCCGCCGGCAATCCAGCGGCGCCCTCATGCCGGCTCAAGATAGCTCTCCCAGGCGTCGATCGACACGGTCAGCGTCGGGTCGGCGCCCTCGCCCCAGATCTCGGTGCCGTCGAAAACCACCGTATAGACCCATTGCGGGTTTTCGCCCTGGCCATGCGCGTTGCTGTCGGGAAAGACGAAGCCATCGCGCACAGCGTCTATCGTTCCCTGCTTGCCGCGTGCATAGCGCGGCAGCCGCGTGTGGCCGGTCGGATGGAAAGTCTTGGTGCGCACCAGGTCGCCGGCCTTGAACCGCGCCGGCGTCGCAACCGGCCGGTCGCAGGGACCGCCCCTGGCCAGTGCTGCCGGCACATTTTCCGCCTTCAGCACCCTTTTGGGTGTGGCTGCCGGATCGACCGCTTTGCCCGCCTCGAGATCGCGCTCGCTGACAAAACCATGGCGCTTCAAGAGCACCTCCAGCGCCTTGATCCAGATCTGGTAGTAGCTCGAGGCATAGTAGTCGGCCGGGTGCAGCGATTCGCGCGCATGCCGGCTCTCGTCGATATTCCAGGCGCCCATGGCGCCGGCGGTGAGCGTCACGCCGAGCGCCCGCCTCTCCCAGGCGGCGTGGAAGTACGGCTCGTCCCTTTCGGGCGCGACCGGCCCGAAACCCATCTGCCCGCCAAGGTCCTGCGGCCCGTTCATGCCGGTTCCCTCGCCAGGCCGGTGCCGATCATCGCATCGCGGCTCACCAGTTCGGCCAGCCGCTCCTCGCTCCAGCCTTCTGTCCCTTCCGGCCGCATCGGCACCACCAGATAGCGCAGCTCGGCGGTCGAATCCCAGACACGGATTTTTGTCGCGGCCGGCAAGGTCAACCCGAATTCCTCCAGCACGCCGCGCGGGTCGATCACGGCGCGCGAGCGATAGGGCGGCGCCTTGTACCAGACCGGCGGCAGGCCGAGCACCGACCACGGGTAGCAGGAGCAGAGCGTGCAGACGACGAGGTTGTGAGTCTCCTCTGTGTTGAACACGGCCTGCATGTGCTCGCCCTGCCGGCCGGTGTAGCTGAGCGAAGCGATCGCCGCTGTCGCATCGCGCTTCAGCCAGGCGGCGAACTCCGGGTCGATCCAGGCCTTCGCCACCACCCTGGCGCCGTTGCGCGGGCCGACTTTTGTCTCGTAGGTGTCGACGATGACGTCGATGGCAGCCGGATCGATCAGGCCCTTCTCGGTCAGGATCGTCTCCAGCGCCCGCACGCGGGCGGCAAACGGGTCGAGTTCGTTGTCGTGGTCATGATCATGGGACATGATCTCAGACTAGCACCGTTTCACAGTGATTGTGATCCTTGGATTTGGGCTCGTTTGAGCTTGCGCGCTGCCGCGATCAGGAGCGTATTCAACTCGCCGCGCTCGGCTTGTCTCGGCTCGACCCGGTAACGTATGTTCATCGGCGCCTCACCATGCCGCGGACCGCCACGCGCACCAGCGCCGACGCTTTGCCATCGTCCTGCTTGCCAGCGACGCGGTGATCACCAATGTCGATTTCAGTCGAACGAAGCAGGAGATTATTCAATGTCGCTCGAACTCATCAACCCAGATGATCTGCCAATTCCAGAGATGTACACACAGGTTGTCGTCGCGACGGGATCCAAGCTGGTATTCGTCTCAGGCCAGCAGCCCGAAGACATACACGGCAAGCTCGTTGGGCATGGTGATTTTGCGGCGCAAGCGCGCCTGGCATTCGGCAATCTCGGCCGAGCGCTCAGAGCGGCAGGTGCACGGCCTGAGCATGTTTGCAAGATCACAATCTACATTGTCGATTATAAGCGCGATGAACACGTTCCGATCATCGAAGACGCGCAGATTTCGCTGTTTGGAGATCACAAACCAGCGAATGTGGTGGTCGGGGTAGCGATAATGTCCCCAGGCTATCTCATAGAGGTCGACGCGATGGCAGTCATTGACGAAGCCGTCAGAAGCTAGCGCCGCCACGATCCGGCCCGCGTCTTTAACAGAAACGAGCCGTCCACATGCCTGGGGGTCGAACTATTCGGCCGCAGCTTTCTGGAGTCGGACAACCCGTCCTTCCTCCGGATCAAACAGCGAGGGCTGCTCCGCAGCCTCATCCTGCTGGAGCGTCGGTTGGCTCTTCTTCGGCATGAGCCCGATCAGCCAGCCCGAGAAATTCTCCATGTAGACATAGATCACCGGTGTGACGAACAGCGTCAGCGCCTGCGAGGCGAGCAGGCCGCCGACGACCGCAACGCCCAGCGGCTGCCGCAGCTCGGCGCTGGCGCCAGTACCGAGCGCGATCGGGAACGTGCCCATCAGCGCGGCAAGCGTCGTCATCATGATCGGACGGAAACGCATCAGGCAGGCCCTGTGGATGGACTCCGTCGCCGACATGCCTTCTCGTCGCAGTTCCAGCGCGACGTCGACCATCATGATGCCGTTCTTCTTGACGATGCCGATCAGCATCAGAATGCCGATCACCGCGATCACTGACAGATCCATGCCTGCGAAGCGCAGCGCAACGACGGCGCCAAGCACCGCCGACGGCAGGCCGGTGAGAATGGTGAGCGGGTGGATGAAGCTCTCATAAAGAATGCCGAGCACGATATAGATTGTCAGGATCGCGCCGCCGATCAGCAGGCCTTGATTGGCGAGCGAATCCTGGAAGGTCTTGGCCGTGCCGGCGAAGGTGGTCGAGATCGCCTTCGGCATGCCGATCTGCTCTTTGAGCGCGTTGATGCGGGTTACACTATCGCCGAGCGCCACGCCTTGCGGCAGATTGTAGGAGATGGTCACGGCCGGAAGCTGGCCGAGCTGGTTGACCGTCAAGGCGCCGGCCGTGCGATCGACCCGGGCGAAGGCACCAAGCGGAACCAGACTGCCGCTCGCCGTCCTCATCTGGATGGCCAGCATCCGCTCGGGCGACCACTCGATCTTGGGATCGAGCTCGGTGATGACTTCATAGCTGTCGGCCGAGCCGAAGATCGTCGAAACCTGGTCCGTGCCGAACCCGCCATAGAGGGCGGTGCGCAGCGTGTCGGTGTCGATGCCGAGCTGGGCGGCCTTGTCGCGATCCACCACCAGCGATGCCTGCAGCGCATTGTTCTGCAGGTCGCTGGTGACGTCGGTGAAGGTCGCATGGTCGGCCGCCATCGCGTCATTCAGTTTCTGCGCCCACTGATCGGTCAGGCCGGTATCGAGGCCCTGGACGACGAGCTGGTAGGCGCTGGCCGACGAGCGCGAGCCGAGCCTCAGATTCTGCACCGGCTGCATGTAGGTCTCGATGCCCGCCACGCCCGACAGTTGCTTGCGCAGATCCGAAAGCACCTTCTCGATATCGGGACGCTGGTCCTTGCCCTTGAGCTGGACGAAGAGCTGCCCTTGGTTCAGCGCATTGTTGCCGCTGCCGCGCCGACCACGCCACATGGTCGACATAGGGCGAATGCGAGAAGACGCTTGCCACCTGCCCCTGCAGCTTGGCCATGGCGTCGAACGAGATGTCCTGCCGGGCGATGGTCGTCACCGATATCTGGCCGATATCTTCTTGCGGGAAGAAGCCCTTCGGCGACACTTCGATCAGCCATACCGACGCCGCAGCGGTGCCGATGAAGACCAGGAACACCAGGAAGGTGTGGCGCAGGCAGAAGCTCAAGACCCGGTCATAGCTGCGTGTGACGAGGTCCTGCTTGTGGCCGGGGCCATGCTTGTCGCGATCAGCCTTCGTGACCGACAGCAGCCGCGAGCACAGCATCGGCGTCAGCGTCAGCGAGACGAACATCGACGCCAGGATGGCGACCGTCACCACGACGGCGAATTCATTGAAGATGCGGCCGATCACGCCGCCCATCAAAAGCACGGGGATGAACACCGCCACCAGCGAGATCGAGATCGAAATGATGGTGAAGCCGATCTCGCGCGCGCCCTTCAGCGATGCGTCGAAGGCCGACAACCCATCCTCCTCCATATGGCGGAAGATGTTTTCGAGCATGACGATGGCATCGTCGACGACGAGGCCGACCGCAAGCGTCAGGCCCATCAGCGATATGTTGTCGATCGAAAAGCCGAACAGGAACATCGCGCCAAGCGTGGCGATCAGCGAGATCGGCACCGCCACCGCCGGGATGATAGTCGCCGTCACCCGGCGCAGGAAGACGAAGATCACCATCACCACCAGCGCGATGGTCAACAGCAGCGTGAACTGCACGTCGTCGACGGCCTGACGGATCGAGGTCGAACGGTCGTTGAGCAGTTTGATCGAGGCGGCGGCCGGCATCTGGTCCTGGAAGGACGGCAGCATCGCCTTGACCTTGTCGACGACGTCGACCGTGTTGGCATCGGGCTGGCGCTGCACGGCCATGATGATCGCGCGGGTACCGTCGTACCAGCTCGCCGTCGTCGTCGTCTCGACCGAATCGACGACGCGGGTCACCTCGCCCAGCCGTACCGGGTGACCGTCTTTGGTGGCGATGATGAGGTTGGAAAAGCCGGCGGCGTTGGTCAGCTGCGTGTTGGCGGTGATGGTCAGCTGCTGCTTGTCGTTCTGCAGCACGCCGAGCGGCGTGTTGCTGTTGGCAGACGCGATCGCCGCCTGCAGCTGATCGATCGAGATGCCGCGCGCGGCAAGCGCGGTCGGATCGATCTGGATGCGCACAGCGTATTTCTGCTGGCCGTAGATCGAAACCTGCGCCACGCCGTCGATCGTCGACAGCGACGGCGAAATGACGTTCTCGGCGAAGGCGTCGAGGTCGGTCATCGGAACGGTATCGCTGACCAGCGACATCAACAGGATCGGCGCGTCGGCCGGATTGACCTTGCGATAGCTCGGCGGCGCCGTCATCTGCGGCGGCAATGATTTCTGCGTGCGCGCGATGGCCGCCTGCACGTCCGCGGCGGCCGCGTCGATGTCGCGGTTGAGTACGAACTGGATAGCGATCGAGGTCTGGCCAAGCGAGTTCGTGGTCGAAATGGAATCGATGCCGGCGATGGTCGCGAACTGCTTGATCAGCGGCGTCGCCACCGAAGTCGCCATGGTTTCCGGCGAGGCGCCGGCCAGCTGGGCCGACACGTTGACGACGGGAAATTCGGCGCTCGGCAGTGCCGCCACCGGCAGGAACTTGTAGGCAAACAACCCGCCCAGTACGAGGGCGAACGACATCAGAAGGGTGGCGACGGGCCTGCGAATACAGAATTCGGAGATCATTGGGCCGCCTCGCCGGCCTTGTCGGCACCACTCGCCTTGTCGGCTTGCGCCACCTTGGGAGCTGCCTGATCGCCGTTGGTCGCGGCCTTGCCTTCGTGCACGGCGGCGCCGTCCTTCAGCCTTGTCTGGCCTTCGGTGACAACCTTCTCACCGCTTTTCAGCCCCTGGCTGATGGCGCTGCTGTCGCCCTCGGTCAGCGCCACCTGCACCGGCCGCATCTCGACCGTGTTGTCCGGCTTGACGACATAGACGAACGGCCCCTTCTGGCTGGGCTGGACCGCGACGGTGGGAACGGAGGTCATCTGCGGCATGATGCCAGCGTCCAGGATGACATTCACATACTGGCCCGGCCATAGCGAAAGATCGGCATTTGGTATGCTTGCCCGCGTGGCAATCGTGCCCGACGCGGTGTCGACACTGGAATCGACGAAATCGAGCGTGCCCTTGCCGATCGGCGTCGGGTCGCCGTCCTTGGTCAGCGTCACCGCCCCTTGCTGCGGGTTTGCAAGCGCCTTGTGCAGCAAGGCAAGATTGCTTTCCGGCAGGGTGAAGTTCACCTGCAGCGGATCCATCTGGGTGATGGTCACCAGCGGGGTCGCCGTGCTGCTATTGCCATTGCTGACAGTCGACAAGGTCGCCAACAGCGACATTGACGGCACCGAGCCTGCCGGAGATCGGCGCCGAGATGGTGGCGTAGCCCAGCTGGACGGTATCGGCATCGATCGTAGCCTTGTCGGCGTCGATGGTCGCGGCCGCGGCCTTCTGCGCCGCCAGTGCCTGATCGTAGGTCTGCTGCGTGCCGGCCTGCTTGGCGACGAGGTCCTTGGCGCGCTGAAGATCCGCCGCGGCGCTGGCGAGCAGCGCCAGGTCCTTGACGAGCGTCGCCTGGTCCTTGGCCAACTGTGCCTTCAAGGCGCGGTCGTCGAGCGACAACAAAAGGTCGCCGGCCTTCACCATCTGGCCGTCCTTGACCGCGATCGCTACGATCTGGCTGGATACCCGGGCGTTGATGCTGACCACCGCCGGCGAAGACACGAAGCCGATGGCATAGCGGCGGATCGGGAAATCCGCGGTTGATGCGGTTGCTGAAACAATCGAAGCCGAACGAGCGCCACCCGCTGCAGGCTTGTCAGATGCCTTGGCCGGTCTTGTCCGCCGCCGCCGGCTGCTTGCCCGAAATCAGCTGCTGGACCTTGCCCATGGCCGTGGGCGAAAGATAGAGACCAGCCCCGCCAGGCAGGCCACCGCAATCACCGCAAAGAGGATCTTTCCGCGCATCGACAACAAGTCCTCTCATCCGACACGCCGATCCGGTGGTCTTGTTCCAGCTCAAATCACGGCTCCTGCGCCGCGAATTCGCCGAATAGATAGGACACGCCTTTGTCGGAAAAGGGCCAAAACGCGGCATTACGAAGATTTAATGTGCACTGCACAATAAGGCGGCACTAAAGCGCATGCGCCAAAACGCCCTCGCGAGGCGCGCCGGATCAGCTCCTACCGATGGTGGCATGCCTCAACGCAGCATCGGCCACAGCGTCGCCGCCAGCAGCACGCCCATGGCGATGTTGAACCATTTCAGCCGCACCGGATCGGACAGGAAACCGCGCAGCGCCATGCCGAAACCGGCCCACACCGAAACGCTCGGCAGATTGACGACGGCGAACGCCACCGAGATCAGCACCACCGACAGGAACGGATGCGTCGGGATTGGTGTAGACGGCCATGGCGGTGATCGCCATCACCCAGGCCTTGGGATTGACCCACTGGAAGGCCGCCGCCTCGATGAAGCTCATCGGCCGCGCCTTCGCCTCACCCTTGCTGGCCAGCGAGCGCGACATGGCGATCTTCCAGGCGAGATAGAGCAGATAGACGCCGCCGGCGATCTTCAATCCGGTGTGCAGCGCGGGAAACGCCGTCAGCACCGCGCCAAGGCCGAAACCGACGGCCAGCAGCAGCACGAGAAAGCCGATGCCGATGCCCAGCATATGCGGGATGGTTCGGACGAAGCCGAAATTCACGCCGGACGCCAGCAGCATGAAGTTGTTCGGCCCCGGCGTGACCGAGGTCACGAAGGCATAGACCAAAAGTGCCAGGAACGCTTCGAACGACATGGCTTCCTCCCAAGATTAGGTCAGTATCATTGTCCTTTTTCTCAGGCGCACAAAGGCCACCGCGGAGCGGCAGGCAGGCCAGACAATCGGGACTTGAATACGGTTTGCCGGCGCCGAGCGGCCGGGTCTACATCCCTTGCGGGCCGCGGTTCATCGCCGCCACGCCGGTGCGGCAGATTTCGACCAGGCCGAGCGGCTTCATGATGGCGATGAACTGGTCGATCTTGGAGCCCTTGCCGGTGATCTCGAAGATGAAATGCTCGGTGTTGGCGTCGATGACGCTGGCGCGGAACGCGTCGGCGAGCCGCAGCGCCTCGACGCGGGCGTCGCCGGTGCCGGCAACCTTGACCAGCGCCAGTTCGCGCTCCAGCGGCCGCTCCTGGCCAAGCTCGTGCGCGCGCACGGTGAGGTCGACGACGCGGTGCACCGGCACGATGCGCTCGAGCTGGTGCTTGATCTGCTCCAGCACATGCGGCGTGCCGCGCGTCACGATGGTGATGCGCGACAGATGCTTTTCGTGCTCGGTCTCGGAAACGGTCAGGCTCTCGATGTTGTAGCCGCGCCCGGAAAACAGGCCGATGACCCGGGCAAGCACGCCCGGCTCGTTGTCGACCAGCACGGAAAGCGTGTGGTTCTCCGGCTTTTCCGTTTCCTTGGCGATGAAATAGGCGGAGCCGGTCGGCTGAAGCTGTGCGTTCATGACATGAATCTCGATTTCAAACTCTTGAGCTAATTCTCTGTTTCCGCACGGCTTCTTCCGACAGCCCTGCCTCGGCTGATGTCACACCAGTTCCCTGCCCTTGGCGTCGATGGCGTTGGCCACGGCCTCGTCGGTCGCCTCGTCGGGCAGCAGCATCTCGTTGTGCGCCTTGCCCGACGGGATCATCGGGAAGCAGTTGGCGAGCGTCGGCGACGCGGCAGTCGAACAGCACCGGCTTCTTCACCGAGATCATCTCCTTGATCGCGTCGTCCAGCTCGCCCGGCTTCTCGCAGCGGATGCCGTGGCCGCCATAGGCCTCGGCCAGCTTGACGAAGTCCGGCATCGCCTCGGTGTAGGAATGCGACAGCCGGTTGCCGTGCAGCAGTTGCTGCCACTGCCGCACCATGCCCATGTACTGGTTGTTGAGGATGAAGATCTTGATCGGCGCATCGTACTGCACCGCCGCGCTCATCTCCTGCATCGTCATCTGCACCGAGGCGTCGCCGGCGATGTCGATGACCAGCGCATCGGGATGCGCGATCTGCACGCCGAGCGCGGCCGGCAGGCCGTAGCCCATCGTGCCCAGCCCGCCTGACGTCATCCAGCGGTTCGGCTTCTCGAAATGATAGTGCTGCGCCGCCCACATCTGGTGCTGGCCGACCTCGGTGGTGATGTAGGTGTCCATGTCCTTGGTCAGCGCATAGAGCCGCTGGATGGCGTATTGCGGCATGATCACGTCGTCGTTCATCTTGTAGGCGAGCGAGTCGCGTGCGCGCCATTTGGCGATCTGCTCCCACCAGGGATAGCAGCGCCTTCTTGTCGGCCTTGGCGGTCGCCCGCCACAGCCGCACCATGTCCTCCAGCACCCGGCCGACATCGCCGATGATCGGCACGTCGGTGTGGACGTTCTTGTTGATCGACGACGGATCGATGTCGATGTGGATCTTCTTCGAGTTCGGCGAGAACGCGTTGAGCCGCCCGGTGATGCGGTCGTCGAAGCGCGCGCCGATGCAGATCATCACGTCGCAATCATGCATCGCCATGTTGGCTTCGTAGGTGCCGTGCATGCCGAGCATGCCGATCCAGTTCTTGCCGGATGCCGGATAGGCGCCGAGCCCCATCAGGGTCGAGGTGATCGGGAAAGCCGGTGAGGTCGACCAGTTCGCGCAGCAGATGGCTCGCCTCCGGGCCGGAATTGATGACGCCGCCGCCCGAATAGATGATCGGCCTCTTGGCGCCGGCCATCAGTTCGACCGCCGCCTTGATCTTGTCGAGGTCGCCCTGGACCTTCGGCTGGTAGCTGGTGCGCGGCGCCGTCTGCGGCGGCACGTAGATGCCCTTGGCGAACTGCACGTCCTTCGGGATGTCGACCACGACCGGACCGGGCCGGCCGGTCGTCGCGACATGGAAGGCCTCGTGGATGGTCGCGGCCAGTTCGTTGACGTCCTTCACCAGCCAGTTGTGCTTGGTGCAGGGGCGCGTGATGCCGACGGTGTCGCATTCCTGGAAGGCGTCGGAGCCGATCAGCGAGGTCGGCACCTGCCCGGTCAGGCAGACCAGCGGGATCGAATCCATCAGCGCATCCTGCAGCGGCGTCACCGCATTGGTGGCGCCAGGCCCCGAGGTCACCAGCATGACGCCGGCCTTGCCGGTCGAGCGCGCATAGCCTTCCGCGGCATGGCCCGCGCCCTGCTCGTGGCGCACCAGGATGTGCTCGACCTCGTCCTGCTGGAAGATCTCGTCGTAGATCGGCAGAACGGCGCCGCCCGGATAGCCGAAGACATGCTTGACGCCATTGTCCTTCAGCGCCTGCACCACCATTTCGGCGCCCGTCATTTCGCGCCGCTCGCTCTGTCCGTTGCTCATCGGTCTGGTCCCGTACTGTCCGCCATCTGGCGATTGCTGGTCGTTTAGTCGTGTTTCGGGCAATAAAAAAGGCCCCCGAGGGAGCCTGTGTGTTGCGCATGGGAGGTTTTCGCCCGGCGGTTACACCGCCTTGCCCACGCGCCTTCCTACGAGAATGAGTGCCGTTTTCATGGTGGCGGACACTAGAGGCGGGAAAGGCAGCCTGTCAACGGCAAAAATGACACCGGCCGCCGAGGCCATCCGCTGCATGAGAGCCACGGTAGCGATGCCGCTGCGTGCCGCCGCATTTGGCCGGCATGCCGCACCACTGCCCTGACCGGTAATCATCGCGGCGGCTTGCAATGCGAAACGCGCGGATCGCATTTCTGCACCTTCTTCGCCATGGGCGGGCGATGTGGCGCGCCCCTCTGCGGGCCATGATGCTGCGGCGCGTGCATCGCCAGCATTTGCTGGTGGTTGAACTGCTTCTTGGGCGCATGCGCCAGACGCTGCGGCGGCGGCACCTTTCCAGGAGCCGACTGCACATGGACGTGCCTGCCGCCATAAGCCTGCGGCATCCGAGCTTCGACATTGTTGCCGGCCTTCATCCGCTTGCGCTTGTTGTCATGCGGATTCTGCATCGCCTCGGCAACCGAACCCGCAGGCGAAATCACCTTGCCGCCCGACAGGTTTTTCGGCCCTTGGCCGGAGGCATCAGGCACATTGGCGATTGCAGGTGCCGCGGATATCGCGTTGCCGTTCAGCCTCTTGATCGCCTCGCCCTTCGACGGGTCGAGCCGCGCCTCGGCAAAGACGCCCTTTCGCGGCGGAACCACCTTCGCCGCCTTGATCGACGTCACCACCGATGGCGGAAGCCGCTGCAGGCGGGGTCCGGCATTGATCGCAACGACCTGGTTGCCAAGTCGCACGCGCGGCGCATTGTTCACGACCACGGTCTGGTTGATGATCGTGGTGTTGCGGATGATGGTGACGTTTTCCCTGACGGGCCGCACCACGGTGACAAGGTCGGCCGCGCCGATCGCCGCCACCGGCGCGAAGCTCCACCAGCCGTCGTCATACGCGACATCGACTTCAGGCGGCGGCGCCGGAGCCCAGCCGATATCGTCCGCGCCCTGGCGCCAGACGACCCAGGCCGGCGCCCATTCGTCGCCGGCGATCCACACCCAGCCGAACTCGGGATCATAGGCCCAGCGGCCATAGTGGTAGACGATGGCACCGAACGGCTCGGCCGAATGCCAATACCAGCCCTCGTCGGTCCAGACCCATCTGCCTTCGGTGTAGGGCCGCCATTCCGACCGCACGGACGGAACCCACACTTCACCGAAGCGGTTGGAGGTTCGCCATCCACCATAGTTTGAGAGCCGTTCACGGACGGTCACGGAAACCACGGCCGCATGCGCGGCCTGCCAGGCCGGCACGAGCAGCGAACTGCCCAGGCTTCCAGCGAGCGGCAGGGCCAGGGCGATGGCCGCCGCGCGTGCACGCAAGGCGACCAGGTTGATCGAAGACATCTCCATGACGCGCTCCAGAGTTTCCGCATCCACGAACCGCCCCGTGCCCGCATCATCCCTGCTCTCGGTTGTCAGCGCCCAGCGTGGCTGCATTGCGGCACATGGCAATCACGATCTCGCGACCAACAGGACGTTCATCCTGTTTTCAAGCACCGCCTGCCCAGTGCCCATAAGAAGCGGCGCAAACCGCCTGCATTCACCAAGCCCTTGAAAACGCGCCAAACTATTGGAGGGCGTGACGCGATGGTGGTTTTGGCGAAATACTTTCGCCGCACCGAACAATGCCCCCGCCACGCGCTCACCCAAGAAGCGATCCCAAGACCCGGAGGAAACTGATGCTGGAAAAGGCCCCGAACAAGAAACTTGCCGACCTGCTCGACAAATTCGGCAAGGCTCTCGCCGCCGGCGATATCGACAAGGCAGTCACCTGTTTCCAGGACGACTGCTACTGGCGCGATCTCGTCACCTTCACCTGGAACATCAAGACCATGGAAGGCCGCGACCAGGTGCGCGACATGCTGGTCAGCCAGCTGGCGAAAACGAAACCTTCGAACTGGGCGATCGCCGAAGGCGAGGACGCCACCGAAAGCGACGGGTTGCTCGAAGGCTGGATCAGCTTCGAAACGGAAGTGGCGCGCGGCTTCGGCCACATCAGACTGAAGGACGGCAAGATCTGGACACTGCTCACCACCATGGTCGAGTTGAAAGGCCACGAGGAGCCGGCGGGCTTCGCCCGGCCGATGGGCGCCAAGCATGGCCATGGCAAGAACCGCCCGACCTGGAAGGAAGAGCGCGAGAAGGAAGCCGCCGAGCTCGGCTTCAAGACGCAGCCGCACACGCTGATCATCGGCGGCGGCCAGGGCGGCATTGCGCTCGGCGCGCGGCTGCGGCAGCTCGGCGTGCCGACCATCATCGTCGAAAAGAACGAGCGCGCCGGCGACAGCTGGCGCAAGCGCTACAAGTCGCTCTGCCTGCACGACCCGGTCTGGTACGACCATCTGCCCTATATCGATTTTCCGAAGAACTGGCCGGTCTTCTCGCCCAAGGACAAGATTGGCGATTGGCTGGAAATGTACACCAAGGTCATGGAGCTGAACTACTGGTCCTCGACCGAGGCCAAGAGCGCTACCTATGACGACAAGAAGAAGGAATGGACCGTCATCGTCCGCCGCGACGGCAAGGACATCACGCTGAAGCCGAAGCAGCTGGTGCTGGCCACGGGACAATCCGGCAAGGCCAATATGCCGAAATTCAACGGCATGGACAGCTTCAAGGGCGATCAGCACCATTCTTCGCAGCACCCCGGCCCCGATGCCTATGCGCGGCAAGACGCGCCGTCGTCATCGGCTCGAACAATTCAGCCCACGACATCGCCGCGGCCCTTTGGGAGGCCGGCGCCGATGTTACCATGGTGCAGCGCTCGACCACCCATATCTCCAGATCCGACACGCTGATGGAAATCGGGCTGGGGGCGCTCTACTCGGAAAAGGCCGTGCAAGGAGGCATGACCACGGCCAAGGCAGACCTCATCTTTGCCTCGCTGCCTTACAAGATCCTGCATGAATTCCAGATTCCGGCCTACGCCGAGATGAAGAGGCGCGATGCCGAATTCTACAAGGGCCTGGAGAAGGCCGGCTTCATGCTCGACTGGGGCGATGACGAATTCCGGCCTGTTCATGAAGTACCTCAGGCGCGGCTCCGGCTACTATATCGACGTCGGCGCGTCCGACCTGATCATCGACGGTTCGATCAAGCTGAAAAGCGGCGCCGAGGTGAAGGAGATCAAGGAACATTCGGTCCTGCTCAGCGACGGATCGGAACTGCCGGCCGACCTCATCGTCTACGCCACCGGCTACGGCTCGATGAACGGCTGGGCGGCCGACCTCATTTCCCGAGAGGTCGCCGACAAGGTCGGCAAATGCTGGGGTCTCGGCTCCAGCACCACCAAGGACCCGGGCCCCTGGGAAGGCGAGCTGCGCAACATGTGGAAGCCGACGCAGCAGGAAGCGCTGTGGTTCCATGGCGGTAATTTGCACCAGTCACGCCACTATTCGCAGTTCCTGTCGCTGCAGCTCAAGGCGCGGCATGAAGGCATCCCGACGCCGGTCTACGGGCTGCAGCAGGTGCACCACAAGGGATAATCCGCCACCCACAAAGAAGACATGACCCGCGCGGCGTTCTCCGCCGCGCGGGTCTTCCGTTTCAGGCCTTGAGCACCACGCCCCTGGCCTTGGCCCAGCGCTCGACGATCTTGCGCTCCTCCGGCGAAGCGACGCGATTGCCGAAACCACGCACCTGCACCGCACGGTTTTGCGGATCGAGCTCGATCGTCAGCAACCGATCGATCTTGCCGAGGGCCGTGCGCCGCAGCACCCAGATCGAGGCATAGCCGGCGATACATTTGGCCGCGTACATCGAGACGCAGTGATGCATCGCCCGGCTCTCGGCAACCAGGTCCTCGGCCGTCTTCAACTGGCGAACGAAGAAGCGCTCGCCATGCGCCTTCGCCTCCTTGGCCGACGGCTTCCACTCCCAGTCCTCGAGACGCGAGCCGTCCCAGGCGCGGCTCTGCGACTGCGGTCCGGCAGTACGTGGAGCCCGGCCGGCAGCGCGGCGTCGCATTGCCTCGATGCGTTCGATGGCGGCAATGTCGCGATGCCATTCCAGCATCTGCCGGCGCAGCGAGGCGAGCGTGCGGCCCTTCAGGCTGTACGCCGCGTCGCGCTGGTGCATGGCGCCGATGTAGTCGCAGAGATCGTCGATCTCCTCCTTCGAGGCAGGATGCCCACAGAAGAACCGCGTCACCTCACGCCAGAAGGCCAGCTCGCCGCGCGGCGTGCGGGCGATCTTCGTGCGCGCAAGGCGGGCGGCCAAGCCGGGATCATCCGTGTAGGACCGCGCGATCGCCAACCAGAACGCCTCGTCGAAGGTGAAGTCGCCGGCCACGTTCAGGAAGCAATGCACCTCCTTGCGCGATAGCCACGCATTGGCGCCCGCCTTGTACAGCGAGTCGCCACGCGCGGCCGCGATATACCAGGCCTTGCGGAGCGTCACCTCATTGGCATCCAGCCCCGAACCGTCGAGCCAGATGGCCTCGAGCGCGACTGAGACCGGGTAGCGCGCATAGAGATGACGCGCGGCGGCCAGCCTCAAGCGCGCACGGTCGCGCGTCTTCAGCTTCGGACGCCACAGCGCGCCGTCGCGGATTGCGACGCCGGCAAAGCCCCGGCGTGCCTCATCAAGCGCCCGCTCGAAATCCGGAGCGGGACGCGGGACGTGGGAAACCCGCCGCAGCGTTGCGGCATATGCTTCAATGCGTTCGCGCTCGGCGTCCTGCCTGCGCTGGATCATGGACTTTGCCATGGCCGTTCTTCCTGATTGGAACCCTGTCAACCGCACGCAATTCCAGCGTCGGCACGGACTGTGTCGCTCTGGATTGACGGGACATTGACGGGTCTCCTTTCAGGAAGACGGGTTAGGAATGGGCGGCGTCTCTACGCTTGCAGCGAACTCAGCGCAAGAGCTATTCTTTCAATGTTTACAACGTGATGATAGGTGTTGCGAAAGCGCATCTCAGGCCTTCGGGCAGCCGCCATCGTCGGCGGAGAGCTCTCGGCTCTCCACCGTTTTGACGGAACGTCGCTGCATTGCGAACCATACGACAACCACGCATCACAGCGCGGCGGTCCTCAGATTGTCAGGAAGTGAGAAACCCGCTGTGGCGCGAGTTCAGCCGACTGACTGCCGCGGAGGCGCAAAACGCGTGAACAAGATCTCATCGTCGCCTCCATCAAAAGCGTGGTTGATACCATGCGGCTAATGAAAAGGCAGGCCGCATGCCGGGCGCGGCTAATACATCGGAACAAGCGCAGCAGCAAGACCGCGAACGAGCCGGCAGCGGCGCTAGGGTCGCCGCGGGAAGCGGTCGGCAGCGAGGCGGGAGCACTTGCGGCAGGCAGGCGCTCGCGGCAGTCATCCGGCCAGGATGCAGTCACCACGCTTTCGCCGTCGAAGCAAAAACACATGGGCCGTCTCCTCCAGTGAGGGTTGCGTCAGGCGCGATCGCGAAACTCGCGAACGACGCGCTGCAGCAGCGGCACGTAGTCGCGAAAAGTCCGCGTCTTCATGTTGGCGACCTTGCCGCCCTCGTCCCAGATGCGGACGCGTACCGCTTCTTCGTGGAATGGGTTCTTGCGGAACTCCGCCACTTCCTCACCGCTCATCGGCCCACCCTGCAGGGAGAGGGTATGAACCGAAGCCTGTGAGAGTTTGCCGAAATAGGTCGGATCGGTGGCGCACAGATAGCGCTTGGCCGAGACATGTAGCCTGACGCATTCGACGATGACGGGCGGAAAAAACGGCGCCAGCACTTCGCCGCCGGCCTCGTCATGGTGCTTGTCCTCGACATCGTCGGGCGAGTAGGTGCCGAACTCGCTCGTGTAGTGGCCGATATCGTGCAGCAGCGCGGCCGCCACCAGCACGTCGGGCGCGCCGTCCTGTTCGGCGAGCCACGCCCCCTGCAGCATATGCTCGGACATCGTCACCGGCTCGCCGAGATAGGATTCGGCACCCCGGCGTTCGAAGATGTCGGCGATGAACTCGACGATGTTGTCCGCGTTCAGGTCCTGGCCGCTCATTCCGCCGCCTCCCGGAAACCGTGCTCGATCGCCGCGAGCGTCGACAGCAGGCCGTCCTTGTCGGCGTAGCAGCCTTGCAGCCAGCGTTTGCCGGTTCCGGAAAACGCCTTGCGTGCATGCATGACGCGGGTGTTGTCGACGATGAAGAGCCTGCCCGGCTTCGAGTTTGAACATCACTTCGAAACGGGGATCCTCGATCAGCTCGGCGAACCGGCGATAGGCCGCATAGTATTTGCCATCTCGGCAAAGGGCACGTCGACCGTCGGCGCCAGCGAGCGGTTGTTGAAGCGGATGCAGATGAGTTCGCCATCCGGCCCAAGCTCGATCATCGGCCGCTTGGCCTGCAGCCGCACGCCCGACGAACCGGCATATTCGAAGCGCGCCGGATAGGAGCTCAGCAGACGGAACCCTTCCGGGTTCTCGGTCTGCAGTGCCTCGGCGACCGCGAAGCCGTCGACGACGCTGAACTCGCCGCCCTCCACCGTATTCTCGATGCAGGACAGGATCTGCAGCGTCGGCACCGGATCGCGATAGGGATTGTCGGTGTGCGCCTGCAGGCCGAGATTGGTGTAGGCGAGGTTGCCCGGATTGACCTCGGCGCGCACCTCGAACCAGCGCCCGTAATTGGTCTCCCTGATATAGCCGAACAGGTCGGACACCTTGCAAAGCGCGCCGGATTCGGCCGGCACGCCATCCATCACCGCAAAACCGAAGCGCCTCACAGCCGAGAGCCATTCGCGCAGTGTTTGGCGATCATGACTGGCGGCGGCGTAGCCGGCGCGCGGCACCGAATTCTGCATCGTCGCCCTGGTCCAGCGCTCGACCGCATCGCTCGTCCAGCCTCCTTTGCGCAACTCGACGCGGTCGTAGGCGTGCGCGCCAAGCCATTCCGCTGGAAAGCTGACCGTCTTTCCTTCCGGCAAAAAGGAAAGCTCCAGGGCACCGGGCTTGATCAGAGCCGCGCCGATGCGCGTATCGGCGGGAACATCGAGAATGGTGATCAGCCGTTGGCCGTTGCCGGCGCTGCGCGTCTTGTCGTCGAGCGCATTGTCGCGCAGCCACATTGCGTGAAAGCGGGCGCGCGTCCCATTCTCCCAGCCAAGTTCGATCGTTCTTCCTTCGTCGCCGATGAGCGCGTGGGTCAGCATGGAGGTCCGTTCCTGTTGCCTTGGTCCGCAGGGTTCGATTGCATGCTGGTCGCCTGACAGGCATAATTCAAATTATGATTTTTCGGCCAATGACCAAAGAGAGCTAATGGCTCGAATTCCGGCTTTGCCCCCTCTCGATTGGCTGCGCAGTTTCGAGGCGGCGGCGCGACTTTCGAATTTCACGGCTGCGGCGACCGAGCTCGGCCTGACACAGGCGGCCGTCAGCCAGCACATCCGGTCTCTCGAGGAACGGTTGAAGGTCCGGCTGTTTTCACGGCTGGCGCGCGGCGTCGCGCTCTCGCCGGAGGGCGCTGCTTACCTGCCTCACATCCAGTCGGCATTCGCCACTATTCGAAACAGCACCACGGAACTGTTCGAGCCGCGCGCCATCCAGACCGTCACCGTCCGGGTGCCGATCTCCTTTGCGTTGCTGGTGTTGGTGCCTTCGCTACCCGATCTCGCGAAGGCTCTTCCACAGATCCAGCTCGACATGGTGACGATCCATCGGCCGACGGATTACGATCAGCCGGGCCTGGCGCTCGACATTCGCTACGGCAACGGAGCCTTTCCCGGCCGCGAAGCCGACAGGCTGACCGTCGAGCGGCTGGTGCCAGTGGCCTCCCCGACCCTCGCCGGCAATCCCGACTGGACCTCGCTGCCTTTGCTTCTGGTCGCCGGAGCGCGTGAAATGTGGGCAGAATGGTTCGCCGCCGCCGGCGTGCCGGGACACCCGAGGCGCTCGCACCGCTTCGACAGTTTCGTTGCCGCCATGGAAGCGGCCAAGGCCGGCGCCGGCGTGCTGCTGGGTTCTCGGCCGCTGATCGACGCCGCGATCGCCTGCAAACATCTGGTCAGGCTCTCCGACTTCGAACTCTCGAGCAGCTCCGGGCATTTCCTGACACGGGCGTCGGCCGCACCGTTGACACGCGCCGAACAAGACTTCCGGCGGTGGCTTTTGCCGCGCCTCGCCGACGCGGCGTCGACGTAAAGTCAGCGACGCCGGTCGATGCGCTTCCAGTAGATGAGCGTGCCGGTCAGTCCGCCATGCGGCTTCAACGCAAAGTCCGGGATCTCGCCGGCGAGCGTAAACCCGAGTTTTTCGTAGAGGCCGGAAGCGCCCTCCTCTGTCGCCGTGTCCAACACCAGCAGCGTGCGACCCATCTCGACGGCAATATCCTCCGCGGCCCGCATCAGCCGGGTCGCCACGCCCTTGCCGCGATGGGCGAGCCGGGTCATCAGCTTGGCGATCTCGGCCCGGTGCGGCTGGTTGGGAGGATAGTCGAGCAGCAAGGTGACGGTGCCGACCAGAGCCTCGCCATCCCACGCGCCCAGCACAACCCTTTCACCGCGCGCTGCTGCATCCAGCGACTGGCCCCAGAATGCCTCCGCCGCTTCTCGCGCCAGCGGATGCATGAAGCTGACCGATCCGCCGGCAGCAACCGTTTCGACCAGCAGGTCGGCCAGCATTTTCTCGGTTTCCGCATCGTGGCTCAAAACCTTGATTTCGATGGAACTCATGCTTTGCCGTGTGTCCTTTGAAGCAGTGACTATCGGTGGCGCGGTGGGAGCAGTTCGAAGTCGCCGTCACTCGAAGTGGTTGAAGCGCCTTCGCTTCCGCGCCCGGCGGATTTCGGCGATGCGTTCGGTGTCTTCCTCCTGCAGATGCCGGCCGCGCTCGAGGATTTCGAGCGTGTACTCCTCATAGGTCAGGCCGAGCCGCTCGGCCTTGTCCAGCCGCATCAGCATGATTTCGCGGCTTGGCGCTTTCCAGGCTTTCGCATGGGCCGCCTGCCAGGAGAGGAAGACATAGGCGTCGCCCTTGCCCCAGGGCGGGCCGTCATAGTCGTCGAGCGGCGGCCCGCCATTGTCGGAGCGCTTGGGACGTCTCGCCACGCGATCACCCTCTGACCAGCGCAACCACATAGTCGGCTGCCTCCGGTCCCGGGGCGTGGAAGGTGCAGTCGGACGGCGCGCCGAGCGCCAGGCAGTCGCCGGGCCGCAGATCGTGCACGACGTCGCCCTCGGTGAAATCGAGCCGCCCGCCGATCAGCCAGATCTGCTGCTTGATGAAGGCGTAGGACGCTGCCGGGAAGCTGACCCTGGCGCCCGCCGGCAGCCGCACCTTGATCAGTTCGAGCGGCATGTCCGAGACCGGCGAGAGGTGGCGCCGGACATAACCCGTAGCGGGGTCGCGCCACACCGGCTGCTCGCTTTCGCGCAACAGGCCACCGCCTTGCAGTTCCGCCCGCGCAATGAGTGTGGAAAGCGTCATGCCGAAGGCGGTGGCGATGCGCACCAGCAGCGCCGCGGTCGGGCTGGTCTTGCCGCGCTCTATCGTGCTGAGCATGGCCTTGGACACGTCCGACCGTTCCGCGAGTTCCGCCAGGGACCAGTCCCGCAGAGCCCTTTCGGAGCGTATCCTTTTGCCGATGCTGGAAGAAATATCGTTCGCTATGTCGTTCATTCGTTCAATATACCGAAATCAACGGCGAGGAGAAGAGGCTGATAGATTGAATTTTCGTACCGGCCTTAACGCCGCTTACACCATCCGACCTCACCCGGCTTTAACTCCATTTGTGTAGGGTGGACGTTGCTGGGAATGGGGATCAGACCGCTTATGTTTGTCGAACGCGAAGCCTCCGTCGGAGAACCGACCTCGCAGGAGCGCCGCCACGCGGAACAGAACGACAAGCGCATCCTGGGCAATGTCGTGCAATGCGATGGCGCGCGCGCCACCATCAGCGCCTATGCCGACGACATTGAAGGTGCGATCACCGGCCTGTGGACGGTCGGCAAGATGATCTCGATCAATCTCGGCTCGACGCGCACCGTCGGCCTTGTCTATGAAATCGGCAAATCGGACCGCGCCTGGAGCAATGAAGGCCAGAACCCGATCGAGGTCAGCATCGAGCTTATCGGTGAAGTGCGCGATGCCACCGAGCCCGGCGCCAAGCCGGTCTTCGATCGCGGTATCACCACCTATCCGCATATCGGCGCCATCGCCCACCGCATCCGCAGCCGCGACCTGCAGGCGGTCTACGATCTCGCCGGGCGTCATTCGATCACCATCGGTACGCTGTCGCAGGACGAGGCAATCGACGCCAACATCGCCATCGACGACACGCTGGCGCGTCACTTCGCCATTGTCGGCACCACCGGCGTCGGCAAGTCGACTGCCGTCTCGCTACTCCTGCGCAAGTCGATCGCCGCGCGGCCCGATTTGCGCATCCTCATCCTCGACCCGCACAACGAGTTTGCCGCCTCGCTGCCCGAACATTGCGTCAGGGTCGATTCGAAGACGCTGGACCTGCCCTTCTGGATGTTCAGGCTCGAGGAATTCGCAGAGGTGCTGTTTCGCGGCCGCGAGACGGTGGCGGAAGAAGTCGACGCCTTGCGCGATCTCATCCCCGCCGCCAAGAACCTCTATCGCAACCCTGGTTCCGGTACCTATCTGAGGCGCGGCAGCGACGCGCTGACGGCCGATACGCCGGTGCCCTACCGTATCGCCGATCTCATCAAGCAGATCGACGAGCGCATTGGTATGCTGGAAAGCAAGAACGACCGTCCCATTTTGAAATCGCTGAAGACCCGCATCGAATCGGCGGCGTCCGATCCGCGCTACCGCTTCATGTTCAACTCGCGCCTGATCGAGGACACGATCCACGAGACGATCGGCAACATCTTCCGCGTGCCGCACCATGGTCGCCCGGTCACCTGCTTCGAGATGGCCGGCATGCCGTCCGAAGTCGTCAACTCCGTCTGCTCGGTACTGGCGCGCCTGGCCTTCGACCTTGCTTTGTGGAGCGAAGGGAAGCTGCAACTGCTGCTGCTGTGCGAGGAAGCGCACCGCTACATGCCGGCCGATCCGCGCCTCGGCTTTGCACCGACCAGGCACGCGCTGTCGCGCATCGCCAAGGAAGGCCGCAAATACGGCTGCTATCTCGGCGTCGTCACCCAGCGCCCGGGGGAGCTCGATCCCACCATCCTGTCGCAATGCTCGACCTTCTTCGCCATGCGGCTCGCCAATGAGCAGGACCAGGCGATCATCCGTTCGGCGATCGCCAACTCCTCGGCCTCGACGCTCGCCTTCCTGTCTTCCATGGGCCAGCGCGAGGCAATCGCCTTCGGCGAGGGCGTGGCGACGACCATGCGGCTGAAATTCGAAAAACTGCCGCAGGATCTGATCCCCGGCTCTGGCAAGCGCGAGCAGGCCTCGTCGTCCGAGACCGGCGACGACGTCGATCTCGCGGCGATCGTCGAACGGCTGCGCAATGTGCCGAAACCGCAGCAGCAGATGGCGTTCGCCGAGGTCGTCGATAGCGGCCGGCAGGCCGGCGACCCCGACTATCGCAAGCCAGCCACCACAACCCCGCGCATGCAGCCGGACGACGATTTCGACCTGCGCTACGGCCTCAAGCCGTCGACCTTCGGGTTGCGCCCGCAGAACGACTGAGGCCGATGGCGTTAGGTCTTTCGCCAAACAGATTTGAACGTCTAACGGCTCTGTCTCGTCGACCAGCCTGGGCAAATCCCGTCAGGAAATTCGTCAGGCTGAGTCGGATGGCGTCGTTTTCGAGAACCGGAGCGGAGCGGACATTTTAGTCCGTGAGCACCGGAAGCACAGAAAACGGCGCCAGGCGGCCAGCCTCACGAATTCAATGATGGGATTTTAGGCGCAGACGCGATTGCGTCCCTGCCTCTTGGCTTCATAAAGCTGGCGGTCGGCGCGGCGGTAGAAATCCTCGGCCGTTTCCTTGCGGTCCCAGACGGCGAGGCCGACGCTGGTGGTGATCTTCAGCCGGACATTGCCCGACAGAATCGACATGTTGGCGATGGCCTTGCGGATGCGTTCGGCGAATTTGGAGAGCAGTTCGGCGTCCATGTTCGGCGTCACCACGGCGAACTCCTCGCCGCCGAGCCTCGCCACCACGTCGTGATAGCGGGTCATGCCCCTCAGGCAGCCGGCGACCGCCCTCAGCACCTCGTCGCCGACATCGTGGCCATGCGTGTCGTTGACCTGCTTGAAATGGTCGAGGTCGAGGATCATCAGCCCAACCGGCTTTTCGATGCGGCGGAATTCCTCGAGATATTCCTTCAGCGCATCGTCGAAATAGCGGCGGTTCTGCATGCCGGTCAGGCCGTCGGTCAGCGCTGCGTGCTCCAGCGTCTCCGAGCGCGCGCTGAGCGAGACGGTCATGGCGCGCAGCTTGCCCTCTTCCGTCGCCTGACCGCGGATCATCGGGTAAATGAAGAAGACGCCGAAGAACAGGGCCGTTGCCAGAAGCACGCCGGTCGCAAACAACAACTTGTTGAGATAGACGATCTTTTCAATGCGCGAGGCCGCATCCAGGTCGGTCGCGATGCCTTGCAGAAGACCATAGGCGTGCAGCGTCACCAGGCCGGCGGCCAGGATCACGAAAATAAACACGAAAAATGCGGATTCCGCTTTATGGAAACGCATTTGCTCCCCGTAGCAAAACTGCCCATCGACCTTATGACATGCTGCCGCCTTACGGAGGGTTAATCAGAACAACCTTAACGGGAAACTCAAGTTTTGTTTTCAGTTTTTTGATTGCATTAGGAACGCGGTATCAGACCGGGCGCACCGCGCCGTCGGACTGATGCAATCGTTGCCATTCGGGGCCCAACTGATGTCGAAACCAGGTCGCCTGGCGCTTGGCATATTGCCGCGTGGCGATCTTGGCGCGCTCGATCGCCTCGGGAAAACTTAATCGCCCGGCCATTGCCGCCTGCAGTTCGCGAACGCCGATCGCCTTCATCGCCGGGAGATCGGGATCGAGGCCGAGAGCCACCAGCCGCTTGACCTCGTCCAGCGCACCCTTGTCCAGCATCCGGTCGAACCGCGCCTCGATCCGCTCGACCAGTTCCGCCCGGTCCGGCTCGATCACCAGGAAGCGCGCGCTGCCTCGGTCGATCAGCGGCCCGCCGCGCGCCGCCTGCCAGTCCGCAATGGAGCGGCCCGAGGCGTCGAGCACTTCCAGCGCCCGCACGATGCGCTGGCTGTCGGTCGGTTTCAGCTGCATTGCGACCGCCGAATCCTCGCGCAGCAGGATGCCGTGCAGCCTGGCCGCGCCCTGCTCCTTGAGTTCGTGGCGCCAGCGGTCGCGGATCGATTGCGGAATCTCGGGCATGTCCGAAATCCCTTCCGCAAGCGCCCTGAAGTAAAGCCCGGTGCCGCCGACGAAAATCACAGGCCGTTCGGAGAACGTGCCGTCCGGTCGTTCGGAGAACGTACCGTCGTCGATCAGCTTCGTCACGTCGCGCAGCCAGGCGCCGGTGGAATAGGCGACGGACGGATGGACATGGCCGTAGAGAAAATGCGGCACGCGGGCGAGTTCGGCGGCACTCGGGCGCGCCGTCAGCACGTCAAGCACCGAATAGCCCTGCATCGAATCCGTATTGACGATGATGCCGCCGCTGCGTTCGGCGAGATCGAGCGCAAGCGCCGACTTGCCGCTGGCGGTCGGCCCGGCTATCAGGATCGCGTTCTTCACGCGGCCCTCGCCCGCCTGCCCACCGGAATTTTCGATGCCGCTGATTGCCACGCTTGTGTCCCATCCCGAAGGCCGCGCAGTATCGGCCACGCTTGCGAATATGGCCTCACGGTCGGTCGGTGCAAGCGCTGTTCATTGGCTGGCCGAAGACACCGCTTGCGATCTCGTTTTGCCCGAGCAAGCCGAAGCCGGCGAAATGACCGCCAGGCTACGCACGGCACTGGCCTCCGAACCGGTAGACATCATCGTGCAGCCGGCCGACGGCAGGCGAAAGAAGATCCTGCTGGCCGACATGGATTCGACGATGATCGACCAGGAATGTATCGACGAGCTGGCCGACGAGATCGGCGTCAAGGATCGCGTCGCGGCGATCACGGCGCGGTCGATGAACGGCGAGATCGCCTTCGAGCCGGCCTTGCGCGAGCGTGTCAGCCTGCTGAAGGGTCTCGACACGGCTGTCGTCGACCGCATCATCGCCAACCGGCTGACGCTGGCTTCCGGCGGGCGCGCGCTTGTCCAGACCATGAAGGCCAACGGTGCCTGGACGGCACTCGTCTCCGGCGGCTTCGATGTCTTCACCAGTCGCATCGCCGCCAAGCTCGGCTTCCAGGAAAATCGCGCCAACCGGCTGATCGAGGAGAACGATCTCTTCACCGGGCTAGTCGCCGAGCCGATCCTTGGCCGCGCCGCCAAGGCTGAAGCGCTGCTCGAAATTGCTGCCCGTCTCGACCTGACGCCGGGCGATGCCATCGCCGTCGGTGACGGCGCCAACGACCTCGACATGATCCGCCTCGCCGGCACCGGCGTCGCCCTGCATGCCAAGCCCACCGTAGCAGCCGAGGCAAAGGTCCGCATCGATCATGCCGACCTCACCGCGCTGCTCTATCTGCAGGGCTACCGTCGGGAGGACTTTGCCGAATGAAGCCGATGTACACCGAGCGCCTGATCCTGCGCAATTGGGAGGATCGCGATCGCGCGCTTTTCCACCGCATCAACTCCGACGAACGCGTCATGGAATTCTTTCCGTTTCGCCGCGACCGTACCGCAGCGGACGCCAAAATGGACGAATTCAGGGACTGGATCGCGGAGGATGGTTACGGTTTCGCCGCTGCCGAGATCGCGGCCACCGGCGAGTGCATCGGCTTTGTCGGCCTCCTCGACACCGATCATGTGCCCTCCCTGCCGGCCGGCACGATCGAGATCGGCTGGCGGCTGGCGCCCGAATTTTGGGGCAAGGGCTATGTGACCGAGGCGGCGGAGGCCTGGCTGGCCTTTGGTTTCGAAACGCTTGATCTCGAGGAGATCGTCTCCTTCGCCGTGGCCAATAACCATCGCTCTACCGCCGTCATGAAACGCCTCGGCATGAGCGCCGACCCATCAAGCGACTTCGACCATCCCGATATTCCCGATAGCCACCCTTCGCTCAAGCGGCATGTCCTTTACCGGCTGTCGCGCCACGACTGGCAGGCAAGGAAAAGGGCGGCCCGTTAGCCGCCCTTTTTCTTTTTCAATCAGACTATTGCTGGCTTTTCCGGACTCAATCCATCCGGATCGTCACAAACCGCAACTCACCGGTCTTCGACGCCAGCATCAAGAGCGCGTTCTTGCGGCCCTGCTCCTTCAGCGCGCCGATCCGGTCCATGACGTCCTTCGGCGTGGCAACCGATTCCTGCGCGATCTCCGTGATCACCTCGCCGGGCTGGATGCCGCGCTCGGCCGCGGCCGAATCCTTGGTGACGTCGGTTATGACGACACCCGACACGTCGGCGGCAATGCCGAATTTGGTCCGCGTCTCGTCGTTGAGCTCGCCGATCGTCATGCCAAGCACGGATGCCGTCGAAACCGCAGGCGCCTTGTCGCCATTGTCCTGGTCCGTATTGCTGCCGTCCTCGCCGCTGGCCAGCTTCTCGCCGTCCTCCAGCCGGCCGAGCGTGACCTTCACGGTCTGCTCGACGCCCTTGCGCACGATGATAACGTCCACCGCCTTGCCGACCGGGCTTTCGGCGACGACGCGCGGCAGGTCGCGCATCTCGTTGATGTCCTTGCCGTCGAATTTGATGATGACGTCACCGGCCAGGATGGTGCCGTTGTCGACCGGTCCACCCTTGATCACGCCTGCCACCAGCGCGCCCTTGGCGGTCGCCATGCCGAGGCTCTCGGCAATGTCGTCCGTCACCGGCTGGATGCGCACGCCGAGCCAGCCGCGCCGCGTCTCGCCGAACTGGCGAAGCTGATCGACGACGCCCGAGGCGAGCTGCGCGGGAATGGAGAAGCCGATGCCGATCGAGCCGCCCGACGGCGAGATGATCGCCGTGTTGATGCCGATGACCTCGCCGACGCTGTTGAACAGCGGTCCGCCGGAATTGCCCCGATTGATGGCCGCGTCGGTCTGGATGAAGTCGTCATAGGGGCCGGAATTGATGTCGCGGTTGCGCGCCGAGACGATGCCGACCGTCACCGTGCCGCCGAGGCCGAACGGATTGCCGATCGCCATCACCCAGTCGCCGACCCGCATCTTGGTGGAATCGCCAAACTTCACCGCCGTCAGCTTGTGACCCTTCGGATCGACCTTCAGCACCGCGACGTCGGTCTTGGTGTCGGTGCCGACCAGCGTCGCCTTCAGCGTTACGCCGTCTGAGAAATTCACCTCGATATCGTCGGCATCGGCGATGACGTGGTTATTGGTCACGACGATGCCCTGCTCGGCGTCGATCACGAAGCCTGAGCCCAGCGACTGCACCTTCTGGGCGCCACCATCCTTGTCGCCGCCACGGTTCTTGAAGAAATCGTCGAAGAAATCCTGGAAGGGCGAGCCTTCGGGAAGTTGCGGCATCGGCACTGCGCCCGGTCCCTCCGAGCCTTTCACCGTCTGCGACGTCGAGATGTTGACCACGGCGCCAAGCAGCCCCTGGGCAAGGTCGGCGACCGAAGCCGGCCCGTCGGCGGCGATCGTCGGCGTGACGAAAGACGGGACCGCAAGCGAGCCGACGAGAAGTGCTGCAGCGCCGGCGACAAATGTCCGCCTCGCAGCGCGCAGAACGGTCTTGGTTGTCATCGAGGGCCTCCGGGTGTTTCTGAAAAAGAAGAGCGCTTCCGCAAAAACGCCGCGTCGCGTCATGTTGGCAAAAAATACGGCACGTTTGCGGCTATGACTATCGGCTGAGGATAAATCCTCCGTTTACGCCGGGACTCATTTCCCCGACACCCATGACCATCGTCGCCATCGTCAGCCGCGCACTAGCCAGACGATGCCGACGCCGATGGCGATCGCCACCAGCCCGGCTATGCGCAGTGTATTCTCCGGCATCGACAGCACCTCACCTGCCAGTCTCTTGGCGAGGTTCGGAAAGCCGCCATAGATCAGGCCCTCGACAACGAGGACCAGACCTATGGCTGCCAGAAAATCCTGCACCGGCCGTTACTGGCTGGTGCCCGGCTGCGCCGCCGGCGCGGAGGGCGCTGTTGGCGTCACCGGTGCTTCCTTGCTGCTTGGATCGCGGAAGTAGCGGAAGAACTCGGATTCCGGCGACAGCACCATCGTCGTGCCGGTGTTGTCCAGCGCTGTGCCGTAGGCATTCATCGAGCGGTAGAAATCGAAGAAGGCCGGATCACGCTGGTAGGCTGCCGCGAAGGTCGCGCTGCGCTGGGCTTCGCCCTCGCCGCGCAGGATTTCCGATTCCTTCTGCGCCTCGGCGACAATCTCCACCACTTCGCGGTCGGCGCGGGCCTTGATGCGCTGTGCCGCCTCATTGCCTCGCGCCCTCAGCCGCTCGGCTTCGGCCAGGCGTTCGGCCTTCATGCGGTCGAAGGTCTGCTGCGAAACCTCGGCGGTCAGATCGGTCCGGCGGATGCGCACATCCTCGATCTGCAGGCCGAGCGACGTGGCGTCGGGCCGCAGCTGATCGCGCACTTCGCGCATCATCACGGCGCGCTCTTCCGAGAGCGCCGCTTCGAAATCGCGCAGACCGTAGACACGGCGCAGTGCCGCGTCGAGACGTGTCCGCAGCCGTGCCTCGGCCAGTTCGATCTGACCGGAAACCGCCGCACGGAATACGCGCGGGTCCGAGATGCGGTAGGCGATAAAGGCGTCGACCTCGTAGAACTTGCCGCCCGACACCTGGACTCGGATGTTGTCGAGGTCGAAGCGCAGCACGCGGTTCTCGATCAGTTGCACGCTGTCGGCATCGAAGAAGGCGAACGGCGCCTTGAAATAGATGCCGGGTTCATTCTTGACGTCGACGATCTCACCGAATCTGAGCACGAGCGCCTGCTGGCGTGCATTGACCACGAAGACCGACGAATAAATCAGGAACAGGATGACCGCCGCGACAACGGCGATGATGGGGAGACGGTTGGCCATCACTGGGTTCCTCCCGTCGTGGCGCCCAGGGGCGCCGGCGGCGGCGCCTTCTGCTGCAGTGCCGGCAGCGGCAGGTAGGGAACGACCCCCTGCCCGCTGCCCTGCTCGACGATGACCTTGTTCGAATCCTTCAGCACCCTCTCCATCGTTTCCAGATAGAGCCGCTTGCGCGTCACCTCTGGCGCCTTGGCATATTCGTCATAGACCGAGATGAAGCGCTGCGCCTCGCCTTCGGCCTCCTGCACGACTCGGTTCTTGTAGGCGGCCGCGTCTTCGCGGATCTGGGCCGCCTCGCCGCGCGCCTGGCCGAGCTTCTGGTTGGAATACTGGTTGGCCTGCTCGACGAACTTGTCCTCGTCCTGCTCGGCGCGCTGCACCTCGTCGAAGGCATCGGCCACCTCGCGCGGCGGCGCGGCATCCTCGATCGAAATGGCGTTGACGTTGAGGCCGGCCTTGTAGCCGTCCAGCGTCGTCTGGATGATCTCGCGCACCGACGCGGCAATGCCCTGGCGGTCGTCGCGGAAAATGTCCTGGGCCGGCCGGCGGCCGACGGCCTCGCGCATGGCGCTTTCGGCCACCTGACGCAGCATGCCGTCAGGGTCTGAGACGTCGAACAGATACGCCCTCGGGTCGGAGACCTGGTAGGCCACCGAGAACTGGACATTGACGATGTTCTGGTCGCCCGTAAGCATCAGCCCGGACGTGTTGCCACTCGTCGCGCCGCCGCCGCCGATATCGACGAGCTGTTCGGCGATGTTGGCGGTCTCGACTGTTTCGACAGGCCACCAATGGAAATGCAGGCCGGGCTGGGAAAGCTCAGCCTTCGGCTTGCCGAAGCGCAGTTCGACCGCGACCTCATCTGGCTGCACGGTATAGACCGCCTTGAACGCCCACAGCACCACAAGTGCCGCTGCGATCAGCGCGAATACGGCCGGACTGGCGCCGCCGCCGCCCGGCAAGGCGCGCCGCAATCTGTCCTGGCCGCGCCGGATGATGTCTTCCAGATCGGGAGGTGACCCTTGCGGGCCGCTCGGTCCCTTAGGTCCCTGCCCCCAGGGTCCCTGATTGCCGCCGCCACCCCATGGGCCGCCGCCGCCGCTTTTGTCGTTCCAGGGCATGAATGTCCTTTCGCTTGGAATTCCCTCGGCGCCAGCCTGATGGCGCAAAATCCAATGTTGTTCTTCTATAGGGACGCCAAGCCTCGCTTTCAACGCGATCTGCTGCCCGGCCATCCGTTTTGGGCGGTTCGCGACCCTTTATCCTCTTCAATGCCTAATCGCGGCGCCGTTCATAGACCGTATAGCGAGTCGCGTGGCTGTCTTTCTCGCCGGCCGGAACGTCCTCGGCGCTGACAGCTGCCCATGCCTCGGGGTCGATCAGCGGGAAATGCGCATCACCTTCGACCGAAGCCAGCACATGGGTGACATGCAGGCGGTCGGCCAGCGGCAACGCCTGAGCGTAGATCTCGCCGCCGCCGACCACGCAGATCTCATCGGCGCCGGCCATGCAGCGCCCGCGCACGGTCGCCAGCTTGATCGCCTCGTCCAGTGAGTTGGCGGTTTCGACGCCCTCGGCTCGCCAGGCCTTGTCGCGTGTCACCACGATGTTGAGACGGCCAGGCAACGGCCGGCCGATGCCTTCATAGGTCTTGCGGCCCATGATGATGGGCTTGCCCATCGTGTCGGCCTTGAAGCGCTTGAGATCGGTGGACAGCCGCCATGGCAGCCCGCCGTCCCGGCCGATCACACCGTTTTCGGCGATGGCAACGTAGATCGCGATGTCCATCAGCCGCCGTTCCCGACTTCCCCGGCGTCACTGTCGTCCGACGGCTCCACCCGCAATATGTCGATGTCGCGCTCGGGCATCGGGAAGACGAAGGCCGGCGCGGCCGAAAGCGCCAGCGCTGCGGTCAGGATAGTGCGAAACATGGACCCCCCTTCGGCAACAATCCAAGGCATGACCCCGGATGCGCATCACATCTAGCCGTTTCAATGTGGCGTTTCAAAGCCATTCGCGCAGGCGCGGACGCTTGTCCCATGCAGTCTGGACACCGGCGTCCCGATCGGGCAGGACTTCGCCCATGCGCAAGCTTCTCGTCATCGGCATCGGCGCCGGCAACCCCGAACACATGACGGTCCAGGCCATCAACGGCCTGAACCACGCCGATGTGCTGTTCATTCCCGACAAGGGCGCGAAGAAGAACGATCTCGCCGAACTGCGCCGCCAGATCTGCGACCGCTTCGTCACCAACCCCGACTCGCGCCGGGTGGAGTTCGACGTGCCGGTGCGGGCCGAGCCATCACCCTCCTATCGCGCCACCGTCGACGACTGGCACGAGGCGATCGCCGCGATCTACGAGGGGCTGATCCGCGACGAGCTTGCCGAAGACGGCTGCGGCGCCTTCCTGATCTGGGGCGACCCTTCGCTCTATGACAGCGCGCTGCGCATCCTCGAACGTGTGCGTTTGCGGGGCAATGTCGAATTCGCACTCGAGGTCATTCCCGGCATCACCGCCGTCCAGGCGCTGGCCGCCAGCCACAAAATGGCGCTGAACCGCATTGGCGACCCCGTCCTGATCACCACCGGCCGCCGCCTGACGCAGGAAGGCATGCCGGAGAACGCCGGCAGCACCGTGGTCATGCTCGACGGCAAATGCGCCTTCAACACGCTTGATGACGAGGACCTGGTCATCCACTGGGGCGCCTATCTCGGCACGCCCGACGAGATCGTCCTGTCCGGCCGCCTCGGCGATGTCGGCAAGGAAATCGCCGAAGTCCGGGAAAAGGCCCGAATGGACAAGGGCTGGATCATGGACACCTATTTGCTGCGCAAACCCGGCGAGCCGGAGGACAACTAGCGAGGGCCTCCCTCGCGCAGTTCGTGATCTCGCGCGGGGTAACATGATCGGCGAGATGGGCCTACAACACGCAAGAGTTAGAAAAAACAGCGTTTTATACCAGTTTGATAATCACATCCTTGCCTCGCGGAGTGCAGCCTTCCGGCAGATGTCACACATATTGACGTTAAATTCACAGAATTGTATGGTCAGTTGTGCTGCTTCGAATCCTGCCGCTGTCTCATCCCGCGGTCGCGATCGCAGCCGCGTATCCAGGCGAGGATAATTTCCATGATGTTCAGCGCCACCATCGTTCGGCACCAATTCGCAATGCCTGCCGGCAGGCGCTGACCGAGAAAAATCATGGCCAGCCTGCTTGGGATCGACAACGGCCTGACGGTGACCAAGGCGGTGGTCTTCGACGCCGACGGTTCGCAGCTGTCGGTGGCGCGGCGCCGGGTGCCGCAGTCGATGCCGCAGCCGCGCTGGGTCGAGCGCGACATGGCGGGCCTCTGGCAAGCGACCGCCGAAGCGGTCGGCGAAGCGATCGCGCTCAGCGGCAGGCCGGCGCGCGACATCAAGGCGGTGGCGGCAACTGCGCATGGCGACGGCCTCTATCTGCTCGACAAGGAGCGCCGACCGCTCGGCCCCGGCATATTGTCGCTCGACAGCCGCGCCGGCGACATCGTCGATGACTGGGCGAAAGGCCCGGTTTTCTCCGAGGCGCTTACCCTCACCGGCCAGGTCCCGCATGCCTCCGCCCCCTCGGCGCTGCTCGCCTGGCTGAAAAAGCACGCGCCGGAGCGTTTCGACCGCGATCGGCCATATCGTCGGCTGCAAGGACTGGCTGCGCTTCTGCCTGACCGGCACTATTGCCACCGACCTCACCGAGGCAAGCACCTCCTTCACTGATGTGCGCACGCAAAACTACGCGCCCGAGGCGATGCGCGTCTTCGGCCTGGACGAGCTGTTCGCGGCCTTGCCGCCGGCCCTGCATCCGGCCGACATCGCCGGCTACGTCACCGCCGAGGCGTCAGCACTGACCGGGCTCGCCCAAGGCACGCCGGTCGCCTGCGGCCTGCATGACGTCACGGCCTCGGCGCTTGGCATTGGCGGCCATGAGGACGGCGTGGTCAGCATCGTTGCCGGCACCTATTCCATCAATGAAGTGGTATCCAGCGAACCGCGCGTCGACGCCCGCTGGTTCTGCCGCAACGCCATCGATCCCGGGCGCTGGAACAACATGTCGATCTCGCCGGCCTCGACGGCCAACTACGACTGGTTCCTCGACACGCTCTGCCGCGCCGAGCAGGAGGAAGCCAAACGGACCGGCGGCTCGATCCACGAAAGGCTGGCGGCGGAAATCGATGCGGCGCTGAACAAGCCGTCGACCCTGCTCTTCCACCCCTATCTGTTCGGCTCGCCCTACGGCAATGCCGCCAGCGCCAGCTTCGTTGGCCTGCGCGGCTGGCATGACCGCGGCGACATGCTGAAGGCGGTGCTGGAAGGCATCGTCTTCAACCACCGCACCCATGTCGAAGCCCTGCGCGACGGCTTTGCCGTTCGCGAGGTGCGGCTGACCGGCGGCGGCTCGCGCAATCCGGCCCTCGCACAGATGTTCGCCGATGTGCTCAAGGTTCCGGTCAGCGTGACCTCGACCGATGAGGCGGCGGCCTTCGGCGCCGCACTTTGCGCCGGTGCGGCGGTCGGCCTGTTCGCCTCGCCGCAGGAGGGCGCTCGCGCGACCTGCACGGTGGGCCGGCAGTATCTGCCAGACCCGGGGCGCAGCGCCGTTTTCGACGAGCGGTATTCTCTTTATGGCCGCATCGCCGAGCAGCTCAGGCCGAAATGGGCGGAGATCGAAAGCCTTGCGGGGCAAAGCATGGGGGGCACGGAATGATCAAGGCCGACGAACGGCGCGAAGAGATCGCCGAATACGTCATCAAGCTCGGCCAGGTGCGCATCGACGATCTGGTCGAGCATTTCGGCGTGTCGCGCATGACGATCCACCGCCACATCGACCAGCTGGCGCATCAGGGCGTGCTCCGAAAGCTGCATGGCGCCGTCACCGTGCAACCGTCGGGTCTCTATGAAAGCGCCTTCCGCTACCGGGTGACGGTGGGCAGGGCCGAAAAGGACGCGCTGGCCCGCGCCGCGATGGACTATGTCGAGCCCGGGCAGGCGGTGATCCTGGACAATTCCACCACGGCCAATGCCGTCGCGCCGCTGCTGCTCGAGGTCAAGCCGCTGACCGTCATCACCAACAGCGTCTCGACCGCGGCACTGCTGACCAATGTCGACGACATCGACTTCATCTGCCTCGGCGGCCAGTACCATCGCACCTACAACGCCTATATCGGCATCGTCTGCGAGAATGCGATCTCGCGGCTGCGCGCCAACCTTCTGATCTGCTCGGCGTCGGCGATCAGCGGCACCACGGCCTTCATCCAGGATCAGCATGTCGTGCGGGTCAAGCAGGCGATGATGGCCGCTGCGATCAAGCGCGTGCTGCTTGTCGACCATTCCAAGTTCGACAAGGTCGCCCTGCATGTGCTCGACGAGCTGACCAGCTTCGAGGCGGTGCTGGTCACCGACGGTATCAGCGACAAGCATGCGCAACAGCTTGAGCAGGCGGGCGTCAGGCTGCGCATCGTCAAGACAAAGACGCCATGAAGCAGCCCGACGAAACCCGGGAGGACGCGCTGGCCGGCAAGGCCGGCGATGTCGATGTCGTCATTCTCGGTGCCGGCATCAACGGGGCCGGCCTGTTCCGCGATCTCTGCGCGCAAGGGATAAACTGCCTTATCGTCGACAAGGCGGATTTCGGCTCGGGCACCAGTGCCGCGCCCTCACGCCTGATCCATGGCGGGCTGAAATATCTGGAGACCGGCGAGTTCGGGCTGGTGGCGCAGTCGACGCTGGAGCGCAACCTGCTCTTGAAGAACGCGCCGCACTATGTCAGCCCGCTGCCGACAGTCATCCCGATCTTTTCCTGGGGCAAGGGCATGTGGGCGGCGCTGCGCACGCTGCTCGGCTCGACCAGCGCGCCGCGCAGCCGAGGCGCCATCCTCATCAAGATCGGCTTGATGATCTACGATTTCTACGGCTCGCGGCACCGGGTGATGCCGCGCCACCGTCTGGTCGGGCGAAGCAAGGCGTTGCGCGACATGCCGGCGCTGACCGGATCGATCGTCGCCACCGGCACCTATTACGACGCCAAGATCAGCCACCCCGAGCGGCTGGTGGTCGAACTGATCGCCGACGGGCTGGGGGCCAATGCAGGCTCCAGCGCGGCCAACTACACGTCGCTGATCTCGGCGTCGAACGGGGTGCTGACGTTCAAGCGGGACAATGGCGGCGCGTTTTCGCTGCGGCCGAAGCTGGTCGTCAATGCCGCCGGGCCATGGATCGATCACGTCAACGCCGCGCTTGGCGCGCCGTCGAAAATGATCGGCGGGACCAAGGGCTCGCACATCCTGCTGAAGCACGACGCGCTGGTGCAAAGCCTGGCCGGGCGCATGCTCTATTTCGAGGCCGACGACGGCCGCATCTGCCTGGTCTACGACTATCTCGGCAAGGCGCTTGTCGGATCGACGGACCTTCCGGCCGACAATCCCGACACGGTCCGCTGCGAGCCCGAGGAAATCGACTATCTGCTCGAAAGCGTGCGCACGCTCCTGCCGGGCATGAACTTCGAACGCGACCAGATCGTCTATGCCTATAGCGGCATCAGGCCCCTGCCGTCATCCGACGCCTCGGTCCCCGGCCTGATCAGCCGGGATCATTCGGCGCCTGTCGCCGAGCCGGATCCGTCGACGGCCCTTCCCGATCATCTCGCTGATCGGCGGCAAATGGACGACGTTTCGCGGTTTCGCCGAGGAAGTCGCCGACACCGTGCTCGACCGCCTCGGCAGCAAGCGCAAGGCGAGCACGCAATCGATGCCGATCGGCGGCGGCAAGGGTTTTCCGATGGACGCCACGGCGCGCGGGGCCTGGCTGGCCAATGCCGCCGCGACGTCCGGGATCGACGTGGCTCGCCTCGACCAACTTCTCTCGCGCTACGGAGCCAGCGCAGCCCTGATTGCGCGCCACCGGAGCGCATCCGGCAATGAAGACCGTTTGCCGGATTCGAACGACTACAGCCTGTCCGAGATCGATTACATCGTTCGCAACGAATTCGTCGAACATCTCGCCGACATCGTCATGCGGCGCACGACCCTGGCAATCAGCGGTTCCCTGACGACAAGCGACCTGCAGCAGATCGCCTCGGTTGCCGGCCAGGCGCTCGGCTGGAGTCCGCAGCGCATGGATGAGGAGATCGACGCCGTCGTCGCTCAGCTCAGGGGCACCAATTTGATGCGACTGCAACCCGACCGCCACGCGCGAGGCGTGGCCGGCCGCGCCAAACAGGCCTGAGGTCGATATGGCCTTATCACGACGACAAAGCTCGCAGCATCACAGCACTGGTGAGATATTATCTCATCTTATGAAAAATGAACAAAAACAAAGTGTTGAATTGGATTTCAATCAAAGACTGCTCACGCACATGTTACAATATGAGGAAAGTATCACAGTCATTGACGGTAATTTCACATCACGGTATGGTCGATTGCGTGTTGGGAGCGCAGCGCGGGAGGTTTTTGATGTGCAAGCTGGCCGCCAGCGGCTCGGCGGCGCCTCGCGCCACCGCAACGAAATGCCATCCCTGATCGCCGCGACAGAACGGGTCGTCACATCATGAGTTCGCAGCCTGCCACCCCAACGATGAACCGGCGACCGGCCTCGAATGTTCGCTGGATTGCGCTTGCGGCCGGGGTGCTGGTCGTGCTCGGCGCGATGGTGCTCGACACCAAGGTGGTCACGATCGGCTCGGACGAAGACGTCCGCAAGGCCGTCTTTTCCGCCGGAGACGTTCGGCAAGTCTGAATTCCCGAAGGTGCAGGCCGCCGTCGAGGCAGCGCGCCGTCGATGCCCCCACGCTGGCTACGGCCATCGCCAAGGACAAGGCGGCGGCCGAGAAGCAATATGGCGTGCCTGCCAATGTCGGCACTGGTCATTCTCGGTCAAATTCACCGGCGTGGTCGGCGAGGGAAAGTCGGGCATCTACACCTCAAGGTCGCCGACGGTTTGCCCGACACGCTGGTCGGTTCGCGTGCAGACCGGGCCGGCGATCAACGGCACCGAGCTGCGCGATGCCACCGGCAAGATCACCTTCGGCCAGTTCACCAACCAGATCGAGTATCAGGACGCCGGCTCGGCGCTGAACAACGAGATGAAGAAGCAGGTTCTGTCGACACGTCGACACCAACGCCTTGACCGGCAAGACCATATCGGTCGTCGGCGTCTTCAAGCTGGTCAATCCGAAGAGCTGGCTGGTCACGCCGGTGAGGCTGGAGCGTCAAATGAATGCGGCGCCCGACATTCAGAGCCCGCGACCGGCGACGCCGTGCTTTCGGCGCGCAACATCGTCAAGTCGTATGGCGGCGTGCATGCGCTGAAAGGCGTCAATTTCGACATCCATCGCGGCAAGGTCACGACGCTGTTCGGCGAGAACGGCGCCGGCAAGTCGACGCTGATGAAGATCCTGTCCGGCGTGGTCACGCCGACATCGGGCGAGCATCGTGCTCGACGGCAATCCGTCACCTTCTCCTCGTCTTCCGATGCGCGCGATCGCGGCATCTCGATCATCCATCAGGAGCTCAGCCTGGCGCCCAATCTGAGCGTTCGCGACAACATCTTCATGGGCCGCGAACTGCGCACCCGCGACCGGCGTCGATTTCGCCGAGGAGGCGCGCCAGACGCGGGCGCTGATGGCCGACCTCGAGGAAGACATCGACCCGATGACGCTGGTCGAGGATCTGCGCCTGGGGCAGCAGCAGATCGTCGAGATCGCACGCGCGCTGTCGGTCGACTCCCGCATCCTGATCATGGACGAGCCGACCTCGGCGCTCAGCGCGACGGAGGTGGAGGTGCTGTTCAAGGTGATCCGCGACCTGACCAGCCGCGGCGTCTCGATCGTCTACATCTCGCATCACCTCGAAGAGGCGCTGCAGATCACCGACTATGCCGTGGTGCTGCGCGACGGCGCGATCACCGCGACGGCCGAATGCCAAGGACATCGATCTCGAATGGATCGTCCGCAACATGGTGGGCGAGAATTTCGACCTCGGCTCGCCGCCGACCGGCCATGCGTTCGGCGAAATTGCGCTTGTCGATCGACGATGTCAGCGTCGCCGATGCTCCGGTTCGGAGCGCTCTGGTCGTCGATCAGGCTGTCGCTCGACGTCCGCAGCGGCGAGATCGTCTGCATCTACGGGCTGATGGGCGCCGGACGCACGGAACTGCTCGAATGCGTCGCCGGGCGCGTGCCGATGGCCGGCGGGCGGATCCTGCTTGAAGGCGAGGACATCTCGCGCCTCAGCATCGCCGAGCGCATCGCAAGGGGCCTCGTGCTGGTGCCCGAGGACCGCCAGCGCGATGGCCTTGTCCAGACGATGTCCGTCGGTCGCGAACCTGTCGCTCGCCAGCATCGAGCGCCTTCGCCAAGGGGCTGTTCCTGTCCCGCTCGCAGGAGCGCGCGCTGGTCGACGAGTCCATCCGCAACGTGACGCATCAAGACCGCGGGCGGCGATGCGCACGATCGGATCGCTGTCCGGCGGCAACCAGCAGAAGGTCGTCATCGGCAAGATGCTGACGACCAACCCAAAGGTCATGCTGCTCGACGAACCGAGCCGCGGCATCGATGTCGGCGCCAAGGCGGAAGTGTTCCGGCTGCTCAGCGAGCGCGCGGCGCGTGGTCTCGCCGTCGTGTTCTCGACCTCGGAAGTCACCGAGTGCCTGAGCATCGCGCACCGCATCATCGTCATGCGGCGCGGCAGGATCTCGGCCGAATTCGGCGCGGATGCCACCAAGGAGGAGATCATGGCCGCCTCCGGCGAAGCCGTGGTCGCCTGACCACGAAGAACTACGGAGCCATCGATCATGACCGACGCTCAGCCCCGACCGCAGCCGCTCCCGTCCGAGGGCATGGCGGCGACGGTTTCAACCTGGCCAAGCTGCTGCTCGAGGGCCGCGCCTTCTTCGCGCTGATCGCCATCATCATCGTCTTCTCGCTCCTGTCGCCCTATTACTTCTCGGTCGCCAATTTCCTGACCATGGCCTCGCATGTCGCCATCTTCGGGATCCTGGCGGTCGGCATGCTGCTGGTCATCCTCAATGGCGGCATCGACCTGTCGGTCGGTTCGACGCTCGGGCTTCGCCGGCGTCGATCGCCGGTTTCCTGATGCAGGGCGTGACGCTGACCTGCGCTCGGCGTCATCCTCTACCCGCCGGTCTGGGTCGTCGCGGTGCTGGCCTGCGTGCTCGGCGCACGTTGTCGGCCTGGTCAACGGCGTGCTGATCGCCTGGCTCAAGGTGCCGGCCTTCGTCGCCACGCTCGGCGTGCATGTATGTGGCGCGCGGCGCTGGCGCTGCTGATGACCAACGGCCTGACCTACAACAACCTCGGCGGCAAGCCGGAGCTCGGCAACACCGGCTTCGACTGGCTCGGCTTCAACCGCCTGTTCGGCGTGCCGATCGGCGTGCTTGGTGCATGGCGGTCATCGCCCTGATCGGCAGCATCGTCCTCAACCGCACCGCTTTCGGCCGCTGGCTCTATGCCTCGGGCGGCAATGAGCGCGCCGCCGAACTCTCCGGCGTGCCGGTCAAGCGCGTGCAGATTTCGGTCTATGTGCTCTCCGGCATCTGCGCCGCGATTGCCGGCCTGATCCTGTCCTCGCAGCTGACCTCGGCCGGACCGACCGCCGGCACCACCTACGAACTGACCGCCATCGCCGCCGTCGTCATCGGCGGCGCCGCGCTCACCGGCGGCCGCGGCAATATCCGCGGCACGCTGCTCGGCGCCTTCGTCATCGGCTTCCTGTCCGACGGCCTCGTGATCATCGGCGTCTCCGCCTACTGGCAGACAGTGTTCACCGGCGCGGTCATCGTGCTCGCCGTGCTCCTCAACGCCATCCAGTATCGCCGCCGCGTCAAGCTCCCGAGCTTCGGCCGGCGGCCCACCGACTTCTCCACAAACGGGGGAAGGCCGAAACGGCCGATCCTGCCCAAGAGAAGACTGCCGGTTGACCGGCAGCAACACCGCGTAAATCAATGGAGGAACTCCATGTATCGCAGTGCCAGAATTCGATGCTCTCGACGCTCGCCCTCGCCGCCGCGATGCTCGCCGGATCGGTAGCCGCCGCATCGGCCGCAGGCCTGATCTCGATCATCGTCAACGATCCCGCCAACCCGTACTGGCTCACCGAAGGCAACGTCGCCAAGGCCGAAGCCGAGAAGCTCGGCTACACGGCGACCGTCGGCGCCTCACAAGGGCGACACCAACACCGAAAGCAATCTGATCGACACCGCGATCACCAACAAGTCCGTGGCGATCATCCTCGACCCGGCCAATGCCGACGGCTCGATCGGCGCGGTGAAGAAGGCGATTGCCGCCAACATCCCGGTCTTCCTCGTCAATGCCGAGATCAACCAGGAAGGCCTCGCCAAGGCGACAGCTCGTCTCCAACAACGCCCAGGGTGCGGCTCTCGGCGCGCCAGCAGTGGGTGACAGGCGATCGGTGAGAAGGGCAAGTATGTCGAACTGCTCGGCGCCCCTTCCGACAACAACGCCGCCACGCGCTCGAACGGCTACGAGACCGTGCTCAGCCAGTATCCGGATCTCGAAGAAGGTCGGCTCGGAGGTCGCCAACTGGGATCGCACCCAGGGCCACGACAAGATGCAGAGCATGCTGCAGGCCAATCCCGACATCATCGGCGTGATCAGCGGCAATGACGAGATGGCGCTCGGCGCGATTGCCGCGCTGAAGGAAGCCGGCAAGCTGTCGAGCATCAAGGTCGGCGGCTTCGACGGTTCGCCGGACGCCGTCGCCGCCATCAAGGCGGGCGAACTGCAATACACCGTGCTGCAGCCGGTGGCCGTCTTCTCGGCCAAGGCCGTGCAGCAGGCCGACTCCTTCATCAAGACCGGCAAGACCGGCGCCGCGACCGAAAAGCAGCTGTTCGATTGCCTGCTCATCACCAAGGACAATGTCGACAAGTACACCGCTCCGTTCACCCTTTCGGAGTAATGTCGGATGAGGGGTGATCTTCAGGTCGCCCCTCGCCTTTCTCTGCAGGCCATTCAGCCCGCGTCGATTTCCGCCTGCAGCGCCTCCATATGCGTCGCCGCAGCCGATGTCGCAGCGCGCTCTATCGCCCGGAAGCGGCTGACGACCGCCAGGCCCACCGCGGTCAGCTGGGCGCCGCCGCCCTTCCTGCCGCCGGTCTGCGCAGCCACCAGCGGCTTGCCGAACACCCGGTTCATATCCTCGACCAGGTCCCAGGCATGCTTGTAGGACATCTCCATGCGGCGTGCCGCGGCCGAGATCGAGCCGAAGGCGGCGATCTGCTCCAGAAGTTCGATCTTACCGGGCCCGACGCGCCCATCCGGATCGAGGTTTATGCGCAAACTCAGCGACGGCATGTCCTGTTCTCCGCTGTCACGTCCAGATTAGCCCTTCTGCAGCCGCATCGCTATTCCAAAGCAACATAGCGGTATTGTGCTTTGGTCACCCATCGGCCTCGACCGGCAGCCCGGCGCCGGTGGTCGCGCTGTCGAAGCTCACCGTCTTGATTACGGCAAAGACCTTGCCGCCGAGCCTGAGCCGCAGCGTGTGTTTTGACTGCTCGGTGATGCGCGCCAGCACGATTGCGCCATTGCAGTCGATGGCGATTTCCACCGTGGGCCCCATCCCGGGCCTGACGGCCACAATCGTTCCCGGCAGTATGTTGAGCGCGCTGAGGCCAACGCGGCGGTTCGGTGGCGATCATCACGTCGCGGGCACGAATGCGGATGCGGACCGGCGCCCCGACCGGCGCCGCCAGACGCGGCACGCGGATATCGCCCGCCGCCGAGCCAAGCACGCTCATGCCGAAGGCCTCGTCGTGGTGCAGCACCTTGGTGTCCAGCACCGCGCCGCCCTCGCCGCGCTCTTCGGCGGGCAAAAGGTCGAGCCGCTGCATGATTGCTCCGGTCGCTCCTGAGGCAACGACATGGCCTTGCGCCAGCACCACGACGTCGCTGGCCAGCCGCGCCACCTCAGCGACAGAATGGCTGACATAGACGATCGGGATCTTCGTCTCGTCGCGCAGCCGCTCGATATAGGGCAGGATCTCAGCCTTGCGGGCTTCATCCAGCGAAGCCAGCGGCTCGTCCATCAACAGCAGTTTCGGGCTGGCAAGCAACGCCCGGCCGATCGCCACGCGCTGCTTCTCGCCGCCGGAAAGCTTTGCCGGCCGCCGGTCGAGTAGATGGCCGATGCCGAGCAACTCGACGACCGCATCGAAATCCGCATAGCGTTCCGCTGCCGGCGTGAACCAGCGGCCATAGCGAAGGTTGCCGGCGACGCGTCATATGCGGGAAGAGCCGCGCATCCTGGAACACCATGCCGATGCGGCGTCTGTGCTTGGGCACGAAGAGACCCGCATCGGTATCGACCAGCCTGCGCCCGTCGATCGCGATCCGGCCCCTGTCGGGGCGGATCAGCCCGGCGATCAGGTTGATCAGCGTCGTCTTGCCGGAGCCCGAAGGCCCGAACAGTGCCGTCAGCCGCCCGGCGCTCTCAAAGCTGGCGTCGACCGCGAAATCGCCAAGCCGGTGGCTGATGTCGACCAGGACCGTCATTCGATGTCCATCCGCCGGCCGATACGCCGCGCCAGCACCTCCGAGGCGACAAGGGCGGCCATCGAGATGACGATCGAAATCAGCGTCAGCCGGAGCGCGCCTTCATCGCCGCCCGGCACCTGCGTGAAGGTGTAGATCGCGGAGGGCAGCGTCTGCGTCTCGTTCGGGATGTTGGAGACGAAGGTGATCGTGGCGCCGAATTCGCCCATCGCCTTGGCAAACGACAGGATGGCGCCGGCGATCAGCCCGGGCAGGATCAGCGGCAGCGTGATGGTGGTGAACACCCAGACCGGATTGGCGCCGAGCGTGCCGGCCGCCGCTTCCATCCTGCGATCGACCGCCTCGACCGACAGCCGGATCGCCCGCACCATCAGGGGAAATCCCATGATGCCGCAGGCCAGTGCAGCGCCCGTCCAGCGAAAGGAAAAGACAATGCCGAAATGTTCGGCAAGGAACGCGCCGGCCGGACCGCGCCTGCCGAAGGTCAGCAGCAGCAGATAGCCGGTTACCACCGGCGGCAGGATCAGTGGCAGATGCACCAATCCGTTGAGCAAGGTCTTGCCCCAGAACTGGCCGCGCGCCAGCACCAGCGCGATCAATATGCCGGGCGGCAGGCTGGCGATCATCGCCACCGTCGCCACCTTGATGGACAGCCGGACCGCATTCCATTCGTCGGGAGTGAGGTCCAGCAGCCAGTTCATGCCTTGGTGTCGTGCCTCAGTTGCTCGGCGCCAGGATGGTGAAACCCTGCGCCTTGAAGAGTTCGGCCGCCTTGGCGGACTCAAGGCATTTCAGGAAGGCCGGCGTATCCTTGTCCTTCGAATCCGCGGTCTGGGCAACCGGATAGACGATCGGCGGATGCGAATCCTCCGGGAAAGTGCCGACCACCTTGACGCCCTTGTCGGCATGCGCGTCGGTAGCATAGACGATGCCGAGCGGGGCTTCGCCGGTCGAGACCAGCTTCAGTGCCGCGCGCACATTCTCGGCCTGCGCCACCTTGCCTTCGACCGAGGACCAGACGCCGAGCGATTCGAGTGCGGCCTTGCCGTATTTGCCGGCCGGCACCGCCTTGAAATCGCCCATGGCGAGCCTGCCGTCGCCGATCAGCCCGGCGAGATCAAAACCTTTTTCGATCTTGGTCTCGGCCTTGGAATCCTTCGGCGCCACCAGCACGATCTGGTTGCCGAGCAGCTTCACTTCGGTGTCAGGCTTGGTCAGCTTCTTTTCGGAGAGATATTTCATCCAGTCGAGGTCGGCCGAGATGAACACATCGGCCGGCGCGCCGCCTTCGATCTGCTTGGCCAGCGCCGAGCTCGCCGCATAGGAGATGGTCGCCGCTTCGCCGACATCGGCCTCGCAGGCCTTGTTGACGGCATCGAGGCCGTCCTTGAGGCTGGCAGCGGCAAACACGACCACCTTGTCTTCGGCATGGGCGGCCGGCACTGCTGCCATCAAAATTGCCGTCAGCCCGCCGATGGCGATTGCGTTCAACCTGAAATCAAGCATGAAAAATTCTCCCAGGGTTTTGAAAATCCGTTCGGCTCAAAGCCTGAATTCGATATATCCGGATGAATATAACAAGGAAAGGACTTTCGCGGGGCTACGGCATTGTAGGCCGGGGCTTTCACAGCCTGCGATGACCCTTGCCGGATAGAGCGATGGAGCCTCCCATGAAGATCAGCGCCCGCAACACTCTCAAGGGAACGATCATCGAGATCGTCAAGGGAGCCACCACTTCGCATGTCCGCATCGACATTGGCAACGCCGTCGTCACCGCGTCGATCACCAACGAGTCGGTGGACGACCTCAAGCTCGAAAGGGGCAAGCAGGCCTATGCCGTGATCAAGGCATCGGATGTCATGGTCGGCATCGACTGATGGATCGCCCGCAAAGCGCCAGGCAAGGCCTGGCTTCCGATCAGACCGCGATCGGCGCCTTGATCGACGCATCGGCGAAGTAGTTCTCCAGCCGGAAGTCTTCGAAGCGGAAGGCGAACAGGTCCCTGACCTCCGGATTGATCCACATCGTCGGCAGCGCCTTGGGCGTACGCTGCAACTGTTCGCGCGCCTGCTCGAAATGGTTCGAATAGAGATGCGCGTCACCGAGCGTATGGACGAAATCGCCGGGTTTCAGCCCCGTCACCTGCGCCACCATCAGGGTCAGCAGCGCATAGGAGGCGATGTTGAAGGGAACGCCGAGGAAGATGTCGGCCGAACGCTGGTAGAGCTGGCAGGAGAGCCTGCCCTCCGAAACGTAGAACTGGAAGAGGCAGTGGCAGGGCGGCAGCGCCATCGCCTCCACCTCTGCCGGGTTCCACGCCGAAACGATCAGCCTGCGCGAATTGGGATTCTTGCGTATCTCCTTCAGAAGGCCAGCAATCTGGTCGATCTCGCCGCCATGGCCGTCCGGCCAGGAGCGCCACTGCTTGCCGTAGACCGGGCCGAGATCGCCATTCTCGTCCGCCCATTCGTCCCAGATGGAGACGCCATTATCGTTGAGGTATTTGATGTTGGTATCGCCGGCCAGGAACCACAAAAGCTCATGGATGATCGACTTCAGATGCAGCTTCTTGGTGGTGGTGACCGGGAAGCCGCGCGACAGGTCGAAGCGCATCTGGTAGCCGAACACCCCGCGCGTGCCGGTCCCGGTGCGGTCGCCGCGATCGACGCCGTTTTCCAGCACATGCTTCAACAGGTCGAGATACTGGCGCATCGGCTTGGCCTCGATTTGGGACTGCCAGCGATCATATCCGAATCCGGCAACAGAAGCAGGCGCGAAATCGCGCCCGCATCTACGTTTGCAGCGAAATCGTCAGAGAGCGCCGAGCTTGCCCAGGTCTTTCGCGACCAGATAGTAGAAGGTTACCCGGCTCTTGGTGTTGTCGGCGGCCATCGCCTTGCAGACCTTCTCGACCGAAGCGCTGGCCTTGCCGTCGTCGCTGACGCCGAGCTTCTTGGCAACCCAGTTCGCCTTGACGCGATCGAGTTCCTTGGGGTCGGTGCAGGACACCAGCGATGAATCCTTGTTCCGGAGCGCGATGCCCAGATGCTTCACGATCTTGTCGACCGCATCGGCGCTGGCGCCGGCGTCGTACTTCTTCACGTCTGCGAGATAGTCGGCCATGAAAAATTCCCCTCGTCGGCGCCACGGATCCGGTCGATGAGGGTTGTGGCGCGCTGACGCAACTTGTGCGCTAGGCTGAAACTCCTCACCACCCGGAAGCTTCGGTTGAGTGCGCGAGCAAGTCAACCCTCAGCGATCCAATTTGACACATGCACGAAAGGACATTGCGGCCTTTCATTTTCCACGATCGGCCCCTATATTCGTTTTGTCGGCTTGACCGACTATGGCGATAAATGGGCGATGAAATAAGCCGTTCGGACCCGGGGGCGGTACCCGGCGCCTCCACCAAAAACCGCTCTTTCAAAGGAGCGGCTTTTGCTGGGGGCGAAATAGGATCGACGAAGGTGTAAAGATCGTACTTTTGCCCGGCATTGTACCACCGTCATCGGGCTAAACTTATAGTTGCCAACGACAACTATGCGGAAGCTCGTCTCGCTGCTTAATGCAGTGCGAACGCTTCAAATCAAGCCCTAGAGGTTCGCACTTCTAGGCGGGGTTCGGAGGTACCTGGCAACAGAAACCTCCACTTCTCCCTTTCAATGCATGCATTAGCCAAGGCCTGACACGGGTCGGCGTTGCTCGCTTGCCGCTGGGGTGAGAAACGGTCGCGGCAGGCGCAAAAAAGGCCGGCAATGACCCGGCCTCTTCGCTTCCATGGATGTCAGTTATTCCGCCGGCGCTTCCACAGCTTCGCGGCCACGGCCAAGCGTGACCTTGGCCAGTGTGAACGAAATCACCGCGCATAGCGTGATGCCTGCCACCATCGGCAGCGGCGTGCCGTCGAAGAACAGGCCGGCGACGCCCATGGCAAGCGCGCCGATGGCGAAGTGCAGCGTGCCCATCAGCGCCGAGGCCGTGCCGGCGATCTCGCCGTGCTCTTCCATCGCCAGCACCGACGTCGTCGGGATGACCAGGCCGAGGAAGCCGTAGCCGACGAACAGCAGCGCCGCCATCACGTCGAGCCGGTCGACACCCGTCGCCATGATAGCGAACAGCACCACCATTGTGGTTGCATAGCCGGTCACCGCGACACGCACGACGCGCCTAAGACCGAACCGCTCGGCCAGCATTCCGGTCAGCTGCGACATGCCGATGAAGGCGACCGCATTGATCGAGAAGAACACGCTGTAGACCGAAGGCGACAGCCCGTAATGGTCGATCAGGATGAAGGACGAGCTCGACAGATAGACGAAGAAGCTCGCAATGCCGAAGCCGGCGATCGCCACCAGGCCAAGGAAATTGCGGTCGCCCATCAGGAAGCGGTAACCGGACAGCGCCGTGCCGAAAGAGGAGCCGGCGCGTTCCTCGACCGGCCGCGTCTCCTTGAGCGAAGTCGCGAGCAGGATGGTGGCGAGTGCTGCCGCACCCGTCACCGTCCAGAACACGGCGCGCCAACCGAACGTCTCGATGATCTGGCTGCCGGTCAGCGGCGCCAGGATCGGCGACACCGAAAACACCAGCATCAGCAGGGACATCAGCTTGGCAGCCTCGTTGCCGGTGTGCAGGTCACGCACGATGGCGCGCGGCACAGCCATGCCGGCGCTGGCGCCGAGCCCTTGCAGGAAGCGGAAGGCGATCAGCCATTCGATCGAAGGCGCCAGTGCCGAACCGACGCCGCCAACCATGAACAGTGCCAGACCACCATACAGCGGCAGCTTGCGCCCGACCATGTCGGAGATCGGCCCCACCAGGATCTGGCCAAAACCCATCGACAGGAAGAAGATCAGCAGGCTCATCTGCACGGCCGAGGTACCGGCGTGCAGATCCTCGCCGATTGAAGGCAGCGCCGGAAGATACATGTCGATGGCGAACGGGCCGATGGCGGACAACAGGCCAAGCACGACCGCGATGCGGAGGAATTTGGGACTCATGATAAGGGCTTCTTTCGAATCTGGTTGCCGCCGAGAACCCGGCGTCTAACCCAGGACGTTCCATCCCGTGACATTCCGACACCTCAGAGCGAACTTGTTCGTCTCTAGAGCGAATTCATTCGTCTCTCCGACGCGAAATGTCCTTATGGTATGTCCACAAAATTAGACAGTCTTGTCTAATTCGTCAATCACCGCTATATAGATTTTTATGAAGCCCGGCGTTTCTCCTGACACTTTCCCGCCACGCAGCCACGAGGCGAAACGCATTTCGGTTGTCGAGGCTGCTGCCTCGGTCTTTTGCCGCGAGGGCTTTGCCGGCGCCAATATCGACCTGATCGCGGCCGAAGCCGGCGTGTCGCGGCAGACGGTCTACAACCACCATCGCGACAAGGAAAAACTCTTCGTCGCCGTCGTCCGCGATCTCACCGAGCGTTGCAATGCCGGCATCTTCGCCACCATCGCCACCTTCCCCGACCAGCCCGGCAACCTCGAAGCCGATCTGATCGGCTTCGCCATGCGCATGAACCGCAACTGCATCTGCAACCGCGACGGCAGGTTCCTGCGCAAGCTGATCCAGACCGAGGGCGAGCGCTATCCCGAACTCTTTGCCGAATGGCGCGAACAGGGGCCGGGCCGAACCTGGTCGGCGCTTGCCGCCCGCTTCGCCCGTCTTGCCTATGCCGGTCACCTCGCGATCGAGGATCCCGACGTGGCGGCACGCCAGTTTCTCGCGCTGATCAACGCCGAGTTGCAGATAACCTTCATGCTCGGCGCAATGCCTGAGGACGAAGAGGTGCTTCAGTCCGCCACCAATGGCGTACGCACCTTCCTCAGCGCCTTCGGCAGACAAAAGAGCGCGAGTCACGCGGCCAGAAAAAGCGCCCTGGTCAGCGCCTGAGCCGTCAAATCGTCGCCAATGGCCTTCGCTTCGAGGCGCCTGCGTTCTATATCCGGTTTACGCCGCGCTCAAGCTTGATTACAGCTAGGCGCACGATTCAACGGAACCCGACCGCCACATGGCCGACGACCACATCCGCTACGACATTCTGGCCCAGGAGGCGTTGCGCGGCGTCATGCGCAAGGTCCTGGCCGAAGTCGCGCGCACCGGCCTTCCCGGCAACCATCATTTCTTCATCACCTTCCTTACCGGCGCACCGGGCGTGCGCGTGTCTTCGCGGCTGCGCGAGCGCTATCCCGAGCAGATGACCATCGTCATCCAGTTCCAGTACTGGGACCTGAAAGTGACCGACACCGGCTTCGAGGTCGGTTTGTCCTTCTCCGACGTGCCGGAAAAACTTGAGATCCCCTTCTCCGCCGTGCGCGGTTTCTACGATCCCTCCGTCAATTTCGAACTCGAATTCGACGTCAAAACGGATGGCGCGGCAGAGGACGAGCCGGCGGCACCGGCTCCCGAACCGCTCGCCGTTGTCGAGAAGAAGCCCGAAGTCGAAGAAGAAGGCTGCAGCCGAGGCCGAGAAGAAGCCTGCCGCGGCCGATGCAGCCGGCAAGGGCGCCGACGTCGTATCCCTCGACGCCTTCCGCAAGAAGTGATCCGAAAGGCGGCGCGACATGGGCGACGTCGTCAATCTCCGCCAGGCCCGCAAGCAGAAGGCGCGGAGCGAGAAAGAACGGCTGGCCGAACAGAACCGGGTGCTGCACGGCCGGTCCAAGGCCGATCGGAACCGTGACCGGCTGACGTCCGACAGGGCCGAGAAATTCATCGCCGGCCATCGCCGCGAGAAGCCCGGCAGTCGCGGCGACCAGTGAGTGCGTTGACGTGAGCCCGGTCGAAAAACGCTCGGTGACGATCCGCGGCCACCGCACCAGCTATTCGCTCGAAAAGCCGTTTTATGACGATCTCGTCGCCATCGCGGCGGCGCGCAAGCTGACGCTTGCCGCTCTGGTCGCCGAAATCGACGAAACCCGCCCCCGCGACGCCAACCTTTCCTCGGCGCTCAGGCTCCATGTGCTGGACTGGGCCAAGCGCGGGATGAGCAGTTCCTAGCCGCCGTCCAGCGACTTGAGCAGATTGTCGATCGTGAACGGATTGGCCTTGGGCTTCGGTGGCGCTGGAGCCGAACTGTCATTGACGCCGGGCAGTGAGCGGTCGACCTTTGACGCCTGCTCGGCGGCCTTGCGTTTGGCCTCGAGCCTGGCCTTTTCTTCCGACGCGATCCGCGTCGCCTCCTCCGCCTTCCGGCGTTCCTGCTCCGCGGCCTGTGCCTTGGCCGCATCGTCGGCCGCCTGTTGCTCTGCCTTGGCCTTCGCTTCAGCATCGGCCTTGGCTTTCGCGTCCGCCTCGGCTTGGGCTTGGGCTTCGGCATCGGCCTTGGCTTTGGCATCCGCTTCGGCTTGCGCCTTGGCGTCAGCCTCCGCCTTGGCTTTTGCCTCGGCTTCGGCCTGGGCTTTTGCCTCGGCATCGGCTTTTGCCTTGGCCTCGGCCTGCAGCCGCGCCTCTTCCTCTTGCCGGCGCAATTCCTCGGCCGCCCTGTCGCGTTCGGTCTGCAGGGCGGCGTAGTAGCGCACCTCGCGCCGCAGCCGCTGCTTCTCCAGCAGCGCCGCCTGCATCGCTTCGACCCGCTGCTGCTCCTTCTCCAGCGCGCGCTGCGTCAGGAATTGCGCCAGCGGTTCGCTGTCGAACTGGCGCTTGGCAGCGCCGAGCGGGCCCTCGACGCTGAAGTTCACCGCCGGGTCGGAGCCGACCAGCGCCTCGTCGCCGGGCCGATACGCGATCGATCCTATTGCGTCGACGGTGCTCGCGTTCAGGTCCGCAGAGATGTCGGCAGACAGCGTTGCCGCCGGGTTTTCGAGACTGATCGGCGGCGCCCGCAGAATGCCGCCGGCAAGCGTGAAGGCAATGTCGGTGTCACCCGCGGCGAAACTGCCGTCGGCGGCGATCTCAGGCGCAAACCCGGCGGTCTTGGCCGCATCGATATCGCGCCCGATCGTATCGGCCTTGGCTATGAAGGCGCCGAAGGCATCGGGATTGACGCCGGCGATGGCGAGGCCCTTCAGCGCCGCCGTGCCCGAGCCGGACAGCTCCGCCACCATGGCATCGACCGATTTGCCGCTGGTCGACAGCGTCGTCGAGACATCGCCGCTGCCGCTCAAGCCGGCCCCCGGCAGCACGGCCGAGAGATCGCCGCCGGCAAGTTTCATCTGGCCGGAGAAAAGCCCGGTGCCGTCATTGTTCTTCAGTTCGAACAGGCCGGTCAGCGCGCCGCCGAAGAGCTTGGCCTTGAGGTCGGAAACGCGCATGCCCTCCTGGTCGAGCTTCAGCGACAACGCTGCGTCATAGGCGGTGGCGAACTGGCCGGCGGCAAGTGCCGCGGTGGTAAGGTCGAGATCGGCGGTGAACGGCAGGTTGGACTTCTGGCTGAACGGCGCCGTCGGCCAGCGACCTTTGCCGGCGAGGAAGGACTGGTCGCCGAACAGCGCCACCGCCATCGGGTCGAGGTCGAGTTCGTCGAGCGCCAGCGCCCCGGCCAGATGCGGCACCCCGTCCTTCACGTCGACATTGACGTCGCCGGAAACCGCCGCTTCGTTGAGGGCGCCGCTGAACTCGTCCAGCACCAGCAGACCATTGCCATAGTCGGCCTGTGACGTGAGCGATGCCGACATGCCGGTGCCCATGCCGGGCAATCCGACGCCGGTCGTCATCAGCCACGGCTCAATGTCGGCGGCGTCGAGGCTGATCTTGCCCTTTGCGGTCGCCCCTTGCGGCGTCTCGGCAACCGTTCCCTCGAACGCCGCCCGGAAATCGTCGCCCGTAAGGGTGAAGCTCGTCGCAAGGCCACCGCCAAACGTGCCTTTCGCCGAGATTTCGGTGGTTGCCTGGCCAAGCATGCCAAGCGGCAGCGCCGGCAAACCATAAAGCGCGAGCAGCACGGTGGCGTCGGCATTCCTGGCATTGAAGGTCAGCATCACCGGCGCCTCGAGGAGCCTGTCGGCCGCCCCCTTGCCGGAAAGCGATGCCGAAAAGGCCGAGCCGCCGGCCTTGCCCTGTGCGCTCACTGCCAGCCCCGTCGTGCCGTCGCCATTATCGGCCGCACTCGTCACCACATCGATGCGGGCGTCCTGGAACAGCTCGGGATAGGCGGCTGCGCGGGCCGCCAGGCCCTTCAGCACCTCGTTCCCAGGATAGTGCTGGGTGGCGACATCGACCAGCGGCTTCAGATCGACGGCGACCACCGAGGCGTCGAGCTTGCCGGTCGGGCTTGCCGGGAAATCCTTGATCCGGCCGGTGGCACTGATCGAGGCGCCGGCCAGTCCGCCTACCGACAGTCTATCGATTTCAAGCAGGCCTTGGCGCAGCCTCAGGGCCGTATCGACCGTGTCGGCGGTCAGGCCGCCAGCGCTGACCGGCCCGGCCTTGATCTGAAAATCGAGATCGCGGTCCGAAAAGCGGTTGGCGCCCTTGTCGCTGACGAAGATCGAAGCGAAGGCCGTCAGCCCGTCGACGTCCAGCTCGCCGCCCTTCAGCCGCATCAGCACCGACGGTCTGGCGTCATCGGGCTGGCTGGAATCGATACGGCCGGAAAACTTCGCCTTGCCGAGGATCAGTTCGAGATCGCTGAATGCCTGGCGCCTCTCGCTGAGATCGACCTTGGCCTTGAAGCCGGCGGCGGGCAGCCGGCGGATCGCCTCGTCGACATCCTTCGACAGCCAGGCGGCGAAGCCGGAAGGCTGCGCCACGGCGAGCAGCAGTGAGCCGGTGAAGCCAAAGTGATCCTGGACGCTGAGCATGCCATTGGCTTCCAGCGTGGCGCGGCCGGGCAGCGTCGCGGCCAGCGACTTGACCGACCAGCCGCCATCGGTCGGCTCTGCCGACAGGTGAACGTCGCGCACCGTCGTGTCACCAGCCACTACCGCTGGCAGCTTGACCTCCACGGTGCCGGGTATGGTTGGCTTCGGCATTTGCAGCAGCGCCCGCTCCAGCGCGTCGACCCGCTGCGACAGCGTCAGCCCGGCGCCCGCCGCACCCACGGCCTCGTCGAACTGCACCTGCGCGCCATTGGCTTCGATCGCAAAGCGCGGATCGATCCCGAGATCGACCGAGGCCTTGCCGTCGGCCGTATAGGGATTGTCGAGCGGCCCGGTCTCGAAGCGGAACTCATCGAAGGAAAGTCTGTGGTGATCGAGCGAGAACTTGCCGTTGAGCCGGAAGCCGGGATCCGGCTTGCCGGTCGAGGCCTTCACCGGCTCGCCATCGGTGCCGCGCAGCTCGGTCGAATTCTTGTCGGCGTCATTCTTGCCGGAGCCATTCTTGTCGGAGCCATTTTTGTCGACGGCCGAGATCTTGAACTGACCCGAATACACCGCGGCGCCCTTGACGATACCAGCATTGCCATCGGCCTCGATGACCAGCGGATAGGCGTCCGGATCGGCCTTGAGCCGAAGCCGCATCTGCCCATTGCCCTCCGCCTTGCCGGTCGACGCGATGACCTCCGTGCGCAGGCCGTCGAAGCGCAGCGAGCCGTCCATCCGCCAAGGCCCGGCGAGCGACTTGGCCGAGATGGTCGAGTTGATCTCGGAAATCAGATGATCGCGCCCGCCGGCGGCATGGCGCAACGCAACCTCTCCCTCGGTCACCGTCAGCTTCTCGATCGAGATCTGGTTGATGTCGAAGGGCGAGGTCGGCCGCATCGCCCAGTCGACCGTGCCGTCGGCGGCGATATCGATCGTCGCCTTCGGCCGCACCAGCCGCATGTCGAAGATCAGCACCTCACCGCTCAGGAACGGCGCCAACTCCGCATCCATCGAAAATGTCTCGACGGTCATCGCCGGTTGGCCGCCGGGGCCGCCGGCAACCGCGACATTGGAAAAGGTCACAGAAGGAAACGGCAGCAGCCTCGCCGTGGCGTCACCTTGCACGGTGACCTTGCGGCCGAGAATGGCGCTCGCCTCGCGCTCGAAATCGGCACGGTAGCCTGTCCAGTCGACGAAATGCGGCACCACCAGCGCCGCGCACAGCACCAGCACGAAAAGGCCACCGAAGATCACGAACAGGCGTGCGAGCATCTGCTCCGATTGGGTTGATTGAAAATCAGCCGCACTCTACCCGCATCCGCGTGTCCATAAAGAGGCAATTCGATTGCCGCCCGCTGCCGGCTACTTGCCAGGCAATATCTTGCCCGGGTTCATGATGTTGAGCGGATCGAGCGCCTGCTTGATCGTGCGCATGATGTCGACGCCGTGGCCAAGTTCGTGGCGCAGGAAGCCGATCTTGCCTTGCCCGATGCCGTGCTCGCCGGTGCAGGTGCCTTCCATGGCGATCGCCCGCATGTTGAGCCTCGCCACGAATTTCTCCGCCAGCGCGATCTCTTGCGGGTTGTCGACATCCATCAGCACCAGCACATGGAAATTGCCGTCGCCGGCATGGCCGACGATCGGCGCGACCAGCCCCATCTCGGCGATATCGGCCTCGGTCTCCGTGACGCATTCGGCAAAGCGCGAGATCGGCACGCAGACATCGGTCGACAGCCCCTTGGCGCCGGGCCGCAGCGTCAGCGACGACCAATAGGCATCGTGCCTGGCCTTCCAAAGTTTCGTCCGCTCCTCGGCGACGCTGGTCCACAGGAACGGCCCGCCGCCATTCTCCTCGGCGATCATGCCGAAGGTCTCCGCCTGCTCGGCGACGCCCGCGTCACTGCCGTGGAATTCGACGAACAGGCACGGGCTCTCCGGATAGTCGAGCCTGGAGTAATTTTTCATCGCCCGCATCTGCAGCGCGTTGACCAGCTCGATGCGCGCCACCGGAATGCCCATCTGGATGGTGGCGATCACCGCGTTGCAGGCAGCCTCCAGGCTGGGAAACGGGCAGACGCCGCCGGAGATCGCCTGCGGGATGCCCTGCAGCTTCAGCGTCAGCGCCGTGATGATGCCAAGCGTGCCCTCCGAGCCGACCAGGAGCCGCGTCAGGTCGTAGCCGGCCGAGCTCTTCTTCGCCCGCTTGCCGGTCGTCACCGCTTCGCCATCGGCCATGACCGCCGTCAGCGACAGCACATTCTCGCGCATCGTGCCGTAGCGCACGGCGTTGGTTCCGGACGCGCGTGTCGCCGCCATGCCGCCGAGCGAGGCATTGGCGCCGGGGTCGATCGGGAAGAACAGGCCGGTGTCGCGCAGATGCCGGTTAAGGTCCTCGCGTGTCACGCCGGGCTCGACGGTGCAATCGAGGTCCTGCGGGTTGACCGAAAGGATGCGGTTCATCCGCGACGTGTCGATGGAAATGCCGCCGCCCGGCGCGTTGGTGTGTCCCTCGAGCGACGAACCGACGCCGAACGCGATCACCGGCACGCGGTGCGTGGCACAGGCGCGGACGATCTCCTGCACTTCCGCCGTTGTCTCGACAAAGGCGACGCCATCGGGTGCCTGCGTCGGGATATAGGTGGTGGTGTGGGCATGCTGGGCGCGGATCGCCTCGCCGGTCTGGAAGCGCTCGCCGAGCGTCTGCTTGAGGATGCCGAGCACGGCGGCGATGCCCTCCTCGTTGCGCTCGACCGGATTGAGGTCGCTCAGAGCCATGAATTCCTCCGCGAATGGACCAGCGGCCACCCTTGTTGTGCAGCTATGGATGCGTAGTCTCACCTGCCACGCCCTGTCCAGCTATCCAGAAGGAATACAAGATGCCAAACCCCGCCCCCTTCGTATCTCGGGCCATGGATATCGAGAAGGACTGGATCGACTACAACGGCCATCTCAACATGGCCTATTACAACGTGCTGTTCGACCGCTGCTCGGACGACGCCTTCGAGATGATGGGGATGGGGCCGAACTACGCCAAGGAGCGGCGGCTGACCATCTACACGGCCGAAGTCCACGTCTGCTACGTCCAGGAGCTGCATCTGGAACACAAGGTCGTGGTCTCCTTCCAGCTCATCGACCATGACGACAAGCGGCTCCGCGTCTACCAGGAAATCCGCCACGTCGACGGCTGGCTCGCCGCCACCTCCGAATCGCTGTCGCTGCATGTCGACATGTCCGGGCCGAAGGTGGCGCCCTTCCCGGCCGACGTGCTTGCCAAGGTGGAAGCGATGCGATCAGCCCATGCCGCGCTGCCGATGCCGGAACGCGCCGGCCGCTCGATCGGGATTCGCCGCAAGACTGCTTGAAGCTGCCTGGCGCCCACGTTAACCTTACCGAGGTTTTAACGTGAACAAGCCAATTGAGTCGTTGAACGACTCAGTGAGGCGTTTGAAAACGTACGCATCGGGTTGCGGTACCGGCGGCGGGCAAGGCGGTTCGAGGAACGTGCATGAAAACCGACATCAAGGTCGAAGTGGACAGGCTGGCGGCCGATCCACGCATCACCGACTATGATTTCTGGCGCTCGCTCAAGAACGTCAACAACGAGATTTTTCATATCGCCAACAACAACGAGCCGATACCCTTCGACATGATCCGCTGGCGCGCCATCCTGAAGCAGGCGCGTATGAAACGCGGACATGTTTAGCTGCTGCAGGCGTGCACTTCATTCCCTGAAAATTAAGGCTGGCGCTTGAGCGCTCCCAAAGGCGAACGCGCCACCACCGGCGACGACTGGATGATCGCGGTGTTGGTCATCGCGTAGGGGATGATGCAGTCGATCACGCGTTCGAGCTCGGCCACCGAGCCGACATGGGCGAGCGCAATGAAGCAGTCCTCGCCGGTCACCCGGTCGCATTGCGCGATCTCGGGCAGGTCGCGGATGATGTCGGCAACAACAGCCAATTGTCCCGGCACCGGCCGGATGCGCAGCCAGGCTGACAGCTTCATGCCGAGGGCTGCCGGATTGATCCGGACCGTATAGGTCTCGACGACGCCGTTCTCCTGCAGCCGCCTGATGCGCTCGGCCACACTCGGCGCCGACAGGCCGACAGCACGCGCCAGTTCAGCCGTGCTGGTGCGCGCATCCTTTTCCAGCAGGCGCAGGATCTTCAGGTCCGCAGCGTCGAGTTCGGGATTTTCGTTTCGAAGGCGTATCAAGGAAAACTCCTTGTATCCAGAAAGATGATGATCGATAAAGTCGATCATCATCCATATAAATTGAAAATTCCGCCTGCGATACTGATCGCATGGAAGATCGAACACAAGCCCCAGCCACGCACCCTGCCCTCGCCGGCCCTGCCTTCGGCAGGATGGCGGCCTCCCTGCCGCCGCATGTCTGGTTCGGCGTCAGTGCGGTGTTCCATTATCTGGGGCCGGCCTTTGCCGTGCTGCTTTTCCCGCATGTCGGCGTGCTCGGCATGGCGTGGCTGCGCATCGCCACCGCCGCCCTCGTCTTTGCGCCGCTGACCCGGCCGTGGTCGGTCTTCGCCCGTGCCGACCGGTCGGCACGGCTGCTGCTTCTGGCCTTCGGCGCCTGTCTGGCGGTGATGAACTGTTCGTTCTACCTGGCGCTGGACCGCTTGCCGATTTCGCTGGTGGCAGCGATCGAATTCGTCGGCACCATCGGCGTAGCACTCGTCGGCCTGCGCAGCCCGCGCAATCTCGCCGCGCTTGCCGTGGCCGTCACCGGCACCTTGCTTTTGATCGACGTCAAATGGTCGGATGATCCGGTCGGCCTCTTCTGGGCCTTCCTCAACGGCGCGCTGTTCGTCTGCTACATCGTGCTCGGCCACCGCATCGCCGCTTCAGGCGCCGGCGGCGGCATCGCCGCGCTTGGCGCGGCCATGGCGATCGCCTTCCTGATGGTGCTGCCCATCGGCCTAACCGACGCGCTGCCTGCCTTTTCGTCGCCGCCGCTACTGCTCGCGGCCATCGGCGTCGGCGTCTGCTCGTCGGTCATCCCCTACATTTGCGATCAGCTCGCCATGTCGCGGCTGCCGCGCGCTAGCTTCGCGCTGATGCTGTCGCTGCTGCCGGTCACCGCGACACTGATCGGCGTCATCGTGCTTCGCCAGATCCCCAGCCTCACCGACTGCCTCGGCATCACTCTGGTGGTCGCCGGCGTCGCCGTGCACAGACCGGCGCCAAAGTAATCCGCCGCGAGGCTAGGCCAGTTTCTCCTTCAGGAAGGCTACCGTCCTTCCCCAGGCAAGGTCCGCCGCCTTCTTGTCGTAGCGCGCCGCCGAGGTGTCGTTGTTGAAGGCATGATTGACGCCGTCATAGACGTAGATCATGTATTCGACATGGGCCGCATCGAGAGCCTTCTTGTAGGCCTCGATCCCGGCATCGATGCGCTCGTCCAGCCCCGCATAATGCAGCAGCAGCGCCGCCTTGATCTTCGGCACATCCTCGGCGTTCGGCTGCATGCCGTAGTAGGCGACCCCGGCACTGAGGTCCGGCGAATTGACAGCCAGCGTGTTCACCGTACCACCGCCCCAGCAGAAGCCGACGGCGCCGACCTTGCCATTGCCGTCCTTGTCGCCCTTGAGGAACGCGACCGTTGCCACGGCATTGGCTCCTGTCTGCGCCGGATCGAGCTTCGTGAACATGTCGCGCGCCTTTTCCTCGTCGCCTGGCGTGCCGCCGAGCGGCGACAAAAAGTCCGGCGCCAGTGCCACGAACCCTTCCAGCGCCACGCGCCGCGCCACATCCCTGATATGCGGATTGAGCCCCCTGTTCTCATGCACCACGATGACCGTGCCGAGCTTGCCGGCCTGGTCCGCCGGCTTGACCAGATAACCTTTCATCTCGCCGCCGCTGCCGGGATAGGTGATGTCCTGACCTTTCACGCGCGGATCATCATCGGCCACGATCGCTGCCTTGGCGGAATTTGCCGCCAGCAGCGGCACGATCGCGGCGGCCGCGGCGCCCGATCCGGCAAGCCTGGTCAACTGTTCCATGAAGCGGCGGCGGTCGAGCGTCAGATGCGTGTATTCGTCATAGGCATCGATCATCGCCTGGGTGATGGCAGGCCTGGCGGTTCCGGGGCCGGTGGCTGATCTTGTCATGGCGTGCTCCTCATTTTGGGATGACCTCGCTGCGCAAGATAGGGTCGGGGTCGGCATGGTCCAGTCCCGGATCAGTGAGGCGGTTGTCCCAGTAAACCGCAACGTCAGCTCGGTTGTCCTGAACCAAGGCCGGCAGTTCTCCCGTTGCGTCCGCGAAAATCGGTTCCGACTTTCGCAGACGATGCTGTAGGGTGCAGGTGGGGGAACAGCCGTAGTCTTGCGGCTATGCCGAGCTTGGGTGGGATATGCTGGCAAACAGGGTGGGGAAATGGCGCACGCTTGGGCTGATGGCCCATTTCGCGGCCGAACCGCTGATGGCTGCACATAGCGCGCATAGCGCCTTCGGCCCTTTCATCCGGATCGACTACCCGCATTCGACCTCGGCAAAGCCGCGCCGCATCTTCATGATCGCCGACGCCGGCCTCTACCGCACCGTGCTGTCCGACACAGTGACCTGGCGCAACATCCAGATCAACGGCCGCGGCAAACGCGGACACGCTTCGAACCGGCTCTCCTATGGCATGACGCGGCTGCGCGGTGAACGTCACGAGCACTATCGCAAGCTGTTCGCGCCACCGCTCAAGCGCCCGGCAATCATGCCAATGAGCCCGGAAATGGCGCGCATCGCCGCCGATCAGGTCGCAACCTGGCCGGTCGGCACGCCCTTCGCGCTCACCGAAGCCGCCAAGACGATGGCCAAGCATCTGGCGATCGGCCTGTTGTTCGGCGACGACCACGAACGCGCCATGCCTATCGCCGAGATGATCGCACGCCAGATTCGGGCGAGCTGGATTGTTCCGGGTCCGGCCTTCTTCAGCTGGATCAGGGAAGCAGAGGCGCAGGAACGCGCCATCCTGGCCTGGGCTGAGGAAAAGCGCGGCGACAAGGACGCGCAGGACATCCTGTCCATCCTAGTCAACAACACCGACGAGGCGGGCCGACCGCCTTCCGTGGCGCTGATCGGCGGCATCGTCAGCTTCGTCTTCGGCGCCGCCTACGACACATGCCAGAACGCGCTGGCCTGGACGCTGATCCTGCTCACCCAGCACCCCAACGCCATGGCAAGCCTGGTGGCCGAGATAGACGGCGCCCTCGGCGGCAGGCCTGCGACGATGGACCGGATCGGGACCCTGCCATTGCTCGATGCAACGATAAAGGAGGCGATGCGGCTTTTCCCGCCGGTGCCGCTGATGATGCGCAAGGCGACCCGGGCAACGATGCTTGGTGGCGAGCCGATCGCCATGAACGAAGGCGTGCTGATCAGCGCGCTCACCATCAACCGCGATGCTTCGCTCTATCCGGACCCCGCCAGCTTTCATCCGGAACGCTGGGCCTCGATCAAGCCGTCGCCGTTCCAGTACCCCGTCTTCGGCGCCGGCGGCCATATGTGCCCTGGCATCACCTTCGGCCTGCAGATGATGAAGATCGCCCTGGCGACCATCCTGTCGAAGCGCTCGGTGGCGCTATCGCCCGCCGCGCGGATCGCATATCGCACCAGGATAACACTGGCGCCGACTGGCAACATCGACGTGATCATGCGAGAGCGCGGTGAGCCTGTCCGTACGGATCAGGCGCGCGGCCGCTTCCGCCAACTGGTCGCGCTTCCAGCGCTAACATAGGAACCGCCGATGACCGCGCAGCAAAACATGGTCCGCATCTATGACCGGGTCATGAAAAGCAGCAAGCAGCGCCGCTACTATGGCGGAAGCGGCTTCTACAATTTCGGCTATTGGGCGACCGGCGCGGCATCGCAGCGCGAGGCCAGCGAAGCGCTGGTCGATACGCTGCTGGCGCGGCTGCCAAGCAAGGGCGGCGCCATCCTGGACGTCGCCTGCGGGCTCGGCGCCTCGACCAGGCATTTGCTGCTCTCCTATCCGCCGCAGGCGGTCACCGCCATCAACATCTCGGCCGCTCAAGTCGCGACAGCCCGCCAAAATGCTCCCGGCGCGACGGTGCTGCAGATGGATGCGGTCAAGCTCGATTTTGCCGACGAAAGCTTCGACGCGGTGATCTGCGTCGAGGCGGCCTTCCACTTCGACACCCGCGCGGCCTTCCTCGCCGAGGTCCATCGCGTGCTCAAGCCCGGCGGCGCGCTTGTCCTGTCCGACATCCTGTTCCGAAGGTTGTTCGCGTCCGGAGTTTCCGACCGCCTCGGCGTGCCAAAAGGCAATCTCGTCGCCGACATCCCGTCTTATAAGGCACAGTTCGACGCCTTGGGTTTCACCGATATCGCGGTCGAGGACGCTACCGATCAATGCCTCGGCGGCTTCCGTCGCAGCCTCGTCGCATGGCCAGGGTCGGAATACCGCAAAGGTGCGATGAGCTTCACCACCAGTCTTGCCAGCGCCGCTGTCTGCCGGCTCATCGCAGGTTATTTCGGCGCGGTCTCCAAGGCCTATCTGCTGGTTTCGGCACGAAAGCCTTGAGGCGCCGAACCTGGCTTCGGCGGCACGTCAAAAAACGGCAGGCGCAAACCCTCCTATCTCAGTCTGAAAATGTCGATATTATCGATCATTCGAAATTATCCTACACTTTCTGGAAACCATGCATCGAGACGCGCAAGCGCAGTCTAATGCAATTAACCACCTATTAGAAGTTGAAACTCAGGGTAGGGTTTGAATATCGGCAACCGCATTTTGGGGGCGGCTTGCCCTTCTCACCTTTGTCAAAACCCCTGCTCGGACATGGCATGTCGGTCGTTCACGGACGGACGCCGGGCGGCGAATTGATCGGCAGAAGGCCCGGCCCTCCGTTAAGAAGAAGGCGTCACGATCATGATGCGCGTCATCTCCTGTGCGACAATGGAGCACAACCTCTGGCTGGTGCTTGTCGCCGCGCTGGTCTGCAGCGCCGGTTCCTGGGCGACGATCAGGCTGTTCCTGCGCGCTCATGAGGCCACCGGCCTGCAGCAGATCGGCTGGCATTTCCTGACCGCGGTCAGCGCCGGGTCGTCGATCTGGTGCACACATTTCGTCGCCATGCTGGCTTACGACCCGGGCGCGCCCATCGCCTTCGATCCGGTGCTGACGATCGCCTCGCTTTTCCTTGCCATGGCCGGCACCGCTGCCGGCTTCATCGCCGCGACCGGCCATGCCCCCCGCATTGCTCCCATCGTCGGCGGCATCATCCTCGGCCTGGCGATCTCAGGCATGCACTATACTGGCATGGCCGCCTATCATGTCGACGGCATTGTCGAGTGGGACACGACCTATGTCGTCGTCTCGGTCGTGCTCTCGGTGTTGTTCTCGTGCCTGGCGATCAACGTCGCCCTGAACGACCGCATATCCGGCCACAAGTACCTGGCAGCCGCCATTCTGGTCGCGGCCATCGTCAGCCTGCATTTCACCGCCATGGCGGCAATGCAGGTGACGCCGCTGGCACTGCACGGCGACTACACCGATCCCGCCGCCCTGCGGGCGATGGCGCTTGGCGTCGCCGTCGCCGGGCTGATCGTGATCGGCACCGGCCTCGCGAGCTACCTGATCGACGATCGCACGCGCTCGGAAGCCTTTCGCCGCTTGCACCATCTGGCGATGAACGACACGTTGACCGGCCTGCCGAACCGCGCGAACTTCAACGAGTATCTCGACCGCGAGATCGACCGCGCCAAGGAAGTCGGCGGCAAGGTGGCGATCATCGGCATCGACCTCGACCGGTTCAAGGAAATCAACGATCTCTGGGGCCATGGCGCCGGCGATCTGGCCCTGAAAACCCTGGCTGGACGGATGAGCGCGCTGCTGCAGGACGGCGAATTCGTCGCCCGTCTCGGCGGCGACGAGTTCGCCGCCATCAAGCGCATGACAGGACAGGCCGACCTCCTGGATTTCGTGTCGCGGCTGGAAGCGGCACTCTTTGCGCCGATCCAGATCGATGATTTCGAAGCCGCCACCGGCGCCAGCCTCGGCATCGCGATCTATCCCGACGACGCGCAGCAACCGCGAGACCCTCGTCAACAACGCCGATCTGGCGATGTACCGCGCCAAGGCGAATGTAACGCAGACCGTCTGCTTCTACGAGCAGGCCATGGACGAGGCCGTCCGCGCCAACCGCGCCCTGGCCAATGACCTGCGCGACGCGGTGGAGAACGGCCAACTCGAGCTGCACTACCAGGTGCAGACCTCGGTCTCCGACCGGCGACATCCGCGGCTATGAGGCGCTGCTGCGCTGGAAGCATCCGACGCGCGGCATCATTCCGCCGATCGAGTTCATTCCGCTGGCCGAGGAAAACGGCCTGATCCTGCCGCTCGGCGAATGGGTGCTGCGCACCGCCTGCGCCAAGGCTGCGTCGTGGGAGCACCCCTACAAGGTCGCGGTCAACCTCTCGCCGGTGCAGTTCGCCCATGCCGACCTGCCGAGCTGGTCCACGAGATCCTGCTCGAGACCGGCCTGCGCCGGAACCGGCTCGAGCTCGAGATCACCGAATCCACCATCATCGCCGACAAGGACCGCACCTTGCACCATCTTGCGGCGCATCAAGGCGCTGGGCGTCACCATCGCCATCGACGATTTCGGCACCGGCTATTCCTCGCTGGAAACGCTGCGAGCCTTCCCGTTCGACAAGATCAAGCTCGATCGCTCGTTCATGTCCGAGGTCGAGACCAGCCCGCAGGCCAAGGCCATCATCCGCGCCGTGCTGGCGCTTGGCCAGAGCCTCCACATTCCGGTGCTGGCCGAAGGCGTCGAAACGCACGAGCCAGCTGTCGATCCTGCGCGCCGAAGGCTGCAACGAGGCGCAAGGCTACCTTCTCGGCCGCCCCGCGCCTTTCGCCGAAATACTCGCCCGGGCGCATCCCGACGACGTCGCCGTGGCGATCGGAATGTCGCCGGCACTGCCTGCCCAGGCCGTCGCCTGAGCGCGGTCCGAGCGTCTATTTCGGCAGCGTGTAGGCCATCACATAATCGCCCGGCTTGGTGCCGACCGAGCCGTGGCCGCCGGCGACGATGACCACGAACTGGCGCCCGTCGGCGACCGTGTAGGTCATCGGCGTCGACTGGCCGCCGGCCGGCAGCCGGGCCTTCCAGAGCTGCTTGCCCGATGTCAGGTCATAGGCGCGCAGATAGTCGTCGACCGCCGCACCCAGGAAGGCGACGCCGCCGGCGGTGATCATCGGCCCGCCGATGCCGGGCACGCCGACCTTGAACGGCAGCGGCAGCGGCGTCATGTCGTAGACGGTGCCGTTGCGGTGCTTGTAGGCGATCTTGCCGGTCCTGAGGTCGACGCCGGCGACATAGCCCCAGGGCGGCGCCTGGCAGGGAATGCCGAGCGGCGACAGGAACGGCCCCATCACCACCGCATAGGGCGCGCCCTCGTTGCGGTTGAGCCCCTGCTCGCTGCCCCTGCCCTTCGTCCGGCGGCGGCACCTGGTCGCGCGGGACGAGCTGCGACGTGAAGGCGAGATAGGTCGGCATGCCGAACATCACCTGCCGCACCGGATCGACCGCGACGCCGCCCCAGTTGAAGGTGCCGAAATTGCCGGGATAGATCAGCGAGCCCTGCACGCGACGGCGGCGTATAGCGGCCCTCATAGCGCAGCCGCTGCAATTCGATGCGGCAGGCGAGCTGGTCGAACATGGTCACGCCCCACATGTCGGCGCCGGTCAGCGGCTTCGGCGATGAAGGTGAGGTCCGAGACCGGCTGCGTCGGCGAGGTGTGGTCGCCCTCGATCGCGCCGCCCGGCGCCGGCACTTCCTTGACCGGGATGATCGGCTCGCCGCTGCGCCGGTCGAGCACGTAGAGGTCGCCCTGCTTGGTCGGCCCGACCAGCGCCGGCACGACGCCGTCCAGCCGTGGTGATGTCGACCAGCGTCGGCTGCGCCGGCACGTCCATGTCCCAGAGGTCGTGGTGCACGGTCTGGCGCACCCAGCGCACTTGTCCGGTGTTGAGATCGAGCGCGGTGATCGAGGAGGAGAATTTCTCGACATTGGCGCTGCGGCCCATGCCGAGCTGGTCCGGCGTCTGGTTGCCGAGCGGCACATAGAGCAGGCCGAGCTTCTCGTCGGCGCTCGGCGTCGACCAGCATGTTGGGCGAGTTGGTGGTGTAGGTCTGGCCGGCCGGCAGCGGCGTCGTCTCGTCGGGATTGCCGGAATCCCAGTTCCACACCAGCGCGCCGGTGTCGACGTCGAAGGCGCGGATGACGCCGGACGGCTCCTCGGTCGAATAATTGTCGTTGACCGCGCCGCCGACGATGATCTTGCCGCCCGCGATCAGCGGCGCCGAGGTCGAGTAGTAATAGCCCGACTTCGGATTGTAGGGCATGCCGGTCGAGCAGGTTCAGCGTGCCGCCTGTCGGCAAAGGCCGGTGCAGACCTGCCCGTTCGCGGCGTCGAGCGCGATCAGCCGCGCATCGGAGGTCGGCAGATAGACGCGCGTCGCGCAGGGCTGGCCGGCGGCGATCCTGGCGTCGGCATAGTAGGAGACGCCGCGGCAGGTCTGGTGCTGGCGGTCCTTGTCCAGCCGGATCTTGGGATCGTAGCGCCATTTCTCCTTGCCGGTCGCGGCATCGATGGCGATGGCGAAATTGTGCGGCGTGCAGATATAGAGCGTGTCGCCGATCTTCAGCGGCGTCACCTGATAGGTGGTCTCGCCGACATCGTCGGGCCGCTTGATGTCGCCGGTCCGGTAGGTCCAGGCCGGCTTGCAGCTTGGCGACATTGTCCGGCGTGATCTGGTCGAGCGGCGAATAGCGCTGGCCGATACTGCGTGCGGCCGTAAAAGTGCCATTCGCCTGCAGGCACATTGCCGCCGAGATCGGCCGTCGGCGTCACCTTGTCGGCGCTGAGTTCGACCAGCGATGTCCTTGGGATCGGCGGTCATCGAGTAGCCGGCCACCGCAAGCGAGGCCAGCACCGCGAGGATGAGCGGCGCCCGCCCGTCGGGGCCGGTGAGCCCCCGCCTCGCCCATGGTGTCAGCAGCCACAGCGCCAGAAGCACGATGACGCCGCCGCGCGGCCCGAGCTCCCACCAGTCGAAGCCGATCTCCCAGACCGCCCAGCACAGCGTGCCGATGACGATCGCAGCGTAGAGCCACAACGCGATGGATTTGCGCCTGTAGAGCAGCCAGCCGGCGAGCAGGATAGCGAGACCGGTAATGACGTAGTACCAGCTGCCGCCGAGCGACGCCAACCGGATGCCGCCGCCGCCGAGAATCAAACCGATGAGAGCAAGGACCAGGGCGGTGAGGACGGTTGCCATAACGACACTCCTTCAGGCGCAGCAGGCGAGCGGCCGAAAACCGCCGTCTCGAAATGGAAACGCAGCCCGCTATCGATTCTGTTTCATCTCGCCGCCGCAGTTTTCCGCTCGCTCGCGCGAGGTGTCAAATTAGCAGGACAGTATGTTTTGATACTGCGGGCATCGTTCCGGCATGTGCTTCGGCCCTGTTGCTGTTCACGTCGAAATGACCGGGATGCCGGTTGCCATTCTTCTGCCCGTTGTCGGGCGATGCTATGCTTTGCCTATGAAAGCCGATGCCGCCTCGTTGCTCGAACGGGCCCGCCACGCCTATGGACAGCGGGCATGGGCGGACGCATTCGAGCTGCTGCGGGCGACCGACGAGATCACGTCTCTCGACGCGGAAGACCTCGAACGGCTGCTCTGGACGGCCGGCATGCTGGACCGCGATCAGGACATCTTCGCCGCCGGCGAGCGTCTCTTCAACATGCATATCGAAGCCGGCCGTGACGATCAGGCGGCATATTGGGCGTTCTTCCGTGGCTTCCGGCTTTTGACGTTGGGCGAGGAAGGCCACGCAACTGCCATTATCCAGCAGGCGCAGCGCCTGGCGGATGGCTTTGGCCGCGAGTGCGCGGCGCATGGCTATCTGGTGTTGCTGTCGGCACAAAAGGAACTCATGACAGGCAACGACCCGGCGTCGGAGGCGCTGGCAAGACAGGCGCTGGCGATCGGTGAACGCTGCAGCGACATCGACCTGATCGCCTTCGCCAGATGCTATCTCGGCCGCGCGCTGGTGCGGCAGGGCCGGGTCGAGGAAGGCATCGCCTCGCTCGACGAAGCCATGCTGCCGGCCGCCGACGGCAAGCTGTCACCCGTTGTCACCGGCCTCGTCTACTGCAACCTGATTGCCGCGTGTCGGCAAGTCTATGCGTTCGATCGTTCACGCGAATGGACCGAGGCGCTGTCGAACTGGTGCGGAGCCCAGCCGCAGCTGGTTCAGTTCAACGGCGTCTGTCTGCTGCACCGTGCCGAAATCATGGAGTTGAACGGCGCCTGGCAGGATTCGTTGCCGAGGCCGGCGTGCCACGCCCTCTTGCCCATTCCAGCAACGAGGCGGCAGCCGGCGCGGCTTACCAGGAGGCCGAAATTCACCGGCTGCGCGGCGAGTTCGCCACCGCCGAGGATCTTTATCGCACCGCCAGCCGGCTCGGGCTCGAGCCGCAGCCCGGCATGGCGTTGCTGCGCCTCATGCAAGGCCGGGCCGAGCAGGCGGCGGCAACCATCCGCCGCGTGCTGGCCACGACGAGGTCGCCGCTTGGCCGTGCCCGTCTGCTGCCGGCGCTGGTCGAGATCACGATGGCCGCGGGCGCCGCCGACGAAGCGCATGAAACCTGCGAAGAGTTGGAGATAATCGCCGGCCGCTTCGCCACCGACATCCTGGCCGCGATGGCCTCGCAGGCGAGAGGGCAGATCGAAATGGGCGGAGGTGATGCCGCGGCCGCGCTCGGCCATTTCCGTGCCGCGCTGACGACCTGGCAGCGCGCCGGCGCCCCCTATCTGGAAGCGCGGCTTCGCGTGCTGGCCGGTCAGGCCTGCCGCATGCTTGGCGACGAGGACGGCGCCGAACTGGAATTCGAGGCCGCCCGGTCGGTTTTCACCGCGCTCGGCGCCGCACCCGACCTCGCCCGCGTCAATCTGCTGATCCAACCGACAACTTCACCTTCGCATGGCCTGACGCGGCGCGAGATCGAAGTCCTTGGCCTTGTCGCCACCGGCAAGACAAACAGGCTGATCGCCACAGACCTCGGTCTCAGCGAAAAGACCGTCGACCGGCATCTCAGCAACATCTTCGACAAGCTGGCGGTCAACTCGCGCGCCGCCGCGACAGCCTTCGCTTTCCAGAACGGCCTGCTCTGACATCCGAGAGATCGCGTGCACGACGATCCGAGAGATCGCGTGCGGGGCATGGGGGAAAATCCCCATGCGCTTTCTTTCCGTCGTGAGGTGTCTCCCCGAAGCGCCGCCGCGCCGGATCGCTATTTTCGCTCCATGGCTGACGAAAACCGCATGGAGCGATCATGAACCCGATTTCGACACCTCGCCCGACTTCAAGCCCCGTACTGAAACCGCCGGCCGCGTCGGCATCACCGAGACCAGGGCGCGCGCCGGTTCCTTGCTGGAACAGGGAGCGGCGTTCATGCAGCTGGAGGCCGACGCGCTGCAGGGCAGCGGGCAGGCCAGGCGCCATCCGGCGACGAAAAGCGGCCAGCGCTCAGGGAAGAGCATTTCGATGTCATCGTCATCGGCGCCGGCCAGTATGGTCTGTCCGTCGGCTATCACCTCGCCCGCAAGGGCGTGAAGTTCGTCATCCTGGAGGCCCGCGAGCGCATCGGCGACATCTGGCGTTCGCGCTGGGATTCGCTGCGCCTGTTCACGCCGGCACGCTTTGACGGGCTGGTCGGCATGCCCTTCCCCGCCGACCGCTATTCCTTCCCGACCAAGGACGACATGGCCGACTATCTGGAAGCCTATGCGAAGAAGTTTTCCCTGCCGGTGCGCACCGGCGTCAAGGTCGACGAGGTGACCCGTTCGCGGCGACCGCTACATCGTGACTGCCGGCCAGACCCGCTACGCGCCGACCATGTCGTGATCGCGGCCTCGAGCTACCAGAAGCCGAAGATCCCGGATTTCGCCGCGACGCTCGATCCGTCGATCCGGCAATTTCACTCGGGCGTCTACAAGAACCCTGGCGCAGCTCAATCCGGGCAGCGTGCTGCTGGTCGGCGCCAGCAATTCCGGCGCGGAAATCGCCATGGATATCGCGCGCTACGCATCAGGTCTGGCTGGCCGGCCGGCATCCCGGCAACATCCCGGTCGCCTACAATGGCTATTTTGCCATGCGTCTGGTGCTGCCGGTCGTCTTCCGCTTCGTTTTCCACCGCCTGCTCACGGTCGACACACCGATGGGCCGCAAGGCCAAGCCGAACAGCTCTCGCATGGCCTGCCGCTGATCCGGGTCAAGCCGCAGGATCTGGATGCCGCCGGCGTCCGCCGGGTCTCCCGCGTTGTTGGCGTGCGCGACGGCAAACCGCTGCTCGACGACGGCCAGACTTCTCGACGTCTCGAACGTCATCTGGTGCACCGGCTTCAGGGCCGGGCTGGACTGGATCAAGCTGCCGATCTTCGACGACAGCGGCCGGGTGAAGCAGTATCGCGGCGCGGTCGAGGGCGAACCCGGCCTCTATGTCTGCGGCCTGCATTTCCAGCACTCGACCTCGTCCACCATGATCCATGGCGCGGCACGCGATGCCGGCTATGTCGCCGACAAGATCGGCGAGCGGATGCGGGCGGCCGCCCGGTAAGGGCCGCCCGACAGGCTTTTGCACAGCATTGCCGGGCGCCGGGGCGATAATATTCGCACGGCGCCCGGGAATCTGGCTTCCAAACCAGAACAAAACGTAGACACTTCTGGCCTTTCGCTGCCGAATCACTACATTCGGGGGCGATGTCCGGCTTTTCGGAAGACATGCCCTTTTTTGACGAACCGAATGCGCGGCCCGCGGCCCCGTCGGGCATAGCCGCGCGCGCCATGGCGGCCCGCAGCGGCCACAACAGCGCGCCCGACTATCTGAAGGGCCTGAACCCCGAGCAGCGGCTGGCGGTGGAAACCACCGAAGGCCCGGTCCTGGTGCTGGCCGGCGCCGGCACCGGCAAGACGCGCGTGCTCACCACCCGCATCGCCCACATCCTCGCCACCGGCAAGGCCTTCCCGTCGCAGATCCTCGCCGTCACCTTCACCAACAAGGCCGCGCGCGAGATGAAGCAGCGCATCGGCATCCTGATCGGCGAAGGCAATGTCGAGGGCATGCCGTGGCTCGGCACCTTCCACTCGATCGGCGTCAAGCTGCTGCGCCGCCATGCCGAGCTTGCCGGGCTGAAATCCGACTTCACCATTCTCGACACCGACGACGTCGTGCGGCTGATCAAGCAGCTCATCCAGGCCGAGGGCCTGGACGACAAGCGCTGGCCGGCCAAGCAGTTCGCGCAGATGATCGACGGCTGGAAGAACAAGGGCCTCGGCCCCGCCGACATCCCCGAGGGCGACGCCCGCAGCTTCGCCAACGGCAAGGGCCGCGAGCTCTACAAGGCCTATCAGGAGCGGCTGCAGACGCTGAACGCCTGCGACTTCGGCGACCTGCTCTGCCACCCGATCCGCATCTTCCGCGCCAATCCGGACGTGCTGAAGGACTACCACAGGCGCTTCAAATACATCCTCGTCGACGAATACCAGGACACCAACACCGCGCAATACATGTGGCTGCGGCTCTTGGCGCAGCGGCCGCAGATCCGTCGCGCCCGTCGACGGCGACCGGTGCTCGCGAGTCGGCCGAAGGCCGCAAGCCCGACCGGGCGTCCGAGCCGCTGCGCAGGCCCCCGCGGAGGGCCCGCGCCGGCAGGCGCGGAACAGCCCGTGAGCGAAAACAGCAAGTCAACATCTGCTGCGTCGGCGACGACGACCAGTCCATCTATGGCTGGCGCGGCGCCGAGGTCGACAACATCCTGCGCTTCGACAAGGATTTTCCCGGCGCCACCATCATCCGGCTGGAGCGCAACTACCGCTCGACCGCGCATATCCTCGGCGCCGCCTCCCACCTCATCGCCCACAATGAGGGCCGCTTCGGCAAGACGCTGTTCACCGACCGCAACGAGCCCGAGGACGACAAGGTGCATGTCCACGCCGCCTGGGATTCCGAGGAGGAAGCCCGCGCCGTCGGCGAGACCATCGAGGCCTACCAGCGCGCAGCAAGCACAATCTCAACGACATGGCGATCCTGGTCCGCGCCTCCTTCCAGATGCGCGACTTCGAGGACCGCTTCATCACGCTCGGCCTCAACTACCGCGTCATCGGCGGCCCGCGCTTCTACGAGCGCATGGAAATCCGCGATGCGCTGGCCTTCTTCCGCGTCGTCGCGCAAGGCGCCGACGACCTCGCCTTCGAGCGCATCGTCAATGTGCCGAAGCGCGGCCTTGGCGAAGCCACCATCCGCCAGATCCACGACACGGCGCGCGCGCTGCGCATCCCGATGCTGGAGGCCGCCGCCAAGCTCGCCGAAAGCGACGAGCTGAAGCCGAAGCCGCGCGCCGCCTTGCGCGAGGTCGCCGCCAATTTCGAACGCTGGCAGAAGGCGCTGGAAACCACGCCGCACACCGAACTCGCCGAGACCATTCTCGAGGAGAGCGGCTACACCGACATGTGGAAGAACGACCGCTCGGCCGAGGCGCCGGGCCGGCTGGAAAACCTGAAGGAACTGATCCGCTCCATGGAGGAGTACGAGTCGCTGCGCTCCTTCCTCGAGCATGTGGCGCTGGTCATGGACGCCGAGCAGAACGCCGAGCTCGACGCCGTCAACATCATGACGCTGCATTCGGCCAAGGGCCTCGAATTCGAGACCGTGTTCCTGCCCGGCTGGGAGGAAGGCCTGTTCCCGCACCAGCGCGCGCTGGACGAAGGCGGCCGCTCCGGCCTGGAGGAAGAGCGCCGCCTCGCCTATGTCGGCCTGACCCGCGCCAAGAAGAACCTGCACCTCTGGTTCGTCTCCAACCGCCGCATCCACGGCCTGTGGCAATCGACCATCCCGTCGCGCTTCCTCGACGAACTGCCGGAAGCCCATGTCGAGGTCGCCGAAAGCGGCAACTCCTATGGCGGCTACGGCAATTCCTATGGCGGCGGCTCGTTTGCCTCGGGCCGCGGCGGCCAGGGGCAGGCAGAACCCCTACGGCGCCTCGCGCTTCGACAATGTCGGCGACGGAAAAGATCGCGGCGCCTTCTCCAACACCTATGCGACGCCCGGCTGGCAGCGCGCGCAGGCCAACCGCACCGAGGCGACCGACCGCAACTGGGGCACGCGCTCCGGCCACCAGGTCGAGCGCATCGGCTATGGCGAGACCGACTCGCGGCTACGGCGCCGGCCGCACCTCGGTCAAGGGCCGCACCATCGACGGCGAACTGGTCGCCAAATCCGTCGCCGACACGCCGTCGCGCCTTCAGCGTCGGCGACCGCGTCTTCCACCAGAAATTCGGCAACGGCAACATTTCCGCCATCGAAGGCAACAAGCTGACCATCGACTTCGACAAGGCCGGCCAGAAACGCGTGCTGGACGGGTTTGTCGCGGCGGTGTGAGCAGCCTGTAAATACGCTGCGCCTCACCGTACCGCGCCTGGTTCCATTTATGGCCGAGCAGCGACAGGATGATGATCAGGCCGTTGAAGAACTGGACGTAGAAGCCGCTCAAGCCCGCCGCCGACGACGCCGGTCTGGATGAACGACACGGTGAGCGCGCCGATCGCGCCGCCGACGACGGTGCCGATGCCGCCCCAGGTCGGCGTGCCGCCGACGAACACCGAGGCCAGCACCGGCAGCAGATAGCCGTCGCCGGCCGTCGGCCACCAGGTGAAGTTGATCATCGCCGAGAACGTGCCGGCGATCGCAGCGCCGATGCCGACGAAGACGAACACTTTCACCCGCACGCGCTTGACGTCGATGCCCATCTGCTGGGCGCTGTCGGGATTGTCGCCGACCACCCTCACCTGCGCGCCGAAGCGGTGGCGGTTGTAGAGCAACGCCGACAAGACGACGAAGGCGATCGCCCAGAAGATCTGCACCGGGATGCCCCAGACCTGGCTGGAGAAGATCTTGTAGGCCCAGCTGTCGGCCGAGGCCGGTCAGCGCCATCGACTTGCCCTCGTTGATGATCTGGATCAGGCCGCGCAGCAGGAAGTTCATGCCGAGCGTGGCGATCAGCGACGACAGCCCGCCATAGACGACCAGCGAGCCGACGAGGAAGCCGAGCAGCATGCCGGTGACGATCGCCGCGGCAATGCCGAGGAACGGATCGTAGCCGGCCTGCACCACCAGCGCGAACACCCAGGACGGCAAAGCCCATCGTCGCCGGAAACGACAGGTCGATCTCGCCGCAGGTGACGACGAAGACCAGCGGCACCACCACGAACAGCGCCACCGGCAGCGTCGTCAGCACCGAGCTGTAGAGGTACCAGGTGGTGAACACGCGTCGGGTTGGCGATCATGAACACCGCCATCATGACGATGAACACGGCGAGCGTGCCGAGCGAGGCGCGGTTGTCGATGACGAAGCCGCGCAGCCAGTGATCGGACGGGTGGTTCCACTCGGTCCGGCGCTGCCTGCGCCGCCGAGCGGGCTCTGCAGATCGGGTTCCATGGTCTTGCTCATCGCGCTGCGCTGCTCCGCGTCGCCGGCGTCGTGCAGCCCGGCCAGTCCGCCGGGGTGCGCGACGTCTTCCATGAAGTTGATCAGCTCCTCGGCCGACTTGACCTCGCTGCGGTCGGCGGTCGAGCGCCACCTTGCCGCGGTCGAGCACGACGAAGCGGTCGGCGATGTCGAAGACATGGTGGATGTTGTGGCCGATGAACAGGATCGAGCGGCCGCTCGCCCGCACCTGGCGCACGAAATGGAACACCTTGGCGGTCTCGGTCAGCGACAGCGCCGTCGTCGGCTCGTCGAGGATGATCAGCTCGGCCTGCTTGTAGATGGCGCGCGCGATCGCCACGCCCTGGCGCTCGCCGCCCGAGAGCTGGCCGACGATCGAGTGCGGCGTGAACACCTTCGAGGTGAAGCCGATCTCGCGCATCAGCCGGCTCGCCTCCTCGATCTCCTTGTCGACCTTCGAGCAAGCCGAAGCAGCCGGCGAGCTCGCGGCCCATGAAGATGTTGCGCACGATGGTCTGCTGCACGGCCAGCGCGCGGTCCTGGAACACCGTCTCGATGCCGGCGTCGCGCGAGCGCGCCGCGCTCCAGCCGGTCACCGGCTTGCCGCGCACGAGGATCTCGCCGCTGGTCGGCTTGACCACGCCGGACGAGGATCTTGATCAGCGTCGACTTGCCGGCGCCGTTGTCGCCGATCAGGCCGACCACCTCGCCGCGGTCGACCGATGAGATTGACCCCGCCGAGCGCATAGACGCTGCCGTAGGATTTGCTGATGTCGCGCAGTTCGATGATGCGTTCGGCCATGGCGGTCCTCGCTGCAGTTGCAGGCTGCCGGCCGGAGCTCCGCCGGCCGGCATGCCGCAGGTTGCGGCTCAGCGCAGCGCCTGCTGTGGCGAGCTCGGCGACGATCTCGTAGTTCTGCGGCGTGACGAAGCCGGCGCCGGTGTCGACGTTCATCGGCGCCAGGCCCAGACCACCTGCTGGCAGAGGCTGAGGATCGGCAGATAGCCCTGCAGGAACGGCTGCTGGTCGGCGGTCAGCTGCACCCAGCCGCCCTTGAACGCCTCGACGATCTGCGGGCTGGTGTCGAAGCCGAAGTTGAAGATGTCGCCCGGCTTCTTGCCGGCCGCCTGCATGTAGGTCGGCACGTTGCCGAGCATCTGGCCGCCGGGATAGCCGACCGCCTTGACGTCGGGATTGTTGAGCAGTGCGGCGGTGATCACCGGGATGGCGAGATTGGGGTCGGCCGCCCATTCGCCGCTCGGCGGCGAGTGACAGCTGGACGACCTCGACGCCGGCCTCCTTCAGCGCCGCCACCGTGCCGCGCTCGCGCGCGCCGCGGTTCTCGTTCTCGAACGGGCCGATCATGATCGCCTTGTCGCCGGCCTTGAGCCCGCCGAGCTTGAACGCCTCGGCGCCGAGCGCGCGGCCCTGCGGCTCCTGCTGGGCGCCGACATAGCCGCCGCCGAACGCCGCCACCACCTTCGGCACCGGCACGTTCTGGTACATCATCTTGATGCCGTCCTTGTGCGCCTGCTCGGCCAGCGGCATGATCGCGGCGTCGCCCGGATGGCCCATCATGGCGATGCCGTTGGGCTTCGACGGCGACCGCCTCGCGCAGTTGCTGCACCATCTTCTCGACGTCCCAGCCGCGAGAAGATGTAGTCGACCTTCGCGCCCGAGATCGGCCGCCGCCTGCTTGGCGCCGTTATAGACGATGGTGCCGAAGGCATCGCCCTCGGCGCCGCCGACGAAGAAGCGGATATGGACGTCCTTGCACCATTGTCGCGTCGAGCGCCTGCGCCGGCACGAGTGGCAGATGGCGGCGCAGAGCGCCGTGGCGGCCGCCACGACGGTCGAGCGCAGAAGTGTCGTTCTCATCGCGATGCTCATGCACGTTCCTCCCTTTTGTCCCTCGCGAGCCGAGGGGTTTTCGACGATTCGCTTCGGCTTGCCGCCGCATGTTCCTGGCCGGCCGGCTCCTCCCGCCGGCCGGACATCTGCTCAGGTCGGGTTCGGCACGTAGCTCGGCACCTCCCCGGCATTGCTTCAGATAGTTCAGCGCACGGACCTGCCCGGTCATCTCCAGATCGCCGCGATAGACCGGGTCGTGCCAGCCTTCGATGTCGATCGCGCCCCTGTAGCCGGCCAGCCGCAGTTCGCTGATCACCCGCGTCCAGTCGCTGTCGCCGAAGCCCGGCGTGCGCATCTGCACGAATGGCAGCTTGCCGAAGACGCCGTGCTCGCGGATCACGTCCCAGCGCACCGTCGCGTCCTTGCCGTGGACGTGGAAGATACTGCGGCGCCCATTTGCGGATCTGCGGGATCGGGTCGATCAGGTAGACGAGCTGGTGGCAGGGCTCCCATTCGAGCCCGAGATTGTCGTCCGGCAGCTCGTTGAACATCAGCTCCCAGGCATCGGGATTGTGGGCGATGTTCCAGTCGCCGCTCGCCCAGTTGCCGTCCATCGCGCAGTTCTCGAAGGCGATGCGCACGCCCTTGTCGGCGGCGCGCTTGGCCAGCGGCCCCCACACTTCGCGGAAGCGCGGCAGGCTGTCGGGCAGCGGCTTGCCGCGGATGCGGCCGGTGAAGCCGCTGACCGTGGCAGTGCCGAACAGATGCGCGTTGTCGATCAGCGTCTTCCCAGCCGGCGAGCAGTCTCGCGGTCGACCTCGCCGCTCTCCAGCGGATTGCCGAACACGCCGAGCGAGCGACACGGCGACGTCGGCATCGCCGATCGCCTCGCGGATCTCGCCGGCCAGCCGCGGCATGTCCTTGCCGCCCAGCGTCTGCCAGAAGAAGGGCTGGATGCTCTCGAAGCCGAGCGGCAGGATCTCTCTGATGTAGGCCGCCGGGTCGTCGAGATTGGCCCGCACCATGGTGCCGATGCGGATGTCGAGAAGCGGGTTTGGCGTCATTGTCCTTCCTGTAGTGATCGCCACGCGGCGTCCGGTCTCGGCGCTTTCGATCGCGCCGAAGACCATGGCCAGGCTCTTGATGTTGTCGTCGCCGCGCGTTTCCGGCTCGGTGCCGGTCTCGATGGCGTGCATGAAATCCTGAATGATGCCGAGATGGCCGCCGACGCGGTCGGCGGGGTCGAGCGGCGGCACCTCGACCGGCTCGGTCTTGTCGAAAAGGCCGTCGCGGACCGGCAGCACAAGCTTCCGCGCGTCAGCGCGTCATAGCCGTCCCAGGTCAGGCTGCCGTGCTCGGCGACGATGCGCCAGCTGCCCTCCCAGCTGGTGCGGAACCCGTCGGCGCACCAGCAGCCGGCATAGGTGAAGACCTTGCCGCCGCCGAGATCGAAGACGGCGCTGGCCGACGATCCCTGCCGGTACCAGGAGCTGGCCGGCTCCCATTCCTGGCAATAGACGCTGGCCGGCTCGCCGCCGACCATGTAGCGGGCGGCGTCGAAGGTGTGGATCGCCATGTCGAGCAGCAGGACATGTGCCATCTCCTCGCGAAAACCGCCGAAATGCGGCGCGACGAAGAAGTCGGCATGGATGCTGGTCGGCGCACCGATGGCGCCGGAGTCGAGAAAGCGCCGGATGCGCCGGACATTGGCGACATAGCGGCGGTTCTGCACGACGGCATGAACACGCCCGGCGCGGCGCGCGGCCTCGACGATGGCGCGCGCATTCTCCGGGCTGTCGGCCAGCGGCTTTTCCGTCAGCAGGTGGCAATTATGGGCAAAGGCGGAAAGCGCGACGTCGCGCCGGGCGGCAGGAACCACGACGTCGAACACCGCGTCGGGCCTGGTCTGGTCGAGGACCGCGTCGAGGCTGGTTCCAACGACGGCGCCGGTCAGCTCGTATTCGCGCGCCCTCGCCTTCGCCCGCTCGGCGTCGAGGTCGACAAGGCCGACAATGGCGAGCCCATCGATCTGCCTCGCGGCATCGAGCCAATGCTTGCTCATCGCGCCACAGCCGACGAGGACGACATTGAACATCCAGCGCTCCTCCTCCCGTTCGGTCCCTCCAGACCGAAGTCACGGCACTCACGGCATCACCGTAAACGTTTTTCCGTAAACGTTTACGAGAACACACCCGATAGCGTAGAATGTCAATTGGCCGCTCGTGAAAATCGTCATCAAACGCCTTGGCCTGAGCGGCGGCCAATGCTAGCGAAGGTCGGGGGAGAAAGTCTTTGGCGTCCAGCATCCACGACCTTGCGCGTCACCTGAACATTTCGATCGGCACCGTGTCGCGCGCGCTCAACGGCCGCGCCGACGTCAATGCCGACACGCGTCAGCGCGTGCTCGAAGCGGCCAGGAAGCTGAACTATTCGCCGAACCAGTCCGGCCGCAGCCTGCGCCGCGGCTCGACCCATTCGATCGCCTTCATGCTGCAGCCGCATCCGGGCGACCAGCAATATGGCGAACCCTTCTTCATTCCGTTCCTGACCGGCCTGCAGGCCAGGCTCGCCGAAAGCGGCCTCGACCTCATCGTGGTGATGGGCGCGCCGGGAGACTATCAGCAGGAGCGCCTGCGCCGCGTCGTCGAGACGCGCCGCGCCGACGCGGTGGTGCTGGCCTGGACGCGGCGCGAGGACGAGCGCATCGACTATCTGACCGAGGCCGGCTTCCCCTTCGCCACGCTCGGCCGCAGCCGCTCCGGCGGCACGGCCTATCCCTCGCTTGACCTCGATTTCGAAAAGGCCGGCGCCGATGCCGTCGACCGGCTGGTGGCGCGCGGCCACCGCCGCATCGCCGCCATCCGCCCGTCCCTCGACCTCAATTTCGGCCACCTGTTCCTCGCCGGCTACCGCAAGGCCCTGCGGCGGCACGGCATCGAGGTCGACCCCAACCTGATCGCCGACGGCTTCATCAACGAGGCCGGCGGCTACCAGGTGACGCCGCGCGTGATGCTCGCGAAAGACCGGCCCACCGCCATCATCTTCAACAATGACGCCATGGCGCTTGGCGGCTGCAAGGCGCTGGCCGAGATGGGCATGAGGCCCGGCAAGGACATGGCCGTGATCGTCATCGTCGACACCCCGCTCTGCCGCTATTTCTCGCCGGCGCTGACCGCCTTCCGCCCGGCGCTGGAACCGATGGGTCAAAGGCTGGCCGAAATGCTGCTGGCCTCGCTCCCCGCCTTCGCCGGTGAGGAAGGCCCGCGCATCATGCACGAGGTCTGGCCGCTGGAGCTGATCGCGCGGGAGAGCGATTGAGCGGGAACGCCTATTCCTTCTCCCCTTGTTTGAGAAGGTGGATCGGCGCGCAGCGCCGAGACGGATGAGGGGTGCCGGAAGAAACGCGACGTGAAACATCGAGGTATTTAAGCGCTTAGTTCTTCAATGCAGCGATCCTTCCAACACCCCTCATCCGACCGAGCTTCGCTCGGCCACCTTCTCCCACAGGGGGAGAAGGAAGAAGCCCCGTGCCTGTCACGCAAGTATCATGTTCGCATCCTAGACCGCTTGACGGAAAGGCGCTGGCGGCAAAGTCGATGCAACGCCTGCTCCGGGCTGCTTTGCACAAGGGGATATCCATGAAACATCTCAACCGAACTGTCGCGCTCGGCGCGGCACTTGCTCTGTTCACCGCCCTGACGCCGGCGCTCGCCGATGGCGTCGCCTATGTCAACAAGGGCCTGGTCGGCGTCGGCCGCATCCCGGCCAACCAGAAGGACAAGTTCGGCGAGACCTTCGGCTCCGGCTCCGGCATGGCGATCGACGTCAAGCCGGCTGGGCGCGTGACGGCGCCGGCTACAAGGGTTCGCTCTGGCTGCTGCCGGACCGCGGCTACAACGTCGTCGGCACCACCGACTACCGGCCGCGCCTCAACACCATCTCGATCGAGCTTGCCCCGGTAGCGCCGGGTGCGGCACCCGCCGCCGGCCAGGAACAGTCCGGCGTCAAGGCGACGCTCGCCGACACCATGCTTTTGACCGACGACAAGGGTGCCGACGCCACCGGCCTCGACCCGCTCAACGGCGTTCGTCCCGCCGCCGGCGACATGCCGATCCTGCCGCAGGCCGACAATGGCAAGCTGGCGCTCGACAATGAAGCGATCGTGCGCCTGCCCGACGGCACCATGTTCATCTCCGACGAATATGGCCCGAACATCTACCGTTTCTCGGCTGAAGGCCATCTGCTGTCGGCGACGCAGCCGCCGGCAGCCCTCGTGCCGATGCGCAATGGCAAGCCGAACTTCGCCTCCGACAATCCCGGCCCCGGTGCCGCCGAGCCCGATCCGAAGGATCCCGAGACCGGCCGCCAGAACAACCAGGGCCTCGAAGGCATGGCGATGACGCCGGACGGCAAGTTCCTGATTGCCGTGCTGCAGTCCGCGCCCCGCCAGGATGGCGGCGATTCCGGTTCGACCCGCCAGAACACCCGGGCGCTGGTCTATGATGCCTCCGACCTCGCCCACCTCAAGCTGGCGCACGAATATATCGTGCCGCTGCCGGTGTTCAAGGACGCCAAGGACAAGACCAAGGTGGCGGCGCAGAGCGAGATCGTCGCGCTCTCCGACAAGACCTTCCTGATGCTGGCCCGCGACAGCGGCAACGGCCAGGGCCTGAAGGGCGACGACCTCGCTTCTGCGCAAGATCAATGTCGTCGACCTCTCGGCGGCGACCGACATCGCCGGCGGCCCATTCGACGCCGCCGACAAGCCGGTCGCGCCCAAGGGCGTGCTCGACCCGTCGGTGACGCCGGCCAAGCTGACGCCGTTCATCGACCTGAACGACAAGGCCGAGCTCGGCCGCTTCGGCCTGCACAATGGCACGCCGAACGACAAGAACAACCTCTCGGAAAAGTGGGAGGCGATGTCGCTGGTCAGCGTGCTCGATCCGAAGCTGCCCGACGACTATTTCCTCTTCGTCGCCAACGACAACGACTTCCTGACCCAGGACGGCTTCCAGGTCGGCGCGGCCTACAAGGCCGAGGACGGCGCCGATGTCGACACCATGTTCCTGGTCTATCAGGTGACGCTGCCGAAGCTCGTCACGAACTAGCTCCAGACAAGAAGGCGGACGCGTCGAGCGCGTCCGCCTGCAGTCGCTTGTCGACGATCACCGATGCATGAGGGCGCCTACTTCAAGATCTCCGCGTCCCTCGGCACGCCGGCATCGATCGGCTCGGCCGTCCTGTTCGACACGGCGGTGATCTTCCCGGCGGCCGACAGGTTCGGGCGCACATAGACCTGCGCGACGCCGTTGACGCGGCTGTAGAGGTCGATGATGTCCTGGTTCATGAAGCGCACACAGCCGGACGAAGCGTTCTTGCCGATCGAATCCCACTCCGGCGTGCCGTGCAGCCGGTACATCGTGTCCTTGCCGTCCCGAAAGAGATAGAGCGCACGCGCGCCCAGTGGACTCTGCGGGCCGGGCGGCATGCCGTCCTTGTATTTCGCCAGTTCCGGCCGACGCTGGATCATTTCCGGCGGCGGCGTCCAGACCGGCCACTTCTTCCTCGCCTGAACCACGGCGCTGCCGGTCCATCCGAATCCGGCCTTGCCGAGGCTGACGCCGTAGCGGATAGCCTCGCCGCCGTCGCGCACCAGATAGAGGAAGTGCTCGGAGACATCGACGACGATCGTGCCGGGTTTTTCTCCGGTCGGGTCGGACACGATCTGGCGCACGAACTTCGGATCGAGCTTGTCCACCGGGATTGCCGGCAGCTGATAGCCCTCGTCGACGCGTGCAGCATACATGCTTGCGGCAGCGCCGAAAGCCGACTCGCTTGGCGGCGGCGGCGCTGCCACTGGCGGCGGCGCCACATCCGTGGTGGTGCATGCCGAAAGGGCCACCGAGGCCGCACTCAAAGCGGACGCACCGAGAAACGCGCGCCGGTTCAGGCGCTCAAGAAACAGCGGATTATCGGACATGCACCCCCCCGCTTATCATGACATCTAGTAAGGATGCGGCCCCACGCCACAAGGACCAGTATCCCATTCCGGAAGCTTTGAGAACATGATTAGATCGAGGCTCGCCAGAAGACCTTAGGCCACCTTTTCCGGCGCCGCATCGACCTTTCCCGTTAAATCGGCAATCATCGCGGACAGGCCGCTGATACACCTTCGCCGAGTTGCCAGCCATGGACGAAAAAATACCCGCGCGCCGGCGCCCTGCCGATCTCACCAGCGGCCCGATCCCGCGCACATTGCTCTTGTTCGCCCTGCCGGTGCTGGGCTCCAACGTGCTGCAATCGCTCAACGGTTCGATCAACGCCGTCTGGGTCGGCCGCTTCCTCGGCGAAGCGGCGCTGACGGCAACCTCCAATGCCAATCTGGTGCTGTTCCTGATCCTCGGCACCGTGTTCGGCATCGGCATGGCGGCCACCATCCTGGTCGCGCAATCGGTCGGTGCCCGCGACCTGGCCGAGGCGCGGCGCATCGTCGGCACCAGCGCCACCTTCTTCTTCCTCATCTCGGTGTTGTTAGCGGTCTGCGGCTGGGTCTGGGTCGACGCCATCCTCAACACGTTGGGAACGCCGGCCGACGCGCTTGCCGCTCGCCCGTTCCTATCTGCGCATCATCTTCGTCGCCGTGCCGATGATGAACCTCTTGTCCTTCGTCATGACGGTGCTGCGCGGCGCCGGCGATTCGCGCACGCCCTTCTCTTTCATGGCGCTGGCCGTCGTGCTCGACATCGTGCTTAACCCGCTGCTCATCCGCGGCATCGGCCCCTTCCCCGAACTCGGCATTGCCGGGTCGGCCACCTCGACGCTGATCGGCCAGACGGTGAGTGTGATCGCCATCCTCGTCGTGCTCTATGCGCGCAAGCATCCGCTGCGACTGGCCGGCGCCAATCTCGCTCTGCTGCGGCCGGATCCGGCGCTGCTCAGGATCGTCGTTTTCAAGGGCGTGCCGATGGGCCTGCAGATGATCGTCATCTCGGCGGCGGCGCTGACGGTGATGGGCATCGTCAATTCCTACGGCTCGCAGGTCGCCGCCGCCTATGGCATCGCCGCGCAGCTCTGGACCTATATCCAGATGCCGGCGCTTGGCGATCGGCGCCGCCGTCTCCTCGATGGCGGCGCAAAATGTCGGCGCCGGGCGCTGGGACCGCATCGGCCATATCGCCGCCTCCGGCGTCGGCTTCAACCTCGTGCTGACCGGCGCGCTGGTCTACCTGCTGTTCCTTTTCGACCGCTCGATCCTCAGCCTGTTCCTCAGCACCGACAGCGCGGCAATCGACATCGCCGCCCATATCAACAATGTTGCGTCCTGGTCCTTCATCCTGTTCGGCGTCACCATCGTGCTGTTCGCCACGGTGCGCGCCACCGGTGCGGTGATGCCGCCGCTGATCATCCTGGTCATCTCGGTGCTGATCGTGCGCACCGGCTTTGCCTACTTCTTCCGGAGCGTGATCGGCGAGGAAGCGCTGTGGTGGAGCTTTCCGGCCGGCTCGATCACCTCGCTGGTGCTCGCCGCCGCCTACTACCGTTTCGGCGGCTGGCGAACCATGCACATGATCGAGAACAGGCCGGCTGCCGGCGAACCGCCGGACACCGGCCTCGGCGTTCCGCGCCAGCGTGCAAACATGGCACCGGAGACGCCGAACGGCTGATGCTCAGCGCGCGTATTTTGCGCCAAACCCCAGCGCCACCAGTGAGAAGATGGTGATCATGCCTGCGAAGGCGAGGCTCGCCGTCGTGGCACTTGTCCAGCTCGACAGAAGGCCGATGCCGATGACAGGCAGCGCGTTGCCGCAGAAGCAGCAGATGAAGAAGGCGGACACCACTTCGGCGCGGCGGTCGGCGGGCGCGATCTGGTTCACCACTTGCAGGCCGCCGCGATAGCCGAGCGCTGCCGCCACGCCGCAGCAAGCCGTCGCTGCAATCATGATGGGCATGGATGCGAAGAATTGCGCGGCGACGACCAAGGCGACCGTCGGGATCATAAGCACCAGCGCCGCCAGCATGGTGGCGCGGCTCGAAAACTGCGTCGTTGCCAGGATGGTTGCCGCAGCCACGATCGACAGTTCGAAAAACAGTGCGCCAGCCTCGGCATGGCTGGTCGCATGCAGCTGCTGTGCCAGGATGCTGGGCGCCAGCGCCGCATAGAAGCCGACCAGTGCCATGGCGCCGAAGCCGGTTACCGCGGGTGCCACGAAGCGCGCGCGGATGGCGCCGGGCACGGAGAGCCGTGGTTGCATGGAGACATCGGCCAGCCGTCCGGGACGCGCAACGGTTTCTTGCGTGCGCCAGATCAGCACCGTGACCACGGTGAGCACCGCCAGGTAGACGGCGAATGTCAGCCTCAGCGGCCAGGGCGCGTATTCGGCCAGCAAGCCGGATGCCAGCGCGCCAAGCCCGAGCCCGACGAAATTGGTGCTGGTGGCGATCGTGGCGGCGCGTGATTTATCGTCGCCGGCAATCAGCTCAGCAAGCCAGGCAGTGCCGGTTCCCGCGCCGATACCTATGCCGAGGCCGCTCAGGATCCGGGCCACATCGAGCCAGGCGACATTCTCGGCGAGCAGAAACAACAACGCGCTGACCACCGCAATCGTCATCGATGTCAGTGCGGCAGGACGGCGGCCGATGACGTCGGACAATCGTCCGAACATCAGCAGTGCTCCGAGATTGCCGACCACATAGACGGCATAGACCAGCGTCAGCGTGATCTGCGAGAAACCGAAGGCCTGCTTGTAGATGATATAGAGCGGCGTCAGCACCGTACTGCCGGCGAAGAGCACCGCGATCATGGCCGCGACGGCGGTCATCGCGGCGGTGCCGCCATTGTCTCTCGTCATGGTTTCAGCCTGGGTGGTCATTTCGACCTCTGCTTTGCTTTTTGGGGATACCCGCCTAACGCCCATTTGGGGACGGCCGTTCCCCTTGCCGAATGCTCTGCTGACAATCTTGGCAGCATGGCGGCGTCGCATCTACGTGGTGGTGGCGGTGATCTGGTTCGTGCGGACAGGCGCTTTCGAACGGCTGATCGAAAAAGCAGCCGCGCTATTTGCGCATCGCCTTCAGCTTTTCGGCGACCGACGCGGCAAGGTCGGCATAGCGATCCTCCAGCCGCTCGGCCGCCTTGATGATCGAGAAATCATGGCCGAACTTCTCCAGCGCCATGCGCAGTTTCTCGACGAACTCGGCCTGTTTTTCCAGCGCCGAAAACAGCGTCTTCACCTGCGCTTCGCTGATGTCCGGATTGGCAAGCATCTGCGGCACCTCGCGGCCCATCTGGTCGCCGGTGGCGGTCTGCTCCTTCAGGATCTCGATCCAGTCGGTCAATCGGCAAATCCTTCCTCAGTTCGCGCAACATGCGCAGCGCGTGCAATATGGTCAACCCGAAGACGCCGAGAGGGCTTGCCTGGGGCGCATCGGACGCTAAGTTCGGCGCAACCCCGAACCAAGGACAAAATCATGACCACCGACGCCGAAATCCAGACCGCTTTGCCCGCCCTCGCCTCCGGCAATGTCGCCATCATCACCGGCAGCGCCAGCGGCATCGGCCTTGCCGCGGCCAAGCGGCTGGCAGCCATGGGCATGAAGATCGTGCTCGCCGACATCGGCGGCGCGCGACTTGACGCGGCCGCCCGCGCGGTCGCCACGATCGCCGGCGAGGATGCCGTGCTCGCCGTCGCCACGGATGTCTCCAAGGCGGACGAGGTCGACCGGCTGGCGCAAAAGGCGCACAGCGCCTTCGGCGGCGTGTCGCTGCTGATGAACAATGCCGGCGTCGGCAACAATCCGGGAAAACCCTGGGAAAACCGCGATGCCTGGAAGCGGCTGCTCGACATCAATTTCTGGGGCGTCGTCCACGGCGTCGAGGCCTTCGCGCCGGCCATGCTGGCATCGGGCAAGCCTGGCCTGATCGTCAACACCGGCTCCAAGCAAGGCATCACCACGCCGCCCGGCAATCTCGCCTACAACGTCTCCAAATCGGCGCTGAAGACCTTCACCGAAGGCCTGGCGCATGCACTGCGCAACGAGCCAGGCGCAAAGGTCGCGGCGCATCTGCTCATCCCCGGCTTCACCTTTACCGGCATCACCGAAGGCGCGACGGAAAAACCGGCCGGCGCCTGGACCGGCGAGCAGGTCATCGACTTCATGCTGGCCTCGCTGCTGCGTGGCGATTTCTACATCCTGTGCCCCGACAATGAGGTCGAAGCGGCCGACGGACGAAAAGCGCATGGCCTGGGCGATCGGCGACATCATCGAAAACCGCCCTGCCCTGTCGCGCTGGCACCCCGACCACAAGGACGCTTTCGCGGCCTTCATGGAGCGCTGAGCGCGAATTCACGCGGCGCGTGGCTCTTTGGCGCCGCGCTTCTGCGCCACCGCTTTCCTGGCGGCCATGTTCGGCGATCTTCGTTGTCATGCCGCTTTGCCGCCTGTTCGCATTTGTCGCGGATCTCCTCGACCTCGGTTTCGGTCAGATGCTCGATGCCGATGAAGTGTGTTGTGAGCCCTCGCCGACCCGGATCAGCTCGTCGAGCTTGGCCTGGATCGCCGCGCCGTCGCGGTTCTGGGTGTTCTGGATCAGGAACACCATCAGGAAGGTGATGATCGTCGTGCCGGTGTTGATGACCAGCTGCCAGGTGTCGGAAAAGCCGAAGAATCGGCCCGCTGACCGCCCAGACGACGACGATCAGCGCAGCAGGCGACAAATGTCAGCGGCAGGCCGGCAAGATGGGCAACCGTGTTGGCGATCCTGGTAAAAAGCTTTTCGATCATTCAAGATCCCTCGACGATTGAGCGACATGAGTTCGGCTGAAGGCCGCATTCATTGCGCAACAAGAAACTAATCGGCAGCCGCTCCCGGTTCCCTGTCGCGCGCCATTTCGCCGACTACAATTGAATACACGCACAAAGCGTAGCGCCGGGAAAAGCCGCCTTATGGGTTTGTTGCCATAGTGCCGATGCAGGCCAGAAGCCTGTTCCTTCCGCCTCACAGCGGGTTACTCCAGCCCCTTCCGCTGCGCCACCCCCGCATAGCGGAAGGGGTTATTTCCCCAGCATCAAGGCGCGTCGTTTTCCCAGCGGTCGAGAAAGGCCTCGATCGGCATGGCCTGCATGTCGGGAACGGCGCTTGGCCAGTTTCTCCGGCGGCCAGTCCCACCAGGCGAGGCTTTCGATCCGCGCCGCGATCTCAGCGGCGAAAGCGCCGGCGCAGCGGCTTCGCCGGCACGCCGGCGACGATCGCATAGGCCGGCACATCCCGCGTCACCACCGCATTGGCGCCGACGATCGCGCCATTGCCGATCGTCACGCCGGGCATGATCACCGCGCCATGGCCGATCCAGACATCGTGGCCGATGCTGACCGCCTTTGCCTGCCGCCGCGCGCGGAACGCCGCGTCGACGCCCAGCCAGCGGAAATACTCGTTCGGCCGGTAGCTGACCTTGTGCTGGGTCATCCGCTCGATCGGATGCTCCAGCGCATTGATGCGGCTGTTGGCGGCGATCGAGCAGAATTTGCCGATCGTCGTGTAGATCGCCTCGGCGTGGCGCTCGAAATAGGAGAAGTCGCCGACAGTTGACCTCGCGCAGGACCACCCGCTCGCCGATCGAGGCATAGCGGCCGAGCTTGCACGCCTTCAACTCCGCGGTCGGATGAATGCGCGGCTCCGGGTCTTTGAGGACAAGGTTTTCGGTACGGTCCATGTGGCGGCTTTACGCCCGGACGCATTGGTCCCGCAAGCGGGACCAATCGTCGCGTCAGGCTGTTGCCGGAGCCTATTTCGGCTTGCCGTTGGTCCACACCACGTTCTGGCCGTAGAGCGGCACGGTGGTCACCGACATCTTCGCCGAGCCGTCCTGCACCTGGCGCGAATGCGACAGATAGATCAGCGTCTCGTTGGTCTTGTCGTAGATGCGGTTCACCACCTGCTTCTTCCAGATCAGGCTGATGCCCTGCTTGAACACCTCCTCGCCGCCTTCGCCCATGTCGATGTCGCCGATGGTGATCGGCCCGGTCTGGCGGCAGGAGATCGAGGAATCCGACGGATCCTCGAACCAGTTGCCCTTCTGCAGCCGGTCGATGACGCCGCGGTCGAAATAGGAGACGTGGCAGGTGACGCCCTCGACCTTCGGATCCTTGATCGCCTCGACGATGATGTCGTTGCCGAGCCAGTCGACGCCGACCTTGCCGACTTCCTCTGCCGCCGCCACACCGGTGCCCAGGACAAGGCATGCGGCCAGGGCGCTGCCGATCAGTTTTCGCAAATGAGCCTCCTGCGGTTCGCGTTTTGCCGCCTCAGGTGGGACGGGCAGCGAGACTTTGCAAGCAGATCGTCTATGCGCCGTTTGCCGGTTGCGGCAACGCGACATCTTTGCGTGCGCCACGCCAAACCGGTAAGAGTGTTCACCGAACAAGGGCTTTTCGCGCCCATCCGGCGCGTGCCATGACAATCACGACGGACACCCATTGATGATGCGTTCAATCCTGGTCGGCATTCTCGTCCTGATGGCGGCCGGCATCGGCTGGCTCACCTTCGACTGGTATCAGCGGCCATTATGGCGGCGAGCCGTTCGGCGCGCCTTCACGCTGGTCGACCAGAAAGGCGCCCCGATCACCGAAGCCGCGTTCAGGGGCCATCCCAGCGTCGTCTTCTTCGGCTTCACCCATTGCCCGGAAGTCTGCCCGACCACGCTGTTCGAACTGGCCGGCTGGCTGAAGACGCTGGGCGACGACGGCAAGAACCTGCACGCCTATTTCGTCACCGTCGACCCCGAGCGTGACACGCCCGAGGTGATGAACACCTATGTCAGCAATTTCTCCGACCGCATCGTCGGCATAACCGGCGATCCAGACAAGGTGCATGCCATGGCCAAGGCGCTTCAGCATCTACTGGAAGAAGGTCGACACCGGCGACGGCGACTACACGATGGACCACACCGCCTCGGTGCTGCTGCTCAACGCCAAGGGCGAGTTCTCCGGCACCATCGCCTATGGCGAAAGCGCCGATACCGCGATCGCCAAGCTGAAGCGGCTGGCGGCGGGCTAGAGCATGATCCCGAAAAGTGGGAACCGGTTTTCGGAAAAGATCATGCTCAAGCAAGAAACAACCTCATGACGCAGACCCGGCTCCATTTCACCGCCGGCAAGGTCGAGGCCGAGCGCATCTTCGCGGCGCTCGAAGTCGGCTTTCGAGGACGACGGCCTGCCGCTCGCCGTGATCGAGGTCGACGAGGATCGCGACATCCACGAAGTTTCGCTCTATGCCGACGGCGACATCGATGTGGTCGAGGCAAGGTTGAAAGACATCCTTGCCGGGCTCGCGCTGACGAAACCGATCGAACGCGAAGTGCTGCCCGACATCGACTGGGTGGCGCGCTCGCTGGAAGGGCTGAAGCCGGTGCGCGCCGGACGTTTCTTCGTCCATGGCGCGCATGACCGCGACAGGCGCCGCAGCGGCGACCTCGCCATCGAGATCGAGGCCGGCCTTGCCTTCGGCACCGGCCATCACGGCACCACGGCCGGCTGCCTGGAAATGCTCGAACGGTCGTGCGCCGCGAGCATCCGCACAACGCGCTCGACCTCGGCACCGGCAGCGCGGTGCTGGCGATCGCGCTGGCAAAGCTCGCGCATATTCCGGTGCTGGCGACCGACATCGATCCGGTCGCGGTCAAGGTCGCCGCCGCAAATGCCCGCCTCAACCACGTCAAGGCGCTGGTCGAAACGGTGACGGCGCCGGGCTTCCACCACCCGATCTTCGGCAAGCGCGCGCCGTTCGACCTGATCGTCGCCAACATACTGGCGCGGCCGCTGATGCGGCTGGCGCCGGAAATGGCCAGGCATATCAGCGCTCGGCGGCTCGATCGTGCTGTCCGGCATTCTCGACCGCCAGCGCGACGCGGTGGTCTCGGCCTATGTCGGGCAGCAGTTCCGCCATGTCCGGACCTTGCACCGCGAAGGCTGGGTGACGATCCACCTCAAGCGGTAGCACTGGAGAACCTGGACCAAATCCAGCCGGTTGTCAGGCAAGCGGCGCTGTAGCAGTTTGCGCCTGCGCAACGCCCCTGCCGGAAATCGATTCCGATCCTTCCGGGTCATGCGCTACGCTTGCGGCAAGCAGGAGAGGCCACCATGTTCCAGACCTTTGATTCCGCTGGCGATCCGGCGGTCGGCAAGCCGCGCGTGGCGCTGCTGCGCCAATGGCTGGCGGCCAACGGCCTCGACGGTTTCATCGTGCCGCGCGCCGACGAGCACCAGGGCGAATATGTCGCCGACCGCTCGGCGCGGCTGAAATGGCTGACCGGCTTCAGCGGTTCGGCCGGCGTCGCCATCGTGCTCGCCGACCGCGCCTTCATGTTCGTCGACGGCCGCTACACGCTGCAGGTGCGCGAGCGAGGTCGATCTCGACATCTTCGCGATCGAGAGCCTCGTCGACAACCCGCCGGCCGACCTGGATCAAGGACAATCTCGGCAAGGGCGCCCGGCTTGGTTTCGACCCCTGGCTGCACACGATCAGCGAGGTCAAGGCGCTGCAAAGCCTCGGCCGAGCAATCCGGCGCGATACTTGTGCCGCTGGACAAGAACCCGATCGACGTCATCTGGAAGGACCAGCCCGAACCGCCGCTGGCGCCGGTCGAGATCCACCCGATCGGCTTTGCCGGCGAACTGGCCAAGGACAAGCTGGCGCGGCTGGCGGCGGCGATCGGCAAGGATGGCGCCACGCATGCCGTGCTGACCGATCCCTCCTCGATCGCCTGGGCCTTCAACATCCGCGGCGGCGACGTGCCGCACACGCCGCTGGCGCTCGGCTTCGCCGTGCTCGCCGCCGACGGCTCGCACCAGCTGTTCATGGACCAGCGCAAGTTCTCGCGCACCGTCGCGCCTATCTCACCCAGCTTGCCGACCTGCACGCGCCCGGCGAGTTCGAGGCGGCGATCGCTGCCCTGGCCAAGGGCGGCGCGAAGATCGCGCTCGACCCGGTGCTGGCGGCGGAAAAGCTGCAGATGCTGGTCGAGGACAATGGCGGCACTGTCGTTGCCGCGCCCGACCCGGCCCGCATTCCGCGCGCCACCAAGAACCAGGCCGAGATCGCCGGCAGCCGCGCCGCGCATCGCCGCGACGGCGCGGCCGTCGCCAAGCTGCTGTGCTGGCTCGATCGGCAAAAGCCGGGCACGCTCGACGAGATCGCCGTCGTCACCAGGCTGGAGGAGACGCGCCGGCAGACCGGCGAGGAAACGCAGATGCCGCTGCGCGACGTCTCCTTCGACACCATTTCCGGCGCCGGCCCGAACGGCGCGATCATGCATTACCGCGTGTCGCGCGCCACCAACCGCAAGCTCGCAGATGGCGAGCTGTTCCTGCTCGATTCCGGCGGGCAATACCAGGACGGCACCACCGACATCACCCGCACCGTGCCGATCGGCACGCCGACCGAGGAGATGCGCGAGCGCTTCACGCTGGTGCTGAAGGGCATGATCGGCATTTCCATGCTGCGCTTTCCCGCCGGCACGCGCGGCTCCGAGATCGACGCGGTGGCGCGCATGGCGCTGTGGAAGCATGGCTGCGACTTCGCCCACGGCACCGGCCATGGCGTCGGCTCCTATCTGGCGGTGCATGAAGGGCCGCAGCGCATCGCCAGTACCGGCACCGAAAAGCTGCTCGCCGGCATGATCCTCTCCAACGAGCCCGGCTACTACAAGGAAGGCGCCTACGGCATCCGCATCGAGAACCTGATCCTGGTCACGCCGGCCGAGCAGATCGAGGGCGGCGACATCGCCATGCACGGCTTCGAGACGCTGACGCTGGCGCCGTTCGACAAGCGGCTGATACGCACCGACCTGTTGACGCGCGACGAGCTGCACTGGCTCGACGAGTACCACGCCCGGGTGCTGGCCGAGATCGGCCCGATGCTCGACGGCGAAACGCTGGCCTGGCTGGAGAAGGCGACGGCGCCGCTGCCGCACGACGCAAAGATCTGAGTTTCGGGAACTACCCGACGAACTGCCGAGCCAGCGATCAGCACCGCCGCACCGGCCAGGAACATCGCCATCAGGCCGCCGCGCAGCGACACCAGCGCGGCGACGATCAGCGCCGCCCATTCGGCCGGCCCGGCGCTGAGCGCGGCCGGCGCCACCAGCGTCGTCAGCACCGCCGCCGGCACGGCATTCAAGCCCGCCTCGACGCGCGGATGGATGTGTTCGAAGCGCGAGATGCACCAGATGCCCGCCGACGCGGGTCAGATAGGTCGCGACCGCGCCGGCGATGATGATCCACAAGGTCGTGCTCATGGCCGTTGCCTCCACGCCGCTATGGTGCGGCGGCAGGATGACCGCCAGCAGCACGCCGGCAACCGCGCCGATGGAAACGTGCCAGGGCGAACCCACCGTCTTGTAGGCGATGATCGAGGCAACGGCGCTGGCCATCACCACCGGCAGCCACAGCGGCCGCTTGCGAAAGCCCATCACCAGGCCGAGGAAATAGATCGGCAGCAGGAAATCGATGCCCAGCGCATGCGTGTCGGGGATCAGCTTGCCGAACACCGCGCCGAGCGCGCTTTCGATCACCCAGAACACATAGACCGGCAGGCCAAGCCCCATGATACCAGGCGAAGCCGACCGTCTCGCCGGCCTCCGCCCTGCGCCTCGGCCACGGCGAATTGCGGATCGGTCAGGATGAAATAGCCGAGCGCCTGCTGGATCACCGGCCAATGCGCGATGCGCCGGCCGATGCCGGCGGAATAGAGCACATGGCGGAAGTTGACCGCGAAGATCGACAGCACGATCAGCCATGGCGCGACATGCTGGCCGAACAGTTCGATGCCGACCATCTGGCTGGCGCCGCCGAAGACCAGCGCGCTCATCAGGAAGGCTTCGAGCACGGAAAATCCGTTGTCGACGGCGATCGCGCCGAACAGCAAGCGCAAACGGCGCCGACGCCACCACGACCGGCATCGAGAGCCGCACGCCGTCCCAGAAATCGCCTTTTGCGCTGCCCTCGGAGATCGCTTCCACAGCCATCGACCACTCCCTGCCAGAAGGGTGGTATGTAGGGAGAGCCGGCTTTCTTGTCACACCAATTCGCTTGAGCCAAACGATCAGCGGAAATGATCGCCGGGGCGTGGCGCTATCCAGCCTTCCCCTGGATCGCCCTGCCCCAGTCGAGCAGCGGCTTAGCTCGCAAAGTGAAATCGACGAGGTCGTCGACCAGGGCCGGCGTATGGATCGTCGCGGGATCGAAATTGTGCCGGACGGCGAAATGCCGGTTGCGGATCGCCTGGGCAAGGTCTGCGTCTGTGACATCCTCGAACCCACGCGGTGCGCGTTTCATGCAGCCTTCGGTGTCGATCTCGAGACGGTTCTTCTTCAGCGCCGCCTCCAAGGCGCGGAATATCAGCCGGCTTGCCCGTGATGGCTTTGCGCATCGCCAGGAGCAGTTCCGGCGCCGGGCTGCCACCAGGCAACGCCGGCAAAGCAGCGGTCGACCCCGATGTAAACGAAGAACACGCCCTGCTCCATCTTGGTGCCGTCGGGCGACAGGATCGCCGAAAGATGCTGGTTATAAGGCCGCTTGTCCTTGGCAAAACGCACATCGCGGTTGATCCGGAACAGCGATTTCTTGCGGTCGCCACGCAGGCCGAGCCCTGCCGCCAGGAAGCGTTCGGAGAGCGTCTCGACGAGATCGCAGAACGGCTCGTGCAGTTCGCTTTCGTAGAGCGCCCGGTTCTCCTGGAACCATTCCCGGCTCTGGTGGAAATCCAACGCCTTCAGGAACGGAATGGCCTTTTGCCCGAACCCCTTGAAAGCGCCGGCCATCAGCCGCCCCTGCCGATCCGCTGCAACCAGGTGTCCTCGTCGATCACCTCGATGCCGAGTTCGGTGGCAACCTTCAGCTTGGAGCCGGCGCCCGGCCCCGCCACCACCAGGTCGGTCTTCGCGGAAACCGAGCCCGCGACCTTGGCGCCCAGACGTTCGGCCATCGCCTTGGCTTCGGAGCGCGTCATCTTTTCCAGCGTGCCGGTGAACACGATCGTCTTGCCGGCGACCTCGCTGTCGGCCGAGACAGTCCACAACGTACGGCTTCGGCTTGACCTGCTTGAGCAGTGCATCAAGCACGTCGTCGTTGCGCTCATTGCCGAAGAAATCGCGAAGCGCGCCGATCACCGTGTCGCCGATGCCGTTGATCGATGGGAAAACGCTGTGCGGATCGGCAGCCGCCGCTGTCTCCTTGCCGACGCGGATCAGCTCCTCGATGGTCGAGAAGGTCCGGGCAAGCACGGCGGCCGTCGTTTCGCCGATATGGCGGATGCCCAGCGCGAAGATGAAACGGTCGAGTTCCGGCTCGCGGCGGGAGTCGATGGCTGCAAAAAGCTTGTCGAGGCCTTCATAGTTGCGGTCCTCGACACTGCGCACATTCTTGCGCGTCTTGCCCGATGCGGCCTCGCGCTGCCTGGCCTGCTCCTCGCGCCGCTCGGCCAGCGCCTTGGTGACGGCGGGACGACGATCCTTGAGCGTGAAGATATCGGCGGCTGTCTTGATCAGTCCCGCGTTGAAGAAGGGGTCGATGTTTTCGGCGCCCAGCCCTTCGATGTCCAGGGCCCCGCGCGACACGAAATGGCGCAATCCTTCCACCGCCTGCGCGGCGCAGATCAGTTCGCCGGTGCAGCGCCGGCGGGAATCTTCCTTGCCGGTCTTCTCGTTGATCTCGCGCGTCGCGGGCGAGCCGCAGACCGGACAGCTATGCGGGAATTCGTAAGGCGCGGCATCGGACGGACGCTTGTCGATGACGACGCTGACGATCTGCGGAATGACGTCCCCCGCCCGCTGGATCACGACCGTGTCACCGATGCGGATGTCGATGCCGTCGCGGATCGGCTGGCCGTTGCTGTCCAGACCCTTGATGTAGTCCTCATTGTGCAGCGTGACGTTTTCGACCACCACGCCGCCGACTGTGACGGGCGCCAGCCGCGCAACCGGCGCCAGCGTGCCGGTGCGGCCGACCTGGATGTCGATCTTCTGCACGGTCGTCATCGCCTGTTCGGCCGGAAATTTGTGCGCGACGGCCCAGCGCGGCTCGCCGGTGACAAAGCCCCATCGGCGCTGCAGCTCCAGCTGGTCGACCTTGTAGACGACGCCGTCGATGTCATAGCCGAGCGATGAGCGCTGCTCCTCGATCAAATGGTAGTGCGCGACCAGTTCCTCGACCGATTTCGCCCGCACCATCAGCGGACTGATCTTGAAGCCCCAATCCGCGAATTTCTGCACGGATTCGTACTGGGTCGGAGCCGGATCCTCCGACGTATAACCCCAGGCATAGGCGAAGAATTTGAGGTTGCGGCTGGCGGTGACCGACGGATCCTTCTGGCGCAGCGACCCGGCCGCCGTGTTGCGCGGATTGACATAGTCCTGGCCGCCGGCTGCAGCCGAGCGTTGCTTCAGCGCCTCGAATTCCGCATAGGTCATGTAGACCTCGCCACGTATTTCGATCGTGTCAGGCCAGCCTGAGCCCTTCAGCGTCTTGCGGGATGTCGGCGATCGTCCTGAGATTGGCGGTGATGTCCTCGCCGACGGCGCCGTCGCCGCGCGTTGCACCCTGCACGAACACGCCGCCCTCATAACGCAGCGAAGCCGACAGCCCGTCGATCTTCGGCTCGGCCGTGAAGGCGATGTCCAGATCCTTGTCGCGGTCGAAGAACCGCCGGCCGCGTTCGATGAAGTCGGTGACGTCCTCGTCGGTATAGGCCTTGGCGAGGCTGAGCATCGGCACCGCGTGACGCACCTTGGCAAAGCCTTCCGCCGGCGGCGCGCCCACCCTGCGCGACGGCGAATCCTCGCGCACCAGGCCGGGAAAGCGCTCTTCGATGGCGAGGTTGCGCCGCTGCCAGCGCATCATATTCCGCGTCCGTGATCGTCGGCGCATCCTCGGCGTGATAGCGCCGGTCGTGCTCGGCGATCTCCGCCGCCAGCCGCTCCAGCTCGCTGGCGGCCTCGCTTTCACTGAGCGAATTCGACAGGTTTTTCCGACATGCTTTTCTTCCCTGAACATGGCGCGACACAATAGAACAGGATTTTCTCATGAGGGAGAGACCTGGCACGGGAAAATCATTCCTGAACAGCAGGATGGAGCCATATCCTGACTCTGTCCGAAAGACCGACCCTTCAGGTCCGGATGGCGTGTGGCTAAGCCGCGGCCGTATTCTCGCGCAGCAGCCGCTCGGCCGCGGCGCGCGCCTCGTCGGTGATGGTGGCGCCGGCCAGCATGCGCGCGATCTCCTCCTGGCGCGCCGCCCGGTCCATCTCGGCGATGCCGGTGGCGACCCTGTCGGTGCCGCCGGATTTGGAGATCAGGAAATGCGTCGCCGCGCGCGCCGCCACCTGCGGCGCATGCGTCACCGAAAGCACCTGAACGCGCTTCGACAGCCGCGCCAGCCGCTGGCCGATGGCGTCGGCCACGGCGCCGCCGACCCCGGTGTCGATCTCGTCGAAGACCAGCGTCGGCGCCGAGCCGCGGTCGGCCAGCGCCACCTTCAGCGCCAGCAGGAAGCGCGACAGCTCGCCGCCGGAAGCGACCTTCATCATCGGCCCGGGCCTGCGTGCCGGGATTGGTGCGCACCCAGAACTCGACCTGGTCGATGCCTTCTTCCATGCGGTTTTCGGCATCGCTGGTCATCTCGACGATGAACTCGGCCCGTTCGAGCTTCAGCGCCGGCAGTTCGGCCATCACCGCCTTGGTCAGGCCGACCGCCGCGGCATGGCGAAGCGACGACAGCTGTGCGGCGGAAATGTCGTAGGCCTCGCGCGCGGCGGCGGCCTGCTTTTCCAGCCCGTGCAGGCGCTCCTCGCCGGCATCGAGATCGGCGAGGTCGGCCGCCATCGTGTCGCGCAGCTGCGCCAGATCGTCGACCGCCACGCTGTGCTTGCGCGAGGCGGCGCGCAGCGAAAACAGCCGCTCCTCCGCCTTCTCCAGCCGCTGCGGATCATATTCGGTGGCGCGCAGCGCCGCCTCGACGCCCGACTGCGCGGCGTCGAGCGACAGCATCGCCTCGTCGAGCGACTTCACCACATCGTCGAGCAGGCCGGGCGCTTCCGTCGCCTTGCGCTGCAGCCGCCGCAACAGGCTGGCCAGTTGCGGCAGCGGCGAGGATGGGCCCGACAGCACATCCTGCGCATCATGGATTTCCGAGGCGATCTTCTCCGCCCGCATCATCGTGGCGCGCAGTTCCGCGAGCTGCGTCTCTTCGCCGGGCTGCGGATCGAGCTTCGCCAGCTCCGCCACCGAGGCGCGCAGATAATCGGCCTCGCGCGCCGCCGCCTCGACCTTGGCGCGGTGTCTGCGCAAAGTCCTGCTCGCAGCCGCGCCAGTAGCGCCACGCCTCGCCCGTCGCGCGGGCCGCGCCGAGATGGCCGCCGAAAGCTGTCCAGCAAGTCGCGATGCGCGCCCGGATCGACCAGCGCGCGCTCGTCGTGCTGGCCGTGGATCTCGACCAGCGCGTGGCCGATGTCGCGCATCAGGGTGACGCTGGACGGCTGATCGTTGACGAAGACGCGCGTGCGGCCATCGGCCGTCTGCACGCCGGCGCAGGATGATGTCGCCGTCATCCTCGATGGCGTTTTCGGCGAGCAGCGCGCGGGCCGGATGGTTGCGCGGCACGTCGAACACGGCGATGACCTGGCCCTGCGCCGCGCCATGGCGCACCAGCGAGGCGTCGCCGCGCGCGCCAAGCGCCAGCGACAGCGCGTCGAGCAGGATGGATTTGCCGGCGCCGGTTTCGCCGGTCAGCACGGAAAGGCCAGGCAGAGAAGTCGATGTCCAGCTTCTCGATCAGGACGATATCGCGGATCGACAGTCTGGAAAGCATCAGACCCGTGATCGAACGCCGTGAAACCTGGCAGTCAAGCGGCCGACCGGTGATCGAGCGTTGGATCACCGAAAGCGCTTGCCGTCAAGATCCAGCGAGCCCGGCGATTCTCGCGCGGCTCAAGCCCGCCCATTGCTCTGCAGCAGCTTGTAGGAATCCTTGTACCACTGGCTGTCGGGATAGTTGGTGCCGAGCACCGCCGCCGCGGTCTGCGCTTCCGAGGTCAGGCCCATCGCATAGTAGCTCTCGGTCAGGCGCGCCAGCGCTTCCTCGACATGGCGGGTGTTGGAATAGTTCTCGACCACATTGCGGAAGCGCTTGACGGCGGCGATGTATTCGCGGCGCTCGAGATAGTAGCGGCCGATCTGCATCTCCTTGCCGGCCAGCTGGTCGTTGGCGAAGCGGATCTTTTCCTTGGCGTCGTCGACATATTCCGAAGTCGGCCAGCGCGTCACCAGATCCTGCATCGTCTGCACGGTCTGCCGCGCTTCCTTCTGGTCCTGGGTGACGTCCTTGATCTGGCGGTAGTAGCTCAGGCCGATGATGTACTGCGCGTAAGCCGCATCGTCGGTCGACGGATAAAGCGTCAGATAGCGCTTGGCCGAGCCGATCGCCTCGTCGTAGTTGCCCTGCGCGATAATCGGCGAAGGCGCCCATCACCATCGATTTGCGGGCGAATTCCGAATAGGGATGCTGGCGGTCGACGGCGTCGAACTTCTTGCTCGCCTCGTCCAGACGGCCGGCGTTCAGATTGGCCAGGCCCTGATTGTAGAGAACGTCGGCCGGTTCGGTCTGGTCGACATAGGTCGACAGATCGACGTCTTTCTCGGACGACATGCAGGCCGACAGGAAGAGCGATGGGACAACCACCGAAAGCGCCAGGAAAACAGCCCGTATGCGGCGCTTTCGATTGACCAACTCGCTTGAAGAACATGATTGGATTCCGCCCTTTCGGCGTCATTTCAGTCGTCATTTCGGGTCTGGGGCAGCAGCCATAAACCATAACCGCCTTGCCCGGCAACGCTATCTCCGGCCAATCGCACATTTTTGTGGCGGTTTGGCGGTGGGCCCGTGATCGTATGATTTCACCGACCCGTGATGCATCCATGCAACACAGGCCAGCGGCCAGCAAGCCAGAAAATCGTTAAGAATCAGATCATCCAGGGCGCATAGACGGGCGCGTTGACGGCGCTCATCTCGGCGCTCCGGCCGCGCTCGCGGCGCGTCGTCTCGACGATCTCGAACGCCGAACGGTCGGACAGAAGCCGCCGCAACGCCGCCGCATTCATCCGGTGGCCGCCGCGATAGGAGCGGAAGCAGCCGATGAAGCGGGCGCCGGCCAGCGCCAGGTCGCCCATTGCGTCCAGCGTCTTGTGGCGCGCGAACTCATTGGGATAGCGCAGGCCGCCCATGTTGATGACGCGGTTGTCGTCGCCGATCACCAGCGAGTTTTCCAGCGACGAGCCGAGCGCGTAGCCGGCCGCCCACAGCCGCTCGACATCCTTCATGAAACCGAAGGTGCGGGCGCGCGCGATGTCGCGGCGGAAAATGTCGGCATTGATGTCGGACGCGAACAGCTGGCGGCCGATCGCCGGGCTTTCGAAATCGATCTCGACCTCGAAGCGGGTGCCGTCATAGGGCCGGAATTCCGCCCAGGACGCGCCGTTCTCGATGCGAACCGGCTTGACCACCCTGATGTAGCGGCGCTTGACCGGCAGCGTCTCGATGCCGGCCTGGTCGATGGCTTCGACGAACGCGATCGCGCTGCCGTCGAGGATCGGAACTTCGGGGCCGTCGATCTCGATGACGAGATTGTCGATGCCGAGGCCGAAGAGCGTGGCCATCAGATGCTCGACGGTGGCGATGTGCTCGCCCGCCGGATCGCCGAGCATGGTGCAGAGATCGGTCGCGCCGACTTCGGAGACCAGGGCGCGGAACTCGCGGCTTTCGCCGCCATTGGTAAGCTGGAAGACGATGCCGGTGTCGGCGTCCGCGGGCAGGAAATGAACGGTGACGGGCTTGCCGCTGTGAACGCCGGTGCCAGTCAGCGTCGCACGCGATTTAAGTGTCGTCTGATAGTCTTGCAAGACAAACCCCATAAGCCCAAACTGCCATCGTCCGCTTCATCAGCCCTGAGGGCGCGCGGCTCTTGAAGTGATCGGCAGGCAGGGCCAACTCCCCGAATCCCGGCAAACCGAAGGTAATCCGGGCGAAGATAGTGGTCCGGTCAGGGAGACTCCAAATCACGGTTTCTTACTCTGCTGTAACCGCGACCTGGAGCGAGACACCTCTCGTAACGCTCTGTTTTACAACATTCTTTTTGCGTTAACAGGCAAACAATCGCTTGTCTGCCTGTTAACAATTGTTACAGGCCGTTAACAGGTCAGTTCGCCTGGCGGCGCAGGAACGCCGGAATCTCCAGCTGGTCGTCTTCCTGGAGCCGCACGGCTCTGCGGCGTCAGCCGGCCATGCTCGTCGAGCTGGCCGCGGCGCGGCGCGTAGAGCTGCGGATCCTGGCTGGCAAGACGGCGCACTTCCGGTGCCGCCTGGCGCAGTTTCGGTTCGCGCGGCTGCGCCGGCTGCAACCGGGCAGGCTCTTCCTCGCGGCGCGTCAGCCCGTTGGTCAGGCGCTTGAGCAGGCCCATCGGGCCGCTGCTCTCATGGTGGTCGGCCGGACGGCTCTTGGCTTCCACCTCTGCCTTCACCACCGGCGGAAAATCCTCGACGCGCGGCATGCGCTGCGGTGCGGCGGCGACCGGCTGCGGCATTTCCCGCAGCGGTGCGCGGCTGCACGACCTGCTGCTGAACCACCGGCTGCGGCTGGGCAGGCGGCGCCTGGAAGATCTTGCTCTGCGGGCGGAACTCGTCCGCCTGGGCAGCCGGACGCGGCTGCGCCATGGCGGCCGCATTGGCCTCGGCAAGCTGGATGGCCTCGGCGACCGGATCGGCAGCGCGCGGCTCGTAGGCCGCCTGCTGGACCGGTGCCGGACGGCTTTCCGCGATCGCGGCTGCCGGGCGGCTGACCGGCTTCTGCGGCGCGGCGCGGATCGAGATCGGCGCGGCGGCGATTTCGGCCGCCGACTTGTCGATGCCGGTGGCCACCACCGAGACGCGGATGACGCCTTCGAGTTCCTCGTCGAAGGTCGCGCCGAGGATGATGTTGGCGTCCTGGTCGACCTCCTCGCGGATGCGGGTCGCGGCTTCGTCGACTTCGAACAGCGTCAGGTCGCGGCCGCCGGTGATCGAGATCAGCAGGCCCTTGGCGCCCTTCATCGAGGTCTCGTCGAGCAGCGGGTTGGCGATCGCCGCTTCGGCGGCGGCCATCGCGCGGCCCTCGCCCGAAGCTTCGCCGGTGCCCATCATCGCCTTGCCCATCTCGCGCATCACCGAACGGACGTCGGCGAAGTCGAGATTGATCAGGCCTTCCTTGACCATCAGGTCGGTGATGCAGGCGACGCCGGAATAGAGCACCTGGTCGGCCATGGCGAAGGCATCGGCGAAGGTGGTCTTGTCATTGGCCAGCCGGAACAGGTTCTGGTTGGGGATGACGATCAGCGTATCGACGCATTTCTGCAGTTCCTCGATGCCGAGGTCCGCCGTCTTCATGCGGCGCTGGCCTTCGAAGTGGAACGGCTTGGTGACGACGCCGACGGTGAGGATGCCCTTTTCGCGCGCGGCGCGGGCAACGACCGGCGCAGCACCCGTGCCGGTGCCGCCGCCCATGCCGGCGGTGACGAAGCACATATGGGTGTTGGAGAGGTGATCGATGATCTCGTCGATGCATTCTTCAGCCGCCGCGCGGCCGACTTCCGGCTGCGAGCCGGCGCCGAGCCCCTCGGTGACATGCGCGCCGAGCTGGATCAGCCGCTCGGCCTTCGACATGGTCAGCGCCTGCGCGTCGGTGTTGGCCACCACGAATTCGACGCCGCGCAAGCCGGCGGTGATCATGTTGTTGACGGCATTGCCGCCGCCGCCGCCGACACCGAACACGGTGATGCGGGGCTTGAGCTCGGTGATGTCCGGCTTTTGCAGATTGATGGTCATTGTCCTCGTCCTTTGCCTTTCCTGCCGCTTCGCCGCCGCGGCCGCCTATGGGGCTGTCCCCGTCAATTTAGAAACTGTCTCTCAACCACTGACTCATGCGATGCAGTCTTCCGCCCGTTCCGGTCATCCTGAGACCGGAAATTCCTTTCGCCGGATGGCTCTCGAAGCTCGCCACCTGCGGATAGATCAGCAGCCCGACCGCCGTCGAGAACGCCGGCCCCTTGGCCGCTTCCGGCAGGCCCGCCACGCCGAGCGGGCGGCCGATGCGCACGTTGCGGCCGAGAATGCGGCGCGCCGCTTCCGGCAGGCCGGCAAGCTGGCTGGCGCCGCCGGTCAGCACGACGCGCTTGCCGACGGCGTTGCCGTAGCCGGACTTGTTCAGCCGGTCGCGCAGGAGCTCCAGCGTCTCCTCGATGCGGGCGCGGATGATGCGCGTCATCACCGAGCGCGGCACCTGCAGCGGCACCTCGCCCTCTTCGCCGATCGGCTGGATCGAAACCAGGTCGCGGTCGTCGGCGCTGCCGGGCAGCGCCGAGCCATGCATCACCTTGAGCCGCTCGGCGGCATCGAGCGAGGTCGACAGGCCCTTGGCCATATCCAGCGTGACGTGGTTGCCGCCGATGGCGATGGCGTCGCCATGGACGAACTTGCCTTCCGAGAACACCGAGATCGTCGTCGTGCCGCCGCCCATGTCGATGCAGGCCGCGCCCATTTCGAGTTCGTCGTCGACCAGCGCCGCAAGCCCGCTGGCATAGGGCGTCGCCACCATGCGCTCGACCGACAGATGCGAGCGGTTGATGCAGAGCTCGAGATTGCGCAGCGGCGCGGCGTCGCCCGTCAGCACATGCATGTCGACGCCGAGCGTGTCGCCGACCATGCCGCGCGGATCGCGCACGCCGCGCTCGGCGTCGAGCGAGAAGCCGACGGGCAGCGAATGGATCACCTCGCGCTCGGCCTTCAGCGCCTGCTTGGCGCCGGCGGCGAGCACGCGCTTGATGTCGGCCTCGTCGGCCTCGTGGCCGCCGAGATTGATGGTGGCCGAGAAGGTTTCGCTCTTCAGCCGGCCGGCCGTCATGTTGACGATCAGCGAATCGACCGTCAGCCCCGCCATGCGCTCGGCGGCGTCGACGGCCAGCCGGATGGCATGCTCGGCGCGATCGAGATCGACGACGACGCCCGACTTCACGCCTTGCGATTTCTGGTGGCCGATGCCGATCACCTGGATGCGATGCGAGCGGCCGCGCAGCAGCTTGCCGTCGTCGCGCGGCTTCAGCTTCGCCACGACGCAGCAAACCTTGCTCGAGCCGACATCCAGCACCGTGACGATGCCGGAGCGGCGCGACGAGGCATCGCTGTTGCCGCCGAGCCAGCTCATATCTTCGTCTCCGGCTTGCGCTTCAGCTTCTGCGGCTTTTCGTTGAGCGCGGCCTCGCGCTGCGTCGCCGCCTCCGGCGTCAGCTGCACGACCAGGCGGTCGGACAAGCGCATGTCGACGGCGGCGATGTCGCGCGTCAAAAGCCCGTTGTCGTGATCCATCCTGACCAGGTCGGCGATCGCCTGATCCTCGCCATCCTCCGGCAGCTTGATCGTGATGCCGTTTTCGAGCCTCAGGTCCCAGCGCCGCTCGGCGACGCGGATATAGCCTTTGACCCGCGCCGCGAGTTCCGGATATTTCTTGATCTTGGCGAGGAAATCCGGGCGCCTTGGCCGGCGCGCCGGTGCCGATGACCAGCGGCAGCAAGGCCTGCTTGCCGCCCGAGAACGGCGCGATCACCGCGCCGGACCGTCTCGATGACCGAAAGCGTCATTGCCATGCTGCCAGAGCGCGAAAGGCTCGCGCTCCTCGATGCGCACTTCCAGCGTATGCGGATAGACCTTGCGGACCGCCGCGACTTCGACCCAGGGCAGCGTCGCGATGCGCTCGCGCGCGGCATCGGCATCGAAGCCGATCAGCGAGGTCCAGCCGTCGAGGTCGAGCCGGTCCAGTATGTCGATCTCGGAGGTCTCGCGGTTGCCGACCACCTTGACCTGATCGACGGCAAAGCCGGTGCGGGCGGTGATGCCCTGGACGATGCCGTCGGCATGGCCGCCGAGATAGGCGCCATAGAGCGCTGCTCGAGCGATGAGCGACCGCCGACAGGATGGCGGCGGAGAAGCGCGGCGCGGCGAAGTCGCCGCTCGCCCAGGCGCGCAAGCACGCGCACCGGCCGGCGAAGCAGCGCGGCAGCACGAAATGGTCGAACGACAACGGCATGCCGAACAGCGCCGGCCCGGCCGCGCCCGTCCCCTTGCCCTGTCCCCACTTCAACGCAGACACGAAGCGTCCTCCACCATCCAACTCAACAAATCGCCGAACGAATGCCCCGCTTGCGCGGCGATTTCGGGCACCAGAGACGTCGGCGTCATGCCCGGCTGAGTGTTGACCTCGAGCCAGACAACCTCGCCGTTTTCGGAATGACGGTCGTCGTAGCGGAAGTCCGACCGGGAAACGCCCCGGCAGCCGATAGCTTGATGAGCCTTGAGCGCCAGTGTCTGTATTTTTTGGTAAATATTCGGTGAAATTTTAGCCGGGCTTTCGTGTTTTGATCCGCCCGCGACGTATTTTAAATCGTAGTCGTAGAAGGAATGGCCGGTCGGGATGATCTCGCAGACGCCGAGCGCCACGTCGCCCATCACCGCGCAGGTCAGCTCGCGGCCATGCACGTAGCGCTCGACCATGACGGTATCGCCGTATTTCCATTCCGACGAGCCGATGACCTGCGGCGGATGCGACTGCCCCTCCTGCACGATGACGACGCCGAAGCTCGAGCCTTCATTGACCGGCTTGACCACATAGGGCGGCTTCATCGGATGCTTGTTCTGGATGGCGAAGCGGTTGATCACCTTCGATTCCGCCACCGGAATGCCGGCCGCCTTGGCGACCTTCTTGGCCTGCTCCTTGTTCATGGCAAGCGCCGAGGCGAGCACGCCGGAATGGGTGTAGGGAATGGCCAGATATTCGAGGATGCCCTGGATGGTGCCGTCCTCGCCGAACGGACCGTGCAGCGCGTTGAAGACGACGTCAGGCTTGAGCTCGGCAAGCACGGCGCCGACATCGCGCGCGACATCGACGCGGGTGACCTGGTAGCCTTCCTTCTCAAGCGCATCGGCACACGCATTCCCCGAAGACAGAGACACGGGCCGCTCCGACGAGAATCCACCCAGCAGGACGGCCACATGCTTGCTTTTCATTTCCCGTCATCCCCTCTCACGGCGGGTCCGCAACCATGTTTCCGCAACGATTGAGTCCGAGTCTCCCGGCAGGTTGCCCCCCAGACGGAAAACGCGGGTGACGCGTCGAACAACTCAAATCAGGAAACGCTTTAGGGCAGAGAATCAGAGAGTTGATTCGCTGGCAAGTGCTTATGAATCCGACAGATTCACTTTCAGCGAAAACAGCTACGAAAACTGTGTTGTGAGTCTTTGGAGCAACGGTCGCGCGGCTATTTCAGGTCGCATGAAGTTAATGCATCACATGAACTTCAGCGCGCGCTAATACGCCTTAAAGCAGCTGCCCGAGAAATTCCTGCACCGCGTGGCCGGGCCGGAAATTGCCGATGCGCTTGATTTCCCATTGCAGCCGGATGCCCGAATGTTCAAGCACGCGCGCGCGCACCGTCTCGCCGAGATATTCGAGGTCGTAGCCGGTCGCGGTTCCGGTGTTGATCATGAAGTTGCAGTGCATCGGCGACATCTGCGCGCCGCCGATCATCAGGCCGCGGCAGCCGGCCTTGTCGATCTCCTTCCAGGCCGAAGTGCCCTCCGGATTCTTGAAGGTCGAGCCGCCGGTCTTCTCGCGGATCGGCTGCACCGTCTCGCGATGATGTCTGCACGGCATCCATCGCCGCCTTGATCGCCGCCTTGTCCTCGGCAAAGTCCTTCGAAAATCGCCGAGGTGAAGATCAGCCCGGCAGGCGCCGACGAATGGCGGTAGGCATAGCCCATATCGGCATTGCTCAGCGTGTGGACATTGCCCTTGCGGTCGAGCGCCCGCACCTCGACGACGCGCTCGCGCGTCTCGACGCCATTGGCGCCGGCGTTCATCCTGCAGCGCGCCGCCGATGGCGCCGGGAATGCCGTGGTAGAAATGAAAGCCGCCAATGCCGGCCTCGTAGGCGACGGCCGCGACGCGCTTGTCCGGCGTCGCCGCGCCCGCCTTGATGCGCGGTCGGCGAGATGACTTCGGCCTCGCCGAAGCCCTTGGCCGAAAGCCGGATGACGAAGCCCGGCAATGCCGCCGTCGCGCACCAGCAGGTTCGAGCCGACGCCGACGACCGTCAGCGGGACATCTTCGGGCACCGCCCGCAGGAAGGCGGCGAGATCCTCCTCGTCGGCCGGCTGGAACAGCGCCTCGGCAAGCCCGCCGGCGCGGAACCAGGTGATCTTGTCCATCTCGGCATTGGGCGTGATGCGGCCGCGCAGGCCGGCAAGCCGGTCGCCAAGCTTGTCGAGCAGCGCCTGGCCGCGCATCATGAGATTGTCCCGCCAAGTTCCTTGGGCAGCGCATAGGCCCATTGCGTGATGTTGCCGGCGCCGAGGAAGACGACGAAGTCGCCCGGCTTGGCCAGATCGCGGATGGCAGGCGCGATCGCGGCAGGGCCCTCGATGTAGCGCGCGTCGCGATGGCCGCCGGCGCGGATGCGCGACACCAGCGCCTCCGACGTCACGCCGTCGATCGGCTCCTCGCCCGCCGCATAGACCGGCGCCACCATGACCGTGTCGGCATCGTTGAAGCAGGCCGAGAATTCGTCGAACAGATCGTGCAGCCGGGTGAAGCGGTGCGGCTGGGCGATGGCGATGACGCGGCCCTTGGTGGCGCTGCGCGCCGCCTTCAGCACCGCCTTGATCTCGACCGGATGGTGGCCGTAGTCGTCGAAGATCTCGACGCCGTTCCACGAGCCGGTATGGGTGAAGCGCCGCTTGACGCCGGCGAAGGACGACAGGCCCTTCTTGATCGCCTCGGCCGACAGGCCGAGCTCATGCGCGACCGCGATCGCCGCCGTCGCGTTGGAGACATTGTGGCGGCCGGGCATCGGCAGGCGCAGGTCCTGAGATCGTCATCTGGCCGCCGGTCTTGCGGTCGCGGATCACCACGTCGAACTCCGAGACGGCGCCGTCCATGCGGTGGTTGGTGAAGCGCACGTCGGCCTGCGCGTTCTCGCCATAGGTGATGACGCGGCGGTCCTCGATGCGGCTGACCAGCGCCTGCACTTCCGGATGATCGGTGCACATCACGCCGAAGCCGTAGAACGGCACGTTCTCGACGAACTGGCGGAAGGCCTCGCGCACCTTGTCGAAGGTGCCGTAGTGGTCGAGATGCTCGGGATCGATGTTGGTGACGACGGCGATGTCGGCCGGCAGCTTCAGGAAGGTGCCGTCGCTCTCGTCGGCCTCGACCACCATCCATTCGCCGTCGCCCATGCGGGCATTGGTGCCATAGGCGTTGATGATGCCGCCATTGATGACGGTCGGGTCGAGCCCGCCGGCGTCGAGCAGCGTCGCCACCATCGAGGTCGTCGTCGTCTTGCCATGCGTGCCGCCGATGGCGACGGCCTGGCGGAAGCGCATCAGTTCGGCCAGCATCTCGGCGCGGCGCACGATCGGCAGCAGCTTTTCGCGCGCGGCCTTCAGCTCCGGATTGGTCTTCTTGATCGCGGTCGAGACGACCACGACTTCGGCGTCGCCGAGATTCTCGGCCCTGTGGCCGACGAAGCACTCGATGCCCTTGTCGCGCAGCCGCTGCACATTGGCGCTGTCGGCCTGGTCGGAGCCCTGCACCCTGTAGCCGAGATTGTGCAGCACCTCGGCGATGCCGCTCATGCCGATGCCGCCGATGCCGATGAAATGCACGAGGCCGATGGTCTGCGGCATCTTCATGCGTGCGTCCCCTTCCTGAAATCCGAAACGGTTTTCCTGGACGCAATAGCCTCTGTGAGATCGGCGAGCAACCGCGCCGCGTCCGGCTTGCCGGCCGATTTGGCGGCCGCGGCCATGGCCGCCAGCCGCTCGGGATCGTCCATCAGCCCGCCGATCAGTGCCGCGATGCGCTCCGGCGACAGCGTCGACTGCGGATGCACCTCGGCCGCCGCCGGCCGCGGCAAGCGCGGCCGCATTGGCCGCCTGGTCGTGGTCGAGCGCATAGGGATAGGGCACCAGCAGCGCCGGCCGGCCGATGACGGCGATCTCCGAGACGGTCGAGGCGCCGGAGCGCGAGATCACCAGATGCGCCGCGGCCATGCGCTCCGCCATGTCGGTGAAGAAGGGCGAGACCTCGACGTCGACGCCGAGCGCGGCATAGGCCGCCTTCACCCGCGCCACGTCCTCGGCGCGCGCCTGCTGGGTGATCGCCAGCCGCTTGCGCTGCGCCTCCGGCAGCAGCGCGATCGCCGCCGGCATCGCGTCGGAAAAGAACTGCGCGCCCTGGCTGCCGCCGAACACCAGCAGCCGGAACGGCTCGTCCTCGGCCGGAGGCGTGTAGGGCGTCTTTGCCGCCTCCAGCACCGCCGGCCGGACCGGATTGCCCGTCGTCACCGTCTTGGCGCCGGCGGCACTTGCGTCCTCGCGGCAGGAAGCCGCCGGCGATGGCGTCGACGCGGCCGGCCAGCGCCCTGTTGGCGCGGCCCATCACCGCGTTCTGCTCGTGGATCAGCGTCGGCACCTTGCGCCGCGTCGCGGCATAGAGCGGCGGCAGCGTCGGATAGCCGCCGAAGCCGACGACGACCTCCGGCTTGATCCTGGCGATGACCGCGGAGGCCTGCCGCACGCCGCGCCAGATCTTCCAGAAGGCGCCGAGCAGCGCGACCGGGTTCTTCGAGCCGATCGTCGCCGACGGGATCGGATGGATCTCGGCGGCCGGAAAATTGCCGGCAAAGCGCTCGGCGCGGTCGTCGGTCGCCAGATGCACCGCCCAGCCGCGCTCGATCAGCTCATGCGCCAGCGCCTCGGCCGGAAACAGATGGCCGCCGGTTCCGCCGGCCGCGAGAAGGATGATGCCCTTCGCCATGCTCACTCCGCCGGCATGGCGCGCTGCGAGCAGCGCAAAGCCCATCTGCTTGCGCTTTTCCGGCCGCTTGCGCGTCAGCGCCAGCACCATGCCCATCGAGATGGCGATGGCGATCTGCGAGGAGCCGCCATAGGAGATGAACGGCAGCGTCATGCCCTTGGCCGGCATCAGCTGCAGGTTGACGCCCATGTTGATGACCGACTGCAGGCCGAACACCGTGACCAGGCCCGCCGACGGCATAGCGCGTGAAATCGTCATGCTCCTTCAGCGCCGTGTTGAGGCCGCGCAGCACGATGAAGGCGAAGATCGACATGATGAAGAAGCACATGATCAGCCCGAACTCCTCGCCGGCGACCGAGAAGACGAAGTCGGCATGGCTGTCGGGGATGATCCGCTTGACCGTGCCCTCGCCCGGGCCGACGCCGAACCAGCCGCCGTTGATCAGCGCCTCGCGGCCCATGTCGACCTGGAACGTATCGCCTTCGCCGGTCAGGAAGTGGTCGATGCGGCCGGCGACGTGCGGGAACACCGTATAGGCGGCAAACAGCGCCGCCGGCGCCGGCGACGCCAAGCGCGATGATCCACAGCCACGGCATGCCGGCCATGAAGAACATCACGCCCCAGGTGCCGGTCACCAGCATGGTCTGGCCGAGATCGGGCTGCGCCACCAGAAGCGAGACGACCAGGACCGAGCAGCAGCATGGCAAACAGATTGCCGGGAATGTCGGGCTGGCGCTTGTGTTCGGCGAACAGCCAGGCGCAGACGATGACGAAGGCCGGCTTCAGGAATTCGGACGGCTGGATCGAGACGCCGGACAAGCGACACCCAGCGCCGCGCGCCCTTCACCTCGACGCCGATGAACAGCACCGCCACCATCAGCACGAGCATGATGCACGAGCATGACCAGCGCCATGCGCCGGATCTGCCGCGGCGTCGAGGAAGGAGACCGCCAGCATCACGCCCAGCGCCGGCACGGTGAAGATGATCTGCCGCGTGGCGAAGTGGAAGCTGTCGAGGCCGATGCGCTCGGCCACCGCCGGGCTCGCCGCGAAGGACAGCACGATGCCCAGCCCCATCAGCGACAGGAAGGCCGCCAGGAACCAGCGGTCGATCGTCCACCACCAGGTCGCAACCGGGCTTCTGTCGAGACGGCTTTGCATTATCGTGTCCCTCCGATGGGTTTCACACCCTCGATAGCGTTCGCAGCTTGCCTGAAGGCTTCGCCGCGCACTTCGAAATTCTTGAACTGGTCGAAGCTGGCGCAGGCCGGCGACAGCAGCACCACCGCCTCGCCGCCGTCGTCCTTCGCCGCATCGTTGGCGGCATGCGTCGACCGCGGCGGCCAGCGTGCCGGAGATCTCGTAGGGCACCGCCTCGCCGAGCGTCGCCGAAAAGGCAGGCGCCGCCTCGCCGATCAGATAGGCCTTGGCGATGCGCGGGAAGAAGCCGCGCAGCGGCTCGATGCCGCCTTCCTTGGGCAGCCCGCCGGCGATCCAGTAGATGCGCGGAAAGCTCGACAGCGCCGGCGCCGCCGCATCGGCATTGGTCGCCTTGGAATCGTTGACGAACAGCACATGGTCCTTGCGGCCGACCTGCTCCATGCGGTGCGCGAGGCCCGGGAAAGCTCTCCAGCCCGGCCTGGATCTCGCCGAGGCTCAAGCCCGACCTTGCAGGCAGGCGGCGACCGCGGCAAGCGCGTTCTGCGCATTGTGCTGGCCGCGCAGCGAGCCGATGCCTTCGAGGAAGGCGATGCGGCTGTAGCGGCCGTGCACGGCTTCCATCAGATTGGTGCCGTCGGCGAAATAGCCGTCGGTCAGCGGCAGCCGCTTGGAGATGCGGATGACCTGCCTGCCCGCCCGCTCCAGCCGGTCGGCGATCTGCGCGCAATAGACTGTCGTCGACGCCGACGATCGCCGTCTCGCTGCCGGCCACCAGCCGCTCCTTGATCGAGGCGTAGTGCTGCATGGTGCCGTGGCGGTCGAGATGATCGGGCGTCAGATTGAGCAGGATGCCGGCCGTCGGATTGATCGAGGGCGCCAGGTCGATCTGGTAGGACGAGCATTCGACGACATAGTGCCGGTCCGGCTGCGGCGGATCGAGCGTCATCACGGCGCGGCCGATATTGCCGCCCATCTGCGTGTCGCGGCCGGCCGATTTCAGGATATGCGCGGTCAGCGCCGTGGTCGTCGACTTGCCGTTGGTGCCGGTGATGGCGATGAAGGGTGCGTCGGGCGCGCGCGCGATCCGCTCGCGGCAGAACAGTTCGATGTCGCCGATGACCTCGACGCCGGCGCCGCGCGCGAGCTCGACGGTCCAGTGCGGCTTCGGATGCGTCAGCGGCACGCCGGGCGACAGCACGAAGGCCGAGAACCCGGCCCAGTCGGCGCCGCGCAGATCGCCGGTCGCAATGCCCTGGCCAGCGGCCTTGGCGACGCTGTCGGGATTGTCGTCCCAGGCGAGCACGTCGGCCCCGCCCTCGATCAGCGCGCGCGCCGTCGCGATCCCCGAGCCGCCGAGCCCGAAGAGCGCGACGCGCTTGCCCGCGAAGGATGCGGCGGGGATCAAGCGGCGTCCTACCTCAGCTTCAGGGTCGACAGGCCGACCAGCGCCAGGATGACGGCGATGATCCAGAAGCGGATCACCACCTGGCTTTCGGTCCAGCCGAGCTTTTCGAAATGATGGTGGATCGGCGCCATCAGGAAGACGCGCTTGCCGGTCATCTTGAAGAAGCCGACCTGGATGATGACCGACAGCGCTTTCCATGACGAACAGGCCGCCGATGATGGCCAGGACGATCTCGTGCTTGGTGGCCACCGCGACGGTGCCGATCAGGCCGCCCAGCGCCAGCGAGCCGGTGTCGCCCATGAAGATCGCCGCCGGCGGCGCGTTGAACCAGAGGAAGCCGAGGCCGGCGCCGATGACCGCGCCGAGCACGACGGCCAGTTCGCCGGTGCCGGGCACGAAATGGATCTGCAGATATTCGGCGAACACCGCATTGCCGGAGAGATAGGCGATGACGCCGAAGGAGGCCGCCGCGATCATGATCGGCACGATCGCCAGGCCGTCGAGGCCGTCGGTCAGGTTCACCGCATTGCCGGCGCCGACGATGACGAAGCAGGAGAACGGCACGAAGAACCAGCCGAGATTGACGATGAATTCCTTGACGAAGGGGAAGGTCAGCGACGACGAGAACGGCGCCTGGCCATTGTGCATGATCACCCAGGCGGCGATGCCGGCGATGACGAATTCGAGCGCCAGCCGCGCCTTGCCGGAAAAGCCGAGATGCGACTGCTTGGTCACCTTCAGATAGTCGTCGTAGAAGCCGATCGCGCCGAAGCCGAGCGTCACCAGCAGCACCACCCAGACATAGATGCTGGAGAGGTTGGCCCACAGCAGCGACGAGCCGACGATGCCGCGACAGGATCATCAGCCCGCCCATGGTCGGCGTGCCGGCCTTCTTGAAATGCGTCTGCGGCCCGTCGGCGCGGATCGGCTGGCCCTTGCCCTGCCGGAGCCGCAGCGAATTGATGATGCGTCGGCCCGAAGATGAAGACGATCAGCGCCGAGGTGATCAGCGCGCCGCCGGTGCGGAAGGTGATGTAGCGGAAGACGTTGAAGACCGAGATCTTGTCCGCGAATTCGACGAGCAGTGTAAACATGCAATTCCGTCCCCCGGACCGTCTTAGGTCTGATCGTGGCTGCGGCTTGCGCCGGAAATTTGCCGAGCAATGCCTCGACCAGCTTGGAAAAGCCGATGCCTTTGGACGATTTGACCATCACCACGTCGCCAGGCTTCAGACGCCGACAGCAGCATCGGCTTCAACTCTTCGGCGCCGGCGCGATACTCCGTATCGGATCTCGTCGGGCAGGATGTCGGCCAGCGCCCGCATTTCCGGGCCGGCCGAGAAAGACCGTGCGTGTTCCGGTGCCGACGATCAGATCGGCAAGGGCGCATGCAGCTTCGCCGAATGGTCGCCGAGTTCCAGCATGTCGCCGAGCACGGCGATGCGCCGGCCCTCGCCCGACACAGGCGTCGCGTTGAGCAGCGCCATCGCCGCCTGCATCGAGGCCGGATTGGCGTTGTAGCTCTCGTCGATCAGCGTGATCGTGCCCTTTCGGATGGCGCAGCACATGGCGCTTGCCGCGGCCGCGCTCGGCCGAGAGATTGGCCAGCGCCGAGCGCCACCTTGCCGATATCGGCGCCGACGAGATGCGCCGCGCCGAGCACGGCCAGCGCATTCTGCACCATGTGGCGGCCGGGCGCGCCGATGCGGGCGGCGACGTCCTGCCCGCCGATCCTGGCCGTGATCATCGGAATGGTCGGCATGCAGCTCGCATTTGGTCAGCTTGAAGGTCGAGCGGGCATTTTCGCCGAAGCCGAAGACATGCTCGACGCCGGCGGCTCTGCGCCATCTTGTCCAGCAGCTTCCAGCGCCCGTCGTCGCGGTTGAGCAGCGCGGCACCGCCAGGCTCGACGCCTTCGAATATCTCGGCCTTGGCCTTGGCGATTTCGTCGAGATTTTTGAAGAAGCCGAGATGCGCCGCCGCGATCAGCGTGACGATGGCGACATGCGGCCGGACCATCTTGACCAGCGGCCGGATCTCGTCCGGATGGTTCATGCCGATCTCGAACACCGCGTAGTCGCAATCTGCCGGCATCCGCGCCAGCGTCAGCGGCACGCCCCAATGATTGTTGAACGACTGCGCCGAGGCATGCACCTTGCCGACCGCAGACAGCACATGGCGCAGCGCTTCCTTGGTGGTGGTCTTGCCGACCGAGCCGGTCACCGCGATGATCTTGGCCTTGGAGCGCGCGCGCGCCGCGACGCCGAGCTTTTCCAGCGCGGCAAGCACGTCCGGCACGACGATCATCGGCGCCGTCAGCCGCCCCAGCGCCGGCAGCTTGCCTTCGGCGACGACCAGCACGCCGGCGCCGGCCTTGACGGCGGCGGTCGCGAAATCATGGCCATCCATCGCCTCGCCCTTGATGGCGAAGAAGGCGTCGCCCGGCTGCAGGCTGCGGCTGTCGATCGAAATGCCGGAAATGCCCTCCGGCATCGGGCCGATCGGCCGCCCGCCCATGGCGTCGACCAGCGCATCGGCGGTCCAGAGGACACTCATGCGGCCCGCTCCCGCGAGCGCCTGCGCGGACTTCCTCATGGTCGGAGAACGGCAATGTCTCGGCGCCGATGGTCTGGCCTTCCTCATGGCCCTTGCCGGCGACGATCAGCGTATCGCCGGCGTGCAGCATGGCCACCGCCTCGCGGATCGCCTTGCGCCGGTCGCCGATCTCGATGGCGCCGGGCGCGGCGGCCAGGATCGCAGCGCGGATCGTTTCCGGCACTTCCGAGCGCGGATTGTCGTCGGTGACGATGACGACATCGGCCAGCCGCGTGGCGATCTCGCCCATGATCGGCCGCTTGCCCCGGTCGCGATCGCCGCCGCAGCCGAACACCACGATGACGCGGCCGGTGGTGAACGGCCGCACGGAAGCGAGCACGTTTTCCAGCGCATCCGGCTTGTGCGCATAGTCGACATAGACAGGCGCGCCGTTGGCGGTGGTGCCGACGAGGTCGAGCCGGCCCGGCGCGCCCTTCAGATTTCTCCAGTGCCATCAAGGCTTTGGCGACAGGCATTCCAGTGGCAATGGCCAAGCCCGCCGAAACCAGCGCGTTGGCGATCTGGAAATCGCCGGCCAGCGGCAGGTCGATCTCGTGCAGCACGCCGTCGGCCTCGACCTCGGCGCGCTGGCGATGGCGCTCGTGCTCGACCCGCTTCAGCGCGAGGAAATCGCCGTGGCGGCCGACCGTCAGCACGTTCGAGCCCGGCGGCCTTGCGCCGCCTTGATCGTCGGCGCCGACCACGGATCGTCGGCGAAGATGACCGCCGGCGCGCCCTTCGGCAGCAGCGTGTCGAACAGGCGCAGCTTGGCGCTGATGGTAGTCCTCGACCGTCGGATGATAGTCCATGTGGTCGCGGCCGAGATTGGTGAAGCCGCCGGCGGCGAGCCTCACGCCGTCGAGCCGGCGCTGGTCGAGGCCGTGGCTGGACGCTTCCATCGACGCGTGGGTGACGCCGGCATCCGCAAGTTCGCTGCAGCAGCTGGTGCAGTGCCACCGGATCGGGCGTGGTCAGCGAGCCATACTCGTTGCGGCCCGGCGCGACCACGCCGGTGGTGCCGATCGAAGCGGCGGCGATAGCCGGCCTGCTCCCAGATCTGCCGCGTGAAGGCGGCGACCGACGTCTTGCCGCTGGTGCCGGTCACCGCGACCATGGTCTCGGGCTGCCTGCCGAAGAAGCGCGCGGCGACTCAGCGCCAGCGCCAGGCGCGGGTCGTCGACGGCAAGCACCGGGACGGACAGCGCCGGCAACGGCGCTGGCCTTGCCCGCGACGATCGCCGCTGCGCCGCGCTTCGCGGCATCGGCGGCATAGGCCGCGCCGTCCGCCTTGCTGCCGGCGACCGCGAAAAAGACGATGCCGGGCTTGACCTGCGCGGGAATCCGACGACACCCCGGTCACCTCCAGCGTCGCGGGAAGCTGTTCCCTCGACAGGCAGGATACCGGCTAGGTCTTTCAGCTGCATCGAAACCCGTTCATCGCAACAAAATAGCGCGCAGTTGCCGGCGCGCCCTAAGAATCACTGATAGGAAACCAGCGTTGCACCATTTTCATGGCTGAATTCTGGCTTCACGCCAAGCATGGCGGCCGCGCGGCGGATGATATTGCCGGCCATGACGCCGCATTGGAGGCCGCGCGTCGCGCCCATGCCGGGCTTTTCCGGCTTCGGCTCGTCGATGATCGTCAGCACGATGATATTGCGGGTCGTCCATCGGGAAAGCCGCGACGAAGGCGTTGAAATTCTTGTCCTTCGAGTAGCGGCCATTGACGACCTTCTCGGCCGTTCCGGTCTTGCCGCCGACGCGGTAGCCCGGGACCCTGGCGCTTCTTGCCCGAGCCCTTCTCGGCATTGAGCGCGTAGAGATAGCGCATGCCCTCGACGGTCTTTTCGCTGACCACTCTCTTGGCCACCGCCATCGCCTCCTCCTGCGTGCGCGGCAGGAATGTCGGCTGGATCAGGTAGCCGCCGTTCATCAGCGCCGCGCAGCCGACCGCGGTCTGCAGCGGCGTCGTCGACACGCCGTGGCCGAAGGCGATGGTGATCGAGTTGACCTTTTTCCACACCTTCGGCTCGGTCGGCGTCGCGACTTCGGGCAGTTCGGTCTGCATGCGTGTCCAGAAGGCCCAGGCGATGCAGGAATTCGCGGTGGCCCTTCGATGCCGACCATTTCGGCCTCCTTGGCCGAGCCGATGTTGGAGGAGTAGATGAACACCTCCGGCAGCGACAGCACGCGGCCCTTGCCGTGGAAATCGTGGATGGTCTGATGGCCGATCCTGATCGGACGCGAGGCGTCGAACCGGCTCTTCAGGTTCACCTTGCCGGAATCCAGCGCCATGGCGGTGGTGAAGCTCTTGAAGGTCGAGCCCATTTCGTAGAGGCCGGCCGACATGCGGTTCAGCCGGTCCTTGTCCTGCGCATTGTAGGGATTGTTCGGATCGAAATCCGGCACCGACGCCATCGCCACGCACTTCGCCGGTCTTGACGTTGAGCACGACGGCGCCGGCGGCGATGGCGTGGTAGCGTTCCATGGCCGGTGGCGATCTCGTCGCGCACGATGTGCTGGACGCGCAGGTCGATCGAGAGCTGCACCGGCTTCAGGTCCTTGGCCACCGCCAGGCCCGAGGCCTGCAGGTCGGCTCAGGCCCTGCTCGTCGATGTATTTCTCCATGCCGGAGATGCCCTGGTTGTCGATGTTGGTGAGGCCGACGATGTAGGACGCGGTCGCGCCGGCCGGATAGAAGCGGCGCTTTTCGGTGCGGAAGCCGATGCCCGGGAATGCCGAGCTGCATGATGTCGGCCTGCTGCTTCGGCGTCAGCTGCCGCTGCAGCCAGACGAAGCCGGCGCCGCTCTTCAGCTTGTGATAGGTCTGCTCGAGGTCGATGTCGGGCAGCACGGTCGACAGCTTCTCGATCGCCTCGTCGGCATCGACGATGCGGCGCGGCTCGGCAAACAGCGAGGCGGTCTTGATGTCGGTCGCCAGCACCTCGCCGTTGCGGTCGACGATGTCGGGCCGCGACGCGGTCACCCGGCTCTGCGGCCCGCCCGACATGTCGGGATTCTGCAAGCCGAGATAGACCAGCCGGCCGGCGATGGTCGCATAGATGCCGAAGAACACCGCCATCGTCATCACGACGCGGGTCCTGGCCTTGCCGCCGGTCGCCTTGCGGGCGCCCTCGACGACGATCGAGCCGTCTTCGCCGGCCTGGCGCGACGCTTCAGCAGCCTGCCGATCTTCGGAAGCTTGCGCACACTGGAAATCTGGCGATCATTGGACGATGCCTCCGGTCACCACGGGATCCTTGCCGGCTGGCCCTTTGCCGGAATTGTCGGCCATGCCGCCAAGCCGCTGCGACGACAGATCCTCGATGTTGAGCGGTTTTGCCGGCAGATCGTCGAGCCCGACGATCTGGCGCGCATCGACCGGCTGGAGTGCGAGCTGCGACTTGTAGGTTTCGGCCAGCTTCTGCAGGCGCGACGGCTGGGTGAGCAGGCTCCAGTCGGCCTTGAGAAGGTCGATCGTGTCCTCCTCGTAGCGGATCTGCGCCTCGATCTTCTGCACCGCCGCCAGTTGTTCCTCGGCCTCGTGCTTGGTCTTGTAGGTCAAGGCCGCCGCCGAGACCATGACGGCGATCAGGACGATGTCGCTGGTACGAAACACGTGCTCACCTCTCTCCCGGCAGCTGGATTCCGGGAAGTTTTGGAAGGCCGAAAATCGAAAGATCGCCGGCGCGCGCCGGCGCCTCGGTGCGGATCGCCGCGCGCAGCTTGGCCGAGCGCGCGCGCGGATTGGCCGCGATCTCGGCATCGCCCGGCGTCACGCCGCCGCCGGCCTTGCGAAAGGTCGCGCCTTCGCGCCTGCGCCTCGGGCAGGTGGCGCGAGCCGGTCGGCCGCGTCGGAGCGGTCGGCGATGAAGCGCTTGACGATGCGGTCCTCCAGCGAATGGAACGTCACCACGGCCAGCCGCCCGCCGGGCTTCAGCACGCGCTCGGCCGCAAACAGCGCCTTGGCCAGTTCGCCAAGCTCGTCATTGACGAAGATGCGCAGCGCCTGGAAGACGCGCGTCGCCGGATGGATCTTGTCCTTCGGGCGCGCGGCCGATATGCGTCTCGATGGCGTCGGCGAGGTCGAGCGTGCGCTCGAACGGCCGCTTTTCGCGGCGGCTCTCGATCATGCGGGCGATGCGGCCGGCATGCCGCTCCTCGCCGAGAAAGCCGAAGATGCGCGCAAGATCGCCCGCCTTGAAGCGGTTGACGACATCGGCGGCGCTCAAGCCCGCCTGCGCCATGCGCATGTCGAGCGGCCCGTCGGCGCGGAACGAAAAGCCGCGCTCGGCCTGGTCGATCTGCATGGAGGAGACGCCGATGTCGAGCACGACGCCGTCGGCGCTTTCGACGTGGTTCGTCCAGCGTCGAGAACGGCGCCTGCACCAGCCTCAGCCTGCCGCCGGATTGCTGCTTCGAGCGCGCGTCCAGCCGCGATGGCATCGGGATCGCGGTCGATGGCCACGACCGAGGCGCCGCGTCGCCAGGATCGCCTTGGTGTAGCCGCCGGCGCCGAACGTGCCGTCGACGATCACATCGCCGGCTTTGGGCTGAGAGCGCTTCCAGCACTTCGGCAAGGAGGACCGGAATGTGGCGGACCGGTCCGCCAACGGCGTGAGTATCATCGCCGTGGCCCGCCATCATTCCGGTCGCTCCCCAGGCTTCGTCCCCTGCCGAAGCTGCAAAAGCCGGGCGCGCGCCTGCGCCCCATAGGCGGCAAGCCGCCCGGGCTCCCAGATCTGAAAGAAATTGCCGCGGCCGACGAAGGCCACTTCCGCCGAGATGCCCGTATGCTCGCGGATGAAATCGCGTCATCGTGATGCGGCCGTCCTGGTCGAGTTTCAGGAACGTCCCGTCGCCATGGCAGAAGAACGACATGTCGTCCGCCGTCTGCAGGAACGGATCCTCCAGCGCGATGCGCTGCTCGTAGCGGTCGAGCAGGTCGAGCCCGCCGACATCCATCGCCGGCACGTCCAGGCAGCGCAGCGCGTAGAGTTCCGAATAGCCGCGCTTCTGCACGACCGCGCGGAAATGCGCCGGAACGGAGACCCGCCCCTTCGCATCGATCCTGTTCACCGCGCTTGACAGAAACCGGTCCATCACTCGCTACAGCCGCTTCCGCCGCCGCACCCCTCTCCATCGTTTCGTCCGCGCCGCCGCAGCGCGGTCCCCTGCCGAAAACTCTGCTTCGGTCCCAGCGGCAAAACCGCGCAAACGCACAGCCGCCGCGGCTGCCCGATTGGCGTACGCTTTACCCTGACGCGGAACGAAGGCTTTGGTATCGGAATGGGATATCATGGGGCACTATGGGCGTCAACGGGAACAGGCTTCACAAACGTGCGCGCAACAACCGGTGAGAGCAGCTTTGGCGGCACTCCCGTCTTTATCCTCCATTAAGCCTAACGAAGCGTTTAGAGCCGCTTGGCCCAACCGGAGGCGCGCTTGCTGCAGACCGCTGCGCACGCATAGCGTCGGCCGGTCTTTTCCGCTCGGCAACAAGGTGTGAAATCCATGTCCGAAACAGCCAGGTCACGCGCCGCAGCCCTTGCCCATCTGCGCCGCGACGGACTCGCCAAGGGCGACCCGATCCCCTTGCCGCTGACCATGGCCGCGATCTTCCACCCGCCCGGGCGATCGCGCCGGCTTCAGCCAGTATGGCCGCTACAACAATCCGACCTGGGATGCCGTCGAGGACGCTGCTTGGCCATCTGGAAGACGCGCCGATGCGTCGCCTTCCCATCCGGCATGGCGGCGATCTCGGCGGTGTTTTTCGGCCTGCTGAAGTCCGGCGACCGCGTCCTTTTGCCGTCCGACGGCTATCACGCCACGCGCGCGCTGGCCGAGCGCTTCCTCAAGCCATTCGGCGTTGCCTTCGACCTGCGGCCGACATCGACCTTTCTCGACGGCGGCTTCGACGGCTATCGCCTGGTCTTCGTCGAAACGCCCTTCGAACCCGCGACTCGACATCTGCGATATCGCCGCCGTCGCCGAGGCCGCCCACGCCGCCGGCGCGATCCTCGTCGCCGACAACACGACGATGACGCCCTTCGGCCAGCGCCCGCTCGATCTCGGCGCCGACATCGTCGTCTGCCGCCGACACCAAGGCGCCCAACGGCCATTCCGACGTGCTGTTCGGCCATGTCGCCAGCCGCAACGACGACATCATCGCTGCCGTGACCGACTGGCGAGAGACTGTCGGGCGCCATCCCCGGCCCGTTCGAGGCGTGGCTGGTGCATCGCGGCCTGGAGACGCTGGACGTGCGTTTCGACCGCATGTGTTCTTCGGCGAAGATCATCGCGCGGCGGCTGAAGGACCATCGCGCCGTAAGCGGCGCTGCGCTTTCCCGGGCTGGAAGACGACCCGTCGCACAATCTTGCCCGCGCCCAGATGGAGCGCTTCGGCTTTCTCGTCTCGTTCGAACTGGCCTCGGAAGACAAGGCCGAGGCATTTCATCAACGGCTGCGCGCTGATCGCAGCCGGCCACCTCCTTCGGCGGCGTCCACACCTCGGCCGAACGGCGCGCCAAACGCGGCGACGCCGTCGCGCCGGGCTTCGTGCGCCTGTCGGTCGGCTGCGAGCCGGTGGAGGAACTCTGGCAGGCGATCGAGGCATCGCTGGACAGGATCAGCGGCTGACCGAATAATCCCGGCCTTCGAAGGACCGATCACGAATTAAGATCATCGGCGTCGATGTTGCGCCGGGAGAAATTGCCAGCTGGCCTGTAAGCCGGGTTCTGTATGGCCCTCGCGCCTTGCGGCGCGAGAACGTGGCGGCCATTCATCTTGGGCGCATGTTGCCATGCGCCTCACGCAACCTACCCGGACGGTGAGCCGGAAACAGCCCTCGAGGGTTTCCCCTCGCACCGCCCCTATTCGGTCTTGCTCCCGGTGGGGTTTACCGTGCCGCTCCTGTTGCCAGTCGCGCGGTGGGCTCTTACCCCACCCTTTCACCCTTGCCACGATAAATCGTGGCGGTTTGCTTTCTGTGGCACTTTCCCTGGGGTCGCCCCCGCCGGCCATTAACCGGCACCGTGTCTCCATGGAGCCCGGACTTTCCTCACCCGCAGCCTTTCGGCTTCGCGGGTGCGGCCGCCCGGCCAGCTGGCAGAGCGTATAAAGGGGTTCACGCCTGAAAACGCAAACGAAAAAGCAGGCTTATGCCTGGACGGTCACGCAGGTGTGCCAAGCGCGGCCATCTGCACCTTCACCTTGCCGCAATAGGCGGCCGACACCGGGTTCATCCGCTTGGCGGCATGGCCGGCATTGTATTTCAGGATCGTGCCGCAGGTCGTGCCGCCGCCGAGCTCCCGCGCCATGGCCGAGATACTTCATGCCGTATCTGATGTTGGTGTCGGGATCGAACAGCCCCTTGACCGAGCCGGTATAGCCCATCATCCGCGCCGTCGCCGGCTTGATCTGCATCAGGCCGATCTCGCCGGCGCTGCCGACGATGTTCGGCCGGTAGTTGCTCTCGATCTTGATGACGGCCTTGGCCAGCGACACCGGCACGCCTTCGGCCGCCGCATAGCGGGCGATGATCGCCGAATACTGGCCGGCCGTCGGCTGGCCGCAGCTGCCGACACCGCCGCAGTTCTGCGGGCGGATCGACGCCGTCGTCGTCAGGTCGATGCTCTTCCTGCTGCGCTTCACATGCCGTTTGGCTGTCGACTTTTCGAGCCTTCACCGCAGCTGCCTTTTCGCACCTTCGCAGTGGCTGTCTTCTTGGCTTTTGCTGCCTGAGCCGCTTTCGGCGGGGCGGTCTTGGCGGGTACGGCGGATGAATCCCTGGTCTGCCCTCTGGCTCAGTGGTGCGCCATTGGCCGCACTGATGGCAAAAGTCATTACGCCGGCAGCAATAGCTGCCGTTAGAACGGTCAATTTCTGCATGTGGTCCTGTTCTGTTTGAACCGCGCGAAGAACTTCACGCAGCAACACCTAATCAATATCGGTACATCCGGGAGGATAGAGGTCCGACAACTTGCACGGTTCGCCTTTGAAGGCCGAATTGGCGGCAAAGAAGGCGAGGCAAGTCACTTTGCAGTGACAGATTGTAACTTATCGACTTGGAAAAGGATTACTTCGACAGCGATTGCCTTGGCGGAAGCCAGCAGCCTTTGCAGCGTGCGGACCGTCGAGCCGTCGGCCACGCCATCGACCAGACGCGGCCGGAAATGCCGCTGAAAAGCCTCGACCACGATCCCCGTCTGCCGGTCGAAGACACCCGATATCTCCACGCCATAGCCATAGAGCGCCAGCATCGACTGCAGCGCCTCGACCTCCGGCGCCGGTATCGCCGGCCTTCGAGCACAGCGCCCCGCCTGACCGGCGCCGCAGGCGACGAGATGGCCGACGCCGGCCGCGAACAGGGCCTTCCAGGGGAATTTCTCGCCCGGATCGATCTTGCGTCCGGGCGCCACGTCGGAATGGGCGAGCACCCTTTGCGCCGGAATAGCATGGCGCTGGACGATCCCCGCGCACAGCCCGATCACCGCATCGATCTGCCGCCTTGGGAAAAGTCGAGATAGCCGAGCGAATGGCCGGGATTGACGATCTCGATGCCGACCGAACAGGAGTTGATGTCGGTGCGCCCGAACCACGAACTCTTGCCGGCATGCCAGGCGCGATCGCTTTCGCGCACCATCTGCACGATGCGGCCGTCCTCATGGACGAGATAGTGCGACGGAAACCTCGCTCGCCGGATCGCACAGCCAGGCCTCGGCGCCGGCACCCGTCGCCATGCCGGTATAGTGCAGCACGATCATGTCGGGCCTGAGCGTGTCGCGCCGCGGACCGAAATTCGGCGATACCCTGACCTCGGCGCTCGGCTCGTCGGGCAGGAAACCGCTCATGCGTGCCTCAGGCCCCGCTCGATCATCTCATAGGCGGCGTTGATCGCCGCGACCCTGGTCGTGGCGATCTTGATGAATTCCTGCGGCAGGCCGCGCGCGATCAGCCGGTCGGGATGATTGTCGGAAACCAGCTTGCGGTAGCGCTTCCTGACCTCCTCGAACGGCTTGCCGCGCTCGATGCCGAGCACGACATAGGGATCGGCGGCGCCGAGATTGACGTGCCGCGCCAGGATGCTCTGGTAATGCGCCTCGTCGATCCGGAATATCTCGGCGATGCGGTGCAGGAACAGGCCTTCGCGTTCGTGCATCAGCCCGTCCGCCTTGGCGATGTGGAACAGGCCGTCGAGTATGTCCTCCAGCATCACGCAGTTCGCATGGCCCGAGCCGCACAATCTGCGCCATGCGCTCGGCATAGATCTCGAACCCGGCGACGTCGCGCTTGGCCAGATCGTAGAGCCGCGCCACGTTGCGCGTCTCCTTCGGCGGAACCTCGAATATCTCCTGGAAGGCGCGCACCTCGTCCTGGGTGACGATGCCGTCGGCCTTGGCCATCTTGGCCGACAGCGCGATCATCGCCACCGAGAAGGCGACACGCCGGCGCAGATCCGGGTCACCCGAGAAAACGGTCCGCACGGCCTCCACGACATCGGCGACGCCCGACGACGCTGAAGACGAAACGCGGGTGATGAACTCGCCGAGGCGGTCCCAAATCGACATGAAGCGCTTCTTAGTGCGAACCGCCCACCGCTATCAAGCGAAGACAGTGCCGCAGGCCCGATCGATTTGGCAGACGCCTGACGAAGCCAGACCCCAACCCTTGCAATGCAACCGGGCGCGATCGCGCTCGCGATCGCACATGCGGGTATTCTGGCAGGAAAAGGCCGGCGTGATGCCGGCCTTTTCCGTCACTCAAAGTGACTAGACACTGCTACTGCGCGGGCGCAGGAGCAGGTGCTGCCGGAGCCGGTTCGGCAGGCTTCGTAGCGTCAGGAGCTGCCGGAGCGGCAGGCTGCATCGGCTGTTCGGCTGCCGGCGGGTTGGTGCTCTGTGTGGTGGTGTTGTCTGTGCCGCTGTCGCTGCACGCTGCCACGCCCAGCAGGGCAAGCGCCGAAAGGACGCAAGAATGAGCTTTTTCATCACATCTCTCCTTCAACACACGCTCACGTTCCGGTGAGCGCTCGAAGAGAAAATGCATCAGACTGGCCATGAGTTTCGTAACGTTGCGTTTCCGCATGTAACATCTTCAGATAGCTTGGTGATTGCCGTCCGACGAATGGCGAACTAACAGTATGAAACAAGATGAAATGCCGGGAGCTCTGCGATGACCGAGAAATGGGATTTCTGGATCGACCGCGGCGGCACCTTCACCGATGTCATCGGCCGCGACCCGCAAGGCGGGCTGCATCCCAGAAAACTCCTGTCGGAAAATCCCGAAGCCTATCGCCGACGCCGCCATCCAGGGCATTCGCGACCTGCTCGGCCTGAAATCCGGCGCGCCGATCCCGCCCGGCCTGATCGGCGACATCAAGATGGGCACCACCGTCGCCACCAATGCGCTTCTGGAGCGCAAGGGCGACCGCGTGCTGCTGCTCATCACCAAGGGCTTTCGCGATGCGCTGAGGATCGCCTACCAGGCGCGGCCCGACATCTTCGCCAAGGAGATCATCCTTCCCGAACAGCTCTATGAGCGGGTCATCGAGATCGACGAGCGCGTGCGTGCCGACGGCAGCGTCGAACGGCTGCTCGACATTGCCGCCTGCCGTCCCGCCATCGAGCAGGCCAAGGCCGACGGCATCGATGCGGTGGCGATCGTCTTCATGCATGCCTGGAAATATCCCGACCACGAGAAGGCGGTGGCGAAAGTCTGCCGCAAGCTCGGCTTCTGCGCAGGTTTCCGTCAGCCACGAAGTCTCGCCGCTGATCAAGCTGGTCGGCCGCGGCGACACCACCGTGGTCGACGCCTATCTCTCGCCGATCCTGTCGCGCTATGTGCAAAGGTCAAGTGGCGCGGAGAACTGGGGGGTTCGGCGCCGACGAGCTGCCGAGCTCACCCGCGCTGCGCATCCGAGGGATCGGCCAATCCCCCGCCTGATGTTCATGATGTCGTCGGGCGGCCTCACCGCCGCCGACATGTTCCAGGGCAAGGACGCGCTGCTGTCCGGCCCGGCCGGCGGCGTCGTCGGCATGGTCGAGACGGCGAAGCTCGCCGGCTTCGACAAAGTCATCGGCTTCGACATGGGCGGCACCTCGACCGACGTCGCCCATTATGACGGCGAGTACGAGCGCGCCTTCGACACCGAGGTCGCCGGCGTGCGCATCCGCGCGCCGATGATGCGCATCCATACCGTCGCGGCCGGCGGCGGCTCGATCCTGCACTACGAGGCCGGCCGCTTCCGCGCCGGCCCGGATTCGGCCGGCGCCAATCCCGGCCCGGCCGCCTACCGGCGCGGCGGCCCGCTCGCCGTCACCGACGCCAATGTGATGCTCGGCAAGCTGCAGCCCGATTTCTTCCCGGCGATCTTCGGCCCCGGCCAGGACCAGCCGCTCGACGTCGCGGACGGTGCGCAAGAAATTCGCGGCGCTCGCCGCCGAAATCGGCGACGGCCGCACGCCGGAAGCCGTCGCCGAAGGCTTCGTCACCATCGCCGTCGAAAACATGGCCAACGCCATCAAGAAGATTTCCGTCCAGCGCGGCTACGACGTCACCGAATATCTGCTGAACTGCTTCGGCGGCGCCGGCGGCCAGCATGCCTGCCTGGTCGCCGACGCGCTCGGCATGGAAGCGGTGCTGATCCACCCCTTCTCCGGCCTGCTGTCGGCCTATGGCATCGGCCTGTCCTCGGTCTTCGCCTCGCGCCAGCAGGCGCTGCTGCAAGCCGCTGGCGCGAAGAATCCGTGCCGGCGATCGACGAGCCTCATCGCGACGTTGCAAAAAGCCGTCATCGCCGAACTCGCCGCGCAAGGCATTGCGCGAGGACGCGGTTGCCGCAAAGCCGGTGCTGCACATCCGCTATGACGGCACCGACACGGCGCTGCCGGTGAATTTCGAGCACGGCTCGATCTGCCAGGCCAGGCGCGATTTCGAAACCGCCCACAAGGCGCAGTTCGGTTTCGTCTACGACGACAAGCCGATGATCGTCGAGACCGTCGGCGTCGAAGGCACCGACACCGGCGGCGACGGCCGCGACGAAGCTGAATGCGGAGACCGAGGACATCGCCGCAAGCCCTTCCGAGACCCGCAAAATCTTCGCCGAAGGCGACTGGCGCGACGCCGGCATCTTCCGCCGCGAGGCGCTGCAACCCGGGCAACAGGGTCCCCGGCCCGGCCCTGATCATCGAGCCGAACCAGACCATCGTCGTCGAGCCCGGCTGGCAGGCCGAGATCACCGCCAAGAACCATGTGCTGCATGCGCCGCATCGAGAAGAAGCGCCGCGCAGGCGGCGCTCGGCACCGAAGCCGATCCGGTCATGCTGGAGGTCTTCAACAACCTGTTCATGTCGATCGCCGAGCAGATGGGCGTGACGCTGCAGAACACCGCCTATTCCGTCAACATCAAGGAGCGGCTGGATTTTTCCTGCGCCGTCTTCGACCGCCACGGCGCGCTGGTCGCCAACGCGCCGCACATGCCGGTGCATCTCGGCTCGATGGACCGCTCGGTCGAGACCATCATCCGGCTGAACTCGGGCGACATCCATCCCGGCGACGTCTTTGCGCTCAACGCGCCCTACAATGGCGGCACGCATCTGCCCGACATCACGGTGGTGACGCCGGTGTTCGACGACGCGAAGAAGGAAATCCTCTTCTGGGCGGCCTCGCGCGGCCACCATGCCGATGTCGGCGGCACCGCGCCCGGCTCGATGACGCCGCTCGCCACGACGGTCGACGAGGAAGGCGTGCTGTTCGACAATTTCCGCATCGTCGATCGCGGAAAATTCCGCGAGACGGAGCTGGAAACGCTGCTCACCGACCACCCCTACCCCGCCCGCAATCCGCACCAGAACATCGCCGACCTCAAGGCGCAGATCGCCGCCAACGAGAAGGGCGTGGCCGAACTGCGCAAGATGGTCGCGCATTTCGGCCTCGATGTCGTCGAGGCCTATATGGGCCACGTCCAGGACAATGCCGCCGAGAGCGTGCGCCGCGTGCTGGAGCGGCTGCCCGACAGTTCCGAATACGAGTACCCGACCGACACCGGCCAGGTGATCAAGGTGAAGATCACGGTCGACCGGCAAAAGCGCGAGGCGACCGTCGATTTCACCGGCACCTCGCCGGTCATGAAGAACAATTTCAACGCACCGGAGCCGGTCGCCCGCGCCGCCGTGCTCTATGCCTTCCGCGTCATGGTCGAGGACATGATCCCGATGAATGCCGGCTGTCTGCGGCCGATCAACATCATCATCCCCGACGGCTGCATGCTGCAAACCGCCTATCCGGCCGCCGTCGTCGCCGGCAATGTCGAGACCTCGCAGCATGTCACCAACGCTCTGTTCGGCGCCATGGGCGCGATGGCCAATGCGCAAGGCACGATGAACAACCTCACCTTCGGCAACGAGAAGTATCAGTATTACGAGACGATCTGCTCGGGCTCGCCGGCCGGCCGGATGAATTCCGGCCGCGGCTTTGCCGGCACGTCGGGCGTCCACACCCATATGACCAATTCGCGCCTCACCGATCCGGAAGTGCTGGAACTGCGCTTTCCCGTCCTGCTCGAGGATTTCCACATCCGCGAGGGTTCCGGCGGCAAGGGCAAATGGGGTGCCGGCGACGGCACCAGGCGCACCATCCGCTTCCTCGAAAAGATGGAATGCGCGATCCTGTCCTCGCACCGCAACCGCCCGCCGCAGGGCCTTGACGGCGGCGGCGACGGCGAGGCCGGCACGACCGAGGTCCGCCGCAACAGACGGTACGGTCGAGATGCTGAAAGCCTGCGACCAGACCGTGCTCGACGCCGGCGAAGCCGTCATCGTGACGACACCGACGCCGGGCGGGTTCGGACGAGCCTAAGGAGGCTTCGAGAATTCGCTGCGGCGAGTCAGGTTGCGTGGCTTTCGAGAACCGGAGCGGAGCGGACATTGAGTTCGTGAGCACCGGAAGCGCAGAAAGCCGCGTCAGATGACCGCCGCAGTAGAATTATCGATACCTCCGACTGTCACGGGCCTGTCATGACGCTGCGCTACCCGCTTGCGCCAACGCAAACGGGGAATCACCTGCCATGACGGACGTTTCCGCAGATCTGGTTTTTCGCCGCGGCAAGGAAGTTGGAAAAGCCGTCTACCAGAACCGCCCGCTGTCGAAGGCCGGCCTTTCCGAGCGGCTGTTTCGCTTCCTGTTTTCCGGCCTCGTCTATCCGCAGATCTGGGAAGACCCCGATGTCGACATGGAGGCCATGCAGCTTGGCCACGGCCATCGCGTCGTCACCATCGCCTCGGGCGGCTGCAACATCCTCGCCTACCTCACCCGCGTCGCCGGAGCGGATCGATGCCGTCGACCTCAACGCCGCCCACATCGCGCTGAACCGCATGAAGCTCGCGGCGGTGCGGCATCTGCCGTCGCAGGGCGACCTGTTCCGCTTCTTCGGCGCTGCCGACACCCGTCACAATTCGGAAGCCTACGACCGCTTCATCGCGCCGCATCTCGATCCGGTCAGCCGCCACTACTGGGAGCGCCGCAACTGGCGCGGCCGCCGGCGCATCGCCGTCTTCGACCGCAATTTCTACCAGACCGGCCTGCTCGGCCTGTTCATCGCCATGGGCCATCGCGTCGGCAAATTCTTCGGCGTCGACCCGGCCGGCATCATGCAGGCCAAGAACATCGGCGAGCAGCGCCGCTTCTTCGACGAGGAGCTGGCGCCGGTCTTCGACAAGAACCGCTGCTGCGATGGGCGACGTCGCGCAAAGCCTCGCTGTTCGGCCTCGGCATTCCGCCGGCGCAGTACGATTCGCTGATCACCTCGGGCGACGGCACCATGGCGAGCGTGCTGAAGGCCCGGCTGGAAAAGCTCGCCTGCGACTTTCCGCTGAACGACCAACTATTTCGCCTGGCAGGCCTTTGCCCGCCGCTATCCCGAGCCCGGCGAAGCCGCCCTGCCCGCCTATCTCGAAAAGCGCAACTACGAGACGATCCGCGACAATGTCGACCGCGTCGCCATCCATCATGCCAACCTGACCGAGTTCCTTGCCGGCAAGGATGCCGGCACCGGTCGACCGCTTCGTCCTGCTCGACGCGCAGGACTGGATGACCGACGACCAGCTCAACGCGCTGTGGGCCGAGATCACCCGCACGGCCTCGGCCGGCGCCCGCGTCATCTTCCGCACCGCGGCCGAGCCCAGCCTGCTGCCCGGCCGCGTCTCGGCTTCGCTGCTCGACCAGTGGAGCTATGAGGACGACGCTTCGCGCGAATTCTCGGCGCGCGACCGCTCGGCCATCTATGGCGGCTTCCACCTCTATGTGAAGCGGCCCGCATGAGCGCGAGCGAGCTGCCGGCCAGCCATGCCGAACTGATGGACGGCGTCTATCGCTGGCAGCGCCATATCTACGACCTGACCCGCAAATACTATCTGCTCGGCCGCGACCGGCTGATATCGAGGGCTGGATGTGCCGCCCGGCGGCACGGTGCTCGAACTCGGCTGCGGCACCGGCCGCAACATCTCCTCGCCGCCCGCCGCTATCCCGACGCCCGCTTCTTCGGCCTCGATATTTCGGCCGAGATGCTGGAGACGGCCGCAGCCGCCATCGCCCGCGAAGGCCTCTCCGGCCGCGTCGCGCTGGCGCGTGGCGACGCGACCGATTTCGACGCCAAAGCACTGTTCGGCATCGAGAGTTTCGACCGCATCTTCGTCTCCTATTCGCTGTCGATGATCCCCGGCTGGGAGAAGACGGTTTCGGCAGCCTCGCCGCCCTTGCGCCGGGCGGCTCGCTGCATGTCGTCGATTTCGGTCAGCAGGAAGGCCTGCCGCGCTGGTTCCGGACCTTGCTGCGCGGCTGGCTGAGGAAATTCCACGTCGCGCCGCGTGAATCCCTGCGCGACGTCCTGGAATCGGAATCTCGACGAACCGGTGCAACCTTCCGTTTTCGCACGCTTTATCGCGGCTATGCCTGGCTCGCGGTGATCGCGGCAGCCAAAAGGCTAATGCAGCGCCTTGACCAGCGCCCCCAGCATCGTCTGCGGCCGGTAGTCGAGCTTGGCCGGCGTCAGCCCGAGCCGCACCACCACCAGCTGCTCCGACGGGATGATGGCGACCGTCTGGCCGTCATGGCCCTTCCATCCAGTAGGTATCCTTGGGCAGGCCCGCCGCGACGCCGGCGCCGGGGTTTTCCTCGTCGCCCGGTGCCTCGATCCACACCTGCCCCTTGCCGTAGACTTTCGAGGCCGATGCCGGCTCGCGCATCCAGTCGACGAAACCGGCCGGCAGGATCTGCTTGCCGTTCCAGACCCCGCCTTGCAGCAGGAACTGGCCGAAGCGCGCCCAGTCATGCGCCGTGGCGTAGAGATAGGACGAGCCGACGAAAGTGCCTTCGCTCGTCGGTCTCCAGCACGGCGCTGTGCATGCCGAGCGGCTCGAACAGCGCCTTCCGCGGCCAGGTCAGCGCCTTGTCCTTGTCGCCGATCGCGTCCTGCCAGAGGCGCGACAGCATCACCGCCGTGCCGCTCGAATAGGAGAACACCTTGCCGACCTCGCCGGTGAGCGGCTTGGATTCGGCGAACCCCGCCATGTCGGGCTCGAGATAGAGCATGCGCGTGACGTCGGCGACGTCGCCATAGTCCTCGTTGAACTCCAGCCCGCTCGACATCGCCATCATGTCGGCGAGGCTGATGGCGGCGCGGCCGTCGGCCTTCCATGGCCCGAACAGGCCCTGATTGGTCACCGCCATCTTGCCGTCCTTGACCAGCGTGCCGACGATCGCCGCATTCACCGTCTTGGTCATCGACCAGCCGAGCAGCGGCGTCTTCTGCCGAAAAGCCGTCGCCATAGCGCTCGCCGACGATGCGGCCGTTCTTCACCACCACCACCGCCCGCATGCCGGTGCCCGGCCATCGCCGCATCGTCGAGAATCCTGCGCGATCTCCGGATCCTGCGAGGCGTCGACCCGTTCGCCCTCCGGCCACAGCGCATCGCTGCCTTGGTGGCGCGCCGGGCTCGGCGTAGGATCGCCGTCTGCCGCGCCTTGCCGATATTGCCATCCGGAACCGAAGCGCAGCCCAGCCCGTCGCGCGCGACGGCGACGCTCTCTGCCGAGCACGCCGAGCAAGCCGGCCGAGACCAGTCCCGCGTTCTTGTCGACCTGACACCTTCATCAGCCTGAGCAGCGGATGGCCCGGCGCCTGCACGTCGACGGCCAGCACTTCATTGGCGTCGCGCCCGGCGATGAAGACGTTCGAGCAGACGATCTTGGCCGAATAGCCCGAACCGACGCGGATCAGTTCCGGCGGCGCGATGTAGAGCCAGGCAAACAGCGCGGCTATCGCCAGCACGACCAGGCCGAGCAGCCATTTGACGATCTTGACGACGATCCGCATCTTTTCCATCCCCCGCCGTGTTTTCGCGCTCGATTTATGTCATCGATTTGCCGCCATTGCTTCGGCAAATTCTCTGTTCTTGTCGAGCGCCGTCAACCTGATATCAACCATGTTCGGCGATCAAGATGAGGAAGTGCGGGCGATCCTGTCGGGGTGATCGTCGCGGCGGGGCCAGATCGAGGGGCACCAGCAGAAACGACCCATCAGCGGCCGGCTGAACCCGGCTCAGGAGTAGATGCGATGCGCCGTCTCGCGGCTCTCATCATGCTGACGCTGTTGGGCGCCTGCTCGACCGCGGACGATCTCGTCGCCGCTGTCGCCATCCTCGTCCAGCAACCCGACAATCGCGGTGCGTGCACCGCGTTTCGAGGATTCCAAGCCGCATGAATGGGACAGCGGCGCGCCCGTGGAACTATGCGGTCCACGGCACCGATGTCTCCAAATACCAGACATCGGTCGACTGGCCGACGGCCAAGGCCAGCGGCATCTCCTTCGCCTTCATCAAGGCGACCGAGGGCGGCGACCGCTTCGACGAGTATTTCAACGAGCATTGGGCACGCACCAAGGCCGCCGGCATTCCGCGCGCGGCCTATCATTTCTTCTATTTCTGCACGCCCGCCGCCACGCAGGCGCGCTGGTTCATCGCCAACGTGCCCGTCGACCGCTCGGCCATGCCGCCGGTGCTCGACATGGAGTGGAACCCGAAATCGCCGACCTGCAAGCTGCGCCCGGACGCCGCGACGGTGCGCGCGGAGATGACCACCTTCCTCGAAATCGTCGAGCGGCACTACGGCAAGAAGCCGATCATCTACACCTCGGTCGACTTCTTCGACGACAACGACCTGGCGACCTTCCGCGGCTATCCCTACTGGCTGCGCTCGGTCGCCGGCCATCCGCGCCAGAAATACGGCAGCCACCCCTTCACCTTCTGGCAATACACCGGAACCGGCATCGTTCCCGGCATGACCGGCAACTCCGACATCAACGTCTTCAACGGCTCCGAAGCCGCCTGGAACAAGTGGCTGCGGCAGAACACCGCAGTTGACACCAGGCGCAACGGCAGCGCGCCTGCTTTTCGACACAGCCGGCGGCGAACATTTGCAATCGCCGATAATCCGGAGCGCCGCGCGTTCGAAATCGACGCGCAAACGACGCTCTGCACTTGGTTTCGGAAGGAAGCTGATGCGATTGCGTTCCGAAGCCCTCGCGGCGCTCATCCTGTGCGCCACGGCGTTGCCGGCGGCAGCGCAGGAATGCGGCGGCGACTTCGAGGCCTGGAAGCAAGGCGTGGCGGCGGAAGCCAAGGCAGCCGGCGTCGGCGCTCACGGCCTTGACGCGCTGGAAGCCGCGAGCATCGACGACAAGGTGCTGGCGCGCGACCGCGCCCAGGGCGTGTTCACCCAGACCTTCATCCAGTTCTCCAACCGCATGATCTCGGCCTACCGGCTGAAGCAGGGCGCGGCCAATCTGAAGAAATACGCCGACGTGTTTGCCCGCGCCGACCAGCAGTTCGGCGTCCAGGCGCCGGTCATCGCCGCCTTCTGGGCGCTGGAGACCGATTTCGGCGCCGTACAGGGCGATTTCCACACGCTGAGCGCACTGGTCACGCTCGCGCATGATTGCCGCCGGCCGGAGCTGTTCCGGCCGCAACTGGTGCCGCTGCTGACGCTGATCGACCGCGGCGTCGTGCCGGCCGACGTCACCGGCGCCTGGGCCGGCGAGATCGGCCAGACGCAGATCCTGCCTTCCGACTATCTCACGCGCGGCGTCGACGGCGACGGCGACGGCATCGTCGACCTGCGCGGCAGCGTGCCCGACGTGATCATGACCACGGCCAACAAGATCCTGTCGCGCGGCTGGAAACGCGACCAGCCCTGGATCGAGGAAGTGCGCGTGCCCGACGACATGCCGTGGGACCAGACCGGCCGCACCAACAAGCTGCCGCTGTCGCAATGGGCCGCAGTGGGGCGTCACCAACCCGAACGGCACGCCGCTAGTCGACAACGGCCTGAAGGCAGGCCTGGCGCTGCCGATGGGCCGCAAGGGCCCGGCCTTCCTCGCCTACGACAATTTCGACGTCTATCTCGAATGGAACCAGTCCTTCACCTACGCGCTGACCGCCGCCAACCTCGCCGCACGGCTGGCCGGCGCACAGCAATTCGACCCGCGCAATCCCGAACCGGTCTCAGCGGCGACCAGATGAAGGCGCTGCAGACCAAGCTCGAAGCCAGAGGCTACGACGTCGGCACGGTCGACGGCATCCTGGGCACGAACACCCGCGAAGCCATCCGCAAGGAACAGATGCGGCTTGGATTGCCGGTCGATGGCTGGCCGACGCCGGATCTGCTGGCGAGGTTGTAAGAGTAGTGAGTAGTGAGTAGTGAGTAGAGAGTAAGAATATTCGCACTCGCCTCAGCGAGTTTTCTACCAGAACACTACTCACTACTCGCTACTCACTACTTCCTACTCACTATCCCGCCATCGTCTCCAGGCTCGCAAACCCTTGCGGCGCGTCGCCTTCGTCGAACGGCGTCGTCACCTCGACGAAGGTGTCGGGATAGAAGCCGTTGAAGCGGGTCCTCAGCGACAGCGAATAGGCGCCGATATGGCCGATCTCGATCCAGTCGCCGGTGTCGACCGTTTCCGGCAGCCAGAACGGCCGGGACAGGATGTCGACGGAATCGCAGGTCGCGCCGCACACCTTGAACGGCACGATGTTCTTCTCCTCGCCATTGCGCGAGCGGATCGCCGGGTCGGGAATGAAGCGCGCCGGCAGCGTGATCTTGCCGGTCCATGAATCCGACAGCGACGCCCAGATGCCGTCATTGATGTAGAGCCGCTTGCCCTTGCGCAGCAGCACGCGCACGATCAGCGACAGGCAGCGCGCCACGATCACCCGGCCGGGCTCGGCCACCAGCGGCATCTGGTCGAACTGATATTCCTTCAGGTCGCCCGACAGCCGCGACATGATCTGGCCGAGCGACGGCATCTCGATCTGCTTGCGGTTGGGATCGTGGCCGTATTCGGCCGGAAAACCGCCGCCGACATCGAGCCCGGCAATGTCGAAGGTCAGACGCGGTTGCGCACCCAGTCGGCCGAGGCCAGCGCCCGCTCATAGGTGTCGGGATCCTCGATCTGGCTGCCGACATGGAAGCACAGGCCGACCTTGTAGCCGGTGCGGTTGAGCCGCTCGGCGAGTTCCACCGCATAGGCCGGGCCGGCGCCGAATTTCTTCGACAGTTCGTAGGCCGCCGAGCCCTTTGTCTGCATGCGCACGAACACGGTGATGGCGCCCGGATCGATGTCGAGCGCCCGCACCACGCGTGTCAGCTTGGTGATCTCGTCCTCATGGTCGAGCGAGATGACGCGGATGCCGTATTTCTCCAGCGCCAGCTTGATGTCCGACTGCGCCTTGACCGGATGCATGTAGAGCATCTCGGCATCGGGCGAGACGGCGCGCACGGCGGCGAACTCGCCGGGCGAAGCGACGTCGAAGGCGGTGACGCCGGCTTCGACCAGCGCCTTCAGCACGATCTGCTCGCCATTGGTCTTGACCGCATAGGCGGTCTTGCCGGGAAACATGCCCATGAACTGTCTGGCGTCGGCCTTCAGCACCTCCGGCCGGAAGCAATAGACCGGATCGTCCGGGCGAAGCGCCAGCGCCGCCTCGCGGGCATTTTCGAATCGCTGCATGGACGAATCCCCTGAACCTTGGCTGCGCACAATTAATCCAAGCTAGCGGCTAAAGAAAACAATTCTGTGTCTCGCACCTCTGGCGGTACGGCGCTAGCGCGGATTCCGAGCGATGCTACGCCATCGATCAGGGTTTCGGGTGGCCCTTGTCGCGGGAGCGGATATGACTTGATCACATGCCCGACTTGATCACATGCCCGACCTGATTTCGTGCATGGCAGGCTTGGTATTCGGCGTCCTGGGAGGACATTCACATGGCGACAGCCGCGAGCCGCCACGGCGCGCGGACCGATGGTGCTCAAGGACTGGGGGCAGCTTCTGCTGCTCGGCGCCATCTGGGGCGGCTCGTTCTTCTTTGCCCGCATCGCCGTGGCGGAATTGCCCCCGCTGGTGCTGGTGCTGTTTCGCGTCGCCATCGCGGCGCAGCGCTCCAGCTCTATCTCGGCTGGCGCGGCCCCTCCTTCCGCCTCGCCTTCCCGCATGCCGGCCTGTTCTTCCTGCTGGCGCTTGCCAACAATGTCGTTCCCTTCTCGCTGATCTTCGCCGGCCAGACCGAGCTTGGCGCCGGCCTCGCCTCGGTGCTCAACGCAACGACGCCGTTCTGGACGCTGATCCTCGCCAACGCGCTGACATCAGACGAAAAGCTGTCCTGGAACAAGCTTGCCGGCATTGCGCTCGGCATCGCCGGCACGGCGGTGATGATCGGTCCGGGCCTGCTTGCCGGGCTCGGCGGTCCGGTCTGGGCGAAGTTCGCGCTGATCGGCGCCTCGTTGTCCTATGCCGTCGCGCTGATGTTCGCCCGCCGCTTCAAGGGCGTGCCCTCGCCGATCGTCGCCACCGGGCAATTGACGGCCTCGACCGTCATCATGATTCCGGTCGTGCTCATCGCCTATGGTCCCGCCGGCCTGTTCTCGGCTTCGCCGCCGGTCTGGGCGGCAGTGCTGGCGCTGGCGCTGCTTTCCACCGCCTTCGCCTACATCCTCTATTTCAACCTCGTCGCCTCGGCCGGCGCCACCAACGCTTCGCTGGTCACGCTGATCGTGCCGGCCAGCGCCATCCTGCTCGGCTTCCTGTTCCTCGGCGAACGGCTTGAACTGTTCGAGATCGGCGGCATGGCGCTGATCGCCTTCGGCCTGGTGACGATCGACGGACGCCTGTTCGGTCGACGTTGATGCTGCCATCAATTGGACGCGCAAGGGGACGATCTAAACACTTTGATTGACTCCCGCACCCTGCTTTCCGAACCGAAAGCAGCGCGGCAAAGGTCGAATTCCATTTTCGGCCCGGCGCGGTAGCGCTGCCATGCCTACGGTTCCGCCGCCGGCGCGCCACAATTTATTCACAACCCTTGAGCCGGCTTTTGCCGAAGAGTTTCAATGCCTAACGGCGAAAGCCAGGTCGCAAAACCCACAATCATGTCGCATTGCAGCACATTTTCCGCTTGCCTGTGGCACAAATGACCCTAAACTCCGGACATAGCTCTTTAAGAGGAGGCTATGACATGGGACTGACGAGGCCAATCAACGCATTGATGATTTGTGCAGCGTTCGCATTCATCGGCGCCCTTATCATAGGTGTTCTTCCGTAACCGCCAGAGCGGAAGAAAACAGCAGCTGATAGTCAACCAATTTCGAAAGGCCGGGTTTTTACCCGGCCTTTTGCATTTCATGTCAGCGACAAAATTCAGGCTGCGGCCGATCCCGCCAGCTTCCGCCTCATGCGAGCGGATGCCGATCATGTGGCAGATAGCAAACACCAGATCGGCCCGGTTCATGGTGTAGAAGTGGAAATCGCTGACGCCGCGCTCGACCAGGTCGAGCACCTGCTCGGCCGCCACGGCGGATGCCACCAGCGCATGCGTCTGCGGGTCGTTCTGCAGCCCGTCGAAGCGCTCGGCCAGCCATGCCGGCACCAGCGCACCGCAGCGCGCCGAGAAATTCGCGACCTGGGTGAAATTGTGCACCGGCAAAATGCCTGGCACGATCGGGATGTAGATGCCGGCCCGCCGCGCCCGCTCGACATAGCGCTCGTAGAGATCATTGTCGAAGAAGAACTGGGTGATCGCCCGCGTCGCGCCATTGTCGGCCTTGCGCTTCAGCATGTCGAAATCGGTGGCGAAGTCCGGGCTTTCCGGATGCTTTTCCGGATAGGCGGAGACCGAAATGTCGAAATCGCCGGCGCCCTTCAGCGCCCCGACCAGTTCGGCGCCATTGGCGTAGCCGTCGGGATGCGGCCGGTAGGCGGTGCCGACGCCTGCCGCCGGATCGCCGCGCAGGGCGACGAAGCGGGTGACGCCCATATCGGCGAATTCCCTGACAACGGCATCGACCTGATCGCGGGCCGCATCGACGCAGGTCATGTGCGCCGCCGGCGTCAGCGTCGTCTCGTTGAGGATGCGCTTGACCGTGCGCGCAGTGCGCTCACGGGTCGAGCCGCCGGCGCCATAGGTCACCGAGACGAATTTCGGCTTGAGCGGCTCCAGCCGGGTGACGGTGTCCCACAGCCTGGCCTCCATCTCGTCGGTCTTCGGCGGGAAGAACTCGAACGAAACCCTGACCTTGTCGCCAATATCGGGACGGCGGGAAAAGCGGAACTGGTTCATCAGGCGATTTCCCCCATCGGGTACGCTTGGGTGGGTTGGCTGTCGTTGGACGGATCGGCGATCAGCATGCGGCGGTCGCGGCCGAGCCACAGCTTGACCGTGAGCCTGGCCTCGTTGGCGCCGCGCGGCTCGAACTCCTGGCTGTCCTCGAGCGTCGAGCCCTGCCTCGGCGAACCACTCGGCGATCTGCCGGTCGGAAAAGCCGAGCCTGACATGCGCATGCTGGTCGCGCAGGAATTCCAGCGTGTGCGGCGCGAAATCGACGATCACCAGCCGCCCCGCCGGACGCAGCAGCCTTGCCGCCTCGCGGATGGCGCGGGCCGGATCGTCGAGATAGTGCAGCACCTGATGGATGGTGACGAGATCGAAAGCGTCGCGCTCGACCGGCGGCGCGAAGATATCGCCCTGCCGCACCTGCGCATTCGAAACCCCGGCCTTGTCGAGATTGGCGCGCGCCACGGTCAGCATCTCGCGCGACATGTCGATGCCGACGCCGCGCCGGTAGAGCGGCGAAAAGATTTCGAGCAGCCGCCCGGTGCCGGTGCCAAGATCGAGCATCGATTGGAAAGGCCGCTTGCCGACAAGCTTCAGCAGCGCAGCTTCCACGGCGCGATCCGGCACATGCAGCGAGCGGATATGATCCCAGCTCGCGGCGTTTTCGGAGAAGTACTCGGCGGCGCGGTCCTGGCGCTTGCGTTTGACCGACGCCAGCCGCTCGAGGTCGCGCTCGACCTGCGGATCGGCGCCGCGGATGCCTGAGATCAGCCTGATCACGAAATCACGGGCCGAATCCGTATCCGAGAGCCGGAAGAAGGCCCAGGAGCCCTCCTGGTAACGGCCGATCAGCCCGGCCTCCAAAAGCAGCTTGAGGTGGCGCGACACGCGCGGCTGCGACTGGCCGAGGATTTCGGTAAGATCGGAAACGGTAAGGTCGCCACGCGACAAGCAGTGCCAGAATGCGCAGGCGGCTCGATTCGGCCGCCGCCTTCAGAGTATCCACCATTGTGTCGAGCGAGACATGCATGAGCGCTTCTCTTTGAAAAAGATATAAACATATGTTTATGTCGAATTTGACAACCATGCAAGACCCATGTCGCTTCCGGACAAGAAAATGACGCATGCATGATCCACAGGCGGAAAGCGGTTTTCGGATGAACTGGAGGCGAAAACCATGTTCGAGACGCGCGACGGCGAAAGGCTTCTGGAAACCGATCCGGCCGATATGCCGCCGGATGGCCACGTCGTCTTCATCGGCCGCATCGCTTCGCCATGGACGAGCCGGGAGACCTGCCCCAAGAACATGAGGGCCGCGCGGGAGGCAGGCGGCGGTGCCACACTGCTGGTCGACCCGCCCTATCGCGCCGGCCTGCCGGGACTGGAACGCGCCAGCCACGTCATCATCCTGTCCTGGCTCCATCATGCGCCGCGGAATCTGATTGTGCAGAAACCCCGCCATGCGGCTGAGCCGAAAGGCGTTTTTTCGCTGCGCTCCCCTGCCCGGCCGAACCCGGTCGGGTTGCATGTGGCGAAGCTCGTCGGGCTCGATATCGGCAGCGGCCGCATCGAACTCGATGCCATCGACGTGCTCGACGGCACGCCGGTCATCGACCTGAAACCCTATTTCGCCTCCACCGACGCCTTTGCCGATGCGACCATTGCCGGGCGGGACGAGCCATGAAAGCGCCGACCAACCGCCGCCGCGCCATCGCCAAGGCGCTGACCACGCTTTTGCCGCTGGCGCCCTATGCCGACATCGAAAAAATCCGTGCCGACGCCGGCAGGGCGCACTTGCAAATCTGCCGCCGTCGATCTCCGTCTGGCTGGCGACCATCGCCCATATCCGTCACGTCCACACCGATTACGAAAAGCTGCTTGCCGAAGGCTATGACCGCAACTCGGCGCGTTTCTTCGTCATCGAACAGACCAACATCGTGCTGACCCGCTGGCGCGCCACGCGCCTGCTCGACTCCGACGACGACGAAGAGTAGCGCGAGAAACCGCTACTGCCGCGTTAGTACGGCGACGGCGTTATAGGGCTGGCCATCTGCCTGCCCGACCCAGACCCAGGACAGGTTTCCCTTGAAAAACCTGACGGTGATCGTCGCCGCCATCGACGCATTTGTCCTGGCCATAGGTGATGCTCTCCCGGAATTCCGCCGAGCTGTCGTCCCTCGAAAGCTGAGTGAGAGATCCGCCGCAACTGAGCGACGGATAGTCGATCGACGCGCCGCCGTCGTTGATGGTCATGGCAATCGACCAGTCGGCGCCGGCGGTCCCGGCCGGGCTTTGATGGCCATTGCCGACCCAGGTGCCGGTCAAGCGATGGCACATTCACCACGCAAGGGACGTTCTGGAAGATCGGCGTCAACTCGCTGCCAGTCTTCTCGCAGCGATATGTCTGGCCGCTTTGGCATAGCTCCTCGCCCTCGCGCGCGCATTGGGCGAAGGCTTCGCCGCGTGACGACGAAAACGATCATCGCAAAGATGATTGCACCAAGCCCGGTATGCCTGTCCATCTCCCCTCCGGCCTTATAGTCCCGCCAGCAACCGTAAGGGAAAACCAACATTCCACCTAGAACAAACGAGCAGCGCATGGGTGGCTCTATGCACGTCGCTGAGCGACGCTAGCCTGAGCATGGATCGAGCCTTGGACAAGGAGAGTCTGCGATGAGCCGAAACGTTGCAACGGAGCGAGCCATGCCGCTGCCGCCTCTGTCCGAGCGCCATATCGACCCGCATTCCTATCCCGACGGCGTCGCCTTCCTCGATGGCCAGTACCTGCCGATGTCCCAGGCAAAAATCTCGGTGCTGGATTGGGGCTTTCTGCATTCCGACGCCACCTACGACACGGTGCATGTCTGGGACGGCCGCTTCTTCCGGCTCGACCTGCATCTCGACCGCTTCTTCGGCGGCTTGCAAAAGCTGCGCATGACGATCCCGTTCGACCGCGACGGCGTCGCCGAAATCCTGCACAATTGCGTCGCGCTGTCAGGCCACCGCGCCGCCTATGTCGAGATGCTGTGCACGCGCGGCGCCTCGCCGACCTTCAGCCGCGACCCGCGCCAGGCGATCAACCGCTTCATGGCCTTCGCCGTGCCGTTCGGCTCGGTCGCCAATGCCGAGCAGTTGCGGCGCGGCCTGCATGTCGCCATCAGCGACAAGGTGCGCATCCCGCCGGCCTCGATCGACCCGGCGATCAAGAACTACCACTGGCTCGATCTGGTGCGCGGCCTCTACGACGCCTATGACCGCGGCGCCGAGACGGCGCTGATCCTCGACTTCAACGGCAATGTCGCCGAAGGTCCGGGCTTCAACGTCTTCTGCGTCAAGGACGGCAAACTGTCGACGCCGGCCATTGGCGTGCTGCCCGGCATCACGCGGCGCACCGTCTTCGATCTCTGCGCCGAGGCGGGGCTTGCCTGCCACAGCGGCTGATGTCAGCGTCGCCGCGCTGAAGGCAGCCGACGAAGTCTTCATCACCTCGACCGCCGGCGGCATCATGCCGGTGACGGTGATCGACGGCATTCCGGTCGCCGACGGCAAGTTGGCGCCGATCACCAGCCGGCTGATGGCGCTCTATTGGCAAAAGCACGAGGACCCAGCCTGGTCGAGCCTGGTGTCCTACATTTAGGCGCGGTAGATCCACTGCTCGGGCACGCGCACCGAGATCTCTTCGCCGGCAACAATCGTGCCCGGCTTTTCCACCCAGGCGACAAGGCCGCGCAGCCGCTTGGCCGCCTTCGGAAAGGCCAGCGCGCCGGCCTCGTGGTCGGCCATCCCGGCATTTTCGGCGACTGAACGCCCGGCGATGCGGCATGGCCCGTTCTGCGCATCGACCTTGATGGTCACGCCACCCTTGAAGAACAAGAGCGTGCCCGACGGCAGCATGGAAAGCTGCGGCACGCCCTCGATCAGCAGATTCGCGCCGATCCATTCCGGCTTGATCTCCTTGAGGCCCATCCGCTCGGCCACGATGGCGAGTTCGTCCGCCGCCACGATCGACAATTGCCGCTCGTTGCGCATCTCGGTGCCGCGCGGATACCAGGGCTCGCGCCCGCCGGAGCGCCGCGTGGCGCCGGCATGGAAATCACCATCGATGCCGTCGAAGCCGAGCCGCAATTCATCCACCGGCCGCGTCTCGAAGTGATCGAACGGCGCGACGTAGAGCGCCGCCACTTTCGCCGCGAGCTTTCGCGCCGGCAGGATTTCGACCGGATTTTCGGTCTCGGCAAAGAGATCCGCCATGGCTTCATTCCTTCTGAAAGACGAACCGCAATTAGCCCGCGGCCATGGGCCGGGTCCAGTCGAATGCGCTGATGACCCGATCGAGCCGGTTGATGGGATGCTTCACCGATCACGATCTTCTTACCACCGATCGCGCATCCTCTGGCCGGGCGCCGTATTGCCGCCGTGCTGCGCCGACTTGATACTGGCAGTCAGGAGGAGACGCGTCATCATGCATCCCGCAACCGCAATCGCATCGCTCTGGCTGATCTGGGTCGTGTCCTGGCTCGCGGCCGCCTTCTGGTCCGACCCCGTCGCAAAAGCGCGCCGGCCTCCAGGCGGAACTTCGCTATCGCGCCCTGTGGATGGTCGGCGCGATCCTGCTGTTCGTTCCGGCGCATGGCTATGTCGGCCGGCTGCGGCTCTGGATGCCCACCCTTACCGAGGCCTGGATCTGCGTCGCGCTGATCGCCATTGGCCTCGTCTTCGCGTGGTGGGCCCGGCTGCATCTCGGCCGGCTCTGGTCGGCTATCGATCACCGCCAAGGCGGATCACCACGTCGTCGACACCGGCCCCTATGGCTTGGTCCGCCACCCGATCTACACCGGCCTGCTTCTGGCGATCCTCGCCACCATGGCGGCCAAAGGCACGGTCTGGGGCATTGCCGGCGCCGTCTTGCTCACCATCGGCATCGTCGTGAAGGCAAGGCTGGAGGAACGTTTCCTGCGCGGCGAACTGGGCAGCGCCTATGACGACTATGCCACGCGCGTTCCGATGCTGGTGCCGTTCGCGCCCGCCTGATCTACAGCATGCGCAGCAGCGCGCCGCCGATCGAATAGCCCGCGCCGAAGGCGCAGAGCACGCCGTAATCGCCGGGCTTCATGTCGGCGTGGTTCTCGGACAGCGCGATGATGGCGCCGGCGCCGGCGGTGTTGCCGAGCCGCTCCAGCACCATCGGCGCGCGGTCATGGTCGACCTCGTGGCCGAAGGCCAGTTTCAGGATCATGGCGTTCATGCGCGCATTGGCCTGATGCAGCCAGAAGCGGCGGATGCCTTGCGGCGTCAGCCCGTGCTCGGCCAGGAATTCGACGATGAATTTGTGGCCGGCGACGGTGACTTCCTTGAACACCTTGTTGCCGACCTGCTTGATCAGATTGCCTTCCAGGTTGATCATATAGGGATCGTCCTGGGCGGTGCGGGTGTGGTAGCCGAGATTGGTGCGGATGTTGTTCGACATCTGCGTCCAGGTGCGGGTGTCGAGCACCTCGAAACGCCCCGGCCGCTTCTCGCCCTGGTCGAGCCCCTCGACGACCATCGACACCGAAGCATCGCCGAAGATGAAATGCGTCTGCCGGTCGCGGAAATTGAGATGACCGGTGATGATCTCCGGCGTCGTCACCAGCACGCGCTTGTGCGCGCCGGCCCGCACCAGATTGACCGCGATGTGCAGCGCCGCCGCGGCCGACGAACAGCCAAGCCCCATATCGAAGCCGGCGCCCTTGGTGCCCAGGGCCTGCTGCATTTCGATGGCGATCGCCGGATAGGGCCGCTGGTGGTGCGAGGCCGAGCAGATCACCAGGTCGATATCGGACGGCTTCAACCCGGCATGGTCGAGCGCCTTCCTGGCCGAAGCGACGCCGAACTCGGCCTGCAGCGACAGCGCATCGTCGGGCCGCGCCGGTATGCGCGGCGCCATCCGTGTCGGATCGAGGATGCCTTCCCGCTCGATCACATGCCGGGTCTGGACGCCCGAGGCATGGACGATGAAGTCGCTGTCCGACTTCTGCAGCAGCGTCTCCCCCGAGGCCGAGCGGCGCGCATTCTCCATGTCGACCCAGGCGTTGAAACTGGCGACCAGCTCTTCATTGGTGATCTTGGGTCCAGGGATTTCGACGCCGATGCCGCTGATGATGACGCGATGCATTTCCAATCCGTCCCATGCGCGGGCGTTGCGGGCTTGATGTGGGCGCATAGACGGCCCGGTGCAACCCTTGTCGCATTTAGCCGGTTTATGCCAGCTTAAACCGCCATTTCCCGTTGCTATCGCGGCGAGTTGACCGACACGCGGTCAGGCCCGCTTGGCGACGATGAAAATGCGGGGGAAGCGCAGCAGGACCTTGCCGTCCGCCGTCCTCGGATAGGCCTCTGCGATCTTGGCCGTGTAGTGGTCGAGGAACATGGTCTTCTCGTCCGCGTCGAGCGGATCGAGGAAAGGCTTCAAGCCCGTCGACTTCACCCATTCGACGATCGCTTCAGCGTCGGCCAGCGGATGGTTGTAGATCGTGTGCCAGATATCGAGCCGGTCCGCGAGCGGCGACAGAAGATCGTAGTAGAACGAAACCGGCGGCAGCTGCCCGCGCGCCGCTCCCTTGATCTTTGCGGCAAACGGCATCTCGGCGGCCGTCTCCCGCATCAGGCGATGCGAGGTCCTCGCCAAGATTGTCCGGCATCTGAATGGCAAGCGCGCCGCCCGGCGCCAGGAAACCCATCAGCCGCTGGAAGACGGCCGGATGCTCCGGCAGCCACTGGAACACCGCATTGGCGAAAATCACGTCGACCGGTTGCGCCGGTTGCCATGTTGCCGCGTCCGCCAGTTCGAAGGTGACATCGGGCAGCCGCGTCCTCGCCTTCTCGATCATGTCGGGCGAAGTGTCGAAGCCGCTCACCTGCGCGTCCGGCCAGCGCTCGACCAGAAGCTCGGTCGAATTGCCCGGGCCGCAGCCGATGTCGACGACCCGGCGCGGGAAATCCACTGGCACCTGCTGGACGAGATCGCGCGCGGGCCGCGTGCGCTCATCCTCGAATTTCAGATATTGGGCGGCGGACCAGTCAGCCATGTCAGCTCCTCAGATCATCTTGAGAATTCGCCGCCCCGACAAATATCCTATCGCGTCAGCCTCTTATACGTCATCCGGTGCGGGTTGACGGCATCCGGTCCGAGGCGACGGATCTTGTCCTGCTCGTAATCCTCGAAATTGCCCTCGAACCATTCGACATGGCTGTCGCCCTCGAAGGCGAGGATGTGCGTCGCCAGACGATCGAGGAACATACGATCGTGCGAGATGATGACGGCGCAGCCGGCGAAGTTTTCCAGCGCGTCTTCGAGCGCGGCCAGCGTTTCGGTATCGAGGTCGTTGGTCGGTTCGTCGAGCAGCAGCACGTTGCCGCCGGTCTTCAGCATCTTGGCCAGATGCACGCGGTTGCGCTGACCGCCGGAGAGGTTGCCGACCTTCTGCTGCTGGTCGCCGCCGCGGAAGTTGAACGACGACGCAATAGGCGCGCGTGTTGGCTTCGAACTTGCCGAGCTTGACCACTTCGGCGCCGCCGGAAATCTCTTCCCAGACGGTCTTCGACGGATCGAGCGCGTCGCGGCTCTGGTCGACATAGCCGAGCTTGACCGTTTCGCCGACGCGGATCGTGCCGGCATCCGGCTTTTCCTGGCCGGTGATCATCCGGAACAGCGTCGTCTTGCCGGCGCCGTTCGGGCCGATGACGCCGACGATGCCGCCCGGCGGCAGCTTGAACTCCAGGCCTTCGATCAACAGCGTGTCGCCAAAGCCCTTCGACAGGTCGTCGACCTCGATCACCACATTGCCGAGGCGCTCGCCATGCGGGATGACGATCTGCGTGTCGCTCGGGCGGCGGCTTGTCGGCGGCATCCAGCAGATCCTCGAACGCCTTGATACGCGCCTTGGACTTGGTCTGGCGGGCCTTCGGGCTGGACTGGATCCACTCCCGCTCGCGGCCGATGGCGCGCTGGCGGGCGTCGTCCTCGCGGCCTTCCTGCTTGAGCCGCTTGGCCTTGGCTTCGAGATATTTGGTGTAGTTGCCCTCATAGGGAATGCCGCGGCCGCGATCGAGTTCGAGGATCCAGCCGGTGACATTGTCGAGGAAGTAGCGATCGTGGGTGATGATCATCACGGCGCCCGGATAGGCGCGCAGATGCTTTTCCAGCCACGCCGTGGTTTCGGCGTCGAGATGGTTGGTCGGTTCGTCGAGCAGCAGAAGGTCGGGCTGGCGCAGCAGCAGCTGGCAGAGCGCGACGCGGCGGCGCTCACCGCCCGAAAGCTTGGTGACTTCGGAATCCTTGGGCGGGCAGCCCAGCGCTTCCATCGCCATCTCGACCTGCTGTTCGAGATCCCACAGGTTCAGCCGGTCCATCTCGTCCTGGAGCTTGGCGCGACTCGTCCGCCGTCTCGTCGGAATAGTTCATCATCAGTTCGTTGTAGCGCTCGATGATGGCGGTCTTGGCGGCAACGCCTTCCATGACGTTCTCGAACACGGTCTTGTTCGCGTCGAGCGCCGGCTCCTGCGCCAGATAGCCGACGGTGGCACCTTCGGCGAGCCAGGCCTCGCCGTTCCAGTCCTTGTCGAGGCCGGCCATGATCTTGAGGATCGTCGACTTGCCGGCGCCGTTGGGGCCGAGGATGCCGATCTTGGCGTCCGGGATAGAAGGACAGATGGATGTTCTCGAGCACCTTCTTGGTGCCGTAGGCCTTGTTGAGGCCGGCCATGTGATAGATGAACTGGCGTGCCACGCGCGCTTTCCCTGATAATTGACCGAAAATGTCGGATTGAATGGAGGTTGCGCGCTATGTAGGCGATGCCGGGCCGAACGGCAATCGCTTTCGGTGGCTTCAGACCGTTCCCGAAGCTTTCGCCAGCCGGCGGACTCACCGGGCATCGACGTTTCGGTGCGTTGCACCACCTCACGAAAGCTCCGGTTAATCATTCCGCGTCAAAACGGTATCGAATGGAAATCGCCAGAAAGTCGCGATTTTCCAAACCGAGATCGGATCGACGGATTGCTGAACAGTTTCCTGCTCCTTGCCGAAGCGGTTCTCTACTTCGGCGTCATGGTCACGCTGTTCCGCTTGCGGGATCGCATCGGCCTCGGCGTCTTCGTCTGCGCGCTCGGCGTCATGCATTTCCTCGAGACCTATCTCGCCAGCGTGTTCTACGTCGCCTTGCCCTTCGGCATGGTTTCTCCGGGTTCGGCCGTGCTGTTTTCCGGCAAGCTGGTGATGCTGCTTCTGCTCTACATCAAGGAAGACGCCGCTACGGTGCGGCAGCCCATCTATGGCCTGCTGCTCGGCAATGCGCTGATGATCGGGCTGGTGCTGATCCTTCGCCTGCATGCGATTTCACCACTTCCCGACGGCAAGCTTCCCGACATCGGCTTCATCGACCAGATGGGCTGGCTGATGGTGTGGGGCACGTCGCTTTTGTTTGTCGACGCCATACTGATCATCCTGCTCTACGAAAAGCTCGGCCGCTACCTGCGCAAGGCGCCCTTTGCCCGCATCCTGGTCTGCGTCGCCTGCGTACTGACCTTCGACCAGGCGGGTTTTTTCACCGCGCTGCATTTCGTCGCCGGCGCGCCGATCGCGGTCTTCTTCGGCGGCTGGTTCGCCAAGATGGGCGCGGCCCTTGCCTACAGCCTGATGCTGGTTGCCTATCTCAAATGGTTCGAAACTCGCCAGATTGCCGTGCCGCGCGGCCTGTCCGACATCTTCGACACGCTGACCTATCGCGAGCGCTACGAAGCCCTGGTCAAGCATGTCGGCCGTGACGGCCTGACCGGTCTCCTGCATCGCGGCAGCTTCGAAACCGATGGCGAAGCCGCCATCGCGGCCAGTCTGCCGACTGCCAGGCCGCTCAGCCTGCTGATCGTCGATGTCGACCATTTCAAATCGATCAACGACCGCTTCGGCCATGCCGAGGGCGACAAGGTGCTGAAGTCGATCGCCGCCGTGCTCACCGAGGCCGCTGGCGCCGAACACAAGGTGTTCCGCATCGGCGGCGAGGAATTCGCCATCCTTTGCGCGCAGCCGCATGCTGTCGCAAGGCTGCTCGGCGAAAGCATCCGGCATGCCGTCAAGGCCTCGGCCGGCACCAGCAAATTCGACCTTACCGTCAGCGTCGGCATCTCCAGCCTCAGCGAGACGACCCGCTGTCTCGCCGATGTCTTCGCCCTGGCCGACCAGCGTCTCTACAAGGCCAAAGCGGCCGGTCGCGATCGCGTCGTCGGCGAGCTGGGCGACGCTCAGGTCGAAAGCCTCGACGCCTGGACACGGTCGGCGTAGCGCATCAGTCGCTGTGGCCAGCGCCGGCGAAAGCCCGCGCGCCTACTGGAACCCGATCGGGTCGACGGTGCCCTTCGGGCAGCCGGCCTTGGTCGTCGGGGCCGAAGCCTGCATCAGATCGCCGAGCGAGCTGGTCGCGCCGATCGGGCCCGCCAGGCCGAGCGTCAGCTCGCCGATCAGGCGCCTGCCGCTCGACGGATCGACCAGGCATGACACCCGGACCCTGTCGCCTGCTCCGGCGCCGAAGGCGCTGTCGAAGGCTTTGCGGATCTGGTCTGACGTCACCTGCTTGCCGACATTCTTGGTGAAGAGCTCGCGCACCGGCGAGGCATTCACCGCGCGCATCAGGTTCAACGCATCGGTAAAATACTCCTGCTGGCTCTTGCCGTAGCAGGTACCGTGCTTGATCCATTCATGCCGATCGAGATCGGACGCGGTGCCCGGCATCACCTGGTCGAGCTCCGACGCGTGTGTTGGGATCGAGATTGACCGGCGGCAGGTCCCGCCAGTGGGCCGGATTGTCGTTGGCCTTGTCGCTGGCCGGCACCTGGCAATAGAAATTGCCGTTCGGCTGCGGCCACAGGCCATGCAAGGTGAAATGCGTCGCGTCGAACCCGGCCGGCGCCTGCGCCTGGCATTCGGTCTTGCTCGACTTGGTTTCGCAGAAGGCCGGCTGCCAGCTCAGCGCGAAGACATATTCGGGTTTCCCGAAGCCGGCGCCGACGGCTTGCCCTGATCGGCCGGTGCGCCGGCTGCGGTTGCGGCGCTGCCGCCGGTGACATGGCCGCAGCTGATCTTCACCCAGCGGCGTTCCGGATCGGCGCCCGGCACGCGGATGAGGTAATGCGTCGGCGCATCCTTGTTGCCGGCAAGCAGCTGGTAGCTCTGCCCAGCCTCTGTCGAGACATTGCCGGGGTTCTTGCCGCTCTTGATCGCTTGCGTCGCCGGACAGGCGGCGTCGGCCACGAAGGCGCCGCTCATCTTGACGTCGGCTCGCGCCGCACCGGCCAGCTGAGGCGACCAAAAGCGCCAAGACGAAAGCAAAACCTGTCCGCATACCCGTGCCCCGGCTAGAAGATACTGCGCCACACACTGCATCGGTCTCCATGTCAGAATTGCGATAGCGCGCCACAAGCATCAGAAACATTCACAACTCGGAAATCGTCATGTCGGATTGACGCAAAACCGGCGCCGGCGCAAACAAAACTCTTGTGAGCGCGAGAGCGCGGGGGAGACCAAGAGACAATGCCATTCAGCCAACAGCGCAAGGTCAAATCGCCGACCGGCGCGGAGCTCAACCTTTATGTGAAGCACGCTGGTGGCCATCCGCGCGCCGTCGTCCAGATCAACCATGGGCTGGCCGAGCACGCCGCGCGCTATGCCCGCTTCGCCGATTTCCTCGGCGAGCGCGGCTTTCACGTCTACGCCCACGACCATCGCGGCCACGGCGCAACCAAGGCGCCCGATGCCCCGCTGGGCCAGTTCGCCGGACAGGGATGGCGCTGCCAAGGTCGATCGCCGATGTCAACGCCATCCACGACCTCATCGCCACGGAACGACCCGGCTTGCCGGTCATCGTCTTCGGCCATTCGATGGGCGCCTCGGTGGCGCTGAATTTCTGTCTTGGCGCACTCAGCCGCGCATCCATGCCGCCGCGATCTGGAACGGCAATTTCTCGCAAGGCCTGCTCGGCCAGCTGGCGCTCGCCATCCTGGCCTGGGAACGGTTCCGGCTCGGCTCCGACGTGCCGTCGCGCATCTTGCCGAGGCTGACCTTCCAGGCCTGGGGCAAGGCCGTGCCCAACCACAAGACGCTGTTCGACTGGCTGTCGCGCGACGAGGCCGAAGTGGCGAAATACATCGCCGACCCGCTGTGCGGCTGGGATGCCTCGGTGTCGATGTGGCGCGACGTGGTCAGCATGGCGCAGCACGGCGGCAAGGACTGCGAGCTTTGCCGGCGTGCGCCGCGACCTCTGCGTCAGCCTGGTCGGCGGCGAGAAAGATCCCGCTTCCGACTACGGCAAGGCAGTCGGCCATCTCGCCAAACGCATGCGCACGATGGGCTTTTCGAATCTGGTTTCAAAGGTTTACGCCGACACCCGCCACGAAAGCCTGAACGAGGTGAACCGGGACATCGTCATGGATGACTTTGCGGCATGGGCCGACGACGTGCTGAAGCGATGACAGCGCTTGGCCCAGCGCAAGGCTCGTGACAGCGGCATCGCGGATTGATAGAGGCTGCGGTTCCGACCAATTCTGGTGATCCATGGCCGAACCTCCCCTGAAAGGCATCCGCGTCATCGAACTTGCCCGCATCCTGGCCGGGCCGTGGGCCGGGCAATTGCTCGCCGATCTCGGCGCCGATGTCATCAAGGTCGAGAGCCCCGATGGCGGCGACGACACCCGCAAATGGGGACCGCCCTTCGTCATGAGCCATGACGGCGAGAACCTGTCGGCCGCCTATTACCATTCCTGCAATCGCGGCAAACGCTCCATCGCCGTTGATTTCTCCACGCCCGAAGGCGCCGAGACCGTGCGCCGGCTGGTCGCGACCGCGGACGTGCTGATCGAGAACTTCAAGCTCGGCGGCCTCAAGAAATACGGGCTCGACTATGACAGCCTGAAGAAGATCAATCCGCGCCTCGTCTATTGCTCGATCACCGGCTTCGGCCAGGACGGACCTTACGCGCCCCGCGCCGGCTATGACTTCATCATCCAGGCCATGGCCGGCATGATGTCGATCACCGGCGAGGCCGGCCGCGAGCCGCAGAAGGCCGGCGTCGCCATCTCCGATATCTTCACCGGCCTTTATTCGGTGATCGCCATCCAGGCGGCGCTTCGCCATGCCGAAAAAACCGGCGAAGGCCAGCATATCGACATGGCGCTGTTCGACACCCAGATCTCGGCGCTCGGCAACCAGAACCTCAACTATCTCGTCTCCGGCAAATCGCCGGTGCAGATGGGCAATGCGCATATGAACATCGCGCCCTACGAGGTGGTGCCGGTCAGGGACGGCCACATCATCCTGGCGGTCGGCAATGACGGCCAGTTCGCCAAATTCTGCGCTGCCGTCGGGCTCGACGATCTGCCTGCCAATCCCGATTTCGCCACCAACCCCGCCCGCGTCGCCAACCGGGCGAAACTGCGCGAGCACATGATCGAGGCGCTGAAGAACTATCGATCGCGACCCGCTGCTGGCGAAGCTTGAGGCGGCAAGCGTGCCGGCCAGCCCGATCAACACGATCGGCCAGATGTTTGCCGATCCGCAGACGATCGCACGCGGCATGCGCCTCGACCTCGACGATGGCCATGGCAATCTTCTGCCCTCGGTGCGCGCGCCGATGGTCATGTCCGGCACGCCGCTGGTCTATGAGCGCCCCTCGCCGCGCCTGGGCGAACACACCGAAGAAATCCTTGCCGAACTGGAGAAGTCTGGACAATGAAGACCGGCGGACAACTGATCGTCGACGCGCTCGAAGCCAACGGCATCGATCGCATCTTCTGCGTGCCGGGCGAATCCTATCTCGCGGTGCTCGACGCGCTGCACGATTCGCCGATCCGCACCATCGTCTGCCGCCAGGAAGGCGGCGCCGCGATGATGGCCGACTGCCAGGGCCGCCTGACCGGCAAGCCCGGCATCTGCTTCGTCACCCGCGGCCCCGGCGCCACCAATGCGTCGGCCGGCATCCACATCGCCATGCAGGATTCGATTCCCGTCATCCTGTTCATCGGCCAGGTCGCCAGCCACGCCAAGGAGCGCGAGGCTTTCCAGGAAGTCGACTACAAGCGCTTCTTCGGCGACATCGCCAAATGGGTGGTCGAGATCGACGATGCCGCGCGCATCCCCGAATTCGTCACCCGCGCCTTTGCGGTCGCGACCTCCGGCCGCCCCGGCCCGGTCGTCATCTCGCTGCCCGAGGACATGCTGACCAGCCTGGTCGAGGCGCCCGCCGCCTTGCCGCACACACCGGTCGAAACCCGCCCCGGCGAAGCCGAGCTCGACGCGCTGGAGAAACTGCTCGGCAAGGCCAAGCGGCCCTTCGTCATCCTCGGCGGCACGCGCTGGGATGCCGAGGCGGTGGCGCGGATGCGCAGCATCGCCGAGGCCTGGTCGCTGCCGGTCGGCTGCTCCTTCCGCCGCCAGATGCTGTTCGACCATCTGCACCCGAACTATGCCGGCGATGTCGGCATCGGCATCAACCCGAAGCTGGCGACAGCGATCAAGCAGGCCGACCTCGTGCTGCTGATCGGCGGCCGCATGGGCGAAATGCCGTCCTCCGACTACACGCTGCTGAAAAGCCCCTACCCCGACCAGACGCTGGTCCATGTCCATCCCGATGCCGGCGAGCTCGGCCGCGTCTACCGGCCGGCGCTGGCGATCAACGCCTCGCCTTCGGCCTTCGTCGAGGCCTTCGCCAAACGCAAGCCCGGCTGCCACGCCGGCCTGGGCAGACGAGACGCCGAAGCTGCACGCCGCCTATCTCGACTGGTCGACGCCGCCGGAAAGCGGCCCCGGCCCGGTCCAGATGGGGCCGATCATGAACTATCTGGAAAAGGTGCTGCCCGACGACGCCATCCTCACCAACGGCGCCGGCAACTACGCCACCTGGGTGCATCGCTTCCACCGCTTCCGCCGCTTCGCCACGCAGGCGGCGCCGACCTCCGGCTCGATGGGCTACGGCACGCCGGCCGCGGTCGCCGCCAAGGCGCTCTATCCGGACCGCACCGTGATCGCCTTTGCCGGCGACGGCTGCTTCCTGATGAACGGCCAGGAATTCGCCACCGCCGTGCAATACGACCTGCCGATCATCGTCGTCGTCGTCAACAACGGCATCTACGGCACCATCCGCATGCATCAGGAGCGCGAATATCCCGGCCGCGTCGTCGCCACCGATCTGAAGAACCCCGATTTCGCCGCCCTCGCCCGCGCCTATGGCGGCCATGGCGAGACGGTCGAGAAGACCGCCGATTTCGCGCCGGCCTTCGAGCGCGCCCGCGCCAGCGGCAAGCCGGCGATCATCGAGATCAGGCTCGATCCCGAGGCGATCACGCCGACCCGCACGATGACCCAGATCCGCGACAAGGCCTGAAGCAGCAAAAGGGGCGGTCGCCCGCCCCGTTCTGCCGACAGAACTACATGCGCTGCCGCCGCTTTCTCGATCTGCCCGCGGATCTCGCCGTCCTTGTTGGCGGCGGTGTGGACGTTGACGTAGTCCTTGCCGGCCACCAGGTCAGCAGCCTGCGCGTCGGTCAGGACGGCCGAACCCTTGATCGGGCTCTTGAGCTTGCCCTTGAACGGGATCGCCGACGCCGCGTTCTCGCCCATCGCGGCCGGACCATGGATGTGCGCCGCCGTCGCCGGCGCCGCTGAGACCGGAATATTTCACGTTCCAGCTGAGCTTCTTCTTGGTCGTGTCGAACGTCAGCGTCGCCGTGCCCTTGCCCTTCGTGGTGACCGGCGGGTTCTGCTGGCCGCCGTCGAGCGTCGCTTTCATCTTCACCGTCTCGGCCATGGCCGGCGATGCGAACAGGAAAGCCGTCGAAACGGCCAGCGCCGAAAGCATCGGCGCGAAGGATTGTATGCGCATGAAGAATCTCCGTTGGGCATGTATCATCCTCGCAGCTCCCCGGATGCGACCGGCATAACGGATTGGCGAGCGAATGTTTCCCGGGGTAACGCCGATGTGACGTTGCAGCAGAAAGGGGCGGTCGCCCGCCCCTTTCCGAGACTCCGTGAAGGGCAGCAATCAGACGGCCGCCAGCGCCTGCGTCAGGTCGGCGATCAGGTCGTCCGGGTGTTCGACGCCGATCGACAGCCTGACCGTGGTCTCCAGCACGCCGATGCGCTGGCGCACGTCGAAGGGAATGCCGGAATGGGTCATGGCCGCCGGATGGCTGGCCAGCGATTCCGTGCCGCCGAGGCTCACCGCCAGCTTGAAGATCTGCAGCCCGTTGAGAAAGGCGAAAGCCGCCTTCTCGCCGCCTCTGATGTCGAAGGAGAAGGTCGAGCCGGCGCCGCTGCATTGCGCCCGATAGGCGCGGCCCGCAGGCGTATCCTCGCCCAGGAACGGCAGATAATGCACCTTCTCGACCTTGGCATGATCGCGCAGGAATTCGGCGACCAGGCGCGCATTGTCGTTGGCCCGCTCCATGCGGATCGACAGCGTCTCCAGCGAGCGGCCGAGCATCCAGCAGGAATGCGGGTCGAGCTGCGTGCCGATCGCGCCGCGCAGCGCCTTGATCGGCTTGGTGACCGCCTTGCTGCCCATCGCCGCACCGGCGATCAGGTCGGAATGGCCGCCGACATATTTGGTCAGCGAATAGACGGAGACATCGGCGCCGTGTTCGATCGGCCGCTGGAACACCGGGCCGAGCAGCGTGTTGTCGCAGACGATGATCGGCGTCGACCCTTGGCTTGGCGCCGATCTCGTCGGCGATCTTCCGCATCAGCGCGATATCGACCAGGCTGTTGGTCGGGTTGGACGGCGTCTCGATCAGGATGACCGAGACGCGGCCCTTCGCCACGGCTGCGTCGGCAGCCGCGCGCACCGCCGTCTCGTCGACGCCATCGGCGAAACCGACAGCGCCGATGCCGAAGCCGGACAAGCGTGCGCGTCAGCAGCGTCTCGGTGCCGCCATAAAGCGGCTGCGAATGCAGGATGACGTCGCCCGGACGGGCATAGGCGAGCAGCGTCGTGGCGATCGCCGACATGCCGGACGAGAACAGGATGCAGGCTTCCGTCCCCTCATAGACCGCCAGCCGGTCCTCGACGATCTCGCTGTTGGGATGATTGAAGCGCGAATAGACCAGGCCGGACGCCGTGCCGCTCGGCGGCTCCTTGCGGCCGGAGGTGTAGTCGAAGAAGTCGCGCCCCTCTTCCGCCGACTTGAACACGAAGGTCGAGGTCAGGAACACCGGCGGCTTGACGGCGCCCTCCGACAGCTGCGGATCGAAGCCGTAGCTCAGCATCAGCGTCTCCGGGATGGAGCTTGTGGTTGCCGATATGGGTTTTCGACGGGCGTGGCGCGGTCATGGCTTTTTCCTGCCTTTTGAGGAGTGTCTGCGCGGCAATTTATGCGATCCCGATCGCGCCAGTCCTTGCTATTTTCGGCCTCGCATGGCTGCATCTCGGCAACAAATTGCCTAGAGAGACGCAAAATTGCAGCAGAAGATAGCCGACGATTTCGACCGTAAAATCCTGCGTGAATTGCAGGCCGACGCCCGCATCACCAACAACGAGCTTGCCGAGCGCATCGGCCTGTCGCCGTCGCCTTGCCTGCGGCGGGTGCGGCGGCTGGAGGAAACCGGCATCATCAGGGCTACACCACGCTGGTCGATCCGGCCGCCTTCGGCTGGACGCATGGTCGCCATCGCCACCGTCCGGCTCAGCCGCCAGAACGAGGACGAGATCGTCATGTTCGAGGACGCGATCCGCGGCTGGGAAGAGGTGCTGGAATGCCACCTCGTCACCGGTTCGCGCGACTATGTGCTGAAGGTGGTGACAGGCAGCCTCGACCAGTACGAGCGCTTCATCAAGGAGAAGATCGCGCGGCTGAAATGCGTCGCCTCGATCGAGACCAGCTTCGTCATGAACACCATAAAGGAACGGCGCCTCTGACACTTGGCCAGAGGCGCCGCTTTCAAGATCAGTATCCTTGCTTAGGCAGGGCCTACTTGATCGCCTTGTCGGTGATCGCGGTCGTGTAGGCGCCGGTCGGCTCCTTGGTGATGATCTTCTGGTCGAGCAGCGCCTTGGCGGTGCGCTCGTAGGTCGCCGGATCGAGCTTGCCGTCGGCATTGTCGATCAGCTTGGCGACTTCGCCCATCATGCGCTTCTGGTGGTTTTCGTCCTGGCCGCCATTGTCCATGACGATGCCGGCCGCCTCGTCATGGATTGTCGACGGCGTATTTCCAGCCCTTCATCGAGGCGCGCACGAACCGCACCATCTTGTCCTCGAAGGCCGGATCCTTGAGCTTGTCCTCCGAGGCATAGAGGCCGTCCTCGAGCAGGTCGTTGCCCATCGCCGAGTAGTTGAAGACGGTCAGCTCTTCCGGCTTGTAGCCGGCGTCGATCAGCTGCCAGTACTCGTTGTAGGTCATGACCGAGATGCAATCCGCCTGCTTCTGGATCAGCGGCTGCACGTCGAAGCTCTGCTTCAGCACGGTGACGCCGTCCGGGCCGCCTTCGGTCTTGCAGGCCGAGCTTGTTCATCCAGGCGTAGAACGGATATTCGTTGCCGAAGAACCAGACGCCGAGCGTGTGGCCCTTGAAGTCGGCTTCGGTCTTGATCGGGCCGTCCTTCGGGCAGACCAGCTCCATGCCGGCCTTCTTGAACGGCTGGGCGATATTGACCAGCGGCACGCCCTTTTCGCGCGCGGCCAGCGCGCCGCCCATCCAGTCGACGATGACGTCGGCGCCGCCGCCGGCGATCACCTGCTCGGGCGCGATATCCGGGCCGCCCGGCTTGATGTCGACGTCGAGGCCTTCGTCCTCGTAGAAGCCCTTGTCCTTGGCGACGTAGTAGCCGGCGAACTGGGCCTGCGTGACCCATTTCAGCTGCAGCGTCACCTTGTCGGCGGCCATGGCCTGGAACGCGGCCAGCGACATCGCGCCGGCCAGCAACGGAATAATCAGTCTTTTCATGTTTTTACCCTCTGAAGTTAGCACCCTGAAACCCACCGCCCCTATCCACCACGGACAGACGGATGCCAGAACGTGACGGCTCTCTCGAAAAGAGCGACCACGCCATAAAAGACCGAACCCGCAAGCGCCGCAACCGCGATTTCGGCCCAGACCATGTCGATGTTCATCCGCCCGACCTCGGTCGAGATGCGGAAGCCCATGCCGACGACCGGCGTGCCGAAGAACTCGGCGACGATGGCGCCGATCAGCGCCAGCGTCGAGTTGATCTTCAGCGCATTGAAGATGAAGGGCGCGGCAGCCGGCAGCCGGAGCTTGAACAGCGTCTGCCAGTAGCCCGACGCATAGGTGCGCATCAGGTCGCGCTCCATGTGGCCGGAGGCGGCAAGGCCGGCGACCGTGTTCACCAGCATCGGGAAGAAGGTCATGATGATGACGACCGCCGCCTTGGACTGCCAGTCGAAGCCGAACCACATCACCATGATCGGCGCGACGCCGATGATCGGCAGCGCCGAGACCATGTTGCCGATCGGCAAGCAGGCCGCGGCGCAGGAACGGCACGCGGTCGGCCAGGATCGCGACGAGGAAGCCGGCGCCGCAGCCGACGACATAGCCGAAGAGCACCGCCTTGAAGATGGTCTGCCGGACATCGGCGCCGAGCATCGGCAGCGAACTGGCGATGCGCGCGCCGATCGCGCTCGGCGGCGGCAGCAGGATGAAGGGAATGCCGGCGCCGCGCGTCACCGCTTCCCAGATGATCAGGATCCAGGCGCCGAAGATCGCCGGGATGATCAGGCGCAGAGCATCCTGCGCCCGATTCGCGATCGGGCGCAAGCGCCGACAGCACCGCCACGCAGCGCCAGGCCAGCAGCCAGGCAGCGGCGAGCAGCAGGAAATACGGCGCCAGTGCCGTGCCTTCGAAGCCGGTAATGCCCGAGATCAGCAGCCAGGCGGCGAGATGCGCGCCGACGAACAGCACCACGGCTTCGGCGAGTGGCGGCATGCTGATCATCGAGATCAGCGCTGCGATCAGCACAGCCAGGCCGAACATCAGCGCCTTCGTCACGAATAGGGATAGTCGAAGCTCGCTGTCGGGTTGCGCCAGCGCCGCGGCTTCCGGCTTCGACATCGCGCCGAGCGCCAGCGCGATCAGGACACAGCGCGATGGCCAGCACCGCCTGCCAGGAGGGCTTCAGCCAGTTCATGCCGGCCTCCCGCCCATGGCGCGGTCGACGAGGCGCCCGGCGATGCCGACCACCATGACCAGCAGCGCCGCCACGATCGAGCCGGCGACCAGCGCCGACCAGATGTCGATGGTCTGGCTGTAATAGGAGCCGGCGAGCAGCTTGGCGCCGATGCCGGCGACAGCGCCGGTCGGCAGTTCGCCGACGATGGCGCCGACCAGGCTTGCCGCCACCGCCACCTTCATCGAGGTGAACAGGAACGGCACCGAGGCCGGCACGCGCAGCTTCCAGAAGGTCTGCGAGGCGCTGGCATTGTAGGTGTGCATCAGGTCGAGATGCATGAGTTCGGGCGAGCGCAGCCCCTTCACCATGCCGACCGCCACCGGGAAGAACGACAGATAGGTCGAGATCAGCGCCTTCGGGATCAGGCCGGTGATGCCGATCGCCGCCAGCACGACGATGATCATCGGCGCCATCGCCAGGATCGGGATGGTCTGCGAGGCGATGATCCACGGCATCAGGCTGCGGTCGAGCGTCGCCACATGCACGATGCCGACGGCGATGAGGATGCCGAGCGCGGTGCCGAAGGCGAAGCCGAGCAGCGTCGACGACAGCGTCACCCAGGCATGGTAGACGAGGCTGCGGTTCGAGGTGATCGGCCGCAGGAAGGTGTTCTCGAAGAAATTCACCGCCACCTGATGCGGCGCCGGCAATGTCGGCTTCGGCTGCGACAGCGTCTTGCCGATGAATTCGATCGGTGCCAGGCGTCTCGTCGGCGCGGCGGTCGAGATCGCGCTGGAACGGCGCGTTGAGGATGACGGCAGCGACATACCAGAGCACGACCAAGCCAGCGAGGATCGATGGTCACCGGAACGATCTTGTCGCGGAAGCTGTCCATCTAGCGCACCGCCTCAATCCTCATAGCTGTGCCCTGCGCTGCAGCCCGTCGCGGACGCGCGCGGCGATCGCCAGGAATTCCGGCGTCTCGCGGATGTCGAGCGGCCGCTCCCTCGGCAGCGTCGATTCGATGACATCGGTGACGCGGCCCGGGCGCGGCGACATGACGACGATGCGCGTCGAGAGATAGACGGCCTCGGGAATCGAGTGGGTGACGAAGCAGATCGTCTTGTTGGTGCGCTCCCAGAGTTCCAGAAGCTGCTTGTTCAGATGGTCGCGCACGATCTCGTCCAGCGCGCCGAACGGCTCGTCCATCAACAGCAGGTCGGCGTCGAAGGCCAGCGCGCGGGCGATCGAGGCGCGCTGCTGCATGCCGCCGGAAAGCTGCCAGGGATATTTCTTCTCGAAGCCGGTGAGGTTGACGAGGTCGAGCGTGCGCTTGATGCGCTCCGCTCTGTTCTGCCTTTGACAGGCCCATGATCTCCAGCGGCAGCGCGACGTTGCGCTCGATGGTGCGCCACGGAAACAGCGCCGCCGCCTGGAAGACATAGCCATAGGCGCGTTTCTCGCGCGCCTGCTCCGGCGTCATGCCGTTGACCGAGATCGTCCCCGAGGTCGGCTTCTCCAGATCGGCGATGACGCGCAGCAAGGTCGTCTTGCCGCAGCCGGACGGGCCGATGAAGGAGACGAACTCGCCCTTGCCGATGGTCAGGTCGACATTGGTCAGAGCGCCTGCACCGGACCGTCATTGGTCTGGAAGGTGAGGCCGAGTTTGCTTGCCGAAACGACGGCTGGCGAGGTTCCCGTCATTGGCTGCAGCCTGCCTCGCCGCAGCCGCTGCTGCGCAGGCTGAAATGCCGTTGCATTTTGCGTTGATGTTGTTTTCCACTCGTCCTGTCCCACTCAGATCGACGCCCGGAGCCTTGCCGATGTCGCCCAAACCCACCTGTCATCTTATCCGCCCTGAAAGCACTTATGAAGGCAAGCAGGGACTGACCTATTTCGCCGGCATCGCCGCCGAGACGGTCGGCTCGTCCGGCATCTGCATGCATCTGCTCACCATGCCGCCCGGCGCCCGCGCCAAGGCGCATCTGCATGAAAGCCATGAAACGGCGATCTACGTGCTCTCCGGCGAGGTCCACACCTGGTACGGCGACCGGCTCGAGCACCACATCGTCGTCAAGGCCGGCGACCTCTTCTACATCCCGGCCGGCGTGCCGCATCTGCCGGCCAATCTGAGCGACAGCCCGTCCTCGGCGGTCATCGCCCGCACCGACCCCAACGAACAGGAAAGCGTCGTCCTGCTGCCGGAACTGGATGCGCTGGTCGCCTGACACTGACGGAGACTCGCCGTCATTGGCACCGGGCACACTTCGCCCATGACGTTGCCGTCCTCGTCGGCGATCGTCAGCTTCTTGGCATTCTTGGCGCTGCGCTTGATGGTGAACTTTATCGGCGACTGACCTTCCTCGCCTTCCGCCGCGCACATGGATTTGACCACCAGTGACCCATCGGCCTGTGCCTTCTTTTCGGTGAAGGTGCAGGCGCTGGCCGCGGTGACCAATGCCTCGTCGGTCAAGAGCAGCATGTCCTCGGCATCGACCTCCTGGCCGTTCTTGTTGATGCAGCCGGACTTGTTGCCATAGGGCTTCGACAGGTCGATCGCAGCGGCCGAAGCCTGGCCGGCGGCCAGCAGGAACGCGGCCGCCATGGCGAGATGAACAATGCGCATGGTCAGACCCCGGTCGCCGGAATGCCGGTGCGTTCCACCTTGCGCGGCGCGGTGATTTCCTTCCAGGTCGACAGCGCCCGGTTGACCGCCGGATTCGGCTCGCGCGCGACGAACTCGCCATGGCCGTGCTCGGCCTTGACCTCGGCTTCCTCGATCGACACTTCGCCGCGCGACAACACGAAGCGCGGCAGGCCGGTCACCTCGATGCCTTCGAAGACATTGTAGTCGATCACCGACTGCTGCTTCTTCGGCGGTGATCGTCTTCTTGCGCTTCGGGTCCCAGACCACGATGTCGGCATCGGCGCCTTCGACGATCGCGCCCTTCTTCGGGTACATGTTGAGGATCTTGGCGATGTTGGTCGAGGTCACCGCGACGAACTCGTTCATCGTCAGCCGGCCGGTGTCGACGCCGTGTGGTCCACAGCATCGGCATGCGGTCCTCCAGCCCGCCGGTGCCGTTCGGGATCTTGGTGAAATCGCCGACGCCGATGCGCTTCTGCTCGGTGGTGAAGGCGCAATGGTCGGTCGCCACCACCTGCAGCGAGCCGGCCTGCAGGCCGGCCCACAGCGAATCCTGGTGCAGCTTGTTGCGGAAGGGCGGGCTCATCACGCGGCGGGCGGCATGGTCCCAGTCCTGGTTGAAATATTCGCTCTCGTCGAGCGTCAGGTGCTGGATCAGCGGCTCGCCGTAGACGCGCATGCCCTTCTGCCGCGCGCGGCGGATCGCCTCGTGCGCCTGCTCGCAGGAGACGTGCACGATATAGAGCGGCACGCCGGCCATGTCGGCGATCATGATGGCGCGGTTGGTCGCCTCGCCTTCCACTTCCGGCGGGCGCGAATAGGCATGCGCCTCGGGGCCGTTGTTGCCGGCGGCGAGCAGCTTCTGCGACAGCGCGGCGACGACGTCGCCGTTCTCGGCATGCACCAGCGGCAGCGCGCCGAGCTCGGCGCAGCGCTGGAACGACGCATACATCTCGTCGTCGTCCACCATCAGCGCGCCCTTGTAGGCCATGAAATGCTTGAAGGTGGTGATGCCCTTGTCGACGACGGTCGCCATCTCGTTGAACACCTGCTCGCCCCACCAGGTGATCGCCATGTGGAAGGAATAGTCGCAGGCGGCCTTCGAGGTCTTGTTGTCCCACATCTGCAAGGCTTCGAGCAGCGACTGCTTGCGGCGCGGCAGGCAGAAATCGACCACCATCGTCGTGCCGCCGGACAAGGCCGCGCGCGTGCCGGACTCGAAATCGTCGGCCGAATAGGTGCCCATGAACGGCATTTCGAGATGGGTGTGCGGATCGATGCCGCCCGGCATGACGTAGCAGCCGGTGGCGTCGAGCTCATGGTCGCCGTGCAGGTTCGGGCCGATCTCGACGATCTTGCCGTGCTGCATCAGCACGTCGGCCTTCCAGGTGAGGTCGGCGGTGACGATGGTGCCGTTCTGGATGACTTTGGTCATTGTCTGTTCCCTTGTTCTCTTCGCGCTTCTTTGCGAGCAGCGTTTGAATCTAGATTTCTGAGCTCACTCCACGATCCCCGCCGTCTCCACCACCGCGTGGAACAGCACGTCGGCGCCGGCCGCCGCCCATTCCTTGGAGATTTCCTCGGCCTCGTTGTGCTGACAGCCCGTCGACGCAGGGGCACATCACCATGGCGGTCGGCGCGACGCGGTTGATCCAGCAGGCGTCGTGGCCGGCGCCGGAGACGATGTTGCGATGCGATGTAGCCGAGCCGGTCGGCGGCATCGCGGATCGCCTTGACGCAGCTCGGCATCGAAGGTCACCGGGTCGAAATGGCCGACCTGCTCGACCTTGTACTGGATGTCGAGCGCCTCGCAGATCGTGTCGATGCCTTCGCGGATGCGGCCGTCCATCGCGTCGAGCACTTCCTTTTCGGGCGAGCGGATGTCGATGGTGAAGACGGTGCGGCCGGCAATGATGTTGCGCGAATTCGGATAGACCTCCATGTGGCCGACCGCGCCGACGGCGTCGGGCTGGTAGTCCATGGCGATCTCGTGCACCAGTTCGATGACGCGCGCCATGCCGAGCCCGGCATTGCGGCGCTTGGGCATCGGCGTCGAGCCGGTATGCGCCTCCTTGCCGGTCAGCGTCACCTGCAGCCATTTCAGCCCCTGGCCGTGGGTGACGACGCCGATGTCGATGCCCTCGTCCTCGAGGATCGGCCCCTGCTCGATATGCAGTTCGAAGAAGGCGTGCATCTTGCGCTCGCCGACCTTCTCGGCGCCCTTCCAGCCGATGCGCTCCAGCTCCTCGCCGAACTTCTTGCCGTCCTTGTCGACATGCTCGTAGACGTCGGCCTGGTCGAGCACGCCGGCGAACACGCCGGACGCCATCATCGCGGGGGCGAAGCGCGCGCCTTCCTCGTTGGTCCAGTTGGTGACGACGATCGGATGCTTGGTCTTGATGCCGAGATCGTTGAGCGAGCGCACGACTTCCAGCCCGCCGAGCACGCCGAGCACGCCGTCATACTTGCCGCCGGTCGGCTGGGTGTCGAGATGGCTGCCGACATAGACCGGCGGCAGGCTCGGGATCGGTGCCTTCGCGGCGGGCAAACATGGTGCCCATCTCGTCGACGCCCATTTCGAGCCCGGCCGCCTCGCACCAGCGCTTGAACAGATGCCGGCCCTCGCCGTCCTCGTCGGTCAGGGTCTGGCGATTGTTGCCGCCGGCAATGCCGGGGCCGATCTTCGCCATCTCCATGATCGAATCCCACAAACGGTCTGAATTGATTCGCAGATTCTCGCCGGGGGCGGCCATTCAAAGTCCTCTCATTTCATATACCCGGCCGGGCGGCGGTTCCCGCCGCCGCCCGACCGGATAAAGCAGATTTAGTCTATCGACCTCAGCACTTCCCGCACATGGTCGATCAATTCGTTGATCTGGCCCTTGGTGATGATCAGCGGCGGCGACAGCGCGATGATGTCGCCGGTGGTGCGGATCAGCGCGCCGCGCTCGAACGCCTTGACGAAGGCCGAGAAGGCCCGCTTGGTCGGCTGCCCGGCGATCGGCGCCAGCTCGATCGCGCCGATCAGGCCGATGTTGCTGATGTCGATGACATGCGGCTCGCCCTTCAGCGAATGCAGCGCGTCTTCCCAGTAGGGCGCCAGTTCCTCGCCGCGGGTCAGCAGGCCCTCTTCCTTGTAGGTGTCGAGCGTGCCCAGGGCCGCGGCGCAGGCGATCGGATTGCCCGAATAGGTGTAGCCGTGGAAGAACTCGATCATGTGCTCGGGGCCGGTCATGAAGGCGTCGTGGATCTCCTTCTTGACGAACACCGCGCCCATCGGGATGACGCCGTTGGAGACGCCCTTGGCGGTGGTCATGATGTCGGGCGTGACGCCGAAATAGTCGGCGGCGAACGGCGTGCCGAGGCGGCCGAAGCCGGTGATGACCTCGTCGAAGATCAACAGGATGCCGTGCTTGGTGCAGATCTCGCGCAGCTTCTGCAGATAGCCCTTCGGCGGCAGGATGACGCCGGTGGAACCGGCGACCGGCTCGACGATGACGGCGGCGATGGTCGAGGCGTCATGCAGCGTGACGATGCGCTCCAGCTCGTTGGCCAGTTCCGCGCCATGCTCCGGCACGCCCTTGGAGAAGGCGTTCTTTTCCGGCAGATGCGTGTGCGGCATGTGGTCGACGCCGCCGAGCAGCGTGCCGAACATCTTGCGGTTGGTGACGATGCCGCCGACCGAGATGCCGCCGAAATTGACGCCGTGATAGCCGCGCTCGCGGCCGATCAGGCGGGTGCGCGAGCCCTCGCCCTTCACGCGGTGATAGGCGATCGCCATCTTCAGCGCGGTGTCGACCGATTCCGAGCCGGAATTGGTGAAGAAGACATGGTCCATGCCCTTCGGCGCGATGTCGACCAGGCGGTTGGCCAGTTCGAAGACGATCGGATGGCCCATCTGGAAGGCCGGCGCGTAGTCGAGTTCGGCCGCCTGATGCTGGATCGCCTCGGTGATCTTCGGCCGGCAATGGCCGGCATTGACGCACCAGAGGCCGGCGGTGCCGTCGAGCACCTTGCGGCCGTCGCTGGTCGTGTAGTGCATGTCCTTGGCGGACACGAACATGCGTGGCGCCTGCTTGAACTGCCGGTTTGCCGTGAACGGCATCCAGAATGCGCTGAGATCGTTCGGCGTGACTTTCAGCCGGTTGGACATGACCAAGACTTCCCCTTGTAACCTGTTTCGGTGCGGCCAACGCTTGGTCTTTGCTGCGTTTTCGTGCTACGCAAATTTTTGACCGATTGGACAAACGTTAGCACCGCCCTGTCGGCGGTCAAGGGATTACTAGCGGAAATGCGGCATCCGAAGTGCGCTCCACAGGCCGGGGAAAAACTGGTCCAGAGAATTGGTCCAGATGACCCGCGCGGCCGCGGCTTGGCAAGGATGACGGACGACATGGAAGGCTCAGCCCCTCGCCGCACCCGCATCCAGCAGGAAAAGCGCGAACTGATCCTGGAAGCGGCGCTCGAAGTCTTCTCCACCAACGGTTTTCGCGGCTCGACCATCGACCAGATCGCCGAAGCCGCCGGCATGTCGAAGCCGAACCTGCTCTACTATTTCCGCCGCAAGGAGGACATTCACGAGACGCTGATGGAGCGGCTGCTGGCGACCTGGCTGGCGCCGCTGCGCGAACTCGACGATATCGGCGATCCCCTGACCGAACTGCGCAGCTACATCAGGCGCAAGCTCGAAATGGCGCGCGATTTCCCGCGCGAGAGCCGGCTGTTCGCCAACGAGATCCTGCAAGGCGCGCCGCGCATCATGCCGCTGCTGGAAGGCGAGCTGAAGACGCTGGTCGACGAGAAGGCCGCCGTCATCAAGGGCTGGATGCGCGCCGGCAAGATCGCCCGCACCGATCCCTGGCACCTGATCTTCTCGATCTGGGCGACGACGCAGCACTATGCCGATTTCGACGTCCAGGTCCGCGCCGTGCTCGGCGCCGACCGCGGCGGCGACGGCCGCTTCGAGGACGCCGCGCGGTTCCTGGAGCAGCTGTTCATCGACGGGCTGAAGCCGAAGGGCTAGCCTCGGGCGGAAATCAGGCGCTGCGCCGCTCGGCCGGCAGCGCCTCCAGCAGTTGCTGCAGCTTGGCGATCGAGTTCTGCTCGGCGAGCGGCGTGTAGACGATCAGCCTCATGTCCGAGCCGTCGTCGATCGACAGGCTCATATGCTCGAACGCCATCGCGCCGGCGATCGGGTGCCGGACATGCTTCACCCCCGACAATCGCCGCGCCACATCGCGCTGCGGCCACCACGCCCGGAATTCCGGGCTTGAGCGCGTCATCAGCGCGATCAGCCGTTCGAAATCCGGATCGCCGACATATTTCGCGCTCTCGGCTCGGAACGAGGCAAGCACGGCGCGCGCCAGTTGCTCCCAGTCGACCAGCAGGCGGCGATGGTGCGGATTGGTGAACACCATGTGGACGATGTTGCGGGCATCACCGTCCAGCAGGCCATAATCACCGAAAACGGCGACGGCCGCCGGCATTCCAGGCCAGCACGTCCCAGCGCCGCCCGACGACATAGGCTGGCTGCAGGACGAGGCTCTGCAGCATGTGCAGCAAGGGGCCGTCGACCTTTTCCGGCGTCACGGCACGACGCTCAGGCTGCTGGCGGCCGGCAAGCGTGAACAAATGCCGCTTCTCGGCGGCATCGAGCCGCAGCGCCTCGCACAGCGCGGTCAGCACCTCCACGGAAGGACGCACGTCCCTGCCCTGTTCCAGCCAGGTGTACCAGGTCGTACCGACGCCGGCGATCATCGCCACCTCCTCGCGGCGCAGGCCGGGCGTGCGCCGCCTGGCGCCGGCAGCGATGCCGGTGGCCGACGGCGACAGCCTTTCGCGGCGCGAACGCAGGAAGGCGCCAAGCTCGCGCCGGCGACTGTCTTCGGGAGACTGTGCGGGAGTATCCATGAGCCTATTATAGCAGTATCGATACCAGGATAAAGTTTGAACTGTTTGCGCCGCGCCCGGCGCCCCATCTTGCGTTCAGAGCGAACGTGGAGGCTCCAGGCATGGAACTGAAAGACAAGACAATCCTCATCACCGGCTCGACCGACGGCGTCGGCCGCGTCGTCGCGCAAAGGCTGGGCGCTGCCGGCGCCCGCGTGCTGGTGCATGGCCGCGATGCGGCGCGCGGCAAGGCGATCGTCGCCGAAATCGAAGCCGCCGGCGGCAAGGCCGAGTTTCTTGCCGCCGACCTCGCCTCGCTGGCCGAGGTCCGCCGCCTCGCTGAGGCCGTGCGCGCCAGGACCGACCGGCTCGACATCCTCATCAACAATGCCGGCATCGGCACCGCCGGCGCCAAACGACAGCTCAGCGCCGATGGCTACGAACTGCGCTTTGCCGTCAACTATCTCGCCGGTTTCCTGCTGACCACAGAGCTTCTGCCGCTGCTCAAGGCGAGCGCGCCTTCGCGCATCGTCAATGTCGCCTCGGCCGGCCAGCAGGCGATCGACTTCGGCGATGTCATGCTGACCCGCGCCTATGACGGCGTGCGCGCCTACTGCCAGAGCAAGCTGGCGCAGATCCTGTTCACCATCGATCTGGCCGGAGCAGCTGAAAGGCACGGCGTCACCGTCAACGCCCTGCATCCGGCGAGCTACATGAACACCACCATGGTCCGGCAGGCCGGCGTGACGCCATGGAGTTCGGTCGAAACCGGCGCCGACGCCATCCTCAACCTCGCGACATCGCCTGCTCTCGAAGGCCGCAGCGGCCTCTATTTCGACGGCCAAACGGAATCCCGCGCCGATGCGCAAGCCTATGACGCGAAGGCGAGGCAGCAATTGCGAACCCTGAGCCTCGACCTCGTCGGCCTGGCTTCCCCAAAATCGAAGGAACAGCATTCATGACCGAGCAACATCGAACACACAGTCATCATCGGCGGCTCGTCCGGCATCGGCCTCGCGACGGCGCGAAAACTGCTTGGCCCGGGCATGAAGGTGACCATCACCGGCCGCAACCAGGAAAAGCTCAACAGCGCCTGGAAGAGCCTTGGCGGCGCCGCCGACAAGGCCGCCTTCGATGCGGCGAAGCCGGACGAAGTCCGCCAGTTCTTCGAGCGACCTCGGTCCCTTCGATCACCTCGTTCTGGCCGCCAGTGGCGGCAAGGGACTTGGCCCGTTCGAGACGCCTTGACCTTGCCGACATCGGCGGCGGCGTCGACGAGAAAGTCCGGCCGCAACTGTCATGCCTGCAGGCGGCCTTGCCGACGCTCAACAAGATCGGGATCGGTCACCTTCATCTCGGCGGTCTCGGCACAATTGTCGGCGCCCGGCGTCGCCGGCATCGCCGCCGTCAACGGCATGCTGTTGACGGTGGTGCCGATCCTGGCCGTCGAGCTGAAGCCGCTGCGCGTCAACGTCGTGGCGCCCGGCGTCATCGATACGCCCTGGTGGCATTTTTTGCCTGACGAGCAGCGGCAGGCGGTGTTCACCGAGTATGCCGGGAAGACGCCGGTCGGCACGATCGGCCGCGCCGAGGACGTTGCCGGCGCGATCGCCTTCCTCGTCTCCAACGGCTTCATGACCGGCCAGGTGCTGACCTGCGACGGCGGGTTGCGATTTGCCGCGTGAGCGGCAGGGCGAGGATGCTTTCCTGAGAGCGGGGCTCAGTTGGCTGTAAGGCCTGGCCAGAAGGCTAGCGCCATCAGGCCTGCCACGATTATATACCAGAGCGCCGTGTGAGCCGCCTTCATGACCGGCCGTCCGGCTTCGCGCGCACGCTTCGGACGCTGGGGATCATACATCACCTCGACCACCGCCCCGACCGAACCGGTCGCGTCATTAACCGGCAGGTTCGAGTCGAAGCGCCAGATGTGCCCCTGGCGATCGGTGAATTCTATGGTCGGGGTGTTGGGCGCGTCGTCCGACATGTCGATCTTCACCACCATGCCGGTCGCATAGGCACGGCGGCGGCGCAGCACCAGATCGCCATAGGTGTTGGGGACGACGAGCACGAGGACAAATACGCCGCACAGGAAGCACCAGATCTGGATGTCGCTCGGAGCATAGCCGAACACCTCGGCGAGCGCCCGAAACGGCGACAGCGCGTGGTGGAAAGCCTGCGAAACGCTTCCCCAGAAGCTGTTCCAGCTTTGCTCCATAAAGGCTCCAACAGCGAAACTGCGCCAATCCTAGCAGCCATTCGCGACGAAGCGATTAATGCGGGCGGCGATTGATCCGGCAGCGCCGCCAACTGCTCAATGCGACTGCGCGATCAACGTCAGGAATCCGCCGGCCAGAGCTACATTGCCGACAAAGCCGTTGATGCGAGACGCCCGGTCCGGGTCCCTGATGGTCCCAGAAATTGTGGAACATCGGTCGTGGCGACGACCAGGAACAGCACCAGGCACTGCGACTGGCAGATCGCGGTCCACAGGCCCGCCATCACCAGCGCGCCGGCAATGGTCTGCAAGACGATGCCGGCCCACAGCGCCAGCTTCGCCTGCGGCACGCCGCGCGCGGTCATCAGCCCGGTCAGGAAGGCCTCGTTCTGGACGTTGCGCAGGCCGGCGAAAACAAAGGCGCCGCCAAGCAACAGGCGGGCGAGAAACAACAAGCTCGAAGGCAAATCGACAGGCATGATATCCTCCCCTTGAAAACAGGCATGGAGCGCCGCCTCTCGACGGCGCTCCATGGCTAAACCGGACGGTCAGGCTGCTTTGGCAGCCGGCATCGGGTGAATGGCATGGAACGGCATGCAAAGCCGGTTCCAGGTGTTGATCATGCCGATCGCGACCGACAGCTTGACCAGTTCCTCTTCCGAGAAATGCTCGAGCGTGCGGGCATAGAGTTCGTCCGAAACGCCATTGTTGGCGATCAGGGTCGTCGCCTCGGTCCAGGCGAAGGCCGCGCGTTCGCGCTCGGAAAACAGCGGCGATTCCTTCCAGGCCGAAACCAGATAGAGCCGCTGTCTCGGTCTCGCCGTCGCGCCGCGCCTCGCGGCTGTGCATCTCGACGCAATAGGAGCAGCCATTGATCTGCGATGCCCTGAGCTTGATCAGGTGCAGCAGGCTCACCTCCAGCCCGCATTCGTCGACCGCCTTGTTGAGCGCCGACACCGCCTTCATGATCTCCGGCGCCTTGGCGAAGAATTGCAGTCTCTGTTTCATCGTCTTTCCTTTCACTCGTCTGGCGGGTTAAATCTGTTTGGTTGAACTGGATTTCTGCGGCCGCTGATGGCGCGCCACGAAGGCACAGCTGGCGGCAACCGATCGCGGATCGGCCTTCGCCTGATAGTCAGCCACGATGTCGGACAGCCGGGCTTCGGCGAGCGCCGCGCGATAGGCGCGCTCGGCCTTCAGCATCGCGGCATTGATGCCGCAGGGTTTCACATAGGCGGACGCGTCGAGCCTGACCGGCCCGCGCTGGCGGATCTCGCCGCAGCGGAAGGCCGGCTCGCGCCCTTCGACCGCCAGCACGATGTCGAGCAGCGTGATGCGCTCGGCCGGCCGCGCCAGCCGGTAGCCGCCGGCCGGCCCCGGCACCGATTCCAGGATGCCGCGCCGCCGTCAGCATGTTGAGATGCTTCAGAAGATAGCTCGGCGACAGGCCGAAGCCTCCGCCAGGGCAGCGCCCGGCATGGTGCTGTTGCCCTCCACGCCGGCCAGCATGGCGGCGCAATGGATCGCCGCTTCAACGCCCTCGCCCAGCTTCATGGTGCCGATCTCCTATTCATGGATATCTTTTATCATGGATATTTTTTATCTGCAATAGGAATAATGAAAACAGCGGCGCCCGAAGGCGCCGCTTCTTCATTGCCCTCGCCCTATGACGTTGAGGCGACCCTACTCCGCCGCCACCTTGGCCATCGGGTTGTTCGGATGCGTCGTCCAGTTGGCGTAGACCGGCGACACCGGCTTGCCGGTGCGCTGGTCCATCACGCCGGCGGCCAGCGGCTCCATGGTGATGCAGTTCTCCACCGGGCAGACATTGACGCAGAGATTGCAGCCGACGCATTCGGCCTCGATCACCTCGAAATGCCTGACGCCGTCGACCATGCTGGTGATCGCCTGGTGCGAGGTGTCCTCGCAGGCGATGTGGCAGCGGCCGCATTTGATGCAGGCGTCCTGGTCGATATGCGCCTTGGCGATGTAATTGAGGTTGAGATACTGCCAGTCGGTGACGTTGGGCGTGGCGCGGCCGATAATGTCGTCGAGCGAGGCATGGCCCTTCTCGTCCATCCAGTTTTCCAGGCCGGCGATCATCTCCTGCACGATCTTGAAGCCATAGGTCATCGCCGCCGTGCACACCTGCACATTGCCGGCGCCGAGCGCCATGAATTCGGCCGCGTCGCGCCAGGTGGTGATGCCGCCAATGCCGGAGATCGGCAGGCCGTGCGTTTCCGGATCGCGCGCGATCTCGGCCACCATGTTCATGGCGATCGGCTTCACCGCCGGGCCGCAATAGCCGCCATGCGAACCCTTGCCGTCGATGGTCGGCTGCGGCGCGAAGCTGTCGAGATTGACGCCGGTGATCGAATTGATGGTGTTGATCAGCGACACCGCATCGGTGCCGCCGGCAAGCGCGGCGCGCGCCGGCTTGCGCACATCGGTGATGTTGGGCGTCAGCTTGGTGATGACAGGCATGCGGGTGTTGGCCTTGCACCAGCGCACCACCATTTCGATGTATTCCGGCACCTGGCCGACAGCCGCACCCATGCCGCGTTCCGACATGCCGTGCGGACAGCCGAAATTGAGCTCGATGCCGTCGGCCTCCGTCTCCTCGACCACCGGCAGGATCGCCTTCCAGCTTTCCTCGACGCAAGGCACCATCAGCGAGACGACGATGGCGCGGTCGGGCCAGTCCTTCTTGACCTGCTTGATCTCGCGCAGATTGACCTGCAGATCGCGGTCGGTGATCAGCTCGATGTTGTTGAGGCCGAGCAGGCGGCGGTCCGCGCCCCAGATCGCGCCATAGCGCGGGCCGTTGACGTTGACCACCGGCGGGCCTTCTTCGCCGAGCGTCTTCCAGACGACGCCGCCCCAGCCCGCCTTGAAGGCGCGGATGACGTTGTAGGCCTTGTCGGTCGGCGGCGCCGAAGCCAGCCAGAACGGATTGGGCGATTTGATGCCGACGAAATTGTTGCGGATGTCTGCCATGCTCATGCCCTCCCGTTCGAGGTCAGTGCCCGGTTGATGCTCTCCGCCGCGTCGCGGCCTTGCGCCACGGCCGAGACGGTGAGGTCGTCGCCGCCGAAGATGCAGTCGCCGCCGGCCCAGACATTGGCGAGCGAGGTGCGGCCTTCCGCATCGACCTTGATGCGGCCGGCTTCGAGTTCGATCGATGCGCCGCTGCCGTTGAGCGCGGCCGGCACAAAACTCTGGCCGATCGCCTTGAACACCTGGTCGGCGACGAGCGTCAGCCTCTCGCCGGTGCCGGCAAGCTTGTCGCCGTTCATCGCCGTGTATTCGAGTTCGATGCCCGACACCTTGCCGCCCTCGGCAATGACCCGTTTCGGCTGCAGCCAGTGGCGGATGGTGACGCCGTTGGCGGCGGCCAGATCCTGCTCGAACTCGGAAGCATTCATATGCTCCTGGCCGCGCCGGTAGCAGATCGTCACCTCCTCGGCGCCGAGCAGCTTCGACTGCACCGCGGCATCGATCGCCGTCATGCCGCCGCCGATGACGACGACGCGCCGGCCGACCGGCAGGCTCGCGAAGATCGCTGGCCTGGCGCAGTTCGGCGATGAACTCGACCGCATTGGTGACGCCGTCGGCATCCTCGCCATCGGCGCGCAGCGCATTGACGCCGCCAAGCCCCATGCCGAGGAAAACGGCATCGTAATTCCGGATCAGGTCCGACAGCTGGATAGTCGCGGCCGAGCGCCTTGCCGTTCTGGATGTCGATGCCGCCGATCGCGGTGACATAGTCGACCTCGGCCTGGGCGAAATTGTCGACGCTCTTGTAGGCGGCGATGCCATATTCATTGAGGCCGCCGGCCTTCGGGCGGGCCTCCAGAATGGTCACGTCATGGCCATGGCGGGCGAGCCGGTGTGCGGCGGCAAGGCCGGCCGGCCCGGCGCCGACCACGGCGATCTCCTTGCCGGTCGGTTCCGGCGCGCGGGTAAAACTGCTTGTGCTCGGCCATCGCGACATCGGTGGCATAGCGCTGCAGGCGGCCGATCTGCACCGGCTTGCCTTCCGCCACCTCGCGCACGCAGACCTCTTCGCACAGCGTCTCGGTCGGGCAGACGCGGGCGCACATGCCGCCCAGAATGTTCTGGTCGAAGATCGTCTTGGCCGAACCGATCGGATTGCCGGTCGAGATCTGGCGGATGAACAGCGGAATGTCGATCGAGGTCGGACACGCGTTCATGCACGGCGCATCGTAGCAGAAATAGCAGCGGTCGGATTCGACCAGCGCCTCGTGATGATCGAGCGGCGGATGCAGGTCGGAAAAATTGTCGGCATATTGGTCGGCTGAAAGCCGGCCGCCGGCTATACCTTCCTTGAACTGGCCTTCGGCCATCGTCCGTTCCCCATGTTTTCGTTTTGGGGAAGGCTAGCACGTTTTATTTTTTTATCAATTGGTCAATTTTCGGCGCAAGCCGCTGAAAAGTCTCGATAATAACATGATTATTTTACTCATGTTATGGGAGCTGCCGGCATTGACTGAGCACCGGTCTCAACGTGGCCATGGATCGACCTGATCTCATCCGCGACCAGCCGCTGAAGCCGCCACAGATTGCGGTCGCGAATGCCGAATTCTTCGAGGTGGCTGACCGTGTTGTAGAGATACTCCGCTCCGGAGCCGACATGCCCGCAGGCACGCGCCAGCACCCCTGCCACCTTTTCCAGCGGCTGGTTGAGCGAGGTGCCCCTGCCGGTCACCCCGACCCAGAAGCCCAACGCCCGCAACGTCCCTTGCGCCGTGCGCACCGAAACCCATCGCACCGAGCCGATGCTCTCGTGGTCGTCGATCTCGCGCCGCAGCAGCCTTTCGATCTGCGCAGGCTTCTCGCCGTCGGGCAAACGGTAGATCACACCATCGCATCGCCCGC
>CAWBIN010000017.1:0-74857 GCA_963788955.1 uncultured Alphaproteobacteria bacterium | reverse complement strand
GGAAGCTCTGCTCGGCGACGACGTCGATGCGTGCGGCGGACGTAGCCTGTTTTCCCTGTTCGGAGGGCATCACCGATCTGATGGCTTCAAGGCTCTTCGACCCAGGCGCGGGCCGTTTTGCCGGCGATGCCGGCACGTCTGTCGCGACCTTGTCCTTCGACGGGATCGTAGTGTCGTCATCTGGACGCGACGGCCCCTTGAGGACGGAGCCAACGACGTCCGGCTGCCGGAGCTGTCCTGGAAGGCTCACGCCGTTGGCGATGCGTTCGGCTTTTGCGATGGAGCCGACATCGCGCGCATCGGAGCCGGAGCTTGAGCGGGATTTCTTCAAGGAGGAAAGCTGTTGCTGCGCGGGCAGTGGCTCGAGCGTCGGCTCGGCTGTCTCCCCGTTGGCCGTGGCCGCGCTTCCTTCCGCCTTGGCCGCCGCCGAGAATTGCCGGATGTCATGCAGGGCCATCAGCAACGGCAGGCGGTCCTGAAGCGATGCCACATTCGCGCTTTGCGCGGCCGGTTCCGCGTCGTCACTGGCCTTGCCCGTATCAGTATCGGCATCCGCCTTCGCGATCCTGCCGGCGGGCTGTTTCGGCGAAGCGGCCCTGGCTGACGGCTCGTGGTCGGGCTGCACCTTCACCGACGCACCCTTGGCCCATCGTGCGCCGTGCGGGCCGGCGTCGTTCGGCTGGCTTTCCGGTCCGGCCGGCTTTTCGGTGCCGCGCACCATGTCGTCGAAGCTTGACGTCTCGCTGCTGCCGTTCGTCGCCGCAACCTTGGATGGCGCGCGCGTGGAAACAAGTCCCGGAAGGGCCTGGCCGAGGCTGGTGGTCATTTCGGAGCGGCTCCAAGCATCTGGTCGATCAGGTCGAGTTGATGGCGCGTGTTGAGCATCGCCGCGTCGGTGGGATCGTGCGGATCGAGGCCGCCAGCCGAGGCCGGTTGCGGCACCGGGGCATCGGTGGACGCGGACGCGACAGCCGGTGCAGCGGCAGGCGCGGGGCCCTGCGCCGCCGCCGCCGGGGAAGCAGAAGCCGCTGACGACGTATCCGGCGGCGCGGCGGCCACGGCCGGCGCCTCCGATGGCATTGCGGCAGGGGCCGATGCTTCGGCTGCCGGTTGCTCGGACATCACGCCTTCGACCGGCGGCAGGCCGGCCTCGTCGGATTTGTCCGTTGCGGCGATTTCGGTCTCGGGTTTCGGCGCGGCGGCAGGGCCGGGTTCTTGGGCGGGAAGAGGGGCGGGCGGCGCGACCACTTCGCCGGCAATGGCTTGCGCGGCATCGAGCAGGTCGCGGTCGCTTTGCGAAAGCCTGCTGCGGTCGATCTTGCCCAGCTTGGCGCGCACGTCGTCGATTGTGCCCGACGTCACGGTGGACAGGCTGGAGTAGAGCTGGGCGCGCGGATCGTTCTCGTTGTTGTTGCCGTTGCGGCCCTGCTCGGCCCTGGCCGCGGCAAAGGCGGAGAGATCCGTCAGTCCGTCGATCGCCGCGCGGCGAGCGATACGCAGATAGATCACCTTCTCGCGTTCGGGATCCATCATCGCGGTGATGTCGGCGAGCTTGTCCTGGCTGATCGCCATGTGCAGCGTGATGATGCCCGAAACGAAGGAGTCCGCGAACTGGCTGGCATAGGGCGAATAGAGATAGCTCGCGACATACTGGGTGGAAGCAAGCGCGAAGCGCGCCGCGTCGCCCTGCGCCGCAGCGATGCCGACGGAGCGGCGAAGTGCTGCTTCCTCGACCAGCGTGCCGGGGCTGAGCAGGCGGGCGTCGTCGAGCAGAGCGAGTGCCTCGGCCGGCTCGTCGGTGGCCAGCAGCGAGCCCTTGACCAGCGCAACGAAAGCGCCGAGGTCGCTCGGCAGCGTCATCGGGTCGATCGGCTTCAGTGCCTCTATCGCCTTGGCGGGCCGGCCGTTCAGATAGTCGATGATACCCTTGGCGATGGCGTGGCTTTGTGGATCCGCTTCGGCGCGCGACGTAGCCGCCTCGACGGTAACCGGGTTGCCGCCGCTCATGCCGTAGACGAGCAAAGCACGGAAATTCTTCGGCTCCTTGAAATCCTCGGCATCCGCCTTGCGCAGGCGCGTGTCGACCATTTCCAGAAGCTTGGCCTGCATCGGCAGCGCCGCATGATCGCCGGCGGCGATACGGTCCTGCACGAGCTGCAGCGAGCGCACCAGTTGGTAGGGTTGCAAGGACTCCTCGGCGAAGCCGGTCGAGGGAGGCCCGGCGGTCAGCAGCAGCAGGCCGATGGCGCGGCCGATGATGGTCGCACCTCTCATCCGCCGCTCGTCATCAGGATCTCGATGCGGCGGTTCGCGGCCGACATCGGATCGGCTGGATCCTTCGGCTGACGGTCGGCAAAGCCCGCGACCTCGGTGATACGGCGCTCGTCGACGCCGCCGCGCACCAGCATGTAGTAGGCAGAGTGGGCTCGCGCCGTGGACAGCCGCCAGTTGTCGTAGGTGTCGCTGCGGAACGGCCGCGCATCGGTATGGCCGTTGATGCTGATCGTGCCCTTCTGGCCGTTGACGATGCGGCCGATCTTCTCCATCGCCAGCACCAACTCGCGCCTCGGCATGGCCGAGCCGATCTCGAACATGCCGAAATCGAGCTGGTCGGTGATCGAGATCACAACACCCTTGTCGGTTGCCTGCACCGAGACACCGTCATGCAGCTTGTCGCCCGGCTTGAAGGCCTCGGCCAGTTGCTGCTTGACCTCGGCCGCGGCTTTGACGGTGGCGGCGCTCGGCGCCTTTTCGCCGGCATCGGTCCTTGCGGTATCCTCGGCCTTGACGGTTTCGACCTTTGCCGCGGGCTCGGTCTTCGGTGCCGGCTCGGCCTTCGCCATGGTTTCGGGTTTTGCCGCTTCGGTCTTTGCCGTCGACGCCGATTTCGGCTCCGTCCTGTCCGGCGCGGATTTTGCCAATGGCTCGAGCGGTGCAGCCGTCACGGGCGGCGCCGGCGGCACGGCCTTGACCTTCGGCACCTGACTCTCGGCGACCTTGTCGCCGGCCTTCAGCGGATCGCCTTCGATCCTGGTGCGTTCGGCACTTGCCTCGGCGCCGGGCGCGGCTACCTGCTGCGACCAGAAGTCCGGCGCGAACGGATCGCGGTAGGATACGCCGCCGGAGGCACCGGTCGCCGGGCCGGCATTCTGCACCCCGCCATCGCCCTTCTCGCTGACGTTCTGCATCACGCCGGTGTCGGCGGCGATCTCCGACAGGACCGCGTAGGGGTCGGCAAACATCTGTTCATCGGAGCGGTCCGATGCCTGCGAGGATTCCTTGGCCTGCCTTTTGTCCGAAGATCCGGCGGCGCCCTGACCGTCCTCGCCGGCCTTGCTGGCCCCGTCCTGCGGGTTGTCGGCCGTCAGCCCGACCTTGCTCGGGCCATCGCCGACATCTTCAAGCCCCTTGCGGCTGGAATTGCGGTCGATCAGCTCGACCGGGTTGAAGTAGCTGGCGACGGCCGCCTTGGTCTGTTCGTTGGCGGCGTTGATCAGCCACATGACGAGGAAGAAGCACATCATGGCGGTCATGAAATCGGCAAACGCGATTTTCCACACGCCGCCATGATGGCCATCGTCGTGGTCGTCATGATTGCGCTTGACGATGATGATCTCGTGCCTGGCTTCGCTGGCCTCGACAGCGCTCATGACAGGATCTCGGACAGGGAAGTCGACCATTCGGCGATGCGCGTCTCGAAGACCGTTTCATCGATGGCAACGGTCAGGTCGAAACCTGGGCTCTCGACAAAGTCGAGTTGCGCAGCGCGCGGGCCGAGAGAGGTCTTCAGCGTTTCGAACAGCGAAAGCGGGCCGCGCACGGAGATGCGCACTGCCTCGGAATCGGCGACGGCCTCGCCGATGGTGCGGGCAAGAGCCTCGATCGAGCGCTTCTGCAGGTCGTCTGTGACGATGCCGCCGATGATGCGGCCGACCGTAGCGCCGACAAGGCCGGTCAATCGTGCCTCCATCGCCTCGATGCGCGCGGCGACGGCGGCGCCGAGATCGCCGCCGAAGCTGTCGAGGAAGGCTTTCGCTTCCTCGGCATTGGCCTGGCGCTCGGCGTCGAGCGCTGGCCTGATGGTCGACGGCAAGGCGCGCTTCCAATGCTGCTTCGGCCTCGGCGACGGCTTCGGCGATCAGTGTGCCGATATCGGCCTGAGGCGCGGGCGCTTCCGGCATGCGCTCGGCTTCGCTCGTGGCCTGAGGCTGAGCGCCGCGCTGGGCACGCGTGCCGAAATCGGGCAGGAGGTCGAAGAGGGCGACTGAGGCCATGGTTTATCCCGCGACTTCCTGGGCGGCCCATTTGCGCAGGATATGCGCGGTGCGCTCCTCATTGATGTCGACCATGCGGGCAAGGCGGTCCTGCGGCGCGGGCCTGATCTTCTGGCGAAGGTCGTCAAGCGGGGTGGAGCCGGGGCGGGTGCCCGGCAAGGCCACCGGAGCGGCCGCCGTTTCGAGAGCGGCGGGCTCGGGCGTCGGCAGCGAACGCTGCACGTCCTCGAAGCTCGGACCGGCGAGGGCTGGCGTTGCCTTTGCCGTCAGAGCAGTTGCCATCGGCCTCAGACCGAAGAAAGCCACCAGGAACACCACGACGATGAAGGCGCCGGCGTTGATGAGGGTGCCGGCATGCGTTCCGATCGATGCCAGCATGCCAGGCTGTTCGATCGGCTCGCCGTCCAGCCCGTCGATGAACTCGACGGCCGAGACGTCGATAACGTCGCCGCGCTTGTCGTCGAAGCCGGTGGCCGAAGCCACCATCTTCTGGATGTCGGCAACGCGCTTGGCGATCTGTTCGGGCGTTGCGTCCTTGCCGAGGATGGTCGCCAGCCGCTGCTGGTTGACGACGACGGCAATCGACATCTTGGTGACCGAATAGCCGTTGGAGACGGTGGCAATCTTCTTCGAATTGATCTCGTAGTTGGTGATCTCCTCCTTGCGGTCATTCTGGGAGGAGGATTGCGGGCCCTCGGTGCTGGTGGTCTGGGTCTCCGGCAGGTTCTGCTCGACGCTTGTCGGGGCCGAAGCCTGCTTCTGGTTGTTGTTCTCATTGGCCCGCACCGATTGCACGGAACGCTCGACGCGCAACTCCGGATCGAAGATCGTCTCTTCGGTCTGGCGGGTGTCGGTGTTGACGTCGGCCTTGACGCTGGCACGGAAATTGTCGGGACCGAGATAGGGGGTCAGCGCGCGGCGGATGTTGTCGCCGATCTGCGCCTCCACCGTCTGCTCGACGCCCAGCGTGCGTGCGGCGCTGGTGTTGGAAGGGTCGTCGCCGGCCGCCAGAAGGTTGCCGTTGGAATCGAGCACCGTCACCTTGTCGGCCGAGAGACCGGGAACGGCGGCGGCGACGAGATGGCGGATCGACATGGCGCTCCTTTCGGCATCGATGCCGGAATAGCGGATGACCACCGAGGCGGAGGGCTGCTGCTCGTCGCGGCGGAAATTGGCGCGCTCTGACATGACGATGTGGACGCGCGCCGCCTTGATGCCTGCAATCGACTGGATGGTGCGCGCGATCTCGCCTTCCAGTGCCCGCACCCGGGTGATCTGCTGCATGAAGGATGTCAGGCCGAGCGAGCCGACATTGTCGAACAGCTCGTAGCCGGCATTGGCGCTGGTCGGCAGACCCTTCTCGGCAAGCAGCATGCGCGCCTGCGCGGTGGTGCCGGCCGGCACCAGCACGGTGGTGCCGTCGGGGCCGACGTCGAAGCCGATGCCGGCTTCGCCCAACACCAGGCCGATCTGGTTCACGTCGGAGCGTTCAAGTCCGACATAGAGCGTCTCGTAGGCCGGCCGGTTGAGATAGACCGAGGCAACGCCGATGACGGCCATGACCAGCGCGGCGATGCCGCCCAGCATGGCGAGGCGCTTGACGCCAAATCCCTGGAGATTCGAGACGATGCTCTGGATCTGTTCCGGCACGATTAACGGCTCCCAGCAAGACTGCCCGTGGGAACACTAGACCGCGAAGCTTGTGCGAGGATGATAGGCGGAAACGAAAAGGCCGCGCCCCAGGCGCGGCCTTTCAATCCGAAGAAAAAGCTTGTCAACCCGAATGGAAAATTTGCCTAGCTCTTGAACAGCGACAGGATGGACTGCGAGTTGCCGTTGGCGATGGACAGCGCCTGGATGCCGAGCTGCTGCTGGACCTGGAGCGCCTGCAGGCGGGTCGAATTCCTTGTTCATGTCGGCATCGACCAGGGCGCCGACGCCCTTGTCGATCGAGTCGCTCAGGTTCGACAGGAAGCTCTGCTGGGTGTCGATGCGCGACTTGGCGGCGCCGAGATAGGCAGCGCCGGTCGACAGTCTGGCAAGCGCCGTTTCAACGTTGCCGAGTGCAGTGTCGATGGCGGTGTCGGTGACCGCGGCGGCGCTCGGATCGAAGAAGGTCGTGGCCAGCAGACCGCCGACGATGCCGCCGGTGCCGGCCACGTCGAGAACCTGGGTGTCGGCGGCCGTGACGTCGATCGTGTCGATGGCAACGGTTGTGCCGGTGCGGTTGTAGGAAGCGACGATCTTCAGGTCCGAAGCGGCCAAGCCGTCATTCTGCAACAGATTCGAGCCCGCATAGCTGGCATTGGTGACGGACGACTTGATCTGGTCCTGGATGGCCTTGATTTCGGTCGCGATCTTCTGCTGGTTGTCCTGGCTGGCGCCACGGGCGGTGACGAGCTTGGCCTTGATCAGGTCGACCTGGTCCTTGATGTCGGTGATGGCGGTGTAGGCGGTGTCGACCTTGCCGGCGCCGAGGCCGAGCGAGTCCTGAACAGCCGAAAGCGCCTTGTTGTCGGATTTCATCGAGGTGGCGATCGACCAGTAGGCGGCGTTGTCGCTGGCGGTGGCGACGCGGTAGCCGGTCGAAATGCGGGCCTGCGTCGTTTCAAGCTGCTTGTTGGTGGCGTTGAGACTCTGAAGCGCGGTCAGCGCCGCGGCGTTGGTCATGATGCTTGCCAAGATACACCTCTTCTCAAAGCAGGCATGCCTCGCGCATGCCGGTCAACCTGTTCGGCGGGAGCGTCATGCCTGTCGACCAGCTGGTGGTCTGCCCGTCCTAAGCGAATGGTTAACCATGAGTATCGTGATATCGTTAATGGCGCGTTAAAACCATGCTTTGACAACGAAAAACGGTGGCATCTTCACAACGAAAATCGGGCCGCGCTGATGGCGCGGCCCGATGCAGATAACTGAAGTCCGGTAGGCGATCAGCCGCGGAACAGCGACAGGATGGACTGCGAGTTGCCGTTGGCGATGGACAGCGCCTGGATGCCGAGCTGTTGCTGGACCTGGAGCGCCTGCAGGCGGGTCAATTCCTTGTTCATGTCGGCATCGACCAGGGCGCCGACGCCCTTGTCGATCGAGTCGCTCAGGTTCGACAGGAAGCTCTTCTGGGTGTCGATACGCGACTTGGCGGCGCCGAGCGAGGCAGCGCCGGTGGACAGTGAGCTAAGCGCCGTTTCCACGTTGCCGAGTGCGGTGTCGATGGCGGCGTCGGTAACCGCAGCTGCGCTCGGATCGAAGAAGGTCGTGGCCAGCAGACCACCGACGATGCCGCCGGTGCCGGCCACGTCGAGAACCTGCGTGTCGGCAGCCGCAACATCGATCGTGTCGATGGTGACGGTCGCGCCGGTGCGGTTGTAGGAAGCGACGATCTTCAGGTCCGAAGCGGCGGCGCCGTCGTTCTGCAGCAGGTTCGAGCCGGCGAAATTGGCGTTGGTGACCGACGACTTGATCTGCGCCTGGATGGCGTTGATTTCGGTCGCGATCTTCTGCTGGTCTTCCTGGCTGGCGCCACGGGCGGTGACGAGCTTGGACTTGATCAGGTCGACCTGGTCCTTGACGTCATTGATGGCGGTGTAGGCGGTGTCGACCTTGCCGGCGCCGAGGCCGAGGAAGTCCTGAACGGCGGAAAGCGCCTTGTTGTCGGATTTCATCGAGGTGGCGATCGACCAGTAGGCGGCGTTGTCGCTGGCGGTGGCGACGCGGTAGCCGGTCGAAATGCGGGCCTGCGTCATTTCAAGCTGCTTGTTGGTGGAGTTCAGGCTCTGCAGAGCGGTCAGCGCCGAGGCGTTGGTCATGATACTGGACATGGCTACTCGTACCTTGTTTTTACACGTGTTTTTTTGACATACCGGCTTGTCCGGTATGACGGTGCGGCATCATGCCAATGATCGCTGAAACAGATCACCCGCCATCTCGAGCGACTATGGTGGCAAGTCCCTACCAAAGCGCTAAATCGGACGGTTAACCGAAAATATATTGCGGGAAATTCTTGCAGGCGCAGCGTTTGGCCGGACGGTCAGGTGAAGGATCGCACCAGGCTGCCGACGAGCAGGTTCCAGCCGTCGATCAAAACGAAGAACAGGATCTTGAAGGGCAGCGACACGACGGTCGGCGGCAGCATCATCATGCCCATGGCCATGGTGATGGTGGCGACGATCAGGTCGATGACGAGGAACGGCAGCACGATCAGGAAGCCGATCTCGAAGCCGCGGCGGATCTCCGAGATCATGAAGGCCGGCACCAGGATGCGCAGGTCGACGGTCTCCTTTGCAACGACCTGGCCGCGCTCGCGGGCAAGGTCGGCGAAGAGGTCGAAATCCTTGTCGCGCACATTGCGCAGCATGAAGGTACGGAACGGGTCCGAAATCTTCTCGAATGCCTCGGTCTGGCTGATCTGGTTGTCCATCAGCGGCTTGACGCCGGTGTTCCAGGCCTGGTCGAAGGTCGGCGCCATCACATAGAAGGTCATGAATAGCGACAGCGAGATAAGGATCAAATTGGCCGGAGTTCGATTGCAGGCCGATGCCGGCGCGCAGGATCGAGAAGGCGATGACGAAGCGGGTAAAGCTCGTCACCATGATCAGCAGGCCCGGTGCCACCGACAGCACGGTGAGCAGGCCGAACATCTGGATGATGTAGCCGACGGTGGTGCCGTCGGCCTTGCCGATGCCGCCGAGATCCAGCTGCTGGGCTCCGGCGACGGATGTGGCGACGATCAACAGCGCCGCGGCGACAAGAAATCTTCTCATTCGAGCAGCAATGTCCTGATCAGAATCTGTTTGGCGTGACCGCCGCTGCGAATGGCGGCGCGCTCCTCGAGGTCGGCCTTCAGATGCTGGTAGCCGCTGGCGCCCTCGATCTGATGCAGCTTCATCGTGCGCAGCAGAGCCAGCAGATCCTGGTGGATCTCCTCGGTCATCGCCGATGGCTGCGGCGCGTCATAGACCACCGATGCCTCCAGCCTTATCCATATCTCGGACGGCGCGGCGAGGTTGGTGGTGATCGGTGGTAGCGCGACAAGCGCCGGTCCGACCTCGGTTCCGTGACCCTCGGCGCCCGCGGCCTTCCCGGTGCTGCCTTCGTTTTCCGGGGCCACCGGTACCGGCACCGGCCCGCCAGCGGCTTTCAGATAGCCGCCGGACATCCAGCCCATGCCGATGGCGGCGCCCGTCATCGCCAGGAGCATGGCGAGCTGGATAACAAGGGAAGGTCCTTTTTTTGACTCGACCTGTTCGACGTTCGCCATGGCTTGGTTTCCCCCAACGGCCCGCTCTAGAAAGGCAGGACCTGATCGAGGACCTGCTGGCCGTAAGCCGGCTGCTGGACCTCGCTGACGCGGCCACGGCCGCCATAGGAGATGCGCGCCTCGGCGATGCGTTCGTAGGAGATGGTGTTCTCCGCGCCGATGTCGGACGGCCGCACCATGCCGGCGATGGTCAGCACCCTGAGTTCGTAGTTGACGCGCACTTCCTGCGAGCCCCGGATCATCAGATTGCCGTTGGGCAGGACTTCGGTGACCACGGCAGCGACGTTCAGCTCGAGGTTTTCCGAGCGCTTGATCTCGCCGTCGGCGTTGGTCTCGGTGCTGGAGCTCAGGCCGGCATCGCCCTTGCCGCTTGTGCTGTTGCCTTCCCATCCCAGCGTGACGTCATAGCCGAGCTTGCGCGCGGCGGTGCGGCTCCTGTCGTTCTGGTTCTTGAAATTCGCCTTGTCGTTGAGCTTGATCTTGACCGTCAGGATGTCGCCATCGCGCAGTGCGCGCGGATCGGTGAACAGCCGGCTCTGGCGATCATCCCAAAGCGAGAATTTCTTCACAGGCGCCGGCGGTGCTTCGGGATAGCTATAGGGGGCGTTGACGCTGCCGGTGATGCCTGAGCCGACCGGCGACAGCGCGGGCTCCCGGCCGACCTCCCTGAGATCGGTGCCGCAGCCGGACAGTACGGCGACGCCAAGCAGGATGAGCATTCTGCGGATCATGACGGATCTACCCTTCGCGCCGCGCTGGCCATGATGCCGGTGAGCGCCGCCGCCGCCTTCTGGTCCATTTCGTTGAGGATGACGCCGGCCTTGCGCGAATCGAGTTTCATCAGGATGGCGGCGGCGAGGTCGACATTGACCATCGCCAGGCGTTCGGCCGCGGCATCGGGCTTCATGCCGGCGTAGATCTTGACGACACCGTCCTCGGCGCGCGCCAGGAACACCTCGCGCCGCTTCAGCCATTGCTCGTATTCGGCGCGCTTGTCTTCCAGCGCCTTCATGCGCTGGTCGATGCCGGCCTGCAGTTCCTTCAGCTCCTGCGCCTGTAGCGCATAGCGGCGGTCGCGCGCGGCGTCGGCGATGTTGGAGCAGAAGCGCTGGATCTCGCTTTCGTCCGGCGCCTTCTCCTTCGTCAGTTGCTGCGGGGCCACCGGCGGCGGCCCACCGGGCAGCACCTGGCGCACCGTGTCCTCGGCGCCGGCCGGCCCGATGGTCAGGAGGATGGCGGCGAGGGCCGAAGCGAGAAGCGCCGGCGCAGCGAAGCGAGAGTCCGGTTTTGCGGAGAGAGGATCGATCATCGGCATGGCCTATTGGAGAACCAGGTCGGCCTGCAGGGCGCCGGCCGACTTGATGCCTTGCAGGATAGCAATGATGCCGTCGGGCTTGACGCCGAGGCGGTTGAGGCCGGAAACGAGCGTTTCGAGATTGGGACCGTCGAGCACGGCGACGCGCGCGTCCGGCCGGGTGGCCTCGATGGCGGTGAAGGGCTCGACCGCGGTCTCGCCCTTGGAGAAGGGCTCGGGCTGGACAACCCTCGGCGCCTCGGTGATGCGCACGGTGAGCGTGCCGTGGCTGATGGCGACCCGCGAGATCTTGACGTCATTGCCGATGACGATGGTGCCGGTGCGCTCGTCGATGACGACGCGGGCCGGCGTGTCCGATTCGACCACCAGATTTTCGATCTCGGCATAGAAGCGCGCCGCCGAAACGTTCTTCGGCCTTCTGATCTGCACGGTGCGGGCGTCGCGTTCGGCGGCCACGCGCATGCCGAAACGCTGCGCGGTGTAGTCATTGATGGCGTCGGCGATTCGAATGGCAGTGGAGAAATCGGGGTTGCGCAGTTGCAAGGTGAGCACGGCCTGGTCGTCGAACTCGGCCTGCACCGAACGCTCGACGATAGCACCGTTCGGCACCCGTCCGGCGGTCGGCACGCCTTGTGTCAGCTGCTCGGCCTGGCCCTGGGCGGTGAAGCCCGAAACGATGACGGATCCCTGTCCGACGGCATAGATCTCGCCGTCCGCGGCCTTCAGCGGCGTCATGATCAGCGTGCCGCCGGCCAGCGATGTCGCATCGCCCATCGAGGAGACGTCGATGTCGATGCGGGCCCCCGATTGGACGAAGGCGGGCATGTTGGCGGTGACGATGACAGCGGCGACGTTCTTGGCGCGGGCACTGCCGCCTTCGGTGGCGATGCCGAGGTTTTCCAGCATGGCGCGGATCGACTGTTCGGTGAAAGGCGAATTGCGCAGGCTGTCGCCAGATCCGGCCAGGCCAATGACCAGACCGTAGCCGACAAGCTGGTTGTCGCGCGCGCTCTGCAGCTGGGCGATGTCCTTGATGCGCGACGCCACTTGACCCGGTGGCAACGAGCTTGGCCCGTTCGACACCCGGAACATGCGGCTGGTGGTGGCCGGGTCGTATTCCGGATCGTTGTAGACACCGCCGTTCCTGGCGGCGAGCTCGCGCTTGGCCTTGGGCGTCAGCCCGTCGGCCAGTGCCGGCTGCAGGCCGAGAACGGCCGCCAGCAGAAAGGCAAGTCCGCGCGTCATGTAGCGCTGACCCTGATGGTCCCGTCGGCCATCACCGTGCCGGAGATGATCTTGCCGCTGTCGACGTTGCGAACCTTGACGAGGTCGCCGGCAGCACCTGGCTGCAGGGTGACGCCCGAAGCCGAGATGGTCAGCCCGCCGGCGGTGAAGTAGATCTGCACGGCAGCGCCCTGCTCGACCAGCCAGGCGTCGCGGATGGCGGCGGTGGGAATGTAGCGGCCGGGCAGCAGCGTGCGCTTGGCGACCTTGCCCTGGAGTTCCTCTGCCCGCGTGGCGACCGCATCGGGCTTGTGCTTGCCCGGCAGCAGCGTCACCTGCTTCAGGACGCCAAGCTCGACCGTCTCGCCCGGATAGATCACCCGGTTGGGGATCAGCACGACTTCGCTGACGGTCTGGTTGCTGGCGATCTGATTGGCCGACTGGTTTGCCTGCTCCTGGGCAACAGCGGGCACGCCGCCGGCCACCAGCGCCAGGATCAGCGCGGTGCGGAGGAATGCGGAGCGGGAGGTCGGCGAGGCCATCATCCGTTACCTGATGTTCTTGGACACCACCGAGGCCATGTCGTCGGCCGCCTGGATGACCTTGGAGTTCATCTCGTAGGCGCGCTGCGCCGAGATCAGTTCGGTGATTTCCTTGACCGGATCGACATTGGACGCCTCAAGATAGCCCTGCTCGACCGTAGCGAAGCCCGGGTCGCCGGGCACGCCGACATTGGCCGGGCCCGAAGCCGCGGTCTCCTGGAACAGATTGTCGCCGAGCGGTGCGAGGCCGGCCTCGTTGGCGAAGTTGGCGAGCTGGAGCTGGCCGAGAAGCTGGAGATCGGTCTGGCCATCGATGCGGGCGAAGACCTGGCCCGTCTTGTTGACGATGACCTCGACCGCATCGGCAGGCACGGTGATGGCCGGGACGACATTGGCGCCGTCGACAGTCACCAGCTGTCCCGTGGCGTTGGTATTGAAGGCACCGGCGCGGCTATAGAGCGTGCCGCCGTCGGCGCCCTCGATCTGGAACCAGCCCCTGCCGGTCAGCGCCATGTCGAAGCTGTTGCCGGTGCTGGTCAATTCGCCCTGGGTGTGGACGTTGCGGACGGCCGTCGTCTTGACGCCGAGACCGATCGAGACGCCTTCCGGCACCAGCGAGGTGTTGGCGCGGTTGGGCACGCCCTGCGTGCGGTCGACTTGGTAGAGCAGGTCGGAGAATTCGGCCCGGGCGCGCTTGTAGCCGGTGGTGTTGATGTTGGCGATGTTGTTGGCGATGACTTCCAGATTGGTCTGCTGGGCGTTCATGCCGGTGGCGGCGATGGCGAGTGCTTTCATGATGCGGTCCTAAATGCCCATACGGCTGACATCGAGATAGGCCGAGACGACCTTGTCGCGGATCGCGACCGCCGTCTGCAGGGCCTGCTGGGCACTCATGACGGCGTCGACGACCTGGCGCGTATCGGCGTCGCCGCTGAGCGCCTTGATCGATACCTGCTCGGCATTCTGCAAGGTGTTGACGGTCTTCGACGCAGCATGGCTCAGCGCCTCGGCAAAGGACGTACCGACATTCTCCGTGGCTTGGGGCGACACGATGCCCTGGAACAACGCTGTCGCCCCTTCGGCACCTTCGGTCACCGGTTTGAGCTGAAGTGCGCCAATGTTGCCGATGCCGCTGATCATTACTGGTTCCTCATCAGGTCGATGGTCATGGAAATCAGGTCGCGCGCCTGCTTGATGACCTGAAGATTGGCCTCATAGGAGCGGTTGGCCTCGCTCATGTCGGCCATTTCGATCAGCACGTTGACGTTGGGCATCTTGACGTAGCCCTTGTCGTCGGCGGCTTCGTTGCCAGGCTGGAATTCAACGGGAAAATCTGAGGGGTCGCGGGCGATCGAGTTGACCTCGACGAGCGAGCCGCCGGATGAGCGGTCGAGCTCGGAGGCAAAGCTGATGGTCTTGCGACGATAAGGATCGGAGCCCGGAGTCGTGCCCGTCGATTGGGCGTTGGCAAGGTTTTCCGAGACCACGCGCAGACGCTCCGACTGGGCGCCGAGGCCGGATGCGGCGACTTTGAGGGCTGCGGTCAGCGCGTCCATGTCAGCTCTTCACCGCCATCATCATCATGGAATGGAAGGCCTTGACGATCGCGGTGTTCAGTTCGAAAGAGCGACGGACCTCGCCGGCCTTCATCAGCTCGTCTTCCAGCACCACCGTGTTCTTGGACGGCATGATCGACCCGGTGGTTTCCTCCGGCTTGACGGTGAAGCCGGCATTGGTCGCCTCGGTGCCGAGGTGGCCGGCCTGGGTGGCCTGCAGCGACACCGCCGTGCGGTCGAGGACCTTTTCGAAGGGCTCGACATCGCCTGCGGTGTAGCCCGGCGTGTTGGCGTTGGCGATGTTGGAGGCAATGGCGGACTGGCGCACGGCCAGCCACTGCGACTGCTTGGTGGCAAGATCGAAAAGGTTGACGGGCTCCATGGGAATCTCCGGGCGGGTACGCACAAGACTAGGCTGCCAGTCTTGCGCGGACCTTGCGCTGAGCCTGCGTCAGCAGGGCGTGGCCCTGACGCGGCTATTTGGAGAGCTCGATCACCTGGTCGGTGCTGGTGACCATGACCCATTTGCCGCCGCGCTGCTCGATCGACGAGACGCGGCTGGAATCCGGCAGCACCGAACCGCGCTGGACGATCCACAGGCCGGCGTCGTCCTCGATCATGGCGCGGCCGTTGGCGACGTGCACCATGCGGAATTTGTCGGCATCGGCCGGGAAGGGCTGCTGCTCGAGACCGGGCGCCTGGTCGGGATCCTCGGTCTGGTCGGGCAAGGTGCCGGTGGCGAACAGGTCGACATCGGGGGGGACATCCTTGGCCGTCAGCGGCGCACCGCGATTTTCCAGCTGCGAGCCGCCGCTGACACGACCGGCATTGGTGCCGCTGCCGCCGAAGTTGAGCGCCTGCACGCCGAACTGTTCCTGGTTGAAGAAGATGTACCAGGGAAACAGTGCGCAGATCAGGCCGAGCGTGATGCCAAGGGCTGCGACGACAAAGTCGCTGCGCCGGTCGGGCTTCTTTCCCAAACGGGGAAATGCCACCTTTGGCGGTTGCGGCCATTCGGTGCGCGGAAACAGCCCGTCGATGAGCGAGTTGCGGCTGGCCTCTGTCATCTCGACAGCCTCGGCCTGGGGAACCCTAGGGAGGGGAGGCTTGGCAGCCCTGGCCAGTGCAGCCTCGGCTTTGGCAACCCAGGCCTTGGCAGAAAGTGCCTTGGCAATTCTCGCTTCGTCAGCCCTGGCCTGTTCCTTGGCGTTGGCCTCGGCGATCATCTCGCGCAAGATGCGTTCGGTATACTGGCGCTCACTCTCCTGCATCGCCATTCTGCTTTCCCTTCAGGTGGCGGGCGAGATCGGCGAACGGATCGACCGACGCGCCGGTCCCTGCGGCGACTGCGTCAGCGCCTCGTAGATCAGCGGCACCTGGCGCACGGCGATGTCGAGTTCGGCATCGACGCCGCCCTGATAAGCGCCGAGCAGACGGATGTCGCGCGTGTCCTCGAAGCGCGAGATCATCGACTTCAGCCGAGTCACCAGCATGCGCTGCTCGGGGCTCCATGCCTTGTCGGCCAGTCGCGAGATCGACGACAGCGGATTGACCGGCGGATAACGTCCCTGTTCGGCGATCGCGCGGTCGAGCACGACATGGCCGTCGAGGATGCCGCGCACCGAATCGGCGACCGGATCATTGTGGTCGTCGCCGTCGACCAGCACCGAGATGATGGCGGTGATCGACCCCTTGCCTTGGACCCCCGGTCCCTCGATGCCGGGTCCGGCCCGCTCGAGCAGCTTGGGCAGATCGGTGAACACCGAGGCCGGGTAGCCGCGCGCGACTGGCGGCTCGCCGGTCCCCGTCGCCACCTCGCGCAGCGCATGGGCGAAGCGGGTGATCGAATCGAGCACCAGAAGCACGCGATGGCCCTGGTCGCGAAAATGCTCGGCGACGCGCATGGCGGTGTCGGGTGCGCGCCGGCGCATCATCGGGCTCTCGTCGCTGGTGGCGACGACGGCCACGGTCTTGGCCATGCTTTCGGCGCCGATCGTGTCCTCGAGGAATTCGCGCACCTCGCGCCCGCGTTCGCCGATGAGCGCCACGACGACCGTATCGAAGGCATCGGCGCCAGCGAGCATCGCCAGCAGCGTCGACTTGCCGACGCCCGATCCGGCAAAGACGCCGAGACGCTGGCCGAAGCAGAGCGGGGTGAAGATGTCGATGACCCGAACGCCGGTCATGAAAGCGGTGCCGACACGCTGCCGCGCCATGGCGCCCGGAGTCGTCGTGCCTTCCCCCACGGCGACGCCCGATCTCACCAGCGGCGGACCGCCGTCGATGACGCGGGTGAGCGCGTCGATGGCACGTCCGCGCCACGAAGCGTGCGGCGTCACCGTCAGCGGGCCGCGCCGGAACACGGCGTCGCCGATGCCGGCATCGGCGCTGCGTTCGAAAGGCGCCACGACGACCTCGTCGCGACCGATCTTGACGATTTCGCCACGGCGCGTGCCGGAATGGCCGCGCTGCTCGACGATGTCGCCCAGCCTGGCGATGCCAGACAGGCCGTGCACCTTGTAATGGGTCGGCGAGATTTCGGCGACGCGGCCGCCGCGCCGCAGTAACGCATCTGGGTCATCGAACCGGCGCCAGATATGCTCCAGCGCCGCCAGCCGGTCTTGCGGCGCGGCGTCGGGCTGCTTTTCCAGGGCGCGTATCGAGGGCAGGCCGGTCGACATGCCGCTACTTGGAGCCGAGCGTCTTGATCGCGTCGTCGGTGGTCGTATTGGCCTGGCGTATCAGCGCCGCGGTGTTCTCGAAAGCGCGCTGGACCATGATCAGCCGGGTCATTTCCAGCACCGGATTGACGTTGGATTCTTCCAGGAACCCTTGCGCGACACCAACATCGGAGCGGTCGGTGACCGGCTCGGGCGTATGCGCTGGAACGATGCCCGAATTGCCGTAGCGGACAAAGTTCTGTCCTGGGTCGAAATCGTAGAGACCGATGGCGCCGACGAGCTGATCGCCCTGGCGGAGCGAGCCGTCGGCACCGGCCTTGGGTGGGCCGTTGCGCGGGTCGAGCTGGATCGGCGCACCGCCGCTGTCGAGCACCGGATGGCCCTCAATCGACATCAGTTCGCCGGCATCGTTCATCGAGAAGCGACCGTCGCGTGTCATCACCGTGCCGACGGGCGTCTCGATGGCGAACCAGGCGTCGCCCTGGATGGCAAAGTCGAAGGGATTGCCGGTCTCGGTCATCGAGCCATGCGCATTGGAAAGATAGGTGTTGCCGGAAGAGGCGAAAGAGACGGACTTTGGCCCGGTACCGGAGACTACGTCCTCGAACTTAACGCCGGTAGCGCGAAAGCCGATGGTCGAGGCGTTGGCGACATTGTCGGCGATGGTGTCGAGCCGGCGCTCGAGCGCGATCTGCGACGACAGGGCTACGTAGAGGCTGTCCTGCATGGTGTTCTCAGAACCTCAGTTTCTGCATGGCCATCATCAGATCGGTAGATATGCCGACCGTGGTCGGCTGGGCGAAAAGCACGCTGACCGATGTCTGCGCCGTCGAGGTCGGGTTGTTGATCTCCCACATGCTGGTGAAGCGGGTGAGGAACTTGCTCAGCTTTTCGGGGTCGGTGAAATCGGCGATGTCGAGCTTCTGCTCGAACGCCTGCGCCTGCTTGTCGATGTCGGCGGAGGCGAAGGAATCCGGCAGGCCGAGCGCGGTGCGGACCACGCTGGAGAGAGCCGTGTCGGCAAGTACGTCGTACCAGTTGGTGATGCTCGACGCCTTGCGGTCGAAGTACAACGCCAGCCGCACGCCTTCATTGGTCTCGCCGGCGTTTTCCTCCAGCGTCTGGCGCATGTATTTGTCGACCGTGTCCTGCTGGGCGGCGGGGAACAGCGTGGCGGTCTCGCCATGGGCGGCGAAATTGAACGCCTTGACGAAGGCGGCGTAGCGCTTGTCGGTCAGTTTGTTGGCGAAGCTGTCCTCGTCAGAGACGCCTTCCTTCAGTGCCTTGACCATGAAAGCCTTGGCGTAGGCCATGTCGCCGAGGCCGTATGCCTTCATGGCATAGGTGAACAGGCGTGTGTCCTTGACGAAATCGTCGATGGTTTTGACGTTGCCGATATTGGCAAGATAATAGTCGGTGTCGCGCTTCACGACAGGCTGCGCCTCGACCTGGTCGAGTGACTTGGTGATGTCCTTGGTGATGAGCTGATAGCTCGTATAAGTGTCCAACACGCTGCGCCTCCGGCCGAAGCTGTGTCAGGACAATATCCTCACTTCCTTGCGCGAAGCTGAATCCGTGTCGGGACATGTTTCGCGACGCTCGTGCTTCGCAACATTGGGGATTCAAGCCTCACACAAGGCACGGGGATTATCCGTTGATCCTGAAGCGACATGCGGAAGGATCTTGCGTGGGCATTCTGATTGGACTGGTGGTGACGCTCGGCTGCGTTCTCGGTGGCTTCATGGCCATGGGCGGCCATCTTCACGTGCTGATGCAGCCATGGGAAGCGGTGATCATCTGCGGTGCGGCGCTTGGCACCTTCCTCGTGGCCAACCCGATGAAGACCGTCAAGGATACCGGCAAAGGCATTCTCGAAGCCTTCAAGCAGGCGGTGCCGAAGGAGCGGGACTATCTTGAAACGCTCGGCGTACTGCACAGCCTGATGCGCGAGCTGCGGTCCAAGTCACGCAGCGAAGTCGAGGCGCATATCGACAATCCGGAGGAATCGGCGATCTTCCAGGCATTCCCGACGGTGCTGCACAACCATGACCTGACGCATTTCATCTGCGACTACTGCCGCATCATCATCATCGGTAATGCGCGCTCGCATGAGATCGAGGCGCTGATGGACGAGGAGATACACACCATTAAGGCCGACAAGATGAAGGCCTATCATGCCTTGGTGGCGGTGGGTGACGGCCTGCCTGCGCTTGGCATCGTGGCCGCCGTGCTTGGCGTGGTCAAGGCGATGGGCGCGCTCGACCAGTCGCCGGAAATCCTCGGCGGCCTGATCGGCGCGGCACTTGTCGGAACCTTCCTCGGCATCTTCCTGTCCTATGCTCTGGTCGGGCCGGTCGCCACCAAGATCAAGACCGTGCGCGAGAAGCGGAACCGGCTCTATATCATCGTCAAGCAGACCTTGCTGGCCTATATGAACGGCGCCCTGCCGCAGGTCGCGATCGAGTTCGGGCGCAAGACCATCTCGTCTTACGAGCGGCCGACGATCGACGCCGTCGAGCAGAGCACGATGAACACCGGCACGGCCGAGAAGAAAGCGGCCTGAGCATGCGCAGCGACAGAGGCCGTTCGTCGTCATGACCAGCCCAGGCAGTCCGTCCGAGACCCGTTCCTTGATCATCGAGCGTCTGGTCGGCGACAGCGGCGAAGCCGCCCATGTCATCGGCGCCGGGCGCGGGATGGCCGAGCGCGCCGTGCCGCTGCTGCAGAAGAGCCTCGCCGGTGAACTGGGCGCACCAGTCACCGTCGACCTGCGCGCGGTAGAGGTAAGCCGCGTTCCCGACGCACGCGCGTATGCCGGCGACACATTCGCCATGACCATTATTGCGTCGCCGACGTCCTCCGACGCCATGACTCTGGTGATCGATGCGCCTGCCATCGCGGTGATGGTGTGTGCACTGTTCGGAGGTGATCCGGACCTGCCGGTCTCGCCGATCGAGCGTGAGCTGTCGCAGATCGAGACCGATGTGGCGACGATGGTGTTCCAGGAAGTGGCGCAGGCCTTGAACGGATCGGGCAGGCGCTCGCTCGACCTGCGGCTGCCGGTACAGCGCGCGATGTCCGGTGCGGAAGCCAAGCGGCGCGTGCTGCGCGACGGAGCGGCGGTTCGCATGGTCTTCGGCATCTCGACGCCGACCGATAGCGGCACGGTCACGGTGATGATCCCGCAACGCATCCTGCTGGCGACCCGTGGCGGCGCGGCCGGTGCCAATGACGACCAGACGACGGGGTCGGACTGGAGGGCGCGGTTCTCGGAAGAGGTGATGCGCTCGACGGTGACGCTGAAGGCGACCATGCCGCTCGCGCGGCTGACGCTTGGCGACCTCGCCAGCCTCGAGGTGGGGCAGGTCATCGAATTCGAGGAGACCGCGCAATCGCAGGCGCGGCTCAGCGCACGCGACAAGACGCTGTTTGTTTGCGAGTTCGGCAAGCTCGGCCAGAATTACACCGTTCGCGTCCGCCATCCCTACGATGCCGGGCAGGACTTCATCGATGGGCTGATGCCGGGCTGACGCCGGCAGGCTCGAGTTTTTTGGGAGACGATCAATGGCCAAGACCAAGGTGGAAGCCGAACTCGACCAGCCGGACGAGCAACTCGACCGCGCCATCGAGGAATTGCGCGGCGTTCTCCAGGAAGAGGAGAAGCGTCCGGACGTTGCCTTCCGCGCGGCATCGGGCGCCAATTCGAACATCATCATGAGCATCCCGGTCGATGTGCAGATCATCCTCGGCAGCACCGAAATGCCGGTGTCCGACCTGATGGCGTTGCAGAAAGGCTCGACGGTTGCGCTCAACCGGCGCATCGGCGAACCCGTCGACGTGGTGGTCAACGGCCGCAAGATCGCGCGCGGCGAGATCACCGTGCTCGAAAGCGACCCGTCGCGCTTCGGCATCAGGCTGACCGAAATCATCGCAGCCACGAAGAGCGCATAGGATAAACCGGCGTGCCGCAGGGACAGACAGCATGACGACGCTTACCACGCTGACGCGCCCGCAAAAGGCCGCCGCCATACTGGTGGCAATGGGCAAGCCCTCGGCCAGCCGGCTGCTGAAATTCTTCAAGCAGGAGGAATTGAAGGCGCTGATCGAGGGAGCGCGGCTGCTGCGCACGATTCCGCAGAGCGACCTCGAACGCATCGTCGCCGAATTCGAGGCCGAGTTCACCGAAGGCGCGGGGCTGCTCGATTCCGCCGACAGGATGGACACGATCCTCAATGAGTTGTTGTCGCCCGAAGAAATGAGCGCCATTATGGGCGACAAGAAGTTCGAGGTGGCGCCGGAACGGCCGCAGCCGATCTGGCCCGATCTGGAGAAGCTCGAGCCGGCACGGCTCGGCACCTTCCTCGCCAGCGAGCACGCACAGACCGCGGCCATGGTGCTGTCGAATCTTGCCCCGCAAGCTGCGGCGAACGTGCTGTTGACCATGGCAAAACCGATGCGCGGCGAGATCATCAAGCGCATGGTGACAATGGCGACCATTCCGGATGCGGCCGCGAAGATCGTCGAAAGCCAGTTGCGCTCGAGTTTGCTGTCGCAAGCCGCGACCAAGGACATTTCTGCCGGGCAGGCGCGGGTCGCCAGCGTGCTCAACGAAATGGACAAGCCGCAGCTTGAAGAGGTCATGCAGGATCTGGAGGAGGCCGGCACGCCCGATCTCGACGGCGTCAGGTCGCGGCTGTTCGCCTTCGACGACCTGCCGTTGCTGACCCAGAAGGCGCGGGTGCTTCTGTTCGACGGGCTGTCGACAGAACTGGTTACGCTGGCGCTGCGCGGCGCACCACCGGCGCTGACCGAATCGGTGCTGTCGGCGATCGGCGCACGCTCGCGGCGCATGATCGAATCCGAACTCGGGCAGGGCTCGGAAGGCATCGCCCTGGCTGACATCATGACGGCGCGCAAGACGATCGCCGTGGCGACGATCCGCCTGTCGCGCGAGGGGGCATTCGAACTTCCCTCGTCGTCACAGAACGAAGCTGCCTGACGGTGGCGGCTCGGTTAGGTCACCATGGCTGAGGCGGTCGACAAGGACTCCAAAACCGAGGAAGCCACAGAAAAGAAGATCCGTGACACGGTCGAACAGGGCAAGCTGCCCCATTCGCGCGAGACCGCTCTCTTCACGTCCTTCGTCGCCATACTGGTGTTCACCGTCTTCTACGCCAAGGACGCGATCGTCGATCTCGGCATGTTCCTGTCGATGTTCCTGGAGAAGCCGGAGGCCTGGCCGATGGACACCGAGACCGACGTCATCGCGCTCTACAAGACCGTCATGTTCGAGATCGGCCGCGCCGTCGTCAGCCTGCTGGTGTTGCTGGTGGTGGCCGGCGTCGGTGCTTCGGTGTTCCAGAACATGCCGCAAATCGTCGGCGAGCGGGTCAGGCCGCAACTGTCGCGCATTTCGATCACCAAGGGTTGGAGCCGGCTGTTCGGTGCCCAGGGCTTCGTCGAGTTCCTGAAATCGCTGGGCAAGCTCGGCTTGGCTGTCGTCGTGCTTTTCTTCACGCTGTCGGAGGACCACCGCAAGCTGCTCGCCGGGATGATCACCAACCCGGTCGCTTTTGGTCTCGTCATAAGGGGCATCGTCATCGACATCCTGGTGGCGATCGTCTTCGTCATGGGACTGATTGCGACGGTCGACCTGGTCTGGTCACGTTTCCATTGGCGGCGCGACCTGCGCATGAGCAAGCAGGAGGTCAAGGACGAGATGAAGCAGGCGGAAGGCGATCCGATCGTCAAGTCGCGGCTCAGATCGCTGGCGCGCGACCGCGCCCGCAAGCGGATGATGACGGCGGTGCCGCGCGCCACGCTGATCATTGCCAACCCGACCCACTTCTCGATCGCACTGAAATACGTCCGCGACGAGGATGCGGCGCCGCTGGTGCTGGCCAAGGGCCAGGATCTGGTGGCGCTCAAGATCCGTGAGATCGCCAGGGAGAACAATATCCCGATCTTCGAGGACGTGGCGCTTGCCCGCTCCATGTACAAGCAAGTTTCGGTTGATAGCGTGATCCCGTCGCAATTCTATCAGGCCGTCGCCGAGCTGGTGCGGATCGTCTACTCGAAAAAGGCTGAGCGCAGACTGACCTCATGAACCGGCAACCTTACGCAAGATCCCGCGAGATCATTGTCGCCAACGCCATCGAGCAGGTGATCGCCGAGCTCAGGCTGATCGATGTCGCCGACTACATCGCCTTCATCCGGCTGGAGCATTTCGCCTGCCTGTCGGACCTGGTGGATTCGGCGGCCGAACTGTTCTTCATGGCCGGCACGCTCAGGCTCGGCCATGGCGGCGAGGCCCATATCGACTGGAGCGGCAGTCCGCGGATCGTGCTGGATCTGGAGCTCAGGCCGCCCAGCGTCACCGTCTATTTCCAGCTGACGTTGAGCGAAGACAAATCGTCGGTGGCCGTCAACTACGTGTCATTCGAAAAGCCCGGCGAAAACCCCGAGCACAACACCGCCTTGCTGGAGACCGTGATCGAGCAGGCGCGCATCCGCAGGCCCGAGCCGCTCGCCTTCTGAAAATCAGACGCTTGTTGGTGGGAGCACGTCGGAGTCGCTTCGTGCGCTACGCGCTTGTCGATGTTGCCGCGACGCTGCCGCGCCACCTTCGGTCATTTCCGAGAGCGAATTCCAGGCCTACTCGATCAACCCCAGCCGCAGCGCCTTGGCCACCGCCTGGTTGCGGTTGACTGCGTTGAGCTTTTGCGTCGACTGGGTCAGGTACTGGTTGGCGGTGTGCACCGACAGCTTCAGCAGCTTTGCGATCTCCTCGCTGGTGTTGCCGTTGGCGGTCAGCTTCAGGCATTCGAGCTCGCGCTTGGAGATCGACCGCATCCTGCCGGCGTCGCTCGGGCGCATGCGGGCGACCGCGGCAAACAGCGTGAAACTGCGTGCATGGATTTCGTAGAGCGCGTCTTGCGGCAAGGCGATCTCCGAGCCCAGGAACACGACCAGCCCGCCCTGGCCGCGATCGGCATGAACGGGGAAGGCAATGCCGTTGGTGCCCGGCGCCAAGGGTGCGGTTCGTTCCGACCAGGCGAGGTCCCTGAAGGTCTCCTGCGAGCTGGCGATGCCGTCGTCGGTCCACCAGCGCGGCGCCGTCGAAATGCGGGTGTGGCGCACCATCTCCTCGCCATTGGCGCCGGAGATGAATTTTGTCGCCACAGCCGTGCTGGGATAGTCGGAATCGAAGCAGGGGACGAGGCGTGCTCGCTCGGCCGAAGGGCTGACGAAGAACAGGCCGAAGGCCGAGGCGTTGATGTCGACGGCGATCCAGCGGCAGCGGCGCACGGCATCCGGAATGGTGACGGCGTGATGCGTTTCGGAACCGAGCGAGAAGGCACCGAACGGATTGCGCTGCTCGTTGAAAAGGGCTTCGGCCGCCTCCTTGACGTGCGCGTGTTTCAAATGATGCCGCTCCTGATCGCCGTCGCGATGGCCATCGCGCGGTTGCTGGCCGCGAATTTCTGAATGGCGTGGGTGATGTAGCTGTTGACGGTGTTCGACGAGACGCCAAGGATAAGCGCGACCTCGTCCGTCGTCTTGCCCTCGGACACCCAGAACAGGCATTCGCGCTCGCGGTCGGACAGTGGATCCTGCATGGCGGCGGCGGCGATCAGCTGCGGAATGGCGGAGAGCGCGTAGCAGCACTTCAACTGAGCCTTCATCAGCGCCGGCTGGTCGATCTTGCCCGGTTCGGCAGCTGAAAACAGTGCGAACAGACGCTGGCGACCGACGTTCAGCCTGAGCGAGTAGATCTCGGCATGGCCGAGCACGTCGAGAAGCCGGGCCTCCTCGCCGGTGAGCAGTCCACCGGTGTCGGGGGCATGGGCTGCCACCAGCGCCTGCGGGCGGATGCCGGGCGCCGCTGTCAGCGGACCCTGGGCGAGGCCGCCGATCAGCCGTTTGCCGATGAGCTCGATGGCGTCGAAAATCCAGTTGGAGGACACGATGCGCGCGTCGTTGCGGTCCTGGTCATGGACGATGGCGACGAGCATGTAGCTGTCGGCGCCGATCTCTGCGGCAAGCTGCATGAAAAAGCTGGTGAGGTCGCCGCGAGACGCAAGGCGCGATGGTTCGGATTGGAGAAGCGCGGCGGGACTGCCCATTTTTATGCTTTGGCCGGAATCGATCCATGTGCCCGGTGCTGGCTTTGCCAGCGGCCGAACCCGAATACGCATCACTTTGACGAAGACACACTCTGGGCGCGGTCAGCGCCCAACCAGGCCGAATCCATTCAGGGAACGCGAAGCCGTCCGCGTCTGGTGCCGGACGATGCCGGTACTTGAGACTTTGGGTTGGTCGCCGCGCCCCCCAAGGACCGGCTGATTTGGGTCTAATCTACCCGCAGATGAATCCGACATCAAACGCGATTTGACAAAATCGAATCCGATGGACTCGGATCGCGACTCAGCGGCCGTTTCATGCCGTCTTCCGCTGGACTTTTCGGCGGAAAAGCAGGGGCCGGTGCGGGCCGGCGGTATCGGCGGGCGCCTGATTCCGGTAGGATTCGCGGAAGCGGCAAAGGATGGGCGTCCATGCCGGCGACTTTGCGGGGGCAACGATGAGCGATTCATTTCGGGAAGTGACATCCGTTTCGTGGTTCGGGCGGATCAAGCGCGCTGTGGGCGGGGTGGTCTTCGGCCTGCTGTTGATCGTGCTGATGGTCATCGGTCTGTTCTGGAACGAGGGCCGCGCGGTGCAGACGGCGCGCTCGCTGGCCGAGGGGTCGGGCGCCGTCGTTTCTGTTGGGGCCGACAGCGTCGATGCCGGCAATGACGGCAAGCTCGTGCATGTCACCGGACCGGTGACGGCGGACACCGGCCTCGCCGATCCGGAGTTCGGCATTGCGGTGCTGGGGTTGCGCCTCTCGCGCAGCGTCGAGATGTATCAGTGGAAGGAAGAGCAGAAGTCGGAGACGACGAAGAAGCTCGGCGGCGGCGAGGAGACGGTGACGACCTACAGCTATTCCAGGGTGTGGGACGACAGCCAGATCGACTCTTCGAATTTCAAGAAGCCGGACGGCCATCAGAACCCACCGATGGCAATCCACAGCAGGACCTTCCAGATTCCGGACGGCAAGCTCGGCGCCTTCATGCTCGACACGCCGGTGCTCGATCGCATCGAAGGCGACAAGGAACTTTCGCTGTCGTCCAGCCAGGCGGTCGCGATCAAGACCGCCTATACCGGGACAAAGCCCGTCGGCGTCGTCGATGGCGGGATCTATCTCGGCGCCGATGCGACATCGCCGGCGCTGGGCGACTATCGCATCGGTTACGACCTGGCGCCGCTCGGTGTAATCAGCATCGTCGCGCGCCAGACCGGCAGCCAGTTCGAACCCTATCAGACGGTTGCCGGCGACCAGTTGCTCATGGTCGATACCGGCGACGTGCCGGCGGCAAAGATGTTCGCCGACGCGGTCTCTGAAAACACATTGATCACCTGGCTGTTGCGTGCCGCCGGTCTGCTGCTGCTGACGATCGGCTTCGCCCTGCTGCTTGGCCCGATCGGCGTCATCCTCGACGTCATTCCGTTCCTCGGCAGCATCGCACGGATGGGCACCGGCATCATCGCCTTCTTCCTGGCGATCCTGGTCGGCACGACGACGATTGCCATCGCCTGGTTCTGGTACCGACCGTTGCTGGCGGCAGGCATCCTCGCGGCAGGCCTCGTCGCCGCCGCGGCGGTCTACTATCTCGGCCGGTCGCGTAGACGGGCCGCTCCGGCAGCTGCGCCAGGCATTGGCGCCCCGACCTGATCGCGAGAGCCGGGCGGGGTTGCCGCCCGGTCTTGGCTGTTAGCGATCCTCGAAGCCGGTCAGCACGCCGACGGCGTTGATGCCGATCTCCTCGACGGCATAGCCGCCTTCCATGACGAACAGTGTCGGCAAGCCTAGCCTGGCGATGCGGCGGCCGATCTTGGGGTAGTCGGCGCTTTTCAGCTTGAACTGGCTGATCGGATCCTTCTCGAAGGTGTCGACGCCGAGCGAGACGACGACGACATCGGGCGCATAGGCGGCGAGTTTGGCGCAGGCGTCCTCCAGCGAGGCGTTCCAGGCGTCCCAGCCGGTGCCGAAGGGCATTGGGTAGTTGAGGTTGAAGCCATCACCACCGCCCGCGCCGCGCTCGTCGGCATGGCCGAGGAAGAACGGATATTCGGTCATCGGGTCGCCATGCAGGTTGATGACCTGGACGTCGCCGCGGTCGTAGAAGATCTCCTGCGTGCCGTTGCCGTGGTGGTAGTCGACATCGAGGATGGAGACGCGGCTTGCGCCCTGGTCGAGGAACCACTGCGCGGCGACGGCGGCGTTGTTGATGAAGCAATAGCCACCCATGAAGGCAGCACCCGCGTGATGGCCGGGCGGACGGCAGAGCGCGAAAGCCGATCGTTCGCCGGCCTTGACCAGGGCCGCCGCCGTCAGCGCGACCTCGTAGGAGGACTTGATCGCGGCCCAGGTGCCTTCGACGAAGGTGGCGCCGGCGTCGAACGAATAGTAGCCCAGCAAGGCATCGATGCGTTGCGGCGGCACGTCGCCGCGCAGGCCGCGTATCGGCCAGGTGAAGGCCATCGCCGAGCCCTCGAAGCCGGCGGCCGTCCATTGCGGCCATACAGTCGGCAGGAAGTCGATGTAGTCTGCCCTGTGGATGCGCTTGGCGGCGGCAAGATCATGCTCGGCGGGAGCGACGATCGGGCCTAGTCTCTCGCTTTCGACGCGTGCCCTAATGAACTCCGCCCGCGAAGGCTTCTCGAAACCCGGCACGATCGCTGCCGTCACCAGTTCCATCTGGCCGGCATGACCGGCATGAAGAGGGGAATAGACAGTCTTCATAAAACTCCTCTCGAAGTGCGAAATCAGTCAAGATTGAGATAGGGGCTCACCAGAGCGAGCCACATAACTTCCACATCGTCCTCGATGAGGTCGAACGTCCTGCGATCTTTTTTCAGCCCCACAAGCCGGCAGACGTGCCCGACCTCCATCATCACCACGCCGAGCCGGCTGGCGATCTTGTCTTCAAGGGCCGGGTTCACATGCTGCAGCCATGCGGCGTAGAGGGCGATGATCTGGTCGTCATATTCGTTCTGGATCGGCCTGAGATCGGCGTTGCCTGAGATAGCCTCGATCACCGGCATCAGGCTGGCGTTTTCGAGATAGAGCCTGGACGTGTCGATGAAGAGCTTGCGGACTTCCTGTCGAAACTCTTCACGGTTGGTAGGCGCGGCGACCTCGATGCGTTTCGCGATCACCTCGGGAAAGGAGGACAGCCAGCGCCGGGCGAGATCCAGAAGAATGGCTTCCTTGTTGGGAAAGTACTGGTAGACCGAACCGACCGACAAGCCCGCGCGCTGCGCAATGGCGAGCGTCGTCGGCGTCTTGGTTCCTTGCTCCCGGGTCAAGGTCAGCGCCGCGTCGAGAATCCTGTCGACCACCTTGCTCGACCGTTGTTGCCGCGGCTGCTTGCGCGGTTCGAGCGCTATTCTGGTTTCGCGGCTGAGGCTGCGCTTCACGGCTCGATGTCCTCGTTCCCCGCCCGGTCTCAACACAAGCGCAGGGTGCTGTCCACAATACATTCAAAATTCCGCACGTTGACAAACGCGAATAATTAGTCGCATTCTTTTATCGACGCTGTCTTCAGGGATAACAAGGGGAATTTCGAAGACAGCGCACTGGCATCATTTTTGTCCGATATCGCTGCTCCAGTTGAATGGCAGGTCGTTGGACACAGATTGTCGGTCTCAGCCAGTCGTCAAAAGCGCGGAGTCGCGATGTCTGTCACGAGTGCGGGTCATAGTGCTGATCTGATCGTCATTAACGGTCGTGTGCAGACCATGGACGATGACAATCCCGCCACCGAAGCCATTGCCGTCAAGGACGGCGCCATAATCGCCATTGGCAGCCGCGCTGCAATCGAAGAGCTCAAGGGACCCGCCACTAAGGTCATCGACGCCAAGGGCGGTTCGGTGGTCCCGGGTTTCATCGAAGCCCACATGCATCTTTTTTCGGGAGCGGCCGAGCTTGCGCATCTGCAGCTATCGGGCGTCCATGGGTTCGAGGCGCTGCAAAGGGCGATCCGCGCCTATGCACCAACGCGACCCGACGCAAAGATGCTGGTCGGGCAAGGTGTCGACTACACCGTGCTTGGCAACGAGCGGGTAACGCGCCACCATCTTGACGCCATTTTGCCCGATCGCGCGTTCTGCATGGCCGCGCCCGATCATCACACCATGTGGGCCAACACCAGGGCGCTGGAGATGGCCGGTATCCTGCATGGACGCACGCTTGGTCCAGGCAACGAGATTGTCATGGGCGATGATGGTCTTGCCGCCGGCGAATTGCGCGAGGGCGAAGCCTTCGGTCCGGTGCTGGATCTCGCCGGCGAAGGCCGGGTCCGGCTGGGGCTGGCGACCGGCGGCGAGCCGGATCCGCTACCGACCGCGGTCGAACGCGCTGCCGACCGTGACATCATGCGGCGCGGACTTGCCTGGTGCGCACGCCACGGCATCACTTCGATCCAGAACATGGACGGCAATTTCTACCAGCTCGAACTGCTGGCCGAGATCGAGGCAGAGGAAGGCCTGCCCTGCCGTGTGCAGATACCGTTCCACTATAAGAATTTCATGACCCTCGACATGCTCGACAAGGCATCTGTCATGGCCGATCGCTACAAGGGCGAGTGGCTGTCTTCGGGTATCGTCAAGGTGTTCTATGACGGCGTGCTCGATTCATGGACGGCGGTGATGGCCGAGCCCTATGCGGACCGCCCGGACTGGATTGGCGAGCCGCTTTTCACGCCGCAGCAGTTCATCGATCTTGCGGTGGCCGTCGACAGGCGCGGGCTGCAGATGGCGGTGCATTCGATCGGCGACGGTGCCGTGCGTGCGGTGCTCGACGGCTATCAGGCGGCACAGAAGGCAAACGGCAAGCGCGACAGCCGGCATCGCATCGAACATATCGAAGTTGTCACGGTTGCCGACGTGCCGCGTTTTGCCGAACTTGGCGTCATCGGCTCGATGCAGCCGCCGCACGCGCCGGGTGCCATGGATTTTCCGCTGGAGCCGACCGTGTCGCGCATCGGGCCGGCCCGCTGGCCGCTGAGCTACGCCTGGCGGACGTTGAAGGATGCTGGCGCGCGCGTCGTCTTCGCCTCGGATTGGCCGGTGTCGCCGATCGATCCGATCCTGGGCATGCAGGCGGCAATGCTGCGCAAACCATGGGCAGCAAAAGACCCGGACCAGAGCTTCTCGCTGCATGAATCGCTCGCCGGCTACACGGTCGAAGGCGCCTATGCAGAATTCGCCGAGCATCGCAAAGGCATGTTGAAACGCGGCTATCTGGCCGATCTTGTGGTGCTCTCGGCCGATATCGAAACGACTGCGCCGGAATCGCTGCATACGGTGCGGCCGGTGACGACGATCTGCGGCGGCAAGGTGACCTATCAGGCGTGACGGTGGCATGGAGCTTGCTTTCTGAATTCGAGGTTCAACTGTATGGTTGCCAAGCCTATCGGCATGTGGTGACAATCGAACAGCAACGAGACCTGCCGCCAAGAGCAGGCTTTTTCAGTGGGGTACTGCGTGCCGGAACAACCGGGTAGAAATGCGATCGAAGTCCGTGGTGTGCGCAAGGTGTTCGGCTCCGGTGAGAGCCAGGTCGCCGCTCTCGACACGGTCTCGGTGTCGATCCGCGAAAATGAGTTCTTCACGCTGCTTGGGCCATCCGGCTGCGGAAAGACCACGCTTCTGAGGCTGATCGCCGGCTTCGACTTCCCGAGCGCCGGCGAGATCCTTCTCTACGGCCAGGACATCGCGCCACTGCCACCATTCAAGCGGCCGGTCAACACCGTGTTCCAGTCTTATGCGCTGTTCCCGCATATGACGGTGGCGCAGAATATCGGGTTCGGCCTGGAAATGCTGGGCAAGCCGAAGGCCGAGATCCAGGCGCGCGTCGCCCAGATGCTGAAGCTGGTCAAGATGGAGACACTGGCCGGCCGACGCACCAGCCAGATTTCAGGCGGCCAGCAGCAGCGCGTGGCACTGGCGCGAGCCTTGGCACCGCAGCCGAAAGTGCTGCTGCTCGACGAGCCACTGTCGGCGCTCGACTACAAGCTGCGCAAGGAAATGCAGATCGAGTTGAAGCGGCTGCAGCACGAGACCGGCATCACCTTCATCTTCGTCACCCACGATCAGGAAGAAGCGCTGACCATGTCGGACCGCATCGCGGTGATGTCGTCGGGCAAGATCCTGCAGGTCGGCTCGCCGTGGGATATCTACGACAAGCCGGCGGAGCGCTTCGTCGCCGACTTCATCGGCGAAACCAATTTCCTGACCGCCGCGATCACCGGCATGGGCAACGGCAAGGCGCGCGCGACGCTCAAATCCGGCGCGACGATCGACGCCACCGTGGCCGAAGGCTTCCAGCCGAAGGACAACGCCACCGTGGTGGTGCGGCCCGAGCATGCCAAGCTGACCAGCGGCAAGGGCGATCTGTCCGGGACGGTCGAAAACGTCGTCTATTTCGGCACCGACACGCATATCCATGTCCATCTGGACAGCGGCGAGGCCTTCACCGTGCGCCAGCAGAACACGCGCAGCGCCGGCTGCGGCTTCGAGCGTGGCGACAAGGTCGGCATTTCGATCGGCAATGATGCCGCGCAAGTGCTGAGGGACTGATGGCGAGCGCGGAGGAAGTCGCCAAGGCGGCCGAGCGGCGCGATATCCGCGATCGTTGGCTGCTGTCGGCGCCGGCACTGTTGATCATCCTTGTTGCCGCGACCGGTCCGTTGCTGATCGTGCTGGTCTATTCGTTCCTGACGCCCGGTTCCTACGGCGACGTCAAATGGCAGTTCTCGCCGGAGGCCTGGGTGTCCGTGTTCATGGAGCGCGACATCTTCGACGACACGCTTTCGGTTGCTGCCGCCCACGTCACCATCTTCTGGCGCTCGATCAAACTGGCGATCGTGACGACGATCGCCACTTTGGCACTTGGCTTCCCGACGGCCTACTTCATGGCGACGCGCAGCGAAAAGACGCGCGACATCTGGCTGTTCCTGATCACCATACCGTTCTGGACCAACCTGCTCATCCGCACTTTCGCGGTGCTGCAGATCATCCGCAACGAAGGCATCATCAACACGGTGCTGCTCAAGCTCGGCATCATCTCGGCGCCGATCCAGATCCTCTACACCGATACCGCGATCCTCATCGGCATGGCCTATGTCTATCTGCCGCTGATGGTGCTGCCGGTCTATGCCAGCATGGAGAAGCTCGACTTCCGACTGGTCGAGGCCGGCTACGACCTTTATGCCAATCGCTTCCAGGTGCTGCGGCGCATCATCTTTCCGCTGGTTAAGCCAGGCGTCATTGCCGGGTCCATCCTCGTTTTCATACCGGCAATCGGCGCCTATGTGACGCCAAGCGTGCTTGGCGGGGGCAAGAACATGATGCTTTCCAACCTGATCGAATTGCAGTTCGGCCAGGGCCGCAACTGGCCGCTCGGTTCGGCGCTGTCGATCGCCGTCATGGTCATCGTCATGGTCGCCCTGCTTGTCTATGTGCGCAATGCCGGCAGATCCGAGGTGCGGCATGGCTAGCAGCTTCTCCATCAAGCACCAGCCAGGGTTCACCGCGATCGCGGCGACCTGCTTTGTCGTGCTCTATCTACCGATCGTCGTCCTGGTCGTCTACGCGTTCAATGCGGCGACATCGACGTCCGAATGGGGCGGCTTCTCGCTTAAATGGTTCCAGTCGGCCTGGCAGAACACGCAGGTGATCGATGCGACCTTGCGGTCTTTCCAGATCGGCGCCATTGCCGCGACCCTTGCGACCATCGCCGCTACCATGGCGGCGCTGGCCACAACCCGTACGGCAGCGTATCCGGGCCTGACCTTCAAATATGCGGCGATCAACCAGCCGCTGATGGTGCCCGAGATCGTCACCGGTGTGGCGCTGCTGATCTTCTTCTCGCGCATCAAGATATTCACCGGCTATTCCGGCCTCGGCTACCTGATTGCCGCGCATACCGCTTTCTGCATACCGTTCGCCTATCTGCCGATCCGCGCGCGGCTGGAAAACATGGACCTGACCCTGGAGCGCGCCGCAGCCGATCTTTACGCAACGCCGTGGCAGGACGTTCCGGCGCATAACGCTGCCGCTGCTGTGGCCCGGCATACTCGCCGGGCTGATGCTGGCCTTCGTCATCTCGCTCGACGACGTTGTCATCACCGAGTTCGTCAAATCGGGCGGCCAGGATACGTTGCCGACCTACATGCTGGGCCAGATACGCCGGGGGATAACCCCTGAGATCAACGCGATTTCGACCGTGTTCCTGCTGTTGTCGGTCGCCATCGTGACGTTGTTTTTCTTGATCAGCAGGAAACGGGACTGAACCTACAAATGGGAGTTGGACCATGAACTGGAAGACCACAGCGACCGCCATGGGGTTGGCGCTGCTCGCAATGACGGGCCTCGCTCGCGCCGACGGCGAACTGAACATCTACAATTGGGGTAACTACACCAGCCCCGACGTGATCAAGAAGTTCGAAGCCAAATATAACGTCAAGGTAACCATCACCGACTACGATTCAAACGACACGGCGCTGGCCAAGGTGCGCCAAGGCGGCACCGGCTTCGATATTGCGGTGCCTTCGCAGACTTATGTTCCGATCTGGATCAAGGAAGGCCTCGTCCAGGAAACGGATCCGGGCAAGATGGAGAATTTCAAGAACGTGGCGCCGGAGTGGGCCAATCCCGAATTCGACCCGGGCCGCAAATATTCGGTGCCGTGGGCGCTCGGCACCGTCGGCGTTGTCGTCAACACCGACGTGTACAAGGGGCCGGCCGACACCTGGGGCATCATCTTCAACACACCGGATGAGCTCAAGGGCAAGGTCAATGTCGTCCCCGAAATGAACGACGTGATCTTCGCGGCGATCAAATATGTCGGCGGCCAGCAGTGCACCACCGACAAGGAGGTCTTGAAGAAGGTGCGCGACACGCTTGTCGCGGCCAAGCCGAACTGGATCGCCATGGAATACAACACCATCGAGAAGATGGGCGCCGGCGATTTCAAGGCGACCAGCGACTGGAACGGGTCGGCGCTACGTCAACGGCTGGCCAACCCGGCCATCCACTATTTCTATCCGAAGGAAGGCTATGGCCTGTGGAGCGACAATCTGGTCGTTCTCAAGGAAGCCAAGAATGTCGAGAATGCCAAGCTGTTCCAGAACTTCATCATGGATCCTGAGAACGCCGCCGGCCTGTCGGCCTTCCACCGCTACGCCAATGCCATCGCCGGCTCCGACAAATACATGCCGGCCGACATGAAGGATGCGCCGGAAGTGGTCATTCCGGAGGCAGCCAAGCCGCATGCAGAGCTGCAATTGATGTGCCCGCCGGAGGTTCAGGACCTCTACACCAAGATCTGGACCGAACTGCAGAAGTAGTCGCATTGCGGCGGACCCGGCGGCAAATGCCGGCGGGTCCGTTTTTTCATGGACGCACCACATGACATCCTACCGCAACTCCGATCCGCGGCCACCGATCATGCAGGGCTCGCCGCCGCAGATGGTGCCGCCGAAGCTCGATTGGGATAGGGGCCCTTGGAACCGCTGGGCATTCCAGCACATCCGCGAATTCCTGCCGACCGCCGAGGTCTGGCGCGGGCACGGCCATCGCCGCCGGCTCGAACTGGCCGAGGTCGATCTCGACGCGCTGCCGGTGGAGGACAGCACCGGCGCGGCAACGACACTCGCCGGGCTGCTCGACGAGACCTATACGGACGGTTTCCTCGTGCTCAAGGACGGCAAGGTCGCCTATGAGCGCTATTTCAACGGCATGGACGAGCGGACGCTGCACCTGTCGCAGTCGATGGCGAAGTCGGTCACGGCTTCGGTGTTCGGCATACTGGCTGGGCGCGGGCTGATCGACCCGGCGGCGCCGGTGACGACTTATCTGCCGGAACTGGGGGCCACCGGTTGGGCAGGCGCCAGCGTGCAGCATGTGCTCGACATGACCACCGGCGTGCGTTTTTCCGAGGAATACACCGATCCCTATTCCGACATCGGCCAGGTCGATGTCGCGGGCGGCTGGAAGCCGGTGCCGCCGAACAGCGACCCGGCGTTCCAATGGCCGTCGCATATGTTCGAGCTGATCCTGGGACTGAAGGAGCAAATCCGGCCGCACGGCGCCGTCTTCGAGTACCGCTCGATCGAAACCGACGTGCTCGCCTTCATCATGGAACGGGTGACCGGCAAGCGGCTGCCGCAGCTGGTTTCCGAAGAGCTTTGGCAAAAGCTCGGCGCGGACGAGAGCGCCTGCTTCACCGTCGACAGCGCCGGCTACGCGGTGGCCGACGGCGGCTTCAATGCGACGCTGCGCGACTATGGCCGCTTCGGTCAGCTGATCCTCGACAATGGCGGCGGTGTGGTGCCGGCCGACTGGATCGAGGCGACGCGCAATGGCAAGCATGCGCCGGATTTCAATCCCAGCCTGCCGGAAGGCAGCTATCGCAACCAGTTCTGGATCGAGGATCCGCGCTCGCGCGCGCTGATGTGCCGGGGTGTTTTCGGACAGATGATCCATATCGACTGGGACACGAGGATGGTGGTGGTGAAGCTTTCGACCTATCCGGACTTCACCAACATTGCCTATTCGGTGGCGACGCTGAAGGCTGTGCACGCCATCGCTGCGGCGCTGGCCTGAATCTCCAGGAAAAGAGCCGGAAGGAATGCCATGACCGGCAAGACCGCGTTCGAGACCAGATATGGCTTTGCCCGCAGTGCGGTGCTGCTTTCCAACTGGCGCGAAAACCCGTTCAACCGCTGGTCGTTCCAGAATGTCGGCGAACTGGTGCCGAGCGCGCCTGTCGCGGTGTCGGGCGGCACAGAGCCGCCACGGCAAGAACTCGGAAGCTTGCTTGGCGAAAAAGTCAGCCTGGCAAATGGCCCGGTAACGGTGGCGGCCTTCCTCGCGCGTTCCGACACCGACGCGCTGACGATCATGAAGGCCGGTACGATCGTTGGTGACTGGTTCGCGCCGCATATGGATTTCGGCGGACGCCACATCATCTTCTCGATCAGCAAATCGTTCACCGCCATTCTCGCCGGCATATTGGAAGGCGAGGGGATTTTCGATCCGGAAGCACCTGTCATCAGCTACATTCCGGAAGCCAAGGGATCGGCCTATGGCGATGCGAGCGTCCGGCATGTGCTCGACATGAGCGTCAGCCTCGACTTCGAAGAGGCCTATCTCGATCCGGAAAGCGCCTTTGCCCGCTATCGCCGCGCCACGCTTTGGAACCCGGGCGGCGGCACGGAAAGCCTGCGCGAATTCATCCTGACGCGGCAGCGGCTGGCCGAACCACATGGCCAGACCTTCCGTTATCGCTCGCCCAATTCCGACCTGCTCGGCATGCTGGTCGAGCGCGCCTCCGGCCAGCGACTGACCGATCTGCTGCGCGAGAAATTGTGGCTGCCGCTCGGTGCGGCAAGCGAAGCCTCTGTCACGGTCGACATGGAAGGCACGGCGCGCACGGCCGGCGGTATTTCGGTGACGCCGCGCGATCTGGCGCGTGTCGGCGAGATGATGCGGCAGGGCGGCACGGCCAATGGCCGCCGCATCGTGCCGGAGGCCTGGGTGCGCGACACGGTCGAAACAGGCGGCAGTTCCGAAGCCTGGCAGCGCGGCACGATGGCCTTCCTGTTTCCGCAGGGACGTTACCGCAATAAATGGTACCAGACAGGGGCGCAAAGCGGTGCCTTCTGCGGAATCGGCATCCATGGCCAGTGGCTCTACGTCAATCCCAAGACGGAAGTGGTGATCGCAAAGATGTCGTCGCAGCCGGTGCCGGTCGACGATCCGCTCGATGTGGCGGCCGTCGCCTTTTTCGAGGCGCTGAGCCGGATGGTCTGAGGCATTTCGCGCCCCGCTCGCAGCACGCTTTCCTGTGGACCTGTCGATTGGCTGAAAATGCCACGGTTGGCGGCGCGGACATCCCGGCCTATGGTCGCCGCTCTTTTCGACAAGGCATGAGACACAGCATGGCATCCGACTTGAAGCGCATCGCGGCAATCATAGCGGCCGAGATCAGCGCGCGGCCCGAACAGGCTGCGGCGGCGATCGGCCTGCTGGACGAGGGCGCGACGGTGCCGTTCGTGGCGCGCTACCGCAAGGAGGTCACCGGCGGGCTCGACGATACGCAGTTGCGCGACCTTGCCGAGCGACTGGCCTATCTGCGCGAACTCGATGCGCGCCGCGACACCATCCTCGGTTCGATCCGCGAGCAAGGCAAGCTGACGGAGGAGCTTGAAGCCAAGATCGCAGCCGCCGCCACCAAGGCCGAACTCGAAGATATTTATCTGCCCTACAAGCCGAAGCGGAGGACCAAAGCCGAGATCGCCAGGGAGCGTGGGCTGGGGCCGCTGGCCGAAGCCATTCTTGCCAACCGCTCGGCGGTGCCCGCCGAACTGGCGCTCGCCTATGTCACCGAAGACGTGGCCGACGCCAAGGCGGCACTCGACGGCGCGCGCGACATCCTGTCGGAACAGTTCGCCGAGAACGCCGATCTGGTCGGCAAATTGCGAGCCTACATGAAGGAGCGCGCATTCCTGCGTGCCAGGGTGGTGGACGGCAAGCAGGAGGCCGGCGCGAAATTCTCCGACTATTTCGATCATGTCGAGCGCTGGGCGAACGTGCCCAGCCATCGTGCGCTCGCCATGCTGCGCGGTCGTAACGAGGAGGTGCTGTCGCTCGACATCGAGGTCGATGCCGACGATACGTCTGCGGTGAAGCCGGTCGAGCGGATGGTCGCCAACGCCTATGCCATCGGCGGCAGCCTGCCGGGCGACCGCTGGCTGATGGAGGTCGCCGGCTGGACATGGCGCATAAAATTGTCGCTGCACCTGACGCTCGATCTGATGCGAGACCTGCGCGAGCGGGCCGAGGAAGACGCGATCCACGTCTTTGCCCGAAATCTGAAGGATTTGCTGCTTGCCGCACCGGCCGGGTCGCGGCCGACGATGGGGCTCGATCCCGGAATCCGCACCGGCGTCAAGGTGGCGGTGGTGGACGGCACCGGCAAGCTGATGGCGACGACGACGGTCTATCCGTTCCCGCCCAGGAACGATGTGCGCGGCACGCAGGCCGAACTGGCGAAGCTCATCCGCCTGCACAAGGTCGAGTTGATCTCGATCGGCAACGGCACCGGCAGCCGCGAGACGGAAAAGCTGGTGGCCGACATGCTGTCCGATATGCCGGCGGATGGCGGTCCGAAGCCGCTCAAGGTGATCGTCAGCGAGGCGGGCGCCTCGGTCTATTCCGCGTCGGCGACGGCGGCGGCCGAATTTCCCGGCCTCGACGTGTCGCTGCGCGGCGCTGTGTCGATCGCCCGGCGCCTGCAGGATCCGCTGGCCGAACTGGTGAAGATCGAGCCGAAGTCGATCGGCGTCGGCCAGTACCAGCACGATGTCGACCAGTACCGGCTCGGCCGCTCGCTGGAAGCGGTGGTCGAGGATGCGGTCAATGCCGTCGGCGTCGATCTCAACACGGCGTCGGCGCCGCTGCTGGCGCGGGTTTCAGGCCTTGGCGCGTCGCTTGCCGACGCGATCGTCGCGCATCGCGACGCCACCGGCCCCTTCGCCAGTCGGAAGGATCTGCTCAAAGTCTCCCGCCTTGGACCTCGCGCCTTCGAGCAATGCGCCGGCTTTTTGCGCATCCCGAACGGCAGCGAGCCGCTCGATGCCTCCTCCGTGCATCCGGAAGCCTATGGTGTGGCGAAGAAGATCGTCGCTGCCTGCGGCCGCGATCTGCGCGCGCTGATGGGTGACAGTGCCGCGCTCAAGGCGCTCGATCCGCGTGTCTTCGTCGACGAGCGGTTCGGCCTGCCGACGGTGCGTGACATATTGGCGGAGCTGGAAAAGCCCGGCCGCGATCCGCGCCCCGGCTTCAAGACCGCGACTTTCGCCGACGGCATCGACGACATCAAGGATCTGAAGCCCGGCATGCTGCTCGAAGGTACGGTCACCAATGTCGCGGCCTTCGGCGCTTTCGTCGATATCGGCGTGCATCAGGATGGCTTGGTGCACGTCTCGCAACTGGCGGACCGCTTCATCAAGGACGCGCATGAGGTGGTCAAGGCCGGCGATGTGGTCAAGGTGCGTGTCGTCGATGTCGACATCAAGCGCAAGCGCATTGCTCTCTCCATGCGCAAGGACGGCGATGCTGGTGCGTCGCGGGGCGGGCCGCGCGATAATGATGGCAAGCCGGGACCGCGTTCGCCGGCGCCGCAGCGCCAGCCGGAACGACCGGCCCAGCAAGGCGCGTTCGGCGCGGCGCTCGCGGAGGCGATGAAGCGGAACTAGCTACCACGCCAGAACAGCCGGCTCCTTCTCAACCTGGCCCAGCAGCCAGTCGCGAAAGCTGGCGACGGGTGGATGGCCGCGCTTGTCGTGCGGCACGACGAGATAGTAGGCGCTGCGGCTCTGCATCGGCTGTCCCGGTGTCGGCACGAGCTGACCACGCTGCACCTCGCCTGATATCAAAACCTGCGGCAGCAGCGCGACGCCAAGTCCGGCCATGCAGGCCTGCGCGACGGTGCCGAACTGCTCGAACTGCATGCCGGGCCCGGTCGGCGCGCTAAGACCTTGCTCTTCGAACCATTCGCTCCAGGCGCCGGGGCGCGTTGCCATGTGCAGCAGCGGCTGGCGGCTGATGTCGGCCGGCGCGGCGATGTCGCGGCTGGCCAGGAAATCAGGCGAGACCACCGGCATCACTGTCTCGCGCATCAACAAAGTGGAGTCGGCATCTGGCCAGTCGGGCAGGCCGTAATGGATGGCGGCATCCAGCCTTTCCCGGGCGAAGTCGAAACGGCCGATGCGGGTGACGAAGTTGATGGTGATGTCGGGGTTGTTTTCGACGAAATCCGGGATCATCGGCATCAGCCAACGGGTGCCGAAGGTCGGCAATATGGCAAGGTTCAGGATACCACTATGCCGATTGCTCATCAATCCAAGAGCTGCGTCACGCAACTGGCCTAGGGCTGAACGCACTGCTTCGGCGTAGATTTCGCCTGCGGTCGACAGCCTGACATTGCGGCTGTCACGCTCGAACAACCGGCGGCCGAACTGCTCTTCCAAAAGCCCTATCTGCCGGCTGACGGCGCCCTGGGTCAGGTCGAGTTCGCGCGCGGCGGCGGTAAAAGAGCCGAGGCGCGCCACCGCCTCGAAAGCGGCAAGGGCGCTGATGTTGGGCAAAAGGCGGCGCTGGACGTTCATGATCCATTACTAGAGCTCATTAATCGGTGATGCAATTTCGTTTGATTTTTTCGAGGCGGAGGCGGATAAGCCCGGCATTCTAGATTTCCGTTTGGGAGAGACCGAGGCCATGGCCGCCGACAAGAACGCGTTCGTCTGGGAAGACCCTTTCCTGATCGAGAACCAGCTTTCGGAAGACGAGCGCATGGTGCGCGACGGTGCTGCGGTCTTTGCCGCCGACAAGCTGGCGCCGCGGATTGAGGAGGCCTACCTCGAGGAGAAGACCGATGCCGGCATCTTCCGCGAGATGGGCGAGGCGGGCCTGCTCGGTATCACCATTCCGGAAGAATATGGCGGCCTCGGCGCCAACTATGTGACCTACGGTCTGGTGGCGCGCGAGGTCGAGCGCGTCGATTCCGGCTACCGCTCGATGATGAGCGTGCAGTCGTCGCTGGTCATGTATCCGATCCATGCCTATGGCTCGGAAGCGCAACGCAGGAAATATCTGCCGAAGCTGGCCTCGGGCGAATGGATCGGCTGCTTCGGGCTGACCGAGCCGGATGCCGGCTCCGATCCGGGTGGCATGAAGACGCGCGCCGAAAAGACGGCGAACGGCTACATGCTCAGCGGCTCGAAGATGTGGATCTCCAACGCACCGATCGCCGACGTGTTCGTCGTCTGGGCGAAGTTAAAGGGCGAGAACGGCAAGGACGAGATTCGCGGTTTCGTGCTGGAGAAGGGCATGAAGGGGCTGTCGGCGCCGAAGATCGGCGGCAAGCTCAGCCTGAGGGCCTCGATCACGGGCGAAGTGGTGATGGAAGGCGTCGAGGTCGGCGAGGACGCATTGCTGCCCAAAGCCAAGGGCCTCGGCGGTCCATTCGGATGCCTCAACCGGGCGCGGTACGGCATTTCCTGGGGCGCGATGGGGGCGGCGGAAGATTGCTGGCACCGGGCCCGCCAATACGGTCTCGACCGCAAGCAGTTCGGCAAGCCGCTCGCCGGCACGCAGTTGTTCCAGAAGAAGCTCGCCGACATGCAGACCGAAATCGCGCTCGGCTTGCAGGGCTCGCTGCGCGTCGGCCGGCTGATGGACGAAGGAAAGTTGGCGCCCGAGATGATCTCGATCGTCAAGCGCAACAATTGCGGCAAGGCGCTCGACATCGCCCGGCAGGCCCGCGACATGCATGGCGGCAACGGCATCCAGATCGGTTACCACGTCATGCGCCACGCGCAGAACCTGGAGACGGTCAACACCTATGAGGGCACGCATGACGTGCATGCGCTGATCCTTGGACGGGCTCAGACGGGTATCCAGGCGTTTTTCTAAGCGACCTTAGCCGGCAGCCGTTGCTTAAATTAGGTGCAGCGCAACATCTGTGCTTGGAGAATGACCGCCAGATGTGTCAGGGTTCGGCGAGTTAAACGCCGATCTCCGGGGCCCCATGGCAATTCTGGCAGCCGTCTACCACCTGACCCACTACAAATATGACCGGCCGGTCGTTCTCGGCCCGCAGGTCATCAGACTGCAGCCGGCGCCGCATTCCCGCACCAAGGTCTTGAGCCATTCGCTGAAGGTCGAGCCCAAGAACCATTTCGTCAATCTGCAGCAGGATCCCTACGGCAACTTCCTCGCCCGTTTCGTCTTCCCGGAGCCGGTGACCGAACTGAAGATCGAGGTTGACCTCGTTGCCGACATGACGGTCTACAATCCGTTCGATTTCTTCGTCGAGCCGTCGGCCGAGACGTTTCCGTTCGAATATCCGGAAGATATCCGCGACGATCTCGCCATCTACCGGACGCCGGAGCCGGCGGGTCCGCTGCTGTCAGCCCTCCTGAAGACCATCGACCGCAGCGCGACCAACACCGTCAATTTTGTGGTCGATCTCAATGCGCGCCTGCAGCGCGAGATCGCCTACATCGTGCGCATGGAAACCGGCGTCTTCTCGCCCGAGGAAACCCTGGCTGCCAAGAAAGGCTCATGTCGGGATTCGAGCTGGCTGCTGGTGCAGATCCTGCGCAACCTCGGCATCGCCGCGCGCTTCGTCTCCGGCTATTTGATCCAGCTCAAGCCCGATCTCGTCGCGCTCGATGGCCCGCCCGGAACCGCGATCGATTTCACCGACCTTCATGCCTGGTGCGAGGTTTATCTGCCGGGCGCCGGCTGGATCGGCTTCGACCCGACCTCCGGCCTGCTCACCGGCGAAAGCCACGTGCCGCTGGCGGCGACGCCGCATTTCCGCAACGCGGCCCCCATTTCCGGCATGGCGAGCTTCGCCAATGTCGAATTCGGCTTCGACATGCGGGTCGACCGCATCGCCGAGCATCCGCGCATCACCAAGCCGTTCTCCGACGAAAGCTGGCAGGCACTGGATGCACTGGGCAACAAGGTCGATGCCGCGCTCCAGGCCGGCGACGTGCGGCTGACCATGGGCGGCGAGCCGACCTTCGTGTCGATCGACGATTTCGAATTGGCCGAGTGGAACACCGCCGCCGTCGGCCCGACCAAGCGCGAAAAGGCCGATGCGCTGATCAGAAAACTGCGCGAGCGCTTCGCGCCGGGCGGTTTTCTCCACTATGGCCAGGGCAAATGGTATCCAGGCGAAAGCCTGCCGCGTTGGACCTTTTCGCTCTATTGGCGCGCCGATGGCGAGCCGGTGTGGAGCGACCCGTCGCTGATCGCGCGTGAAAAGAGCGACGCAAAGGTCGGGCCGGAGCAGGCCGAAAGCCTGCTGACGGCGATCGCCGGCGAGCTCGGCATCGACAAGGCGATGGTCAGCGAAGCGTTCGAAGACCCGGCCGAATGGCTGCTCAAGGAAGGCAAGCTGCCCGACAACGTCGATCCGTCCAACTCGAAGCTGGAAGACCCGGAAGAGCGCAGCCGCATGGCAAAAGTGTTCGAGCGCGGGTTGACCAAACCGTCGGGTTACGTGCTGCCGGTACAGCGCTGGAACAGCCAGGCATCGGAACCGCGCTGGCGCTCGGAGAAATGGAAGACGCGGCGCGGCCGCCTGTTTCTGGTGCCCGGCGATTCTCCGGTCGGCTACCGCCTGCCGCTCGGCACGCTGCCCTATGTGCCGCCGGCGCAATTCCCCTACATCGTGCCGGTCGACCCGTCGCTGCCGCGCGGCCCGTTGCCGGCGCGCGATGCCATCTTGCCCGCGGTGTCGCCGGCGGAGCTTGAAGGCGCCGACGAAATGGCGCGCCGCCAGCAGGCGGTGTCGTTCACGGCCGCGACCGGGCAGCAGGACCGCGTCGAGCAGGAGATCACCGAGATCGGCGGCGCGGTGCGTACAGCACTTTCGGTCGAGCCGCGTGACGGGCGGCTCTGCGTGTTCATGCCGCCGGTCGAGGCGCTGGAGGACTATCTCGAACTGGTGGCGGCGGCCGAGAACGCGGCCAGGGCAATAGGCCTGCCTGTGCATATCGAGGGTTATGGCCCACCGCACGATCCGCGCCTCAACGTCATCAGGGTGGCGCCGGATCCGGGCGTCATCGAAGTCAACATCCACCCGGCCGCGAACTGGCAGGATTGCGTGGCGACGACGACGGCGATCTACGAGGAGGCGCGGCAGACACGGCTTGGCGCCGACAAGTTCATGATCGACGGCCGCCATACCGGCACCGGCGGCGGCAACCATGTCGTGGTTGGCGGTGCGACGCCCGACGACAGCCCGTTCCTGCGCCGTCCTGATTTGCTGAAGAGCCTGGTGCTGCAATGGCAGCGCCACCCATCGCTCTCCTATCTGTTTTCGGGCCTGTTCATCGGCCCGACCAGCCAGGCGCCGCGCTTCGACGAGGCGCGCCACGATTCGCTCTACGAGCTCGAGATCGCCATGGCGCAGGTGCCGCATCCGGACAAAGGCGCGGCACCCTTGCCGTGGCTGGTCGACCGGCTGTTCCGCAATCTGTTGACCGACGTCACCGGCAACACGCACCGCTCGGAGATTTGCATCGACAAATTGTTTTCGCCCGACGGACCGACGGGCCGTCTCGGCCTGGTCGAGTTCCGCGGCTTCGAGATGCCGCCCAATGCGCGCATGTCACTCGCGCAGCAATTGCTTGTTAGGGCGATCATTGCCCGCGCGTGGAAGAACCCGCTCGACGGCCGTTTCGTGCGCTGGGGCACGTCGCTGCATGACCGCTTCATGCTGCCGCACCATGTCTGGGCGGATTTTCTCGACGTGCTCGACGATCTCAAGCTCAACGGCTTCGAGTTCCGCCCGGAATGGTTCAACGCACAGCTCGAATTCCGCTTCCCCTTCTGCGGCGAGGTCCAGCATGCAGGCATAAAGCTGGAATTGCGGCAGGCGCTGGAGCCCTGGCACGTTATGGGCGAGCAAGGCGCCATCGGCGGCACCGTGCGTTTCGTCGATTCCTCGGTCGAGCGGTTGCAGGTCAAGACCGAAGGCCTCAACCCTGAGCGCCATGCAATCGTCTGCAATGGCCGCATCGTGCCGATGAAGGTGACCGACAACCGCGAGGTCGCGGTGGCCGGCGTTCGCTTCAAGGCCTGGCAGCCGGCGTCGGGGTTGCACCCGGCGCTGCCGGTCAACACGCCGCTGATCTTCGACATCTACGACCGCTGGTCGGGCCGGGCGGTGGGCGGCTGCGTCTACCATGTCGCGCATCCGGGCGGGCGCAGCTACGACACTTTCCCGGTCAATGGCAACGAAGCCGAGGCGCGGCGGCTCGCCCGCTTCGAGCCGCGCGGCCATACGCCGTCCGGCTATGCTCTGCACGACGAAGAAGCCTCTGAAGATTTCCCGATGACCCTTGACCTCAGGCGCCCCCCAAGACTCTGATCAGCAATGGCGAAGGGGAATCAGAAAAAGATACGCGGCAAGCCGCTAACGCACAGTCTGCTGGAGCACTACCAGCCGATCGACGGCGTCGTCGACGAGATGGTCGATGCATCTGGCAATCCGCGTCCGGTCTGGCAGGATTTCATCGAGGCGCTGGAGGAACTGGGGCCGGAAAAGCTCGGCCAGCGTTTCGCCCGCGCCGACCAGTATCTGCGCGACGCCGGCGTCTACTACCGCGTCTACGACAAGGCCGGCGCCAACGAGCGGGAATGGCCGCTGGCGCATGTCCCGCTGCTGATCGAGGAAAAGGAGTGGGCCGACATCAGTGCCGGTCTCGTCCAGCGCGCCGATCTATTCGAAGAGATATTGGCCGACATATACGGGTCGAACCGGCTGATCGACAAAGGCATTCTGCCGGCCGGCCTGATCGCGCCGAGCCCCGAATATTTGCGGCCCGTCGTCGGTGTCCGGCCTGCCAGTGGCCATTTTCTCCACATGCTCGCCTTCGAACTCGGCCGCGGCCCGGACGGACGTTGGTGGGTGCTGGGCGACCGCACGCAGGCGCCTTCAGGAGCGGGCTTTGCGCTGGAGAACCGCGTCGCCACGACCCGCGCGCTGTCCGACATCTATGGCGAGATGCATGTGCATCGGCTTGCCGGTTTCTTCCGCCGTTTTCGCGACGCGCTGATCGGCATGGCCAAAGTATCGGGCGGCCGCGTCGCCATCCTGACGCCGGGGCCGCTCAACGAAACCTATTACGAGCACGCCTATATCGCCCGCTATCTCGGCATCATGCTGCTCGAGGGCGAGGACCTGACCGTCTCGGGCGGCAGACTGATGGTGCGCACTGTCTCGGGGCTGAAGCCGGTCGGCGTGCTGTGGCGGCGGCTCGACGCCGCCTTCGCCGATCCGCTGGAGCTCAGGCCGGACTTGCAGATCGGCACGCCGGGGCTGGTCGAGGCAATCCGCCGGGGCGCGGTTTCGGCCGTCAATGCGCTCGGTTCCGGTCTGCTGGAAACGCGGGCGCTGCAGTCGTTCCTGCCGAGGATTGCGCGCGAGTTGCGGGACGAGGAGCTTCTCTTGCCAAGCGTCGCCACCTGGTGGTGTGGGCAAGAGAGCGAGCGCCGGCATGTGCTCGCCAATTTCGACCGCATGGTTGTCGGTCCGGCGCTGTCGACGCGGCTTGCCTTCGAGGATGACGATTCGACCCGGCTCGGGTCGACAATGTCCGACGAGGAACGGGCCGAACTGGTCGCCCGGATCGAGCGCGATGGCGGCAGCTTCGTCGGCCAGGAAGCGGTGACGCTATCGACCACGCCGGTCTATATCGGCGGCTGGCTGGAGCCGCGGCCGGCGAGCCTGCGCGTCTATCTGGCGCGAACACCGGAAGGCTGGACGGTGATGCCCGGCGGCTTTGCCCGCGTCGGCTTTTCGCTCGATCCGACGGCGATCGCCATGCAGCGCGGCGGCCAGGCAGCGGATGTGTGGGTTGTCAGCGACCGGCAGGTCGAGCGCGAGACGCTGCTGCCGCAGGAGCATGACAGCTTCACCCGCACCATGCCGGGCAGCCTGCCCAGCCGGGCAGCGGAAAACCTGACATGGCTCGGCCGCTATATCGAGCGGTCGGAAGACACGGTGCGCATCCTGCGCGCCTATCACGTGCGGCTGGCCGAGACCTCCGATCCTGAAATGCCACTGCTTGCCGACGTCAGGGACTATCTTGAACCATTCGGCATCGACGTCGATTTCGGCGATCCCGCTCGGCCTGATCAGCACGCTGGACAGCGCCGTCTACAGCGCCGGCCAGATCCGCGACCGGTTTTCGCCCGATGGCTGGCTGGCGCTGAAGGATCTGTCGAAGACCATCCATCAATTCGCGACCACTGTAGCGCCGGGCGACGACGCGACGCGGGCAATGACGGTGATCCTGCGCAAGCTCGCCGGATTCTCCGGCCTGCTGCATGAGAACATGTACCGCTTCACCGGCTGGCGTTTCCTGGAAATCGGTCGGCGGCTGGAGCGCGGCATCCAGATCGCCCGCACGCTGGCGTGCCTGACCAGGACCGGAGCGCCGGACGGCGCGCTCGATATGATGCTGGAGATCGGCGACAGCGTCATGACCCATCGCCGGCAATATCCGGTGCAGGCCGGGCGGCGCACGGTGATCGATCTCCTGGCGCTCGATCCGCTCAATCCGCGCTCGATCCTGTTCCAGCTCGAGCGGCTGAAAGCCGAAATCGGGCTGTTGCCCACCGTCGGCGGTGAAGGACATATGTCGCCGGCGGCCAAGGAGATCCTGCAGCTCAACACGGCGATCGCCGTGATGGAGCCTTCGGACATGACGGCGAATGCACTCGACAATCTCGCCGGCGAGATCGGCGGCCTCTACAACAGCCTCGCCAAGGCCTATTTCGGATAAGACCAAGGCAGCCATGCTCTACGACATCAGGCTTCATCTCAGCTACGACTACGATGCCGCGGCTGGCGGCGGCCGCCATCAGGTCCGCGTGCTGCCACCGACCATATCGGGCGTGCAGCGGGTGGTCGCCGCGTCCCTGTCCTTCGCGCCGGCGCCCAGCGAACGCGCGGACTTTTCCGACTTTTTCGGCAACAATGTCACCTCGATCGCTGTTCGCGATGCCCATGATGCCTTGGACATCAGGATGAGCGCGCGCGTGTCCGTTTCGCGCCCGGAGCCCGGGCTCGACGTGTCGCCCGGCATAGACCGGCTGAAGGAGGAACTCGGCGCGGTGCGGTCGCTGGCGCCCGATGCGCCGCATCACTTTCTCGCCGCCAGCGATCACGCCGGCATCGATGCGGCGATCACGGCATACGCGCAAGCGAGCATCGCCGGTTCGACCGCCGGCACGGTCATGGATTTGTGCAACCGCATTCATCGCGATTTCACCTATGACGGCAAGGCGACCACGGTCCAGACCCGCGCCAGCGACGCCTTCGGCCTGAAGCGGGGCGTCTGCCAGGATTTTTCCCATATCATGATTTCTGGCCTGCGCGGCCTCGGCATTCCGGCCGGCTATGTCAGCGGGTTCCTGCGCACCATTCCGCCGAAGGGCAAACCCCGGCTGGAGGGCGCCGACGCCATGCATGCCTGGGTCAAGGCCTGGTGCGGCCGCGATGCCGGCTGGCAGGAATTCGACCCGACCAACGGCATGCGGGCGAGCAACGACCACATCACCGTCGGCTACGGCCGCGACTATTCCGACGTGGCGCCGATCGTCGGCGTGCTGAAGACCACGGGCGGACAGGTCGGCGAGCAGGCGGTCGACGTCATTCCGGTTGCCCTCGAGAAAGTCTGACCGGATCCCAGGCTCAGGCTGTTCGTAAGTCTCCGGGCGAGCAAAGACCGCTTCTCAAAAGCCGATGCTGCCGTTATCTTGGGCACAGGGGTTGGGCCGCCGGACGCATGCGCCGGCGCGGAGTTTGTCATTGAAAGCGGTCAGCGTTATCATTCCGGCACATAATGCGGCGGCCACGATAGCCGGCACGCTGGCGTCGCTTCGTTCAGAGGCGGCGATCATCGGCGAGGTGCTGCTGGTCGACGATGCGTCCTCGGACGGCACGGCCGCCGTGGCTGAGGAAGCTGCATCGCGGCTGGCCTTGCCGCTGCGCGTGATTGCGTCGAATTGCCGGGACGCCGGCGGCGCCCGCAACCTGGCCCTGGCGCAAGCGGACTACCCATGGATATACATGATCGATGCCGATGATCTGCATCTGGAAGGCGGCCTGAGATCGCTGCTTTCGCGAAGCGACGCGCAACCGAGAGCCGAGATGGTGGTCGGCGCCTTTCGCCGGCGCACCAAGGGCGAGCATCACCAGTTCAAATTGCCGTACGGCTATACGGTTACCGGCATCGCCAACGCCTCTGCCTATCTGGAAGGTCAGGTTCGCTCGATCGCGGTCGGCAGTGCGCTGGTGTCTCGGCGCGCGATCGGCGAGACGAGGTTCCCGACCGCGCTCGCCTATGACGAGGACACGCTGTTCTGGGCGCGACTGATGTGCCGGGCCCCACTTGCCGTCATTACACAGCCCGTCATGACCTACTTCGTCTCGGCGGAGCGCTCCGACGACCGTTTTACGATCAAGCCGGCACAACGCTTCCTCGCCTGGCGCCACGCCTTGCGCCAACTCACCGACTGCGGCATCGCCAAGTCGACGCTGAAAACGAGGGAAGGCCTGGTCGCGCTCAAGATCGCCCGCGTCCACTATGCACGCGGCGACTTTGACACGGCAGCGCGGTTCCTTGCCGTGGCCAAGGCCGCACCCAAGGTCCCCTCGGACATATGGCGCTGCATGCGCTACCAGTTCAAGCTCGCGGTGCGGCGACGTTTCTCCATTTCACACGCCCTGCTGCAAAGTGCCTGATTCACACCGGCCGAAGCTTGCTGTGGTCGTCATTGGCTACCGCGCGCCGGTTCAGATAGTCGATGCGGTGACATCTCTGCTTGATCAGAACCCGCCGCTCGAGATCGTCGTGGTCAACTCAGGTGGTGGGGACGTGCCGGCACTGTTGGCCGGCGCCGGGATCAAGGTGCCGGTGATCGAGATCAGTCGAAGGCTGTTTGTCGGTGCGGCCCGCAATGTCGGCATAGCGGCGACACAAGCGCCCTTCGTTGCTTTTCTTGCCGACGATTGCCTCGCCTGTCCCGGCTGGGCCGAGGCACGGATAGAGCGACATCTGGCCGGCGACCGCATGGTAGCGAGCGCCATCGTGAACAGCCATCCGCGCAATCTGATTGCCTGTGCGGCTCATCTGATCATGTTCATGCGGCGACTTCCCGGTTTGCCGGCGGATCGTGCGCTGCGATACGGCGTGTCGTTCGATCGCCGGCTGTTCGATGAATACGGCTTGTTCGATGAAGAGATGCGAGCCGGCGAAGATACCAACTTTCTGGACAGGCTGCCGCGGGAACCTCTGCCCGTCTGGGAGCCGCGTGTGCAAACAGTGCATCGCAATGAAACAAGCCTGGTGCGATTGTTTGCCGATCAATACCGGCGTGGATGTCGACGCGGCGACTACCTTGTCGCGTCCAGCCCAAAGACGCCGTTCCGATTTTTTCGCGACACCTTTCACGACCGGCATAATGTCCGCAAGCTGGCGAAGATCGGGCTTTCCGGACGGGATCGAACCTTCGCGATGATGTCGCTGCCAATTGTCTGGCTGGCCCTGTTGATCAAATCCGTGGGCGTCTATGCCGGCGCGCGCGACGGTGCGAAAGCGGGCAAGCGACCGCGATGATAACATCCCACATGAAACCCCAACCTCCGCGACGGACCAGATTGTTCCGCTTGCGGCAGAGAGTCATCGCGGTCTTCAGCTATCGCTTTGACGCGCATCTGGTTTCCGATCTTATTGCCAATCTCGATCCGATCGTCGATGGCTGGATTGCCTATGACGATCGCAAGGCGACGGGGGCTTTCAGCAGCGAGCCGCTTCGGCGGCACGCCTTGCTGGCGGCGGCGCGCGACGCTGGCGCCGACTGGATTTTGGCTATCGATCCCGACGAGCGGCTGGAACGCAGTGCGGCGGAGCGGATCGCAAAATTGACGAGTGTCTACAGGCGAATTGCCTGGGGGTTCAGGCTCCGTGAAATGTATTCGCCGACCGACTACCGCGTCGATGGGCTGTGGGGCGAAAAAATTCAGTACCGCCTGTTCAAAGCCTACGACCCGGCAAACTGCCAGTCCAAGGCCTTTCACGATCTCTGGTATCCTTCCAGTGTCGGGTTCAAAGCCAGGGATAGTGGGCTCAACCTCTATCATCTGAAAATGATCGAACCCAAGCGGCGGATCGCCCGCCGTGATCTTTATGACTATCTCGATCCGGGGCATGTGCTTCAGGACGTGGGCTACGATTACCTCGCTGACGAGGCCGGCGCAGTCTTTGAACGCATTTCCCCTGGACGCGAATACCATCCGCCTCATGTCGACGATGGCGGCCTGTGGATGGCCGACATTGCAGCCGGGATGCATGACCGGCCAACCTGATCGGTCAACCCCGAAAACATTCCCTGACGACGGAACCTGCCGTCGATCCGTTGCTTATCTACGCGGAAGTTCCCGCGGAGAGGACATGCTGGACAAATCCGGGTCGTCACACGACCAATCGGCCGACAGGAAAGTTGCACCAGGCAATGGAGCGGCGACGAATGGCGCCCAGGCTTCCGCCGACCAGGCGTCGCTGACCTATGTTTCCGACAGCGAAGCCGGCATCCGCCGCCGCCTCAGGGCAGGCAAGGGCTTCTCCTACAAGGGGCCGAACGACCGCGCCGTGAGCGAGAGCACCATCGCGCGCATCAAGGCGCTCGCCATACCGCCGGCCTGGACCGATGTGTGGATATCGCCCGATCCGGACGGCCACATCCAGGCGACCGGCCGCGACCAGCGTGGACGCAAGCAGTATCGCTACCATCCACTATGGGCCGAGGAGCGCGACGGGGCCAAGTATTCGAGCCTGGTCGCCTTTGCCGAAAGCCTACCCGAACTGCGCCGCCGGATCGATGCCGATCTGCGCCGCCACGGCCTGCCGGCGGAACGCGTTGTCGCGGCGGTTGTCTGGCTGCTCGACAACACCATGATCCGCGTCGGCAACGCCGCCTATGCGCGCGACAACAAGAGTTTCGGACTGACCACGCTGCGCGATCGTCATGTCGATATCAAGGGCACCAGCTTGCGCTTTGCCTTCAAGGGCAAGTCCGGCAAGGAATGGAAACTGAAGTTGGTCGATCGCCGGATCGCCAGGATCGTGCGCGGCGCCCAGGATCTGCCGGGGCAGAAGCTGTTTCAGTATCTCGACGAGGTCGGCAACAGGCGTCCCGTGCGCTCCGATGACGTCAACCGCTACATTCGCGACGCGGCCGGCGCGGATTTCAGCTCCAAGCACTTCCGCACCTGGGGCGGCACGATCCATGCCGCCTCGCTGTTTGCGCAGACGGAGGTTCCCGAAAGCCAGGCGCAAATCAAGCGGGTGATGAACGGCGTCATCGACAAGGTCGCGGAGCGGCTGGGCAATACGCGCGCCGTCTGCCGCAAATGCTACATTCATCCGACGGTCTTCGAGGCCTGGTCGCAAGGACGACTGCTCGGTGAAATGGCGCAAGCGAACAAACGCAAACGGGCGATACCGGGGCTCGATGACGAGGAGACGCTGATCCTGCGATGGCTGAAGATGCAGGAGAGCTGATGCGGGCGGGCGAGCTCTTCGCGGGCCCTCGGTGTGTCATCGCAAGCCGAATTTTTTTATCGACCTTATGTCGGGAACGGTCCTACTGTCTCGTCCTTTGACAGAGAAAAGGACCGATCATGCTCTACGCTATCCTCTGCTATGCTTCCGAAGACGTCGTTTGCTCCTGGAGCAAGGAGCAGGACGATGAGGTCATGGCCAATCTCCTCAACGTCCAGGAAAAATATGCGCAGGCCGGCCGGCTTGGCCCAGTGGCACGGCTTTTGCCGACGACCGCCGCGACAACGCTGCGCAAGGTCAAGGGCGAAGCGGTGGTCATCGACGGCCCGTTTGCCGAGACCAAGGAACAGTTCCTCGGCTTTTACACGCTCGAATGCGCGGATCTCGACGAGGCCGTGGAGTTCGCCCGCGAACTCTCCGAGGTCAACCCCAGCGGCGGCTCTTACGAAATAAGGCCGGTTTCTGTCTTCAACCCGAGCAAGGCTGCCGCATGACCGAGCTTGCCTGGATCAGCAATGCGATCAGCACCGCCCGTCCGCAGGCGATGGGCGCGCTGCTGCGCTACTTCCGTGACCTCGATGCCGCGGAAGAAGCTTTCCAGGACGCCTGCCTCAGGGCGCTGAAGAACTGGCCGAAAAACGGCCCGCCGCGCGATCCCGCCGCCTGGCTGATCTTCGTCGGCCGCAACAGCGGCATCGACGCGGTGCGCAAGCGGTCCAAGCAGGCGCCGCTACCGGAAGAGGATCAGATCTCCGACCTCGAGGACGCCGAAAGCGATATCGCCGAGCGGCTCGACGGCGCGCATTACCGCGACGACATTTTGCGGCTGTTGTTCATCTGCTGCCACCCGGACCTGCCGGCGACGCAGCAGATCGCGGTCGCGTTGCGCATCGTCTCCGGCATCACGGTCAAGCAGATCGCGCGCGCCTTCCTGGTCGGCGAAAGCGCCATGGAGCAGCGAATCACCCGCGCCAAGGCGCGCATTGCGGACGCCGGCGTGCCGTTCGAGACGCCGGGCGCGGTCGAGCGCTCGGAACGCCTCGCGGCCGTCGCCGCCATGGTCTATCTGATCTTCAACGAAGGCTATTCGACCAACAGCGGCGAGGCGCCGGCGCGTGCGCCGCTCTGCGAAGAGGCGATAAGGCTGGCGCGGCTGCTGCTCAGGCTGTTCCAGACCGAGCCGGAGATCATGGGACTGACGGCGCTGCTTTTGCTCCAGCATGCGCGCGCGCCGGCTCGCTTCGACGAAAACGGCGAGATCGTGCTGCTCGAGGACCAGGATCGCAGCCTGTGGAGCCGCAAGATGATCGACGAGGGCCTGGCGCTGGTCGACAAGGCGCTGCGCCATCAGAAGCCCGGACCCTATCAGGTGCAGGCGGCGATCGCCGCGCTGCATGCGCGCGCGGAGCAAGCCCGAGGATACCGACTGGACCGAGATCGACCTGCTCTACAGCCTGCTCGAACAGATGCAGCCGTCGCCGGTGATAACGCTGAACCGCGCCGTCGCGGTGGCCAAGGTGCGCGGCCCGGAGGCGGCCCTTGCCATGATCGAGCCGCTCGGGGAAAGGCTGTCCGGCTATTTCCACTTCTTTGGCCTCAAAGGCGGCCTGCTGATGCAGCTTGGCCGCGGCGAGGAGGCGCGCGTCGCCTTCGACCGCGCCATTGCGCTGGCCAACACCGCAGCGGAAGCCGCCCATATCCGCATGCATATCGATCGCCTGATCAAGGACGGCGCGGCGAAGGCCACCGCGAAGACAGCGCGCTGAAGCCCGTCTGGCTCAATCGTGCAGCCCAGGCTTAGACCATGCCGGGGTGGCGGTTTTTCCCTGAAACGAGTAATGCCACGCCATGACAGCGCCCGATGGCACAATGGTGCGTGGCGCAAGGCTTTGACCTCCGTCCGATAAGCGACGGGATCTGAAAGGGACAAAAATGACGATAGCGAAGGAAACGGCCGAACTGCTGGCGAAACTGGGCGTCGCCAAGGATGCGCTAGTCGGTGGCGACCTCATCGTGCGCAGCCCGGTGACGGGCGAGCAGATCGCGGCGCTGAAGACGATCTCGGCGGCCGACGCGGCCAAGACCATCGATGCCGCGCACAAAGCCTTCCGCGCCTGGCGGCTGGTTCCGGCGCCGAAGCGCGGCGAACTGGTGCGGCTGCTCGGCGAGGAACTGCGCGCGCACAAGGCCGATCTTGGCCGCCTGGTCTCGATCGAGGTCGGCAAGATCCCGTCCGAAGGCCTCGGCGAAGTGCAGGAGATGATCGACATCTGCGATTTCGCAGTCGGCCTGTCGCGCCAGCTCTACGGCCTGACCATCGCCACCGAGCGCCCCGGCCATCGCATGATGGAAACCTGGCATCCGCTCGGCGTCGTCGGCGTCATCTCCGCCTTCAATTTCCCGGTCGCGGTCTGGTCGTGGAATGCGGCCCTTGCGCTGGTCTGCGGCAACGCCGTGGTCTGGAAGCCGTCGGAAAAGACGCCGCTGACCGCGCTTGCCTGCGAGGCGATCTTTGCGCGTGCCGCCAAGCGCTTCGGCGATGCGCCGCAGGGCCTGGCACCGGTGCTGATCGGCGACCGCGCCGTCGGCGAGATCCTGGTCGACCATCCCAAGGTGCCGCTGGTTTCGGCCACCGGCTCGACCCGCATGGGCCGCGATGTCGGTCCGCGCCTGGCCAAGCGCTTCGCCCGCGCCATCCTCGAACTCGGCGGCAACAATGCCGGCATCGTCTGCCCGTCGGCCGATCTCGACATGGCGCTGCGCGCCATCGCCTTCGGCGCCATGGGCACGGCCGGCCAGCGCTGCACCACGCTGCGCCGCCTGTTCGTGCATGACAGCGTCTACGACACGCTGCGTGCCGCGCCTGAAAAAGGCCTATCAGAGCGTTTCGGTCGGCAATCCGCTGGAGACCATCGCGCTGGTCGGTCCGCTGATCGACAAGGCCGCCTTCGACGGCATGCAGAAGGCGCTTGACGGAAGCCGAAAGCGCATGGCGGCAAGGTCACCGGCGGCGAGCGGGTCGAGAACGGCCACGCCGGATGCCTATTATGTGCACCCGGCGCTGGTCGAGATGCCGAAGCAGGCTGGCCCGGTGCTGGAAGAAACCTTCGCGCCGATCCTCTACGTGATGAAATATTGCGACTTCGACGCCGCGCTCGCCGAGCACAATGCCGTCGGCGCCGGCCTGTCGTCGTCGATCTTCACGCGCGACCTGCAGGAGTCCGAGCGCTTCCTGGCGTCGACGGTTCGGACTGCGGCATCGCCAACGTCAATATCGGCACGTCGGGCGCCGAGATCGGCGGCGCCTTCGGCGGCGAGAAGGAAACCGGCGGCGGCCGCGAAAGCGGCTCGGACGCCTGGAAGGCCTATATGCGCCGCGCCACCAACACGGTGAACTATTCCAAGGCCCTGCCGCTGGCGCAAGGCGTATCGTTCGATATCGATTGAGGACGGTCGCCCCGTTCTGGCGGCCTGGACCGCCGAACCGTCAAAGAAAAGCCGACGACGCCTGAGGCGTTGTCGGCTTTAGCGTTTAGCTGGCTGTTTCGAAGGCTTTGCCGGTCGCCGGGTCGAACAGGCGCAGCGCGTCCTCGTCGAAGGTGAAGGCGCATGGTTCGCCTTTGGCGACGCGGGCGCGCGGCGGCAGGCAAGCTGTCAGCCGTTGACTGCCGATGCGGGCGGTGGTGACCAGTTCCGGGCCGGTGAGTTCGACCACGTCGATCTCGACCGGCAACGAAAATTCCGTGGTCGTTCCGGTCGCCAGGCGAAGCGCCTCGGGCCTGATCCCGACAATGACCGGCGCGCCGCTCGGCGCCGCGTTCCTGAAGCGGGCCGGCAGCGGCAGCCGTACGTCCGAGCCGGCAATGGCGAGTTTGCCGTCCTCGACGACTGCCTGCAGCATGTTCATCGACGGCGCGCCGACGAAACCCGCCACATAGAGCGTCGCCGGGTAATTGTAGATATCCTCGGGCGTGCCGAGCTGCTCGATCCTGCCGTCGCGCATGACGGCGATGCGCGTTGCCAGCGTCATCGCCTCGATCTGGTCGTGGGTGACGTAGACGACGGTGGTCTGCAGCATCTGGTGCAGGCGCTTCAACTCGGTGCGCATCTCCAGGCGCAGCTTGGCGTCGAGATTGGAGAGCGGCTCGTCGAAGAGAAAGACCTGCGGCTTGCGCACCAGCGCCCGGCCGATGGCGACGCGCTGGCGCTGGCCGCCGGAGAGCTGGCCAGGCTTGCGGTCGAGCAGGGGTTCGATCTGCAGCAGTTTCGCCGCATCGCGTACCGCCTTGTCGCGCTCGGTGACGGGAACCTTGCGCATCTCCAGCCCGAAACCGATGTTGCGGTGAACGGTGAGGTTCGGATAGAGCGCGTAGGACTGGAAGACCATGGCGATGTCGCGGTTCTTGGGGTGGACGCCGAGCACCGAGCGGCCGCCGATCAGCACCTCGCCGCTGGTCGCTTCGGCGAGCCCGGCGATGATGTTGAGCAGCGTTGACTTCCCGCAGCCGGATGAACCGAGCAGCACCAGGAACTCGCCGCTTTCCAGCGCGATATCGATGCCTTTCAGCGTCTCGACGGCGCCGTAATTCTTGCGGATGTCGCGGATTTCAAGCGCGCTCATGGCTGGCGTCCTCGAATTGCAGGGGCCCGCCATAGTTGCGGGGCAAAGTGGAGATGGCGCGGGACGCCACCTGTGTCGCAAAGGAGAGGCACGCGGCCAGCGGCTGGTCGCGCGCCAGTACCGCCAGGAAGGCGGCGTTGAAGACGTCGCCGGCGCCGATCGTGTCGACGACCTTCACGTCGGGCGCCGGCGCTTCGACGAGGGCGCCATCTGGCCCAACGGCGAGGGCGCCTTGCGGTCCGCGCTTGACCACGGCCACGGCGCCTTTCTTCATGCCGAACCTGATCTCGCGCGCGGCATCGACGGGGTCTTCCAATGCAGCAAGGGTCAGCGTCTCGACCTCGTTGAACAGCGCCAGTTCGCAGCGCGACAGCCAGGCGCGCGCAGCCGCGCAGTTCGCCGCAGTCCAGCCGTCGATCGGCCATCCGGTATCGAGCGCCACGGCGATGCGATGCCTGTCCGCCCAGTCGAAGAACGCGTCATAGTCGCGGGTGAGATCGTCGGTGAGGAATGAGCCGCAGAGCAGTGCGCATCCGCCCGACAGCCGCTTGCCGTCGAGACCGGAGATGACGTCGGCGAGGCTCAGGCGCGGCAAGTGCCCGCGCGTGGTGAAGAAGGTGCGCTCGCCGTCGGGATGGGTCATGCCGACGGAAAGCGTCGTGCCCTCAGGGCGCACCGGCCATCTTTCGGCGCGGCGGCCGAAGGCTTCGCGCAGCCAACGGCCGAATTGGTCATCGCCGACATTGGCGGCGATGTCGAAATCGACGTCCAGCGCCTGCCAGGCGAGTGCCGTGTTTCCCGCCTGTCCGCCGACGCGCAACTCGTCATGGTCGACGACGGTCTCGGTCCCCGCCTTCGGCCACGGTGCGACCGGGCCGACGATCAGGTCGACATTGACGTTGCCGATCACCGCAAGCGGCCGCATTCATTCGCTCCTGGTGATCTTGGTGGAGCGGACCGGCGTGCCGGCATTGTCGACGCGGGCGTCGGCGAAGGCGATCATCAGGCGCTGCGCCACCGGCAGCATGGCCAGGATCGCCGCCAGCCCCGAAGCCGGCTTGAAGGCGAGCGTCACGGCTCCAGAGACCGGCGCCTGTCCGGAGGAATCGAAAATGACCAGCGGCGCGCCGGCTTCGACCACGGAGACGGCCATGGCGGTCACCAGTTCCGCCGTCGGGTCGTCGCCGCGAAACAGGATGACGCCGGTGCGCTGGCCAAGCATCTCCATCGGTCCATGGCGAAGCTGGCCGCCTTCGAGGGAAAAGCAAGGCAGCCGCGACAATTCGGTGAGGCCGAGCGCCAGCGCTTCGGCGAGGCCCTGCAGGTGGCGGCCGGAGGTGACGATGGTCGTTACGCTGCTCAAGGCGGCAAGCGCGTGGTCGATATCGACGGTTTCAGGAGCTTCCAGCGCCGCAAGGGCGGCGGCTGGATCATCGCCGAGCGCCGACAGGATCGCCAGGTGCAAGGCGAAGCTGACAGTGAGGCTGCGGGTCGCGGCGAAGGCCAGTTCCGTGCCGCCGGCGCCGATCAGGCTCGGCGCGGTTCTGGCAAGGAAGGAGGCACTTTCCAACGTCAGGCCGAAAGCGTCAGCACCATTGCCCTTTTCCGCGAACCATCTGACGACTTCAGCGCTTTCGCCGGACTGTGAGGTGACGAGCACGGTCCTGCCGGCAAGCGGCAGCGGCTGTCCCAATTGCTCGGAGAGCGGCAAAGCGAGGGCGTCTATGCCATGCGCCCGGTAGAGCGGTTCGACGGCACGTCCGACCGCATGCGAGCCACCCATGCCGAGCAGGAGCAAACGGCCGCTCTGCCGGATCGCGGCCGCGACCTTTGCCGCGATGGTCGCGTTCTGCGGGAATGAAGCGATGGCGTCTGCACGCTGGCGCGCCATTTCGCGGTCGATCGCGAGGAGGCCAGCCGGGCGAGGTTTTTCTGAAGGCATTGTCATCCTTTCACGCCGCCGCTGGTGAGGCCGGAAATCAGCGCGCGTTGCATGACTAGGCCGATCAGCACCGGCGGCAGGGCGGCGAGCACGCCGGCGGTGGCGATCAGCCCGTAGTCGGAGACGCGGCCGCCGGCGAGGTCGGCGATGGCGACCGTCAGCGTCTTGGCGCGCTGGTCAGAGGTGAACAGCAAGGCGTAGAAAAACTCGTCCCAGGCAAGCAGCACCGCAAAGAGCGCCGATGTCGCCACCACGGGTGCCGCCAGCGGCAGCGTGATAATGCGCAGCGTCTGGAACAGGCCGGCGCCGTCGATCATTGCCGCCGCCTCGATCTCGCGCGGTATGGCGTCGAAACCCGACTTCATCAGCCAGGTGGTGAAGGGCGCCAGGATGGTCAGATAGACCACCGCCAGGCCGAAGACGTTGTTGAGCAGGCCAAGGTAGGAAAGCCCCATATAGAGCGGCACGGCGAGCGCCACCGGCGGCAGCATGTAGGTAGCGATCACCATCGACAGCGACCAGCCGATCGACGGCGTGCGCGAAACCGCCCAGCCGGCAGGGATGGCGAGCAGCAGCGCCGCCACCGTTGCCATGCCGGCGACTTCGAGGCTGTTGCGCAGCGAGGCGGTGAAGGCCGCACCGGCGCTGTTTTCAGCCGTCGACAGCAATTGCTGGTAGCGGGAGAAGTCGGCACTTTGCGGCCACCAGCGCAGCGGCTTGGCGGCAAGGTCGGCGGCCGGCGAGATGCTCATGACGAACAGCCAGGCAATCGGTGCCAGGATGACGACGGCAAGCAGGGCCGCGCAGGCATAGATGAAGACGGTGAAGGCGGGGCTCTTGCGTTCCATCAGGTGGCACTCCCTGCGGTCTTTTTCACCAGTGCCGCATAGGCGAGCGCCAGCACGGTGACGAGCAAGGTGACGATCAGCGCCAGCGAGGCGCCGGAACCGGCGCGCTGGAAGGAGAAGGCTTCCTGGTAGACAAGAATCGACAGCGTGCGCGTGCTGTTGGCCGGACCGCCGCGCGTCATCACCCAGATGATGTCGAAGACCTTGAAGGCCTCGATGGTGCGCAGCACCAGCGCCACCATCAGCGGACCGGCGAGGTATGGCAGGATGACAAAACGAAAGCGCGCGAACGGCCCGGCGCCGTCGACCAGCGAAGCGGCGGTGATGTCACGCGGCACGGCCTGCAGCGCGGCGAGTGCGATCAGCGCGACCAGCGGAAAGTTTTTCCAGCAATCGGCGATGATCAGCGCCGCCAGCGCCGTTCCCGGCTCGCCGAGCCAGGAGCGGTAGGCATCGATGAGGTGCAACTGCGTGAGCGCCGCGTTCAGCGCGCCATATTCGGGATTGTAGATCAGCCGCCAGAGCGTGGCGTTGACCACGGTCGGCAGCGCCCAGGGCAGGATCATCAGCGCCCGCAGGAAGGTGCGGCCGCGAAACTCCTGGTTCAGCAACAGTGCTGCCAGAACGCCGATCACCATTTCGATGGCGACGGAGGCGACGGCAAACCAGGTCGTGGTGACCAGCGTGCGTGAAAAGTTCGAGCTGGACAGCATCTTGGCATAGTTGTCGATGCCGACGAAATTGCCGGCCGTGCCGACCAGCTTGGCGTCGGTGAAGGAAAGCCCGACGGTATCGACGAGCGGCCAGCCGATGACGGCGACCATGACCACGAGAAGCGGCAGCATCAGCAGCCACGCACGGGTCGTCATCCAGGTGCCCGACATCGGAGGCGCCTCTTCTTGTTCCCAGAAAATGCAGGCTCTGAATAACACGGGCGGCCAAAAGCCGCCCGCGATTTAAGGCATGATGGCTTAGAGGCCGCTGTTTTCGGCGGCGGTCTTCAGCGCATCTTCAGGCGTAGCCGATCCGAGCAGGGATTCCTGGATCGCCTGCTGCAGGGCGGTCGACATCTCCTGGTATTTCGGTGTCGTCGGCCGCGGGTACATGGCGGCAAGCCCGACCTTCGCCGTGGCGATCAGTTCTTCCTGGCCCTTGGTGACGGCCGGATCGTCGTAGGACGACGCCCAGATCGGCAAGCTGAGCTTGGCGTACTGGTTCTGCGTCGACTGCGAGGTCATGAACTCGATGTACTTCCAGGCTTCGTCCGGATGCTTGGAGACCGCGGTGACGCCGAGACCCATCGAACCATTGACGGCCGAGACTTCGCTCTTGCCGGCAATGCCCGGCGCCGGCACGACGCCGACCTTGCCCGCGACCTTGCTGTCCTTCGGGTTGTTGGCCATGTTGTACATGTAGGTCCAGTTGAGCGCGAAGGCGGCGTCGCCGTTCTCGAACACCTTGCGGACATCCTCTTCGAGGAATTCCTTGGAATTCGGATTGGTGACACCCGACTTGTAGCTGGCGACCATGTATTTCAGCGCATCGAGCCCGCCGCCATTCTGGAAGTCCGGCTTGCCGTCCTTGAGGAAATCGCCGCCATAGGCGCTGACCAGCATGGCGTAGTCGCAGATCACCGCTTCGGCCTGCGACCAGCTCCAGGCGATCGGCGTCGCCAGCAGGCCCTTGTCCTTGATGATCTTGGCCTGCTCGCTCAGCTCGTCCCAGGTCTTGGGCGGGCTCTTGATGCCGGCCTTCTCCAGGATTTCCTTGTTGTAGAACAGGTACTTGGTGTCGAGGATCCAGGGCATGCCATAGTATTTGCCGTCATACTCGACAGTGGTCCAGGCGCCCGGCAGTACGCCCTTCTTCATCTCGTCGGTGATCTTCGACGAGACGTCGACCAGCACCTTGTTGGTCGCATATTCGGCCGGCCAGATGACATCGAACAGCACGACGTCGTAGCCGCCGCCAGACCCCTGCGCGAGCACGGTCTTGTCGTGCAGGCCCTCATAGGGGACGAATTCGAGATTGACCTTGATGTCGGGATTGGCCTTGGCGAAGGCATCCGTCATGGCACGGACGTCGGCTTCGCTGTAGGCGGCCTGCGCCATGAAGAGCGCGTTCAGCGTTGTTTCGGCGAAAGCGTGGGGAACCAGCAATCCTCCAACGAAGACCGCGCCCAGAAGCGTCTTACCGATCGATTTCAGCATTTGTCATCTCCCATTTCCGGCGTTGGCGAGTTGGCGTTGCATCGCCTTCCCGAATTGATGTCGCGGTGACCTGGGCTTGCTCGAGCGATCGGAGGCGATAGGCATGGAGCCTTGGCCGTCTTCTTATGGAGCGCTCGGCTTCGCTATTAAGTCAATCCGCTTGACTTAATTAGTCGATCAATCCTTTAATGGTGTCAAGAGGGAAACGCCGGTGAACGAAAACAGCTCGATCCGCGCCAAGAGCGGCACCAACCAGGAAGGCACGAGTGCGCACAACCGCCGCGTCATGATCGAGGCGCTGCGGCTCAACGGCGCGCTGTCCAGAGCCGACCTGGCGCGGGCGACGCAACTGACCAAGCAGGCGGTTTCGAACATCATCGAGGATCTCGAACGCGACGGGCTGGTCGTCGCCCTCGATACGGTGCGCAAGGGCAGGGGCCAGCCCTCGACCCCCTATAGGCTGGTCCCGGAGGGCGCTTTCGCCATCGGGCTGCAGATCGACCGGCATCTGACACGAGCGGTCGTCGTCGACCTGGTCGGCAGCGTGCTGACGCGGGCCGAGGCGAACCTGCCGCTCGACGAACCGTCGGAAGGCGTCAAGGTCATCCTTGGCCTCATCGATGGCGTCCGGCGCGAGCTGGCCGGCATTTCCAGCCAGTCGGAAAGCCGGCTGGTCGGCCTCGGCGTCGCCATGCCCGGCCCGTTCGGGCTAGAAGAATTCCGACGACAAATGGATGATGCCGGCCTGGCAGAAATTTCCGTTGCTGGAAACGCTGGCGGCAGGCACGGGATTGAACGTCGGGCTGCAGAACGACGCCGCCGCCTGCGCGACGGCGGAGCGCATCGTCGGTGCCGCGCACGGCGTCGACCACGCGGTCTGCCTCTATGTCGGCTACGGCATCGCCGCAGGTCTGATCCTGAATGGCGAGCTCTACACCGGCGGCAACGGCAATGCCGGCGAGATCGGCATGGCGCTGCTGTCGCCGGCCGGCCCGGGCTCGACGCCGCTCGAGCACCGCGCCTCGCTCGCCTCGCTCTACCAGCATCTCGGACTGGATGCCGCCGACGCGCATCTCTATGAGCGGATGGACGCGTTGGCACTGGCCGAGGATCCGAAAGTCATGGTCTGGATCAAGGGTGCCGCGCATGATCTGCGCTGGAGCGTGCATCTCATCGAGACGATCTTCGATCCGCAGACGGTGATCCTGACCAGCGGTGCGCCCGAGACGCTGGCGCGTCGCCTGCTGGAGGCGATGCAGCCGCTGCTGCCGTCGATCGCCGACCGGCCGGGACGGTCATTGCCGCGCCTGCAGCTCGGCATCACCGATCCATGGTCGATTGCGCTGGGTGCCGCGGCCGAACCGATCAGCCGCGCCTTCGACCCGCGCTTCTCGGCGATCCTGAAGACGCGGTCCGGCGGGGCCTAAGGCCGATCAACCGTCCGTCAATGCCGGAAAACATGCCGCGAAAGCCGTATCGATGATGGCGAGCTTGACGGCCTGGGCGGTCATGTATTCGCGGTAGAAATCGTTCGACACCCACATCACCGAATTGCCGCGCTGGCCGAGCCAGCCGACGCTGCCCATCTCCTCGGCGTCACGCAATTTGCGCGCAAGGTGCGTGCGCGAGAGCTTCAGCCATCCGGCGAAGTCGCCGATCGAAACGACGCCGGTCGGGATGCGGTCCTGGCCGGCATGATCGGGATCGACGCCCGAAATCAGCCAGTCCATGACGACGCCGCCATTGTTGAGCCAGGTGAACAGTGAAAAGGTCTGCCTGGGTTCGCGCACCGGGTTGGACGAAAGCAGGCCGTCCGCCACCAGCGGCTGCAGCGTGGCCAGCGCGTCGGGCCGCGCAAGAAAGATGGACAGCCGGTTCGCGCCGTCGAGGCTGTCCAGCGTCTGTAAATGGGCAAGCATCCATCCCGCTACCTCTTCCAGGCTGGACCGCGTCGGCTGCAAAGGGCGAATGCGCCCGTCCTCGCCGGCCGGCGCGAGCTCGATGAAGTTGTAATGCAGCATCTCCTTGATGAAGGCGTCGGCGGTGTTGCGGCTGGCCACCTGGTGCTGACGGATCACGTCGATGAAACGGGCGGTCGTCAGCTCCTTGCGGTAGTCGCTGGGGTCGCGCCTGAAGTGCAGGGCCAGCCCGACATGCGCCATCAGCCAGCGCTGCTGGCTGGCAAAGGCGGACGAAAGACGCGGGTTGGCCTCATAGGCCTGGTTCATCGCCAGCGCTTGCGCCCGCACGCTGCGGTGCAACGCCGGGTGGCCGGCAATCTCTTCTGCGTTCAGCGCCATCCCCCCAGATCCCGCTCGTGTCGCGCCAATCCTTTGCCGATAGCAGGTTCAACCTGCCGCCGCCAGATGGTCAGCGGGGGATCACAGGGGTTGTGCGGAAGGCGTTTGCTCAGCGGATTTCCGATGCCGGAAAACAGGCATCGAAAGCGGCATCGACAATGGCCAGCTTGGCCGCCTGGACAGCCATGTATTCCTGGTAGAACCCTTTCGAGACCCACATCTGCGAATGTCCGCGCGGGCCGGCCCAACCGATGCTGCCGAGTTCCTCGGCGTCGTGCAGCTTGCGGGCGAGGTGGGTACGGGAAAGCTTCAGCCATCTGGCGAACTCGCCGATTGACACCACACTGGTCGGTATCCGGTCGAGCCCGGCATTCTCGGGATCGATGCCGGACATCAGCCAGTCCATGACGATGCCGCCATTGTTGAGCCAGATGAACAGCGAGAAGGTCTGCTTGGGCTCGCGCACCGGCACTGAAGCCAAAAGGCCGTCGGCCACCAGCGGCTGCAATTTGGCGAGCTGTTCAGGGTGCTCGAGGAAGGTGGACAGGCGGCTGCCGCCGTCGAGGCTGTCCAGGGTTTGCAGATGGGCGAGGACCCAGCCAGTGAATGTCCGCACGGTAGCCGCCGTCGGTTGCATGGGATGAGCGCGCCCGTCCTCGCTCGTCGAAAGATACTCGGCGATGTTGTAGTGCAGCATCTCCTTGAGGAAGGCTTCGGCGGTGTTGCGGCTGGCGACCGAATCCCGGCGTATGGCCTCGATGAAACGTGCCGTCGTCAGCGCGGTATGGCGGTCGCGCGGATCGCGCCTGAAATGCAGGGCAAGGCCGACATGGCCCATCAGCCAGCGCTGCTGGGTGGCGAACACGGCGGCGAGCCGCGGGCTCGTTTCAAAGATCTCTATCAGCGCCCGCGACTGTGCCTGAACAGCGCGGTGCAACGCCGGATGGCCGGCAATATCTTCGGCTTTCAGCGCCATCCTCCAGTGCTCCGATTCAGCCCCCCGAACCGTGAAACACACATCACATTTTCAGCCTTAACCGTCTGTGTCCAGCGCCGAAGACCCGGCAAAAGGTCCAAACGGATTGCGGCCGGGCATGAAGAGCGCTTTTCAGAATTCGAGCGCTTGCCTCAGCGCCGGTCCGCTCCTGACGCGGAGGTCGAGATCGGCCTCGATATGGTCGATGTGGTGCAGCATCAGCGCGCTGGCGCGGTTGGCATTGCCGGCCTTGAGCGCCTCGAGGATCTGCAAATGCTCGTTGTGGCCGCAGCTCGAAATGCCGGAGCGGCCATAGAGCGCGATCACCAGCGAGGAGCGTGCGACCAATTCCTCCATGAAGCGCTGCAGGATGACGTTGCCGGCCACCGATGCCAGCAGCAGATGGAAATCGCCCGACGCCTTGATTTCCGACCGCCTTGCGGTTGGTCCGCGTTCGGCAATGAAGCGGCCCTCTTCCTCGAGCTGGGTCTTGAAGGCAGCGACGTCAGCCGATGTCATGCGACCGGCGGCGGCGATGGCGATGCCGGGTTCGATGAGCCGGCGCGAGGCAAAGACCTGGCGGGCTTCCTCCGGCGAAGGGTTGGCGACAAAGGCGCCGCGATTGCGCTCGGTGCGCACCAGACCCTCGAAGGAAAGCATCTGCAGGGCTGCGCGTGCCACGGTGCGACTGACGTCGAACAGCGTGCCGACCTCGCCCTCCGACAGTTTGGTTCCGGGCGCCAGACGGCGGTCGACGATGGCGTCGCGCAGCTGGTCGCGGATCGCCTGGGCGCGATCCTCGTTAGCGCCGTCGATAGCAGGGAATGTCTGGTCGGCTATGTTCATGGCGGCAAGGTCCCAAAACCCTTCTAGCCTGAATTGGGTTACTTGGACGAGAGCCAAAGTGAACGCGATCTTGGAAAAGATTGCATACGATTTCTGCCGACATCGCTGACAATCGCCCATAATTTGTGCACCGCACAAGGATGCTGTTTTCTCGGGCAGGGGGCTTCGATGCCGATTCTTTAGGGATTCAACTACTTGATGACCCCACGGGCAATTGGCACGCATGATGCTTTGGTTCATGCGACCAAAGCGAGGAACGGAATGTCCAAAGCCGCCGAAATCGACATCGTGTCCGTTTCGAAAGTCTATGGAACGACGACTGCCGTCGAGGCCATCAGCCTGAAAATCCCGGCAGGCACCTATTGCTGCCTGCTTGGCCCGTCCGGCTGTGGTAAAACCTCGACGCTGCGCATGATCGCCGGGCATGAGAGCATTTCGAGCGGTGACGTCCGCCTCGGCAATACCGTCGTCACCGACCTGCCGCCGGCCAAGCGCGGCACGGCGATGATGTTCCAGTCCTATGCGTTGTTTCCGCATCTCGATCTCATCGACAACGTCGCTTTCAGCCTGAAGATGAAGGGCGTCGGCAAGGAGGAGCGCCGAGCCAAGGCGCTCGACATGCTGAAGCTGATGCAGATGGAGCCTTATGCGGTGCGCCGTCCGGCGCAGCTTTCGGGCGGCCAGCAGCAGCGCGTGGCGCTGGCGCGCGCCCTGATCACCGATCCCGAGGCGCTGCTGCTCGACGAGCCGCTTTCGGCGCTCGACCCGTTCCTGAAAATCCGCATGCGCGCCGAGCTGAAGAAGCTGCAGACCTCGCTCGGCATCACATTCGTCCACGTCACCCATAGCCAGGAAGAGGCGATGGCGCTGGCCGACCTGATCGTGGTGATGAATGACGGCCGCATCGAACAGGCGGCGCATCCGCGCACCGTGTTCGAGCGGCCGGCCACCGCTTTCGTCGCTCGCTTCATGGGCGACCACAACGTCGTCTCCGGCCGCGTCAGCGGCAGCCGCGACGGCATGGTGGTGTTCGACGTGCCGGGCGGTGCTTCGCTCGCGGCCAGCGGGCAGGGCCGGGCGGTCGGCGAGCCGATCGACATCGCCATCCGCACCGACCATGTGCGCATCGGCGAGCCGCCGGCTAAGGGGCTCGGCTTCACCGGCATCGTTGCCAACGTCGAATACCGCGGCTCGACCGTGAAGCTCTCCGTCAACGGCGCCGGCATCGAGGATTTCACCGTGATCGTCGACGACACCGACTTCTTCACCAAACCGGTTGCCGTCAGCGATGCGGTGCCGATTGCATGGGATGCCGAGGACGCAATCGTCCTTGGCCGTCTCGATTCCTGAACCAGCATAACCAACCAGAACAGGGGAACTGACCATGACCAACACAACAAACAAGAAAGCAGGAATTTCACGTCGCTCGCTGCTGAAGACGGGTGCCGCCGCCGTCGGCTTTGCCGCCGGCTCCGGCGCGATCACCGGCTTCCCGACCATCTGGGCGCAGACGAACATCACGCTGCGCCAATTCGGCACCGGCGTGTCGAACCTCAACGCCATCGCCGACAAGTGCAAGGCAGATCTCGGCATCACGCTGGAGATGACGGCGACCGATTCCGACGCCGCCGCCCAGCGCGCTGTGACGCAGCCCGACAGCTACGACATCGCCGACATCGAGTACTGGATCTGCAAGAAGGTGTTCCCCACCGGCGTGCTGCAGCCGATGGATGTCAGCAAGCTGAAATATTACGACGAGCTGGTGCCGCTGTTCAAAACCGGCAAGCTGACGCCGGACAGCGTCATTGCCCAAGGCACGGCGCCGCACACGGTAGGCTATGTCGAGGCGCAGGACAGCAAGGTTTTCGCCAAGGCGCCGACCAACTGGTTCACCATGGTGCCAACCATCTACAATGCCGATACGCTCGGCATCCGCCCCGACCTCGTCGGCCGCGACATCACCACCTGGGCCGATATCATGGACCCGGCCTTCAAGGGCAAGACCGCGATTCTCAACATCCCGTCGATCGGCATCATGGACGCGGCGATGATCATGGAAGCCATGGGCAACATCAAGTATGCCGACAAGGGCAACATGACCAAGGAAGAGATCGACAAGACGATCGACTTCCTGATCAAGGCCAAGCAGGACGGCCAGTTCCGCGCCTTCTGGAAGTCCTTCGACGAGAGCGTCAATTTGATGGCTTCGGGCGAAGTGGTGATCCAGTCGATGTGGTCGCCTGCCGTCGCCGCCGTGCGCTCCAAGGGCATCCCCTGCCGCTTCCAGCCGCTCAAGGAAGGGTATCGCTCATGGGGTGGCGGCCTTGGCCTTGCTGCCCATCTCAAGGGTGCTGAGCTCGATGCGGCCTATGAATACATCAACTGGTACACGTCGGGCTGGGTCGGCGGTTATCTCAACCGCCAAGGCTATTACTCGGCCAACATGGTCTCGGCCAAGAAGTTCATGTCCGAGGACGAATGGGGCTACTGGATCGAGGGCAAGCCGGCCAAGGGCGAGATCAAGGCGCCCGACGGCACCGTCATGGAAAAGTCCGGCGCGGTTCGCGACGGCGGCTCTTTCGAAGAGCGCATGGGCAGGGTCGCCTGCTGGAACTCGGTGATGGACGAGGACCGCTACATGGTGAAGCGCTGGAACGAGTTCATCGCGGCGTGATGCAAACTCTGCACCTTCTCCCCTTGTGGGAGAAGGTGCAGAGCGAAGCTCGGTCGGATTAGGGTGTTGGACGGGGTCGCCAACGCCGAGTTTCTTCCCTCATCCGTCTTGTTGCTTCGCGCCAATCCACCTTCTCCCACAAGGGGAGAAGGAAGAGGCCCACAACCGCTCGTCGGATATCCGCATGACAGTTGCGCTCGAACGCCCTGCAATGGACGCAGCCAAGCCCGCCAGACGCCGCCGCTTCTCGCTCGGCGCCGTCGCGCCCTATCTGCAGTCGGCGCCGCTGGCGCTGATCCTCGGCGCGTTCCTGCTTTTGCCGATCGTCATGATCGTCGTCGTCTCCTTCTGGGACTACGACTTCGCCGCCATGTATCCGGATTTCCTGACCACCAATTATTCCGACGTGCTGGGTTCCTGGGTCACCTGGAAGACCTATCTCAACACCATCAAATTCGCTGTCATCGTCTGGGCGCTGACCTTGTTCATTGGCTTCTGGGTCGCCTATTTCCTTGCTTTCCACATCCGCACCACGGCCATGCAGATGGTGCTATTCCTGGTCTGCACGGTGCCGTTCCTGACTTCCAACATCATCCGCATGATCTCGTGGATCCCGGTGCTTGGCCGCAACGGGCTGATCAACTCGACGCTGGTGCATATGGGCCTGGTGCCGAAGCCGATCGAATGGCTGCTCTATTCCGAATTCGCCGTGGTTCTCGCCATGGTGCATCTCTACACGCTGTTCATGGTGACGCCGATCTTCAACACGCTGATGCGCATCGACCGCTCGCTGTTCGAGGCCGCGCGCGACGCCGGCGCGTCCGGCTGGCAGGTGCTGTGGAACGTCGTCATCCCGCTGGCCAAGCCCGGCATGGCGATCGGCACTATCTTTGTCGTCACGCTTGTGATGGCCGACTTCTCGACGGTGCAGGTGATGTCGGGCGGGCAGAGCGCCTCGGTCGCTCTGATGATGAAGAACCAGATGTCGCTGCTGCAATATCCGGCCGCCGCCGCCAACGCGGTGGTGCTCCTGGTGCTGGTGCTGCTGATGGTCGCCGGCATCCTGCGCATCGTCGACATCCGCAAGGAGCTCTGACGTGAACCACGAGAAGCGCACCCTCGAATTCTACGTGCTGGCGGTCTTCTTCGCGCTGTTCGTGCTGTTCCTCTACGGCCCGCTTTCGGCGATCCTGATCCTGTCCTTCCAGGGCGAGAATGGCGGACTGACCTTTCCGCTCAATGGTGTGTCGCTGCACTGGTTCGCCAATCTGTTCGAACGCCAGGCGGTCGGCGATTTCGGCGGCAGCTTCAAGCGTTCGCTGTTGCTGGGGGTGATGGTGATGGTCGTCACCGTGGTGGTGTCACTGCTGGCGGGCCTCGCCTTTCGCCGTAAGTTTCGTGGCGCGACGGCGCTGTTCTATCTGGCTGTCGCCAGCCTCGTCGTGCCGTCGATCATCATCAGCCTCGGCATCGGCGTCCTCTTCCAGCAGATCGGCTTTCGGCCGGCCTGGTACACATCCGCTTTCGGCGCGCATCTGACCTGGACCTTGCCGTTCGGTGTGCTGATCATGTTCGCCGTCTTCAACCGCTTCTCGCCGGCCTACGAGGAGGCCGCGCGCGATCTAGGCGCGTCGTCCTGGCAGACCTTCGCGCATGTCGTGCTGCCGATGATCGCGCCCAGCCTGATCGGTGTGGGCCTGTTCGGTTTCACACTCTCCTATGATGAGTTCGCGCGCACGCTGATGACCTCGGGCACGTTCAACACGCTGCCGCTCGAAATCTACGGCATGACGACGAATGTGACGACGCCGGTGCTCTACGCGCTGGGCACGGTGACAACCGTGTTCTCCTTCCTGGTGATCCTGCTGACGCTCGGCGCCATCCTCTATGTCGGCCGCCGCCGGGCAAGGGCTTGAGAACCGCAGTGCAGATCCTCGTCGTCAATCCGAACACCACGGCCAGCATGACCGCAACGATCGGCGCCGCCGCGCGATCTGTCGCCGGCGCCTGGACGGAAATCGTTGCCGTCACCTCGTCGATGGGACCGGTGTCGATCGAAGGCTATTATGACGAGGCGCTGGCCGTGCCGGGCCTGCTGGTCGAGATCGCCGCCGGTGAGCGCGCGGGGGCGCAGGCGGCCATCATCGCCTGTTTCGACGACACCGGGCTGGACGCCGCGCGCGCCATGGCCAACATCCCGGTCGTCGGCATTTGCGAGGCGGCGCTCAGCATAGCGTCGTTCCTCGCCCAGCGTTTCACCGTCGTGACGACGACCAAGCGGTCGTGGGTTCCCGTCGAGGCGCTGGTGCAGCGCTACGGCATGGCCGGCCGGGCGCGCGTTCGCGCCGCCGACATTCCGGTACTGGCGCTTGAGGACCCGGCTTCGGGCGCGGCCGAGAAACTGCGCGGCGAGATTGCGCGCGCGCTCGACGAGGATCGCGCCGAGGCGATCGTGCTCGGCTGCGCCGGCATGGCCGATCTCGCGGCAGAGCTGCAGCGGGAATTCGGCGTTCCGGTGATCGACGGCGTCGGCGCCGCCGTCAAACAGGCAGAAGCGCTGATTGCACTTGGCCTGTCGACATCCAAACGCGGCGCCTATGCAAACCCGCTGGCAAAGCCCTATCTTGGTGCATTGGAATCCTTTGCCCCTGGTGCCGTCGCCGCCGAGTGATTGCAAATGCCCCGAACGATCCGGACCCTGACCTCAAAGGAGGTTGAAACGCTTGTCGACCGGGCGGCGGACGAGGGCTGGAATCCCGGTCTCGACGACGCCGCCGTGTTCCAGGCGGCCGACCCCGAGGGTTTCATCGGCGCCTTCGTCGACGGCGAGATGGTGGCCGGCATTTCGGCCGTCGCCTATGGCGACGGCTTCGGCTTCATCGGCCTCTATATCTGCCGCCCGGACAGGCGCGGCGAGGGGCATGGCAAGGCGGTCTGGGACGCCGGCATGGCGCGGCTCGGCAATCGCGGCGTCGGGCTCGACGGCGTCGCCGAGCAGCGCGCCAACTACCGGCGCATGGGGTTCGTGCCAGCCTATGAGACCGTCCGCTACAGCGGGCGTGTCGCCGGCCTAGCCGGCGGTGGTAACATCAGACCGGTGGCGGCCGAGCCCATCGCCGACATCCTGGCTTATGACCGCGGCTGTTTCCCGGCGCCGCGGGAAGCTTTTCTCGGCGGATGGCTGCAGCCGCCGCGCATCGGGTTTGTGGCTGTGAATTCGGGAAGGGTTTGCGGCTATGGCGTGGCTCGCCAGTGCAAAGAGGGGTTCAAGGTCGGACCGCTCTTCGCCGACGACACGCATGTCGCTTTGCAGTTGCTGGGGGCGCTGGCGGCGCCGATGGCGGGGGACGCGCTTCACATTGACGTGCCGGCGGCCAACAGCGGTTTCATCGCCGCGCTTCAGGCGGGTGGCTTGAGACCAGGCTTCACGACAACCCGCATGTACCGGGGAGGCGTGCCCAGGATTGCCTCGTCAAAGGTGTTCGGGATCACGACCCTGGAACTGGGTTGATCCCAAGTCACGCGCCGAGACCGAAGTCGGTCGGCTGACGGGCGAATGTCAGGCCGCGCGGACCCCGGGCGTCTTGCGCGCCCAGGCCGGCAGCCAGTCGCCATGCGCGGCGAGCAGATCGTCGACCAGCGACCAGATCTGGTCGAGGTCGAGTTCGGCGGCCGTGTGCGGGTCCATCATCGCGGCGTGGTAGATGTGCTCGCGGTTCTCGGTCATCAGCGCCGCGACCGTCAGTTCCTGCACGTTGATGTTGGTGCGGATCAGCGCGGTCAGCTGCGGCGGCAGGTCGCCGATGAAGGTCGGCTGGATGCCGTGACGCATCGACGAGGCACGGCACTTCGACCGCGCAATTGTCGGGCAGCGAGGTGATGCAGCCGTTGTTGCGGACGTTGCCGTAGATCACCGACGGCTCGCCGGTCCACACCGAGTTCATGATCGAGGAGGCGTATTCCTTCGACTGCTTGACCTCGATCGTGTCGGCCGTGCGGTAGGCCTCGGCCTGCGTCCTTCCAGCGCTCGATCTGCTCGATGCAGCGCTTGGGATATTCGTCGAGCGGAATGCCGAACTTCTCGATCAGGTCCTCGCGGCCTTCCTTGATGAAATAGGGCGTGTATTCGGCGAAATGCTCCGAGCTTTCGGTGACGAAATAGCCGAGCCGCGTCAGCATCTCGTAGCGCACCTTGTTGGGGCAGCGCGGGTTCCAGGCCGGGCTTGGGCGCGCGGCCCTCGCGGTAGGCGCGCACGAGATCGGGATAGAGGTCGCGGTAGGAGCCGTCCGGCTGGCGATGCTCGAACTTGAGGTAGAACGCCATGTGGTTGATGCCGGCCGGCGCGGTAGCGGATTTCCTCGTAGGGAATGTCGAGGTCGTGGGCCAGTTCCATCGCGGTGCCCTGCACCGAATGGCAGAGGCCGACCTGCTTGATCGTCGGGATATTTCTCGGCGATCGCCCAGGTGTTGATCGCCATCGGGTTGACGTATTGCAGCATGATCGCCTCGGGGCAGACCGCGAGCATGTCCTCGCAGATCTTCCAGAGATGCGGCACGGTGCGGAGGCCGCGCATGATGCCGCCGATGCCGAGCGTGTCGGCGATGGTCTGGCGCAGGCCGTATTTCTTCGGCACCTCGAAATCGGTGACCGTGCAGGGCTCGTAGCCGCCGATCTGGAAGGCGACGACGACGAAATCGGCGCCGTCGAGCGCCTTGCGCTGGTCGGAGTAGGTCTCGACCGTCGCCGGTACGCCGAGCGTCGAGATCAGCTTGCTGGCGACGATCGCGCTCTCTTCGAGCCGCTGCGGGTTGATGTCCATCAGCGCGATCGTCGCGCCGGCCAGCGCCGGGCGCTGCAGCACGTCGCCGACGATGTTCTTCATGAACACGGTCGAGCCGGCGCCGATGAAGGTGATCTTGGGATTGTCTTGCCATAACAAGTCTCCGGCATATGCGATCAGCGCTACCTCGAAAGCGGCGCTGACGAGCCGTTCGGTGTAGGCGGTCTTGGGATTGGTCAGCACCTCGTCGACCGGCCCCTCTTCGACGATCTTGCCGTTCTGCATGACCATCACGCGGTGGCAGAGCGCGCGCACGACCTTGAGGTCGTGCGAGATGAAGAGGTAGCTCAGGCCCCGTCTCGTCCTGCAGCTTGCGCAGCAGTTCGATGATCTGCGCCTGCACCGAGAGATCGAGCGCCGAGGTCGGCTCGTCGAGCAGGATGAATTCCGGCTCGAGCGCGATGGCGCGGGCGATGGCGATGCGCTGGCGCTGGCCGCCGGAGAACTCGTGCGGGAAGCGCGACGAGGATGTTGTCGGGCAGGCCGGCGTCGCGCAGCGCCTGCGCGCACGCGCTCGAGCCGGTCGCGCGCGTTGGCGCCGATGCTGTTGACGATCAGCCCTTCCTCGATGATCTGGCCGATCGACATGCGCGGATTGAGCGAGGAGAACGGATCCTGGAAGACGATCTGCATGCGCGAGCGCAGCGGCCGCATCTGCGTCGCGGTCTTGCCGTGGATCGGCTGGCCGTCGAAATAGATCTCGCCGCCGCTGGTTGCCGATGAGCCGGATCAGCGCCTGGCCGAAAGTGGTCTTGCCCGAGCCGGATTCGCCGACGAGGCCCAGCGTCTCGTGGCGGCGAAGCTTGAGGTCGAGGCTGTCGACGGCGACCAGTTCGAAGAAGTCCGGCTTGAAGAAGCCGCCGCGCTTGCAGCGTGAAGGCGACGCGGACGTCGCTTGCCTTCGAGCATGTGTCGGCGATCCTTCCGGCAGCGGATTGGCGCTGCCCTTGCGGCTCGGAGGCGAGCAGATGCCTGGTGTAGGGATGCTGCGGATTGGCGAACAGCGCCTCGGTGCGCGTTGTGCTCCTGCACCTCGCCGTGCTGCATGACATAGACATAGTCGGAGAACTGGCGGACGATCGTCAGGTCGTGGGTGATCAGGATCACCGCCATGCCGTACTTGGCCTTGCAGGTCCTTGATGAGGTTGAGGATCTGCGCCTGCACGGTGACGTCGAGCGCCGTCGTCGGCTCGTCGGCGATCAGCACGTCCGGGTCGGTTGGCGAGCGCCATGGCGATCATCACGCGCTGGCGCTGGCCGCCCGACAGCTGGTGCGGATACTGCTTGCAGCCGCGCCTCCGGCTCGGGGATCTGCACCTCCTCGAGCAGTTCGCAGCGCGCGCTGCATCGCCTCGCTTGCGGCTCGATGCTTGCTGATGCAGGCGGATCGCCTCGACGATCTGGCTGCCGATCGTGTAGACCGGGTTCAGCGAGCTCATCGGCTCCTGGAAGATCATCGAGATGCGGTTGCCGCGCAGTTTGCGCCGG
>CAWBIN010000016.1:0-145637 GCA_963788955.1 uncultured Alphaproteobacteria bacterium | reverse complement strand
GACGACGCGCACGATGCGGCCGAGGTCGCCAGCCGCCGCATGCATGACGGCAAGCAGGTTGAGGCCGGTGAGGCGGGCGTGCTCGTAGGCTTCCTCGACGGTCACGTCTTCGCCCACCTTGCCGGTGCAAAGCGTGCCGTCGGCGCGCAGCGGTCCCTGTCCGGAGAGGAAGATCAGGCGCCCGCTCTCGGCATGGGTGACGAAGTTGGCGATCGGCGTCGGTGGCTCGGGCAGGATCAGGCCCAATTCGGCGAGCCGGATGTAAGGCGTCATCAAATGCTCCTTGCGGCAGCTTTCGCTGCCCGGTGTCAGAAATGCGAGGCGCGGAACCGCGCCAGAAAGCTGCGCAGGCGTTCGTTTGACGCTTCCGCCGCCAGGATTTCGGCCGGCGGGCCAACAGCGCTGACGCCGCCATCGGCCATGAAGACGATGCGGCTCGAGGCATCGCGCGCAAAGGCCATTTCATGGGTGACCATCAGCATCGTCATGCCGTCCTCGGCCAGGCTGCGCACGACGGCGAGCACCTCGCCGACGAGTTCGGGATCGAGCGCGGAGGTTATCTCGTCGAGAAGCAGTATCTTCGGCTCCATCGCCACGGCGCGGGCAATGCCGACGCGCTGCTGCTGACCGCCGGAAAGCTCGGCCGGCAGACTGTCGGCCTTGTGGGCGAGGCCGACCCGGCCGAGCCAGTGCTCGGCGATCTGGCGCGCCTCTGCCTCGCTCTTTCCGCGCACCTTGCGCAGGCCGAGCATGATGTTGCCGGCCGCCGTCAGATGCGGAAACAGGTTGAAGCTCTGGAACACCATTCCGGTCTCGGCGCGCATCGCGGCCAGTTCGCGCTCGCTGCGGCGCTGGCGTCCTCGCCGTCTCGCGGTAGCCGACCTCCTTGCCGTCGATGCGGATGGAGCCGCTGTCATAGCTTTCGAGGAAATTGACGCAGCGCAGCAGCGTGGTCTTGCCGCTGCCGGAAGGCCCGATGACAGTCACCACCTCGCCGCGCGTCACTTGCAGGCTGACGGAGCGCAGCACCGCGACGGAACCGAAGGCCTTGGACACGTCGGAGACATCGAGAAGCGCCGGACTGGCTGGTGAGGCGATGGACATCTTGCTATTCCCGAATGAAGGAGAAACGCCGCTCCAGCCGCCGGCTGGCCAAAGAGAGGGCGTAGTTGACGGCGAAATAAATGAGCGCGCCGAGGATGTAGAGCGGCATCGCCTCATAGGTGCGGCCGATGACCTGGTTGATCGCCTGCATCAGGTCGGTGATGCCGAGCAGCGAAACCAGCGCGCTGCCCTTGACCGCATCGGTGACGCCATTGATCCAGGGCGGCAGGAAGCGCCTGAACGCCTGCGGAAAGATGACGTAGGTCAGCCGCTGGCGAAAGGTCAGCCCGATCGCCATCGCCGCCTCGGACTGGCCTTTTGGTATGGAACCGACCGCGCCCCTGAGATATTCGATGACCTGCGCCGTCTTGAAGAGGGTGAGCGCCAGCACGGCCGCCCAGAACGACTCCAGATGGATCCCGACGGCAGGCAAGCCGTAGTAGACGAAGAAGATCAGCACCAGGATCGGGATGCCGCGTATGGTGTCGCTGAAGATGCGCACCACCCAGCGCAAGGGCGCAGGGCCGTAAACCAGACCAACACCCATCATCACGCCGGCCACGAGCGAGAAGACCACGACCAGCAGCGACACCCACAGCGTCAGGGCGAAACCCTGGGCCAGGAAAGGCAAGGCGTAAGCGATCTGGGTCGAGCATGCTCAGCGCGCCGCCCTGAACCGGCGCTCGACAAGCCGAAGCGCAAAAAGCAGCGCGTAGCCGGTCAACAGGTACATCGCCGTCACGACGAGGTAGACCTCGACGATGCGGAAGGTGTTGAAATTGATCCATTGGGCGCCGTAGGTCAGTTCAGGCACCGAGATGACCGACGCGACGGAGGTGTCCTTGAACAGCGATATGAAGGTGTTGGAAAGTGCCGGCAGCGTTATGCGCAGCATCGTCGGCAGGCGCACATGCACCAGCCGTTGCCACGGTGTCAGGCCGATCGCCTTGCCGGCGTCCATCTGTCCGCGCGGCACCGCTTCCAGCCCCGAGCGAAACACCTCGACCAGATAGGCGCCGCTATAGAGCGACAGCGTTGCGACGAACGAGGTCTGCGCGCCGTAGGCGACGTCGATCACCGTCGGCAGGCCGTAGAAGACGAGGTAGACGAGCAGGATCAGCGGCACGTTGCGGATGAATTCGACATAGGCGGCAATGATGCCCCGGACCATGCGCCCGGCCGACACGTACCAGACCGCCAGAACCAATCCGATGACGATGCCGATGGCTATGGAGATGACGGCAAGCTCAAGACTGAGCAGCAGTCCGCCCCAGAGCTTGTCGAAAAAATGCCGCCAGATCAGGTTGAAATTGAGGGTATAGCCCATGCGTCCGCCTCAGTGCCGAGGGCCGTCGGGAGCGGAAGGGCGCTGGTACGCCCTTCCGCCTGATACTCAGATGACCGGGAAACCCGGGTGCGCGGCCGGCGGCTCCTGCCGAAGTAGTCCTTGAACGCCGCGTCGTAGAGCTCCGTTTCGTGGCCGAACATGGCGATGGTGAAGGTCTGTGTTGACGAAGGTCAGCCAGTCGAGATCGCCTTGCCGGAGTGCCGCGCCGTAAAGCATCGAGAACCAGCTCTTGCCAGCGTCGAAGTATTTGTCGGGATTGCGTGAGGCCAGCCAGCGCACCGTGGACAGATCGACCGCGGCCGCGTCGACGCGCTTCGATTCCAGGGCCTGCAAGACGTTGGCCTGCGTGTCTATCTGCATCACCTGCGATTGCGGCAGACCAGGTGAACAGAGCTGTCGGCACCGACGTTCTGCAGGATGGAAATCTCGCGTCGCGGCACCGCCGGCAAGCAGCTTGTCGAAGGTCTTGTTCTCGGCGGTCGGTAGGTCAGCAGAGCGACGCCTTCGACGTAGTAGGGTCTGGAGAAGTCGATCAGCTGCGAGCGCTGGGCGCTCATGGTCATGAACTGGATGGTGATGTCGACCTTGTTTGTGGTCACATTGGGAATGCGCTGCGCCGGATCCTGCATGACGAATTCGATCTTGGTCGGGTCGTCGAAAAGTCCCTTGGCAAGTATCCGCCCCATGGTGATGTCCATGCCGACGAGTTCGCCGGCATCGTTTTCGAAGTGCCAGGGTGCGTTGGTGCTGCCGGTGCCGACGATCACCTTGCCGCGCTCGAGAACAGTGCGCAGCAGGCTGTCGGGTGCGGCTTGTGCCGCCGCCTTCTGGACATCGACCGAGGCGGCTGCGCCGATTACTCCGGCCGTGGCGAGCCCGGCCATTCCCAATTTCAGAAAATCACGTCTCTTGGATGTATCGTTCATGGCGACCTCCTTTTCGTGGTTGTTTTCCCCTTTCAGATACATGTGTCTTTTGACAATTTGTCTCTTACAAAAGACGCCTGTACCTTGTACAAGACAGATACTAACATCAGGGAATCAGTAATGCAAGACGGTATTGGCGTTACAGATCGGCCGGACATCAGCCCGGCCGAGGACAAGACCCCGGGCTCTCGCGAGAAGGGCCTCAACCGGGTGCTCGAGATATTTGAGTTCCTGCATATGACGCAGCGTGCGATCGGCATTGGCGACCTCGCCAAGGGCGTCAACGCGCCGCGATCGACGACCTATACGCTGGTGCGTTCGCTGGTGGATGCGGGCCTGCTGGAAATGGCCGGCGACGGCAACCGGGTCTATTTCGGCAAGAAGCTCTATCTCTACGGAATGGACTATGTGCGCGGCAACGACCTGCTCCGGCGCGGGCGCCAGGAAGTCGACAACCTGTCGCGCGAGACCGGCGAGACGTCCGAATTGTGCATGCTGCAAAGCGGCCGCTACACGATCGTCCATTCCAGTCCGGGCACCAGGCCGTTCCGAATCAGCTCGGCCACCGGTCTGCAGATCCCGTTGCCCTGGACGGCTTCCGGACGGCTGCTGCTGGCCGGTCTCGAAAGAGCTGATATCGAGGACATGGTCTCCGAAGACGACCTCGTGCTGCCGGACGGACGCAGGCTCAAGCTCGACGATTTCATCGCGGACATCGCGACGGCCAGATCGACCGGCTACTGCGTGACCTCAGGCCTGGTCGACGCCTACACGAAATGCCTGGCCGCACCCGTGTTCTCGGCTCCGGGCAAGGTCGAGGCGACGATGTGCCTGGTGGTTCCGATCGACACGTCGAGGGAAAAGACTGACGAACTGCTTGTCCTGCTGCGCCAGCGCGCGGCGCGGCTGTCAATCGCGGCGTGAGGCGTTTGAGCCGCCAGGCTCGGACGCTAGCTCAGGCAATGATGTCGGGAATGATGCGGTCTTCCAGCGCCATCAGCCGATCCTTGAGGAAGAGCTTCTTCTTCTTCATGCGCTGGATCTGCAGCGGGTCGCAGCCCATGGCGATCATTGCGTTGATGGCGGCGTCGAAATCGGCATGTTCCTGCTTCAGGCGGGAATATTCGAGGCGGATCTCAGCCTGTTCCTGTTCGGACATTATCTACCGTCTGCACGTAAGCGGCGCCCAAAGGATGGGCCTGATTGGGCGGGGCCGGTAGGGTTTTGCCACCGGTGCGCAGGCCTTATCACATTTCACATTGTCGTGGAATGCTACCACAGGGCATTCGACATCGACGGCGGATGGTGGCAGAGTGTCATCGCGCTGTCACAGATGCGAACTGGCGGTGGACGCATTTTGGCGGCTGCAATCGAGGAAAACCATGAAAGGGAGAACCAATCATGTCTCTTGCATCCCATCTTGATGAGTTGCAGCGGAAACACGGCGACATCGAGCGCGAAATCACCGACGCGATGAACCATCCTTCGGTCGACGACCTCGAGATCGTGAATCTCAAGCGGCGCAAGCTGGCAATCAAGGACGAGATTGAAAAGCTGAAGGCAAAACCGACGACGCACTGACGCTCCACTAGCAAACAGCGCGCGCCCCCTTCGGTGCGCAATCAACTTTCCGGTGGCAGTCATGCCGCCGGGGTTGGTGGTTTGTTCTGAAATCCATCATCCCATTGTTGTCGTCACCGGCGAAGCCGGAATGCGGCTCTCGTGAACGCCAAGCCTTCTTGGCCTCCCGGCGATTTGCCGCGACTGCTTGCCATTGACAAGCCATCTTTGCTCCTCCACCTCATGCCCGGACCTTCTAGATAAGAGGCGGCCGGCCATGACCGGGTATTTTTCCTCTCCTTTCCCGCGCCGCACCTCGGTCGGCGTCGACGTCGGCGGCGTTGATCGTCGGCGGCGGTGCGCCCGTCGTCGTGCAGTCGATGACCAATACCGACACGGCCGATATCGACCAGACCGTGGCGCAAGTTGCAGCGCTGCATCGTGCGGGTTCCGAGATCGTGCGCATCACCGTCGACCGCGACGAGAGTGCCGCCGCTGTCCCGGCCATCCGCGACCGGCTCCAGCGGCTCGGCATCAACGTGCCGCTGGTCGGCGATTTCCACTATATCGGCCACAAGCTCTTGGCCGATCATCCGGCTTGCGCCGAGGCGCTGGCCAAATACCGCATCAATCCCGGCAATGTCGGTTTCAAGGACAAGAAAGACCGCCAGTTCGCGGCGATCGTCGAGATGGCGATCAAATACGACAAGCCGGTGCGCATCGGCGTCAACTGGGGCTCGCTCGACCAGGAACTGCTGACCCGGCTGATGGACGAAAACCAGGCGCAAGGCTTTCCGCTCACCGCCCAGGAGGTCACCCGCGAGGCGATCGTGCAGTCGGCGATCCTGTCGGCCGAGATGGCCGAGGAGATCGGCCTTGGCCGCGACAAGATCATCCTGTCGGCCAAGGTCAGCGGCGTGCAGGACCTGATCGCCGTCTACACCGAACTCGCGACCCGCTCCAACCACGCGCTGCATCTTGGCCTCACAGAGGCCGGCATGGGCTCGAAAGGCATTGTCGCCTCGTCCGCAGCGATGGGCATCCTGCTGCAGCAAGGCATCGGCGACACGATCCGCATCTCGCTGACGCCGGAGCCGAATGGCGACCGCACCCGCGAAGTGCAGGTGTCGCAGGAATTGCTGCAGACCATGGGCTTCCGCCAGTTCGTGCCGATCGTTGCCGCATGCCCCGGCTGCGGCCGCACGACCTCGACCGTGTTCCAGGAACTGGCGCAGAACATCCAGGCCGACCTCAGGAAGAACATGCCCGTCTGGCGCGAAAAATATCCCGGCGTCGAGAACCTCAAGGTCGCGGTGATGGGCTGCATCGTCAACGGCCCGGGCGAATCCAAGCATGCCGATATCGGCATATCGCTGCCAGGCACTGGCGAGACGCCGACGGCGCCGGTGTTCGTCGACGGCAAGAAGGCGGCGACGCTGCGCGGCCCTTCGATCGCAGCAGATTTCGAGAAGATGGTCGCCGACTATATCGAGCAGCGGTTCGGGCGCCACGGCAAGGCCGCGGCGGAATGAGCCCATGCCGAAAATCTACTCCGGCGGCCACCTGAAGGCGTCTTCGCGCTTCCGGTGCTCACGGACCGGATGTCCGCTCCGCGCCGGTTCTGAGGCCACCATCATCTGGCTCACCGGAGCGATTTTCAACACGGGCTCAGCGTTTGGCGCACGTCGTTGCGCTTATTGTTTCCTTGGTCTCTCTTTGGCTTCTGTGGGGCAACACGGCTTACGCCGATCCGCCGCAATCCGCCGCCAAGAGACTGATCGACCGGGTCTGCGACCTGATCGAGGCGCATGCCGACCAGAACGGCCTGCCCAAGGACTTCTTCGCTCGGCTGATCTGGAAGGAAAGCCGTTTCGACCCGAACGCGGTGAGCCCGGTCGGGGCGGAGGGCATCGCCCAGTTCATGCCGGGGACCGCCAAGATGCGAGGGTTGGCCAACTCCTTCGACATAGAGCAGGCGATCCCGGCTTCGGCGAAATATCTGGCCGAAATGAAGGCCGGCTTCGGCAATCTCGGCCTGGCGGCGGCTGCCTACAATGCCGGCGAGAGCCGTGTGTCGCGCTGGCTGAGTTCCGGCGGCTTTCTGCCGATGGAGACCGAGAGCTATGTCTTCGACATCATGGGGGAACCCGCCGACAAGTTCACCGACACCAGCTATGCCGGCACCATCCAGCCGCTCGACAAGAAAATGAGCTTCGCCGTCGCTTGCCGCAAACTGCCGGTGATCATGTCGAGAACCGTGGCGATGGCCTCGATCAACGTCAAGCCATGGGGGGTCCAGGTGGCCGGAAATTTCCGCCGGGGTGCTGCGATCAATCAATGGCTGCGGGTAAGGGGCCGGTTTCCGGCCCTGCTCTCCGGCCATGATCCGGTCGTCAGCCGGGTGCGCACGCCGATCGGGCGCCGCGGTATCTATGCGGTCCGCATCGGTGTTGACAATCGCGCCGCCGCCAACGTCATTTGCCTGAAACTGCAAAGCGTCGGCGGCGCCTGTATCGTGGTGCGGAACCGGTAGGTCGTGGATCGCAAATCCTGGCTAGAAAGGGTTCTGACCTGACAGCCAAAATTGTCCTGCTCAACGGCGTCGGCAGCGCCGGCAAGAGTTCGATCGCCAGGGCCCTGCAGACAATCACGGCCGAGCCGTTCCTGCATGTCCAGATGGACGCCTTTCTGGAGATGCTGCCCGAGGCGCTGCAGGACCATACGCAAGGCTTCGCCTTCGAGACTGTCTGGCAGGACGGCAAGCCGTCCGTCGTCATCAAGGCAGGTCCGGTCGGCGCGGCGAGCCATGCAAGGCATGCGGCACGCCGTTGCCGCCATGGCCGGGCAGGGCAACAACCTCATCGTCGATGACGTGCTCTGCGATGACGAGATGTCGGAGTATCAGGCGCTGCTGTCCGGCTTCGATCTCCACGTGGTCGGCGTCTTCGCGCCGCTGGCCGTGCTCGAGGCGCGGGAGGCCCGGCGCGCCGACAGGCTGCCTGGCCTGGCGCGCTGGCAATACGACCGTGTCCACAAGGGCAACCGCTACGATCTTGAGATCGACACCAGCTTGCTCTCGCCGATCGAATGCGCCCGTCGCATCCAACAGGAATTTCGGCTATAGGCGGTCATGAAATCGGCTGGGGGTTGCCGGCCTGATCGGCGACAAGGGCCGCAGGATGTTTGACGGATATATCATCTGCGGCACGCCGAGAACCGGCAGCACTCTGTTGTGCAATCTTCTGGCGTCAACGAAGACGGCCGGTGATCCTCACTCATTCTATCGGCGGCAGAATGTGTCGGAGTGGGCCGAAGACTGGGAGCTGCCCAATCGCGACACGATGAGCGAACTCGAGTTCAACGTTGCCTATCTCGATGCGGCAATCACCGCAGGAAAGGGTGGGACAGGCATCTTCGGACTTCGTCTGATGCGAGAAAATCTGGATGACCTCTCGGAGATCCTCGACCAGATTTTCTCAAAACTTCCATCGGACAAGGCGCGTTTCGAAAGAGCCTTTGGTCGCATTCTCTACATACACCTTTCGCGTGAGAACAAGCTTGCGCAGGCCATCTCCTTGGTCAAAGCGGAGCAGACTGGTCTTTGGCATATCGCGCCTGACGGAACCGAGATCGAAAGGGTCGCCCCGCCGAAAGAACCCCGATACGATTTCGAGCGGATCAAACATGAGGTCGCTGAGCTCGAGGCCTATGATGCGGCCTGGAACATGTGGTTCGCGAAGCAAGGGATAAACCCTCTGCGGGTTGGCTATGAACGCCTTTCAAGCAATCCGGCCGCGACGTTGGCGTCCATCTGCGAAGCGCTCGGCATTCAACAGCCGAATGCCGAGGATGTGCGGCCAGGCGTTGCCAAGCTTTCGGATGAGACCAGCCTCGATTGGATGCGCCGCTATCATTTGGACGCACGTCTGACGCATCGATAGAGGTGGCTAAGCCGTCTTCGCCGCCACCGTCTCGCTGAGCCAGGTGCCGATCTTGGTGCCGAGGCGGTCGGGCGAGACCGGCTTCGGCAGATAGTCGTCCATGCCGGCTTCGATGCATTTTTCGCGATCGCCCTTCAGTGCGTGCGCGGTGACGCCGATGATCGGCGTATGGCTGCCGCTCTGCTGTTCGATCGCCCGGATGGCGCCGGTCGCCTCGTAGCCGTTCATCTCCGGCATCGAAACGTCCATCAGGATCAGCTTCGGTCGCAACGCCCGGTACATCTCGACCGCGGTGCGGCCGTTGCCGGCGATACGATAGCTCAGTCCCAACCCGCTGAGGATCTGGCCGAACACCAGCTGGTTCACGTCATTGTCCTCGGCGATGAGGATGTCGATTGGACCATTGGCTGCGTGGCCGACTCCGGCGCGGCCGGCGCCGGGATTGCCGGGCCGCGGATGATGGTGAAGGCGGGTGCGGCCGCTGGTGTCGCCTGCGGCGCGGTAGGCTCGCGAACGAAGCGCGCCTTGCCGACCTGGGCGCGGGCCTTCTGGATGACCGAGATGACGGTGCCGAGCAGGATGGCCGAGCGCGCCGGCTTGGTCAGATACGCGGCGATGCCGAAATCGATGACCATCTTGCCGAAATCGACCTGGTCGACCGAGGTCAAGAGCACGACCGGAATGGCGGCAAGGCGGCTGTCGGCGGCAATCGCCCTTGCGACGTCGGCGCCGTTCATGCCGGGCATCTGGTAGTCGAGGATGATGCAGTCCACCGAGGCGCCGAGCTGGCTGGCGCGGTCGAGGAAGGCCAGGCCGACGGCGCCGCTTTCTGCGGCCGCGCAGTCGAAGCTCCAGCTCTTCAGCTGCTCGAGCAGAATCTCGCGGTTGACCGGGTTGTCGTCGATGACCAGTACCCTAGCGCCGGTAACATCGACCGGCACGATTTCATCGCTCGCGGCCTGCTGGTGCGCCGGCAGCGGCACGGCGAACCAGAAGACGGAGCCGCGGCCGATCTCGCTCTCGACGCCGATCTTGCCGCCCATCAGGTCGACGAGGCGGGCGGCAATGGCGAGGCCGAGCCCGGTGCCTTCATGGCGGCGCGTCGAGGAACCGTCGACCTGCGCGAATTTCTCGAACACGTTTTGCAGCTTCTCGGCCGGAATGCCGATGCCGGTGTCCTCGACGCGGACCTTGAGCTGGATGACGTCGTCGACCACGTCGCCGCCGACATCGACCAGAACATGGCCCTTCTCGGTGAACTTCACCGCATTGCCGAGCAGATTGGTGATGATCTGCCGGAAACGGCCGGCGTCGCCGACGACGAAGGAGGGCAGGCGCGGGTCGACGCGCACGATCAGCTCGAGGTTCTTTTCGGCGACGCGCGCCGACACCAGCGTCGCCACGTCCTCGACCGCCTCGGACAAGCGGAAGGGCGCGGGGTCGAGCGTCAGCTGGCCGGCGTTGATCTTGGAGAAATCGAGGATGTCGTTGATGATGGTGAGCAACGCATTACCGGATTTGACGATGACGTCGGTAAACGTCTTCTGGCGCGAGGTCAGGTCGGTCTTGGCCAGCAGCTCGGCCATGCCCAGCACGCCATTCATCGGCGTGCGGATCTCATGGCTCATATTGGCCAGGAATTCGGATTTGGCGCGATCGGCGGCCTCGGCCTTGAACAGCGACTCTGCGGATTCGGCGAAGGCACGGCGGATCGCCTTTTCCATCGGCCGAAAGACCCACATGGCGACAATGGCAAGGACGGCGAACAACAGGCCGCTCGCCCACAACAGCAGCCTGTCGCTCGAGGCATCCGCCAGATGACGTTCGACATCCATGGCGGTGCGGACGCGGACCAGCATCGGCTGGGCAAACAGGTCGTTCTGGTTGCGGATTTCGCGATAGCTCCATTCGTCGACCTTCTGCGCCACCGACATCAGGTTGAAGTTGCGCACCATGTCGCGCGCCGACCAGAACAGGTCCCCGTTCACGGACGCGGAATCGAGCTCGTTGAGGGTGTCTTTCGAAAGCCGTGATTTTATAGCGGCCAGCTGGGCCGTCAGGGTCGCGATCTCGCCGGCCAGTCGCTCGGAGTGGCCTCGGGCCGACGCCACCAGCCCATCGCGGGTTTCGGCCCGCCAGGCGGTGCCGGTGGTCTCGGCGAAATTGGTGGCGTTGCGCAGGTCGCGGCCGAAGATGACGAAATTGCTGCTGAGGGCATCGACGTCGTGACGGAAGGAATTGACGCGGTTGAGCGCAAACATGACCGCGGCGGAGGCCAGCGCAAAGATCAGCAATCCCGACAGATAACGGACCCGGATCGACCGGATGAAGGAAGAGTATTCCGGCATGCGCAACCCCAACACATACGCATCATTTTAATGGTCGGGATTACGCTTGATTTACATTAAAATTTCGTTCGTGCGGAGCGGCCGCATATCAATGTCTGACAGCCTTTGACCCAATCCAGAACCCGACTCTGTATCAGCCTTTCGAATTGCATATCGTCGGGCTGGAAGGTCATTCGTCGCGCCAGTATGGGTGGGAACAGCTGAACCGGCGCGACTCAATCAGCTGGCGTTTGGTCCCCAATATCGTTTCTTGGACATGCGGATCATTCGCGGTCATGTCGGGGAAGATAGTGTAACCCTGATCGATAAGCTGCAGTTTCAGCTCTGCGAGGTGGTGCTTGAATCCGTTCTCGATTTGGCTGCGAGGATACCGCCATCCGTTCCTGCATGCTCGCACGAGGATGTCGGAATACAATTCAGCGCTGGCAGCTTTCACCGCTTCTTCGGAAATCAGCTTGGCGTTAGTTTGGGCACCTTGAGACAAGCACGGCCTCGCCGACACGGACAGCAACAGTATTGCGGCCAAGACAGACAATTTTGTCATCGATGCCCTCCGTGTTCCGAATCGACTCAGGTCCGCCAGGCGGCCAGACCATGCCGACCTGCGGAGGCTAGGATGCCGACCCGTCGGATGGAATCGTGCAAATGCAGTGTTTTCGATGTCGCATCTGTAGTATTTTCGTCCTGATGCAAGGTCATCGGGTTCTTGGCCGCAGGTCGGCAGCGGAAGGGAGATTTGAACAATGCTTCGCGCCGTAGGCAGTCCTCTCGCTGGCCTGTCGGATCGGGAGCGGATGGTCGCGGCAAAGTTCGCGGAGGGAATGACCTATCGCGAAATCGGCGAAACACTCTTCATAGCGCCTACCACCGTTCGGACCCATCTTTCGGCCATTTATCGGAAGCTCGATGTTCGCAGCAAAGTTGCCCTTGCTGGCTTACTTGCCGATCACCGCGAGCAGGACCGCAGTCAGGCACTACCCGAAAGCCCTTCGACCGACGAGTTGGGTCCGCCGGTTCTCGCAGTTCTCCCGTTCGACAATCTAAGCGGAGAAGAGCGCTGGACTCGTATCGCTGATGGTTTGTCGGCGGACCTCATAGTTGATCTCGCCCGTTACCGCGACCTTGCGGTGATCGCGCGCCAAACAATGCTTTCCTACAAGGGACGGCGTGTTGACGTGCGAGCCCTCGGACGAGAGCTGAATGCTGACTATGTGATAGAGGGAAGTTTTCAAGTGGACGGGCAGCGAGTGCGCATTCGCGTGCAACTCATCGACGCCCACACAGGGGTTGACGTCTGGACGGCGCGTTACGATCGGTCCGCGAACAACCTGTTTGCGATGCTGGACAGCGTGACCGAAAACGTCATCAATGTCCTCGCAACTTGCCACGGTCAGCTCGCCAATCTGCGACGCGATGCGGCTCGTCGGAAGCCTCCAGCAAGTTTGCAGGCTTATGATTGCTACCTGCTTGGGCTTGAGCAGAAGCACCTTTTCACCCGTGAGTCGAACAAGCAGGCGATACGGCTGCTGACGCGTGCAATCGAACTCGATCCGGGTCTTGCAAGAGCCTGGACCGCGCTGGCAATTGCGCATGCTGTGGATGCTTGTAACGGGTTTACCAACGACGTTTCCGGCTCGATCGAGAGCTGGAACAAATGTGTCAAGCAAGCGCTGGCGCTCGATCCGGCCGATATTTACGCCCGCATAATGCTTGCCGATCTTCGGGCATTGCAGGGCGATATCGAAGCCGCTGTCGAAGAACATGACCGAGTGTTGGCGGCGGCTCCAAATGACGCTGACTCACTTGCCTTTCTTGCAGGTAGCCTAGCTCTTGTTGGAAGCGACCCGAAGTGTGGCTACGAATTGGCCAAGCGAGCGGTCCGGCTAAATCCGCATGTGCCCTGGTATTATGGAATGCTTGCGCGATGCAGCTACGTTCTTGGCCTTCACCGGGAATCGCTGGTCGCTCTACGTCAATCTGCACCAAACTCACCCGCCACACTTCTATTTCTGGCAATGGCTCATGCGATGCTCAATGAAACGCCTCAGGTCGCCAAGATTAGTGTGCGACTGAAGGACGAATTCCCGAACTTCACGGCCGAAGTGTTCATCAGCACCTATCCGGTTACCAATCCTGTCGCCATTGCTGCGATCAGAGAAGGCGCCCGTCGTGCGGGTTTGGCATAGCTTCATTCCTAGTCAACCCTGAGGCGTGATAGCTCCCTCGGGCCTCGGTCCTATTTTCGTTGGCACAAGCGGCGAATGTCCGCTTGCGGCGCAAGGCGGTCAATTTCTGGAAATCGGCTTCGGGGGCCCCAATTGGCCACACCGTCAGCTGTTGCGCGCCGCCACGAACTTTGCCGCGTCCTTCAGCAGCACCGCCCGCTCGCCATAGGGTTCGAGCAGCGCATGCGCCTGGTCGACGAGGCCGTTGAGCTGGCTGCGCGCCCAGTCGGCGCCGTGCAGCGCCACCAGGGTCGCCTTGCCGGCGGCGGCGTCCTTGCCGGTCGCCTTGCCCATCTGGCTGGCGTCCGCCGTCAGGTCGAGCAAATCGTCGGCAAGCTGGAAGGCGAGCCCGATCGCGGAGCCGAATTCGGCCAGCCTCTCGCGATCCTCTTGTGCCGCGCCGGCGATGATGGCGCCTGCCTCGCAGGCGAAGCGGATCAGCGCGCCGGTCTTCATCGCCTGCAGCCGGATGATGCCGGCCTCGTCCGGCCTACTACGCTCGGCCTCGAGGTCGAGCGTCTGGCCGCCGACCATGCCGCCGGCGCCGGCGGCACGGGCAAGCGCCAGCACCAGGGCTGCCCTGCGCTCCGCCGGCAGCACTGTTGCCTCATCGGCCAGGATGTCGAAGGCGAGCGTCAAGAGCGCGTCGCCCGCAAGGATGGCGGTGGCGTCGTCGAAGGCCTTGTGCACGGTCGGCTGGCCACGGCGCAGATCGTCATCGTCCATGGCCGGCAAATCGTCATGGATCAGCGAATAGCAATGTACGCATTCGAGCGCCGCCGCGACGCGCAACGCCGCCTCGCCATCGGCGGAAAAAAGTGCAGCGCTTTCCACGGCCAGGAACGGGCGCAGGCGCTTGCCGCCGTTCAGCACGCCGTGACGCATGGCCGCCATCAGCCGTTCCGGCCGGGCGATCTCGCCCGAAAGCGTGCGGGCGTCCAAGAGCCGCCTCAGCATCGCCTCAAGCGGAGCCGCCCGCGCGGAAAGCACGATTTCGAAGCCCATTTGGTCGTCTTTCGTCATGGCCGGGAGCGGTAGCCGACACTCAGACATTGCGCAAGAAGCCTCTCGCCATTATGCCGGAGCAACGATAGCGCGGGTGGGGCGGCTTGACGGAACCGATCGTCGATCATGAAACCGAAGGGCTGGACATGGCGCGACCGAGGCGCTTGAACCGCGCCGGTCTCAAGCGCCTGGGCCGGCGTGGCATCGTCGTGGCCGCCGTGCTGGCCCTGATACCCGTGGTGCTGACCTTCCTTTATCTGCCGTCCTTCGTGCATCCGGTGTCGACGCTGATGCTGAAGGATCTGGCCACGTTCTCCGGTTACGACCGGCGCTGGGTCTCGATCGACGACGTGGCGCCGGTGCTGGCCAATTCGGTGATCATGTCGGAGGACGGGCAGTTCTGCTCCCATCGCGGCGTCGATCTCGGCGAATTGCGCGGCGTCGTCGACGATGCGTTGGCCGGCGAAGCGACGCGCGGCGCCTCGACCATCACCATGCAGACGGTGAAGAACCTCTACCTGTGGTCGAAGCCGCTGGGCACGGTGCGCAAGGTGGTGGAGCTGCCTTTGGCCGTCTATTTCGACGCGGTGATGTCGAAGCGGCGCATCATGGAGATCTATCTCAACATCGCCGAGTGGGGGCCGGGCATCTATGGCATCGAAGCCGCCGCCCAGCATCATTTCGGCGTTTCGGCAAAACGGCTGTCGCGCCGGCAGGCGGCATTGCTTGCCGTTACCTTGCCCAACCCGATCGCCCGCAACCCGGCCAAGCCGGGGCCCGGCTTAAGACGGCTGGCCGCTTTAATCGAGCGGCGCGCGGGCAGGTCGGGCGCTTATGTCGGCTGCCTAGATTAGAGGCTTTGTTTCGGCCTAAAAAAATTCTCGGTAGTGCTGGCCAAAACGGTGCAGGGCGTGTATAGGCACCCGACTTTCTCAGATTCCGGCCCCTGACGCGGCCCTTTCACGAGGGCAGCCGGGGCATTTTGACCATCTAGTGGAGCATATCCATGGCCGTTCCGAAACGAAAAACCTCTCCGTCCAAGCGCGGCATGCGCCGCTCGGCCGACGCCCTCAAGGCCCCGACCTATGTCGAGGACAAGAATTCCGGCGAAATGCGCCGTCCGCACCATATCGACCTGAAGACCGGCATGTATCGCGGCCGCCAGGTTCTGGAGCCGAAGGAAAGCTGAGAAGCTTTTTCACGGTTTTGCGCCTATCAAAAGACCGGCCAATGGCCGGTCTTTTGCATTGTCGGGCAAGCCTCACCCTTCGCGCTTGATATGCTGAGCGTCGAGGGCTTATGCGATGATGGAATCCACCAATCTTCGGAAGGCAGGAAATCCCGATGCGCACTCTGTCCGATGCCTTCATTCCCGAATTGCCGGGCCACTACAGGGGCAAGGTCCGCGAGAACTACGACCTACCGGACGGCAGGCGCATCATCATCGCCACCGACCGGCTTAGTGCCTTCGATATCATCCTGACCTCGATCCCGTTCAAGGGCGAGATACTGACCCAGATTGCCCGGTACTGGTTCGAGGAAACCGCCGATATCTGTCCGAACCATGTTCTGGAATACCCCGACCCAAATGTCGTCATTGGCACCCGGCTCGATATCCTGCCGGTCGAGATCGTCGTGCGCGGCTATCTGGCGGGAACCACCAGCACCTCGATATTGACCAAGTACCGGAAGGGCGAGCGGGATCTGTATGGTATCAGCCTGCCGGACGGGTTGCGCGACAATGAAAAACTGGCTGAGGCGATCATCACGCCGACGAGCAAGGCCTTGGACGGTGCTCATGATGAGCCTCTGTCCAAGGCCGAGATCGTCGAACAGGGCCTTCTCACGCAGGCGCAGTGGGACACCGTATCGAACTACGCCTTGCAGTTGTTCGCCAGGGGCCAGGCGCGCGCCGCCGAACGCGGCCTGATCCTCGCCGATACGAAATACGAATTCGGCACCGACAAGAACGGCACCATAATTCTTGCCGACGAAATCCATACGCCGGACAGCAGCCGGTACTGGATCGCGGCGAGCTACGAAGGGGCCTTCGAAAACGGCAAGCGGCCGGAGAGTTTCGACAAGGACTTCATCAGGTCGTGGGTCTCGGCGCGGTGCGATCCTTACAGGGATCCGATACCGAAGATACCGGACGAGATCGTCAGCCAGGCTTCGCGCGTCTACGCGCAGGCCTATGAGGCAATCACCGGCAAGAAATTCCTTCCCGACACTTCCGGCCACACCGTGTTGGATCGCATCCGCTCGAACCTTGAGCGTTATTTTTGACGACCAGGTGAGCCAGCTTCGGGTACCGTAACCTGGTAGCCCGGTTGCTGCTGACGCCGTTGTTTCGGACGGTCTTTGTCCGTGTTCGCTACGCGCGCGAAAAATCTTGACGACAATGGCTCGGGCGCTGCTAGTGAGAGATCAGAGCGCGCCGTATCTGAGCGGCACTGTGCGGCGCACCTCGAGTTGTTGTTTCCGTGCGCATCGCTGTCCGAAGCCCGCCTTTGGGCGACACGCACCAACCGGAGACCCGTAATGTTTGGTGCCATTCCGCTGCTGATCGTGCCCTTCGTGCTCTACAATCTCGGACTTCTCGGAATCTTCGGCAGCGGCGACGACCCGTGGGCAACCGAGATGTTCTCGATCGGCATGATGTCGGGCGGGGTGTTCTCGATGACGCTTGGCGACCTGATAGTGCTGATCGCGCTGGTCTTCCTGTTCGCCGAAATGGTGAAGTCGGTGCGCACGACGAATGCCTCGATCCTGGATCACCTCTTGTCGACGCTGGTCTTCGTGGCGTTCCTGGTCGAGTTCCTGCTGGTCAAGGGCGCGGCGCATTCCGTCTTCTTCACGCTGATGGTGATTGCGCTGTTCGATGTGCTGGCCGGCTTCTCGGTGTCGATGCGCTCGGCCAGCCGGGATATCAACTTGAATTAAGGGCTCGGTGCGCCTCAGCCCGGGTCGGCGGTGAAGCCGGCCGCTTCGATGCCTGCGATTGCAGCCGCCTCGTCATTGTCCGACGTGTCGCCGGAAATGCCGACCGCGCCGATGACAGTGCCTGATGTGTCGCGGATCAGCACGCCGCCGACGACAGGCAGAACGCGCCCGCCCGATACGTCGGAGATGCCGGCGACGAGATGCGGCCGCTCCTTGGCGAAAGCCTCGACGCGGCGCGAGCCCATGCCGATCGCCAGTGCGCCATAGGCCTTGCCGGCCGACATTTGCGGACGCAGGAACGAGGCGCCGTCCTGTCGCTGGAAGGCGACAAGATGGGCGCCGGCATCGAGGACCGATACGCCCAGCGGCTTGAGCTTGAGCTCCGCACCTTTGGCGAAGGCGGCGCCGATGATCTCAATGGCTTTGGCGAGCGGCAGTGCGGTCATGGCAATCTCCTGTTGAAACGCGTCAATCATCGACCGGCCGCAGGAGATGCGAAATCCCGATTGCGGTTGAAATTGCTTCGCGTGAAAAGGCTAGTCTAAATGGAAGGTGAGGGCCACCATGGAACGAGCCGGCGACCGGCACGCGCCCGATATGGCATCGCCGTGCGGTCGCTCCCGGACTGCTGGTGAAGAAGGCTATTTCTTCTTGGCCCGCGCCGGTTTCTTGGCGGGAGCAGCTGCCGCATTGGCGAGGTCTTCGGCTTCCTTGGCCAGACGCAGCGCCCTCAGCTTGTTGGTCTTGACCTGGCGCGCGTCGCTCTCGGCGACGTATTCAGCCATCGCCTTCTGGCGCACCGAGGCCGCCTCTTCCTGCTTCTTGAAACGCAAATCCGCCCGTGCGCGGGCGGTATCCTTAGAGTTCTCGACCAAGTGCGTTGTCCAATCCCATAAATTATTGTTTTCAGGCCCTTGATAGCAGAGCCGACCCGCAATTGGGAAAATAAGTTGGTCAGGCCCGGTCGCGTACGGCACCGAGCGCCTTGCGCGCGACCACGGCCTCATACCCGGCCTGCAAGATTGCGCGCACGGTGGGCCCCGATGTGCGGGCGGGTGCGCCCAGATGTTCGTGGCGCAAATCTTCCATGAATTCCTCCCACATCGGTGGGCCGCCCTTTTCCAGAAGCTCGGCGCGGATCGAGAGTTCCTCGCTGACCGGCAGCCAGACACGGCCCCATGCGCCGAGATGCGCCAGGATTGGCACCAGCGAGATCGCCATCTCGGTAAGGCTATAGATTGCCTTCTGCTTGTGGGAGGGATCGTCGGCCTTGGTCAGCATGCCCAATTCCATCAGCCGCTTCAGCCGGTCGGCAAGGATGTTGGAGGCGATGCCCTCGATCGAACCGTTCAGCAGTTCGCGAAAGTGGCGCCGGCTGCCGAAGATCATGTCGCGCAGGATGATCAGGCTCCAGCGGTCGCCGAATACTTCGAGCGACAGGTTGATCGGGCATCCGGACCGATGATCGGTGTTCATGCGACTCTCCAGTAAAAACTGGTTGCATTATCTTATCAGTTTTATTATCGTGCAACTGATTGCAAAATGCAATCGGATTTGAATGCGGTGGAGGAGAACCATGAGCACGAAAAAGCATCCCGAAATCGTATCCCAGACGTTTGGCGATCCGGCGCATCCGGCGGTGCTGCTGATTATGGGCGCCATGGCTTCCATGCTCTGGTGGCCGGAGGCGTTCTGCCGGAAGCTCGCCGATGCGGGCCGCTTCGTGATCCGCTATGACAATCGCGATACCGGGCTGTCGACCAAATATGCGCCGGGCGAGCCGCCCTACACGTTCGACGACATGGCCGATGACGCCATCCGCGTGCTCGACGATCATGGTGTCGAGAGAGCGCATGTCGTCGGCATGTCGATGGGCGGGATGATCGCGCAGCTTGTGGCGCTGAAACACCCATCGCGCGTCGCGACGCTGACGGTCGTCAGCAGTTCGCCGATGGGCGTGGACACGTCCCATCTGCCCGGAACGACCGATGCCTATCGGGAGCATTCGGCCGAAGGCGCGAAGGTCGATTGGGCGGATCGTGACCAGGTGATCGGCTTCGTGGTCAGTGACGCGCGCGCCATCGCCGGCATTGCGCATCCGTTCGACGAGAAACGGACGAGAATGTTCGTCGAGCAAGACTACGACCGCTCCGGTGGCCTTTTGAGCGCGACCAACCACTTCATGCTTCAAGGTGGTGAGGACTGGAAGGGCCGCTTGCATGACATGAAGGCTCCGCTCCTCGTCATCCACGGCACGGCGGACCCGATCTTCCCGGTCGAGCATGGCGCCGCTCTTGCCGAGGCGGTCGCCGGCGCGAGGCTGGTGCGGATCGAAGGCGGCGGCCACGAGCTGCATCCCGACGACTGGCCGGAAATCGTCGCCGCCATCGCGACGCATAGCCAGGCAGGCTAAGCGCGGTCCCTGTCAGGTCGGACTTGCGGCGATAGGTAAGCACGTGCCTCACTATTGAAATCGATGACCGGAGCGGTTCACCGTTTCACGGAAACGCAGAACCGCTCTATCCTTTTGCTTTGACGCAATTCCGGACGGAAAACCGCTACGCGCTTTTCCTGGAATTGCTCTAAGAAAGAAGCGAGCAGACAATGTCCCTGACCATGCATCTCCACCCGCTGGCGTCCTTCTGCTGGAAGCCGCTCATCGCGCTCTACGAGAACGGCACGCCGTTCAGCTCGGTCATTGTCGATCTCGGCAACGAGCAGTCGCGTGCCGCCTTCCTGAAGCTGTCGCCTGCCGGCAAGATGCCGGTGCTGCGCGACGAGGCGCTTGGCCATACGGTGCCGGAATTGACCATCGTCATCGAATACCTCAACGCGCATTACCCCGGACCGGTCGATCTGATCCCGGCCGATATCGATCTTGCCCGTCAGGTTCGCCTGGCCGATCGCTTCTACGATTTATATGTCCAGGAGCCGATGCAGAAGGTCGTCGGCGACCGGCTGCGGCCGGAAGGCAAGACCGATCCGTTCGGTGTCGAGCAGGCCCGCGCCCAGCTGCGCGGCTCCTACGCCATCATCGAACGGGAGATGCAGTCGCGGACATGGGCGGTGGGCGATGCCTTCACCATGGCCGACTGCGCCGCGGCGCCGGCCTTGTTCTATGCCAACAAGGTCGAGCCGTTCGGCGACAACTACCCGGCAGTAAAGCGCTACCACGACCGCCTGCTCGCGCGGCCGTCGGTGGCCCGCGTGATCGAGGAAGCGCAGCCCTATTTCAAGCTGTTTCCCTACAACAACGGTTAGCGCCGATCGCCGAAACCTGGCCGACGATGCCTCAGCTTCCGGGCGACCCAAGCTCCCCGGCTTCCCAGAACTGGTCGAGCCAGACGTTCAATCTGAGGAAGCCGGCGCTGCTCACCGCATAGACGCGCCTGGTGCCTTCGGCCTTGGCGTTGACCAGGCCCGCGTCGAGCAGCACCTTCAAATGCTGGGAAACGGCCGGGCGCGACACTGGCAGCCCGGCAGCGAGTTCGTTGACGGTCTTCGGGCCGCGCCGGAGCTCTTCGAGAAGGTAGCGCCGGTTCGGATCGGCGATCGCCATGAAGGCGTCGGAAAAGATCATGCCTTATTTGTGGGGCAAAGTTCCCGAAATCTCAACCGTTGGTTTCATTCTTTCTGCGTGGATCGAGCCGCAAGGCTTCCGGCGTGACCGAGCGGTCGGCCGGCTGCGTCGTGAACGCGTCGCGATCTTCGATCGGCACCGGCGCGCGGCGGCTGATGCGCAGCAGCGTGTAGGCGGCCAGGCAAAGATGCGCGAGCGCGGTTGCAAGAAACAGTCCCTCGGGACGAAACCAGCCCATCAAGCCGGCCGCCAGCAGCGGGCCGATCATGGTGCCGAAGCCATAGAGCAGCAGCAGGCCGCCGGAGACCTTGACGAAATCCTCGGCGCGCGCGTGGTCGTTGGCGTGCGCCACGGCGATCGAATAGAGCGTGTAGGCGAAAGCGCCATAGGCAGCTGTGAAGACAATGACGAACAGGCTGGAGCGCGGTTCGAACAGGAAGATCAGAATAGCGAACAATGCCGCGCCGAAGGCGGCACCGGCCAGCACGAAACGGCGATCGGTCTTGTCGGACAGACGCCCGGCCGGAAGCTGCATGGCGGCGCCGGCAACGACCACAAGGCTCATCATCAGCGCGATCTCGGCCGTGGAAATGCCGATGCGGGCGCCATAGACGGCGCCCAGCGTGCCCCAGGCGCCATTGGCGATGCCGATCAGCAGGCAGGCGATCGCCGAAACCGGCGAATTGGCATAGAGCCCTTTGACGTCGAGCTTGACGTCCTGCAGCGGCTTGGGGTGCGAAGCCGACGAGACGGCGGTCGGGATCAGCGACAGGCAGAACAATATGCCGGTGATCATGAACAGCGAGGCCGATTTCACGTCGCCGCCTGCAACGATCATCTGGCCGCCCATGATCGAGGCGTAGGTGACCATCATGTAAAGGCCGAAGACGGTGCCGCGGTTCTCGTTGGTGGCCTTCTCGTTCAGCCAGCTTTCGATGACCATGAAGGCGCCGGCCATGGTGAAGCCGGTGAAGGCGCGCAGCAGGATCCAGATATATTCGTCGATGACGAGGCCGGTGAGCAGGGCGACGATGGCGCCCGACGCGGCAAAGGCGCCGAAGGCCCTGACATGGCCGGCGCGCCGCACGATGCGCGGCGCAAAGAAACAGCCGGTGACGAAGCCGCCGGCCCAGGCCGTGCCCATCAGGCCGAGCGATGCCGTTGAAAACCCTTCCACCTGGCCGCGCAGCGGCAGAAGCAGTCCGTGCAGTCCGGACGCCGCGAGCAGGAAGGCGGTGCCGCGAAGCAGCGAAAGGATCGGCCTGTAGGTTGCGAACATGTTTTGATCCGGCTGGAATTTCGGGGCGCAGGTCTGAAGACGGTGGCATTCGGGCTTTTCAGCGGCGCGCGTTGCAGCTCCGAAGGCTTATCGGTGGAAATCATCCACGGCGAAACAGCGCCTCTGCAGCGGATTTGGTCGTGCTTTTGCTCTTGAGCTCGCCTTCCAGCCGGGCGATCTCGTCGCGCAGGATGCCGATCCGCTCGGTGAGCTCGTTGACCGAAAGCAGCGCCAGATCCTGTCCGATCTCGTGCGGACGGGCTTTCTTTTTGGGTTCGTCGTCGAAGATCGCCATCGTCGCTCCTCCCTGATTTCAGCATTTGCCTGATTTGGCAATCAGCATACATAGGGCAGGGGTGCTGATGCAAACAGCCGGCGACAGAGCGGCATATTCGAGACGGGACAGTTCATGGCGAGCGCACAGAAAATTCCGGCGAAGATGACGGCCATCGCGATTTCCGAACCCGGCGGCCCACGTGTGCTGAAACCTGAAACGCGCGACGTGCCGATGCCCGGTCCGGGCGAGATCCTGATCCGGGTTCGCGCTGCCGGCGTCAACCGGCCCGACGTGCAGCAGCGCAAGGGCGCCTATCCCCCGCCGCCCGGCGCGTCCGACCTGCCGGGCCTCGAAGCGTCGGGCGAAGTGGCGGCCCTTGGCGACGAGATATCGCGCTGGCGCATCGGCGACCGGGTCTGCGCGCTGACGCCAGGCGGCGGCTATGCCGAATATGTCAAGGTGCATGCCGGCAGCGTGCTGCCGCTGCCGGCCGGCTTCACCCACACCGAGGCGGCGGCGGTGCCGGAGAACTATTTCACCGTCTGGCACAATGTCTTCGAGCGCGGCGGCCTGAAAAGCGGCGAGACGTTGCTCGTCCATGGCGGCTCGTCCGGCATCGGCACCACGGCGATCCAGCTGGCATCCGCCTTCGGCGCCTACGTCATCACCACCGCCGGCAGCGAGGAGAAATGCGACGCCTGCCTCAAACTCGGCGCCGACCGGGCGATCAACTACCGCGAAGAGGATTTCGTCGCCGCGGTCAAGGACGTGACCGCCGGCAAGGGCGCCAATGTCATTCTCGACATGGTCGGCGGCGACTATATCGCGCGCAATTACGAGGCGGCGGCGATAGAAGGTCGCATCGTGCAGATCGCCTTGCAGGGCGGCGCCGTGGCGAGCGCCGATTTTTCCAAGATCATGGTCAAGCGGCTCACCCATACCGGCTCGACGCTCAGGCCACGCACCGTCGAGTTCAAGGCGGCAATCGCCGCCGCGCTCGAGGCGCAGGTGTGGCCGCTGCTCGGCACCCGCAGGATAGCGCCGGTCATGGACATGATCTACCCGCTCACGGATGCCTGGCGGGCGCATGAGCGGATGGAGGAGGGCGAGCATATCGGCAAGATCGTGCTCGACGTCGGCTAGGATGTATCGATATTCAGGTGATGCCGGCCTGCGAACGGCAGGTTCCTGCGCTTCCGGTGCTCACGTACTATAAGTACGCTCCGCTCCGGTTCTCGGAACCTGCCATTCTCGACGCGGCCTGACCTGAATCTCGACACATCCTGGGCGTGCGCATCGCTGGCCCGACAAGCTGAACAAAAGCTTAATGCTGCAATGCACAATTGCATTGCGGCCATGCAAAAGCGTCCGTTCATTTCTTGGGCAACGATGCCTATCTAAGCGGCATCGAAACGATTGATCCAACAAATGGAGGACTACCATGAACCCGATCCGCGCTTACCGTAACTGGCGCATGTACAACGAAACCGTGCGCGAGCTGAACAAGCTCAACGCCCGTCAGCTGCACGACCTCGGCATCAACCGTGGCGACATCGAGAGAATCGCCCGCCAGGCGATTTGATTTTTCCGGCAGGTCCGGCCCGAAAGGCCGGACCTGCCGAAAGAAGCCAGAGCCGCCGCTGACAGTTTTGCGTCGCCGGCTCCGAGCCCGCTGGACCCTGTCCGGCGGGTTTTGTCTTTGTGGCCCGCCCCTTGCGGCGGTACCGACCGCCGATCGCTGATCGGCCGTTGCCATGCTCTGTCGCCGCTCTTGCCGCGACTTTCCCAAAAACATTGCGAAATGACAGCGGAGCGGTTATACAGGCCGCGAATTTCCCATTTTGGTGGCTCTAAAACCACCGCCCGCGCGGGAACGCGGGCGAACGAGAAGGATTTTTGAAATGGCCAATACGCTGCTGATGCCCAAGGCGACCGCCGTCTGGCTGGTCGACAACACTGCGCTCTCCTTCGAGCAGATCGCGCAGTTCTGCGGGCTGCATCCGCTCGAGGTCAAGGCGATCGCCGACGGCGAATCGGCGCAAGGCATCAAGGGCATGGACCCGATCATGACCGGCCAGCTGACCCGCGACGAGATCGCGCGCGCCGAGAAGGATCCGAACCATCGTCTGAAGCTTTCCGACCCCAAGGTGCGGGTGCCGGAATCCAAGCGCAAGGGTCCGCGCTACACGCCGCTGTCGAAGCGCCAGGACCGGCCGAACGCCATCCTGTGGCTGGTGCGCAACCATCCCGAACTGAAGGACGCGCAGATCTCGCGCCTCGTCGGCACCACCAAGTCGACGATCGACCAGATCCGCGAGCGCAAGCACTGGAATTCGGCCAATCTGCAGCCGATGGACCCGGTGACGCTGGGTCTGGCCTCGCAGATCGACCTCGACATGGAAGTCAATCGCGCCTCGCGCGGCCGCGAGCAGGCGCAGCCTGTCGGCGATACGCTGCTACCGGCGGCGCTGACCGAACGGTTGGTGCCGGCGCCGGAAAAGCCCAAGGACGAGGATGCCGAGCTCGATGCCAACGCCGTCTTCGCCAAGCTTTCGGCCTTGAAGTCGAAAGACAAGGATGAGGAAGCGGACGAGGAGTAAGCGTCTCGGCAACCAACAAAAGAGCCCGCTTCGAGCGGGCTTTTTTGTTGGTTGTCTCGCGCTGCCTCAGCTTCGCGCCGCCCGATCCGGCGTCATGCCGTAGTCTTCGCTGCGCTCCACCGCCCGGTAGAAATCGGCCAGCTGCTTGCCGCGCTCCGGCTTGAAGATGCGGCCGGCGATCACCACCGAAGCGATGCGGTCGATGCGGAAGGCGCGGAAATCGTCGCGCATCTCGCACCAGGCGACCAGCGTCCATACCTTGCCCCAGAACCACAGGCCGAGCGGCCGGATGTCGCGCGCGGTGCCGCGCCCGGCCTCGTCCGAGTAGTCGATGGTCAGCACCTGGCGTTTCTCGACGGCGCGCTCGATCAGGTCGATCGCCTCGCGCGCGGCATCGCTCACCACCCACATCGGCGTGTGGATCTCGGTGCGGGCGATGCGGTCCTTCTCGGCGTCGGGCAGGACGGCGCCGATCTTGACCAGCGCCTCGTCGGCGGCCCTGGCCATGGCGGCGCCGCCAAAGGCGCGCACCATGCGGGCGCCGGCGACCAGCGCCACGATCTCGTCACGGGTGAACATCAGCGGCGGAAGGTCGAAACCCTCCCTCATCATGTAGCCAACGCCCGCCTCGCCGTCGATCGGCACCCCGGTCGATTGCAAATCGGCGATGTCGCGGTAGATGGTTCGCTCGGAAACCTCGAGCCAGGTGCCCAACTTCTGGGCGGTGACCAGACGGCCACCGCGCAGATGCTGCACGATCTGGAAGAGCCTGTCGGCACGGCGCATCGTATGGTCCCTCGGCGTTGTCTTTATGCATGTCGTGGTCGGGCGACATGCATTATGGTTTCAGCCCTTCGCGCTTGCGCTGCGCGGCGACGAACTCCGCGCCAAAGGACAATTTCCTCGTTGTCGGCGTCTTGGCGTCGATCACCCGCCAGAAGGGTGCGACGTCACTCAACGACATGCCGCGCTCCAGATCCTCATTGGCGGCCTCCGCGACGGTGCGCAGATGATAGCCGATGGTGACCGGACATGTCACTTCGGCACCGTGCTCGATGGCTAAAGCGGTGCGCAGGGCACGGACATCCATTTCGACGCCCTTGGGGATGGAGCGGATAAAATCGTCGACCTGGCGTGCCGTCGGCACCAGCATCGACTGGCCTTCGACGACGTCGGCCACCGTGCGCGGCGACGGTTTGATGCCGTTGATGCCCGGTGTGTTCAGCCTGTCGTTCCAGCTTTTCACCATGCGCGCACCTAGACGAAAAGACCGAAACTGTTGCCGTCAGGGTCGAGGCAATAAGCGAATGTGCCGGCCGGAATGGAGATCGCCGGCGAAACGACCTGGCCGCCATTTTGCGTCACCCGCTCCATCGCGTCCTCGATGGGCGCGGCCACCGACAAATGGATCGTCGGGCCGGTTCCCGGCGCTGCCGGCTTGCCGGGATAGACGTGCCCCGACGCCATCCGCTCCTGCGCGCTGAACATGGCGATTGGATTCGGTCCGCTTTCCTCGAGCACCAGTTCGTTCTGCAGCACCGACGCATAGAAGGCGCGGGCGCGCTCCATGTCGGTGACGGGAATCTCGAACCAGGCCGAAGCTTTTGCAGGGATGAAGGCCATGTCTTTCTCCTGAACTTGCCGCTTTATCGCACGCCGCTCCTGACAGCATACTGTCAGGAGCCTTCAGCAATCCCGCGACTTACATCTGGGCGCCACTGCCTCCGCAGCCAAGCACTGCGCGCAAAAAACATCTCAGCTATCGATGTGGCGGCCGTTGGCATACATGTCCGGCCAGCCAATGTCCTTGCGGATGTCCGCCGGCAAACCGTTCATGAAACGCTGGGTGCGGATCTCGTTGCGCATCGTGCGGATCTTGCCGACATAGTGCTGGACGCTATGCAAAATCGTAAAACCGTTCATGACGACTCTCCTCTGTTTTGATGAGAGCATCATCGCACACCCCTACTGACAGCAGTCTGTCAGGAGGATGTCAGGCCGCTGAAGAAGGTTTTGGGTTGGCGTGCGGCTGCCCGGGAAACGGGCCTTTTGTCAGGAATGGCTCGGCCGGCTGAGATGACGGGAGAACCGCTTTGACAGCCGAGCGCGATGCTGGTCAAAAGCGGCATGTCGAAACTCCTCGCGCTCGTCATCATTGGCATCATGGCAATCCAACTGATCAAGCCGCTCGGCTGGCCGGGGCTGAGGCGGCGCAGCGACTTCTGGAAGCTGGCGGTGCTGGCCATGGCGGCGATCTCGATAACGGCGCTGCTCGGCCATTGGGGGTAGGGGCGCAAGCCGCTACAACGCCTCGCCTTGCCCATCCGCCAACACCAGGCCGACCAGATGCTCGGCCCAAGCGCGGTAACCGGCCTCCGAGGCATGAAAACCGTCGGAGGCAAAGCCGGCCTCCGGGTTGGTGATCGGCAGCCGCGGCGCCGGCACCGCGCCGCGTTCGAGACAGAGGCGCTCGCCCATGCGGTTCATCTCGGTGGCCCGGATTTCGAGGATCTTGCCGAGCAGTGGCGGCATGGCCGGCGCGCGGGTGAATTCCAGTACCGGCGACCACACCACGCGCGCCTCCGGCCATTTGGCGCGCAGCGCATAGAGCAGGCCGCCGAACTCCTTCTTGAAGCGCGGCACCGAATGGAAGTTCTTGGTGTCGTTGGTGCCGATGGCCAGCACGATATGCGTCCAGGGATCGGCCGAAAGGTTCGGCAATACATGATCGCGGATCTGGCCCGACGTTGCCGAATTGAAGCCGGCCGCCCGCCAGCGCACGACGCGGCCGGTGCCTTGCGAGATCAACGCGGCCAGCTGCGCGGCCAGCCCGTCCTCGGAATTGCCGATACCGACCGAGGCAGCCGAGGAATCGCCCAGCACCAGCAGCGAGATCGGCGGCTGCGTGCCTGATATTTCATGCATGACCGGCCCTTGCGCCGGCAACATGCGGGTGGTGCGGCGGCGCACGCCAAGCCCCTGCCAGATATAGACCGGGAAGGCGAGCCAGGTGAGGAGGGCTGGAAAACGCATGGCGATACCATTGAACGGATTGCAACCAGCCCTTTAGCGCATGCGGCGGCACAGGTGAACGGGCTTGCGCGGCTGCCGCTCTCGTCAGCGGCAGCAATCGTGCTCAGCCTGCGGCCCCTCCTGGTATTCGTCATGCAGCCGCACCCAGTCCATCAGCCCGTTGTAGGGACCAGTCTCGTTGCGGCCCTTGGGTGTCATGTCGAGATAGTGGTAGGCGCCGATCAGCGGGTCGCCGCCGCGGGCGCGCGTCATGAAGGTCAGGAAGATGTCGCCGGCTGCATCGCGGTAGAACACGCTGGCGCCGGGAAGATCCTTCGATGTCCGGGGACGCGTCTCGAAATTGTAGGTTGTGTCGCCCGCCGCGATCTGCTTGTCGGTGAAGGAGACCTGCATGTCGAAATTGAAGTCCGAAGCGTAGGACGAGACCCAGTCGAACTTCCAGCCCATGCGCTGCTTGTAGGGCAGCAGCTCGGCCAGCGGCGCCCGCGACACCACGACCAGCGACACGTCGTGATGTTTGAGATGCAGATTGGCGCCGTCGATGTGGTCGGCGAGGAACGAACAGCCTTCGCAGCGGTAGTCGGCGCCCGGCCCGAACATGAAATGATACACGATCAGCTGGCTGTTGCCCGCGAACAGGTCGGCCAGCTTCTTCGGGCCCTGCCCGGTTTCGAAGACGTAGTCCTTCCTGATCTTGAGCCAGGGCAAGTCGCGCCGCTCGGCGGCGATGCGGTCGCGAAAGCGCGTCAGTTCCTTTTCGCGCGCCAGATGCGCCTTGTGCGCCTCGAACCAGTCTTCCCGCGAAACGATCTTGTTGTTTGGCATGAACTCTCTCCCTGTTTTCCCCCCAAGGACGTTCGGGGTCGGCGCAAACCGACATGACCGCCTGTTTTTCCGGGGGGACATGGACATGCGGAGGGCCGGCCCATCCACCGGGCAAACAAAACCCGGGCACACGGCCCGGGTCCGGATCAAGACAGAAGAGGTGTGGTCAGGCGGCCTTTTCCAGCGCCGGCTGCCATTGTCCGAGCGCCGCCAGATGGTTCATGCGCGCGCGATGGGCAAAGGCGGCCTGGCCGGCGGCAACGTTCTCCGCCTTGCCGCTCCAGGCCTTCTGCGGGGCGGCCTGCAAGGCGCGGCCGTAGGAGAAGCTTAGCTTCCACGGATGCGGACCGATGACGTTGATGGCGTTGAGGTTGGCGGTGGCTTCCTCGTCCGATTGTCCACCGGAGAGGAAGGCGATGCCCGGCACCGCCGACGGCACCGTCTCGCGGAACAGCTTTATGGTCCGTTCGGCGACTTCCTCCGGGCTGCTCACCTTGCCCGACTTCTTGCCCGCCAAAACCATGTTGGGCTTGAGGATGGTGCCTTCGAGGACGACGCGGGCCGCATAGAGCTCGGTGTAGAGCTTCGTCAGCGTTGCCTTGCTGATCTCGTAGCAGGTGTCGATGTCGTGGGCGCCGTCCATCAACACCTCCGGCTCGACGATCGGCACGATGCCGGCCTCCTGGCAAAGCGCCGCATAGCGGGCCAGCGCATGGGCGTTGGAGCCGATCGAGGTGGCCGAAGGCACGCCCTTGCCAACGTCGATGTCGATCACCGCGCGCCATTTGGCGAAGCGGGCGCCCATCTTGTAGTAGTCGGCGAGGCGCTCGCGCAGGCCGTCGAGGCCTTCGGTGATGGTGTCGCCGGGAAAACCGGCCAGCGGCTTGGCGCCGGCATCGACCTTGATGCCGGGTATGGCGCCTGAAGCCTTGATGATGTCGACCAGCGGCGTGCCGTCGGCCGGCCTTCTGGCGGATGGTCTCGTCGTAGAGAATGACGCCGGAAATGTACTTCGTCATCGCGTCCTTGGCGCGGAACATCATCTCGCGGTAGTCGCGGCGGCTGTCGGCGGTCGAATTCGACGCCGATGACGTCGAAACGCTTCTTGATGGTGCCGGAGCTTTCATCGGCGGCCAAGAGGCCCTTGCCGTCGGCGACGATCGCGGCGGCAATGTCTTCGAGACGTTCGCTCATTTTGCTTCTCCTTGATGGTGTTGTTTCCGCGCTAGCAGAACATTACCGCCAAAGAAATGACGCCGGAAAGCTCGAATCGATTGAAAGTTGCGGCCGCCCCGGCGCGCGCTCCTAGTATTGATCGTCCAGGCCAGACGCTCTCAGCGCTTCAGCACCTCGACGCCCGGCAATGGCTTGCCCTCCATCCATTCCAGGAAGGCTCCGCCGGCGGTCGAGACATAGGTGAAGTCGTCGGCCACGCCGGCATGGTTCAACGCGGCCACCGTATCGCCGCCGCCGGCCACCGAGACCAGCTTGCCGGCCTTGGTGCGAGCCGCCGCGTGCCTGGCCGCCGCCACCGTGGCGTGGTCGAAGGGCTCGATCTCGAAGGCGCCGAGGGGGCCGTTCCAGACCAGCGTTGCGGCACGGTCGATCCAGTCGGCGACGGTTTTCACGGTTTTCTCGCCGACATCGAGGATCATGCCGTCGGCCGGCACCTCCGATATGGCGACGGTTTCGCTGGCGGCGCCCGCCTTGAACTCTTTCGCGACAACGCCGTCCACCGGCAGGATGATGGCGCAGCCGGCTTCGGCCGCTTCGATCATGATCTGCTTGGCGGTGGTGGCGAGGTCGTGCTCGCACAGCGACTTGCCGACAGCAGTGCCGCGCGCGGCGAGGAAGGTGTTGGCCATGCCGCCGCCGATGACCAGCGCGTCGACCCTCTTCACAAGGTTCATCAAGAGGTCGATCTTGGTCGAGACCTTGGCGCCGCCGACGATGGCGACCACCGGGCGAACCGGATTGCCAAGGCCCTTCTCCAGCGCGTCGAGTTCGGCCTGCATAGTGCGGCCGGCATAGGCCGGCAGGAGGTGTGCCAGCCCTTCGGTCGAGGAATGGGCGCGGTGCGCGGCGGAGAAGGCGTCATTGACGAAGATATCGCCATTGGCGGCGAGCTTTTCGGTGAAGGCCGGATCGTTCTTCTCCTCGGCCTTGTAGAAGCGGGTGTTTTCAAGGAGCAGCACGTCGCCCTTGTCCATGGCGGCGACGGCGCTTGCCGCTGTGTCGCCAACGCAGTCCGACGCAAAGCCGACCGGCCGGCCGAGCACCTCCGCCGTCGCCTTGGCGATCGGCTCCAGCGAGAACTCCGGGGTCGGGCCGTCCTTGGGACGGCCGAAATGGGCGAGCAGGATGACCTTGGCGCCCTTGCCGGACAATTCGGCCAGGGTCGGGGCGATGCGCTCGATGCGGGTGACGTCGGTGACCTTGCCCTCGGCGACGGGAACGTTGAGGTCGACGCGCACCAGCACGCGCTTGCCGGAGATGTTGCCGATGACGTCCAGTGTCTTGAAGCCGGCCATGCTGATCCCTTTTCGCGAAAAATCGCCGGGACCATACCCCGCACCGACGACGATGCAAGGCCCGCGTGAAGGCGTGCGCGCAAAAATGATGTCGCCTCGAAAGATCAGCTTTCGCTCGCGGCCTTTTCATTGGCCGGACCCGGTGCTTCCTTCGTCTGAAGCTCGGCAGCAGGCACTTCGGCCGGCTTGCGCCATCTGCGGACGAAGGCGGCGAGGCGGTCGCGGATTTCGCCGGCGCTCAGGAACACCGGCACGCGCGCCACCGGTGCGGTCGGTTCGAAGGACAGGCCTAGGCCGGTGATTTTGCCCTTGTCGTCGACGTCGCGCACGATCAACTCGATCGGACCGAGCAGGACACGGTCGGCATATTCGGCATGGCTGCCAAGGCGCTCTGTGACCAGGGCGCCGATGGTCAGCTTGCTCTCCGCCTCGGTCAGGCCCGGCGAATAGGCGGCTTCCAGTTCCGCGGCCGAGCGTGTCGGATCGACGGCGAAGGCGCCGAAGAAGTCGGCATCCTCGGGGTCGACCACGGCGCGGCTGGCAAACAGCTTGTCGAGCAGGCGCGGATAGCGGTCCGGCACGAAGATGTAGACGTGGTCGCCGGCGGCAAGCCGGCCCATGTCCTGGAAGCGCATCGAGCGGCCGTCGCGCAGCACCAGCGAGGGCCTGGCCCAGCGTGGGATGCGTTCGCCGCGCGCCACCGGACTGCCCGGCGCGACGCGATAGGCGAGCAGTTCGTGATGGGCCGAGCCCGGCAGTTCAAGTTCGACCTTGTCCAGCGGACCGAGCCGGGCCGGCACGATCAGGCCGAGGCGGCGCGCCAGAGGTCCGACGGTCCAGCCCTGGATGACAAGCGACACCAGCACGATGATGAAGGCGGTGTTGAAGATGGTGCGGCCGTTTTCCAGGCCGCCGAGCAGCGGCGTGATGGCCAAAAGGATCGACACCGCGCCACGCAGACCGACCCAGGAGACAAAGGCGATCTCGGGACGGGGCAGGCGGAACGGGATCAGGCAGAGCCAGACGGCGATCGGCCTGGCGACGAAGATCAGGAACAGGCCGAGCAGCACCGCCGGCACCATGATCGCCGGAAACTGCGAGGGCGTGGCGAACAGGCCGAGGATCAGGAACATGATGATCTGAGCCAGCCACGACATGCCGTCCTGGAAGCGCTTCAGGATGGTGACGGCGCGGATGTCGGAATTGCCGGCGACCAGTCCGGCCAGATACACCGCCAGGAAACCGGAACCGCCGATGGCGCCGGCGGCGGCGAACACCATCAGCGACAGGGTCAGCACGAAGATCGGCAACAGGCCATGGTCGAGGTTGAGCCGGTCGACCAGGCGCACGATGGCGAGACCGCCGAGCACGCCTACGACGGCGCCAAGGCCCATATTGAGCAGGAAGCCGAGGACAAGGTTGGTGACCAGAACATTGGTTTCCGGACTGGCGTGCGCGGCGATGATCTCGACCAAGGTGATGGTCAGGAAGATGGCGATCGGGTCGTTGGTGCCGGATTCGACTTCGAGCGTCGCACGCACGCGTTCGCGCAGATTGATCTCGCCGGCGCGCAGCAGGAAGAACACCGCAGCCGCATCCGTCGAGGCGACGGCGGCGCCGAGCAGGAAGGATTCCAGCCAGGTGAGGTCGAGCAGATAATAGGCGGCGGCGCCGAACAGACCGGTGGTCAGGATGACGCCGGCGGTCGCCAGCGACAGCGCCGGACCGGCCGCCTGGCGCAAGGCGTTGAGCGGCGTGCCGAAACCGGAATCGAACAGGATGACGGCGAGCGCCAGTGAGCCGGCAAAATAAGCCAGCCGCGCATTGTCGAATTCGATGCCGAGGCCATCGGTTCCGGTGGCGAGACCAATGCAGAGGAACAGCAGCAGCAGGGGGGCGCCGAAGCGGAACGCGATCAGGCTCGAAAACGCGGCGGCAACGACAAGCGCGGTGCCGATCAGCGTCGCGAGATAGATCGCATGCTCCATCCGAATTTGCCCCTCACATTCGCGTCCTCATCGAATTACGGGAGAGTGAGGCGAAGACGTGACCAGTGCAAGGCGGGAGGGTGGCTTTTTGGCCTATGCCGCTGATTTTCCGGACGGTTTGGTGCCTCGACCTCGATCCAGGGGAGACCGGACCCCGCCCAATATCCCCTGTCATCCGGAATGGCGGAACGATCCTGTCGTGCCTAACGAAAAACGCCCGGGCAAAGCCGGGCGTTTCAGGTCTCGAAAAGAGAGCCTTGCGATCAGGCGATGGTCTTCCCGAAGGCAACGGCGGTGTCGCCCATGCGGTTAGAGAAGCCCCATTCATTGTCGTACCAGGACAGCACCGAAACGAAGTTGCCGTCCATGACCTTGGTCTGGTCGAGCGCCATGACCGACGAATGCGGGTCGTGGTTGAAGTCGATCGAGACGTTCGGGTGATGGGTGACGCCGAGGATACCCTTCAGCTTGCCGTTGGAGGCGGCGATCACCGCCTCGTTGATTTCCTGCACGGTGGTCGAACGCTTGGCGATGAACTTGAGGTCGACGACCGAGACGTTCGGGGTCGGCACGCGGATCGAGATGCCGTCGAGCTTGCCCTTGAGGTCGGGTAGCACCAGGCCGATCGCCTTGGCGGCGCCGGTCGAGGTCGGGATCTGCGACAGCGCCGCGGCGCGGGCGCGGTAGAGATCCTTGTGCATGGTGTCCAGCGTCGGCTGATCGCCGGTGTAGGAGTGGATCGTCGTCATCATGCCCTTTTCGATGCCGACCGCGTCGTGCAGCACGGCTGCCAGCGGCGCCAGGCAGTTGGTGGTGCAGGAGGCGTTCGAGATGACGATGTGGTCCTTGGTCAGCTTGTCGTGGTTGATGCCGTAGACGACCGTGAGGTCGGCTCCCTCTGCCGGCGCCGAGACGAGGACGCGCTTGGCGCCGGCGGTCAGGTGCGCGGCGGCCTTGTCGCGGGCGGTGAAGATGCCGGTGCATTCGAGCGCGATGTCGATGCCGAGTTCCTTCCACGGCAGCTGCGTCGGGTCCTTGATGGCGGTGACCTTGAAGGTCTCCTTGCCGACGGTGATCTGGTCGCCGGACACCGACACTTCATGCGGGAAGCGGCCATGCACGCTGTCATAGCGCAGCAGGTGCGCATTGGTCTCGACCGGGCCGAGGTCGTTGACGGCGACGACGTCGATGTCCTTGCGGCCGGATTCGTGGATGGCGCGCAGGATGTTGCGGCCGATGCGGCCAAATCCGTTGATGGCAACTCTGACGGTCATTTTTCTCTCCCTGGGAGCTGGAAGGCGATTGGGTCCGCTGCTTCATAGCTGCGGACGGGCGAAGAATCCAGCCATGCAAGGCCTGGATTTAAATCGATTAGGTTGGGCCCGCCCGCGAAATCGCCCGAAGCAATTCGCGCGCCGGCCCTCAATGCCTTACTTGCCGTGCAGGCGGGCTTCCGCCGCCTTCGCGGCCGCGTCGGCGGTGATGCCGAAATGCGGATAGAGCTGCTCGATGGTGCCGGAGGCGCCAAAGCCGGTCATGCCGATGAAGATGCCGTCGGTGCCGATGAGGTGATCCCAGCCCTGGCGGATGCCGGCCTCGATGGCGATCTTCACCGGCGCGTTGCCGATCGTCTTGTTGCGGTAGTCGGCGCTCTGCTGGTCGAACAGTTCGAAGCAGGGCACCGAGACGACGCGGGTCGGATGGCCGTGTTTCTCCAGCAAGTCGCGGGCACCAAGCGCGATCTCGACTTCGGAACCGGTGGCGAAGATCGTCACTGCTGCTTCGCCGCTGGCGGCGGCCAGCTCGTAGGCGCCCTTGCTGCTGAGGTTCTCGGCGGCGTATTCGGTGCGCACCGTCGGCAGGTTCTGGCGGGTCAGCGCCAGCGTCGACGGCGTCTTTTTCGAACTCGATCGCCAGCTGCCAGCATTCGGCGGTTTCGACCGCGTCGGCCGGGCGGAACACATTATGGTTCGGAATGGCGCGCAGTGCCGCCAGATGCTCGACCGGCTGGTGGGTCGGACCGTCTTCGCCGAGGCCGATGGAATCATGGGTCATGACGAAGATCGACCCAGATGCCCATCAGCGAGGCAAGCCGGATCGACGGACGGGCATAGTCGGAGAAGCACATGAAGGTGCCGCCATAGGCGATGAGGCCGCCATGCAGCGTCAGGCCGTTGAGCGCTGCCGCCATGCCATGCTCGCGGATGCCGTAGTGGATGTAGCGCTGGCCGGAATCGTCCGGCGTGATGTTCTTGGTCTGGCTGGTCTTGGTGTTGTTGGAGCCGGTCAGGTCGGCGGAACCGCCGATGGTCTCCGGCACCGCGCCGTTGATGACTTCGAGCGCCATTTCCGACGATTTGCGGGTGGCGACCTTCGGCTTGTCGGCCGAGAGCTTCTTCTTGTAGTCGGCGATGACGGCGTCGAAATTCGACGGCAGCTCGCCAGCTGACGCGGCGCTCGAACTCGGCCCGCATCTTGGCGTCGGCCTTGGCGAGGCGGCCTTCCCAGTCGGTGCGCGCCTTGACGCCGGCCTTGCCGGCTGCGCGCCAGGCATCGAGGATGTCGGCCGGAATCTCGAAGGGCGGCCGATTCCCAGCCGAAGAACTTCCTGGCGCCGGCGATTTCCTCGGCGCCGAGCGGCGAACCATGCGCCTTGTTGGTGCCGGCCTTGGTCGGGGCGCCGAAGCCGATGGTCGTCTTGCAGGCGATCATGGTCGGCTTGTCGGAATGGCGCGCCGCCTCGATGGCATAGGCGATCGCTTCCGGATCCTGGCCGTCGATGTGGCTGGCGTTCCAGCCGGAAGCCTGGAAGCGGGCGACCTGGTCGGTGTTGTCGGCGAGCGACACCGGGCCGTCGATCGAGATGTTGTTGTTGTCCCAGAACACGATCAGCTTGTTGAGCTTGAGATGGCCGGCCAGCGCGATGGCTTCCTGGGAGACGCCTTCCATCAGGCAGCCGTCGCCGGCCAGCACATAGGTATAGTGGTCGACGAGGTCGTTGCCGAAGGCGGCGTTCATGATGCGCTCGCCGAGCGCGAAGCCGACCGAATTGGCAAGGCCCTGGCCGAGCGGGCCGGTGGTCGTCTCGATGCCCTCGGCATGGCCGTATTCCGGGTGGCCGGCGGTCTTAGAGCCGAGCTGGCGGAACTTCTTGATCTGGTCGATCGTCATGTCCTCGTAGCCGGTCAGATGGAGTAGCGAATAGAGCAGCATCGAGCCGTGGCCGGCCGACAGGATGAAGCGGTCGCGATCGGCCCAGTGCGGGGCCTTGGGATCGAATTTCAGGAAGCGGGTGAACAGCACCGTGGCGATGTCGGCGCAGCCCATCGGCAGGCCGGGGTGGCCGGAATTTGCCTTCTCGACGGCGTCCATGGAGAGAAAACGGATCGCGTTGGCCATCCGATCATGCTGTTCACGCGAGGTCATGCTTCCTCCGGGGTGGGGGTTTGGGGCCTTGGGAGAGGCCTGGAAAGGGTGCGCGACACATAGCAGGCGCGGCCCTTGAGTCAACAAATCGGTGCGTTTTTGCCGGGCTTGTGATGCCGTAACCCCTCTACATTAGCGTTAGCAGGGGACAGTCGCGAGAGCTTTGTTGACGTCGCCTTCACACGGCGCCTAATCTTTCCTGAATAACGCGTTCTGAACGCAAACGATTCGGTGATGGGCAGGGTACAGGACAAAGCCATGACCGGGGAAACGACGCTCAAGGAAGTCATAGCCCGGCTGGGCAAAGCCATCGAGGGCCTTGAAAACGCCGTCGCGGCCAAGCTCGAGCACGAGCGCGACTATTCGGAAGCCGAGGCCGAGGTGCAGCGCATGAACGCCGACCGCTCCAGGCTGGCGCAGGAACTCGACAATTCCGAAGCACGCGCCGAACGGCTGGAAGATGCCAACAAGGAAGTGTCGCGCCGGCTGGTGACCGCGATGGAAACCATTCGCGCGGTGCTGGACAGGTAGGCCCATGTCACAGGTTACGGTTTCAATCGACGGCAAGCAGTATCGCATGGCCTGCGACGAGGGCCAGGAAGAGCACCTGATCGATCTTGCCGAGCGCTTCGATCGCTATGTTTCGCATCTGAAGGACTCTTTTGGCGAGATCGGCGACCAGCGGCTGACCGTCATGGCCGGCATCATGGTCATGGACGAGCTTTCGGAGCTGCAAAAACGCGTCAAGGGCATGGAAAGCGAAGTGCTGACCTTGCGCAAGACGCGCGACGAGGCGCTGACCAAGGCCGACAAGAGCGATTCCGTGCTGACCAGCGCGCTTGGCGCGCTGGCCCAGCGCATGGAGGATCTGGCGGTTACCCTGGCGGTGAAGAAGGCCTGAGCGCTGCCCGGCTGAGGGTGTCCCGGAAGAATTGCCGCATTTCCACGAAATGGGCGAAAATTTTTCGCCGCAGGTCCCGGCCGCCGGTGTCCGCCAGCGTTTTAAGGATGCTCCTACAGTGCTAAGAAGACCAGGCGGCGCCGGCGGGCTGACTGTGCTGGCGGCAAGTCAAAGGGTAGGGACACGTCATGAGTCTTCGTATCAACGACATCGCGCCGGATTTCACCGCCGAAACCACGCAAGGCACGATCAGCTTCCATGAATGGATCGGCGACGGCTGGGCGGTGCTGTTCAGCCATCCGAAGAACTTCACGCCGGTCTGCACGACCGAGCTTGGCACCATGGCCGGGCTGGAGGGCGAATTCAAAAAGCGCAACGTCAAGATCATCGGCATTTCGGTCGATCCCGTCTCAAGCCATGACAAATGGAAGGACGACATCAAGACCGCGACCGGCCAGGTGGTGAAATATCCGCTGATCGGCGACAAGGACCTCAAGGTCGCCAAGCTCTACGAGATGCTGCCGGCGGGCGCCGGCGAGACCTCGGAAGGCCGCACCCCCGCCGACAATGCCACGGTGCGGTCAGTCTACGTCATCGGCCCGGACAAGAAGATCAAGCTGGTGCTCACCTATCCGATGACCACCGGCCGCAACTTCGACGAGATCCTGCGCGTCATCAATTCCATCCAGCTGACGGCCAAGCACCAGGTGGCGACGCCGGCCAACTGGAAGCAGGGCGAGGACGTCATCATCACCGCCGCGGTCTCCAACGAAGACGCGATCAAGCGCTTCGGCGCCTTCGATACGATCCTGCCCTATCTCAGGAAGACCAAGCAGCCTTCGGCAGGCTGATATTCAGGTGATCCCGGCCTGCAAATGGTGGCTTCCTACGCTTCCGGTGCTCACGTACTTTAAGTACGCTCCGCTCCGGTTCTCGGAAGCCACCTTTTTTGTCGCTACGCGCCCATCTTCAACTCGGCTCGGGCTGACCTGAATCTCAGCCCGCCTCACCGCCTAAAAAAAAGGCGGCACCGAAGCGCCGCCTTTTTATTTTTTGCCTCGAGCAGCCTTACGCCGCCGGCTGTGCCTCGATGGTGCGCAGCGCCTGCATCTGACGCTTGGCGGCGGCCTTGACCGCGTCCTGCACCTTCTCGAAGGCGCGCACCTCGATCTGGCGCACGCGCTCGCGGCTGATGTCGAACTCGGCCGACAGCTCTTCCAGCGTCAGCGGCTCCTCGGCGAGGCGGCGCGCCTCGAAGATGCGCCGCTCGCGCTCGTTGAGCACGGCAAGAGCGCCGGACAGCATGGCGCGCCGGTTTTCCAGCTCATCCTGCTCGATCAGCATCTCTTCCTGGCTTTCGTGGTCGTCGACCAGCCAGTCCTGCCATTCGCCGGACTCGCCTTCGCTCGCCCGGATCGGGCGCGTTGAGCGAAGCGTCGCCCGACAGGCGGCGGTTCATCGACACCACTTCCGCTTCGGAGACGTTGAGCCTTGTGGCGATTTCGGCGATCTGGTCGGGCTTCAGGTCGCCGTCGTCGAGCGCCTGGATCTTGCCCTTCACCTTGCGCAGGTTGAAGAACAGGCGCTTCTGGTTGGCGGTGGTGCCCATCTTGACCAGGCTCCACGAGCGCAGGATGTACTCCTGGATCGAGGCCTTGATCCACCACATGGCATAGGTGGCGAGCCGGAAGCCGCGCTCCGGCTCGAATTTCTTGACGGCCTGCATCAGGCCGACATTGCCTTCCGAGATCACCTCGCCGATCGGCAGGCCGTAGCCGCGATAGCCCATGGCGATCTTGGCGACGAGCCGCAGATGGCTGGTGACGAGCTTGTGCGCAGCCGTGGTGTCCTCATGCTCTGCATAGCGCTTGGCGAGCATGTACTCTTCCTGCGGCTGAAGCATCGGAAAGCGGCGGATTTCTTCCAGGTAGCGGCTGAGGCCGCCTTCGCCGGAAACGATACTGGGTAGTGACTGGGCCATGGTAGCGCCCCCTCTCTATTGGAGTGATGCCCCCGAAACGCGGCGGGCATGTGACGCGAGCACCAAAAGGCTCGCTCGCGGCAACTGATGTATATAGGAACAAAACCAGAAAAGACAGGCATTTGTTCAACACGAAACAGTGTGTCACGCCAAAGTGAACAACGCCAGTCAGGTTTCTTGATGGTTGGTTTGAAGCATCTTGATGATGGGTTCAGAGCTTGCGGAAGCCGCCGACGAGTGCCTCCATATCCCTCGGCATCGGCGCCTCGAACCTCATCGTTAAATGGGTGGCCGGGTGGCGAAATTCAAGTAGGCGCGGCGTGCAGTGCCTGGCGCGGAAATGCCTTCGACCTCGCTTCGTCAGCGGCTCGGGCAGCCGGTTGGCCTTGGTGCGGAAGGCCTGGCCGTAATCGGGATCGCCGACCACTGGATGGCCGATATGGGCCATGTGGACGCGGATCTGGTGGGTGCGGCCGGTTTCCAGCCGGCACTCGACCAGGCTGGCGGTCGCAAACTCCTGCTGCCGCTCGCCAAAGCGCTCGACCACGGTGAAATGGGTGACGGCGTGGCGGGCATCGTCACGGCCTTCCGGCACCACGGCGCGGCGCACCCGGTCGGCGGCGCGGCCGAGCGGTGCATCGACCGTGCCGGTCGGCCTCGGCGGGATGCCCCAGACCAAAGCCAGATAGGCGCGCTGGAGGTCGCCTGTCCGGCCATGGTCGGCAAAGGCCTCCGACAGCGCCTTGTGGGCGCGGTCGGTCTTGGCCACCACCATGACGCCGCTGGTCTCCTTGTCGAGGCGATGGACGATGCCCGGCCGCTTGACGCCGCCGATGCCGGAGAGGCTGTCGCCGCAATGGTGGATCAGCGCGTTGACCAGCGTGCCGGTCCAGTTGCCGGCGCCGGGATGGACGACCAGCCCGGCCGGCTTGTTGATGACGATCAGCTCGGCGTCCTCATAGAGGATGTCGAGGGCGATCGCCTCGCCTTGCGGCGTGGCCGGCTCCGGCTCCGGCATGACGACCGACACCACGTCGCCGGCGGCCAGCTTGCGCTTGGCCTCGTCGACAGGCTTGCCGCCGATCCTGACCGCGCCCTGCTTGATCAGCATCTGCACCCGGTTGCGCGACATATCCGGCCCGAGCTTTCCGGCCAGCCACTGGTCGAGGCGCTGGCCGGCCGCCTCGGCGCCGGCCTCCAGCACAGTCGGCGTGGCCTCCATGAATTGGTCCTCTATCAATCCAGGGGCCTCTTCGTTATGAGCGCTCATCGAAAGAAAGTTCCGGAATTTTTGCCATGGCCAGGCCAATTGCCGACGAAGATCAAGAAAAGCCGCTCGACCCGGAAGTCGAAGGCGTACGGAAGAAACTCTTGCGCTTCATGGCCATCAATCTCGGCCTGTTGTTGCTCGCCCTTATGGTGGTGATCGGAGCGCTTGTCTACAAAGCCCGCAACGCGCCACCCGCCAGCCCGCCGCTGGCCGCGACATCCAGGTGCCGGCCGGCGAGCCAGTCAGCGGCGACATCGTGCTGCCTGTCGGCGCCAAGGTGGTCAGCCAGTCGCTGTCCGACAACCGCATCTCGATCGATGCCGAGCTTGCCGACGGCAGCCGCACCATCTTTGTCTACGACATCGCCGAGCGCCGCATCATCGGCCGCTTGCAATTCGCGATGACCGGCCGCAACAAATGACGTGGTCGGCAAAGACCGGGCCGAACGATGAGCGGGTTCGCCGGACATCGCCGGGTGGCGACCGTCGCGCTCGTCGTCAGGAATTATGACGAGGCGATCGCCTGGTATGTCGAGCGGCTGGGTTTTGTCCTGACCGAGGACGTCGATCTCGGCGGCGGCAAGCGCTGGGTCACGGTGACGCCGGCCGACGGCCAAGGCGCGCGGCTGCTGCTGGCCGAAGCGTCCGACGAAGCGCAGCAAGGCCGCATCGGCAACCAGACCGGCGGCCGCGTCTTTCTGTTCCTCGAAACCTCCGACTTTGCCGGGGATCATCAGGCGATGCTGGAAAAGGGCGTCGAATTCCGCGAAGCGCCGCGCCATGAGCCTTACGGCACGGTGGCGGTGTTCGCCGATCTCTACGGAAATCTGTGGGACCTGATCGAGCCGAAACGCTAGACCTGCAACAGTCATTTCGAGGCTTTCACCAAACCTCGGAAGCCCAGTTGCTTTTTCCCAACCGTCAGCCTATATCGCCGGTTCTTGAACGCGCCCATCGTCTAGCGGTCAGGACACCGCCCTCTCACGGCGGGAACAGGGGTTCGATTCCCCTTGGGCGTACCAGAAATTGCAAGCGCTTAGCAGAATTCCATCGAAGTACGTCGAATATCCGTCGAATAAACATCGGCGGACGCTAGCGGACGCGACCATGTTTTCCCTGATTCTTTGAAAGACGATCGACGGTTTCGGTGTAGCGCTGCAGGGTCGCTGGGTGGAGAGCCACGGTCGATGGTGGCTCCGCTACAATCTTCACCATCGATGAGCGCCGATCGGCGAAGGGATTACGGCCCGGGATGGCATGGAGCAGCCCTCTATTACTGGGATCCGGTAATCGCGCCGAACGGCATGGCCTTCTACGATGGGAGCATGTTCCCCGAATGGCGAGGAAGCATCCTCGTCGGGGGCTGTCCAGTCTATCGCTTGTACACCTTACGCTCGCCGCGTCGCCGGCGAGGCTCGCTATTTGGAAGGCGCCGGCCACATTCGCGATGTGGCTGTAGCGCGTGACAGTTCGATAGTGCTTCTAACTGATGACGGTGGAGCCTCTGCCATCATGAAATCCGCATATAACCTCAGCGGATCTATGAGCCAAACGCATCTTCACCGACGGACCGTGCCGCGCGGTGATTTGACGAAAATCCTACACCGGACCTTAGTGTTGCCCGGGGCGAGCATGGGGCATCCTCAGTCATGAGCAGGGTGGCCGACCGCGATCCAGCTGTCGCATTACCGGAGTCACCACTACGCCATGCATAACAATTGAACTCAGAACGGCGAAGCAGACAGTCACCCAAAGGATTGTCGCACCCACAAATTCAGCCTGCCCGAGTGCAAATGCGAGGTAGTAAAACGAGCCAAGGCCGCGTATTCCAAAAAAAGCAATCACGGCCTTTTCTCGTGATGACGCCGGAAATCCGATTAGCCCAATCCACCCTGCGAGCGGCCGCACCACGAACAGCACTAGGGCGGTAGTGACGATCACTTGCCAGCTCAAGGCGCCAAAAATTGACCCTTCTGCGATGGCTGCCCCAAAGCAGACCAGCAGAACCATCATCAGCAATCGCTCAATCTGCTCCGCGAAATCGTGCAAACTCTCATGATACTCGTGCTGCCGCTCGACGGACCGTAGTGCCAAGGCCGCGACAAACACTGCAAGGAAGCCATAGCCGTGAAGAAATTCGGTCGAGCCGTACGCAAGGCAGGTGATACCGAGCGCAACAAAACCGTCTCTCGTCTCTGACAACCCCGACCTTTTCGGCAGGCGAAACGTTAGGTAGCCCATGACTTTTCCGCCCAGCCATCCAATGCCAACGCCTGCGGCAACCTTCCAGAGAACATCAACGACGAGCCAGTGTGTGAAGAAAGGCTCGCCGGACGCGCTTGAGAGGGCAATTGCGATGGCGAGATAGACAAACGGAAAGGCCGCTCCGTCATTGAGACCGGCCTCGGAGGTAAGGGCAAAACGTACCTCATCCTCCTTCCCGGATTGAGGTGGACCCACCTGTATGTCGCTTGCCAGAACTGGATCAGTTGGTGCGAGAGCTGCCCCAAGCAGAAGTGCGGCGGCTATGCCAAGCCCGAGAATTGACCAGCCGAGAAATGCAATTCCTGCGATCGTCAGAGGCATGGCGATGCTGAGAAGGCGCCATGAAGACTCCCAACCGCGCCAACTCATTGGCCGGTCCAGCTTCAGGCCAGCCCCCATAAGGGCGACGATAACAACGAACTCTGTGAGACGCTCGGTTAGTATCCGGTTCTCAAGTGGGTTCACCCCAACGAGCGGAGAGAATGGTGACCAAACCAAAAGAACCCCGATCCCGATGCAAACCATTGGCAACGAAAGCGGAAGCTTCCTGAGAAGCATGGGTAGCCAGGCTGTAAGGAGCACGATTGCTCCAAAAACTGCCAAGAGGAGGGCATAGGACGGCATGTGGGCTTAGGCCGTTGAACGCATGCTCGAAAGACCAACCGTGATCCGAAATCTGCGGTCCCAATAAGCGACCCGAAATGCACCGCCCCAGCAGGCTACACGCAGTTCACCTTTCGGCGCTATTCCATTTTTTTGCGGTGAATGGCCGCTGACCCGAAATCGGGATTGGTTCTCGGAAAGGTGTTGGAGCGTCCCAGCGCGCCCACAGTCGCGTCTGCATCTCGCGACGGACCGATTTCTCGCTGACAGTTAGCCGTCGCAGGGTCAACCTCCATCGACAAAGTCACGGGTTTGCGGTTCCTATTGAGTGTATAGGGGCTGTGTGATGATGAGTTTGTCTGGAACTGACATTGGTTGATCGATCGATCCTCGGCACGATCTCGCTTGTCCTTGCACTCTTAGCGCTTTGGGCCGTCATCAAGCTCGATCTTCTTTCGGCCCTGCTTGCGGGGCTGCTCATCGCTCAATTGGTCAATTCGACGGCACCGCTGATGAAGCGTGCTGGTATTGCCGACCACCGGCTCGGCAAGGCTGTCGCCTTGACCCTTGTGGCCGCGGTAATTGCGATTGCCCTGGTACTGATCATCCTTGAAGTGTCGTCATGGCTAACGGCCGGACCGGAGAACCTGTTCTTCCTGCTGCAAAGGATGGCGGGGGCGATCGAGACGGCACGCGCCCATCTGCCTGGGTGGGTTAGCGCTTATTTTCCCGCCAACGTCGAGGAGTTCGAAAATGCCGCATCCAAATGGCTGCGCGAAAACGCGTGGCAACTTCGCTCTGTGGGTCGCGATGTCGGCCTCTTCCTCACGCACACCATTGCCGGCATGATTATCGGCGGAATGATCGCCTACAGCCGCGGTACCCGCGACAGCGAGCCGGGACCACTTGCCGCAGCGCTTGAAGAGCGTGTCGCGATCCTGGGAAGTGCCTTTCGCAGCATCGTCTTTTCGCAGGTGAGGATCTCAGCGCTCAACACGCTGTTGACTGCGATATTCCTAGCCTTGGTACTGCCAGTTTTCGGCGTCCAAATGCCATTCCTAAAAACGATGATGGCAATTACTTTCATCGTGGGGCTTTTGCCCATCATCGGCAACCTCATCTCCAACACTGTGATCGTACTGGTGAGCCTCAGCGTGTCGCCCGCCATCGCGCTCGCATCCCTTGTATTCCTCGTCGTCATTCACAAGCTGGAGTATTTCGTGAATGCCCGGATCATTGGTGTACGAATCCATGCCAGGGCCTGGGAGCTTCTGCTCGCCATGCTCGTCATGGATGCCGCCTTTGGCATTCCTGGCTTGATCGCGGCTCCAATCTATTATGCATACCTCAAAGCGGAGTTGGCACTGCGCAAGTTAATCTGAACGCAAGTTCATACCGAACTTGTCGATCACATTTTGGCTGCAGACCTCGGCACCGCCGGTCGAGGCGGGGCGCCTAACTCTGCGTCCGCACCCCATGGTGCCGGCAACGGGTCAATGCGTCTGGCATCTCAATTGCATTGTCCTGAAGGGATGGGAAGGGCCCCGCCGCTTGTCGTTGCGTGCAATGGGTGTGAGCTTGCCATCGGATGGGAAACCGTTCGCCGCCTGAAAGGCCCGGACCGCTTTAGTGAAGTTCTCTGAAACGCGGCCGTCGATCAGGGCCTATCTGGTTCCGTTCGCTCGCAGCTGCAGGACAGAACCGATACCAGCCCGGCCGCCCAGGGGCTACTTGCAGGCTAGGACGTGAGGCGGTGGAACTCAGCTTTGTTCAGAGGTCTTCGAGGCTGAAAGCACCATACCTCCCATTAACCGGGTCCTTCCGCGGCAGTTGAAGGCCGCGGGATACCGTCATCGGCAGTCGCCCGAACCGCGCGAGGCTGCCTTTCCCATCTAAAGCAAAAAATCTCCTAGTGCGCATCGCCGATTACCCTTTGGTGAAATGACGGAGATCCATAGCCCCCGCGCGCCGAATGGAGTAAAGTGCCTCATAAATCGGTCTGCGAGCGAACGTCGCCCGGAGGTTTGTCGTGACCGTCACCAAGCGAATGCGGTTGCTGATGGCCTCGCTGAGGGTCACGCCCCTCGGAATAGGCACGGATCGGCTCGTCTGCATTGCTGCGCTCGTTGCGTGCATTTCCTGGCTCGGAATTGCTGGTGGTGCGGTGACTGCTGGGCCGCTCCACGACGCTGCGCGGGAGGGCGACGCGGCCAAGGTCGCCGCGCTCCTGGCACAAGGCGCCGATGTGAACGAGCCGCGACGAGACGCCGTCAGACCGCCGCTTATCGATGCGGCGCTTGCCGGCAAGACCGAGGTCGCCGCTGCGCTGATCGAGGCCAAGGCCGACATCGACGCCCGTAACGACCGCGGCTTCTCCGCGCTTCACGCGGCAGCCTATTCAGGAAGCCTGGAGATAGCAAAATTGCTGCTCGACCACGGGGCCGCAGGTCGACTCGTTGAGCACGCACAAGATCACGCCGCTGCACGTGGCGGCCGAAGAGAACCAGACTGGCCGTCGCGGAGCTGTTGATCGCGCGCGGCGCACAGGTCGAAGCTATCCAGGAGTACGGATATACGCCTCTCAGCCGCGCGACGTTCTATCAGAGCGCCGCAGGTGATGGTTTTGCTCAAGCAGCACGGGGCGAAATGCCAACCCAAGGAAAAGATTGGGGGCGGCGTACAAGGCTGTGCATGGCCGCGCGGCAACTGACCTCGCGAAAGGTTCACTGGAGGAGAAACATGACACAAAACCGTTCCAGAGCGTTTGACAGTTTGCTTTGCGCGGGAGTAGCGGCCGCGTTCCTCCTGCTCCTTCGGCGCTGGCGCATCGCTACGCTGTCGACGGGGTGAACACCGGATACTTCGGCAACGTCGCCATACTGGGCTACGATCCGGTGGCGTATTTCACCGACGGTCGTGCGACCATGGGTTCGCCCGACGATCTCGAAGAAGTGGCTCGGGGCGACGTGGTATTTCGCCAGCGTCGAACATCGTGATGCCTTCATTTCCGAGCCGGTACGCTATGCCCCTCAGTTCGGCGGCTTCTGCGCGTTGGGGGCAGCATTCGAGCAGGCATCGGCGAACCTTGACCCGGAAGCCTTGCGCATCGTCGACGGCAAGCTCTTCCTCTTCTCCGGGAAGGAGGGCCTGGAGGAAGACTTCGATGCCGACCCGGCCCCTGTCCTTGCGAAAGCCGACGCCGAATGGCCCGCAGTCGAAACGAAGGAATTCGAAGCTAGAGCGGCCGCCAACTAAGGTCCGACAACTCATGCTCCGGCGCAGCCCGCAACGTTGCAGTCCATGGCGCCGTGTCACGGGGACACCGAGAAATACCAAACCGTGACAGAGTCCGGCAAAATATACTCGTCGCTGCGTTTCGCTGCTCCCTTCGGGATTGCGATAGACCGGGCCGCAGAACTTGCGGCCGAGTAAAGTCGCTGCAGGATTGCGTGCAGAAGAGGTTGTCCTCCAGGGTGAACGTGCCGGCGATTATGCTGTTCTGCGAGCTCATGGCGAAATCTCCGTTTGCACTCAGCTCCATCACAAACGGTGCACCGTTGTGTTGATGTCCGACCCAGGTCCGATCGCCTGCCAGGGCCCGTATGGCGGCGGCGTCCAGGCGGTCCTCCTCCCGCGCACGAAAATCGAAGCTCCGCTCCGGAAACCCCGCCAGGCGAAGGGCGTCCAGCCGATGATCGAGATCCTGCTTGCCGCCGATGGTGGGCGTAAACGACACGATAAGCCAGCGAGGTTCTGCTCGGGTACCTTTTTCAGGATTGCTGCAACCGCATCGTGCGCCTCGGCCATTCGGCCCAGCCGCGCGTTTGCCATGGCGAGGGTCTCGAGGCCGAGGTCGCTCCGCTCTTCCGGCTGAACTTGGCTCAGCGCCTGCAGGGCCTTTTCGTATTGACGGTTCATGTAGAGCACGAAGCCGTAGTAGTCGAAGACCTGCGCCCGCGGCTTGGGATCGAGCTGCAGCACGCGTTCCATTGCCGCCAACGCCTCCGGGTTCTGGCCGGCATAAGTCAGCACGATCGCCAGGTTGAGCTCTGCCTCCGCGCCGTTCGGGTCGAGCGCGACAGCTTTCCGGACGGACGCGAGAGCCTCGTCGATCTCGCCGTCCAGCATCTGCAGGATGCCGAGCACGGCATAGGCGCGCGAGGACTGGGGATTGAGTTCCAGCGCTCGCCCCGCCGCCTCGTAGGCGCGCTGGCGTGCGACGGCGCTCAGCATGAGGCGCTGGAAGTCGAAGCCGAGCACGTCCACCGTCGCCCGGGCATAGCCCGAATAGGCGTCCGCGAACGCTGGATCGAGCTTGATGGCCTTTTGATACAGGGACAGAGCCTCCCCGAGAGACGTGTAGTCGATTGCATACACTTTCTGCTCGGCGCGGATATAGAAATCGTATGCCTCCAGATTTCGGGTCGGCAGGCGAGCAATCTGCGCCTTCTCGCCTTCCGTCAGGCGTACCGACAAGCGCCTCGACGATGCGCCCGATCACTTCGTCCTGAAGTGCGAATATCTTGGAGTAGTCGCGGTCGTAGCGCTCGGCCCAGATGTTGCTCCCTGTTTTGGCGTCGATGAGCTGGACATTGATGCGCACTGAATCTCCCGTCCCGGCGAACGCTGCCCTCGACCACATAGTGGACATTCAACTGCTCCGCGATCTCGTCGATGTCGACGGGATCGATCCTTGAAGGAGAACGAGGAATTGCGGGCGATGACGAGGAGCCCAGAGATCTTCGAGAGATCGGTGATGAGATCGTCGGTCAGCCCTTCGGCGAAATAGTCCTGTCCGGCTTCGTCACCGAGATCGGCAAACGGGCAACACGGCGATGGAAGGCTTGCCCTCTGCCGCAGACCGACCGTGTCGGAGGCCTGGCCCCGACAGAAACGCGATCGCCTGCGGCCAAAGCACCACCGCGAGCCCCGCCGCCAGAACCAGGAAGAGCGCCGCGGCGCCGATCGCAGGCCATCGCCGAGAGCGCGACTTTCCGGTGCCTGGGGCTTGCTCCAACAGCACGCGATAGACGCGCACCGGCTCGGCGATGTTCTTGAGGCGCTGTTCGCCCAGCGACTTGAAGGCCAGGCCAAGCTTGTTGTGGGCCTGATCGTAGGCCGTCCCGGAGATGACGATACCGCCGGGATCGCTCAGTCCCTCCAGCCGGGCGGCGATGTTGACGCCGTCGCCGTAGAAGTCGTCGCTCGTCGATGATCACGTCGCCCAAGTTGATCCCGATGCGGAACACGATCCGGGTAGTCTTCGGGAAGGTCGAGGTTCTGCTGCGCGATGATGCGCTGAATTTCGACGGCGCATGCCACCGCATCGACGACGCTGGCGAATTCGACCAACGCCCCATCGCCCATGAGCTTGACGACGCGGCCATGGTACCCATCGATCAACGGTTCGATGAATTCGCGGCGAAGCGCCTTGAGCCGGGTAAGCGTGCCCGTCTCGTCCAGCCCCATCAGGCGGCTGTACCCCACCACGTCGGCGGCGAGGATAGCGACCAACTTCCGTTCCAGATGTTGAACCTGTTCCACTGCGGTATAACTATAGGGAAAGCCCAATGGCAAGACCATACACACGGGCCTACGAGAGCGAGCAGCAAACAGTCCCTTATCCGATGAGGTACGTTACAAAATCGGCTACGAGCGTTGGCCTTGAATTCCGAAAAGGTGATGTTCGACGGAATGTCGGCTCCCGGCGCAACCGCGACCTCCATCATGGTCACCCGCGATGTCTGCTTCCGGGCGCGGCGAGGTTTGCCTCTATGGCCACATGCGGCGCAAAGCTGCCGTTCGCGTCGTGGAAGACGTACATCGGTTTCGGGGGTCAGAAGCGGACGTTCGCTGACGCCCAGATCTGACCCACGTGCGCATTCACAGCAGGTTTGAAGCGAACAGCAGCCTGATCGGGCTTCCTCGCATCAGCCCGCACCAATCAGCCCCGCATCATGGAGTGCTTCCAGGTCGAGCTCGCCCCGTGCCTCAACAGTCAACAGGTAGTCGGCCTTGACCCGGCGGTCGCCTCGGCTGGTCGCAGGATAGGACAGATGGCCAGCAATGCTTGCTCTTCATTCCGCTCTGCCATCTTGCGGTCGTGCCAGCTGCTACCCGCTCGATGAACAACTCTATGGAGCGCTTTATAGCGGTCTCGTGTGTTTCAATCAGCGCCTGCAATTCGCCCGAGGTACCTTCATCTTCGGCAGCAAACGTCGGCTCAACGAAAGACGCAACGGCGGTGAACGCAAGATTGTACAGCGGGTCTGCTGACAAGAAACGCCTCTCTCGCCGCCGCGGGCGATCAGCGACGGGAGGAACAGCTGCGGGGAGCAGATACGCCGAGGCCAAGCGCCCGGAGGCGCCGCGGCGCTGACCGGCCTGGCGGTGGCGCAGGCAGCGGACGGCGCGTTCGCGAACGTACTAGGGCGCGGCATCGCCCATCTGACGCTCTATCTCCCCGGTGCTCGGGCTCTATCTCGTCGTCCTGCCTGCAATGCGCGGGACGGGTGGGTTGAAAGTTCATGGTGCATCGCAACAAATATGTTGCAATGCACACAAACTTCCGTTAGGTAATGCTAATACAAATATGAAGGCTCTTTGAAAAACTGCCCCAACGAAGGATGGAAACGATGTCCAAGACCACTGAAAAGACCAACGAACTTATCGACAACGCCGCTTTTGATGCATCCAAGGCTATTGAGCAGGTCAGTGCCTTTGCCGAAAAGGGCGTCGAGCAGTCGAAAGAAGTCCTCGCCAAATTCAAGGCGGGATCCGAGACAACTCAGAAGGCTCTCGAGTTGAGTTTCCAGACCGCCAAGACCATTTCCAATGACCTGTCGCTCAAGACCATCGCGGCTCTGCGCGCCAATGCCAACTCCGCCTTCTCGCATTTCGAAGCCCTAATTGCTGTTAAGTCGCCCTCCGAATTCGCCGAACTGCAGACCGCATTCGTCCGCAAGCAGGTTGAAAGTGCTGTCGAGCAGGCCAAGGACTTCCAGGCCGCCACGACCAAGGCTTTCGAGGACGTCTCCAAGCCGATGAAGACCGCCTTCGAGAAGGCGATGAAGGAAATTAAGATCGCCTAGCTTTTTCTTGGGGGCGGATAGAAAGCGGGGCGGGGTTGTCACGGCTCTCCATTAGGGAGAGCCGTGGCCACCTGACTTGGCCTGTGGCTCTTGACGTAGTCAGGCGCGCCTCGAGGCGCGTACAATGCCCATAGAAATCAAACGTCTAGAGTTGATCGGGATTGTACACGGTTGTCCAAGATGCCGCCCTCTCACGGCAGGAACAGGGGTTCGATTCCGTACCAAGACATCAGAACACAACGCAGACTGTCAGTTGAAAGCTAGGCTTCCGGCACGGCCCTGTTGCCGGGCGAGCCATCTGGTCAGTTGCTGCTGCAACGCGAAGGCTCCCAGTCCGGATAGAAGGCCAATAGCGACCGCGGCGATCGTTACAACAGGCTGCGAGACGGCGAGGTCCGGGCTCGACAGCAGCCACTCCGGCACGATCCTGTGAAACAGGTAGATGTGATAGCTGGCGGCGGCGATCGGCAAGACCATTTGCGCCAGCCTGGCCGGCAAGGCGATGCGCCGGGCGTGGATGAGGACGAGAACGGCGCCGAACACCGAGGCGAATTTCACCCAGGAGCCGAGCCAGTTGCCCCCCAGTCCAGGCGAGCACCGGGCACAACAGAATCACCACCACGACCAACGTCAGCCGCTTCTGCCGGGAGGTGGCGAAGTGCACGCACCAGCCAAGGGCTGTGAGATAGAATACGTCGGGCAAAGTGAAGATCTGCGGGCCGCCGATGTTCCAGAGAAGGGGAACGAGGACCTTGGCCGCCGTTGCGACCGCAAGCAGGATCAATCCGAAGGCAAATGGATGGCTTCCGGCAAAGGCGCGCAGTTTCGGGATTCCGAACATGGCGGCCCAGACAAGCATGATCTGAACATAGGCTTCCACGAACCAGTAGAGATACGGCATCATGTGCGGTGGCTGGACGAAGCCAAGATTGCCGATCAGCAAGAAGGACGGCCACAGGATTTCGCCGTGGGCGAGCGAAAACCCCGCCACGATCGGCAGGTAAGGTACGAGCACAAGTGCCAGCGGGCGCAACACGCCGATAACTTCGCCGGCAAACAGCCTCTGTCGCTGGAAACGCGCCAGGCTGTATCCCACCAACATGACCAGGATCGCGGCGCCACCGGGGATAGGCCAGAGCGAGGCGTGATGGATTACCACCATCAGGGTGGCGACGGCGCGCAGGACAAGTTGGCTGTCGACCGATTGACGCTCGCCGGGCTGCTGTCCGGCGCGGCAGAGCTCGGCAATCCGCATGGTCTCCCAACCCGGCGGAGCGCTGCCAAGTTCGCGTTCCAGGGCAAGCGACAGCTGGACGTAGAGCAGGGAGTCGCCGCCCAGGCTTTCGAACGTGTCGTCGACGCCGACAGGTCTCGGATAGAAGGCGCTTGCAAAGGCCGCGAGCACGCCGGCGCGGGGCGGCGGGCGCAAGGCCTGAAGGCGAGCACGCAGCGAAGCATAGTCGACCTTGCCCGAAGCGAGGCGCGGCAGGGATTGCGTCCTTTCGACATCGAGATGCGGTCGCGGCAAGCCGGTTGCCGCCATCAACACCGGCAGCACCTGTTCATCTGCGTGTTCGGATGTCACCACCGCCAGGATACGATCATCGTCACCCATGACGGCGGCCGCGATCCCGGCTTCGTCGAGCGCGGCCTCGATCGCTTCGTGGCTCAGGCGCAGGCCGGCAATCTTCGACATTCGCTTCAGCCGGCCGATCACCGTGAAGAGGCCATCTTCGTCCCTTGTGGCGATATCGCCGGTACGCAGTTCGGCGATCCCGGCTCCCTTTGCGAGATCGGAACGTTGGCTGGCGTAGCCCATCATAACGTTCGGTCCGCCGTAGACGAGTTCTCCGGGCTGGCCTGGTTGCTCTATCGAATTGCCGGCGTCATCCACCAGCCGCAGTGAGCCACCCGGGATCGCGATGCCGATGGACCCGACATTGCCTTCCAATCGGTGCGGAGGGACGTAAGCGATCCTGGCTGTCGCCTCGGTCTGTCCGTACATCATGAAAAGGCGTTTTTGCCGATCGGCGAGATGGCGGTGAAATGTCGTGGCAAGATCCGGCGGCATGCGTCCTCCGGCAACCGTCATGAAACGCAGCGCGGGCAGTTCGTGCTCCAGGAAACCCGCCCGGTCCATCTGCTCGAACGAATAGGGGACGCCGCTTATGTTGGTGCAGCCGGCATCGCGAACCTCTCGCGCGAAGCCTGCATCCGATGCGCCCCTGCAGGGGAAGTAGAGGCTCGCTCCCGCGATCAGATGCGAGTTCAGGACCGAGAGCCCGTAGGAATAGTGGAACGGCAGGATGAGTGCCGCTCGATCCCGCTCCTCAAGTTCGAGATAGCTGGCGATGGAGCTGGCATTGGCTTGAACGGCGCCGGCCGACAATCGGACATATCGGCTCTTGCCGGTGCTGCCCGAGGTGCCGAGCAGCAGTGCGAGATCGGCGTGGAGGCCACTGTCTGGATTGGTGGATCCCATCATGCAGCGGAAGCGGCCGTCTACCGACCTGCATACGCCATCGGGCAAGAAGTCCGCAACGAAGTCATCCAGCACCGACGGCTTGCAAGGCCGCAACAGAGCCGCGGCGTGGCCGCCATGCAGAGCCGCCAGATAGGCGACGACCGCATGCTCGCTTGGTTCCGCGACGACGCTGATCAGGCGCTTTTCGCTGCCGAAGCTGGCGGCCTGCGCCGCCACGCGGCGGGCAAGCTCCCGGTACGAGATGGGCGCGCGATCGGGGAAAATCAGCGCAGGACTGGCGCCGAAGCTCTCAAACCGTTTCGTGAATCCCATCTTCCCAAACCTGTGTTCGAGCCGCGGCCGCCCCTCAAGGCGCGGTCCGGGAAGGCGCTACTACATTAGTTGATTGAAATCATCATATTTTATTGAAGCTGGCCGACGGCAATTGTCGGTCGCTTCTGGCGCAACCCGGCCGATTGAACTAGCATCAGGTCACGAAAGCCTCGGGCCGCAGCATCACAAAGGTGCGCGGGATATGGGGCGCAGGGGAGCAAATCCGGGCGAGCTGCCGAGCTTGTTCCGAAGGTGCCAATCGGAACGCGGTGCGTTCCGGCAAGGCAGGAAAATCCCCGGGAGGAAGGCCAAATGCAGAAGTTGCAATCGCAGGGCGTCCATCACATCACGCTGGTCGGCGCCGGGCGTCAGACTTCGATCGATTTCTGGGAAGGCGTGCTCGGCATGCCGTTCATCTTCGAGCAGCCCAATCTCGACAAGGCCAGTGAAAGCCATCTCTATTTCGATCCGGGCGACGGAAGGCTGATCACCATCTTCACCGATGAGAGCCGGAAGCCGGAGAAGCGACGCACGCCGACCGATCCGGGCTGCGTCCACCACATCGCGTTTGCGGTGTCGCGCGTCACCTTCCTGCAGGCGGTCGCCCGGCTCGACGAGCGCGGCATCAAGCACAGCGGCGTCAAGGATCGCGGCTTCATGGATTCGATCTATTTCGAGGATCCGCTTGGGCTGCTGATCGAGCTGGCGTCCTACCGCTTCGAACCCCCGGCAGGCTTCACCCATGCCGACGTGCTGATGGAAGCGCACAAGGTCCGCGTCGCGCGCGGCGACTACAACATTGCGGAAGTGCATCTCGCCGACGCGATCCAGGCGCTTGTCGAGCGCTCCCGCGCCACCTTGTCTGACGACCGGGCACCGAAGAACCCATATTGAACAAACCAGAGGGAGGAACACATGGCCAAGACAGCGACGAAGAGTGCGAAGAAACCCGCGGCCAAAACAGCGGCCAAGCCGGCGGCGAAAGCTTCGGCAAAGCAGGCGGCCAAGGCGACGGCAAAAGCCGCGCCTAAGGCGACGGCTAGCGCTGCGCCTAAGGCCAAGGCGAAGCCGGCGAAGAAACCTGCCGTGAAACTCAGCATGCTGAAGCCCAGCGTCAACAACATGACCGTCCGGGTGTTCGCCCGTGCGGCCGGGCTGGACGCCGCGGAGACCGATGCCTGGGGCCACACCCGCTCGCCGGAATTCATGGCGCGCAACCCGGCACATCTGACGCCGATGATCGAGGACAAGGGGCTTCCCAGGGGCGTGCTGTGGGAAAGCTGCGCCATCATGCAATACCTCTCCAACAAGCATGGGTTGGAGAAGTTCTATCCCAAGGCGCCGGCCAAGCGGGCGATGATCGACAGTGCCATGTTCTACCTGGTCGGCACGCTCTACCCCTATGTGGCGCGTGCCACCTATCCGTTCCTCGGTTTCCCGCAATATGCCGGCGAGGTCGGCCATAGCGACGCCCACCCCGACAAGAAGTCCGAGGCCCAGAAGGCGGCGATGGCCGCGATCGCCGAGCCGCTGGAGGTGTTTCACAGCTTCTTCCGGGACGGCAAGCCGTTCATCGGCGGCAAGAACCCGTCGATCGCCGACATCCGTCTGGCGGCAACGCTCGAATTCCTGGCGGTCATCGACTACGCCTTGCCCAAATGGGCAAAGGAATATGTGACGGCGGTCGAGAAGAAGCTCGGCAAGGCCTATGCCGAGCCGGCCGCCGACGTGCGCGGCTATATCGCCTATGTGAAGTCGCAAGCCAAGGCGTGACGGCGCGGCTTAGAGCGGTTCAGCTTTGATAAATCGTCGACCCGCTCCAATTCTTTATTTTTACGCAATTCCGGACGGAAACCGCTGCGCACTTTTCCTGGAATTGCTCGAACGATAAGGATTCGTTAACCAACGCTCTGTCTACTGGATAGCAATTCATCTCCAGCCTGCGACCACGGATGTACTGGCGCGGAGCGAGAGGTGGAAGGAAAGGTCGGCCATGCGCCGGCCTTTTTGCTTTTGAAAAAGCTTTTTGTCCGGGGACGGTGAGCAGTCGCGCTAACGGCAGCCGCATCAAGTCCTTGGCGAAGCATATTGTCATTGCCGGCTTCGACCCTATCATCGATTTCAGTTGTCCTGTGCAGACTGGCAACCGGTGGAAGAAACGAGGACCTGCAAATGAAAAGCGGCACAGCACTGTCGACGATTGTGGGAACAGTATTGATGGCGGCAATCGGTCAATCGAATGCCGCATCGCTCGACACCATGAACGATGTCGCAACGGCGATCCAGGCGTGCTGGACGCCGCCGGCGGATGCCGGCAATTCGACGGTCACATTAAGCTTCAGCTTCAAGCGCGACGGCACGCTCATCGGCCCGCCCAAGACGACGGCCATCAAGGTGGCCGGGGACGAAAAGGCGCGTCAGGCTTTTGTCGATGCCGCGACTGCCGCGTTGCAGAACTGCCTGCCGCTGAGCTTTTCGCCGGCGCTTGCCAAGGGCGTTGCGGGTAATGTGTTTACGCTGCAGTTCAAGTCACCGAAGCAATAGCTTAACGGCTGTACCGCAGACCGCTCGTTTCACGATCGGCCGATGCAGGCTCAATGATGTCCGCGCCTGGCGTTGACGTGCCGTTCCAGCTCGGGCATCTCGAACACGTAGTCGTTCCAGGCCGATTCCGGAATCTGGCCGGCCAGATAGCATTCCACCAAGAGTTTCTGCTCCGGGGTCAGGGCTTTTGGCCACCACTCATGATCCAGTCCAAGCGAGTGGATCAGATTCCTTGTGAGCCCCGAGACGGTGAAGTGAATAGACATCTTCGCCCTCCTCCTTTTTACCTACAACGCGGGATGTCGGATAAAGGTTTCACACGAAGCGGCCGACCACCGTGAAATTGGTCACGCTCGACCGAGCCGGTAAATTGCCACGCCGGCAGCGTCTTTCGCCTGTCTCAATCTTGAAATGAAACTGTAGTTTTGTGCGGTCGAGAAGCCGGCCGGCGCGCGGCCGGTGCGGTGGTCGGACCGGCATTTTTTCCCAGCGGACTGACTTTTCGACGGATGGCCGGCCGGCCGTCACCCCCGATCCAGCTGAGCGGGCTCCCCGCCGGAACGGCTTGCCGGCTGCCGCGTTGTGGCAGACGACCAACCGGAGCCATCGCCATGGTCACATTCAGGGAAATGAAGGTGCAGGAGATTGTCGAGGACCAGTCCCTGACCACCGAACAGAAGATCGCCAAGCTTCGTGACATCGAATCCGAGGCGCGCGGGTTGCAGCGCGCGGCATCGGAAGGACCGATGGGCGACGATGACGGCTGGCAGGACGAATTGCGGCAAGTCCGCATCGCCCTGGATAAGCTAGGCGCCAAGGAACCCAGGAAGGGCGCGGCATCGCTCTAACCCTTTGTTTTTACGCAGTTCCAGACGGAAAAACCGCTACGCACTTTTCCTGGAATTGCAGTAGCGACTGTCCTTTGCGAAACTCCGAACGGAAACTGCTGCATCTTTCAGGGCGCAGTCAAACTGTCGGGCAAGTCTCGCTCGCCGACTCTATTCGCAAACGACGCGGTAGCGCGTGCCGGGCTTGCTGACATTCCTGCAGGCGAGCACCGCGGCCGGGTCGGAAGACGTGAGGGGCGCAGGAGCGGATGTCACCCGTCTTGCCTGGCTGGGCGGCGGGGCGAGCCTGCGGGCCGCCGAGCGTGCTGGTGCCTGCGGTGGTGCGACCGGAAAGACACCCATCTGCGACTGGCTGATTTGCGCATGGGGTGGAGGCTTGTCCCAGATACGCCTGACGTCGAGCGGCTTCGGGATGACCACGGTGCCATCGCCGCTGCGCGCGCACCCGCCCGCTGCAAGCAGCGCCGGGAAAAGGAAAAGAAGCAGGAACCGTCCGAACATTAGCAACACCCCAATATACTTATAACGCGGCTGAGCCGTGGCCGACAACCGATGCAATGCCGCAGTCAGGGCCGGCCCGGAATCCCAGCCGGAGGCCGGCTGCGATTTGTTATGGTTAGCGGTCCGTTAATGCTTCTCGGGCACATTCCGCCGACGGGCCGCGAAGGGGGTTCGGTCCTGGGGGTGGGAGCGGCATGGCGGAAGTGGACGAGACGGTCGGGACGGCTGGCAAGCACGCTCCCCGCAAGGCGGTTGCGCGTGGCGACGGCGCGCCTGCGCCCGCCGGGCAGGCGGCTTCGCCCGAGGCGCTGCGCGAGCTGCTCGACGCGGCCGCGGACTGGACCTGGGAAACCGATGCCGAGTTGCGGTTTTCGCGGCTTTCGGACAATTATCAGGCGGCCACCGGCATCGAGCCCGCCAGCATTCTCGGTCGTTTTCGCTTCGATTTTCTCAAGCAGGTGCTGAAGGGCAGTCATAGCGCCGCCGCCCACCTTGAGGACCTGCAGGCGCGCCGGCCGTTTCGCGATTTCGTTTATGAGCTGAAGGGCGGCCGTAGCGATTGCCGCTGGGTTTCGATCACCGGCCTGCCACGCTTCGACGGCGAGGGCAATTTTGCCGGCTATCGTGGCGTGGGCCGCAATGTGACGGCACTCGCCAGCGCCTTCGAGGAACTCGGGCAGAACGGCGTGCAACGCGGCGAGGGCAGCGAACAACATCTCGCCGATCTCGAGCGGACGATGGATGCCATGCACATGGGCGTCGTGCTTCTCGACGCCCGGCTTGACACGCTGATCGTCAACAAGGCCTATCGCGAACTCTCGAGGATTCCGGACGGCGCCGTGACCGTCGGTGCTCCGTTCAGCCTGCTGATGGAACTCAACCGCCGTAACGGCATCTATGGCGACCTCGACGAGCAGCAATGGCAGCGTTACCTCGCCACCCGCATCGAGGAAATTCGCGCCGGCTCCGTCGCGCCGCGCGAGTTTCTTCACGCCAACGGCAGGACGATGATGTTCTCGGTGACGGCGCTGTCAGGCGGCCGGCGGCTGCTGACCTACTACGACGTCACCGAGGTCAAGCGTCGCGACGCCGAGATCGAGAGCGCCAACGCCAAGATCACCGAGACCTTCGCCAATCTTCGCACGATGGTCGATCAGATGCCGATCGGCGTCCTTGTCCTCGATGCGGATATGCGCGCCGAGGTGATCAACCGCGCCTTCTATGACTTCTGGGAAATCGATCCCAAGCGCGCCGGGATCGGCTGCGGTTTCCGCGAGCTGATGCAAGCCAGCCGCGACACCGACCCCTACGGCACCGACGACGCGGTATGGCAGAGCCACATCGTGGAGCGCGAGGCCGAAATCATGGCCGGTGTGGCTGGCTCCAGGCAATTGCCGCGCAATGACGGCCGTACGTTGATTGCATCGCTGGCGCCGCTGGCCGGCGGCAAGCGGCTGATCTCCTATGTCGATGTCACGGAGATGAAGGATCGCGAGGCCGAGCTCGCCGAGGCGCTGGAAAAGTCGCGGCTGGCCGAAGCGGTGATCAAGCGGCGCGAGACGGAAGCAGAGGAAGCCCGCAAGAACCTTGCCACCGTGCTGGAATCGCTGCCTGCCGCCGTCATCATCTACGACCGTGACGACAATTTCGTCTTCGCCAACCGCAAGCTGCAGGACACGCTGCCGGCGCTGAAGCCGGCATGGCAGCCCGGCCACAGCTTCCGCGAGGCGCTGGAACTGGGACATTCGGCCGGCTATTTCCGGCTGAGCGGCGATCCCGAGATCGACAGGCTCTACGATGGCGATCTCGAGGTCTGGCTGGACGCCATCCTCGCCCGCTACCGACTGCCCAACTCCTCCTACGAGCGCCTCAATCCCGACGGCCGCTGGTACCAGGTCTACGACATGCGGACCGACGACGGCACCTTCATCGGCGTGCGCGTCGACATCTCCGATATCAAGAGCCGCGAGAAGGCGCTGCATGAGCTCGATGCGCCAGATCGACCTGTTCCGGCACGTCATGGACGAATTGCCGGTGGCGGCCTTCATCAAGGCCCAGGACCTCAGCATCGAATTCGTCAACAAGGCCTGGTGCGCGCTGACCGGCATTGCCAAGGAGGAAGTCATCGGCCGAACCGACCGCCAGCTGTTCGGCACCGAGGATGCCGAAAGCTACAGCCTCGACGACACCGAGGTCGTGGTCACCGGCAAGGTCTTGGAGGTCGAGGAGCCGGTTACCCATCGCGACGGCACGCTGCGGCAATTGATGACGCGCAAGAGCCGGCTGGTGGCGCTCGACGGGTCGGTGCATCTGGTCGGCTCCAGCACCGACATCACCGACGTCAAGGCGCGCGAGCGGGCGCTGGAAGAGAGCATGCGCGAGAACGAGGTGTTCCGCAGCCTCATCGACAATGTGCCGGTGTCGATCTACGCCAAGCGCTCCGACCTCAGGCAGTTCTACGTCAACAAGGGCTGGTGCGATCTCACCGGCTTTGCCAAGGAGGAGGCGACCGGCAAGACCGACGTCGAGATCTTCGGACCGGACGGCGAAGCCTTCGTCGCCAGCGACCTCGCCGTGCTGCGCACGGGCGAGACGCAGGAGATCGAGGAGACCGTGACGCTGGCCGACGGCAGCGTGCGGCACCAGTTCGCGCGCAAGGGCGCGATGATCGCGTCCGACGGCTCGCTCTATCTGATCGGCTCGACCACCGACATCACCGAACTGAAGCAGCGCGAGGCCGAGCTGCAGCGAGGCGCGCCAGCGCGCCGTGCTTGCCGACCGCGCCAAGTCGGAATTCCTGGCCAATATGAGCCACGAGATCCGCACGCCGATGAACGGCGTGCTCGGCATGGCCGAGCTGCTCGCCAAGTCCGACCTCGACCCGAAGCAGAAGACGTTCACCGACATCATCGTCAAGTCGGGCAACGCGCTCTTGACCATCATCAACGACATCCTGGATTTCTCCAAGATCGATGCCGGCCAGCTCGTGCTCGACCCGGCGCCCTTCAACCTTGCCGAGGCGATCGAGGACGTGGCGACGCTGGTGTCGACACGCGCCAAGGAGAAGGACCTCGAGCTGATCGTGCGCGTCCAGCCCGGCCTCGAAAGCCTGTTCATCGGCGATGTCGGGCGCGTAAGGCAGATCGTCACCAACCTGCTCGGCAATGCGGTGAAGTTCACCGACGAAGGCCATGTGCTGGTCGATGTCACCGGCGACCGGGTTCCGGCGGGAACGAAGCTCACCATCTCGGTCACCGACACCGGCATCGGCATTCCCGAGGAGAAGCTGAAAGCCGTCTTCGAGAAATTCAACCAGGTCGATACCTCGTCGACCAGGCGGCACGAAGGCACCGGGCTCGGCCTTGCCATCACCTCGCGGCTGGTCGAGCTGATGGACGGCGAGATCGGCGTCGAGAGCGCCGAAGGCAAGGGCTCGACCTTCTGGTTCACGGTCACGCTGCCCAGGGCCGGAGCAGCAAGGCGGGCAACGGATCATGCCGGTGGACGTCACCGGCGCGCGCGTGCTGATCGTCGACGACAATGCCGTCAACCGCTCGATCCTGACCGAGCAGATGGCGTCGTGGACCTTCGATTCCTGCGCGGCCGAAAGCGGTGCCGAAGGGCTGAAGGTGCTGATCGCCGCGGCCGCCTATGGCGTTCCGGTCGACTGCGTCGTGCTCGACTACCAGATGCCGGGCATGAGCGGCGCCGAAATGGCGCGCATCGTGCGCAACACCGCAGGGCTCGCCGATACGCCGATCATCATGCTGACCTCGGTCGACCAGTCGCTCGCCAACACCAGCTACCGCGACCTCGGCATCGATGCCCAGCTGATCAAGCCGGCGCGCTCATCGGTGCTGCTGGAGACGCTGGTCGCCACCATCCAGCGCCACCACCACAGCTGCGGCAGGCGAGCCGCGTGCTGCCCTGGCGAGCGGCGGGGGCGCTCAGGCGCCGTCGACGGCACAGCCGTCCTCGACCGCCTCGGTGCGGGCGCCAGCTGCAACCGCCGCCGGTTCGGGCGCGCGTCCGGGCCAGCGGCAACGAGCGCGGGCTCGACATCCTGGTCGCCGAGGACAATGAGGTGAACCAGATGGTGTTCACCCAGATCCTCGGCGAGACCGGCTACAGTTTCGAGATCGTCGGCAATGGCCGCAAGGCGCTCGACGCCTTCGGCAGACTCAATCCGCGCATGATCCTGATGGACGTGTCGATGCCGGAGATGAACGGGCTGGAGGCGACAGCCGCAATTCGCCGGCTCGAGGAAGAGACGGGCACGCATATCCCGATCGTCGGCGTCACCGCGCATGCGCTCGAAGGGCGACCGCGAGCGCTGCCTGGAGGCCGGCATGGACGACTATCTGCCCAAGCCGATCAGTCCCAAGGCGCTGCTCGAAAAGGTCGAGCGCTGGGCCGGCGCGCGACAGCGAAGCCCAGCGCAGACGCCGGCTAGCTGATATCGGCGCCGGGATTCGGCGGCGCCGCGACGTCCAGCGGATATGGTGCGATCGCACCATACCAAAGCCGGCGCCCAGCCGTGGACAATGGCGTGCATCGAATTCCGCTCCTTCGGTTACGGGCGGGAGCAGCGACCGCCGACAAAAACAGCGTCGAATCTACCCCAACGGACCTGTTTTCGGCGATGGCCCGGCCAAGACACGCTCTGGCCACGGGCAACGCGCTTCCGTCCGGTTTTTCTTTTCTCGGCGGCGCGGCTGCGTGCCGCCGAGGGCAAATGCCGGCTGCAAAATCCCGCAAGTCCCTGATTCCCGCGGCAAACCTCCGATCGCCGCGGAAGGCTGGCCGGCTGGCGGTTTCCGACATGCGTCTGTCCGACGTTACCGGGCTGACATGAAACTGTCATGCGACTGTAATAATCGGAGGCTATTGGCCTCACCGGGCGCCTGGAAGAGGGCGCCGAGAGACCATCTTCCGAACAGGAGCAGGCCACATGAAAAAATTCCTCCTTACGGCGTCGGCCGCAGCGCTTGCGCTCGCCGCGTCGGCCGGCTGTCGCCGCCGCGCGCGACCAGATCCAGGTCGCCGGTTCGTCGACCGTGCTGCCCTATGCCAAGATCGTCGCCGAGCAGTTCGGCGAAACCTTCACCAACTTCAAGACCCCGGTCGTCGAGTCCGGCGGTCAGCGGCGCCGGCATCAAGGAATTCTGCAAGGGCGTCGGCGAAGACACCATCGACATCGCCAACTCCTCGCGCCCGATCAAGAAGGACGAGCTGAAGTCCTGCGCCGACGCCGGCGTCAAGGAAGTCCAGGAAGTCCAGATCGGCTATGACGGCATCGTCTTCGCCACCGACATCAAGGGCCCGGACTGGGCGCTGGTTCCCGCCGACATCTACAAGGCGCTCGCCGCCAAGCTCGTCGTCGACGGCAAGCTGGTCGACAACCCGAACACCAAGTGGAACCAGGTCAACCCGACGCTGCCCGACTGGGATATCGCCGCCTACATCCCGGGCGAAAAGCACGGCACCCGCGAAGTGTTCGAGACCAAGCTGCTCGACGCCGGCTGCGACAAGGACGGCTCTGAAGGCCGCCGGCGTCGCCGACGACAAGGAATCGGCAAGACCTGCATCGCCATCCGCAAGGACGGCAAGGCTGTCGACATCGACGGCGACTACACCGAGACGCTCGCCCGCATCGACTCCAACAAGACCGGCGTCGGCGTGTTCGGCCTCGCCTTCTACGAGAACAATGCCGACAAGCTGAAGGTCGCCACCGTCGGAAGGCATCGTGCCTTCGACCGAGACGATCGCCAACGGCAAGTATCCGGTTTCGCGCCCGCTGTTCTTCTACGTCAAGAAGGCGCATCTCGGCGTCGTTCCGGGCCTCAAGGAATATGTCGAGTTCTTCCTCGACGACCAGATGATCGGCCCGGAAAGCCCGCTCGCCGACTACGGCCTGGTTGCGGCTCCGGATGCCGAGCGTCAGGCCCAGCGCGACGCGTTCGCCGCCGGCAAGACGATGTAATCAATCTATCCAGGCCAGGGCGCGGACCAAGTCCGCGCCCTGGCTTTGCCGCCTGCCGCATTCGGCGCGGCGATCTGAACTTTCCCGGGGGTGGGTCGATGTCGTCCTTGCTCGTACTCGCCATCGTCGTCGCCATCGGCGTGGTCGCCTTCCTGATCGGCCGGCAGCGCGCCGCGGCGCACGACAGCGGCACGGTGAAGCCGCATTCGCGCGCCCACTATCACGGCTGGTGGGCCTTCCTGCTCGCCGTCCTGCCTGCCGTTCTGCTGCTCGCCGTCTGGAACATCGGCTCCTCCTTCTATCTCGACCGCCACATCCACGCCGCCCTGCCGGAGCGCACCGCCGACAGCAAGGTCGCCAGCGAGGCGCTCGACGTCAGCCTGGTGAAGAGCCTCGCCAACGGCCTGCGCCGTCTCGATGCCGGCAACGCGCGCTGCCCGCCACCTTCGCCGAACTGCAGCCGCTGCTTGCCGCCAAGGGCGTGGCGCTGGCCACGCGATACGCAGGACTACATGATCCCGATCGCCGTCGAGGCGAACACGGTCCAGGGCACGGCTCGGTCTGTTCGGCGCGGTCGTCACGCTTCGCCCTGTCGATCGCCGGCGCCGCTCTACGCGCTGCAGGCAGATCGCGCCGCGCGCCCGCGCCCGCAACAATGTCGAGCGGCTGATGCTGTGGGGGCTGCTCGCGGCCTCGACCATCGCCATCCTGACCACGGTCGGCATCGTGCTGTCGATGCTGTTCCAGACGCATCAGCTTCTTCGAGAGCGTGTCGCCGATGAGCTTCTTCTTCGGCACCGTGTGGGATCCGCGTTTCGCCGCCGCCGGCTCGGGCGGCAGCCAGGGCCAGTTCGGCCTGATCCCGCTGCTCGCCGGCACGCTCTACATCGCCGCTCGTCGCCATGCTGGTCGCCGTGCCGGTCGGGCTGATGTCGGCCGTCTACATGGCCGAATACGCCTCGCCGCAGCGTGCGCTCGGTGGTCAAGCCGGCGCTCGAACTGCTCGCCGGCATCCCGACCATCGTCTACGGCATCTTCGCCGCTGGTCACGCTCGGGCCGTTCCTGCGCGATCTCTCGGCGGCGCTCGACCGGCGGCTCGCCCTTCATCCAGGCGCAGAGCGATCTTCACCGCCGGCCTGGTCATGGGCGTCATGCTGATCCCGGTCGTGTCCTCGCTGTCCGACGACATCATCACCGCGGTGCCGCGCGCCATGCGCGACGGCTCGCTCGGCCTCGGCGCGACGCGCTCCGAGACGATCAAGCGGGTGATCCTGCCGGCGGCACTGCCGGGCATCGTCGGCGCCATCCTGCTGACCGCCTCGCGCGCCATCGGCGAGACGATGATCGTGGTGCTGGCGGCCGGCGTCGCCGCCAATCTCACCGTCAACCCGTTCGAGGCGATGACGACCATCACCGTCAAGATCGTCAACCAGCTGACCGGCGACCTCGAGTTCAACTCGCCGCAGACGCTGGTCGCCTTCGCGCTCGGCCTCACGCTGTTCGTCGCTGACGCTGGTCATGAACATCGTCGCGCTCTACATCGTGCGCAAGTACCGGGAGCAGTACGAATGACCGACATCGCCCATGGACACGACGGTCCGGCGCCGCGTCGCCCATCCGCGCCGCGACATCGGCCTGAAGCGCCGCTACGCCGCCGAACGCCGCTTCCGCATCTATGGCGTGCTGGCCATCTCCGTCGGCCTGGTCTTCCTCGCCATCATGCTCGTCACCATCGTCTCGCAAGGGCTACACCGCCTTCTGGCAGACGACGGTGACGCTGCCGATCACCTTCGACGAGAAGATCATCGACCCGGACAACAAGCGCGCGACCGATCCGAGCGTGCTGATCACGGCGAACTATCCCAAGCTCGCCGAGAACGCGCTGGTCGCCAAGCTCGGCATCGACCCCGACGACAAGCCGACGATCATGAAGCTCAAGGGCTTCCTGTCGGAAGGCGCTGCGCGTCCAGCTGCGCGACATCGTCGCCGCCGATCCCGTCGGTCATCGGCACGACGCGCGACGTCAACATGCTCGCCGCCGCCAATCTCGACTCGCGCCTTCAAGGGCCAGATCGACCTCAACGTCGACGAAGCGCGCCGCAAGGTCTCCGACCAGCAGGTCGACTGGATGAACAAGCTCAAGGCCGACGGCGTCGATGGCCGAGCATTTCAACACCGGCCTGTTCACCTATCGGCGCCTCGAGCCGCCCGGAAACGTCGGGCATGGGCGTCGCCATCATCGGCTCGCTCTACATGATGGTGATCGTGCTGCTGCTGGCGCTGCCGATCGGCGTCGCCGCCTCGATCTATCTCGAGGAATTCGCCAAGAAGAACCGCCTCACCGACCTGATCGAGGTCAACATCAACAATCTCGCGGCGGTGCCGTCGATCGTCTTCGGCCTGCTCGGGCTCGCCGTGTTCATCAACTTCCTCGGCCTGCCGCGCTCGGCCGCCTTCGTCGGCGGCCTGGTGCTGACGCTGATGACGCTGCCGACGATCATCATCGCGACGCGCGCCGCGCTTGCCGCCGTGCCGCCGTCGATCCGCTCGGCAGCGCTCGGCCTTGGCGCGTCGAAGATGCAGATGGTGTTCCACCACGTCCTGCCGCTTGCCGCGCCCGGCATCCTGACCGGCACGATCATCGGCCTGGCGCGTGCGCTCGGCGAAACCGCGCCGCTGCTGCTGATCGGCATGGTGGCCTTCGTCGCCGACTATCCGACGACGCCTTTCGATCCGGCCACCGCGCTGCCGGTGCAGATCTACATGTGGGCGAACGAGGCCGAACGCGCCTTCGTCGAGCGCATGTCGGGCGCCATCATCATCCTGCTCGTCTTCCTCATGGCCATGAACATCACCGCGATCGTGCTGCGGCGCCGCTTCGAGCGGCGCTGGTAGAGAGAAGGCATCTGGTATGAACATCATGACCGAACAGTCCCTTGAAAACGCAGTGGGCGACAAGATGAACGCCAAGCCGAACGAAGTGATCAAGATGCGCGGCGACAAGGTCGGCGTGTTCTACGGCGACAAGCAGGCGCTGTTCGACGTCAATCTCGACGTCCGCCAGAACCAGGTGACGGCGCTGATCGGCCCGTCGGGCTGCGGCAAGTCGACCTTCCTGCGCTGCCTCAACCGCATGAACGACACCATCGACTCGGCGCCGCGTCACCGGCAAGATCACGCTCGACGGCGAGGACATCTACGACAAGAACATCGACGTCGTCGAACTGCGCGCCCGCGTCGGCATGGTGTTCCAGAAGCCCAATCCGTTCCCGAAGTCGATCTACGAGAACGTCGCCTACGGCCCGCGCATCCACGGCCTGGCCAAGCGCAAGGCCGACATGGACGAGATCGTCGAATTCGAGCCTGAAGAAGGCGGCGCTCTGGAACGAGGTCAAGGACCGCCTGCAGGAGCCCGGCACCGGCCTTTCCGGCGGCCAGCAGCAGCGCCTGTGCATCGCGCGCGCCATCGCCGTGTCGCCGGAAGTGATCCTGATGGACGAGCCCTGCTCGGCGCTCGACCCGATCGCCACCGCCAAGGTCGAGGAACTGATCGACGAGCTGCGCCAGAACTACACGATCGTCATCGTCACCCACTCGATGCAGCAGGCGGCGCGCGTGTCGCAGCGCACGGCGATGTTCCACCTCGGCTATCTGGTCGAGGAGGGCGCCACCGACAAGATGTTCACCAACCCCGACGACAAGCGCACCCAGGACTACATCACCGGCCGGTTCGGCTGAGCGGTCCGGCGGCAACTTTCAGGCACGAGGACAGGATCATGGGCGAACATCATACCGTCGCCTCCTTCGACGAGGATCTCGGAGCAGATCAGCAAGCTGATCTCGCGACATGGGCGAGCTGGCCGGCTCGATGGTCGGCGGGGCGATCCGTGCGCTGCTGACTTCGGACAACGCGCTGGCGCAGCGGGTGGTTTCCGACGACGCCATCATGGACGCGCGCCAGCGCGAGCTCGACGACCGCGCCATCACGCTGATCGCCAAGCGCCAGCCGATGGCGCAACGATCTGCGCGCCGTGGTCGGCTCGATCCGCATGGCCGGCGATCTCGAGCGCATCGGCGACCTTGCCAAGAACATCGCCAAGCGCGTCGGCACCGTCGGCCTCAGCGTCACGCCGCGCGACCTGTCGCACGGCATCGAGCGATGGCGGAGCTGGTGCTGGTCCAGGTCAAGGGCGTGATCGAGGACTATGCCGCCGCGCGACGCCGCGGCACTGGCGCAAGCTGCGCGAACGACGACGAGAAGATCGACGTCAAATACACCTCGGTGTTCCGCGAACTCCTGACCTACATGATGGAAGATCCGCGCAACATCACGGCCTGCACGCATCTCCTGTTCTGCGCCAAGAACCTCGAGCGCATCGGCGACCACGTCACCAACATCGCCGAGAACGCCTACTATGTGCTGACCGGCGCGCAACTGCCGGCCAATCGTCCGAAGCACGACGAGACGGCGATGGTCCGCGCCGGCTGCATGACAGGGGTAACCGACTGATGATCGCGCCACGCATCATGGTGGTGGAGGACGAGGAGCCGCTGGGCGTGCTGCTCCGCTACAATCTCGAAGCCGAAGGCTACCAGGTCGAGGTCGTGACGCGCGGCGACGAGGCCGAGATCCGGCTGCAGGAGAACGTGCCCGACCTTCTGGTGCTCGACTGGATGGTGCCGGCGGTTTCCGGCATCGAGCTCTGCCGGCGGCTGAGGATGCGGCCGGAGACCGAGCGGCTGCCGATCATCATGCTGACGGCGCGCGGCGAGGAGAGCGACCGCGTGCGCGGCCTCTCCACCGGCGCCGACGACTATCTGGTCAAGCCGTTCTCGACGCCGGAATTCATGGCCCGGGTCAAGGCGCTGCTGCGCCGCGCCAAGCCGGAAGTGCTGTCCAGCGTGCTCAAGGTCGGCGACATCGTGCTCGACCGCGAGTCGCACCGCGTCTACCGCAAGAAGAGCGAGATCAGGCTCGGGCCGACCGAGTTCCGCCTGCTCGAATTCATGATGCGGCATCCGGGCCGGGTCTTCTCGCGCAGCCAGCTGCTCGACAATGTCTGGGGCGAGACGATCTATATCGACGAGCGCACCGTCGACGTGCATGTCGGCCGGCTGCGCAAGGCGGTCAACAATGGCCGCATGCCCGACGTCATCCGCACCATCCGCGGCGCCGGCTACGCGATCAGGGAAGATTAGGCGCCGGTCCGGGTTCACTAGGTGCCTTCTAGGCGAGACAGTGCAGCCCAAAGAGCGTCGAACTCGGCTTTGGTGATCTCGCGGATCTGCCAACTACGTTGCTTGGCCTCTTCCATCGTCGGCAGCTCCCCTTCGGGCAAGTGATCGCCGTCGAGGCCTCCGGGATATGCGAGGAGCACGCGACCATCGGCATATACGTGCATTGCTCGACAACCAAGATTTTCGGTATCGCATTCGAAATAGTACACCACTGGCAGATCCGGGTCCCCGGACGAGACAATCCATGAACCAGCGAACGGGAGGGCCGAAGTCCGGCAGGTAGTACGTTACGCCGGATCGATTTCTGTAGCTTTTCATCATGGAAGCTCGCGAACCCGGTCGCCACTAAGATCGGTCTCTACCGATACTCACGCCACGCTCTTCCCAGCGCCCGCCCTTGCCTGGACGCCTGGCGCGAAAATCTCCTGGTCGACGAAGCCGAGCGCGCGCATGGCGCAGCCTTCGCGGATCAGCGGCAATTCGTTCGGCTCGGTGTCGAAGGAGATCGATTTCGAATGCTGGCCGCCGGCGGTCTGGGCAATCGCCTCGCGCAGCGCCGGTTCGATCAGGTCGAAGGCAGCGGCGCTGACGCCGACCATGGCGACCGGCGCCGGGTCGATCAGCGCGAACAGGCTGCCAAGGCCGAAGCCGAGCGCCTCGCCCGCCTTGCGGTAGGCTTCGCGCTCCGGGCCGTCGCTCTCGCGTGCCCGGGCGGCGAGCGCGCGCATGTCGGCGTCGCCGACATCGGCCGGTTCGGCATCCTCGCTCATCATCCTGGCGTTGCGCCAGATGGCATAGTTGCCGGCATAGGCCTCGACGCAGCCGCGCCGTCCGCAGCGGCAGAGCGCGCCGCCCGGCCGGTGGATCATGTGGCCGAACTCGCCGCCGGACGAATGGGTGCCGGTGAACAGTTCGCCCTTCAGCACCAGCCCCATGCCGATGCCGTGCGAGAGCAGGATGGCGATGAAATCGTCGCGGTAGCGTTCGGGATCGCGCCATTGCAGCGCCACCGCCATCATGTTGCAGTCGTTTTCCATGGTGGCGGGAATGCCGAACTCGGCCTCCAGAATGTCGGCGAAGGGGATGTCGGTCAGCGGCGTGATCGGCGACCACAGCATGGCGCGGGCATGGGTGTCGGTGATGCCCTGGATGCCCATGCGCGATGCGGGCGACGCTGCGGACATCGAGATCGGGATCCTCGAGCCGGCGCCGGACTATCGCCGTGCATTCGCCGATCAGCTCGTCGCGCGGCATTGTCAGCGTGTCGAGGCGGCGCTGCTCCTCGGCGATGACCTGTCCGGCATAATCGATGACGGCGACGGAGAGGAAGTTGAGCGACAGCACCACGGTCATCACCGCGGCGGCTTCCGGATTGAGGCCGAGGCCGACCTGCGGCCGGCCGCGCTTCAGCGAAGCCGCTTCGCTCGGCCTTGCTCTCGGCCAGGATGCCTTCGCTGGATCAGGTCGGAGGAGATCGCCGAAATGGTCGAATGGCTGAGGCCGGTGGTCGCGGCGATCTCGGTGCGCGACGGCTGGCCGGCCCGGCGCACGGCCGAAATCACCATCGCGCGGTTGCGCCGGCGCAGATCGTCGTGGCGGATTCCAACCGACATGTCCTGCGTCTCCTCCCTGCCGCCGCCGCTGCCTTTCGTGACGTCGAAGGCCGTCGACGCGCTCGCTGAATATTGGCAGAAGCGGGACAGTCCTGTCATTTATTTATTCCGAGACCCGAAAAAAATTCGAACGCCGATCAAAAACCGTCAGAATCGATATTGACAGCGCTTCGGCGTTGGATCAGTATTTTTTCGAGGCTCGAAAAAATAGAGCCTCTGTGCCGGCCTTCGGGTCAGTTTGTCGCGCCGTGCGCGGCGCAGGGAGGATATCATGAAGAAATTTGCAGCCGCCATGCTGGCGGGTGTCGCCATGTCGCTGACGCTGGCGTCGGTCGCGCAGGCGAAGGACAAGGTCATCGGCGTGTCCTGGTCGAACTTCCAGGAAGAGCGCTGGAAGACCGACGAGGCGGCGATGAAGGCGGCGATCGAGGCGGCCGGCGACAAGTACATTTCCGCCGACGCGCAGTCCATCCCGGCAAGCAGCTGACCGACGTCGAAAGCCTGATCTCGCAGGGCGCCAATGCGCTGATCGTCCTGGCGCAGGACGCCTCGGCCATCGGCCCGGCGGTGCAGAAGGCGCTGGACGAAGGCATTCCGGTCGTCGGCTATGACCGCCTGATCGAGAACAAGGACGTCTTCTACCTGACCTTCGACAACAAGGAAGTCGGCCGCATGCAGGCCCGCGAAGTGTTCAAGGCGAAGCCCGAAGGCAACTACGTCTTCATCAAGGGCTCGGGTGCCGATCCGAACGCCGACTTCCTGTTCGCCGGCTCGATGGAAGTGCTGAAGGAAGCCATCGACGGCGGCAAGATCAAGAATGTCGGCGAGGCCTATACGGACGGCTGGCTGCCGGCCAACGCGCAGAAGAACATGGAACAGTTCCTGACCGCCAACGACAACAAGGTCGATGCGGTGGTGGCGGCCAATGACGGCACCGCCGGCGGCGTCGTCGCGGCGCTGACGGCGCAGGGCCTGGCCGGCACCGTTCCGGTTTCGGGCCAGGACGGCGACCATGCCGCGCTGAACCGCATCGCGCTCGGCACGCAGACCGTGTCGGTGTGGAAGGACGCGCGCGAGCTCGGCAAGAACGCCGCCGAGATCGCCTCGCAGCTCGCCGACGGCAAGAAGATGACCGACATTGCCGGCGTCACGGACTTCACCACGCCTGGCGGCAACACCGTCAAGTCGCTGTTCCTGACCCCGGTCGCGATCACCAAGGACAATCTCAACGTCGTCATCGACGCCGGCTGGATCAAGAAGGACGAGGTCTGCGCCGGCGTCGCAGCCGGCAGCGTCGCGGCCTGCAACTAAAGCCGGCTGATACCGGTAGCGAGTTCGACGCCGCGGCGCCAAAGGCCGCGGCGTTTCTCAACGGGCTTTCCGCTTCAATTGAGCCGGGAAAGCCAATAGCATCGTGTTCCGGCAACCGCGCCAGACGGCAGACCGGTGGGAGGACATCATGACCGATACGACTTCCAACACGCCGGTCGCCAATGCGACCGCGGATCGGGCGCGGGCTGCCGAGCTCAGCGTCGTCGGACGCTTCCTCAAGGCAACCGAACTCGACACGCGCATGCTCGGCATGGTCGGCGCGCTGCTGGTCATCTGGATCGGCTTCCATATCCTGTCCGGCGGGCTTTTCCTGACGCCGCGCAATCTGTGGAACCTGTCGGTGCAGACCTCGTCGGTCGCGATCATGGCGACCGGCATGGTGCTGGTCATCGTCATGCGCAACATCGACCTTTCGGTCGGCTCCGTCGAAGGCGTGATCGGCATGGTCATGGGCGTGGCGCAGGCCGAGTTCCTGCATTCGCGTCATCGGCTTCCAGCTCGGCAATCCCTGGATCTGGATCATCGCGCTGGCCGTCGGCGTGGCGCTCGGCCTTCTGATCGGCGCGTTCCAGGGCTTCATCATCGCCTATCTGGAGGTGCCGGCCTTCATCGTGACGCTGGGCGGCCTGCTGGTCTGGCGCGGCGCGGCGTGGTGGGTCACCAGCGGCCGCACGGTCGCGCCGCTCGACGCCACCTTCCAGCTGATGGGCGGCGGCCCGCGCGGCTCGATCGGCGCGACCTGGAGCTGGATCGTCGGCGTCGTCGCCTGCGCGGCCGTCGCCTTCGCGCTGCTCAACGGCCGCTCGCAGCGCAAGCGCTTCAACTTCCCGCTGCGCCCGGTCTGGGCGGAGACCTTCCTCGGCGTCGGTCGCCTGCGCTGCCATCCTTGGCGCGGTGTGGATCGCCAATTCCTATCCGTGGCCGGTCGGCATCGTGCGCCAGTACGCGCAGCAGAACGGCATCACCATTCCCGAAGGCGGCCTGTTCATCGCCCATGGCATCGCCATCCCGGTGCTGATGGCGGTCGCGGTCGGCATCGTCATGACCTTCATCACCAAGCGCACCCGTTTCGGCCGCTATGTCTTCGCCATCGGCGGCAATCCGGAAGCGGCCGAACTCGCCGGCATCAACACCCGCTGGGTGACCATGAAGGTGTTCATGATCATGGGCGTGCTGGCGGCGATCAGCGCGGCGATCTCGTCGGCGCGCCTCAATGCCGTCGACCAATGCGCTGGGCACGCTGGACGAGCTCTGGTCATCGCCGCCGCCGTCATCGGCGGCACGTCGCTGGCCGGCGGTTCGGGCACGGTGCTCGGCGCCATGCTCGGCGCGCTGCTGATGCAGTCGCTGCAGTCCGGCATGGTGCTGCTCGGCATCGACTCGCCGCTGCAGAGCATCGTCGTCGGCGCCGTGCTGGTCGTCGCCGTCTGGCTCGACACCGTCTACCGCAAGCGCGTCTAGGGAGGAGAGCGACATGGCTGAGAAGACTGCTCCCGCAGGCACACCGCTGGTCGACATGCGCAACATCTCGATCGCCTTCGGCGGCATCCGCGCCGTCGACGATGCCTCGATCGATCTCTTCCCGGGCGAGGTCGTGGCGCTGCTCGGCCACAACGGCGCCGGCAAGTCGACGCTGATCAAGATCCTGTCCGGCGCCTACAAGCGCGATGCCGGCCAGATCTTCGTCAACGGCGAGGAGGCGTCGATCTCCAATCCGCGCGACGCCAAGAAATACGGCATCGAGACGATCTACCAGACGCTGGCGCTGGCCGACAATGTCGACGCCGCCGCCAACCTCTTCCTCGGCCGCGAACTGATGACCGGCTGGGGCACGCTCGACGATGTCGCCATGGAAGCCGAAGCGCGCAAGGTGATGGGCCGGCTCAATCCGCGCTTCCAGCGCTTCAAGGAGCCGGTGATCAAGCTGTCGGGCGGCCAGCGGCAGTCGGTGGCGATCGCGCGCGCCATCCTGTTCAACGCCCGCATCCTGATCATGGACGAGCCGACGGCCGCACTCGGGCCGCAGGAAACCGCGCAGGTCGGCGAGCTGGTCAAGCAGCTCAAGGCCGACGGCATCGGCATCTTCCTGATCAGCCACGACATCCACGACGTGTTCGATCTTGCCGACCGCGTCTGCGTGATGAAGAACGGCCAGGTCGTCGGCACCGCGCGCACCAGCGACGTCACCCAGGACGAGGTGCTCGGCATGATCATCCTCGGCAAATGCCCGCCCGGCGCCATTCCCGGGCCGGGCGCGCTGAAGATCGCCGCCTGAGACAGTCAAGTAAGCCGGCTAATTGCCTTGTCTACGTGATATGCCAGCCGTCATGATGGTTTGGCCGCGCCATTGTGTTGGCGCGGCGACTTGCCCATAAAGGGTCCGAATTGCCATGGGCAACGCAGCATCCGTTGAAGAAGTTTTTCCCGATCGTCGCCTTCATCGCCGTCGCGCTGATCAGCCTGACGATGGCGGGCTTTGCCTATTTCGCCACGCAGGAGGCGGCGCGCATCAAATTCGAGGCGACGGCCGATGATGCGCTCAACCGCATCGAGAGCCGCATCGACCTGCATCTGTCGCTGCTGCGCTCGACGCAGGCGCTGTTCGACGCCCGCAACGGCGAGATTTCGCGTGGCGAGTTCAAGGCCTTCTTCAGCGCGCTCGACGTCGACAACAATTTCGCCGGCCTGCGCGGCATCGGCTTTCTCAGGCTGGCCAAGACCGGCGACGAGGCCGCGGTCGAGCGCGACATCCTGCGCGACCAGGGTGTCGCGCATGCGGTCTATCCGGACGACGACGCAGCCCTGGCGCACGCCGATCGTGCTGTTCGAGCCGCTGGACCCGTCCAACCAGGCCAGCATCGGCTACGACATGTTCACCGAACCGGTGCGGCGCGGCGGCGATCGAAAAGGCGATGGCCGACGACCAGCAGCACGCAAGCGGCCTGGTCCAGCTCGGCCAGGGCACGGGTGCCGCGCAGACCTTCACCGGCTTCCTGGTTTTCGTGCGGCTCAATGTCGAGACCGCGCCGGACGTCATCAATGCCACGCGCTCCTCGACAGCGGGCTTTCTCTATGCCGCCTTCCGCGCCCGCGACCTGTTCCAGATCGCGCTCAGCCGCGCGCCGCTGCTGCCGGTCAACACCGAGATCTATGACGGCGAGGTCGATGCCGGACAATCTGCTGTTCCAGTCGGAGACGCCGCCGGTTTCGATCTTCGGCGACCGGCTGCTGGTTACCCGCAAGCTCATCGTGGCCGGCCGGCCATGGACCGTCCTGTTCCGGCCGACAAGCGCCTTCTCGCAGCCGTCTTCGCGCGCCATTCCGGTGATGCTCGGCCTGTTCGGTTTGCTGCTTGCCGGCGCCATCGCGCTGGTGGCGCGCTATCAGGAGCGCGCCTATGACGCGGTTTCGCTGTTGCACGAGACGACCGAAAAGAGCCTGCTCGAAAAGGACCTGATGCTGCAGGAGATGAAGCATCGCATCAAGAACTCGATCACACAGGGTGCTGGCGATCGCCCGCCAGACGGCGTCGCACGCCACTGACGTGAAGGAGTTCTCGTCATCCTTCTCGGCGCGGCTGCAGGCGATGGCGGCTTCGCAGGACATGCTGACGCGTTCGCGCTGGCAGAAGGCCGATCTCGGCGACCTGCTGCGCATCGAGCTTGGCCAGGTGTTCGGCAAGGAGCTTCCAGAGGGGATATTGTCGGGGCCGGAGGTGCTGCTCGACGAGACGACGACGCAGGCGCTCGGCCTGACCTTCCATGAACTGGCGACGAATGCGCTGAAATATGGCGAGGCCGGCAATTCGGTGGGCGCGCTCAAGGTCGACTGGTCGGTCGAAGGCCGCGGGCATGACAGGACGCTGGCGCTCAACTGGCGCGAAACAGGGCAGCAAGACACTGGAAGCGCCGGCCAAGACCGGCTTCGGCACCAAGCTGATCGACCTGAACGTCACGCGCGAATTGCGCGGCACGATCAAGCGCGACTTTCACGCCGACGGGCTGAAGGTGGAAATCAGGATTCCGCTGTCGATCGCCAGGACTATCGTGAAGCAATTCCGGACGGAAAACCGCTATGCACTTTTCCCGGAATTGCTCTAGGATCCGCGCCACGCAGAAAAACGGAGACCGGACGAACCGGTCTCCGTTGCTATGCTTGCATGCTGAAGCGGATCAGCAGCGGGCCGTGTAGAGACGGCCGCGATTGTCGCGGTACTGGCAATAGCCATTGCGCAGGTTGCGCACCAGCAGACCGGACCCGGCACCGACGGCTGCGCCGATGAGCGCACCCTTGCCGCCGCCGACCAGGCCGCCGACACCGGCGCCAACCAGCGTACCGACGCCGACATCCTGCTCGGTCGTGCTGCAGCCGCTGACTGCGACCACGGCAACCATGGCAATAATCACTTTCCGCATAGAGTCTCTCCTCACTTTGTCCTCACTTTAGTAAGCTCCAGCCGTCATTTAGCATGAAATGACGGCGTTTGCCCGCTCGATTTTATTGTTGGCTAAGATAGTCTTTTTCGGGGCGCGCAGCGTTCGATGCAACCATGACGTTGGAAACCTGCAAGGAGGCATTGAGCGTGCCGTCCGGGCGCACGTTCCAGACGATCTGGTCGTAGTCGTCCTCCAGCGCCGGATCGACGGCGAGGCATTTGGCAACGATATGCGCGGCCTGGCCCTGGACGTCGGTCAGGGCAAAAGGCCGCTCGGCGGTGCATTCCGCGGCGGTTTCGAAGACGCTGACCGGCACCGGACAATTCACGGCACTCGGTCATGGTGTTCGAGCAGCCGATAACCAGCAGCAAAGCAGCGATGTGTTCCATGGCGACAAACCTCTCGCCATAAGAACGGTCGAAATCAGCCAAAGTTCCTGCGCGGGCGGCGCGGCCGCCAATAATTGGAGGCGCAGAGGCTCCGCTGTGATCTTCAGACGAGCGCGAGATTGTTCGGGTTCGACTCAGGTCAGTTGCCATGCCGCGATCAAGCACCACGGCAGCGACCAACACGACGGCGGCGAAGCGAAGCAAAGGGTGGAAGTGCCGCGAAGCCGAGGTCGGGGCGCTCGGGATCCTGGAATCCGCTCATCGAGACGCGGGCGGCCTGCTCCAGCCTGTTCATGTCGGCAACCGTCAAGACCATTCCTCCCTTAGCTTGCGTTGCGGCTGCGGCCGAAACGTCGGCGGATCGGCAAGCTCCAGCGCTATCCGGGTAAGCACAGCATCCAACTTTATGGTGAACAGCCGGTTAAGAACTGCGACTTTCTCGTGCGTTGGCACGCGATATCCGGCTCAGTCCGTTTCGAAATTGCCGTGCGGAACGACAAGGCGGTATTCGAGCACGGTCGCCGGTGATTTCGAGCGTCGCCGTTCCGTTCAGCGATGTCGGCACGACGCGCTCGAGCGCAACGCTGCCGAAACGTTTCTCCCTGCGGTTGCCTGTCACTGGCGCCGATGGCTTCGGCCCATGTCAGCGACAAGGCAGGCTTGTCGGCGGAAGCGGCGGTCAGCTCGGCTGTGACCTCGACGAAGCCATCCGGCCGCGACAGGGCGCCGTAGCTCACCGAATTGACGGCGAGTTCGTGCATGGCCAGGCCGATATGCAAGGCGGCATTGGGATTGAGGTAGGGATTGACGCCGTCGAAACGCAGGCTGCGCGCGGGGTCGGCGCCGTAGCGCGCGACCTGGCCCGGAGACCAGTTCGCGCAGGGCGGCACCTCGCCAGTTGGACGACGTCACCAGATCCTGGGACGAGGCCAGCGACTGCAGCCGGCCGCGAAAGCGCGTCAGGAAATCATCGAGCGTCTCGGAATAGCGGCCGGTCTGGGTGGCGATGCTCTGGATGATGGCCAAAAGGTTCTTCGAGCGATGGCTGACCTCGCGCAGCAGCGTCTTCAATGTCTGCTCGCGGCGTTTCTGCTCGGTCGTTTCCACCATGGTGGTGACGACGCCCTGCACGATCGCCGCCTTCGCCATGATCGGCATCGATCCACATCTGGAACCAGCGTATGCCGTCCTCGGCGGGAACACTGAGCTCGAGACGTTCCGGATTGCCGGAGGCGACGACGTTGCGTTTGGCGGCGCCGATGCGCTCTGCCTGCGCCGGCGGCAGTATGCCGTTGCTGTCGGCGGTGTCGGACGCCCATGGCGCGCGCATGTTGCGCGCCCACACGGTTTTCATGTCGCGATCCTGGTAGAGAACGGAAATGCCGGCATTGTGCAGCGCGTGAAGAAGAGCCCGGCCAAGCTGCATTCCGCTTTCGGCGGGATGCAGAGCGATGACTTCATCACTCCGCCGGCTGTCGTTCACTGTCTGGCGGCTCTGGAACGCATCGTCTTTGCCACCGAACCCAGGCTGAACGGTTCATTCTGAAATGAGTTCCCGACTTGTCAAAACGGTCCGCCGGGCGGCGCCTCGTTGGAGGACACCGCCCGGCGGTGGCTGGAAACCGTTTGAGGGGTGCGGCTTCCAGTGTTCGGTCGCTGCCTGCTCTTCACGCCCGTCTGAACAGGCCGGCAAGCAGCGAAATGATCAAGGAAGGCGAGAAAGATGAAGAACAGTATCTGCGCGATGCCGGCCGAGGTGCCGGCGATGCCGCCGAAACCAAGCGCGCCGGCGATGATCGCCACGACAAGAAATACGAGCGCCCAGTAGAGCATGATCCGTCTCCTTCCAATGCTGAGGCAAAACGTGGTTGGTTGGTGTTTGTTCCACCATTTGCCGAAAAAGACGAGCCCTGGAAAACCGTTCAGAGCGTGAAATTCAACCGTGCGGCGCGGCAGTCGAGCGACCGAGGCGCAAGACGTCATTTGATCTGGGAAGCAGGCCGCGCCCGATGGCGCGAGCCCTGCCTATGCGGCTGCCTTGGCCTGCCGGTCGAAGAACAGCGCCTGGCTGATCAGCGCCTTGACCATGTCCGGATTGAACGGCTTGGTGACGAGGAAGGCCGGTTCGGGCCGTTCGCCGGTCAGCAGGCGTTCGGGAAAGGCGGTGATGAAGATCACCGGCACCGATGTGGACGACAGGATCTCGTTGACCGCATCGATGCCCGAACTGCCGTCGGCAAGCTGGATGTCGGCCAGCACCATCTTCGGCCGCGTCTTGCCGAACATCGCCACCGCCTCGGCATGGGTGCGCGCCGTGCCGACGACGCGATGGCCGAGGCTCTCGACCATCTCCTCGATGTCCATGGCGATCAGCGGCTCGTCCTCGATGATCAGCACGTCGGTCGCCACCTGGCGGGAAATCTCGTTGCTCGCCTGGGCAAGCAGTTCGGAGAATTCCTGGTCGTCGACATCGAGGATTTCGGCCGCCTCGTCCTCGCTGAAGCCTTCGACGGCGACCAGCAGGAAGGCCTGGCGCGGGCGCGGGCGCGATCGCGTTCAGATTGGCGGCGGCGCGCTGCTCCCATGCCGATTGGGCATGCTCCTGCGGAACGCGGATGGCGATCGAGGTGAACAGCTTGGCGAAAACCTTGTAGAGCGCGATGCGGTCGTTCGATGCTTCGGGAAAGATGTCGACGTCGGCGATGATGGCTTCGAGCATCGCGGCGACCAGCGCATCGCCACTCTCCTGCGATCCGGAAACGGCGCGCGAGAAGCGGCGCAGGAACGGCAGGTGCGGAGCGATGGTTGCGGAAAGGCTCATGATGGACGTCTCCCTCAGATGACGTAATTGCATAAGTCGCAGGTCAAGCCGAATTGCAAGCCCCGACAAACGAAACGCGGGTTTTCCGAAAAAGTTCCGATCAATGTGGAACTAATATACAGAGGATGGCGTTTGGGCTGGGATGGGCAACCAGACGAGGGTGCCGCTTGCCTTGTGTTGTGTATTGTTGAGGTGCGGCTCGGGTGCTGGAATCAAGGGCAAAATGAAAAACATGACGAAAGAAATCACTGGCTGGCGCCGCGGGCAGGCGCCGGGCCGGTTCCGGTGACCCGCTCGGGCCGAATTCGGAAATCGGCCGCAAACTCAAGCAATATTACGACGAGCTGGTCTCCGACAACGTGCCGGATCGCTTCGCCCAGCTGCTCAGCCAGCTGGAACAGGCCGAACCCGCACAGAAGAAGGACTGAGGCATGGCTGCCGTCTCCCAGAGCTTCAAGACCGATCTGCTCGGCTCGATCCCGAGCCTGCGGGCCTTTGCCGTGTCGCTGACGCAGAACGCCGACAAGGCCGACGACCTGGTGCAGGAAACGCTGGTCAAGGCCTGGGACAAGCATGAGAGCTTCCAGCCCGGCACCAATCTCAAGGCATGGCTGTTCACCATCCTGCGCAATGAATTCTATTCGCAGATGCGCAAGCGCGGCCGCGAGGTGCAGGACAGCGACGGCATCATGACGGCCAGGCTCGCCGTTCATCCGGCCCAGCACGGCCAGCTCGACCTCAAGGATTTCCGCGGCGCGCTCGAGCAACTGCCCGAGGACCAGCGCGAAGCCATCATCCTGATCGGCGCGTCGGGCTTTTCCTACGAGGAAGCCGCCGAGATCTGCGGCTGCGCGGTCGGAACGATCAAGAGCCGGGTCAGCCGCGCCCGCACCCGGCTGCAGGAAATCCTGAAGATTTCCGGCGAAGACGAGTACGGCCCGGATGCGATCTCGGCGCAGGTGATGGGCTCGAACGCCGCGTGAAGCGTCGAACTGGTTCCGGTGCCCGGCATCCTGATTCAGACTGCATCCAGACGAGCGCGCCGCAGGCCAGCGGCCACCGCCTCGATGAGATCGTCTCCCGAATATGGCTTGGCGACCAGTCTGATGCCCGGAAAGGACGCCTTGATCTCGTCGGCGTCCGAATAGCCCGAGGCGAAGACGAAAGGCACGCCCTGCTGACGCAGCCGCGCGGCGAAGTCGAGCGTCGAAGCGCCGCCCAGCATGAGGTCGACGATGGCCGCGTCGAATTGCGCGACCGCATCCTGCGGCTCGATCTCCGCCAGGTCGCGGGCAATCACCACGTCGCCGGCGCCATGGTCGCGGCACAGCTGCTCGACATCCATGGCGATCAGGAATTCATCCTCGAGGACGAGAATTCGCAATCCGTCAAGCAATGAGGGCACCGTGGCAATGTCTCCTTGAAACGGCAGCAGGAAGTCAATGCAGCGCTATTTGGCGGCCTGGTCATTTAAAAAATGACACGGCCTGTTGAAGCAGGCATGCGTCGATTGCCGGAAGCCTGATCGATTGCCTCTGTCATTAAAAAAGACGTGCTCGCTGTGCGAACCGCGGTCCTCCGTGATCGTCGAGGGGGCTTGCGAAGAGGGGTCGAAATGTCCGGGCAGAACGGTCGTTCTTTTTCCAGCCGCCAGTATCCCTGCGAGAACTGCCCGCTGCGGCCGCTGCCGGTGTTCCGCGAATTCGAGAAGCAGGAACTTGCTTTCGTCAGCACGTTCAAGAAGGGCGAACTGGCCGTCGACAAGGGCGCGACGGTCCTGGTCGAAGGCAGCCACAGCGCGCATCTCTACACGGTGCTCTCGGGCTGGGCCTTCCGCTACAAATTGCTGTCGGACGGCCGCCGCCAGATCCTGAACTATTCGATGCCGGGCGATCTCATCGGCCTGCAAGGCAGCCTGATGGGCGAGATGCAGCACTCGGTCGAGGCGCTGTCGCCGATGCTGCTGTGCGTCTTCGAGCGCGAACAGCTGCATGAGCTCTACCGCAACCATCCGGGTCTTGCCTACGACATCACCTGGATCGCGTCGCGCGAGGAGCGCATGCTGGACGAGAATCTGCTCAGCATCGGCCGGCGCACGGCGATCGAGCGCGCGGCCTATCTCATCGCCTTCATCTCCAGCCGCGCCCGCGCGGTCGGGCTGAACGGCAAGGCCCCGGTCCGGATCCCGATCACGCAGCAGCACATCGCCGATACGCTTGGCCTTTCGCTGGTCCACACCAACAAGACGATCCGCAAGCTGATCGACCGCAAGCTGATCGTCTGGCGCGACGGCGGCTGCGAAGTGATCGACCACGAAGGACTGAAGGAGCTCGCGCGCTGGGAAGGGCTGGGCGAGGATCGCCGGCCGCTGATCTGACACGGGATCGGGCCGGGCTGGACTCGCAGGCGCAAACAGCCTTTCATGGAGCCGGTATCCGATTTCGGAACCTTGGCGTGTGTCGGGCGTTTGAAATCAAGCAAACGCAAGGAGTTAAGCAATGGCAACTGCCACAGGAAAGACCGCGAACGAAAGCCGGGCGAATTCGGACCTCGAAGCCGACATCAGGCAATTGAAGGCCGACATCGAAAAACTCACCAAGCAGTTGGCCAAGACCGGCGAACATGGATATGGCACGGCGCGGCGCGCCGCCGCCGAAGGCGTCGAGCAGTTGCGCGCCCAGGGCGAAGCCGCCTTCGACAGCCTGCGCGGCAACGCCAAGGACATCGAAGCGCAGATCATTGCGAATGTGCGCGAAAAGCCGGTGACCTCGCTGGCGATCGCCGCCGGCGTTGGCTTCCTCTTCGCGCTGCTGGCGCGGCGCTAGTTCCCGCACAGATGGGAATGCTGGCATCGCTGATCTCGGCCCTCGCCTCGGGCGAAACGGTTGCGGCCCTGCGCCGCGCGCGCACGGCGGCAATCGTCTATGCGCTCGCCGCGATTGCCGCGCTGTGCGGCCTCGGCTTCCTGATCGGCGCGGCCTATATCTGGGCGGCCGAACGCTATGGCTCGTTGGCAGCCGCCTAGGCTTCGGCGTCGGCTTCCTGGTGGTCGCCGGGCTTATCCTGCATCATCTATCAGCTGTCGGCCGGTGCGCGCGCACGGCGCCGGGCGCGCAGGCGCAACGCCGACATGAAGGCGATCGGCATCACGGCCGCACTTGCCGTGCTGCCGGCGCTGCTCAAGGGGAAAGGCGGCCTGGGTGTCATTCTCGGCCCGGCGGTCGCGCTCGCCGCCTACGCCATCTACCGCGAGAATGTGAAGCCCGACGCCGACGACAAGGATACCGGCGAAGCTGACGTAAATTAAATTCGGGCTTACTTCGGCAGATCTTCCAGCGGCATCGAGATCTCGGCAAAGACGCCTTCGGGGCGGAATTCGTGGGTCACCTCGCTGGAGATGACCTTGGCCAGGCTGCGGCGGATCAGGATCGAGCCAAATCCGTGGCGGTCAGGCAGGCTCCACCTGCGGGCCACCGCTTTCGCGCCAGGTCAGCACCAGGCGCCGCGCGCCTCTTTTGCCTTCGGCCTTCCAGGTGAGATCGACCCTTCCCGGACGCCACCGACAGCGACCCGTATTGCAGTGCATTGCTGGCAAGCTCGTGCAGGATCAGGCCCAGCCCAACCGCCTGGTCGGGCGTAAGCAGGAGATCGGCGCCGGAAATCGTCGATGCGCGGCCGCTCAGTGCTGTCGAACGGCTTGACCTCGATCTGCACCAGCTCGCTGATGCCGATGCCGCGCCATTCGCGGTCCGACAAAAGATTGTGGGCAACCCCTAGCGCCTGCAGTCTGGCGCCGAAGGCTTCGAGGAATTCGCTGGGCTGGCGGGCATGGCGAACGGTCTGTGTCGCCAGCGCCTGCACGGTCGCCAGTGTGTTCTTGACGCGGTGGTTCAGCTCGCGCAACAGCAGCCTTTGCCGTTCGTCGCCGAGCTTGCGCTCGGTGATGTCGTAGTTGACGCCAAAGATCAGCGTCGGCTTGCCGTCGCCGTCGCGCTCGATGACACGGCCGCGCGTGGCCACCCAGCGCGGCGGATGCGAAGCCCTTGACGCGGTATTCGCCAAAATAGTCGTCGCTGCCGGTCAGCGCGTCGCGAAAGCGCGTCTCGGTCTGGTAGACGTCGCGCGGGTCGATTGCGGCCAGGATGTCGCGGGCTCGCAGCCGGTTGGAGCGCGGCAGGTTGAACAGCTCCGACAGCAGCACATCGCATTCGATGATGTCGGTGCGGATGTCCCAAGCCCAGCTGGCCAAACGATGCGGCGTCGAGCGCGATGGCGCGGCGCTTTTCCTCGCGCTCAAGTGCGGCCGCGGCGATGGCGCCATTGCGGGTGGCGTCCTTCAGCGTGAACAGGCTGGCGGCAAGGCCGGCAAGCGCCTTCAATTGCTCGAGCTTGGCGGCCGAAGGAAAGGCATGAGGCTTGCGGTCGAGCACGCAGAGTGTGCCGATGCGGGTGCCGGCCACCACCATCGGCGCGCCGGCGTAGAAGCGGACATGGATGCTTGCCGGTGACCAGCGGATTGCCGGCGAAGCGAGGGTCGAGGGTGGCGTCGGCCACCACCATCGGCTCGTCGCCGGCGGCGATCGCATGGGCGCAGAAGGATATTTCGGTCGCCGTTTCGGTCTCATCGAAGCCGATACAGGATTTGAACCACTGCCGCTCGGCATCTACCAGGGTGATCAACGCGACAGGAGCATGCATGACGGCCGCGGCAAGGCCGCTGATGCGATCGAAGTCCGGATCGGCTGCCGTATCGAGCGCATCGAGGCCATGGAGGACGGCAAGCCGGTCCGGCGCGGTTACGGCGTCGAAGACTTCGGCCGGCAGAGCCGGTGCTTTTTCAACCCTGTTGTCCACCGAGCCCCCAAATACCCGGGTTTGTGGTCGCAAGCCGCCATGCCGTCAGACGCGGCTGCCCGCGGAACCTTCGTAGCAAGGAATCGTTACCCGACCATGCTTTGCCAGTCCGGTCCGCCGGCGCAAAACCATGGGGGAGCCGACTATGAAAATCATCCCTGAAGATCAAAGCCCGTCAAGGACGGTGGGGGCGGCACGGCCTGAGGATTCTGATCGCGGCCCTGCTTCTGGCTTTTGTCGCATGGGGCATCGCCGAGATTTATGGCGAGATGATCGACTCCAACACGCCCGCCGATCAAGACCAGGCACCCGCCGGCTAGCTGCGGCTTCATGGCGTCGGGCTGCATCACGCCGCCCTGGCCTGAGCGGCGCGCGCGGGCACAAGCACGTTCAACGCGCCGGGGTGGATCCGGATTTCCGTTTCACGGTCGAGCCTGATCAGTTCGCCGTCCATGACGGCGCGGAATTTTTTTGCTGCCGAATGGATTTTCAGGACCGCCCTGTCGGCCTGGTGGATTTCGACATGCTCGCTGTCGCGCCATCTGCCGCGCGCCATGTCGAGGAAGAACCTGGCCAACTCGCCACGCTGCCGCGCCACCGCAACGTAGATGCCGAGCACGCCGCCGGTAGGATTTTCGGCATAGGGCAGGTGACCCTCGCCGAAAAGATTGTTGGAGATGCCGATGCCGGTCGTACGGGTGACGATCTCGGCTTCGCCGATGGTCAGCGTCACCTTCATGGCCGGCGGGTTCTTGATGGTTGCCCAGGCGGCACGTACCGAGGCCCGCATCTTTCCCAGGCGTGAGCCGAACTCCATCTTTTGGCGCAACTGCACCATTTTTGCATGCAGGCCGATCGAGAGCTGATGCACGAAAGGCCGGCCGTTGGCGCTGGCAATGTCGACGGCGATCACCTCGCCATCGGCAAAGGATTTCACGGCGGCGTCGAGTGTTTGCGGGATGCCGAGCCCACGGGCGAAAAGGTTCATGGTGCCGGCGGGCAGGATGGCCAATGCCTTCTTGCGGTTCATCAGCAGGGCCGCCGCGGCCGAGATGGTGCCGTCGCCGCCACCGGCAAGCACGACGTCGACACCACGCCGCGCCGCGGCTTTCTCCAGCGCGGCCTCGATGTCGCCACCGGCAACGATATCGACGTCGATGGAATGGCCCGCTGCCTCCAGCGTCTTGCGCATCTGCTCGGAAAAGGCCGGGAGATCGGTCGTGCGCAAGGTGCCGCCGTCCCGGTTCAGCACCGCCGCAAATCGCATGCCCGCTCCGATTTTCTTCGCAACCCATCGGGCCGGGAAGATCCCAGCCTAAGGCTGAAACGAAGTGGCAGATGAAAGGTTCCCCTGGCTGGGGGCGAAATCCCGCAGGTTTCCGGTGACTTATCCGGATGCGCCGAGCACACCTAATTTCGGAACAACAGCGTGGTCACGACGTTGTGAACCAGTAGGAGGATGCCGAGGCGGACGTCTCGTCTGAGCTCGGCACACAGAAATCAGGCACGAGGAGAGACGATCATGATCCGCACTCTTTTAGCGACGACCGCGTTGGCAACGTTGATTGCAACCGGCGCTTTCGCACAGACAGCAACAACCCCAGCGCCTGCAGAGGCACCCGCCACCGAGACTGCTCCCGCGGCTCCGGTGGTGCGCGCAGAAGGCAGCCTGATGACCAATATCATCGGTAAATCCGTCTATAATGGCACGGCCGACGATGCCCAGAAGCATCGGCGAGGTCAGCGATATTGTCTTTGACGAAAACGGCAAGGCGAAATCCGCTGTCATCGGCGTCGGCGGCTTTCTTGGCATCGGGGCGAAGGATGTCGCGTTCGACTACGACAAGCTGCAATGGGTCGAGAAGAACGGCGACCGCTGGCTGGTCGCGGAGACGACGAAGGAAGCGCTGACGGCGCTGCCGGACTTTGACAGGAAGCCTTACGATCCTGTTCCGCCAGCAACGACCGATACGTCTTCCACCGACGCTACCGGAGCACAGAAGCCTGTTGACATGAACGCGCCGCCGGCTGAACCGGTTTTAAAAAGCGCAGATGGGAACCTGGCTACCAACATCATTGGCGAATCCGTCTATAACGGCACGGCTGACGACGCCCAGAGTATTGGCGATGTGAACGACATCGTTCTGACCAAGGACAACCAGGCGCAGTCGCTTGTGATCGGCGTCGGTGGATTCCTTGGCCTGGGCGAAAAGAACGTCGCCTATGACTTCGCCAAAGACGCAATGGGCCGAACGGAACGGCGATCGCTGGCTGGTAGTGCAGACGACGAAGGAAGAGCTGCAGGCGCAGCCGGACTTCAACCGCAAGGCCTATGATCCGGCACCGGCGGCCAGCACGGCCTCGAACGAGGTCCCGAAGGCCGCCGCCCCGACAACGACCGCTCCGGCCCCGGGGGAGAAGACAGCTGAGGCTCCGGCCGCCCCTGCGCCCGAAGTAACAGCTGAGGCTCCGGCTGCCCCCGCGCCCGATGTGAAGGCAACCGACCCCACGCAAACCGCGGCGATCGACAAGTCGACGCTGACAGAGATGCCGGTCGGCGAAATCAGAGGTGATGACCTCAAAGGGACGACCGTCTACGGCGCCAACGACGTCAAGGTCGGCGAGATTGGCGATGTCGTGCTGGCGCCGGACAGCAAGACTGACGCGGTCATCGTCGACGTTGGAGGCTTCCTCGGCGTCGGGGAGAAGGAAGTGGCTGTCGGCATGGACAATCTCAAATTCATGACCGACAAGGACGGCAAGAAGTATCTCTACACCACCTTCACCAAGGAGCAGCTCGAGGCACAGGCCGCCTACGACAAGGGCAGCTACGCTGAGAAGCGGGATCAGCAGCGGATGATGGTGAAGTAAGGGAACAGGGAGTAGGCAGTAGGCAGTAGGCGAAGATAAGCTGGCCAAGCACCAAGCCGTTCTGGACTGTTCCTACTGCCCTACCGACATACCCCACAACGCCGTCCTCCGTCAGCTCGGCCAGCGCTAGTGACTGGTCGAGATGGGCGGCGCGCCAGGCGAGGAGTTTTTCGGCAAACTCGAGCCGCACCGCGACATAGGCCGGATCGGTGGCCACGTTGGTCAGCTCGCCGGGGTCCTTCGTCAGGTCGAACAGCAGCGGCGGCAGGCCGCCGCCGAAATGCACGTACTTGAATTCTTCTGTGCGGATGACGGCAAGATTGCACTGGCGCGAGCCGATGCCAAAACTGCGTTCGGTTCGCCGCCGGCAATGGAGCGGAAATCGAATTCCCAGTGTGCCGCGTCGCGCCAGTCCTCTGGCGTCTCGCCCTCCAGAAATGGCTTCAGCGAAAATCCGTCGAGATGTGGCGGCGGATCCTGGCCGAGCAGGTCGAGCAGCGTCGGCAGTATGTCCACGGCCTCGGTGAAGCGGTCGACCTGGCTGCCCGATGTCCCGCTGCGACGCGGGTCGCGGATGATCAGCGGGATGTGAAAACTGCCGTCGAAGAAGCCGCCTTTGCCGAGCATGAAATGGTCGCCCATCATCTCGGCGTGGTCCGAGGTCAGCACGATGACGGTGTCGTCCCATGCGCCAGCCGTCTTGAGCGCTTGCCAGAGGCGGCCGAGCTGCGCGTCCACTTCCGAGATCATGCCGTAGTAGAGCGCGCGGATGGCGCGAAAATTGTCTTCGCCCCAGTCGCGCACCTTGCCTTCGGCTGCCGGGCCGGAAGTTTTTTCGCTTCTGCCGGCCGAGATCGTAGGCCAGATAAGGGTGGCTCTCGGCCTCGGCTTGCCAGTTCTCGGCACGGCGGAAGGCCGGACCGTCGGCGGGATCGTATAGTGTGTTGTAGGGTTCCGGCACGATGAAGGGCGGGTGCGGACTGATGAAGGAGAGATGTGCGAACCATGGCGCGCCGCCTTCCTGTTCGCCGAGCCAGCGGATGAACTCGCCGGCGAGGAAGGCCGTCGGCGTCTCGTCCTTCGAATAGACGGGCGGCGTTAGGGTCACGTCATCTCCGACCTCTCCACCAACAGGGCGATGGATGTCGGGAAAGCCGGCGCCGGTTTCGACGCCGCGCGCCTTCAGCCATGACAGCCAGGGTTTCTGGTGCTCGGGCAGGAACTGCCGTACGCTGAAGCCGGGCAGCACGCCCTCGTAGCTCTTCAGCCTGGGGTCGCCAGGCGCCAGGCGGCGCGGGTCGAGCGAGACGTCGGTGTAGCCGAACAGCGTCGGATCATAACCGAGAGCCCTGACCGCGAGCGCGATATTGCCGTGGCGAGCGTCGAGCGGCGTGCCGTTGCGGCAGACGCGGTTGTTCATCTGGTAGAGGCCGGTATAGAGGCAGGCGCGGGCCGGCGAGCATGGTGCGGCCCCGCCATAGTGGCGCCGGAACAGGACGCCGTCGGCGGCAAGCGCGTCGGCGTTCGGAGTCTTCACCACCGGATGGCCGGCGGCGGACAGGCAATCGCCGCGCCATTGGTCGCAGGTGATGAGGAGAACGTTCGGGCGTCTACCGGGCCTGGCCAATCTGGGTCTCCTCACTGGATGAAGGCGCGCCGCTCATGGAGCCGAAATTCCGGGCCGTTGCAAGCTGAAGAAAATTCGTCGATCGGTGAACAAAATGCACTGCTTCGTTCACTTTTACAGCACAGTCCATTCTGTGTTTGCGTCCTTTGACGCCGGCGTGCCTATCCTCATATTGGCGTGGACAGCGGCATGGGCCGCACAAAGTAGCAAGGGAAGGAGCAGAAAAATGCTCGACCAGATCAAGGGCCTGCATCACGTCACCTCGATGGCCAGCGATGCGCGCCAGAACAATGCGTTCTTCACCAAGAAGCTCGGCCTGCGCCGGGTCAAGAAAACCGTCAATTTCGACGCGCCCGACGTCTACCACCTCTACTATGCCGACGAGGTCGGCACGCCGGGCTCGGTGATGACCTACTTTCCGTTCCCGAACATCGGCAAGGGCCGCCACGGCATCGGCGAAGTCGGCACCACCGTCTATTCCGTGCCCGAAGGCACGCTTGCCTATTGGGAGAAGCGTTTTGCCGATGAGGGCGTTGCCGGGCTGTCCCGCGAAGAAGCGTTCGGCGAGAAGCGATTGGCCTTTGCCGGTCCCGATGGCGACGGCTTCGCGCTGGTCGAGGACAAGGCGGACAGCCGTGCGCCGTGGGTGAAGGGCGGCGTACCCGCCGACGAAGCGATCCGTGGCTTCCACTCGGTGTCGCTCAGGCTCAAGGACGGCGGCGCCACCGAGGAGCTGCTGAAGTTCATGGGCTATGAGGAAGTCGACAAGTCCGGCAATTTCCGCCGGCTGGCGGTCAAGAACGGCAACGGCGCCGATGTCGTCGACATCGAATCGCTGCCGGGTGCCGCCCTCGCCAATCTCGGCGCGGGTTCGGTCCACCATGTTGCCTTTGCCGTCGAGAACCGCGCCAAGCAGCTCGAAGTGCGCAAGGCGCTGATGGACACCGGTTACCAGGTGACGCCGGTGATCGACCGCGATTATTTCTGGGCGATCTATTTCCGTACGCCGGGCGGCGTGCTGTTCGAAGTCGCCACCAACGAGCCGGGCTTCGACCGCGATGAGGACACTGCCCATCTCGGCGAGGCGCTGAAGCTGCCGACGCAGCATCAGCATCTGAGGCCCTATCTCGAACAGCATTTGCAGAAGCTGGAAGGCTGAGGACCATGAGCAAGGACGCTTACATCCACAAGCTGCTGCCCGGTTCGCCAGGCAGCCCGCTGCTCTTCGTCTTCCACGGCACTGGCGGCAGACGAGAGCCAGTTGCTGTCGCTCGGGCGCGATCTCGTTCCAGGCGGAACGATAGTGTCGCCGCGCGGCGACGTCTGCCGAAATGGGTGCGGCGCGCTTCTTCCGCCGCACCGGCGAGGGTGTCTACGACATGGACGACCTCGCGCGGGCGACCGGCAAGATGGCTGGCTTCGTCAAGGCGCAGGTCGAGGCGGCAAAGCCGTCGTCGGTGCTGGGCCTCGGCTATTCCAACGGCGCCAACATCCTGGCCTCGGTGGTGTTCGCTGCACCCGACCTGTTCGATGCCGCGGTGCTGATGCATCCGCTGATCCCGTTCGAGCCGGAGGTGAAGGGCAGCCTTGCCGGCCGCCGCATCCTGGTCACCGCCGGCAAGCGCGACCCGATCTGCCCGCCCAACCTGACGTCGCGGCTCGAGGCCTATTTGCGCGCCGATGGCGCCGATGTCACTGTGGAATGGCATGAGGGCGGGCACGAGGTGCGGCCGAATGAAATCGAGGCGGCGCGGCGGTTCTTCGCCGGCGTGCCTGTTGAAGGAGCCTAAGCAATGCCTGACCAATTGCCTGAGATCGAACTGGAGGACCGCGGCTCCAAGGGTCGTTATTTCTTGCGCGGACCTGGCGGCGCCGAGGCCGAGATGACCTTCACCAAGATCGGCGAGCACCAGCTCATCATCGACCACACCGAGGTGCCGGACGCGTTTCGCGGCCAGGGCGCGGGGCTTCGCCTCGTCACCCGCGCCGTCGAGGATGCGCGCGCGGCCGGCAAGAAGATCATCCCGCTCTGCCCTTTCGCCAACGCCCAGTTCCGCCGCCATCCGGAATGGGCCGACGTGCTGAAGCAATAGGCGTTTGTCCGCGCGGAGACAGACGGCCGCGCGGGCAGAAACAAACGCAATCACCTGTCCGGCATTTGCGCGATTCGGCCATCTTGCCTAAGTAGAGGTATCGCCCGCGGGCCGGCTCACGGTCCGCGGCCCTGCTTACCTCAACCGAATGGCTTCCTGATGACCGAAACCGATCTCGTCCCCGTCTTCGACGGCCACAACGACACGCTGCTCAGGCTCTATCAGTCGAAGGACGCGGATGTCGAAAAGCTGTTCATCGAGGGGACGCAGGGCGGCCATATCGATCTGCCGCGCGCCAACAAGGGCGGCTTTGCCGGCGGCATGTTCGCGATCTTCCCGCCGCCGGTCGAGAAAACCAAACGCGCCGCGGTGCCGCCGGCGCCGAGCGACAACGAGCCCTTGCCGCCCGAGCTTCCGCGCAGTGAAGCGCTCACCTCCACCATCGCCATGGCCTCGATCCTGTTTCGGCTGGAGCGGGCCGGAGCGCTGACCGTCTGCCGCAGCGCCGGCGATGTGCGCGACGCGATGGCGAAAGACTCGATCGCGGCGGTGTTCCACATCGAGGGCGTCGAGGCGATCGATCCCGAGCTCACCATGCTCGACGTGCTGCACGCAGCCGGCCTGCGCTCGCTCGGCATCGTCTGGAGCCGCCCGAATGCTTTCGGCAACGGCGTGCCGTTCCGCTTTCCGTCCTCGCCCGACACCGGGCCTGGTCTGACCGATGCCGGCAAGGCGCTGGTCAAAGCCTGCAACCAGCTGAAGATCATGATCGATCTCTCGCATCTCAACGAGAAGGGTTTTCGCGATGTCGCTGAAATCAGTGATGCGCCGCTGGTCGCCACGCATTCCAACGTGCACGCGATCTGCGGCCATTCCCGCAACCTCACCGACTGGCAGCTTGGCGCCATCCGCGAAAGCGGCGGCATGGTCGGGCTGAACTTCGCCACCGGCTTCCTGCGCGAGGACGGCAGGATGAACGCTGACACCTGCACTCGAGATCATGGTGCGCCATGTCAACTCGCTGCTGCAGGCGCTGGGCGAGGACGGGGTCGGTCTGGGTTCGGATTTCGACGGCGCCATGATCCCGGCCGTCATCGGCGATGTCGCCGGCCTGCCGAAGCTGATCGACGCGCTTGCCGCGCGGGGTTTCGGACGGGCGCTGATCGAGAAGATCGCCTACCGCAACTGGATCGGCATGCTCGAGAAGACGATCGGGTAGTCTACCCAGTCGTTATTTGTGGCCCATGCGCGTTCAGCCAATCCTGGCCGCCGCCGCGATCGCGGATGATCGGCAGCGGATCGGTCGGAATCCAGCCGCGCGCAGATGCGGTAGACCTCGAGCGTCTCGGCGCTCATCTCGCCACGCTTGTAGAAGAACATGGCGGCGGCGTAGCGGGTGCGGCCCGACCATTTTTCGCCGAGCGGCGTGTTGACCAGCTGCCACTGTTCGGCGGCTTCGCTGCTCTGCCTCATCGCGCCATGGTCAGAAATCCGCCGGCGGGTTGGCGGTGCGGCGGTCGAGCTTGATGAAGGGGCGCTGCACCACCTTGGCCCGCTTCATCAGCTTCTGGTACTGCAACTCGCGCATGGCATAGATCTCGACCCAGAGGTCTTCGACCATCGTATCGCCGAAAGGCCGCGCCAGCGAGGCGATGGCGATGTTGCGCTTGGCCATCGGCGACCACATGGCGGCGCTGACCAGCCCGACCTCCTGGCTCTTCTTGTGGTAGACGATGGCATGTTCGGCCGGGATGTTGCCTTCGATCTCCAGCCCGACCAGCACATGCCGCAGCTTGCGCTTGGCGCGGGCTTCGAGGATGGCGCGGCGGCCGTTGAAATGGCCCTTTTCCAGATCGATCATGAAGCCGAGGCCGATCTCGTCGGGCATGCGCAGGCGGTCGGCGCGGATGGCATGCTCGGCGGTGGTGAAATCGGCATTGGCGACGATCAGCCCGGCCTCGAGCCGGGCGCGGTTCAGCGCGGTGTAGCCGATGGCGCGGATGCCGCGCAGCTCGCCCGCATTCATCAGCCGGTCCCAGAGGCTCAGCGCCTTCTCGGCTGGCACGAACAGTTCATAGCCGAGATCGCCGGTGAAGCCGGTGCGCGAAATGGTGACCGTGCCGCCGTCATGCGGGAACTCGGCGAGGTCGAAGATCTTCAGCTTCTCGACGCCGGCGAAACCGGCATCGCGCAGCACGGCGAAGGAGGTCGGGCCCTGCAGCGCCAGGCCGGCGACGGCCTCGGTTTCTTCCTCGACGGTGACGTCGAAACCGATGGCGCTGTCGAGCAGCCAGGGCAGATGCCGCTCCTGCGAGCACAGCCGGAAGCGGGTCGGCGACAGCCGGAACAGCGTGCCGTCGTCGAGCACAAAACCTTCGTCGTCGCACCAGGCGGTGTAGTGGACGCGGCCGGGCTTCAGCTTGGCCACGTCGCGCAGCGTGACGCGGTTGAGGAAGGCTTCGGCGTCCGGGACCCTCGATGCGGTATTTCGTCATCGGCGAGATGTCGAACAAAGCCGCCTGGCTGCGGATGGCGAAATATTCGAGCTCCTCGTCCCACAGCGAATGCGGCGCGCGGTAGCCGGCCCAATTGTACCAGTCCTGGGTCTTGGCCAGCGCGTCGATGCGCGGCTGGAACGGCGTGCCGAGACGCAAGGTGCGGAAATGCGATTGCGCCGCGAGGCGAGCTTCGAGGGCGGTGTCGGCGCCGGTCACGATCGGCTTCTTCCTGGTTGCTTGCGCCATGATCTATGCCCTTCATCGCGATGATGCGCCGCGCGGCGTTGAGGCCCGGAGCGCCGGAAACGCCGCCGCCCGGATGCGAGCCGGCGCCGGCGAGGAACAGCCCTTCGACCGGCGTGTCGTAGCCCGACCAGCCGGAGACCGGCCGCGACATCAGCATCTGGTCGGCCTGCAATTCGCCGTGATGCCAGTGGCCGCCGGGCATGCGGTAGCGCGCCTCGATGTCGGCCGGCGTCAGAAGTTCGGTGTGCAGCACGGATCTTGCCGATGCCCGGCGCGTAGGTCTCGAGCTGAGCCATGATCGCCTTCAGGAATTTCGGCTTGCCGCGCTCCCAGCCTTCTTTCAGCGCATAGGGCGCATATTGCACGACCGCCGACAGCACGCAGGCGCCGGCGGGCGCGAGCGACGGATCGGCGAGGCTAGGGCAGCGTGATCTCCATCACCGGTTCGGCTGAGAACTCGCCATATTTCGACGGGTTGAAGGCGCGCTCGACATGGTCGGGCGAGGGCGCGATGACCAGCCGGCCCTTGTGGCCGGCGGCGTCGACGCCGGGAAATTGCGGCGGCCGGTCGAGCGCCAGATGCAGCTTCGCCGCATCGCCCTTCATGCGGATGTTTTTCACCTTGCGCACGAAGCCGGTGTCGAGCTCGCGCGGGCCGACGAGATCGAGGAAGGTCGTCGCCGGATTGATGGCGGAGACGATCGTTCTGCGCACGCAGCACCTCGCCGCTGTCGAGCGCGACGCCGACGGCGCGGCCTTTCTCGACGATGATCCTGGCCACAGGTGCGTCCGTGCGGATGGTGACGCCGGCCTTCTCCGCCGCTGCGCGGATGGCGGCGACGACCGCGCCCATGCCGCCTTTCGGCAGCATCTGCGCGCCGGCGCATGCCGCCGTCTCGCCGGCCAGCCGGTAGTAGAGGCCGAGCAGCGAGGTCGGCGAGCGCGGGCCGAGATGGCTGCCGAGCGTCGCGTCGAAGGCGAGCAGGCCCTTCAGCCGGTCGTCGGCAAGCTGCTCGTCGAGCAGGTCGGCGACGTTCATCAGCAGCACGCGCAGGAAATCGCGCATGTCTTCCTTGCCGAGTTTCTTCAGCGCCAGCGCCGTCTGGCCGAGCGCTGCGGTCTCGAGCAGCGACATGCCGCCGAGATCGGGCGGGCGGCGCGACAGGAACGGCTTCAGTATGCCGGCATAGCGCAGCAGCTGCGCGCGCAATTCCTTCCAGGCGGCCTGCTCGGACGGACTGGCGCCGGTCAGCACCTCGCCATAGGCGCCATGCAGCATCAGCGGCGGACCATCCTTGCGACAGCGCAACGGACGGCACGAAGTCGCCGCGCGCGAATCTGCAGCCCGTGCTTTTCCAGCTCCAGCGTCTTCACCACATCGGGATGCAGACGGTTCAGCACATGGGCGATCGGAGGAGACGCGAAAGCCCGGCGCGAATTCCTCGGTGCGCGCGGCGCCGCCGACTTCGTCGGCGGCTTCCAGCACCAGCACCTTGCGGCCGCCTTCGCCAGCGCGGCGGCGGCGACAAGGCCGTTGTGGCCGCCGCCGATGACGATTGCATCAAATGACGTCATGGGCCGGGCTCATATGCGAGGTCGACTTGGCGAGGTCGCGCAGGATTTCGGCGGCGGCATTGCGGCCGGGCGCGCCCATGACGCCGCCGCCGGGATGGGTGGAGGAGCCGCACATATAGAGCCCGCCGACCGGCGAGCGGTATTGCGCGTAGCCCGGCACCGGGCGGTTGAACAGCAGCTGGTCGAAGGTCAGTTCGCCCTGGAAGATGTTGCCTTCGGTGAGGCCGACCTCGGCCTCGATCTCGCGCGGCGTGCGCACCTCCATGTGGACGATGCGGTCGCGGAAACCCGGCGAATATTCGGCGATCTGCGCGATCACGGTTTCGGCGAAAGCCGTCGCGGTCGGCGTCGGTCCAGTCGCGGCCGTTCACCTTGGGCGGCGCGTATTGCACGAAGCAGCTCATGAAATGCTTGCCCGGCGGCGCCATGGTCGGGTCGAGCGTCGTCGGGATCACCATGTCGAGGAACGGATCGGCCGACCAGCGCCCGGCCTTCCAGTCGTCATAGGCGCGCTCCATGCGCTCGATCGAATCGGTGAAATGCATGTCGCCGCGATAGACCGGCGAATCCTTCGGCAGCGCCGGGAATTCGGGCAGCGAATCCAGCGCGATGTTGACCTTGCCGGACGAGCCGCGGATCTTGAAGTTCTTGACCCGGCGCAGGAAGATGTCGGGCAGTTCCTTCTCCTCGACCAGCTTGAGGAAGGTGCGCTTCACGTCGGCGTTGGAGACGACGAGCTTGCCGTAAATCTCCTCGCCGCCGGCGAGCACCACGCCCTTGGCCTTGCCGCGCTTGACCAGCACATGGTCGACCTCGGCGCCGGTGCGGATGGTGCCGCCGGAGGCCTTGAAGGACGCGGCCAGCGCCTTGGTGACGGCGCCCATGCCGCCGCGCGCATAGCCCCAGGCGCCGACCGAGCCGTCGACCTCGCCCATATAGTGATGGAGCAGCACATAGGCCGTGCCGGGCGACATCGGCCCGAGCGCGGTGCCGATGATGCCGGACAGCGCGAAGTTCGCCTTGATGACGTCGGTCTCGAAATATTCGTCGAGGAAGTCCGAGATCGACATGGTCCAGAAGCGCAGCGTCAGCGCCATTTCCTCGCGCCGACAGGCCGGCGAATTTCTTGCCGAGATAGAGCAGTTCGCCGAGGTCGCGCGGCCTGAAGCTGGTCGGGTCGGGCGCGGTGCGCATCAGCAGCGGCTGGATGAAGCGGCACTGCCGCGTCACGTCGCGGGAATAGCGGTCATAGGCTTCGGCGTCGCGCTTGGAGAAGCGGGCGAATTCGCGCCGGTGCGCGTCGTGGTCGCGGTAGTTGGCGAGATAGTCGCCGTCGCGCGTGAACACCGCGCCGCCCTCATAGGAGATGACCTGCAGGCCGAAGCGCGGCAGTTCGAGGTCGCGCATGATCTCGGGCCGGAACAGCGAGCAGACATAGGAGCAGTTGGAATAGAGGAAGCCCGGCGTCAGTTCGCGGCTGGTGGCGGCGCCGCCGACCCAGTCGTTCTTCTCGACCACCAGCACGTCGAGGCCGGCGCGCTGCAGATAGCAGGCGTTGACCAGCCCGTTATGGCCGCCGCCGATGACGATCGCATCCCAAGCCTTCATATACGCTCGAGCCTTCATGCGCGATCTCGACCGTTCATTTTTGCGTGATCTGTTCCCGAATGCGCGGAATTTGGCATGGCAGCCGCCATTTTGTCCAGCCATATTGAATGAATGTTCAACAAATGATGTTGCGTTTTCCCTGTTATGCGCTAGGCTTTGCCGGCATTCGAACTGTCGCAGCATTCGGCGGTCGGAACTGAGGTCAGATGATCGAAACGGCAGACGCCGAGCCGGAATATGACGACACCGCCATCCGCTTCCTCGAGGCGCTGTGGGGCGACGGCTATCTGTCGCCGGGCGGGCCCGACGAGGTCGACCGGGTCGTCGAAGGCCTGTCGCTCAAGGGCAAGACGATCCTCGACATAGGCTGCGGCTCCGGCGGCATCACGCTGCATCTGGTCGAGCGCCACGGTGCCGCCCACGCCACCGGCTTCGACGTCGAACGGCCGGTGATCGAGGCGGCGCAGGAAGCGGGCGGCAGCGCGCGGGCTTTCCGACCGCGCCAGCTTCGTCCAGGCGCCGCCCGGGCCGCTGCCTTTCGCCGATGCTTCCTTCGACGTCGTCTTCTCCAAGGATGCGCTGCTGCATGTGCCCGACAAGGACGCGCTGTTTGCCGAAATCTTCCGCGTGCTGAAGCCGGGCGGCGTCTTTGCCGCATCGAACTGGATGATCTCGCATGACGGCGAACCGTCGCCCGAGATGAAGGCCTATGTCGCGGCCGAGGGCCTGTCCTTCGCCATGGCCTCGCCGGCGCGCTATGCGCAGGCGATGCGCCGCGCAGGCTTTGCCGATGTCACCATACGCGACCGCAATCCCTGGTATCGCGAGGTCGCGCGCGGCGAGCTGGAGAGGCTGAAAGGTCCGCTCTATCCGACGGTCGCGGCCGCGGTCGGCGCTGCCTATGTCGACAAGAACATCAAGACCTGGGAAGCCATGCAGAAGGTGCTTGACAGTGGCGAGCACCGTCCCACTCATCTTCGCGGTTGGAAGCCGGTTGGGATAGCCGGCAATGTGGAGCATCACGACGCCGATGAAGACCGCAGCGCCAAGGAGCGATCCTCCTGAACACGGCGCGAAAAGGCGACGCCGAAAAGCGCGGCCGCAAGGCGTCGAAGGAAGTCACGGCAGCAGCAGCTGATCGAGGCGACGATCGATTCGCTGGCCAAGCGCGGCTATTCGGAGACGACGATGGCCGATGTCGCCGATGGCGCCGGCCTGTCGCGCGGCATCGTCAACTTTCATTTCGAGAGCAAGGAAAAGCTGCTCGATCGCCACGCTGCAATATATGGCCGACGAGTATTCGGCGCATTGGCGCGCCGCATCTGCCAGAAGGCCGGCGACGATCCGGCGCGCCAGTTGCGGGTGCTGGTCGCGGCCGATTTCGACCGCTCGATCTGCAACAAGCGCAAGCTCGCCGCCTGGTGCGCCTTCTGGGGCGAGGCCAAGTCGCGGCCGACCTATCAGGCGCTGTGCGGCGCGCGCGACGCGGCCTACCAGAAGGTCTTCATCGATCTCTGCGCGACGCTCAAAGAGAGCGGCGGCTATGCCTATGAGCCGCAGGTCATCGCGCTGGCGCTGTCGCGCCATGCTGGAAGGCCTGTGGCTGCGGCTGATGATGGGAACCGAGGACGTCACGCGCGAAACCGCGCTGCAGGCGGCGAACGCGTTCCTCGCGGCGGCCTTTCCGAAGCATTATCCGTGACGAGAAGCCGGCGCAGTCGAAGCCGGCATACAACAACCAAAAGAGGATGGAACAGCATGAAAAGACTAACCCGACGCCTGACACTGACATTGGCGCTGGCGGCAACGCTGGCGGCTTCGGCGGCGGCGCTCGCCATCGCCGCCGACAAGGACCTGATCGTGTTCGACTGGTCCGGCTACGAGGACCCGAGCTTCCACCCGAAATATGTCGAGAAGAACGGCGACTCGCCGACCTTCACCTTCTTCGGCGACGAGGACGAGGCGTTCGAGAAGGTCCGCTCCGGCTTCAAGGCCGACCTCGGCCATCCCTGCTCGCAGAGCGTGGTGAAATGGCGCGAGGCAGGCCTGCTGCAGCCGCTCGACACCTCGAAGATCACCGGCTGGAAGGACCTCAATCCCGGCATCATGGCGATGAAGGATCTGGCCACCACCGCCGACGGCAAGGCCTGGTTCATGCCCTGGGATTGGGGCAACACGCAGCTCACCTACAATTCCGACAAGGTCGACGCGAAGGACGTGCAGTCGCTGAAGGCCTTCGCCGATCCCAAGTTCAAGGGCCGGGTCTCGATCGGCGACAATGTCGACGACGCCTATGCGCTGGCCAGCCTCGCCATCGGGCTCAAGGACTGGACCAAGATGACGGACGACCAGTTCAAGCAGGCATCCGACTTCCTGCGCCAGGTGCACAAGAATGTCCGCTCCTACTGGACCGATACCACCGACATCGTGCAGCCGCTGAGCGGCGGCGAGGTCGATCTCGCCTGGGCTTGGAACGACGCGACGGTGCAGTCGGTCGCCGCCGGCGTGCCGATCAAGTCCAAGAAGGACACCGACGAGGGCATCTCGACCTGGGTCTGCGGCTATGTCGCTGTTCAAGGACGCGCCCGGCAATGTCGACAAGGCCTATGACTATCTGAACGCGATCAACGATCCGGAAACCGCCAAGGTGCTGGTCAAGGACTGGGGCTATGGCCAGGCCAACGCCAAGGGCATGGCCGGCGTCGACCCGGCGATCCTGAAGGAAAAGGGCTATGACGACGTGCAGAAATTCGTCGACAAGACGCTGTTCCAGTCGCCGGTGCCGTCCGACCTCAAGCTCAAGATGATCGCCGAGTTCGAGAAGATCAAAGCCGGCTATTGAGGCTGCTCCGACCTGGCCCGTCCGCCCGCCGACATGGCAGGGCAGACGGGCTCGCCAAAGCGCGAAATTCTCCTAACGTCGCCGTGCCGTTTTCGCGATGGGGGAGTTTCGCGCCATGAATTCCATGCTTCGCCGCCTTGCCTTGGCCGCCGCCTGCACCATCGGCGCGGGCGCGGCCTCGCGCTTGCCGAGGGCGGCGGCGACCTCGTCGTGTTCGACTGGTCGGGCTATGAAGATCCGCTGCTGCATCCCGCCTACACCGCCAAATACGGCGCCGAGCCGACCTTCGCCTTCTTCGGCGACGAGGACGAGGCCTTCGAGAAGATGCGGGCCGGCTTCAAGGCCGACATCGCGCATCCCTGCTCGCAGAGCGTGGTCAAATGGCGGGATGCCGGCATGCTGCAGCCGCTCGACACGTCGAGAATATCCGGCTGGAAGGATCTCAATCCCGGCATCATGGCGATGAAGGATCTGGCCGACGACCGCCGACGGCAAGGCCTGGTTCATGCCCTTCGACTGGGGCAACACCTCGCTGCTCTACCGCACCGACAACGTCACCAACGGAAGAGGCGCAGTCGCTCAAGATCTTCGCCGATCCGAAATTCAAGGGCCGCGTCACCATCGGCGACAATGTCGACGACGCCTATGCGCTGGCAAGCCTGGTCATCGGCCTCAAGGACTGGACCAAGATGACCGACGCGCAGTTCAAGGAGGCGTCCGACTTCCTGCGCGACGTGCATAAGAATGTCCGCTTCTACTGGACCGACGACACCGACATCAACCAGGCCTTTTCCGGCAACGAGGTCGATCTCGCCTGGGGCTGGAACGAGACCTTCGTGACGCTGAAGGGCCAAGGCGTGCCGATCGACATGAACCGCGACACCAAGGAGGGCCTGTCGACCTGGGTGTGCGGCTATGTGCTGATGAAGGATGCGCCGGGCAAGCTCGACCAGGCCTATGATTTCCTCAACGCGGTCAATGCGCCGGCCGTGTCCGACTATATGGTCAAGACCTTCGGCTACGGCCACGGCAACGGCGCCGGCATGGCGGCGATCGACCACGGCATGCTTGGCCGAGCGCGGCTTCGACAATCTCGACAAGTTCCTCGACAAGACGCTGTTCCAGCAGCCGGTGGCGCCGGAGCTCAAGCAGCGCATGGTCGCCGAATTCGAGAAGATCAAGGCCGGCTATTGAGCAGAACGATCGAAAGAACCGACGTCGTCATCGTCGGCGCCGGCTTCACCGGCCTGTCGGCCGCGCTTGAGCTGAACAAAGCCGGCATCGATTTCCTGCTGCTCGAAGCGCGCGACCGTGTCGGTGGGCGGGTCGAGGCCATCTCGAACGGTCTTGGCGAACGCATCGACAGCGGCGGCCAGTTCCTGTGCGAAGACATGCCGGAGCTGATGGCGCTGGTCGCGGCGCGCGGCAAGACGCTGGTCGAGACCTATGTCGAGGGCGATTTCATCGCCCAGCCGTCAATGTCAGCCGCAGGAGGCCGAGCGGACCTATTTCGCCGCCATGGCGATCCGCGAGCGCATGAATGCGATCGCGCCGGACGATCCCGCGATTGCCGGCCTGACCGTTGCAGCCTGGCTCGACCGCCAGAACGATACCGCCGATGCCAAGACAGCCTTTCGGTCGATGATCGAAGGCCTGTGGTGCCTGGCGCTGGAGAAGGTGCCGCTCTGGCATCTGATCGACAATGACCGCCGCATCACCAACGAGGTGCCGGAGCTGCAGTATTCCTTGCGCGAAACCATGCAATCGCTGGCCGATGATCTGGCCGGCGACCTCGGCGACCGGCTGCGGCTGAACGAGCCTGTGACGCAGCATCGAGCACGGGCCGAAAGGCGTCCGTGTTGTCTCGGCCAGCGGCGCGATCGAAGCGCGACAGGTGCTGGTCGCGCTGCCGCCGGTGACGGCCGCGAAGCTCGATTTCGCGCCGCCTCTGCCGGTCAGCTTGAAGAAGGCGCTGGCGTCTGGGAAAGCGGCGCGGTGATCAAAATCCTCGTGCGCTATCCCAACGCCATTCTGGCGCGACCGCGGCCTGAGCGGCATGGTGATGTGGCGCGACCTGCCGGGACTGTTTGCCTGTGACGCCAGCAAGGATGCGGACCATGCCGCGCTGGTCGTCTTCGTCGGCGGACCGCTGGCGCTGCGCTGGCGCGAGTTCAGCGATGCAGCGCTGCGCGCCGAAGTGACGGCAAGGCTGGTGGAAGCGCTCGGCCCGGACGCGGCCGATATCCTCGATTTCAGCCTGCGCGACTGGACGCATGACTGCTGGAGCGGCGGCGCCTACAGCGACCTCATCGTCGACATGACGGCGAGGGATGCCGAACGCACGATCCTGGCCGGCGCGTCGCCCGTCCATTTCGCCTCGTCGGAACTGTCGCCGTCCTTTCCCGGCTATGTCGAGGGCGCGATCGTGGCAGGGCGCATCGCCGCCAAGAAGATCGCCACCGAACTTCAGTCCGCCATCGCCACCAACGCTTCGGGATCGTAGGCGAGGCGGATCGAGGTGCCGACCGGGATATCGTCGGCGCCGAAATCATTGGTCTCGGTGACCGACAGCGGTTTTTCCAGCCCTGGTATCTCGACGATCAGGTGGGTGATCTCGCCGAAATAGTGGCGCTCGACCACCTTGCCGGCGACCTCGAATTTCGCCGTCGCATTGTCCCACAGCACGCGCAGGCGCTCCGGCCTGATGCCGAGCGTGGCGGCTGCCGCCATTGCGGACGAAAGCCTTGGGCTTGTCGGTCTTGACGCGGCCGAAGCCCAGCGTGTCGACGACCAGCGAGGCGCCGTTCTCCTCGACGATCTCGGCCTTGACGAAATTCATGCCGCCGAGGAAGTCGGCGACCTGGCGGTTGACCGGCCGCTGGTAGATCTCCTTGGGCGAGGCGACCTGCGCGATCTTGCCGCCGAACATCACGGCGATGCGGTCGGACATGGCCAGCGCCTCATACTGGTCGTGCGTGACCAGCACGAAGGTGATGCCGACCGCCTGCTGCAGGCGGCGCAGCTCGACCTGCATCTGCTCGCGCAGTTTCTTGTCCAGCGCCGACAGCGGCTCGTCGAGCAGCAGCACCTTGGGCCGCATCACCAACGCGCGGGCGAGCGCCACGCGCTGGCGCTGGCCGCCGGAGAGCTCGGTGGCCAGACGCTTGCCGAGGCCGGTCAGCGACACCTGCGCCAGCGCCTCCTCGACGCGGCGCTTTTCCTCCGTCCCGCTCCAGCTTCAGCCGCTTCAGCCCGTAGGCGACATTCTGCTCGACATTGAGATGCGGAAAGATCGCATAGCTCTGGAACACCATGTTGGTCGGCCGGCGGTTGGCCGGGATGCCTTCCATCGGCTGGCCGCCGACGGAGATCGAGCCGCTGGTCGGGTTGTCGAAGCCGGCGATCATGCGCAGCAGCGTGGTCTTGCCGCAGCCGGATGGGCCGAGCAGCGAGAAGAACTCGCCTTCCCTGATGGTCAGCGTGGCGTCGTCCAGCGCCTTGAAGGCGCCGTAGCTGCGGGTGACGTTGCGGATCTCGATCATTGGTCGTTCGGATGATGGGGGCCGTTCGGATTGATGGGGCCGGGCGGCCTGGGACTGCTCAGGCATAGAGGCCTCCCTCGTTCTGGGTGCGCCTGGCCGCGCGGCGGCGCAGGATTTCGGCAACGGTCATCAGGAGGAAAGAGGCGACCAGCAGCAGCGTGCCCAGCGCCAGCACGCCGGGCAGCTTCGCGCGAAACGCAGCTGGCCCCAGATGTAGATCGGCAGCGTCGCCTCGGTGCCGGTCAGGAAGAAGGCGATGATGAACTCGTCGAGCGAGATGGTGAAGCAGACCAGCAGGCTGGAGATGATCGCCGGCGCCACCATCGGCAGCGTCACCCGCCGGAAGGTGCCGAAGGCGCTCTCGCCGAGGTCGGCGGAGGCCTCCTCAAGGCTGCGGTCGAACCCCTCGAAGCCGGAGGTCAGCACCGTCATCGAATAGGGGATGCAGATCAGCACATGGCCGAGCACGACGGTGAACAGCGACAGGCTCAGGCCCAGTTGCAGCATCACCAGCAGCATCGAGATGGCGACGATGATTTCCGGCAGCACCAGCGGCGCCATGATCAGGCCGTTGATGGCGCGGCGGCCGGGATAGCGGTAGCGGGTGATGGAGCGGGCGGCGAGGATGCCGAGCACGGTCGCGAGGATGGACGCCGAGACGCCGACGATCAGGCTGTTCCAGGCGGCGTCGAGCAGTGCCGGCGTGCGCGGCAGGTCCTCGTACCATTTCAGCGTGTAGCCGGAGAGCGGGAATTTCGGCGTCGCCGCGGTGTTGATCGAGAAGATCGGCAGGAAGATCACCGGCAGATAGAGGAAGACGACGTAGAGGAAGGCATAGGCCGACAGCCAGCCGCCGGCCAGGAAGCGCCGCACCGCCTCATCGCGCCAGCCTCTGCGCGGCGCGGATGATGAGCACCGTGGCGCCGGCCATCAGCGTCACGACCAGCATGGTGGTGACGGAAAGTGCCGCGCCCAGCGGCCAGTTGGACGCCTTGCCGAACTGCGCCTGGATGGCGTTGGCGATCATGACGCCGTCCTTGCCGCCGACAAGCTTCGGCGTGACGTAGTCGCCGACCGTCGGGATCATGACGATGAGTGCCGCCGAGATGACGCCGGGCACCGACAGCGGCAGTGTCACGCGCAGGAAGGAGCGGAGCGGACCGTCGCCGAGATCCGTGGCCGCCTCGACCAGCGTGCGGTCGACCTTTTCCAGCGACACGAAGATCGGCAGGATGGCGAAGGCCGCCCAGGCATGGGTCAGCGTGATGATGACGGCGCTGGAATTGTAGAGCAGCGCTGTCGACGGCTCGTCGATGATGCCGAGGCCCATCAGGCCGGAATTGAGCACGCCATTGTAGCCGAGGATGACCTTCCACGACATGACGCGCAGCAGATAGCTGGTCCAGAACGGGATGGTGATCAGGAACAGCCACAGGCTCTTGTGACGGCCGCCATGGAACGAGATGAAGTAGGCGATCGGGTAGGCGAGCACGACGGTGAAGAAGCTCACCATCAGCGAGATGTAGAGCGAGCGCCAGAGCAGGTCGCGATAGATCGGCTCGGTCAGCGCGATGCGGTAGTTCTCCAGCGTGAAGGTGCGGTCGATGGTGAGGTAGTTCTGCGTCCAGAAGGAGTGAGCGATGACCACCAGGATCGGCAGGACCAGCAGAATGAGGGCATAGAGGAAGGTCGGGCTGATCAGGGCAAAGCCCTGGACGGGTTCGGACTGCAGAAGGGCGTTTCGCCTGGCCCGTGTCATGCGCCGTGCGGGCGACCCTTCGGCAGCCGCCGTCATTGCAGCGCCCCCGGCGTGATCTCGGTTGCTGGCTCGGACTGTCCTGCCATGCTCATCCCATTGTTGGCGCCGGTCGCCTGTTCCCAATTTTATGCAAGGAGCACGATTTGCGGAGCGCTGCTCTTGCTTGCCGGCTTTCTTTCATCATGAGCGCATCCGGCGATTGAAATCAAGCGCTATTTCTGCGATATTGATTGAACGGACATTCAAAATGAAGTGAAGAAAGCCGCTTTTCCCAAGGCTTGGAGCTTAGCTTCGTGTCCGCTGAGAATTCGTCACGAAAGCATGTGAGGCGAAGATGGCGGCTGCAAGAGACCTGAAGGCGAAGGAAACGGCCGATGCCGATGTCGATGCCGTCGAACTGGCCAAGCGCCATCTCGTCCAGCCCTGGCCGTTTGCCGGCTCGGTCGGCACCGAGGCGCGCGCGCTGATCGGCGAGGGCGACGGCATCTACATCACCGACGCACGGGCAAACGGCTGATCGACGGACCGGCCGGCATGTGGTGCATCAATGTCGGCCACCGCCGCGAGGAACTGGCCAAGGTGATGTACGACCAGGCGATGGCGCTGTCCTACAACACGCCGTGGTACACGATGAACGCGCCATCGGCGGAGCTTGCCATGCGCATCGCCGGTCATGCGCCGGGCGATCTCAGCCATGTCTTCTTCACCACCGGCGGCTCCTCGGCGGTGGAGACGGCACTGCGCTTCATGCAGTTCTACAACAATGTGCGCGGGCGGCCGGAAAAGAAGCTGATCCTCAGCCGCGGCGGCGCCTATCACGGCTCGACCTATCTGTCGGCCTCGCTCAATGGCCGCCCGCGCGACCGCGACTGGATGGATGGCGCCGACGAGCTGGTCGTCAAGCTGTCTTCGCCCGACCCGTTCCGCCGGCCGCAAGGCATGAGCATCGAGGCGTTCACCGATTTCCTGGTCGATCAGTTCCGCGACACGGTCGCGCGCATCGGCGCCGACAGGATCGGCGCCTTCGTCGGCGAGCCGGTGCAGGCCTCGGGCGGCGTCGTGGTGCCGCCGGATGGCTATCTGAAGCGCATCCGCGAGATCTGCCGCGACAATGACATCCTCTACATCTCCGACGAGGTGGTGACCGGCTTCGGTCGGCTCGGCCATGTCTTTGCCTCCGGCGAAATGTTCGGCATCGACCCCGACATGATCACCTTCGCCAAGGGCGTCACCTCAGGCTATTTCCCGCTCGGCGGCGTCATCATCTCGGAGCGGCTGCTTGCAGGAACTGCGCCGCTCGAACCATCCCGACGCGATGTTTGGCCATGGCCTGACCTACACCAGCCATCCGATCGGCTGCGCGGTGGCGCTGAAGAACCTCGACATCCTCGAGGAGAGCGTGCTTGCCCATACGCGCGAGGTCGCGCCCTATTTCCAGGCGCAGCTGAAGACGCTGGAGGAACTGCCGCTGGTCGGCGAGGTGCGCGGCATGGGGCTGATGGGCTGCGTCGAATGCGTCGCCGACCGCGAAAGCAAGGATCCGCTGCAGCTCGACAAGGATGTCGGCAAGCGCATCGACGCGCATTGCCATGAGCTCGGCCTGCTGGTCCGGCCGCTGATCAACATGTGCGTGATGTCGCCGCCGCTGATCATTACGCGGGAGCAGATCGACGACATGGTCGCGATCCTGCGCGAAGGCATTTCGCGCACGATGGACGATTTGAGGAAGGAAGGGGTGTGGGCAGGGTGAAGTTCTTCCTTCTCCCCGTTCCACGGGGAGAAGGTGCCGAAGGGCGGATGAGGGGCGGCGCAGAACCTAGTGATTGGCTGTGGCCTTCGACGCCATAAGCTGTTGTCCGATTAAAGCGATAATCATAAAAGCCGGCGCTGCCCCTCACCTGCCTGCCGGCATCCTCTCCGCGTAGAACGGGGAGAGGGAGGCTACCCCCTGCGACCTTAGCGCGTCATTCAGCGCCCACATGTCCTTCTCCTCCGGCGCGGTCTCGAGCCCGAGCACCGGGATCTGCTTGCGTAAATGGTCGTGGTGGGTGCGCACGCCGTATTCCAGGTCGGAGAGGTAAAAACCCTCGAAGGCTTCCGACAGCATCGAATTCGTTCGACCATACCGAAAGCTGCACGTCCTCGTTCATCGTGTCGCGGTCGATGCGGTAGGCGAGATAGCGTGCCGCCGCCTGCTCCCTGGTCTCGTCGGGATAGCGGTAGATGGCGCCGCGCAGCAGCGTCTCGCCGGTCGAGATCGGGAACTCCTGATAGAACTGCACCGATTCCGGCATGATCGACAGCGCGTTGTTGGGGAAGATGCCGTAGTAGATCCAGGCCTTGCGCAGATGCTCCGGCAGATGCGACGCGTCGGGTGCGAGCTTGATGTATTCGCGCACGCTCCAGCGCCGCCCGGCATGCGGATTGTAGGTGGCGAAGGAGCGCGACACGCCGTTGATGAACGGCTCGTCGAAATAGGTCGCGCCGTAGAGATCCTGCAGCGCCGGATGCGCCATGGCGACGTGGTAGCCTTCATTGTCGACGTCGCGCACCGACTTCCAGTTGACCGGCGACTTCTGCGTCCAGATGCCCCAGGACGGCACCATCTCGGCGACGTTGTAGTGAGCCATCTCGGCCTCGATCGGCTTCAGCAGCTCGGCCACCGACGGCTGCGGGCCACCCTTGCGGAAGCGGATGAAGATGAAGCCCATCCAGATTTCGAGGTCGAGCGGCATCAGGCCGAACTCGGTCTTGTCGAGATCGGGGAAGGAGCGCGGACGGGCAGCACCGCGCAGCGTGCCGTCGAGATTGTAGACCCAGCCATGGAAGGGGCAGACGAGCGCGTTCTTGCAGGTGCCCTGGCTGTCGGCGACGACGCGGCTGCCGCGGTGCCGGCACATATTGTTGAAGGCGCGCACGACGCCGTCCTTGCCGCGCACGATCAGCGCGCGCTCGCCGACCACATCCATGGTCAGATAGTCGCCGGCATTCGGCACGTCGGAGACGTGGCCGGCGATCTGCCAGTGGTTGCGGAAGACGTATTCCTTCTCGAGTTCGAGAAGGGCGTCGGAGTGGTAACTCCAGCCCGGCAGGCCCCGCCGGTCCCAATTGTTGGGGATCGCCACGTCACGGAGGTGCGGGTTCATCAAAGGCTCTTCATTTTGTTGAATACTCATTCAATAAAATCATATTTTTCTTTGAAATGCAATGGCTTGTGAAAATACAGAGATTCCAAGATGGCTGAATTGTGCAGACCTGGATCTGGTCCGACGAGAGAAAATCCCGGAAAATCCGGGCCTTAGCGCCGGTTGTGGACGATGCGCCTGCCGCGGAGATTCGCGGGCACCGGGCCTAGAAAAATGAACGCATTTCCGAGGAAAAAGCCCCGGCGCCGGCAGACTGCCGCCCTGAGTGTGATCTTGCTCATAGTCCGGCCGGGCAGGTCCGGGCATAGCTCAACGCCATCACCGTCTAGGCAACATCGTGATCATGCACATGAAACAGCTTCGCAAACGAAACAGACCATCGGCGCTTGCCCGATTGTGCCCGGTTATGCCCGATTTTCTTGTTTCATCCCTGTTACACGGGCAACCTTTGCGCGTCGTTCGTCCGTTACCAGGCGCGATTAAGTTCGTTTCATAGCAAAGACAAAATAAACGAAGGGGAACGGCGATGTTTACGAAGGTTCACGCCAACAGCGACCGCGGCAGGCAAGTGCCGGAGCGCAATGACAGGCGTCCGAAGCTGGCACTGCGCCAGCGCGCCAGCGATCATCCGATGGTGATGTTCATGATGATGGGCGCCTGCGCCTTCGCAATCATGGCATTCACGCCGGCGGCCGGTCCGGCCTTCGCTTCGTTCAATCCGCCAGCCAACGTCATCGACGGCGCGCTCGACCACCGTCAAGACCGCACGGCTGCCGAAGCCGGAGATCGATTTTGCCTGCAAGGGCCAGGCCTGGGGTGCCGAGAGCGCGGATTGCCTGCGCGTCATTGCTGCCCAGTCCGGCGTGCATAGAGACCGCGCCGTCCGCATGATCGCCAATGCCGCGCCGATGAGCAACACGCCGAATGTTTTTTGAGTTCTGCTAGGCATGATCCGACAGTAGGTATCTAGTCTTCGGGTCATGCTTGGACCTCCCAGAGCGCACCTCCAGCGCTCCAGTCAGGCTCCCGCCGCACGTCGGTCGGGAGTCTCTTTTCGGGTCTATTGATATTCAGGCCAGGCCGGCCTGACCTGATCTCAACAGACCCAGGGAAGGAGTCAGCCGGCGGCCACGGCGACCTGCTCGGCAATGGCCGAGAGCACGCCGCGGACGTCCAGCGTGCTGAAAGGCTTTTCGAGGATTTGCGGGCGCTGTGGCGCCGGCAACGCCTCGATCTCGGCCTTGGCACCGATCAGGTCGCCGGTGACCAGCACGAAGCGCTGCGCCAGGTCAGGCCGTTCGGCAAGCAGCTCGCGATAGATGGCGATGCCGCTGGTGCCGGGCATGCGCAGGTCGGAAAAGACGATGTCGGGCGGCATATGCCCTGCGAGGATCCCGGCTGCCGATGTCCAGGCCGCCACCATCTCGACTTCAAGCCCATCAGTTCCAGAATGTCGGACAGCGAGCCGGCGACATCGGGCTCGTCGTCGATGATCAGCGCATGGCGCAGGCCGCTCGAGCGCGCCGGGCTTTCGCCGGCCGCGGCTGCACCGGCGGCGATCGCCGGCAACTGGACGACGAAGCGCGCACCCCTCGGCAGGACTTCCTCGAACCAGATGTTGCCGTTGTGCCGTTCGATGATCGATTTCGAGATCGACAGGCCGATGCCGGTGCCGACGCCGACCGGCTTGGTGGTGAAATAGGATTCGAAGATGCGCGAACGGATCGCTTCCGGCACACCGGGTCCGTTGTCCTCGATCGAAAAGCCGGGATTGCCGCGGTCGCTGCGAAATGTCCGCACCTTGATCAGCCGGTCGCCGCGCGACGCCGGCCAAAGCATGCTGGCTGTTGATCAGGAAATTGGCCGCCACCTGTGTCACGTGGTCGGCATCGGCCATGGCCAGCAGCGGGCCGGCGGCGAAATCGGTGTCGATGATGATGCCGCTCGAGCGCGCGCCATAGGCGGTCACTTCGAGTGCGGCGCGGATCACCTGGTTGAGATCGGTCTCGGCCTGTGCCGCCGGATGCAGGCGCACCATCGACAGGAAGCTCTTGACGATGCGGCCGCAGCGCTCGGCGGCGGCGCGCACCTTTTCGGCGCGCACCTTGGTCTGCGGGTCGGTGGCGAATTCGTGCAGCAGCGTCGACTGCGCGACGACCACGGCGAGCGGGTTGTTGAGCTCATGCGAGACGCCGGCCAGCAGCGAACCCATCGCCGCCATCTTCTCGTTCTGGTGCAGTTTCTCGCGCTGACGGCCGATCTCCTCCTCGGCGCGCAGCTTGTCGCGCAGGTCGCGGATCGAGCCGAAGATGAGACGGCGGTCGGCGACCCGCATCTCGGTCGCCGTCAATTCGATCGGAAACACCTCGCCGGCCGCATTCTGGGTGACCGTCTCGAGCCGCTGGCCGACCATCGGCGCGCCGCGGCCGGACATGTAGTCGGCGCCCGACGCATAGCCCTTGCGGTAATATTCCGGAACGACCGTATCGAGCAGGTCCTTGCCGAGGATGTCGGTGCGCTGGAAGCCGAACATCTTTTCGGCGGCCGGATTGAATTCGATGATCGAGCCGGTCTCGTCGATGACGATGATGGCGTCGAGCGAGGCCTGCAGCATGGTGCGGCGGATGACTTCGCTGGCATGGGCGTCCGAGGGCGAGCGCTCGATGGCGTCGCCGATGGCGAGCGCGATGATGTGCAGCGTCGCCTCTTCCTCGTCGGTCCAGCTCGCGCTCGTCGACGCAGTCATTGACCGCGAGCGTGCCCCACAGATGGCCGTGCGCGAAGACGGAAACCGACAGGAACGACTTGATGTTCTGCTTTTCGAAGTCGGTCCTGAGAAAGCCTTCGAGATTGCGCGTGTGGCCGGCGAAGATCTTGCCTTGCCGCTCGTCCTCGGCCAGTCGCTCCAGCAGCGGATCCGATATTGACGATCGATCTGCATGATGACCGTCGGCGATGCCAGTTCGCCGCCGAAGTCGGGGTCGATCCAGTAGGCGGCGACCGACTGGGCAAAGCCCTGGCCGGGCAATTCGCGCAACCGGAACAGGATGCCGCGCTGGCAATCCATGGCGCGGCACAGCGTCTCCAGGATGGTCTCCATCTCGCGCTGCCAGTCGCCGGCCTCGCGCAGCCGGCGAACGACGCGCACGGCCGCCATCGCCGCGCCCTGGCGAACGCCCTTCAGGTCCATGCGTGCTGCGTCAGCAGTCATGTCAGCCATTATACAGGGCCGTCGGATGGCTACGGATTCAGCGCATAGCCGAAATCAGCCGTTTCCAGCATCGCAAACAGTGCTACAGCTTCCGTTCGTGTTCGAGCTCGCGACGCAGTCTACGCTGAATCCGGAAAACCGCTACGCACTTTTCCTGGAATTGCTCAGTTGCCGTCGCCGGTCGGCAGCGAGAAGATATAGCCTTCGCCGCGCACCGTGCGCAAGAATTTCGGATTGGCCGGGTCGGCCTCGATCTTCTTGCGCAGCCGCATGATGCGGATGTCGACCGCGCGCGACGATTCCGGGTCTTCGACAAAGCCGATCGCCTCGGAGATCGCGGCGCGCGTCAACAGCCGGTTGGCGCGGGTCAGGAAAACCTCCAGCACGTCGAACTCGCTCTTGGCCATGTCGATGACGGCGCCGTTGGCGCCGGTGACGAGCCTGCCGTCGAGATCGGCCTGGAAGGAGCCGAAGCTCAGCCGGCGCCCGGCCATCGGCTTGCGCCTTCGCGGCCTGCGGCGCGGCTCGGCTGCGGAACGCGGCGCAGCACGCTGCGGACCCGGGCCAGCACCTCGCGCAATTCATAGGGCTTGACGATGTAGTCGTCGGCGCCGAGTTCCAGCCCGACGATGCGGTCGAGCGCGGTGCCGGCGGCGGTGGCATAGATGATGCCGATCGGCATTTTCGAGCGCAGCCAGCGGCCGAGCGACAGGCCGTCCTCGCCGGGCATGGCGATGTCGAGAATGGCCAGATGGAAGGATTGCGGTCTCCAGCAAGGTGCGCGCCTCGGCGGCACTTTCGGCCTGGGTCACATCATAGCCGTTGGCGCCGAGATACTCGGCGACCGCGTCCCTGAGATCGGGCTCGTCCTCGACGATGACAATTCGTGCCCGCACTATGGCCTCGCTCCCGCTTTCAGCGGAAAGTAGATTGGGTATAAACATGATGTCCAGCACTCATATCCGGTTGCAGGGGCAGGTGGAAGAAAACATGGCTGCACGATCCGTCATCGCGCTGGTTTCCGTCGCCGATGTGGTGGCGAGCGATCTCGCCGACCATCTCGACCGGCGTGGCCATGACGTGCGCGAGGCGCGGCAGCCCTGGGAAGCTGAATCGCTGCTTTCGGCCGGGGGCATCGACGTCGTCATCGTCGGCGACAGCCTCAGCCAGGCGGAGGGGCGGGACCTGCTCAGGCGTTATGGCGGCGGCCAGAGCGTGGACGGGAAGGCCGGGCCGGATTTCATCCTGATCTGCCGGCCGGCCGATCTGGTCGACAAGGTGCTGGCGCTCGAGCTTGGCGCCGCCGACGTCGTCGAAAGTCCGCTCAATGTCCGGGAGCTTGCCGCGCGCATCGGCGGCCTGCTGACGCGGCGCGGCAGGTCCGCCCAGGAACTGATCGTGCTGGAAAATGCCACCGTCGATCTGCGGTCGGCCATCGTCATGCATCGCTCGGGTACGGAAGAGCAGCTGTCGCCGGGCCAGGTGGCGCTGCTCAGGCTGTTTCTGGCCAGCCCGCGCAAGGTGCTGACGCGCGACGACATCATTGCGGCGGCGCCGGCCGAAAATGCCGATGCCTTCGACCGCTCGATCGATTCGCGCATCGTGCGGCTGCGCCGCAAGCTCGACACCGAAACCATCATCACCATACGCGGCGCCGGCTACCGGTTCGACCCGCCGACGCAGCGCGCCGACTGAGGGCAGTACGGGATTGTTTCCTGTTTCGCCCGAGACCGGTTGCGCAATCTTCTGGGTCCGATGCATATGGCGTCAGCGCACCACCAGAAGCGGATGGCCCCGACGGCATATTCGCTGGCGACGACGATTTCGCTGAGGCCTGCGCGCGGTCCTTCAGGAGCACCGTGGCAAGGCCGGCAAAGCCCAGCAGGCCTTGGGCATAAAGCAGTGCCGAAAGCACCGAGGCAGCAGATTTCGTGTTCATCTTCATCCCTAAAGATCAGCCAAACCATGTTGGTGCTTCAGGATAAACCCCGAAGTGCCCGCGCCGCCCACGGAGCCCCCCGTTGCGGCGCGGGCCTTCGGTCCTCTCGGCAGCAAGTTGCCGGAGGGGCCGCGCATCCACTTCAGCCCAAGGCCGACCCGCCAGAGGGCCTTGAGACGGTTGATGCGCAGACTGGAGACGATCCAGACCGTGGCGATGAACAGTGCGGCATGCAGCGTCGAAACCTCACCCGAATTCATCACCGCCAGTTTCGTCATCGGGGTGCCGGCAACTGTGCCGATGCCGCCGACGACGAATGCCGCGATGCTGATCCTGAAGAGCCAGGACAGGGTGTTCGATTCTGATGCTCATTTTCGTTTGGCGCCGGCTGTTTTCGTTGCGTCGACTGTGCCGCCGGCCTGTATCCAGATCATGCCGCCCGGGCCGCGCTTTGTTGCAGATCGGTTTCGAGCGAAGCTCAAACCCCTTTCATATAAAGGAAATCCGCACTTTCGTTTGGCGAGCCGAGAGTCATGTGTCGGGAGTGCGCAGGACAGACAGGATAGTGCCTGACCTCGGCTGCTCGCCTGTGACCACCTTGCTTGTTAACCAGAGGAAACAGATTCGAAACAAAAACGAGCATCAAGCGAAGTCAGCCTGAAACATGACGCAGGGATAAGTCGGCCATCGAATTGACGCCGGCCGGACCGGCAAAGAGGGAGCCATCATGCACACACCATTTCCGCCAAGCTTATCAACGTCACCGCCGCGCGCTTGCCGGCGCCGCGCTTCTGCTTGCGCCGCCAACGGCGCCGCCCATGCCGCGGCAACCAGATCGTGGCGCGTGTCTCGCTGTCGCAGCAGACCATGGAAGTGCTGGTCGACGGCCGGCCGACCTTCGCCTGGAAGGTCTCGACCGGCGACAGGGCGCATGTCACGCCGACCGGCTCGTTCAAGCCGACCCGCATGCATGAGATGTGGTACTCGAAGAAATACGACAACGCGCCGATGCCGCATTCGGTGTTCTTCAGCGGCGGCTACGCCGTGCATGCGACCTATGCCATCAAGCGTCTCGGCCAGCCTGCCTCGCATGGCTGCGTGCGGCTGCATCCCGACAATGCCGCCGATTTCTACCAGCTGGTCGAAGCCTTCGGCCCGGCCAACACCAGCATCGTCATCGTCAAGTAGCAGGCTGTGGTTGGAGCCGGCTGTGAAGCTTCGGCAAGCTGCCGCGCTTTCACCGTTTCAGGCTCCCGCCGGAAGGCTCCGTAAGCGGTTTCCGCGGTAAATCAACTCCAGTCAAAAAAGAGGCCGGAATTTCCGGCCTCTTTTCTTTGTCCTTGTCTTCGTGCTCAGTCCACCGGCACCGGCATCAGCTTCGGGTCCGGCTTCTCGGCGTGATGCGGCAGGTCCTTGCTGGCGATGAAGGTGTAGAACATCGGCACCACGAACAGAGTGAACATGGTTCCGACCAGGATGCCGGTGAAGATCACCAGGCCCATCGAGTAGCGCGCCGCGGCGCCGGCACCGCTGGACGACGATCAGCGGCACGACGCCGAGCGCCATCGCCGCCGTCGTCATCAGGATCGGCCGCAGCCGGACCTTGGCCGAGGCGATGATGGCCTCGCGCCGCGACATCTTGTGCTTCTCGCGCTGCTGGTTGGCGAACTCGACCAGCAGGATGCCGTGCTTGGTGATCAGGCCGATCAGCGTGATCAGGCCGACCTGGGTGTAGATGTTGAGCGTTCCGAGACCCAGATTGAGCGGCACGATGGCGCCGAAGATCGACAGCGGCACCGCCATCATGATGATCAGCGGATCGCGGAAGCTTTCGAACTGCGCCGCCAGCACCAGATAGATGACGATGACGGCGGCCGCGAAGGCGATCAGGATCGTGTTGCCCTGCTCCTTCTCCTGCCGGGACTGGCCGGAATAGTCGATGAAGAAGCTTTCGGGCAGGCTCTCCTTGGCGATGTCCTCCAGGGCCTTCAGCCCGTCGCCGGTGGTGACGCCAGGCAGCGGCAGCGCCGAGATCGTCGCCGAATTCAGCTGGTTGAACTGCTCGATCGCGGCCGGCGAGGCGTTGGTCGAAATCGTCACCACGGAAGAAAGCGGCACCATCTCGCCGGTCGCGCTGCGCACGAAATACTCGCCGAGCTTCTCGGGATTGTCGCGGAATTCCTGCGGCACCTGCGGGATGATGTCGTAGCTGTTGGAGTCGCGGTCGAACTGCGCCACTTCGGCGCCGCCGACCAGCAAGCGTCAAGCGTGCGGCCGATGTCGGCGATCGGCAGGTTGAGCGCCGCGGCGCGGTCGCGGTCGATGGTCACCGTCACCTGTGGCGCGTCGAAGGACATCGAGTTCTGCACGACGATGAAGCGGCCGGAGGCCTGCGCCTTGTTCTTGATCTGCTCGGCCGCCTCGTAGACCTCGGCGAGCGCGCCGGTCGAGCGCACCACCATCGAGATCGGCAGGCCGCCGCCGGAGCCCGGCAGCGTCGGCGGCGCGAAGACGAAGGCCTCGACGCCGGCGACCTTGCCGAGGCGGCCCTGGATGTCTTCCTGGATCTCCTTCGAACTGCGCGCGCGTTCGGCCCAGTCCTTGAAGGCGAAGCCGACGAAGGCGCCGTTGGTCTGCGCCGCCGAAGGCGACGGCCGAGAACTGCGCCCGCGTTTCCGGGATGTCCTTGACCAGGCCGAGGATCTGATTGACGTAGGTCTCGGTGTAGTCCGACGTCGCGTAGCGCGGCGCGGTCACGATCGACAGCAGGAAGCCCTGGTCCTCTTCCGGCGCCAGTTCGCTCGAGGTCTTGGTGAACATGAAGCCGGTGACGCGCGACCAGCGCAACGACGATCATCAGTGTCACCGGGCGATATTTCAGCGAGCCGGTGACCGCCCGCTCGTAGACGTGCTCGACCCGGCTGAAGGTGCCGTCGACGATGCGCTGGAAACGGCCGGGCGCGCCGGCCTTCAGCAGGCGCGCCGACATCATCGGCGTGATGGTGACGGCGATGATGCCCGACAGCACCACCGAGCCGGCAAGCGTGACCGCGAATTCGCGAAACAGCGCACCGGTCAGGCCGCCGGTGAAGGCCAGCGGCGCGAACACGGCGGCCAGCGTGATCGTCATGGCGACGATGGCGGAGAAGATCTCGCGCATGCCGTTGAAGGCCGCCTGCATCGGCGACATGTGGTCTTCTTCCATGTGGCGGTGGATGTTCTCCACCACCACGATGGCGTCGTCGACGACAAGGCCGATCGCCAGCACCATGGCCAGCAGCGACAGGAGGTTGATCGAATAGCCGACCGAAAACAGCAGGAAGCAGACGCCGATCAGCGACAGCGGAATGGTGACGATCGGCATCATCACCGAGCGGAACGAACCGAGGAAGAGCAGGATGACGACGATGACGATGGCGACCGCCTCGGCGATGGTCTTGAACACCTCCTCGATCGAGGCGCTGATCTGCTCGGTGGAATCGTAGACGATCTCGATCGTCATGCCTTTCGGCAGCGTGTCCTGGATCGTCGGCACGATCTTGTGGATCGCCGCCGCCGTGGTCAGCGGGTTGGCGGCCGGCGTCGGGAAGATGGCGAGGAAGGTGCCGGGCTTGCCGTTGAAGCTGACCCTGGTGTCGGTACTCTCCGCGCCGAGTTCGACGCGCGCGACGTCGCGCAACCGCACCACCTTGCCGTCGTTCGAGCGCAGCGGCAGCTCGGCGAAAGCCTCCGGCGTCTGCAATGTCGAGCGCACGGTGATCGACGAGACGACATATTCGTTCTCGGTATTGCCGGGCGCCGACAGGAAGTTGGAGTTGTTGATGGCGGTCAGCACTTCCGCCGCGGTCACGCCGCGCGCGGCGAGCTTGATCGGGTCGATCCAGACGCGCATCGAATATTCCTCGGCGCCGAAGATCTGCACGTCGGCGACGCCTTCGACCGTCGACATGCGGGGCCGGATGACGCGCTCGATATATTCGGTCAGCTGCTCCTTGCGTCATGTTCGGATTCTGCATCGAGATGTACATCATCGCGAACTGCTTGACCGGTGCCCTTGACGATGACCGGGTCCTTGGACGCATCCGGCAAGGTGCCGCGCACGCCCTGCACCTTGGACAGCACTTCGGTCAGCGCGACATCGGGATTGGAGCCGAGCTTCATCTGCACGACCACGGTGCTCGAAGACGGCCGGCTCGACGAGGTGACGTAGTCGATGTTTTCGGTCGAGGCGACGGCGCGCGCGATCGGCGCGGAAATGAAGCCCTGGATCAGGTCGGCGCTGGCGCCGGGATAGGCGGTCGTGATGGTGATCGCGGTTTCATCGACCTTCGGATATTGCCGGATCGACAGGTTGAAGATGCCCTGGAAACCCAGGAGCAGGATCATGCAGGCCAGAACGGTCGACAGGACCGGCCGGCGGATGAAGATGTCGGAAATGCTCATTGCTGGGCGGCCTGCTTGTTCGCCGATTTGGTCGGGTCGATGGTGTTGTCGACGGCAACGGACATGCCGTTGAAGAGCCGGTTCTGACCGGCGGTGACGACCTCGTCGCCGGCGGTCGATGCCCTTCCAGGATCTCGACCATGCCGTTGTTGCGGCGGCCCGGCTTGACGAAGACCTGCGAAAGGACAAGCGCCGGCTTCGGCGCTTCCGCTGCAGGCTTGGCCGGGTCGGCAGCCGCCTTGTCGGCTGGCTTTGCCGCGGCGCCTTCGGCAGCGCGGTTTCATCGCATCCGCCGGGCTTGGCGGCATCCGCCGCCGGTTTGTCGGCTGGCTCTTCTGCAGCGGCTTTCTCGGCTGTCGCGGCCGGGGCGGCCTTCGGCCGGCTTGGCCGGAACGCACGACGAAGACGAAGTCGCCATAGAGGCTGGACGTCAGCGCCGTCTGCGGCAGCGCCAGCACGTTGTTTTCCTCGGGCAGTTCGACGCGCACCTGCACGAACTGGCCAGGCGTCAGCTTGCCTTCGGTGTTGGCGACCTCGCCCGGACGGTGACCAGCCGGCTCGCAGGGTCGATCTTGGGGTCGATGCCGCGGATGTTGCCGGCAAACGGCATCTCGCCGCCGCCGAATGCCCAGCCGCACCGTCTGGTCGATCTTCAGCAGCGGCAGCTGCTGTTCGGGAACCGAGAAGTCGACCCGCATCGTGTCCAGGTCCTGCAAGGTCACCACGGCGGTGCCGGGCGCCAGATACTGGCCGAGGTCGATTTTCGGGATACCCACCGTGCCGCTGAAAGGCGCCGTCAGCTGCTTCTGGTCGAGCACCGCCTGCAGCTTGTCCACCTGCGCGGCGGAGGCCGATGCGGCTGCACTGCGCCGTGTCGAGCGTGGCTTCCGGACCGACGCCGCGCCGCTGCAGTTCGATGGCGCGCTCCAGCGCCGTCTGGTCGGACACGGCACTTGCGCCTTCGCCGCTTCGAGATCGGCGCGCTCGACGGCATCGTCGAGCTGCAGCAGGACCGCCCTGGCCGCACCTTCTGGTTGGCGTGGAAGAGGATCTCCTTGACGATGCCGGCGGTCTCGACGGTCAGGTCGACGCCGCGCACGGCGCTGACCGTGCCGATCGCCTCGACGCCCGGCGTCCAGCTCGACGGCTTGACGATGGTCGTCGACACGGTCGCCGCCGGCGGCTTCATGGTGGCGAAGTACTGCTTGATCCCGTTGTCGCGCAGGAAGTTGAAGCCGACGATGCCGCCGCACACCACGGCGAGCAGCAGCAGAATTGCGGTGATGATGATGAAGCGCTTCACGAACATGTCCCCTCGGCCGGAAACCGGCATATCGGTCAATGTCGGGACGCTAATCCGACGACAGGTCCCGATTTCAAATGATGGCGGTCTTACTGTACCGTCTGGACGGTCTTGTCAATTCCACATAGGCTCATGTGATGGGAAGGCGCCGATGAAAACCCGCAGAGCAAATTCCCGCGACAAGATCCTCGCCGCCGCCGCCGAGGTGGCACGCGAGGCCGGTCCCGGCAGCCTGTCGCTTGACGCCGTCGCCAGCCGCGCCGGCGTGTCGAAAGGCGGCCTGCTCTACAATTTCCCGACCAAGGCCAAACTGATGCAGGGCCTGGTGGAGGACTACCTGCGCGACTTCGAGCAGGCGCTGGAATCGGCCGCGTCGCCGACGACGGCGGCGAAAGCCGGCTTGCGGCCTATATCAGGCTTTCGGCCGATGATTGCGAGGAGCCGAAGCCGTCGGCATCGTGGATCTTTTCGGCGATCGCCGAGGATCCCGATTTCCTGACGCCGATAAAAACCTTCAAGTCAGCAGCTGCTCAGCGGCTGAAGAGCGAGACGCCGGATCTCAAGGCGCTGCTGGTCTGCTTTCTGGCCATTGAAGGGCTTCGCAGCATGAACCTCTTCGATTCCGACGTGCTTTCGCAGACGAACGCCGGCTGCTGGTAGCGTCGCTGCTGGAGATTGCAAAATGAGTTGCCGCGCCCGCTGCAGGTCGGGCTCAGGTTCAACCGAACGCAACCGCCGGTCGAAATCGTCATACTAGCTTCATCGTCCGGACATAGCGTCTTCCCGTCTTTGCTGCAGTGCAAACGGAGTGGGACGATGGTGGACGTTGTTTCTAGCGAAGGGGGTATTCCGAGACCGGATCATCCGCTGCATCAGGTCGTCGCCATGGTGACCTTCGGCATGGCCGGCTGGGCCTGCCGGTGTCGACGACCCATGTGCTGTCCTCCGGCGTCGCGGGCACGATGGCCGCGAACGGTTCTGGGCTGCAATGGTCGACGGTGCGCAACTTGCTGCTTGCCTGGGCTGACGCTGCCATGCTCGATCACCTTGGCATTCGTGCTGTTCATCATCTTTCGCCAGGTGTTCTGAGCGAACGAAAAGTCGTCACAAAGTAAAGGCAGCGCCGGAGATCGGCGCTGCCTTTAACTTGTTCAAAGCAATCCTACCGAGGCTGAAGGCCTGGTTTAGGTCGGATCTTCGCGGTGCAGATCGTGGATGGCGACGCCCTCGGCATTGGTCGGCAGGATCAGCCACTGGCGGTGGCGCAGCGTGCGCTGCGTGTCCTCCAGGCCCATCTCCCAATGCTCGCGCATCGAGGTGCCGGAGAATTCGTAGTCCTTGGCGTGTCCCTCATAGCCCTTGTGCTGGTAGATGAGGTGGACGATGTTGACGACGCCGGCATCCGAATAATCGGCGATCAGCTCCTTCTCGCCGTCCTTCAGCTGTTCGGGCGGGACGCGCTTCAGCGCATCGAGCAGCTTCATCTTCAGCGCATGGATGCGCTGGAAATTGTCGGTGTTCTGGCGCGTGCGGCTGGAATACATGATGTCCTTGTGGCGCGACAGCACGTCGGCCATGCCGCGCGGCAGCACGCCGCGGGCGCTGAACAGGTCGACCTGGAACACCAGCGAGGAGCGGTCCTCTTCCTGGTCGAGCAGATATTGCAGCGGCGTGTTGGAGACGATGCCGCCGTCCCAGTAATATTCGCCCTCGATGCGGACCGACGGGAAGGCCGGCGGCAGCGCGCCGCTGGCCATGATGTGCTCCGGGCTCGATGCGCACCTTCTCGGTGTCGAAATAGACGAAGTTGCCGGTCCGGACATTGACCGCGCCGACGCTCAGCCGCTTCTTGCCGTCGTTGAGCATGTCGAAGTCGATCAGGCTTTCCAGCGTGTCCTTCAGTTCGGCGGTGTCGTAGAAGCTGGTGGCGCCTTCGGCGCCCGGCTGTTCGAACCAGGGATTGGGATTGCGCGGCTTGAAGAAGCCGGGCTGGCCCATGCCATCGTCATCCATGAGGACGTGCGGTTGCGGATGTCGCGGTAGATGTCGCCTTCGGGCGTATAGGCCCAGATCTTGCGGCCCGAGATCGTCTGCCAGAACTGCTCGAGCCGCTGCAGCCGGCGGCTCGGCTCGTTGCCGGCGATGATCGAGGCGTTGATGGCGCCGATCGAGACGCCGGACAGCCAGCTCGGCTCGCAGCCGGCTTCGGCCAGCGCCTGATAGACGCCGGCCTGATAGGCGCCGAGCGCGCCGCCGCCCTGGAACACCAGGGCGATGCGGTCATATTGCGCGGTGATCTCCGCGATGGTGGCGGCGGCCGCCTTGTTGCGGTTGCGTTCAAGCACGACTTTCTCCGGCTGGGTCGCGCTGGCAGCGATCTGACTGCGGTCGGCGAGGTAATCGTGGACGACTTCGCCCAGCCCGAGCGTCAGATCGGCGGTGAAATGGACGGCGGACACGATGTCGAGCACCGGCAATTTCGCCACGTCGGCCATGACATGAGGCCGCAGATCGAGCGCGGCCGGCGCCGTCCATGCCTCCTTCAGCGTCATGTCGGTGAGGTAATAGCGCACCAGCTCGCAGATGCGCGGGCTTCCGTCGACATGCGGGATGATCTTGATCAGGAAGTTGGGCGCGGCGAGCGACGCGAGCACCTGATCGTGGTCGGCCTCGCTGTGCTTGTAGCCCATCGTGCCGGTGGCGCAGAGCACGCTGCCATAATGCAAGGTGCCGACCACCACCTCGCCCTCATGCACGATCTTGGGGCTGGCGAGCTTCTTCGGAAAACCCCAGAGCTCGCGGCCGCCGGCGATCGGCGCGTCGTCGTCGAGATACATCGAATGGACATAGCCGCCGTGCTGGCCCTTGTAGCGCACCGGGATGACCTGGCCGGTCTCGGTATAGTCGCCGAAGCCGGTCGAATCCGGCATGCGGATGAATTCGTATTTGACCAGCGGCTCGTCGATCTCCAGCGGCGCCGGGACGACGGCCTCGAGCGCCTCGCGCGTCGTGCGGTAGGTGATGATGACGTATTCGCGGTCGAAGAAACGATAGGGACCGGGCGGGAAGGACGGGTTGGTGAGCGGCATCGCATAGGCGCGCTTCACGACATCGGCGATTTCCAAGTCTGTACCCCATTCGATTTGGGAATGCCCCGCGCGAATGCGCAGGCAACTATGTTGCACGGCACCATGACAGTGCCGTGTCTGCCGGGCGACCACGGCCGCAAGGTCAATCGCGGACCGGGTTGGGCCGCAATCTGGCTGTAATCGCATCGACATATGGCTCTGGCATTGTCGTGCTGCAATGCACAAATATATGATCGTACCTCCCTCCCACTTCTCGCGAGATCCCCCATGGGTTTGCTGTCTTCGAAAAACGCCCTCGTCACTGGCTCGACCAGCGGTATCGGCCTGGCCATAGCCCGCGCCTTCGCCGCCGAAGGCGCCAACGTCACCATCAACGGGCTGGGCGACGCCGCTGCAATCGAGCAGGAGCGAACCGGCATCGAGAGGGATTTCGGCGTCAAGTGCCGCTATTCCGGCGCCAACATGATGGACGGCGCGGCGGTGAGCGCCATGGTGCGCGAGGCCGAGGAAGCCTTCGGCAGCCTCGACATCCTGGTCAACAATGCCGGCATCCAGCATGTGGCGCCGATCGAGGAGTTTCCCGACGACAAATGGGAAGCCATCATCCGCATCAATTTGCTGGCGGCCTTCTATGCGATCAAGGCCGCGCTCCCCGGCATGAAGGCGCGCAAATGGGGCCGCATCATCAACACGGCTTCCGCGCATGCGCTGGTCGCCTCGCCTTTCAAGTCGGCCTACGTCTCGGCCAAGCACGGCATTGCGGGTCTGACCAAGACGGTAGCGCTGGAAGCGGCGCAGGACGGGGTCACCGTCAATGCGATCGCTCCCGGCTATGTCTGGACGCCACTGGTCGAAAAGCAGATTCCCGACACGATGAAGGCGCGCGGCATGACCGAGGAACAGGTCAAGCACGACGTCCTGCTCGCGGCCCAACCGACCAAGGAGTTCGTCACCGTCGAGGAGCTTGCGGCGCTGGCGCTGTTCCTGTGCTCGGACGCCGCCAGGCAGATCACCGGCACGACCTTGCCGATGGATGGCGGCTGGACGGCGCAGTAAGCGCCAGCGGCAGCAAAGTTCAGCCTATTGCCGGCTCGATGCCGTAGCGGCTATGCCTGCGCCGACTAGCGAAACGACGCGCGGATGAGCCAGGCATGAGCGAAATCAGGGTGGACCGTCTCACCAAGCGGTTCAACGACACGGTCGCGCTGGACGCCGTTTCGCTGGATTTCCCGGCCGGCACCTTCACGGCGCTGCTCGGGCCGTCGGGATGCGGCAAGACCACGATGCTGAGGCTGATCGCCGGCTTCGAGGCGCCCAGCGATGGCCGCGTGTTCTTCGGCGAAGAATTGATGGCCGATCCGCAACGGCAGGTCGCCGCCGGAAGCGCGCGGCATTGGCGTCGTCTTCCAGTCCTACGCGCTGTGGCCGCATATGGACGTGGCCGCAAACGTCGCCTATCCGCTGAAAGCCAGGCATTTCAAAGCCGGCGAGATCGTCGGCCGTGTCGGCGCGGTGCTCGATATCGTCGGGCTCGCCGGTTTCGAGGGCCGCCGCATCGAGGAACTGTCCGGCGGCCAGCGTCAGCGCGTGGCGCTGGCTCGCTGCCTGGTCGCCGACGCCAGGATCATCCTGTTCGACGAACCGCTTGCCAATCTCGACATGCATCTGCGCGCCTCGATGGTCGAAGCGTTTCGCGATATCCATCGCCGCACCGGCGCCACCATCGTCTACGTCACCCACGACCAGGCCGAGGCGCTCGCCCTGGCCGATCGCGTCGCCATGATGAACGAGGGCAAGGTGCTGCAGGTGGCGCCGCCGCAGGAAGTCTATCGCGCGCCCGCCGATGCCGATGGTCGCCGGCTTCGTCGGGCGTGGCAGCGTCATCGCGGCGACGGCGGTCGACCATGATGGGACGAGCGCGCGGTCGACATAGCGGGGCATCGGGTCACGGCGCGTAGTGCCGGTGGCGGCGCCGGCGCGGTCAAGGTGCTGCTGCGGCCGGAAGCGCTGCGGCTTGCCTCCGAAGGTCTGCCGGCAACAGTGCTCGACAGCATCTATCGCGGCCCGGTTCACGAGGTCAGGCTGGCCTTGCCGGCGACGGGACAGGAATTGCTGATCGACAGCGCCGAGGCGCTGGCGGTCGGCCAGCAGGTGCATGTGGCGGTTTCCGACGCCTGGGTGATCCCCGGCGCCTGAATCCCGGAATTTGTTTCAACGCAATTCCGGACGGAAAACCGCAAGCACTTTTCCTGGAGTTGCTCTACCTCCAGGGCAATACGCCCGCCGGAAGCCGGCGCCCGAATCGGTCCAGGACCAGCAGCAAAGCGATGACGACGGCGATCGTCGACACGGCGATCGCCGAAGCCTGCGTGCCCAGTCCGGCCTCCTCGAGGCTGAACAGCACGACGCCGAGCGTCTCATTGCCGCTCGACCAGAGCAGGGCCGAGACCGTCAGTTCGTTGAAGGCGCTCATGAAGACGAGCAGCGCGCCGGCGACCGCCGCCGGCGCGGCGAGCGGCGCGGCAATCGTTGCCAACCGGCGAAGCGGGCCGGCACCGGAGACCGCGGCCGCCTCGCCGAGATCGCGTGAAATCTGCCCGATGGCGGTCGCCACCGGCTTCAGGGCGAGGGTGAAAAATCGCATCGCGTAAGCGATGACGATAATCGATGCCGTTGCGTAGAGGCTGCCGATCAGTGGCAGTGGGCGCAGGAACAGCAGGATGCAGGCGATGGCAAGGACGACGCCGGGAACCGCATAGGGCAGGTCGACGATGCCACTGAGGAGACGCTGCCAGCGCCGGCCGAAGCGGTCGAGCACGACGCTCACCGGAATGACGCCGATCGCCAGGATCAGCGCCGCGCTGCCGGCAAAGAGAGCGGAATTGCGGAAGGCGCGAACGGTCGAGGCCTGCCGGACCAGCACCTCGGCATAATTGGAAGCGGTGATCGTCTGCCAGCCCAGCGGCACGCCGAAGGACGGGATGAGCGAGGTCGTCAAAAGCGCGCAAGCCGGGAGCACGAGGATGACGCCGATCACCAGCCAGGCGAGCGCCGCGAGCGGCAGGCGCCAGGCACCGAGTTCGAAACGCGCCGGCGTGCCGCCGGTGAAACGATGGGCCGCACCGCGCAAGGCCAGCGACTGGCAGGCGACGCCGGCCAGCGCCAGCACGCCGACCAGCACCGACAACGCCGCGATCTGCGGCAGCACGCCGGGGCCGAAGCTCGACAGATCCTGATAGATCAGCGTCGGCAGCGTCAGATAGTTGACCGGCATGCCGAGCAGGGCCGGGATGCCGAAATTGCCGACGCCGGAGACGAAGGCGAGTGCGGCCGCGGCGACGACATACGGTCGCACGACCGGCAGCGCGATGGTTCGCAGCGCGTAAAGGGGCGTGGCGCCCGAGGCCCTGGCGGCCTCGACGAGATCACGCGGCACCCGGGAAAGCCCGGCCCGCAGCGTGATGAACACGATCGGCGCGTGCTGGACGGCGTAAAGCAGGATGATGCCGTTGCGGCCGAGCATCGGATTGGGCGTGCCCGGTGGCGGCGCCAGGCCGGCCATGCCGAGCAGCGTGCTGGACGGACCGAACAGATGCAGCCACGACAGCGCCGTGACCTGCGGCGCGATCATCAACGGCAACAGCAGCAGGAAGCCGAGCGCCTTGCGCCCGGGCAGATCGGTCATGGTCACCGCTACGGCGAAGGGGCCACCGAGGCAGACGGCAAACACGGCGCCGAAGAAGGCGGTGTCCAGCGTGTGCCCCATCGCCCGCAAGGCGGCGGGCCTGGCGAGGCGATCGGCAAAGGCGCCGAAGTCGAGTTCGCCACCCGGCGCGACGGCCGCGATGACAAGCCTTGCCATCGGCAACAGGCTGAGCAGCACGATGATCAGCAGAACGGCCAGCGCCGAAGCGCGAAAGCCTGATGTCGCTCGCCCTGCGGAGATGTGCCGGCGCCTTGCCGGTACGGACCGCCCGGGCAGGATATGCTCAGCAGACATTGCTGGTCATTGGGCTGGCTACTCGGCCGGCTACTGGCTCATCACGGCGCCGAACTTTTCCTTGTTGGCGGCATCATTGGCAAGGGCCGCGGCCGCATCGTAGCCGAGCACCTTGATCGAGCCGCGATCGGGATAGCCGGCCGGCAAGGCGACGTCGGCGCGCGCCGGGATGTAGCCCATCTTGGCGGCGACTTCCTGGCCGTCCTTCGACAGCAGGAAGTCGACAAAGGCCTTGGCGGCTTCGGTGTCCTTGGCTGTCGACAGGATGGCGACCGGCTCGGTGACGGCCGAAACGCCTTCCTTCGGGAAGACGAACTCGACGGGCGCGCCCTTGGCCTTCTCGCGGATCGGCATGTAGTCGACGATCATGCCGAACAGCTTGTCGCCGCCGCTGACGGCCTTCAGCACGTCGCCATTGCCGCCGCTCGCCTGGGCGCCGTTCTTGGCCAGCGCGCCGTAATAGTCCCAGCCTTCCGGCAGATTGCCGGTCAGCGTCACCGCATGGATCATCGCGGCACCCGAGGTCAAGGGGCTGGGCATGGCGACGAGGCCTTTCGCTTCCGGCTTCTTCAGGTCCTCCCAGCTCGTCGGCACGAAGGGCGCCTTGGTGTTGTAGACGATGCCGGTGGTGATCAGCTTGGTCGAGAAATAGGTCTTGTCCTTGTCGTAGAGGGCGGCATCGATGCCGGAGACGGCGGCGCCGGGATAGGCGAGCAGGCGCCCTTCCTTCTTCAGCCCTTCCATGGTCACGACGTCGGCGATCAGAAGCACGTCGGCCTGCGGCTGGCCGGCTTCGATCTCGGCGCGCAGCTTGGCCAGGATCTTCGGCGTTCCATCGCGCACCCACTCGACCTTGATGCCGGGGTTCTTGGCCATGAAGGCATCGACGGTCTGCTGGGCGTCGGTGTTGGGCTGGCTGGTGTAGAGCACGAGCTTGCCATCGGCAGCCGAAGCGCCCGTGACGGCAGATGCCAGCATCATGGCGGCGAAAATGATCTTGTGCATGGAAAGCTCCAGAGAAAGAGAGAACCGGCCCACGAACGCCAGCCGAAGGCACTCCCGTATCGCTGCAGCATAACTCTATTGTGACGGCGTTCGGGAATGACGCACATGGGCCGCCGCCAGCTGCTGTTTTCTTGACAAAGGCCGGCGATCGTTCCAGCATTGTGGCAAGGGGTTCATCGCGATGACCCCGTGAGGCGTCAGCCCAACGATCGCGTCCAAGCTCTCTTTTCCTGGAGGTGGACGCCATGCCGTCAACAACCGCAATCACCGTAGCGCAACTCTCCCGTCTCGTCGGCCTGCCCGACGCGCCCGATCTCGTCGACGTGCGTATAGATGAGGATTTTGAAGCCGATCCGCGCCTGCTGCCGGCGTCGTGCCGGCGCGATTTCAGGACCGTCTCGACCTGGGCGGCCGACTTCGCCGGGCGCCGCGTCGTCGTCATCTGTCAAAGAGGGCAAAAGCTCTCGCAAGGCGTCGCCGCATGGCTGCGCCATGAAGGTATCGCTGCTGAATCGCTGGAAGGCGGCTTCGAGGCCTGGGGCGCGGCCAAGGGGCCTCTGTTCAAGGCAGATGCGATGCCGCCGCGCGACGACAAGGGCCGCACGGTGTGGGTGACACGCGCGCGCCCCAAGGTCGACCGCATCGCCTGTCCGTGGCTGATCCGCCGCTTCGTCGATCCTTCGGCCGTGTTCCTGTTCGTCGAACCGTCCGAAGTGCTGGCGGCTGCCGATCGTTTCTCGGCGGCTCCCTTCGACATCGACGACGTGTTCTGGAGCCATCGCGGCGAGCGCTGCACCTTCGACACCATGATCGAGGAGTTCGGACTGCGCTCCGAGGCGCTTGATCGCCTCGCCCTGATCGTGCGCGCCGCCGACACGGCGCGCCTCGATCTCGTGCCGCAGGCGGCGGGGTTCCTCGCCGCATCGCTCGGCCTGTCGCGCATGTTCCGCGACGATCTCGAACAGCTCGAAGCCGGCATGCTGCTCTACGATGCGTTCTTCCGGTGGTGCCGCGACGCGACCGATGAAACGCATAACTGGCCGAGCGGGAGCAAAGCGCCATGAGCTTCCTTGCCTCGGACGACGAGGTCGAGGCGGTACAGCCCCCGGCCATGCCGACCTTCAGGGAAGCGGTGCGGCTGTGGGCGAAGATCGGCCTGCTCTCCTTCGGCGGGCCGGCCGGCCAGATCGCGCTGATGCACAAGGAGCTGGTCGAGGAGCGCCGCTGGATCGGCGAGCAGCGCTTCCTGCATGCGCTCAACTACTGCATGCTGCTGCCCGGTCCGGAGGCACAGCAGCTCGCCATCTATATCGGCTGGCTGCTGCACCGGACCGCTCGGCGGCCTCGTCGCCGGCATCCTTGTTCGTGCTGCCGGGCGCCATCGTCATGCTCGGCCTCAGCAGCTTCTACATGCTCTACAATGATGCGCCGGTCGTCGAGGCGCTGTTCTTCGGCGTCAAGGCGGCGGTGCTGGCCGTCGTCGTCGAGGCCGTCATCCGCATCGGCAAGCGGGCGCTGAAGAACCGGGTGATGGTGGCGATCGCGGTCGCCGCCTTCCTTGCCATCTATGTCGTCAAGCTGCCGTTTCCGCTCATCATCCTGGCTGCCGGGCTGACCGGCTGGATCGGCAATCGCTTTGCGCCGGTGCCGTTTTCCGGAGCGGCGCATGGCAAGGGCAACGCGCCTGACGTTCAGGGGCGTGGTCGACCTGATGTTCGAGCGCGGCGAACTCGCCCATACCAGGCCAACGAGATGGCACGCGCCGCGCACCATCGCGATCTGGCTGCCGATCTGGCTCGGGCCGGTAGCGCTGATCTGAGCGCTGACCGGCTCGACCAGCGTCTGGACGCAGCTTGGCAGCTTCTTCAGCGTCATGGCGGTCGTCACCTTCGGCGGCGCCTACGCGGTTCTCGCCTATGTCGCGCAAGCGGCCGTCACCTCTTTCGGCTGGCTGGCGCCCGGCGAAATGGTCGACGGCCTCGGCCTCGCCGAAACGACGCCCGGGCCGCTCATCCTGGTGCTGCAGTTCGTCGGCTTCGTCGCCGCCTACCGCCACGCCGGCGCGATGAGCCCGCTCATCGCCGGATCGCTCGGATCGCTGCTGACGCTGTGGGTGACTTTCGTGCCCTGCTTCTTCTGGATTTTCCTCGGCGCGCCCTACATCGAGGCGCTGCGGCAGAACAAGGCGCTCTCGGCGGCGCTCGGCGCGATCACCGCGGCCGTCGTCGGCGTGGTGATGAACCTTGCCCTGTGGTTCGCGCTGCATGTCGTCTTCGGCGCAGGTGCGCAGCGTTGGCCTCGGGATGGAGATCCCGGTACTGTCCTCGCTGGACTGGCGTGCGGCACTGCTGGCGGCCGCCGCATGGTCGCCATGCTGCAGGCTGAAGATCGGCATGCTGCCGACGCTGGCCGGATCGGCGCTGGCCGGACTGGCGCTGCAGGCACTGTGAAGTCTGGCCCTTGAGGGCGTCACATCACTCTTGCCTGTAAGGCCGTCGATGCGCTCGCCCGTCGCAGCGCATCGTTTCGAAAAATGCGCATCGCCCTGTTTACAACTGACATGTTAGTCTGATAACACTGCCTGCAGATTGATTTCTGGAGAGCATTCTGGTGGCTTCGCGCTTTGGTCTTTCGGTTGCGCTTGCAACGCCCTTTCATGCGTCCGGGCAGATCGCGGTTCCCGCCATGGTCGGGCAGGCCAAGGCTTGCCTTGGCGCCGGCTGCAGCAGCGCGACGCTGTTCGGCACCACCGGCGAGGGCGCTTCCTTGGGCACCGAAGAGCGGCGGACGATCATCGAGGCGATGCTCGCCGCCGGCATCCCGGCGCACCAGCTGGTCGCCGGCGTACTGGTCGACGCGGCCGAGGATGCGGCCGAACAGGCGCGTCATGCCCTGCAGCGCGGCGCCCGCAACATCCTTCTCGCGCCGCCAAGCTATTTCAAGAATGTCGGCGAGGACGGGCTGTTCGGATGGTTCGCTGCGGTCTTTGCCGCGCTCGGCCCGCTGGCGCGCGATGTCCTGCTCTACAACATCCCTTCCGTCACCATGGTGCAGCTGCCGCTTGGCCTGATCGGTCGGCTGCGCGCCGCCTTTCCGGCCGCGGTCGCCGGGGTCAAGGATTCGGGCGGCGACTGGAGCTATAGCGAGGCGCTGCTTGCCGCCCATGGCGACCTGGTGATCCTGATCGGCGACGAGCGGCATCTGGCGAGAAGCGTTCGCCAGGGCGGGCAGGGCGCCATTTCCGGCATGGCCAATTTCGTCACCGGCGAAATCCGCGCCATGGCGGTGGACGGTCGTGACGATCCCCGCGTCGAGAATTTCGTGCTCGAATTGCTCAAACATCCGGTCACGCCGGCGGTGAAGGTGATGGTGGCGCGCAAGACCGGCGACGAAGGCTGGCTGGCGGTTCGCCCACCGCTGGAGCCGATCGCCGCGCAGGGCCGGCAGCAGCTTGCCGCCGCCTATGACAGGCTGTTTGCGACAGAGCCGGCCTGACCGGCAAGGATGCGCTGAATGGACGACAGCAGCGAACCGGGAACCCTCAGGGAAAAGGCGTATGCAAGCTTCACGCGGCATCTTCTGGCGCGTGACCTCAGGCCCGGACAGTTCGTGTCGCAGCGCGAGCTGGTCGCCTTCACGGGGCTGCCGCTTGGCGCCATCCGCGAGATCGTCCCGCGCCTCGAGGCCGAGGGGCTGCTGACGACCATCCCGCAGCGCGGCATGCAGATCGCGCATATCGACATCAACCTGATCCGCGAAGCCTTCCAGTTCCGCCTGTTCATGGAGCGCGAGGCAGTCGCCCTGTTCACGGTCAACGCGCCCGACGCCGAGTTCGCCCGGCTCAGGCGCGAGCACGAGGAGATGCTGGCCCACGCTTTGGCACAGGCCGCGACGCCGGAAATGGAAGCCAAGGCGCAGACCATCGACTGGGCCATGCACGACACCTTCATCGACGCGCTCGACAACGAGATCATCGCCAAGGCCTATCTGGTCAATTCGGTGAAGATCCGGCTGATCCACCAGGAGCGTTTCCGCATCGACGGCCGCGTCGTGCCGGTCATGCGCGAGCACCTTACGGTGATTGAAGCCATGGAAAGCCGCAATCCGCAGAAGGCGGTCGAGGCGATCAGCCAGCATATCGACAATGCACGCCGGCTGGCGCTGCAAATCTGAGGAAGCATGAGCCGCGCCGCAACCGCTGCGCACCCACAACGACAGCAACCGGGAGGAAGAAATGTCGTCCAATCTGTTCAACCCAACCAGGAGGCAACTCCTCGCAGGAACCGCGGCTCTCGCCGCCGCCGGCCTTGTCGGCCTGCGCCCGGTGTTTGCCGCCGGCGTCGACTGGAAGCGTTTTGCCGGCACGACGATCGACGTCAACCTGGTCAAGAGCCCGCGCAGCGACACGCTGATAAAATATCTCGCCGAGTTCGAGGAACTGACCGGCATCAAGGTCAATGCCGAAGCGACACCCGAACAGCAGCAGCGCCAGAAGACGGTGATCGAGCTCAGCTCCGGCAAGCCGAGCTTCGATGTCGTGCATCTGAGCTACCATGTGCAGAAGCGGCAGTTCGAGAAGGGCGGCTGGCTGGCCGACATCTCCGGCTATCTCAAGGATGCCACGCTCACCGATCCGGCACTGGTCGAAACCGACTTCGCCGATGCCGGCATGGTGTTCGCTAAGGACGGGCAGGGCGTGCTGCGCTCGCTGCCTTTCTCGGTCGACTACTGGATCCTCTACTGGAATAAGGAACTGTTCGAGGCCAAGGGGCTCAAATACCCCGAAACCTTCGAGCAACTGGTGGCCGCCGCCGAGGCGCTGACCGACCCGTCAACCAACACCTACGGCTTTGTCGCCCGCGGACTCAAGAACGCCAACACGCCGGTGTGGACGTCGCTGATGCTCGGCTACGACATGACGCCGCTCGATGCCGAGGGGAAGCTGCGCACCACCTCGCCGGAGGCGATCGAGGCCGCCAGCCTCTATCAGCGCCTGATGACCAAGGCTGCTCCTCCCGGCGTCACCGGCTTCAACTGGGCCGAAGCCCAGTCGGCCTTCCTGCAGGGCAAGATCGGCATGTGGTTCGACGGTGTCGGCTTTGCTCCGCCGATGGAAAACCCCGAGAAGTCGCGGGTGGTCGGCAAGGTCGGCTATGGCGTCATGCCCAAGGGCCCCAAGGCGCATGCCTCGGGCACGTTCGGCGACGGCATCGGCGTGACGGCCGCGAGCGAGAAGAAGGAGGCTGCCTATCTGTTCTGCCAGTGGGCGGTGTCGCCGGCCATGGGCGCGCGGCTGCTGCAGGCCGGCGCCGGCGTGCCGTTCCGCAAGTCGGTGCTGGAAGATCCCAAGGTGCGCGAGGGCGTCACCATGCCGGCGAGCTGGCTCGATGCCGTGGTTGGCTCCGGCAATGTCAGCCGGCTGGCGCTGCCGGTCATCATCCCGGTCACCGAGTTCCGCGATACCTTTGGCGTGGCGCTGAGCAACATGATCGCCGGCGCCGATCCGGCTGAGGAGCTGAAGAAGGCCACCGAGCAATTCCAGCCGGTTCTCGACAGGAGCGAGCAAGGCTGATGTCCGCCACCACCCCAGAACAGGCCGGGGTGACGATTGAAGTCACAGACGGGAGCCAGACGATAAGGCTGGCTCCCAACTACTGGCCCTTCGTCATTCCGGCGCTCGTCGTCGTCGGCGCCGTGATCGTCTTTCCCTGGGCCTTCACGCTGTGGATGAGCGTCAACCGCTGGACGCTCGGCCAGGCGCGAAGCTTTGCCGGGATGGAGAACTATCTGCGCCTGGCGAGCGATCCACGCTTCTGGGAATCGCTCTGGCACACGCTTGACCTACACGTTCCTGTCGGTCGTCGCGCCGATGTTCTTCGGCACCGTCGCCGCGCTGATCTTCGACGCGAAGTTTCCGCTGCGCGGCCTGTTGCGTGGCGTCTTCGTGATGCCGATGATGGCGACGCCGGTTGCCGTGGCGCTGGTCTGGACGATGATGTTCCATCCGCAGCTTGGCGTGCTCAACTACCTTCTGTCGCTGGTCGGCATCCCGGCCCAGGAATGGATATTCAACGCCAACACCGTCATCCCTTCGCTGGTTGCGGTCGAGACCTGGCAGTGGACGCCGCTGGTGATGCTGATCGTGCTGGGCGGACTGGCCTCGGTGCCGCGCGAGCCGTTCGAAAGTGCGGAGATCGACGGCGCCAATGCCTGGCAGCAGTTCCGCTATCTGACCTTGCCGATGATCGCGCCGTTCCTGATGATCGCGATGATCATCCGTACCATCGATGCGCTGAAGAGCTTCGACATCATCTACGCCATGACCCAGGGCGGGCCGGGCACGGCGTCGGAGACCATCAACATCTATCTCTACAACACCGCCTTCTCCTACTACGACATCGGCTACGGCTCGGCCATGGCGGTGGTGTTCTTCATCGTCATCGTGGCGCTGTCCTTCATCCTTTTGATGCTGCGCCAGCGTTCGCAATGGATCGATGCGGAGGGCAAATAGATGACGTCACGGCTGCTCAACCAGATCGGGCTGTTCTTCGCGGCCCTGGTCATCGTCTCGCCGGCGATCCTGTTCTTTCTCTGGATGATCTCACTGTCGCTGAAGTTCGAGATCGACAACGGCGCCTATCCGCCGATCCTGATCCCTGAACATCTCGCCTGGTCGAACTATGCAAAGGTGTTCGAGGAAAACAACTTCCTGCTCTATTTCTGGAATTCGGTGCTGGTGACCGGCACGGCGACGCTGCTGGCGCTGCTGATCGGCGTGCCGGCCGGCTACGGCATCGCCCGGCTCAAGGCCGAACGATCGGCGGTCGTCATCATGATCGCCCGCATGACGCCGGGGCTTTCCTATCTCATCCCGCTGTTCCTGCTGTTCCAGTGGATCGGCATCCTCGGCACGCTGTGGCCGCAGATCATCATCCATCTGGTGGTGACCGTGCCGATCGTGGTGTGGGTGATGATCGGCTATTTCGAGACGACGCCGATGGAACTGGAGGAAGCGGCCAACATCGACGGCGCCAGTTCCTGGCAGGTGTTCCGGCTGGTTGCGCTGCCGATCGCCAAGCCGGGCATCGTCGTCGCCTTCATCCTGTCGGTCATCTTCTCGTGGAACAATTTCGTCTTCGGCGTGGTGCTCGCCAGCCGCGAGACGCGGACCTTGCCGGTCGCTGTCTACAACATGCTTTCCTACGAACAGGTGAGTTGGGGACCGCTGGCCGCCGCCGCACTCGTGGTGACGCTGCCGGTGCTGGTGCTGACCATGTTCGCGCAAAGGCAGATCGTCGCGGGGCTGACCGCCGGCGCCGTCAAGGGCGGCTGAGGGCGGCCCGAGCGGACATTACTCTTTCTGGAGGAATCCAATGGCATCGGTAACCATCAACAACGTGCAGAAGGCTTTCGGAGCCACGCGGATCATCCACGACGTCAGCGTCGATATCGCCGATGGCGAGTTCGTCATCCTGGTCGGGCCGTCGGGCTGCGGGAAGTCGACGCTGCTGCGCATGATCGCCGGGCTGGAGACCATCTCGGGCGGCAAGATCGCCATCGGCGAGCGCACCGTCAACAATCTCAGGGCGCGGGACCGTAACATCGCCATGGTGTTCCAGAACTACGCGCTCTATCCGCACATGACGGTCGCCGACAATATGGGCTTCGCGCTCAAGATCAAGAAAGCCGATCCGGCCGACACAGCCGGGCGTGTCAAAAGGGCAGCAAACATTCTCGGGCTGGAGAAGTTGCTGGATCGGTTTCCGCGCCAGCTTTCCGGCGGCCAGCGCCAGCGCGTCGCCATGGGCCGCGCCATCGTGCGTGACCCGCAGGTGTTCCTGTTCGACGAACCGCTGCAGCAACCTCGACGCCAAGCTGCGCGTCCAGATGCGCGGCGAGATCAAGGCGCTGCACCAGCGGCTGGGCACCACCACGATCTATGTCACGCATGACCAGATCGAGGCGATGACCATGGCCGACAAGATCGTCGTGCTGCATGACGGCCTCGTCGAGCAGATCGGCGCGCCGCTCGATCTCTACGACCGGCCGGCCAATCTGTTCGTCGCCGGCTTCATTGGCTCGCCGTCAATGAACTTCATTGCCGGCCGCATCGAGGAAGGCATCTTCCGCAGCAACGGCGGATTGACCCTGCCGCTGCCGGAAGGCATACACCCCGCGCACGCCACAGGCGGCGAACTCATCTACGGCATCCGCCCCGAACATATCCGTGCGACAGCCCAGGGCATCTCCGGCACGGTCACGCTTCTGGAAGCGACCGGTTCGGAGATATTCGCCAAGGTCGACTGCGCCGGCGAGGAGATCTCCTGCCTGTTCCGCGAGCGGCTGGCGCTGAAGCAGGGCGAGACGGTGCGGATCGAGATCGACCGTGCCTCAGCGCATCTGTTTGACGCGAAAACCGGGCGGCGTATCTGACCGGGACGGTTACGCACAACGGTTATGTTCCAGCCCTCGTACGGGATAGCGAGGAAACGCTGACAGAAAATGTCGCTGTCCTCGATTGGGTCGCGTCCCAATAGCCGGCGCTGGCGTGAAGGGCCGTTGGGCCGCCAAGCGGGCCGATCAGGCCCGGAGTCGCCACATTCGCACACGACCTGTACCACGCAATTCCGTTTCCGCGAGTGGGTCGCAAGCGAAATCTGGTCCAAGCAGTTCGTGAGTTGCATCCGAAATACGGATTTCATCGGGCTCCGCGGACGTTTGAATACGTGAGGCGAGATTGACGGTGTCGCCCCACAGGTCATAGGCAAACCGCCTTTTGCCTATGACGCCCGCGACGATTGGTCCTGAGTGAATTCCAATTCTAAGTCTTAGCGGTTCGCCTGCGAAACGTTCGCGCTTACCCGCTTTCCGCAGTTCAAGTGCATAATGCGCAAGGGCTTCGGCATGGTCGGATCGCGCGGTGGGCAGGCCAGCGACCACCATCACACAATCGCCGATTGTCTTGATTTTTTCGCAGCCGTACAGTTCCGAGAGCAGATCCGCCGCCTTGAAGAAGTAATTTAAGATAGCGAGCGTCGTCACGGCTCCGACGCTCCGCGCTCTTTCCGTAAACCCGACGATGTCGGCAAAAAGCACGCTCACCTCTGCGTGGTTGTCTGCAATTTGTTCGTCCGCCTTCAACCGCTCCGCGATCGACGCCGGAAGAATGTTGAGGAGTAGGGTTTCGGCGCGCTGGTATTCACGCGACAATCCCTCTTGGCTTTCCCTCAGCGCCTCGTTCGTCGATTGTAATTTCTCGTTGAGTTGACGCTCCCTCTCTTGCAGGAGCGTCATTTCATAAGCCTTCTGTTGAAGCCGCTGCCTATTGTCGCGTTCGGCAGTGGCGTCAAGAAAGATCAGCCACACGCAGGCGTTGTCAGCAAAAAGATGAAGGTCCGCGACACGCCCGCTGGGCAGTTCGACCATGGCCATATGATATGGAAGCTCCGGGCAAGGCAGCAAACCTTCCATGAATTCAAGCTGATCGGCAACAGGCTTACCAATGCGAAGTGATGAGAGTCCGTAATGTTTAACGTTACCGCCCTTCGCAGCTATGCAAAGCTGGGCGTCAATTTTCAGATATGCGACAGAGTGCTCATTGTAGAAGAAATTGTAAATCCAGCTTCCGACTTCTTTTGGCAATCTATGCATGGTCTATTTGGTGACCATCGAAGCAAGCTGACGAAACGCATCATCAACATATTCACCAGAAAGCGCACTTGTTAGATAGATTTGCCATCCACGTTGCCTGAGTTCGTCAATCTCACTATCCGATATTGCCCACCGATCGGCCAGATCGGATTTGTTGAACAGCAATACAAACGGCATAGCGCCGAATTCGGCCTCGGCCCGCTCGCGCAGCGTGAGCGCCACGGAAAGAGTAGCGGCGCGGGTTCCATCGACGACAAGCACGAGCCCGGCCGCACCTCGCACATAGCTGACGCGGAATGAGCCGATATCGTCTTCGCCGGCCAAATCCCACAAAATCAGATCCACGGTTTTGTCCGGGAGTGCGACACTCTTCTTGTCGATTTTCACTCCCACCGTGGTCAAGTAGGTTTCTGAAAAGATGCTTTGCACAAACCTGCGAACCAGGCTCGTCTTTCCGACAGCGAACCCGCCCAGCATGCAGATCTTTTTTTGCAACATCCTAGGCTCCGCACTAGTCTAGGTTTACCGTAATCGAAACCCGGCGATTGGTGGAGCTCCCGGTTTGACTATTTTCAGGCACCACCGGCTCAAAAGTTCCCGCGCCCCGAACCAGCAGCAGTTCCGGAGCGACGCCGCGCTTGTTGAGAAGCGCACGAACTGTCTCGGCGCGGGCGGCGCTGATCGACGCGTTGGCCGTCTCACGGCCCGTGCCGTCCGAATGGCCGGTCAACATGAACCGCGCTGTTATGCCTGACTTGCGGGCACTTTGGGCGAATTCCTTTATTTGATCCGCCAATCTGTCGAGAACCGGCGTCTGCTCTGGTCCCGGCACAACTTTGCCGGAATAGAAGAAAATATCGGTCGCCTGGATGGCCTCTCTCAAATGATTGAGTTCTGCAAGGTTCAACTCACGCAGCTGCGAGACATCCAGAACCACTCCGTCCGCCGAAAGTTGTTCGGCGGCGGCCCGCGCCCGGTTGATCCAGGCGGCAGGAGCCTCACCCACGACAACGATGCGCCCCTGGACGATCGAAAGCCGAACCGATTTCGGCGGGGTCAGCGACGCCGTCAGCCGCTTCACCACGAACTTCGGATCAAGGCTCTGATAGAATTGCCACTGTGAATGAACGCGGGCAGGATCAACTTCCGTTCCGGACAGCAGAGTTTGCGGGTCGGCGGCAAGCGGGTCTCTCAGGCCGGAAATGTAGAAATGTCCGCCCCTCGCCGTTTGTTGGGCGACGATGATTCCCGGTTGGGCCTCAAGTCGCGACACATAATACTGCCAGTGCTCCGCCGCGCGTGCTTCGGGGCTCACATCACGAACCTTGGAGATGTCGAATTCCGGTCCGCCTGCCGAAAGCTGTCGGGCCGCTGCGCGCGCCCGATCTATCCAGGTATCGGGAGCCTCACCCTCGGCAACGATGCGATCATTGACGATCGAAAGTCGTACTGTATCCGGCGGATACAGCGACGCCGTCAGCCGCTTCAACACGAACTCCGGCTCAAGGCTCTGATAGAATTTCCATCTGCGAATGAACGCGGGCGGGATCGACCTGCGTTCCAGACAACAGCGACTGCGGGTCGACGGCAAGCGGGTCTCTCAGGCCGGCAATATAGAATTGGCCATCGCGCATCTTTTGTTCGGCAACGATGATGCCCGGCTGGGTCCCCAGTCGCGACACATAGGCCTGCCAGCGCTTCCGCCGCGCGTTCTTCGGGGCTCACATCACGGACCTTGGAGATATCGAATGCCGGTCCGCCTGCCGAAAGCTGCTGGGCGGCGGCCCGCGCCCGGTCGATCCAGGCGTCAGGCGCCTCACCCTCGGCAACGATGCGATCATTGACGATCGAAAGTCGTACTGAATCCGGCGGAGCCAGCGACGCCGTCAGTCGCTTCAACACGAACTCCGGCTCAAGGCTCTGATAGGATTGCCACTGCGAATGAACGCGGGCGGGATCGACCTGCGTTCCGGACAACAGCGACTGCGGGTCGGCGGCAAGCGGGTCTCTCAGGCCGGCAATATAGAATTGGCCATCGCGCATCTTTTGTTCGGCAACGATGATGCCCGGCTGGGTCTCCAGTCGCGACACATAGGCCTGCCAGCGCTTCCGCAGCGCGTGCTTCGGGGCTCACATCACGAACCTTGGAGATGTCGAATTCCGGTCCGCCTGCCGAAAGCTGCTGGGCGGCGGCCCGCGCCCGATCGATCCAGGTGTCGGGAGCCTCACCCTCGGCAACGATGCGATCATTGACGATCGAAAGTCGTACCGAATCCGGCGGAGCCAGCGACGCCGTCAGTCGCTTCAACACGAACTCCGGCTCAAGGCTCTGATAGAATTGCCACTGCGAATGAACGCGGGCGGGATCGACCTGCGTTCCGGACAACAGCGACTGCGGGTCGGCGGCAAGCGGGTCTCTCAGGCCGGCAATATAGAATTGGCCACCGCGCATCTTTTGTTCGGCAACGATGATGCCCGGCTGGGTCCCCAGTCGCGACACATAGGCCTGCCAGCGCTGCCCGGATTGCCAGGAAAGAAAGAACCAACCGCCTGCCGCAATCAAAATCAGCAGGACTGCAGCCACCACCAGCCACGGAAATCCCTGGTTTGATTCCTCCTGCTTCAGTTCAACGCAGGTCTGCAACTGCGTCTCTACGCCGGCCAACTGCGAACTGTCGCCGTCAAACTGCTCTAAAGCCTGTGAGTATTCATCATGGATGCGAAGCAACACATCGCGAACTATTTCATGTAATTCCTCTGGCGGATTTCCCCGGATCACCGCAACCAAGGTCGCAAACGGTCCAACTTCTGACCAGAGACGAAGCTCGCCAAAACGGATAGTGTCCAGGCCGCTCTGTTCTTTCTCGTTAAATGAGTCTTTTACAAAATCTTGAATTGCACTAAGCATCGAAGAAATGAGTTGAGGGTCTTCGCTAGTTGCATTATCGGCAGTTACATGGGATATCAAAAGCCCGGAATTGCGGTTAATGAGAAAGACATGTTCTACACGATACACAAGAGAATGCTTAAGAACAACTTCCGAGAAGCTTGCGCCTGTTCTCCAAGATTCAAATCTCCACTTTAGCCCATGCCAGGTAAATATATGTCTTAAAGTTTCATTCAGCGACTGAAAGGTCTGGTCGATCTTTTCCCCGATCGACTTGCGAATTGCCGGCAGAAACACCGGGTATAATATATCCGTAAGCGTACGCGGGCTCTTCTGGATCGACCGTTGCACAGCCCTCTCGACAGCTGGCGCAAGGGCCTCGCCGAGTTGCGCATGAGGCGCCCGTGCGGCTGCACTGGGAAGAACGCCCCCCACTGCAGCCGCAAGCTGCTCCGGTTCGTCGAGCAGATGCGTAACTCGTGAAAGCTCCGAAATTTCGCGGCCGACCAGCAACTGGCGCAGCGTTTCCATGCGAGGATCGGCGGTTGGAACTCCGTCGAAACGCGCATGATAGTCCGGATCAACGTTCCGGGCAATTTCGACCAAAAGAATAGCCAGAGCCTCGCGATCAATCTCGGTATCGTTCGAAGCGGCTCTTTGAGGAAGGCTGATTGGGTCGACGGTCGACGTCAAGTTCCGATCAACTCACTTTCCAGCTACGTTCCGAGTTGCTCTTGTTGCCGACGGGATCCTGATTTATGACATTTTGCAACCTCGACAAACAGGCCAGCCAAAAGATTTCGGTCGGTCTTGACGTTGCTGAGATCGGAAAACATTTTCTCCATTAGCATCTGAATGCTTTCATTCTTTTGCTTGATTTCCTCACGCAGCAAATGATCGCTTCGATTTATCCGGTCCGCAACGTCGCGCTCAAGCTCGCTCAATTGATCCGACAACGCGCGCACCTGCTTTTCAAGCGCCTGATTTTGCTCGCGAAGATTCCGGTCAATCTCCTTGTCGGCCTCGGCTCGCGCATCTTTTTCGTTCCGCAATTGCGCCGGCAAGCGATTCGACCTGCTTCTTTGCATTTGACTCGTACATTTCAAGATTGCGCTTGGCCTCGGATTCGACATCCTTGAAGCGCTGCAAGAACCGTTCTTCAAGCTTGGAAAAACGGCGGTCATAGTCCTGCATCTGGTTGCCGAACAGCAGATCACGTATCTTGTCGACACCTACAGCGTCGCCGGAGGCCCCGCTCTCGCGAGCCTGGGCCCCCATAAAGTTCAGCCCGTTTCCGTCTGCATTACCTATCAGATTTCCGTCCGCCTTATTTGCCGAAGAAGCGGTACTCGAAGATTCCTTGGCCATCCCTATGCCCCTCCATTTGAACAGCTGCCACAGTGCTAATTCAGTAAACTGGTAAACATGTCAGCAAAATAGCCGGCCCGCAAGCCGGACTTTTGACCTAGGCGCGCTTCGTGCGTCCGTTTTACGTCTCTTGGACTAGCAACAAATGAAAAAGTTATGATCGGCGTGACTTTGATCAATTTTTCGGTATAGCGACCATAGCCTGCTAATCTAATCGATCCGAAGAACGCAAACTTCCAGCAAAATGAACAATACTATTCCAGGATATGCTCCTGTAACGCGAGTTAGTTGCGAAGACTCTTTAGATATATTGTAATTCGCTTGTCTGGCGGTGCGCAGCCTGCCTCGCGCTCGGCTGTATACTACGATCATCAACCTTCCCGGCGGGAACGAGCAAAGCCGATCGTTTTCATGATCCCCGGATCTGGTTGGAAAGCTTTCGCGATCTTGTCGAGCACCGCGGTCATGCGGTGTCACCGTCAACGCCCGCGTCAGTACAACCCTTCTGCATGCCAGGTCAGGCTTGTTCATAAGGCGGGATGGCGGGAACCAGATGATCCTCACCCGAGTGGGCAAGAAATGCGCGAGCGGAAATGCCCAATCGACCTCAGCTTTAAGCCGTCGGGCATGAGCGCCGGTACTTTCGTCCTAAACGTTTGAAGATAAAAGAGTATCGCCGCCACGGGCGACCGCCAAGCCGCACTGTGACCGACAGGTGTCGCAGCTTTCCTACTCCGTTGTGCCGGCCTTTTTTCTGCGCCGATTGGTGTGCGATTGCGCGACGGCCATTTTCAACGCGGGTGTGATCTCCGAGAGCGCGTTCTCAGGCCTATGTGGGTTCTCTAGTCCCTGGACGTGGACAGTCGGGAACGGCAGTTCGATACCCTGCTCCTTGAAGACTTGGCGGATGCGTACATAGAATTTGCGTTTCATGCCAAAGGCGCCTCCGGGTCGGGTTGTCGCCTTGAGTCTCAATACGATGCCGTACTCGCCGAACTCCTGTACGCCCTGCATCTTGATCGGCTCGAGCACCCAGTGTTTGAATTCGGGATCTTCCGCCAGTTCGAGGCCGATTTGCTTGATCAGCTTGCGAGCGAAGTCGATATCGGTGTCATAGCCAACCGTGATGTTGAATTTATCGATAACCCAGTCACGGCTCTGGTTTTGGACTGCCCCGAGTTCGCCGAACGGTACGGTGAAGAGCGGTCCACGATGGTGGCGCAGCTTCACCGAGCGCAGCGAAAAGCTCTCCACCGTACCCCTGTAACTGCCCGATGTAATGTATTCGCCGACACGAAACGCATCATCGAGCAGATAAAATACGCCTGAGATCACGTCCTTGACGATGGTCTGTGCCCCAAAACCCACGGCGACGCCGACGACGCCGGCGCCGGCGATCAGCGGGCCGATCTGGATACCCACTGAGGCGAGCATCATCAGCACAGCCATCACGACGATCACTGCAAGCAGAATGTTCTGGATGATCGGCAAGAGCGTGCGCAGCCGCGCCTGCTGAGGATCGAGGATCGGGACGTCCTCCTCGCCGATGACCGCGTGCGGCATTTCGATGCCGAGCTTTCGTTCGATCAAGGCTTTGATGATCGACCAGCCGAAATCGGCGGCAAGCGCAATGACCATGACATTGATCAAGCCGCGCAAAATGAGCGTGGTGGTCGTATCGCTATCCCGCATGGACTGCATGTTCAGACCCCAGACACGCGCGAGAAGGTAAGCCGCCGCGAGGATAAAGATCATGCGGATTCCGCGATCGATGACAGCGATCGTCACCGCCGGGATCGTGGGTCGGCCAGCATCTTCCGAACCCGGCCGCAAGACGAAATTAACCCCGCGCTGCGTCAGCACGATTGCCAAAGGCAGGAAGAATGCAGCGAAGGTGAACCAGAAGATTGTGTAAAGACCCGCTATGCGCTGCAGGAACAGAACGATGAAATAGGCAGTCAACAGCCATGTCGCTGCCGTGTGACCGTGCCCACCTCTCGCTGTGTTCTTGGCCGACGCCAAACGGCAAGCAGCAAGAGCAGCAGCAGCACGAAATCGGCGCCCACCGACAGGACCATCATTCCGTCCCGATCGATGCCGAGACCCGGCAAAAGGATGAACGCGGCGGCTATGAAGGCGAAGACGCCGACGATCCGGGATAGCCAATAGGACCAATGGTCAGCCGTTTCGTTGGTGACCGGCAAGGCGCGAACCTCGACGGCGTTCTCGACCTTCATGAAGGATGGGACGAGCAGGGCTGCGACGTACGTGCGCACACCCCATGTAAAGACTGCAGCCATCAGAAATGTCAGCACAATCTCGCGGATGAGGATTGGCCAATCGAACAACATGAACGCGCCGGCGCTGCCCAGCGCGAACGAGACGATCAGCAGGCTGGAATAAAGCGTGCGGCCGCCAATCTTCTTGGCTCGCCCAATGGGCGTATCCTTCGGTTGCGCGATGATCCAAAGACGAAATGGGCGGGTCAACTTGTACGTTGCCCAGGTGAGCGCCAGGCCGGCGGCGATGAACATCGCAATCAGCACAAATACACCGACGGGCCCCTTGCTGGACATATCCGCCATGGTCTCTGCCCGAACGCGCGCGAACTGGCCCGGCAGCAAGGGCAAGGTTCGCACGATTTTTACGATATGATGCTTGATCCGATCGAGCGTCGAGGATGCCATCGTGTTCATCTGGCCTGGTGCGACCACGGCGTCGGACGATGCGGCGGCCGGCGAAGCCCCGCTTCGGCAGGCGTTCCGTTGACCGGCGCCCTGATTTCGTTGTTCGGCCACCCAGGCCTTCACTGACGGGTCGTCGAGAAGCTCGAATAGCTGTTTGACCCTTTCAGGCGGGACGGTCGCCGGCTCCTGCGCCTGTGCCTGACCAGTCAACAAGAGGGCGATCCCAAGGAGGAGCGGCCCGGCAATCAGGACAAAAATCGCAGCCAGATCTCCGAGACGTCGTGCCGGGCGCGCCAGATTCCTGGCTCCCAATCGTCGAATCATGAGTGGCATGGTGCTCAACCTTCCGGTCAAATCGGCAAGCAACGACATCCATATGTCCGTCGCTGCCCTACCTTGAAGAAACCGATGTTGCGGTGCAAGACGTCATCGTTCCGACCCAGACCGTTTGCGCTGGGTACTTGGCGGTGTTTGTTTAGCCGCCAGGAGCAGGACATTCCGATCTCGGCCCAGGCCCCCGGGCAATCTATGAACTGGGCATCCGTGATGCTGGGCGCAGAACGACCGGGACCAGGATCACAGGCCCATGCAACGAGGGCATGCGCGCTCGCGATTCAGCCGGTCTTCAAGTCTTTTGCCTGGCTTTAATTCGCCTCGATCTTGACAGGGCAGTGCTGCCATCCGATGCCGTCACCCGCTTTTTTGACATTCGCCGCTTCTTGCCGAAGAAAAGCGAAAGCTCGATGCTGGCAGACCTACCAGGCACTGGATATAGTCGTGGTGGACGATGGGTCGACGGACGGATCAGCGTCGAGCAGCGTCCCTGAGGATCGTTTCCTTTGGCGGGAAATCGCCGGCCACGTTTCGGGAATTTTGTTCTACCTTCGAACCAGGCGCGAGTAAGACGGCGTGGCGCATAATCCCTTGGTTTCCATCGTGGTTCCTGCGCACAACGCCGAGGCAACGCTGGCGCGCGCGCTCGATTGCCTTCTCGACCAGGAAATAGTGGATTGGGAGGCCATCATCGTCGACGACGCCTCCACGGACCGCACCCCCGCGATCATCGCCGGTCATGTGGAGCACGATGCCCCATTCACGTTGAGCTCTTGCGCTTGTAGCGCCGCCGGCGTGCGCAATAGCGGGATTTCGACAGCGCGCGGCCGCTGGCTCATGTTCCTGGACGCGGACGATTGGGTGGATGCCAGCTTCCTTGCGAAAACGCTGGCCGCACTGAAAACCGCTCTCGATGCAGTGGCGGCCTATTGCGGTTCTCGGCGCGTGATGCCCGACGGCGAACTCACGCCGTCGACCATCTCAACCGAGGTCGCGATCCAGCCCTTCGAGACATTCGCCCGCCGCTGCGCCATCCGCACGCACGCGCTGCTGGTTGACCGGGAGAAGATCGTTGAGTTGGGTGGTTTCGATGTATCGCTGCACACCTGCGAAGACTGGGATCTGTGGCAGCGCCTCGCACGTCTAGGGAAAATTGGGCGGCGACGGTTGATGCAGTAGCTGCTCGCTCTTCGATCGGATCAGCCCCACCGCGCTCTCCCGCAATTCGTCGCAGATGCTGGCAGATGCGGAAATCGTGATCGCCCTCGGCGGTCTCCTGATCCCAGGGTCAATCACCCGGCATCGGCCCATGCCAATGGAGCGATCGAGGCGAACGGCCGCACCGCTTCCGTAGCACTCGCGTGGTTCGCGTTGTGGCACGCCGTGTCGGATTGCGGCAGCGGCTCATGCTCGATCATCCCTGCAGTCCCTGCGCGCGCTGCCGGCAGGACGGAAGTGGCGCGCGAGGCCGTCAAGGTGGTCTTCGATGGCCTTATGGCAGGAAGCCT